>NZ_WGLM01000006.1 GCF_016125575.1 Limimaricola sp.
GCGTCAATCTGGTCGTAGGCCTGGAAATCACCAAAATACTTCGTGATCGCCGCCGTCAGCGTCGTCTTGCCGTGGTCAACGTGACCAATCGTCCCGATGTTCACGTGCGGTTTGTTGCGTTCAAACTTTGCCTTGCCCATGCCACGACGCCTTTGCGTAATTGGGGGGTTGCGCGGGCAACCCGGTTCAACATCGCGGGCGATTTAGGGGCAAAGCGACCGAAACGCAAGCGTCAGTTGGCAGGCTGTTGGCCCTGTTGTTGCTGCGCCTGCTGCTGCACCTGATTAAGTGCGCCGCGCGGCACGACTGCACCCGGATTGTCGACCAGCACATTGCCCTCGACGATCGTGCGGTCGTTGCCCACATCCTCGGGTGTGCCGCCGAACCAGTCGGCATGCTTGCGCATCAGCCGCTCGATCGCCTTGGCGGCATTGAAGGCCAGCCCTTCCATCTGTTCCTGCGCGGACTTGGTGTTGCCGGAACCAAGGAAGGGAACGCCGCAGCACGGCTCGAACACGGTCAGCTGGATCGGCTCTTCGTTGATCTTCCGCTGCGTCGCGTCCTCGTAGAACGTGACCGAGAAGATCAGCACCGATTTCGGCGAATAAATCAGCGGAATACCCGGCTGTGCCAGCACGTAGCCCTGCACCGCCACGGCGATGTGGTAATATTGATCGCCGTCGAAGCGCTTGAAACGGGTGTCGATGGCATCATGCACCGCCTTGATCCATTCGTCCGGCGTGGCATCGCGCGAGAACGGGCCCTTCTGCGGATCTTCGGCCACCACGATGTTGTAACCCAGCAGGAAGTGCCCGATCGGCGTCGGCGGCTTGGTCAGGTCATCGCGAAAGCCGCCACAGGCCGTCAGCATCAGGAGGGCGGCAAGCGGTGCGGCAAGGCGGGCGAACAGGCGCATGGGCGGCAGTCCTTCTGGCAGGTGTCGCCTCACGCTAGGGGAGGGCAGGAATGGGCGCAAGCCTCAGGCGAAGCGGTTGTCGCGCGGAAAGCCGTGCGGCGGGCGCTTGCCGACGCTGCCGCGCGCGGCCTTCCACTCTGTCATGTCGCGCTCGGTCCGGGTCTTGCCGCCGCCCATGGGCCAACTCAGCCCCGCCTCCCATGCGAAGGTGGTGACATCGGCCAATCCGCCGTCAAGTTCCAGCGTGCCCTGCCGTCCGCGCGCCTGGTTGTATTTCTGCAATCGCACGCCCTTGCCACGGCCCATCTCCGGCAGGTCGGCCAGCGCAAAGACCAGAAGCTTGCCATTCCGGCTTGCCACGGCGACGTGGTCGCCCGCCACCGGCACGCAAACCGCTGCCGCGCCGCCCTCGCGCAGGTTCAGCACCTGCCTGCCCGCCCGCGTCTGCGCTACGACCTCGTCCTCGGCGACGACGAAACCGTCACCCTCGACCGAGGCCACGATCAGCCGCTCGCCGGGGCGGTAGACCCGCATCGCGACAATATCGGCCTCGTTGGGCAGGTCGATCATCAGCCGCAACGGCTCTCCCGTGCCGCGCCCGCCGGGCAGGTTGGCGGCAAGAACGGTGTAGAAGCGCCCGTTGGTGCCAAAGACAAGGATCTTGTCGGTGGTCTCTGCGTGGAACAGGAAACGGCCCTCGTCGCCATCCTTGAACTTCAACTCGGAGCCAAGGTCGATATGGCCCTTCATCGCCCGCACCCAGCCCATCTTCGAGCAGACGACGGTGACCGGCTCGCGTTCGATCATCGCCTCGGGCGGGACCTCCTCGATCTCGGCCGCTTCGGCAAAGCCGGTGCGCCGGGCCCCGCCGGGGCTGTCCTTGCCGAAGGTCTTGCGCACCTCGCGCAGCTCCTCGGCGATCCGGGCCCATTGCAGCGCCTCGCTGTCCAGAAGGTCCTCCAGCCCGGCCCGCTCGACCATCAGCGCGTCGCGCTCGGCGATCAGCTCCATCTCTTCCAGCCGCCGCAGGCTGCGCAGGCGCATGTTCAGCACTGCTTCGGCCTGCACCTCGTTCAGGCCCGGCCCTTCCTGCCCCTCGGGCACCGGGGCAGGCGGCACATAGTCGCGCTCCGACGTGGCGCGAACGTGATCCTTGCCCCAATCCTCGGCCATCAGCGCGGCCTTGGGGTTGTCGTCGTAGCGGATGATGTCGATCACCCGGTCGAGGTTGAGGAAGGCGATGATGAAGCCTTCCAGCACGTCGAGCCGGTGGTCGATCTTTTCCAACCGGTGCTGCGAGCGGCGCAACAGGACGTCGCGCCGGTGGTCGAGGAAGGCGCGCAGTACCTCCTTGAGCGAGCAGACCTTGGGCGTCAGCCCGTCGATCAGGACGTTCATGTTCAGGCCAAAGCGCACCTCGAGGTCGGAGGCGCGAAACAGCATGCCCATCATCATCTCGGGCTCGACCGTGCGCGCGCGCGGCTCCAGCACGATGCGGATGTCGTCGGCGCTTTCGTCGCGCACATCGGCCAGAAGCGGGATCTTCCGGGTCTGGATGATCTCGGCCAGCTTCTCGATCAGCTTGGACTTCTGCACCTGGTAGGGGATCTCGGTCACGATGATCTGCCACTGGCCGCGGCCCAGATCCTCGACCTCCCAGCGCGCGCGCAGGCGGATCGAGCCGCGCCCGGTCCGATACGCCTCGGCGAGGTTCTCGCGCGGTTCCACGATGACACCGCCGGTCGGAAAATCGGGACCGGGCACGTATTGCATCAGGGTTTCATCGCGGGCGTCGGGCGTCTTGATCAGGTGCAGGCAGGCACCGACCAGTTCGTGCAGATTGTGCGGCGGAATGTTAGTGGCCATGCCCACCGCGATGCCGCTGGAACCGTTGGCCAGCAGGTTGGGGAAGGCCGCCGGCAGCACGACCGGCTCTTCCAGCGTGCCGTCGTAATTGGCGCGGAAATCGACGGCGTTCTCGGCCAGCCCTTCCATCAGCGCCTCGGCGGCGGCGGTCAGGCGGGCCTCGGTGTAGCGGCTGGCGGCGGGGTTGTCGCCGTCGATGTTGCCAAAGTTGCCCTGCCCGTCCACCAGCGGGTAGCGGACGTTGAAATCCTGCGCGAGCCGCGCCATCGCGTCATAGATCGCGGCGTCGCCGTGGGGGTGGTAATTGCCCATCACGTCGCCGGAAATCTTGGCCGACTTGCGGAACGCGCTGGTCGCCGACAGTTTCAGCTCGCGCATGGCGTAAAGGATGCGGCGATGCACCGGCTTCAGCCCGTCGCGCGCGTCGGGCAGCGCGCGGTTCATGATCGTTGACAGCGCATAGGTCAGGTAACGCTCGCCGATGGCGCGGCTGAGCGGCTCTGTGGTCAGCGCGGAAAGCGCGGGGTCCAGCGCGTCGGGATCGTCGGGCGTGTCGGTCATGGGCCTGCTTTAGCCCGGCCCGCGGCCCCGGTCCATCCCCGCCGCAAGGTGCATTCACCGGACGAAGCGGATAGGATGGTCCCCCGAACCGCGACGAATCCCCGGCAGGACATCTTGGCCCGCTTCATCGTTCTGACATTCCTGTTTCTTGGCATCGTGTTCTACGAAATGTCGGGTGGCGCCGATTTCCGGCCGCGACAGGCCGCAGCCATCGCCGACGCCACGCCTGATCCGGTCACGACGCCGCCAACCCCCGAACCGACCGAAGCCATCGCACCTGCCGACGATACGCCCGAGGCATCGCCTCCGGCCGATTCCGACGCGCCCGTGGCAGAGCCGGTGCCAGACCTTGGCACCACCCTGCTGGCCAGTGCCGATGCCGCCGTGGTGCCCGACGCGCCAGTGCTGCTCCCCGCCCCACCGCTGGAGTTCCGGCGGGTCAACGCGACGGGTGTCAATGTCCGGGCCGGGCCGGGTACCGATTTCAACGTGGTGGAGAAGGTTGGCCCCGGCGATAGCGCGGCGGTCGTCTTTGACGATGTGGCGGCGGGTTGGGTGCAGGTGCGCATCAACGCGACAGGAACGATCGGATGGATCGCGGCACCGCTTCTGTCGCCACTCAGCCCCTGATCCCGCGCCCGAAGGTCGCAGACGGGCGGGGTGCCCGGCCTTCCCTTCGCCACGCATCCTGCTATGTCGGGGCCAAGACCGGGAGGGCCTATGCTAAGAGATCCGCTATTTATCATCGTCGCGCTGGCCTGCCTCGCGGTGGCTGCCATCCTCATCCTCGGGATCGGCAGTTTCGGCCGCGGTGGCGAATTCAACAAGCGCAACGCGAACCGCATCATGCGTTGGCGGATCGGGGCGCAGTTCGTGGCCGTCCTGCTGATTCTGCTTTTCGTCTGGTTGCGCCGCTCGGGAGGTTCATGATGGTCGTGTTGAACAAGATTTACACCAAGACCGGCGATGACGGGGAAACCGCGCTGGGCAACGGCGCGCGGGTGGCCAAGTTCTCGGCCCGCGTCTCGGCCTACGGCACGGTGGACGAATTGAACGCGACGCTTGGGATGGCGCGCATCCACGCGGCGGGCAGGTTCGACGACCAGTTGGCGATGATCCAGAACGACCTGTTCGATCTGGGGGCCGACCTTTGCCGCCCGGACATGGCCACAGACGCCGAAGCGTCCTATCCGGTGCTGCGGATGCAAGACAGCCAGGTCGACCGGCTGGAAAGCGAGATCGACGCGATGACGGCGGGGCTGAGCGCGCTGAAAAGCTTCATCCTGCCCGGCGGCTCGGCGTTGGCCGCGCACCTGCACCTGTGCCGGACAGTGGCGCGGCGGGCGGAGCGGCTGGTGGTGGAACTCGCCGTGGCCGAGGACGTGAACCCGGCAGCGCTGAAATACCTCAACCGGCTGTCAGATTGGTTCTTTCAAGCTGCGCGGATTGCCAATGACAATGGCCATACCGACGTGCTTTGGGTGCCTGGCAAGAACCGCTGAGCGGGCGCCCTCCCCGGGGACGGTCGCCAAGCCATTGGTTTCGAACCTGCAAAGGTTTGCGGTTCGTGTGCGTCAGGCCGCGCGTGGCGTGACGGCAACCCATACTTCAAACCCGCCGGTGCCCGTGGCGGGATCGAAATCGGCACCATAGCGTTCCAGCGTTGGGCCATTGGCAAAGTCCATGTCAGAGGCGGCGATCCAGTCCATCGCCTCCTCCATCACCTGCCCGATGGTCGACAAGTCGCCCGGCGCAGCGAAAACGGCAAAGTCGCGGTCGGGGAAGGAAATCGCCACGAATCCATCGGGCGGTGCGGCGACAGGACCGGAAACCTCGTAGGCGCAGGCATAATCCCAACCGGTCCCTACGAAATTGTGGACCACGCCATAGGCCGCCTCGCCCAAGCTGTTGGCGATCGCGGGGTCAGCGGCATTGAAGCGTGCCCAAAGCGCCGGGATTTCGCCCATCGTGGCCCGGTCGAAGCGCCCGTTGATGCCGACGAAATGCCGCGGGCCACAGCGGACCATGCGGGGCGGAAGTTGCACGACAGGGGCGGCCATTGCGCGTCCTTTTGGGCGGGCCACGCCGGATGTGCGGCCGTTATTTCAGCCTTGCCTGCCTTGACGCACACGTCAAGACGTGGCGTCCCCAGTATGGCCTGCGTCGTTTTTTGCCTGTTTTCCCCGTCGGCCCCGCGTTAACAGGGGCCAGCACTGAACAAGCCATTTCCAGGGGAGAGTTACGCCGATGAAGGTCCTTGTGCCCGTCAAGCGCGTGATCGACTACAACGTGAAGGTCCGCGTGAAGGCGGACGGATCGGGCGTCGATCTTGCCAACGTCAAGATGTCGATGAACCCGTTCGACGAGATTGCCGTCGAACAGGCCATCCGCCTGAAGGAGGCCGGCACGGCGACCGAGGTGGTCGCAGTATCGATCGGCGTGAAACAGGCGCAGGAAACGCTGCGCACGGCATTGGCGATGGGCGCGGACCGCGCGATCCTGGTGGTAGCCACCGAGGACGTGCATCAGGATATCGAGCCGCTGGCCGTGGCCAAGATCCTGGCCGGGATCGTCAAGGAAGAAGAGCCGGGCCTTGTCCTGTGCGGCAAGCAGGCGATCGACAACGACATGAACGCGACTGGGCAGATGCTGGCCGCTCTGCTGGGCTGGAGCCAGGCGACCTTTGCCTCGGAACTGAGCGTGGATGGCGACAGCGCGACCGTGACGCGCGAGGTCGATGGTGGCCTTCAGTCGATCAAGGTGAAGATGCCGACCGTTGTGACGGTCGACCTGCGCCTGAACGAGCCGCGCTATGCCTCGCTGCCCAACATCATGAAGGCGAAGAAGAAGCCGCTCGATGAAAAGACGCCCGCCGATTACGGCGTCGACGTCACGCCGCGCCTCAGCGTGGTCAAGACGACCGAGCCGGCGGCGCGCAAGGCGGGCATCGTCGTCAAGACGGTCGATGACCTGATCGCGAAACTCAAAGAAGCGGGGGCTGTGTGATGGCTGTTCTTCTGATTGGCGAAGTGACCGACGGCCAGCTGGCGATGGACCAGACCGCCAAGGCCGTCAGCGCGGTGGCGGGGCTAGGCGATGTGACGGTGCTGTGCGCCGGGGCCAGTGCAAGTGCGGCCGCCGCCGAGGCCGCGACGATTGCGGGTGTGGCAAAGGTGCTCTGCGCCGAGGACGCGGTTTACGGCCACCGCCTGGCCGAGCCCACTGCTGCGCTGATCGTGGCGCTGGCCGAAGGCTTCAGCCACATCGCAGCGCCGGGCACCACCGACGCCAAGAACGTGATGCCGCGGGTTGCCGCGCTGCTGGACGTGATGATGATTTCCGAGGTCACGGCCGTGGTCGATGCCGACACGTTCGAACGGCCGATCTATGCCGGAAACGCGATCCAGACGGTGAAATCTTCCGACGCCACCAAGGTGATGACGATCCGCACCGCCGGGTTCGATGCCGCGGCGACGGGTGGTGCCGCGCCGGTGGAAAACATCGCCGCCAAGGACAACCCGGCGCTGTCGGAATGGGTCGAAGACCGCGTGGCGGCCAGCGACCGTCCCGAACTGACCAGCGCGGGCATCGTCGTGTCGGGTGGCCGTGGCGTGGGGTCCAAGGACGACTTCGCGATTATCGAGAAGTTGGCCGACAAGCTGGGCGCTGCCGTCGGCGCGTCCCGCGCGGCGGTCGATTCGGGCTATGCGCCCAACGACTGGCAGGTCGGCCAGACCGGCAAGGTGGTGGCGCCCGACCTTTATGTCGCCGTCGGCATTTCCGGCGCGATCCAGCACCTTGCGGGCATGAAGGACAGCAAGATCATCGTCGCGATCAACAAGGACGAAGAGGCGCCGATCTTTCAGGTTGCCGATTTCGGGCTGGTCGCGGACCTCTTCACCGCCGTGCCGGAACTGACTGAAAAGCTCTGAGCTGCGCCGATAAAAGACTGGAACGGCCCGCCGCTTGTGACGGGCCGTTTTTTCTTGGCCTCAGCGGTGCAGGTGATTGCGCAGCACTGGCAACAGGCGCGCTGCGGCCTCCTCGTGGGCAAGGACGCTGGGCAATTCGGCCGCGGCGCCGGCCTGCGTCAGCGAATAGAACATGCCCTCCGACCGCTGCCGCCTTGCGGCTGGCGAGGGATCGACCTCGACAACATCAAGAACCCGCGGGCGCAACCCCTCGACCATTTCGCGGGTGACGAATAGCGGGTCGGCGCGGAACGGATGCAGTGACTTGTTCCACGGCTCGTCAGTCAGTGGATGTTCGGAAAACCACAACAACACAACGTGCGAGCCTAGGTGTTCCAGCAGCAGACGCATGCGCGCCGCCCAAGCGTTGCGCAACTCGTTCAAAACAATCTCGAACCGGTCTGGAGAAATCTCGAACAGCGTGCCCAGCATGTGCCGGGTGAAGGTGAATTCCGAGAAATCGACCTCCTGATAGATCGCCTTGAGCACGGTCGACGCGCTGAGGAAGCGGTCATTGCGGCGCGGATGCACCTTGTAAAACCGGTTCGACAGGTTGTGCGCACCAGTCAGCTGCAACACCGTGACCGCAGCATCGCGGCAGATCGTCGTGACCGTGGGCTCGCCCACATAGACATCTATACCGGCATTGACGATTCCGAGGTTGACGCAAGGCAGGCCCAGCCCCGGTTCGCATAACGCGGGAAACGGGTGTTCGATGAACTTGCCGTAGGTTTCGGTTCCACCGATGAAGGCGGCATAGGGCGCTTCCAGCGCCCGACGCGGACCGCGAAAGAAGATGCGCGACAGGCCATAGCGGCATGGCGCATAGCCGAGGCCCCCGGCCCCGATCGTTTCATGTAGCATGGTTCCCACCGTTGCATATTTTCACTCACCGCTGGCAAGCCTGCCCCGATTCCCTTGCCAAAGCGTGAAATCGCCAATTCGCTGCGACTTTTACCCATCCCGCCGCCTTGCGAGCGACCGGCAGGCGGGCCTATGGTGCGCGCAATTTCAGCAAAGAGGACGGGCCGCATGGCGATCGAACAGGTAGGGGTTGTGGGCGCGGGCCAGATGGGCAACGGCATTGCCCATGTGCTGGCGCTGGCCGGCTACCAGGTGCTGATGACCGATATCAGCCAGGATGCGATGGATGCGGCCATTGCGCTGATCGGGCGCAATCTGGACCGCCAGATTTCGCGCAACCTGATCGCGCCGGAGGACAAGGCAGCGGCGCTGGCGCGGATCGTGACCACCCCCAAGCTGACGGATCTTGGCCAGACCGACCTGATCATCGAAGCCGCGACCGAGCGCGAGACGGTCAAGACCGCGATCTTCGAAGACCTCGTGCCGCACCTCAAGCCCGAGACGATCCTGACCTCGAACACCTCCTCGATCTCGATCACCCGCTTGGCCAGCCGCACCGACCGGCCGGAAAAGTTCATGGGGTTCCACTTCATGAACCCGGTGCCGATCATGCAACTGGTCGAGCTGATCCGCGGCATCGCCACCGACGAGCCGACCTTCAAGGCCTGTCACGGCGTGGTGGAACGTCTGGGCAAAACGAGCGCGACGGCCGAGGATTTCCCGGCCTTCATCGTCAACCGCATCCTGGTGCCGATGATCAACGAGGCGGTTTATGCGCTCTACGAGGGCGTGGGCTCGGTCGCCTCCATCGACACCTCGCTGCGGCTAGGGGCGAACCACCCGATGGGGCCGCTGGAACTGGCCGATTTCATCGGTCTCGATACCTGCCTCGCGATCATGAACGTGCTGCATGACGGTCTGGCCGACACGAAATACCGCCCCTGCCCTCTGCTGACGAAATATGTCGAGGCCGGCTGGCTGGGCCGCAAGACCCAGCGCGGCTTTTATGACTACCGCGGCGAGAAACCCGTGCCGACGCGCTGATGCAAAACCGGCGCAGCGGCACGAGGTCCCCCGCAGCGTTTCAAGTCAAAGGCAGTATCGTCAGGGCCGCAGTGCGAGCGTTTCTGCCCTGAGCCAGGCCATGAACTCGCGCGGCGAATTGATCCGTGCCGCGATATCGGCCGGATCGAAAGGCCGGCCCACGATCGGTGCCTGCGGACGGTCGAAGGAATGGACGACCTCGTGCAGCAGCAGCGCCTGACGCAGCGTGGGCGAGAGACGGTTGGCCATATGATACCAGCGCGAATTCTGGCCCTGAAAGCGTAGCGGCACCACGGTGGCCCCGGATGTGCGGATGAGTTTGGCCGTGAAAACGTTCCACTCGCCCTCGACAGCGGGACCGAACATGGTGTCCGACACGGCCACAGATCCCGACGGAAACAGCGCGACAAGGCCACCCTGGGCCAGATGATCACGCGCCAGCGTGCGCATCTCGATCATCTTGGCCTGCGCGTCGGGTTCATGCGGGAACGGCACGGGGATCATGTAGCTCGCCGCGCTTTCGTCGATGCCGGTCAGAAGCGAGCGGGTCAGGATACGATAATCGGTGCGGCGGCGCCCGATCAGGTCGGCAAGGATCATCCCGTCGACAAGGCCGTGCGGATGGTTGGCCACCAGCACGACCGGACCGGTCGCCGGGATATTGGCGAGTTGTTCTGGCGGGGTCTGCAGGTCAATCCCCATCACCGCCATCGTGGCTGGCCAGAAGGCTTGCCCGGTAGGCGCGCCGCGCCGTTCAAACTCGCGGATCCGCCTCAGGATGGTGATCTTGCCGGTCACCGTTTCGATGGCGCGGATGATGCTGCGCTTGAACGCGCTGTCAAAGGTATTGGCGTAGGTCAGACTGCGTCGGTCGTAGATCCGCGGCGCGGGGCCCGGGCCCTGCGGTGGGTGAACAGCGATGTCCCGCGCGGAATCGGTCAATTCGGGTTGGTTCCTCTCGGCAGGCCTGGTGGCGGAGACCGTTGCGACGTTCAGTCGCCTTCTCCGAACTTGTCGGCCACCAGGGCCGCAATCGCATCTGCCAGACGGTCAGCGTCGGGGCCGCTGGTCTCGACATCAATAAATGTTCCCTTCGACGCTGCCAACATCAAAAGACCCATGATGCTGTCGCCGCTGGCACTCAGCCCTTCGCGCGAGATGGTGGCTTGCGCGTCATGGGCCTCGACCACTTCGACCAGCTTGGCGGATGCGCGGGCATGCAGGCCCTTGACGTTAAGGATCTGGAACCGCCGCACCGCCATCAGCCGCGCCCCGTGCCGTTGCCCACGGCGTGGCTGTCGATGTACTTGCGGGCGGCCTGAAGCGCCGCCTCGACCGCAACAGGCACGGTCTTGCGCCGGCTCTTGGTCAGCTTGATCAGCATCGGCAGATTCATTCCGTAGAGAATGCGCCGGTTGTCAGGACCGCAGGCGCGCAGGGACAGGTTGGAGGGTGAGCCGCCGAAAAGGTCGGTCACGATCACCACACCGCCTCCGGCATCGACCGCGTCGGCGGCATCGCAGATCTCGGTCTGTTTGGCAGCGCGATCATCATCAGGCTGGATCGCGACGGTGCGAATCCCGGCTTGGGGGCCCACGACATGCTCGACCGCGGCAAGATACTCGCGGGCCAACCCGCCATGCGCCACGATCACGATTCCGATCACGCCTCCGGTCTCCACTCCGCGGCACCCGCGTCCGCTGCCGGCTGGCCGCGCCGCTCCACTTCCCGATGACGTTTAGACACGGGCCATCCGCGCTCTGCAAGGGTTTTGGCAAGCGTTTCGACCATCACGACCGAGCGGTGTTGCCCGCCCGTACAGCCAAGGCCGATGCCGAAATGCGTCTTGCCCTCGGCGCGGTAGGCGGGCAGCAGCGATTCCAGCAGGTCGGCAACTCGGTCATGGAACGGGGCGAAGGCGGGGTCGGCCTCGACGAAGGCCGCGACTTGTGGGTCGCGCCCGTCGCGCGGACGCAGGCCCGCATCCCAGTGCGGATTGCGCAGGAAACGACAGTCCAGAACCATGTCGAGGTCATGCGGCAGCCCACGCTTGTAAGAAAAGGATTGCAGCAGAACCGACATCGCCTTGTCGCCGGAGTGGCCGAACCAACGTTGCAGGGCTGCCCGCAGGTCATGCGGCGTCAGCGTTGTCGTATCGATCAGGATGTCGGCCTGTGTGCGCACAGGGCCCAGCAGCGCACATTCGGCGCGGATACCGTCAAGAGGCGGCGTTTCGGGGGCAAGCGGGTGGCGCCGCCGGGTTTCGGAATAACGCCGCGCGAGCACCTCTTCGGCGCAATCTAGATAGACGAGATCCACCGCCAGCTGCGGATTGTCGCTCAACTCCGCAACCGCCGCCAGCAGCGCATGCACCGAGAAGTCGCGGTTGCGGACGTCAAGGCCAAGGGCAAGCGGGCGGCGGGTGGCGCCGGTCACCGCCCCCAGCAGCGACAGCGGCAAATTGTCGATCGCCTCAAAGCCGAGGTCTTCGAGAAAATGAATCGCTGTGGCACGGCCGCTACCCGATGGCCCGGTCACCAGCACGATCCGGGTCGGCGCGGTGGCGGCACTGGTCTCGGCCGGGGTCATGACATGGTCTCCGGGTTCGGTGGCAGGCTCATGGCCTTGAGATATTGCAGCAACGCAGCAGCAAAATGGCCGCTGGCGCTGTTGTGAACGAGCGGCAAGTCACAGTCCAGAAGGCGCAAGTACCGCTCGGGCGGCAGACGCTCGGTTTCCGTTTGGTCAAGATCGACGGCAAGACGAAGGCGGCAGGATGCCTGCGTGTCGGCGCGCAAGAGGCCAATGCCGCGTGCCTCGATCAGGCCGGTGATTGCCGGCGGACAGTGCGCGATCAGGGCATCGCCCTTGCGGCTGATCGCGGTGCGATCATCCGCGACCAGCGCGCAGCCGAACGCCATCAGTTGCAGAGCCAGCCCCGACTTGCCCGCCCCCGCGCGACCCAAAATGAGCAGGCCCGCCTCACCCAGTGCGACGGTGGTGGCATGCATGATGTGCGGGATGTCTTCGGGCGGCATGGCCGGCCGCGCCCCCTGCGCTCAGACGGGCAGGCCCACGACAAAGCGCGCGCCCAGCGGTTCCGATGTCAGGTCTGCCTCGGTCGGGCGGATGTTCTCGGCCCAGATCACGCCCCCATGCGCCTCGACGATCTGTTTGGAGATCGCAAGGCCGAGGCCCGAATTATTGCCAAACTGGCCCGACGGGCGTTCGGAATAGAACCGCTTGAAGATTTTCGACAGCGCCTGATCGGGAATGCCCGGGCCCGTATCCTCGACAACGACAAGGACGCGATTCTCGCGGCGGCGGGCCCAGACCCGGATCGCATCGCCGTCTTCGCAGAACGAGATCGCATTGGTGATGATGTTGACGAAGACCTGCGCCAACCGTCCTTCGAGGCCATAAATCTCGATCGGTTGGGGCGGCATGTCGGTGATGTAGTCGATGCCCTTGCCGCGCGCCTGATCGCCCAGATAGTCGTTGATGTTGCCCAGCATCTTGATCAGATCGAAAGGCTCTTCGGCTTCCTTGACCAGTTCGCTGTCCAGCCGCGAGGCGTTGGAGATGTCGCTGACCAGCCGGTCGAGGCGGCGCACGTCATGCTCGATCACCTCGAGCAGCTTTTCGCGCTGATCGTCGCGCTTGGCGACGCGCATGGTACCCACCGCGGACCGCAGCGAGGCGAGCGGGTTCTTGATTTCATGGGCCACGTCGGCGGCGAACTGTTCGTTGCCCTCAATCCGTTCGTAAAGCGCCGCGACCATGCCACGCAGGGCGGCCGACAGCCGCCCGATTTCATCGGGACGTGCGGTCAGGTCGGGGATGCGGATACGATCGGGTGACATCTTGCGCGCATTGCGGTCGCGGCCCAGTTCGGCCGCCGCAGCAAGGTCAGACAGTGGGTTGGCGATCGTCGAGGCAAGGATCAGGCTGAGGCCGATCGAGACGACGATGCCGATCACGAACATCTGCAGCACCATCTCGCGTTCGCGCCGGACCAGCGCATCAAGCTCGCCCGCGGCGCTGACGATGGAGACAACGCCGACCGACTGGCCGGCATGGCGGATCGGCGCGCTGACAACGAAAATCGCCTTGCCCTGCGCGTCCTGCAACGTCTCGACATGGGTCCCCGACAGCGCGGCGGGCACGGTGGCGCGGGCCTGATCCAGCATGTCGCCGGCGGCATGCGGCACCGTGGACGAGCCGAAAAGGCCAACGGCCGCGTCCCAGATCCAGTTCAGCGCATCGGTGATCAGCGTGCCGCCACCTTCAAGCGACAGACCGTCGACATCGCCGACACGGGTGCTGGCGACGGCATGGGTCACCAGCGTCTTGGCCGGATCGAAGACAAACACCTTGATCCCACCACGCAGCTTGAGCGCGTCAAGCGTCGCTGTCGCCGCGGGGCCGGGCACCAAGGCGGGATCGGGGACCGGGCCGTCGGGCAGTTTGGCCTCGAACACGCCGGCAATCAGCTCGGCCTCGTTGACAAGGCCGCTGGCCCGCTGAAACGCCAGATTGTCGCGTGAAGGGTTGAGGTAAAGCACACCTGCCACCAGCACGATGATGGCCAGCAGGTTGAATGTGATGATCTTGCGCGCCAGCGGCGAACGGTTGAGCGTGATAATGCCGCGGCTGCGGCGACGGCGCTGCATCTCGCGGTCGCCCGTCGCCTCGGCTGACACCCAGTCATCGCCAATGGTAACATCCGACGCCCGCGTCGCCGCGTCGCGGACCGAGCGCAGGTCGTGGATGTCAATCATGGGCGAAGACGTCATCCGTTACTGTTCGTTGTAGCGATAGCCAATACCATAGAGCGTTTCGATCGCCGAGAATTCCTCGTCGGCCTGCCGCATCTTCTTGCGCAGCCGCTTGATATGGCTGTCGATGGTGCGATCGTCGACATAGACCTGATCGTCATAGGCCACGTCCATCAACTGGTCGCGGCTTTTGACGAAACCGGGGCGCTGGGCGAGGGCCTGCAGCAGAAGGAATTCTGTCACCGTCAGCGATACGTCGTTGCCCTTCCACTTCACCGCATGGCGCAGCGGGTCCATCACAAGGTCGCCACGGACCATCACCTTGTTTTCCTCGGCGTCGGGAATCGCCTCGCCCGAGATCGCATCCTGCCGGCGCAGAAGCGCGCGGATGCGTTCGACCAGAAGACGCTGCGAGAAGGGTTTCTTGACGTAATCGTCCGCGCCCATGCGAAGGCCCAGCACTTCGTCAATCTCGTCATCCTTGGAGGTGAGGAAGATCACCGGCATCGACGATTTCTGGCGAAGCCGCTGCAACAGGTCCATCCCGTCCATGCGCGGCATCTTGATGTCCAACACGGCCATATCCGGCATCCGCTTGTTGAAAGCGTCCAATGCGGTCTGCCCATCGTTGTAGGTATCTACCTCGAAACCTTCGGCTTCGAGAGTCATTGCAACCGACGTCAGGATATTCCTGTCGTCGTCCACCAACGCGATCTTCGACATGGGGATAGTCCCTTTTGCTGCTCGTTACTTTTTTTGCCTGCTTTTTGGCAAGAATATGTCCATGTTCTGCCTCCAACAATCAATCCCTAACTGCGAATCACCCTGCAGGCGGCGCTTCAAGTGTGACCAAAAGTCATAACCAATGGCTAAAATGCCTCACCCGGCGGAGGCCCGCGCATTTGGTTGCGCTAACACGGGTCTGGTTGCGCTAACGGCAGGAAACGGGCCTGTTCGCCAAAGAAATCATAGTGCTAAGAGGGGGTACGGGCCCATTCCCGGGCCGCTGCGAAGGAGCGTTGCCATGGATCACGGGCGGGTCAATCCCGGTTTTCGACTGAACGATCAGGGGATCACGGGCTTGGGCCATATCTATTACAACGCCCTTGAGCCCGATCTGATGCAGCATGCCCTGCTGGCCGGTGAAGGTGTGCTGGGACAGGGTGGCACGCTGCTAGTGACAACGGGCAAGCACACCGGGCGCAGCCCCAAGGACAAGTTCGTCGTCCGCCGCCCGATGACCGAACACACCATCTGGTGGGAGAACAATGCGCCGATGGCGCCCGACGCCTTCGACGCATTGCGCGAAGACATGGTGGCGCACCTGAAGGGCCGCGACGTGCATGTGCAGGACCTGTTCGCCGGGGCCGACCCGACGATGCGGCTGGACGTGCGGATGATCACCGAGCTGGCCTGGCACGGGCTGTTCATCCGGCACCTGCTGCGCCGGCCCACGCGGGACGAGCTGGAAACATTCGTCCCCGAATTCACCGTCATCAACTGCCCCAGCTTCAAGGCCGACCCGGCGCGCCACGGCTGCCGCAGCGAAACCGTCATCGCGATTGATTTCCAGAGCCGGCTGGTGCTGATCGGCGGCACCGAATACGCGGGCGAAAACAAGAAGGCCGTCTTCACCCTGCTCAACTACCTGCTGCCCGAAAAGGGCGTGATGCCGATGCACTGCTCGGCCAACCACGCGCTGGGTAACCCGGTGGATGCGGCGGTGTTCTTCGGCCTGTCGGGCACCGGCAAGACCACGCTGTCGGCCGATCCCGCACGCACGCTGATCGGCGATGACGAACATGGCTGGTCCGACAGCGGCACCTTCAACTTCGAAGGGGGCTGCTATGCCAAGACCATTCACCTCTCGGCCGAGGCCGAGCCGCAGATCCACGGCACGACCACGCGCTTTGCGACCGTCATCGAGAACATGGTCTACGACCCCGAGACCAAGGCGCTGGATTTCGGAGACGACAGCCTGACCGCCAACATGCGCTGCGCCTACCCGCTTGACGCGATCTCCAACGCGTCGGCCACGGGGCTGGGCGGCCATCCCAAGAACATCATCATGCTGACCTGCGATGCCTTTGGCGTGCTGCCGCCCATCGCGCGGCTGACCCCGGCGCAGGCGATGTACCACTTCCTGTCCGGCTTCACCTCCAAGGTCGCAGGGACCGAGCGCGGCGTGACCGAGCCGGAGCCGACTTTCAGCACCTGCTTTGGCGCGCCCTTCATGCCGCGCCGGCCCGAGGTTTATGGCAAGCTGTTGCAGGCCAAGATCGCCAGCCACGGCGCCACCTGCTGGCTGGTCAATACCGGCTGGACCGGCGGCGCCTATGGCACCGGCAAGCGGATGCCGATCCGTGCCACGCGCGCGCTGCTCGCCGCCGCGCTGGACGGCAGCCTTGTCGAGGGAGCGTTCCGCAAGGATCCGAACTTCGGCTTCGACGTGCCGGTGGCGGTCGAGGGGGTGGAGACGCGGTTGCTGACCCCGCGCGATACATGGGCCGACGGTGCCGCCTATGACCATCAGGCGGCCAAGCTGGTGCAGATGTTTGCCGACAACTTCGCCAAATACGTGGCCTTCATCGACGAGGACGTGCGCGCCGCCGCCATCGGCTGAGCGGGAAACACGCCAAAGGGCGTTGACAGTGGCGGCGCGGCGGGCAGCATGGCGGCATGACACGCTCCGCCCTCGCCCCGCTGCTTCTTGCCATTGGCCTTTCCGCCGCCCCGGTTCTGGCCCAGTCGGCTGGTATCGGGGCGCTGGCGCCGGGCGACGATGTCAGTCCGCTGTTGTCGGTCTTTCAGGCCGGAATCGTCTGCGCGCAGGACACGACCGAAACCTCGCCCGCGCCGGGAACGATCGCAGGATTTACCAACATCATCACCACCGAGCCCGACTTCGTCAGCCCCGCGCGCCGGGTGCCGGCGGTGCTGGGCATCGGTTTTGGCGTGAAGTCGCGCGCGCGGCGGCCGCCGGGATACGACAACGTGCTGGTGACAGTCACCCATCCGCCGATGGGCGCAAACGGCGTGACAGTTGAGACCTATACCACCGCGATCAAGGGCGAAGACGGCACGCCGGGCCTGTCGATCACGCTTTTCCAGTTCGACACGGATTATGAACTGGTGACAGGCCCATGGACGATTTCGGCCAGCGAAAGCGGCAAACAGCTTTTCCATGCCGAATTCACCGTGGTGCCCCCGCGCGAAGTGCCGGAACTGGCGCAGGTTTGCCACTATGAGGGTTTGCTGTCCTGAGGGGCCGCGCCTCAGAAAACTGCGCGGCGCACAAGGTTGAGTGCGGCAACGAACAGGACCAGCAGCGTGACACGCCGGAACGTGGCCTGCTCCAACCGGTCATGCAGGCGCAGGCCCACCGCCATTCCCGCCATCGCCGGAAGGATCATCAAGAGCGACAGCGGCAGCGTGGCCGCCCGCATCACGCCCGAGCCGACATGCGCGCCCAGCAGGGCCACCGCACCAAGGCCATAAATCACCCCCTGAATGCGGACATGGTCCGCCTTGGGCGTGTCGATGGCGGTGAGATAGGCCACAGTCGGCGGCCCCCAGACCCCTGACAGCCCGCCGATGAAACCCGAAAGCGCGCCCACGGCCGCCTCGACCGCCGGGATCGGCCGCGCGAGGTGTGGCCGCCAGCCCAACAGTTGCATACCCGTGAAAGCCGCGATCGGCCCGCCAATCAGGCCGAACAGCACCCCCTGCGGCAGCACGCGCACCAGTTGGGCGCTGATCAGCAGCGCCACGAAACCGGCGATAAGGTAGATGCGGAATCGCCGGACCGAGGCCCAGGCGGCCGCATGTCCCTGCCGCAGCGCCTGCACGCCGTTGGTCACCAACGTTGGCAGGATCAACGCAGCCAATGCGAGTTCTGGAGGCAGGAACGTGGACAGGCCCGAGATCATGATCATCGGCATGGCAAAGCCCACCGCCCCCTTGACGAAGCCGGCAAGCAGCGTCACGGCAATGGCGGCCAGCAGAAGCGCCGGCGATGAAAGTCCGAAACTGAGGTCCATGCCGCCCCTTTAACCCGGCGCGCCGGGGGCTGCACCCGGAATCGGCTGCGACATTTCCGGTCTTTTGCGCTAACATTATTGAAATGAAGTTGCGCTGCAACTGCGAAGGCCCTAGGTCTGCTGCATCAGCACGAAGGAGCCCGCGATGCCGCATGATGGACAGGACCTGCCGATGAGCGAACGCGCCCTTTTGCCCGATCTGCTGGCGCTGACAGGCGCCGCAATTGCCCCGGTTGATGCCTTGGTGACCGCCGCACGCAGCCGCCTGCAGGCCCGCGTCACCGATGGCGGCCGGGTGCGGCCCGCGCTGATCGAGGCGCAACAGACCGCCGCGCACGGGCTGGCATGGCTTGCGACCTATGCGCAGGCTCTGCGACAGATGCAGAAATGGGCCGAGCGGCTGCAGGCCGAGGGAAAGTTTGGCGAGATCGAAGCGCTGATCCACCAGATCGCGTTTGGTGAATACCTGAACCAGATCGCGGGTGGCATCCCGATGAGTCAGGGCGAAATCGTGCGCCTTGCCGATATTGGCCTGACACCGGCCGATGCGCTTGGACTGGATTTGCCGCAGGTGGCGCGGCTACGCCAAGACGCCAACAGCCAGGCCGCGCGGACCCGGCTGGTGGCGCTGATGCAGGACAACACCGCCCATGCCACCGTGGGGGCAACGGGACTGGAAGACGAGCTGGAGATGATCCGCGACCAGTTCCGCCGTTTTTCCGTGGAACGGGTCGAACCGCTGGCGCATGACTGGCATCTCAATGACGAGCTGATCCCGCTGGAAATCATCGCCGAGCTGGGCGAGATGGGCGTGTTCGGCCTGACGATCCCCGAGGAATATGGCGGGCTGGGCCTGTCGAAGGCGTCGATGTGCGTCGTCTCGGAAGAGCTTTCGCGCGGCTATATCGGCGTTGGCAGTCTTGGCACCCGGTCCGAGATCGCGGCCGAACTGATCCTTGGTGGTGGCACCGAAGCGCAAAAAGCCAAATGGCTGCCCGGCCTTGCCTCGGGCGAGGTGCTGCCGACGGCCGTGTTCACCGAGCCCAACACAGGGTCCGATCTTGGCAGCCTGCGCACCCGCGCGGTCAAGGAGGACGACACCTACCGCATCACCGGCAACAAGACATGGATCACCCATGCCGCGCGCACCCATGTGATGACGCTGCTGGCGCGCACCGATCCGGCCAGCACCGATCACAAGGGCCTGTCGATGTTCCTGGCGGAAAAGACGCCCGGCACAGACGAGGCCCCCTTCCCCACCCCCGGCATGACCGGCGGCGAGATCGAGGTGCTGGGTTACCGCGGCATGAAGGAATACGAGCTGGCCTTTGACGGCTTCGCCGTGAAGGGCGAGAACCTGCTGGGCGGGGTCGAGGGGCAAGGCTTTCGCCAGCTGATGCAGACGTTCGAAAGCGCGCGCATCCAGACCGCCGCACGCGCGGTTGGCGTGGCGCAATCGGCCCTCGACGTGGCGATGGGCTATGCACAGGACCGCAAGCAATTCGGCAAGCCGCTGATCGCCTTCCCCCGTGTCTCGGGCAAGCTGGCGATGATGGCGGTGGAAATCATGGTCGCGCGGCAACTGACCTATTTCAGCGCCCGCGAAAAGGATGCAGGCCGCCGTTGCGACCTCGAGGCGGGGATGGCGAAGCTGCTGGGCGCCCGGGTGGCCTGGGCCGCCGCCGATAACGGGTTGCAGATCCACGGCGGCAACGGTTTCGCGCTGGAATACAAGATCAGCCGGATCCTTTGCGACGCGCGTATCCTCAACATTTTCGAGGGCGCGGCCGAGATTCAGGCGCAGGTGATCGCGCGGCGACTGCTGGACTGACGGCTCAGGCCAGCGCCTGGGAGACGGCAACCTCCAGCTCGCGCCAAAGCGGGAAAGTGCCCGAGGGCACCATTTGCGTCATCAGCAGGACGGTGATCTCC
Organism: Limimaricola sp.; assembly: GCF_016125575.1. Classification (GTDB taxonomy): domain Bacteria; phylum Pseudomonadota; class Alphaproteobacteria; order Rhodobacterales; family Rhodobacteraceae; genus WGLM01. Next base: position 19,973 of record NZ_WGLM01000006.1, read on the forward strand.
TCGACCGGGTCAACCCAGAAATCGGTCGAGGCGTAGCCACTCCAGCCATAACGGCCGGGGCTGGCCGGCGACTGGGCGGCGGCCGGGTCGACCAGCACACCCACGCCCAGGCCATAACCGGTGCCGGGCCGGTCGCCCACATGGGCGGGACCCCGGCTGGCAAAATCGCCACCGATCTGGTTCATCACCATCATCTCGTGGGTCTTGCGCCCGATCAGGCGCTGGCCCTCATGCACGCCGCCAGCGGCCATCATGCTGGCGAAGCGCTGGTAATCGCCCATGGTCGAGACTAGACCCGCGCCACCTTTTTCCAGCGTGACGGGCGCGCGATAGGCCGGGTCATCGGCCGGCGCGACCTGATGCAGTCCCTCGGCCCCGTGGCCATAACATGCTGCCATCCGTGGCGCCTGCGCAGGCGTGAAGGAAAACGCCGTCTCCGTCATGCCCAGCGGCGCGAAGATGCGGTCCTGCATCACGGCGCCCAGCGTCTGGCCGGTGATCACCTCGATCACGCGGCCCAGCACGTCATGGGAATAACCGTAGTACCAGTGCTGGCCCGGCTGGTACCAGAGCGGCAGGCGCGCCATCTCGGCCACGGCATCGGCCATCGTCCATCCCGGCGCGGTGCGGAACGGCGCGGCACTGGCCCACAACCGGTCGATCGGCCGCCCCTCGGCATTGGGGTAGCCAAGGCCGGACTGGTGGGTGAAAAGATCATGCATGGTCACGGGCCGGGCCAGCGGGACGGCCTGTTCGGGCGGTGCATCGCCCCCGGCCCAGACGCCGGCCTGGCCGAAGCCCGGCAGGAAATCGGCCACTGGTTGCTCCAGCCGGAAGGCGCCCTCTTCGTAAAGCATCAGCGCGGCAAGGCAGGTGACGGGCTTGGTCATCGAGTAAAGCCGCCAGAGCGTGTCGTCGGTCACCGGCAGGTTTGCCCCGATGTCGCGCTGGCCACGACGTTCTGAAAAACAGATATCTCCGCGATGGGCGATCTGCACGGCCAGCCCGGCAAGGCGGCCGGTGTCCACCTGCCGGTCCATCCATGCAGCGATGCGACCAAGGCGTGTTTCGTCGATTTCAGACCGCATGTACGTCTCCGGGGTTGTCCGACGCGGATTGTGGCGCGCCGTGGCGGGACGCTAGCAGCGGGCGCCCATCGGCGGCAAGCTGCAAGCCAGCCATCGGTGACGCCGTTCAAGCAGTCCTGTGCTGCGGCGCAGAAACCTGATAGACAAGAGCGATCATCCGCGTGGCAGGCACTTTGCCAGCCGCACCCCGCTTCCCGCCCTCATTATGAAAGACATCTTCATGCGATTCCGGATCGGCTGCCGCCTTGGCTACGAATTTCCGCAACCGACGCCGATGATCGCGATGCTGAACGTGCATTACTCGCGCTTCGCCGACCTTGAACAGCCCGACCACCTGACCACCGATCCGGCGGTGACGATCCAGAGCTACCGCGACGGTTTCGGCAACTGGTGTTCGCGGCTGGTCGCGCCCGCGGGGCCAATGGTGCTGACGACCTCGGGCGTGATCCGCGACGATGGCGCGCCCGATCCGGTCCGCCCCGAGGCCCGCCAGCATGCTGTCGAGGACTTGCCGGCGGAAACCTTGTCATGCCTGCTGGGCAGCCGATATTGCGATACCGACGTGCTGTCGGACCGGGCCTGGCAGCTCTTCGAGGGGACGGCGCCGGGCTGGCCCCGCGTGCAGGCGATCTGCGACTACGTCCACAATCACATCGCCTTCGGCTATGAATTCGCCCGCAGCACCCGCACCGCGTCCGAGGCGCTGGCCGAGGCGCGCGGCGTCTGCCGCGATTATACGCACCTTGCCATCGCCTTCTGCCGCTGCATGAACATTCCCGCGCGCTACTGCACCGGCTACATCAGCGACGTGGGCACGCCCCAGCCCTGGGCGCCGGGCGATTTCGCGGCCTGGATGGAGGTTTACCTCGACAATGCGTGGTGGGTGTTCGATCCGCGCAACAACGAACCCCGCATCGGCCGCGTCCTGATTGCGCGGGGGCGCGATGCCGCCGACGTGCCGTTGACCCACACCTTCGGGCCGAACGTGATGACCGGGTTCCAGGTCTGGATGGACCAGATCGAGGACTAAGCTACTCTGCCGGGGCGGCCTGCACGGCGGCAGGCGCGAAGGGCCTGGGCGCGCCCAGCCGGGGGTGCAGCCGCCCGGCAATGCCGAAGGCCAAGAACATACCGCCCGCCACGGCCGCGAAGATGCCCGACACCGGCGAGACCAGCAGCACCAGCGCCGCCGCGCCGGGCGTGAGAATGCCCGAGACATCGCGGAAGCTGGAATAGACCGCGGCCATCTCCGTCCGCTCCGACGGCTTGACCGCCATCAGGAAGGGCAACCCGCCGCAGACATCAAGCATCACGAGGAAGATCGAGGCGGCCATCAGGCTGCCATAGGCCGCCCAGGGCATGGCCGACACCGCCCAGCCGATCGCGAACAAGCCGCCACAGGCCGCGAAGGCCGCACGCACCGACAGGCGCACGCCCACCCGCCGCACGACGCGCAGCATCAGCGGCGTGATGAACAACAGCCCGTTCGACAGCGACAGCGCGACCGCGCCCACCTGGTCGCCCAGCCCGCTTTCGATGCAGTAGATCGGCAGGTAGACGACATAGACCCACCAGCCGCAGGAGCGGATGACGGCGAAAAGCCAGCCCGCGATCAGCCGCGGCTGCGCGAAGAAGCGCGCGAGGTAAGCCAGCGGGTTGGGCGCGGGGCCGCGGGCGCGGGCAATCTGCTTGCCATTGCCCAGCCGCAGCCGCCAGAACACCACGATCAGTACCACGGCGAAACCGGCCGCCACGATGAAGGGCGCAGGCATCCACCAGTTCAGCAGCCACACGCCCAGCACTGGCCCCAGCGCCCATGACGCGCCGCTATAGACCATCCGCGTCATCTCGTTGCGCCCGAGGTCCAGCCGCGAGATGTAATCCAGCACGTAGGCATTGAGGCAGACGGTGAAGGTCACCGTGCCCACCGCATTGGTCAGCAGCGCCAGCGCCTTCATGTGCGGCGTGCCGAAGATCGCCAGCATCATGCCGCAGAAATAGAGGACCCCCGCCAGCGTCAGCATCCAGCGGCGCGGGATGAACCGGGTGGCCCAGGGCACCATCAGCCCGCAGCAGAGCGAGGCGATGCCCACCGCGAAGTAGATGTGGCTGACCGTCTCGGCATCGCCGAAGCTGCGGTAGATCACCAGCGGCATCACCGACAGCAGGATGCCGCGAATCCCCGCCTCGAGCGCGGCGAGCAGCGCGAAATCCTCGACGCGCGGCGTGGGCGCGTGGCTGAGATAAATTGGGGTGCGGGGGGTAAACATCTGGGGCCGTCGGGATTTGAGGCCCGATATGACGCGCGCCCATAGGCAGCGTCTGCACCATCCGCGACATTGGGCGGTCGTCGCCCGACCGCCGCCGCGCGCGGGCTTGCGCCGCCATGCGTGGCATGATCCGCTGAAGCCCCGGGGGCGTATCCCCTTCAGACCCTTGCGGAGGCCCCATGACCCAGACCGTCCTTCTGACCGGCGCCAGCGGCTTTATCGCCAAGCATGTCGCGCTGAAACTGCTGAACGCGGGCTATGCCGTGCGCGGCACCGTGCGCGATCTGTCTCGCGGGAACGAGGTGACCGAGGCCGTGCGCCCACACCTGACAGACGCGAGCGGGTTGGAGGAACGGCTGCGCTTCGTCGCGCTTGACCTGACGGGCGACGCGGGCTGGGACGAGGCGATGGAAGGGGTGGACGCGGTGCTGCACACCGCCTCGCCGTTTCCGCTGGTCCAGCCGAAGGACGAGAACGCGCTGATCCGCCCGGCGGTGGACGGCGCGCTGCGGGCGCTGAAGGCGGCCCATCGCGCAGGCATCGGCCGGGTGGTGCTGACCTCGTCCGTCGTGGCGGTGCAGAACGGGCCGATGCGGCCAGGGATGCAGGCGCATGACGAGGAGGACTGGACCGACCTGAACGATCCGCGCGCCACCGCCTATGCCAAGTCCAAGACGATGGCCGAACGTGCGGCATGGGACTATGTCGGCGGCGACGGCAAGGGCATTGCGCTGACCACGATCAACCCGGTTCTGGTGCTGGGCCCGCCGCTGGACCGGCATTACGGCACCTCGGTGGGGATCATCGAACGTATCCTGCGCGGCAAGGACCCGATGCTGCCCAGGATCGGCTTTTCCGTGGTCGACGTGCGCGACGTAGCCGAAATGCACCTGCGCGCGCTGCAGCGGCCCGAGACGGCGGGCCAACGCTTCATCGCCTCAGCGGGCGAGATGTGGTTTTCCGACCTCGCCCGCGCGATCAAGGCGCAGTGGCCGGCCCGCCGGGTCGTCACGCGCGAGGCGCCCAACCTGCTGATCCGGGCGCTGGCGCTGGTCGACCCGTCGATCCGCACGATCCTGCCCAACCTTGGCGAGATGTCGGCCGTGTCGAACGCCCGCGCGCGGAGCGGGATGGGGATGGAATTCATCGACCCGGCCGAGGCCGTGCGCGCCAGCGCGGCCTTCCTGATCGAGAACGGGCAGTAACCCGGCCCGAACCTGCCCTAGGCCTGCCGCGCAATCGCCTCGACCAGCCGCGCGCGGGCGGCGGGCAGCGGGCGGTCGCCCAGGCCCTTGACCAGCCGGTGTTCGATGAACCAGCCGGTCGTGCCCAGCGCGCGGGCAATCTCGGCCCCCGTCGCCTCGCCCTGCCCGGCCAGCACCGGCGGCAGCGGCAGCAGGCGGTCGGCCCACGCGCCCGCCGATTGCCGGCTGACCGCCCGGCCAGAGCGCGGCGAGACGTAGCACAGGTCCTCGTTGGTGCCGCTGACCGCGCAGGCCGACAGGTCGAGGCCGAAGCCCAACTCGTCCAGTAGTGCGACCTCCCATTGCAGGTAGGCCAGCGGCCAGACCTCGGCCTGTCCCAGCAGGTCCAGCAGCGCCATGGTGCGGGCGTAAAGGGTGGGATGCGGTTCGCGCTCGGGCAGGACGTGGGCGAGCAGCGCACAGACCGCCGCCAGCCCCGCCAGCGCCAGCCGGTCGCCCATCACGAGGGCGGCACGGCTGCGCAGGGGCTCTATCGTGTAGGCGCCAAGATGGTCGTCCAGCCGCGCGGCCCAGCGCAGGTCCAGCTGCGCGCCGGGCTGCAATAACGGCCCCAGCCGCCGCCCCGCCCCGCCCCGCACCACGCCCGCATGACGGCCGTGCGACGGGGTAAAGACCTCGACAATCGCCGCGGTCTCGCCATGCGTCCGGACAGCCAGCACCGCCCCTTCATCGCGCCATTCGATCATGCGGGCAGTATTGGGCGGAACGGGCGGGGCGCAAGAGGGGATGGGGGGGGGTGCGGCGGCGTTTCGTTGAGGGTGGATGATGGCGGGGCGGTGATTGACCGGAGCTAGGCAGGAAACATTTGTTTGGGCGGAGAGCCGACTTTGACGCCATACGTGACCTAGAACCGTTTTCTACCGACTAACGGTCGTCGGGTACAGAGTTCTGCTTATACAACCGCTAAATGTGGACAATCCAAAAGTCCATGCTTGTCCTGCGCTCGTTTCAGTCCCACATTACGAACATGACGACGTCGGAAAAGCAATTCATTGAACAGGCGGCACCAGAATATTGGTACAGTTATGCACATGAACTCGCGGATACCGCTGACACAATCTATGATATGTCAAAAGATCAATGGATTGGCTACGCAATCAATCACGCTGATGGCTCGAAACAATCCTACAGCCGCCCGTTAGTGTCTCGCCCTGTCCTGCTGATGTACGGCCTGTCCTTTGAAAATTTGATAAAGGCGTTGCTGATTTCAGAAGATCCAACGCTACTAAATGGTGGAAAACTGAGCAAGCATCTGCTTGGTCACGACTTGGTCAAATTGGCAAACCGGTTGAAAACACTCCGACTGAACACCGAAGAGCAAGGCTTGCTCGCACTGCTTTCTGATGTTGTACCGTACCAAGGGCGCTATCCAGTCCCAAGAACCGCGCAAGACCTAAAACCGGAGAAGTACGTAAGCCAGGAGATCCATAAAGCGTGCAAGGCGCTTTTTGGTCGCTTGGAGATGCAACTATACCGGCTAAATTACGAAGGAATTGATGCACCGGAAGGGGTGCGCTTCCCGAACTTGCGACTAACGCACCTTGATTCAGAAGCGGATTTTATAAACGAAGAACATAAAAGCGATTTAATGGGCTTACTGCGCGAGTTTCAGAAGGGTGACGTCAAAGAGTCCCGTTGAAGGTCGGATCTTTCTCGACTGAATGCTTGATTCTGTAACACTTCAGCGATCGGCCCGGTCTTTCGCTGCGGATGGCACAAACGGCACCTTCAGACCGCTAGCAGCCACTCAACCAACCGATCAACCCCGACATCCTCCTCCCGGTCTCGCCCCCTACCCCAACCCCTCCTCATCCAGCAGGTGCCGGCCGGTCTTGTCTTCCACCTCGATCACCCAGAGGTCGGGGTCGAAGCTGCGTTGTTTGGTGATGGAGGCGTCGACGGTGGCTTCGGCGCCCTGGGTCAGGACGGTCCAGCGGCGTTCGCCGGTCATCAGGTCGAAGCTGCGCTGGTAACAGGCGGCCTGCCCGTCCAGCGTGTTGAGCTTCACCAGCACCGCCCCGGCGGTGGCGTCGCCGCGCGCCACCACGAAGGCGGGGATGCCCTGCTGGCGCAGCCGGGCGAGGTAGGCAGAGACCCAGATGTCGGCGGTCAGGCGCATCGCCCCGTCACGCGTTGCCATCCTTGAAGTCGAGGCCCATTTCCGAATAGCGCTCGGCCTCTTCCAGCCAGTTGGGCCGCACCTTGACCTGCAGGAACAGGTGCACCCGGCGGCCGAGGAATTCCTCCAGCTCTTCGCGCGCGGCCTTGCCCACGGCCTTGGTCGTCTCGCCGCCCTTGCCCAGCACGATGCCCTTGTGCCCGTCGCGGGCGACGTAAACGATCTGGTCGATCCGGGCCGAGCCATCGGGGCGTTCCTCCCAGGCCTCGGTCTCGACCGTCAGCTCGTAGGGCAGTTCCTGGTGCAGGCGCAGCGTCAACTTCTCGCGGGTGATCTCGGCCGCGATCATTCGCAGTGGCAGGTCGGCGATCTGGTCCTCGGGGTAAAGCCACGGTCCCTCGGGCATCCGGCTGGCCAGCCAGTCGCGCAGGGTATCGCAGCCATAGCCCTTTTCGGCGGAGATCATGAAGGTCTCGGCAAAGGGGAAGGCCGCGTTCATCTCCTGCGTCAGCGCCAGCAGGCTTTCGGCCTTGACCCGGTCGATCTTGTTGATGGCCAGCGCCACGGTGCGGCCCTGTGCCACCTCGCCCAGCCGGTCGAGGATGGCGCGCACGCCCTCGGTGATGCCGCGATGCGCCTCGATCATCAGGACCACCACGTCGGCATCGGCCACGCCGCCCCAGGCCGCGGCGACCATCGCGCGGTCCAGCCTGCGGCGCGGGCGAAAGAGGCCGGGCGTGTCGACGAAGACAATCTGCGATTGCCCCGCCATCGCCACGCCGCGGATGCGCGCGCGCGTTGTCTGCACCTTGTGGGTGACGATGCTGACCTTGGCGCCCACCATCCGGTTGAGCAGCGTCGACTTGCCCGCGTTGGGTTCGCCGATCAGGGCGACAAAGCCCGCGCGTGTCGGCTGGTCGGTCATGTGGTCACCTGTTTCAAAAGAGACTTTGCCGCGGCCTGTTCGGCCTGACGCTTGGTATTGGCGGTGGCGATGGCGGCAGCACCCGTTTCCAGCCTTACCTCGATGGTGAATTCGGGCGCGTGATCGGGGCCAGAGCGGGCGGTTTCCACGTAGGCGGGCGGCGGCAGGCCCCGTGCCTGTGCCCATTCCTGCAGCGCCGTCTTGGCGTCGCGCGCATCTTCCTTGACGCTGCCGATCCGGGCGCGCCAGTGCCGCAGGACCACGTCGCGGGCTGCCTCGAAGCCGGCATCCTCATAAACGGCGGCAATCACCGCCTCCATCGCGTCGGCCAGCAGCGCGGCCTTGCGCCGCCCGCCCGACTGCATTTCCGACCGGCCCAGTTTCAGCACCGCGCCAAGGTCAAGCGCGCGGGCCACGTCGGCACAGGTTTCCTTGCGCACCAGCGCGTTGAAGCGCGGCGCCAGCATCCCTTCGGAAGCGGCAGGATCGGCGGCAAGCAGCGCCTCGGCAATCACCAGCCCCAGCACGCGGTCGCCAAGAAATTCCAGCCGCTGGTTGTCGTCGCGGTGGACCGAGGCCATCGAGGAATGGGTGACAGCGCGGACCAGCAGCTCCGGCCGGGCGAAATCATGCCCGAGCCGGGCCGAGAAGGCAGCGAGATCCGCCGAGAGCTTCACTCGATCGCCTTGAAGAAGCGGTCGGCCCGCCATGTCCAGAAGGCCAGCATCGAACGACCGGCCGACGAGAACATGATCCGGTCGGCGCGGCCGACGATATCTTCCAGCGGGACAAAACCCACGCCGCCGGCCGACTGCGCGTAGCGGCTGTCGGTCGAGTTGTCGCGGTTATCGCCCATGAAGAAGAAATAGCCCTCGGGCACGGTATAGATGCCGGTATCGTCGCTGGCCTGTGTCCCGATGTTCAGGATGTCGTGCTTGACGCCGTTGGGCAGCGTCTCGATCTGGCGGGTCTTGGTGCAGATGGCGCCCCGGCCCACGGCGCCATTGGCGCAGCGCGGCAGCAATCCTTCGGGGCCCTGCGGCGCCATGACCTCGTCGAACTGGCCTGCATCCTCGACCTTGACCGGCACGTCGTTAATATAAAGCAGCCCGCCCCTGACCTGAATCCGGTCGCCGGGCAGCCCGATCAGCCGTTTGATGAAGTCCTTGCCGGTGACAGGGTGGCGGAAGACCACGACATCGCCCCGCTTCGGCATGCTGCCGAAAAGCCGCGTGTTCGATCCCTTGAACATGCCGCAAAAATCAGACGCCTCGATGTCGATCCCGAGGGCCGGGATGCGCACCGAGGGGCAGGAGGCATAGGAATAGCCGTAGGCCATCTTGTTGACGAAGAGGAAGTCGCCGATCAGCAGCGTGTCCTTCATCGAGCCGGACGGAATCCAGAACGGCTGGAAGAACAGGGTCCGGAACACGCCCGCGATCAGCAGCGCATAGACAACCGTCTTGAGCGTCTCCACGACCCCGCCCCAGAGCCCACCTTCAGCTGCCATGATCCGTCCCTTTCGAAAGTACCCGCGCTTCATGGGCGGCGCATCTGCGCAAGTCAAGCTGAGGCCGGGTGTGGCGACGATCAGTTGTCGGAAAATTGCGCGGCGAGCCGTGAGGCGATCAGCGCCACGCCCAGCATCAGCACCCCTCCGGCCACGAAGGCTGCGCCATAGCCCAGCGATGCGGCCAGCGCCGCGCCAAGGAAGGGTGCGACCAGCAGGGCCAGCGTGTTGGCCGCCTCGCTGAGGGCCGCAACCCGGCCCATGCCCCCGGGCGGCGTATGATCCTGCAAGAGGGCCCGCGTCGGCACGACAGAGCGCGCCGAGAGAAGGCCCAGCAGTCCGAAGAGGCCGATCAACAGCAGCGCAGGCGGGAACATCCCGGTAATCTGCAGGCAGCCCACGCCGATGGTCACAAGGCCCGACAGGCCCGCAGCGGCGGCGATCATGGAAAAGCTGCCGCTGGTGCCGCGCGCCTTGCCCACGGTGGCGCCGCCCAATACGCCGCCCGCCCCCACCGCGGCCATGCACAGGCCAAATGTCATGGGGCTTGCGCCGAGGGCCTGCAGCGTGGGGGCAAAGAGCGTATCGTAGAGGAATATGGCAAAGATGCCCGCCGCCATCATGCCGATGGCCGCGCGTAGCACTGGCGTTGTCCGCAAGAGGCGAAGGCTTTCAGCGATGTCACGCCAGAGCGACGTGCCACCCGTCGCGCGGCGCGGCAGCGGTCGCATCGGCAGCAGCAGGGCCGCAGCCAGAACCGAGACGCCCGCGTTCACCGCGAAGACGTCCTGCGGGGCCAGCACTGCGATCAGGGCGCCACCCAGCGCCGGAGCCACGATCTTGGCCCCCTGGTTGATCGCAAAGCTCAGCCCGTTGGCCGCCAGCAGGTCCCGCCCCGCGACTATCGCCTGCAGCGACGCCTGTTTGGCCGGGCTGTAAAAGCTGTCGGCCGAGGCGCGCAGTGCGACCACGATGACCAATGCAGGCCAGTCCGGTGCGAGGATCAGCGCCGCGCTGCCCAGCGCCCGGCCAAGGTTGCCAAGGATCATGACACGGCGCAGGTCCATCCGGTCGACAACCGCACCGGCCAGCACGCCAATGGTCAGGTAGGGCAGCCCCAGTGCCACCGCGAACCATGCGAAGGCCACGGGCGGGGCTTGCCAGCGATACGCCAGCACCGTGCCGATGGCGACAAAATCCAGCCAGTCGGCGAAATCTGCCGGGCATTGCGCCAGCAAAAGCGTGCCGAGGCCCGGGTTCGAACGGGCCAACGCCCGGGTCTTGTCAAACATGCAGGCCGGGATCCAGCGGGCGGGCCTCGATCACCACGAAGGCCTGCGCCCACGGGTGATCATCCGTGAGGGTGACATGGATGATCGCGCTATGGCCCGGCGGCGTCATCTGATCCAGCCGGTCCTTGGCCCAGCCGGTGACGTGCATCACCGGCTGACCCGAACGCAGATTGCTGACAGCCATGTCCTTCCACGCAATGCCCATGCGCAGGCCGGTCCCCAACGCCTTGGAACAGGCCTCTTTCGCGGCCCAGCGCTTGGCATATGTCGCAGCGACCGCGCGCGGGCGGCTGGCGGCCTTGCGCTGTTCGCGCTCGGTGAAAACACGGTTGAGGAAACGCTCGCCAAAGCGGTCCAGCGTACCCTCGATCCGCTCGATGTTGCACAGGTCCGTGCCGATGCCGAGGATCATGATGTCAGGCGTCCGGCAGGTCGAGGTCGATCACCATCAGCCCTGCGGTGCCGCCCTCGCAACAGGCGACCAGCCGGGCGCCAAGCGCCCTGTGGCGCGGATCGGCGGCATAGCGGGCAAGCGCCGCCGCATCGGTAAAGCTGGCGATGAAGCCGGTGGCATAGCCGGGGCTCCGCCCCTCGAAATCGCGGTTGGGGCCGAAGCGCAGGCGCAGCAACCCGTCGATCTGGCCCACCAGCGCGGCCAGACCCTCCAGAACCTCTCTCAGGACGGCGGGGTCGTGGCCGGGGGCGGGCCGGACCATCACGACATGCTCGATCATGAATGCACCTCACGGACTTGTGACGCCCCAGGACCGCCAAACGCGGGCAGAGGCCGAAAGATTTGATCTGGATCATGACTGATGCAGGGCCGGGGGTCTAGCGCGGGGGTGGGTAAACAACCCATTGAAATAGAAGGAACACGACCATGGAACTTAGCAGACGCGCCACGCTGGGCCTTGCCGCCGCAGCTATTGTCGCCTCGTTTGGCACCGCAGCCTTTGCCGGTGGCGGCACGATCAACGTGTCGCTGTGGGATTCGGGCGACAACGCGCTGGACAACATGGGAACCGCCGCACCGATCATCTACGGTGGCAACGAAGATATGTCGAACGCGACGATGGGCATCAAGACCGACGTCAAGACCATCTCGGCAGGCGAAGTGACCTTTGCGGTCACCAACGATTCCAAGTCGACCATCCACGAGATGATCCTGTCGCCCGCCCCCGCCGCGGGCCAGAAGCTGCCCTACGACGACAACATGAACGCCGTGATCGAAGACGAAGCCGGCCACCTCGGCGAGGTTTCGGAGCTTGATCCGGGCGCGAAGGGCGCGCTGACCGTGACGCTGAAGCCCGGCAAGTACATTCTCTACTGCAACATCCCCGGCCACTACATCATGGGGATGTGGACGACGGTCGACGTCACCCCGTGACGGAGGAGCGGCGCGGGGATCAGCCCCGCGCCGCCTCCATCAACCGGCGCATTTCGACAATCGCCGGACCAAGGCCGCGAAAGATCGCCTCGCCGATCAGGAAGTGGCCGATATTCAGCTCCAACACCTCTGGAAATGCCGCAACCGGGCCAACCGTGTCGTAGGTCAGGCCGTGGCCTGCATGCACCTCGAGGCCAAGACTGTCGGCATACTCGGCCATCTCGCGCAGCCGGGTCAGTTCGGCGTCACGCTCGGCCAGGCGGCCCTCGGCGTGCAGGTCGCAATAGGCGCCGGTATGCAGTTCGACCACCTGCGCGCCGATCCGCTGCGCGGCCGCGACCTGACGCTGATCGGCAGCGATGAACAATGACACCCTGCAGCCCGCCTCGCGCAGCGGCGCGATGAAATGGGCCAGCCGGTTTTCCTCGCGCGCAACTTCCAGCCCCCCCTCGGTCGTGCGTTCTTCCCGCTTTTCCGGGACAATGCAGACGGCGTGGGGGACATGGCGCAGGGCGATGGCCTGCATCTCGGCCGTTGCAGCCATCTCGAAATTCAGCGGGACCGAAAGCGCGGCCATCAGCCCCGCGATATCGGCATCCGAGATGTGGCGGCGGTCTTCGCGCAGATGTGCGGTGATGCCATCGGCCCCTGCCTCTTGCGCCAGCAGCGCCGCGCGCACCGGCTCGGGGTAGGCGCTGCCGCGCGCGTTGCGCACGGTGGCCACGTGATCGATGTTGACGCCCAGCCGCAGTTTTCCCGGTTTCGCCATGATGCTTGTCCCCAGACCCCAGATGTCCTGATCTAGCTTGCCGAGGGGCCCGTGTCAGGGGGGGCCGCCGGCTTTTTGCGCAACTGGCCCAGCTTGCCGCGCAGCGCCTTGCGGCGGCGGTTCTGATAGGCGCGGATCACCGGAACCGAAAGGTAATAGGCAATTGCCCCGGCGATGATGCCGGGGATGATCCCACCGATCATGAAGGGAAAGAACACCTCGTGATAAAAGATCGCGAGACGGTGCCAGTCGGGCGGCTGGCCGGTGAAGAGTGAGACGAAGTTGTGCCACAGATCGTGCCATGCACCGGCAAACTTGGCCCCGAGCGAGGCATCGACCCCTTGGCGCGGGCGTCGGCCCAGCAGGATATGACCGGTTTCCAGCGAGATCGCCGCGATGGGAACATAAGTCAGCGGGTTGCCGAAGAAGGTCGACAGGAGTGCCGCCAGCACGTTGCCGCGCATGATCCGCGCGATGATCCAGGCAATCAGGAAATGCATCCCGAAGAACGGGCTGAACGTGGTGGCCACGCCCGCAAAGATACCGCGCGCGATTTTTTCAGGTGTGTCGGGCAGGCGACGGACACGGTGCCTGACATATTCGAAGGCCCGCACCCAGCCGCCGCGAGGCCACAGCGCCCGGCCGACCGCGGTCCAGACCGGTAGCTTGTCCCTGCGTTTGAAGACCACCCCTTGGAACCCCTTCAGGCCGAAACCTTGTCCTGGCCCACCTGCGCCCGTTTCGGGTCTCTCAGCCGGGCGATGGAGGATACGTTGCTTTCGGCGTCGAGCGCTGTCATCACCCGGTGCAGATGCTCGGCATCCCTGAGATCGACATCGACGAGAAGCCGGTAGAAATCGGGCTTGCGGTCGATGAAGTTCAGATCCGAGATATTGGCGTTCTGCTCGCCGATCAACGTACAAATCCGCCCAAGCACCCCGGCATCATTGGTAATTGTCAAATCGAGAGTAACCGTGTTCGTCGCAGCATGGGTGCCGTCCTGCCAACGCAGGTCAAGCCAGCGGTCGGGCTGGTCCTCGTAGGCAGCCAGCGCCTGACAGTCGATGGCATGGACCACAACGCCCTGCCCCCGGAACGTGATGCCGACGATGCGTTCGCCCGGCACCGGCTGGCAGCAGGGCGCGCGGCGGAACGACTGGTCATCGTTAAGGCCGATCACCGCGTGGCTGGGCGGAACTTCTTCGCCACGCCGTTCGGCAAGGTCGGGATAGATCGCGGCAACCAGTTCGCGCGAGGTCAGCTCGGCGCTGCCCAGCCGTGCCAGCATCTCGTCGGTGTCATCCAGCGCCAGCGCCTTGGCAGCGGTGCGCAAGGCCTTTTCGGTGGCGCGCTTGCCGACATTCTCGAAAGCCACGCGCGCCAGTTCCGCGCCCAGCTTGATGAACCGCTCGCGGTCTTCTTCGCGCAAGCTGCGCCGAATCGCCGTCTTGGCGCGGCCTGTCACGGCGATGTCGATCCATGTCGCCTGCGGCGTCTGCCCTTCGGCGGTGATGATCTCGACCGACTGGCCGTTCTTCAGCCGGGTCCAGAGCGGCACCCGCATCCCGTCCACCTTGGCGCCTACGCAAGCATGCCCGATGCGGGTATGGATCGCATAGGCAAAGTCGATGGGTGTGGCCCCGCGCGGCAGCTTGATGACATCTCCCTTGGGCGAGAAGCAGAACACCTGGTCCTGGTACATCTCCAGCTTGACCGCCTCGAGAAACTCGTCGTGGTCCTGCTCGTTGTCGAGACGTTCGGTCAGCGTGGCGATCCAGCGCACGGGATCGACGGCGAAGCGGTTCTCGACCCGCTCGCCGTTGCGGTAGGACCAATGTGCAGCGACGCCGGTTTCGGCCACTTCGTGCATCTCGCGGGTGCGGATCTGCACCTCCACCCGCTTGCCATCGCGGCCCGAAACGGTGGTGTGAAGCGAACGGTAACCGTTCGACTTCGGTTGGCTGATATAATCCTTGAAGCGGCCCGGCACGGCGCGCCAGCGCTGGTGGATCGCGCCCAGAACGCGGTAGCAGTCGGCCTCGGTCGCGGTGATGACGCGGAAACCGTAGATGTCGGACAGCCGGGAAAAGCCCTGGTCCTTTTCCTGCATCTTGCGCCAGATCGAGTAGGGTTTCTTCGCGCGGCCGGTCACCTCGGCGACGATGCCCGCGCGCTCAAGCTCGATCCGCATGTCGGCAGTGATCTTCTGCATCACGTCGCCGGTCTCGCGCTGCAGCGTGATGAAACGACGGATGATCGAGGCGCGCGCCTCGGGGTTGAGCACCTTGAAAGACAGGTCCTCAAGCTCTTCGCGCATCCACTGCATGCCCATGCGGCCGGCCAGCGGCGCGAAGATTTCCATCGTCTCGCGGGCCTTCTGGGCCTGCTTGTCGGGCCTCATCGACTTGATGGTCCGCATGTTGTGCAGCCGGTCGGCCAGCTTGACCAGCGTGACGCGCAGGTCCTTGCTGGTGGCCATGAACAGCTTGCGAAAATTCTCGGCCTGCTTGGTCTCGGTGGAGGTGAGTTGCAGGTTGGTCAGCTTGGTCACGCCATCCACCAGTTCGGCGATGTCATGGCCAAAACGGCGCTCGACCTCGGCAAAACTCGCCTTGGTATCCTCGATGGTGTCGTGCAGCAGCGCGGTCACAAGAGTGCCGTCATCCATCTGCTGACCGGCAAGGATGCCGGCCACGGCGACGGGATGACTGAAGTAGGGCTCGCCCGACTGGCGGACTTGCCCTTCATGCATCGCCGCGCCAAAGGCATAAGCCTCGCGCAGCAGCTTTTCGTTGGTGCGGGGATTGTAGGCGCGGACCAGTGCGATCAGGTCGTCGGCTGTGGTCATCGCGCCCTCTCGCCGGCGGCCCCGCCGCCCGGTGCTCCGGGCGTGGGCGGCCTGCCTCAGCCCTGCCCCTGCGCTTCCATCAGCGCGCGCAGCAGGCGCTCTTCGGACATGTCGTCCTGCGCGGGCTTGTCGGCCTCGGCGCTCATCAGCAGCGACATGCTGTCTTCTTCGGGCTCGTCGACCTCGATCTGGGTCTGGTGCGCCTCGATCATCCGCTCGCGCAGATCGTCGGCAAGCTGGGTTTCCTCGGCGATCTCGCGCAGGGCCAGAACCGGGTTCTTGTCATTGTCGCGCGGCAGCGTCGGGTGCGCACCCGAAGCAACCTCGCGCGCGCGGTGGGCCGCCAGCATCACCAGCTCGAACCGGTTGGGAACCTTGTCGACACAATCTTCTACGGTAACGCGGGCCATGGGCGCCCCCCTTGTCTGGCGAAAATCCTAAGAAGCCACCCATGTAGTCGCTGCGCGGGGGATTGACAAGCCGAATCCCGGACGCCTCGCCTGACGCCGCTTAGTCCAGCGGTACCACTTCGGCCCGCTCGGTTTCGGGCCGCGCCGCCATCATCTGGGCCACGCTGAGCCCCAGCACCGGGTGGCGCCAGTCCGGCGCGACATCGGCCAGCGGCACCAGCACGAAGGCGCGGTCCTGCAGGCGCGGATGCGGCAGGATCAGACGGTCTGGCGCCTGAACCGGCTGCGCCGCGGCATCCAGATCGTGCCAACGGCGCCAGCCCGCGACATCGGGCAACACCGCGTCGCCCAGCGCGATCAGGTCGAGATCAAGGCTGCGCTGGCCCCAGCGCACCTTCCGCTCGCGTCCGTGCGCGGCCTCGATCCGGTGCAACAGCGCCAGCAGGTCGGGGGCCGCCAGCGTGGTCTCCAGCCGCAATGCCGCGTTCACGAAATCAGGCCCGGCACCGGGCGGAAATGCCGGCGTGCGGTAAAGGTGGCTGACGGTTGGCGTCTCGCCCGTGGCCTCGGCCAGTTCGGCGATTGCCGCGCGCAGCGTATCCTCGGGGCCGCCCTCCGCCGAGGCCGCATTGGCCCCCAACGCGATCAGCGCGACCGCACGATTTCGTGTCCCCTGGTGGCCTTGCGGCATGTCATGCAGCTCTTACAATCAGCGATGTCGGACGCTTCATTTCACGTTTCGCGAAATGCATCCAGCGCCGGACCACATTCGAGAAGGACAAATCATGTTTTATCGGGACGAGCGTCTGGCGCTCTTCATCGATGGCGCCAACCTCTATGCCGCGGCCAAGGCCCTCGGCTTCGACATCGACTACAAGCTGCTGCGGCAGGAATTCATGCGGCGGGGCAAGCTGGTGCGCGCCTTCTATTATACCGCTCTTCTGGAGAGCGAGGATTATTCGCCGATCCGGCCTCTGGTCGACTGGCTGCAGTACAACGGCTTCACCATGGTGACCAAGCCCGCCAAGGAATACACGGACAGCCTTGGCCGCCGGAAGGTAAAGGGCAACATGGACATCGAGCTGGCGGTCGACGCGATGGAGATCGCGGGCTTCGTCGATCATATCGTGCTGTTCTCGGGCGACGGCGATTTTCGCCCGTTGGTCGAGGCGATCCAGCGCAAGGGCGTGCGCGTCTCGATCGTCTCGACGATCCGCAGCCAGCCGCCGATGATCGCCGACGAGTTGCGCCGGCAGGCCGATAACTTCATCGAGCTGGAAGAACTGCGCGACGTGGTGGGCCGCCCGCCGCGCGAGCCGCGCACCGAGGCCGTGGCCGAAACAGTCGATCACGTCTGAACCGCGCCGGGCGCCGCCGCTTCGGTCCGAAAACGGGCTGGACGGGGCGGCGCCCGCCGCATACCTCTGGACCTGACCCCGACCGTCCGGAGCCGCCTATGCCTCTTGCGCCCCTCACCCTCTACCTTGCCGCTCCGCGCGGATTCTGCGCCGGTGTCGACCGCGCGATCCGCATTGTCGAGATGGCGCTGGAGAAATGGGGCGCGCCGGTCTACGTGCGCCACGAGATCGTGCATAACCGCTTCGTCGTGGACGGTTTGCGCGCCAAGGGCGCGGTGTTCGTCGAGGAACTGGCGGAATGCCCGCCAGACCGCCCGGTGATCTTTTCCGCCCACGGCGTGCCCAAATCGGTCCCCGCCGAGGCCGCCCGGCGCGAGATGATCTATGTCGACGCAACCTGCCCGCTGGTCAGCAAGGTGCATATCGAGGCCGCCCGCCATGCCGAGGCGGGGCTGCAGATCGTGATGATCGGCCACGCGGGGCACCCCGAGACGGTGGGCACGATGGGCCAGCTGCCGCCGGGCGAGGTGCTTCTGGTGGAAACCCCCGAAGACGTGGCGACCCTTCAGGTGCGCGACCCCGCGCGGCTGGCCTTCGTCACGCAGACGACGTTGTCGGTCGATGACACGGCCGATATCGTCGCCGCCCTTCAGGCACGCTTTCCCGCCATCATCGGGCCGCACAAGGAAGACATCTGCTACGCCACCACCAACCGGCAGGAGGCGGTCAAGGCGATGGCCCCGATGTGCGACGCCCTGCTGGTCGTGGGTGCGCCCAATTCCTCCAACTCTCGCCGGCTGGTCGAGGTGGCGCGGCGCGCGGGCTGCGCCCATGCGCAACTGGTCCAGCGCGCGACCGACATCGACTGGCGCGCGCTGGAAGGCATGACGAGCCTTGGGCTGACCGCCGGCGCCTCGGCCCCCGAGGTGCTGACTGAAGAGGTGATCGCGGCGCTGCGCGCGCGCTATGACGTGACGCTGGCCACCGTCACCACGGCGCAGGAAGACGTCGAGTTCAAGGTGCCGCGCATCCTGCGGGAGCCGGCATGAAGCACATTCCGCGCGCTGCGCTCTGGCTGGGCCTGGCCGGGCTGATTCCGTTTCTCTGGGGAGCGGCCACGGTGGTTTGGCCAGAACTGGGCGCGCGTGCCATGCCGATGCTGGGCGGGAGGTTCATCGGGCCTTACGTGCAGCTTTTCTACGGCGCGGTGATCCTGTCGTTCATGTCGGGCGTCCTTTGGGGCTTTGCCACAAGAGCGACGGGGCAGGTGGCGGCCACCGCCTATGCCCTGTCGGTACTGCCGGCATTGTGGGTGTTCTTCACCACGGGTGGCGGCGCGCAGGCGGCGGCGATCAACCTTGGCGCGGGTTTCGTAGGGCTGCTGGGGCTGGACTGGCTGTTCTGGAAGCAGGGCCTTGCCCCGCCGTGGTGGATGCATCTGCGGGTGCTGCTGACCACCATCGTGGTGCTGAGCCTGCTGCCGGTCCTGCGCTGATGCCCGAGCTTTTCGCCTATACCGACGGGGCCTGCAGCGGCAATCCCGGGCCCGGCGGCTGGGGCGTGCTGCTGATCGCGCGCGAGGGTGACCGGGTGGTGAAGGAGCGCACGCTGAACGGCGGCGAGGGTCTGACCACCAACAACCGGATGGAGCTGATGGCGGCAATCTCTGCGCTGGAAGCGCTGGAGCGGCCCGCGCGGCTGACCGTGGTGACCGACAGCGCCTATGTGAAGGGCGGCATCACGGAGTGGCTGGCGGGCTGGAAACGCCGCGGCTGGAAGACCTCGACCAACAAGCCGGTCAAGAATGACGACCTGTGGCGCAGGCTGGAGGCGGCGGCGGCGCGGCACGAGGTGCGCTGGAACTGGGTGAAGGGCCATGACGGCCATCCGGAGAACGAGCGCGCGGATGAGCTGGCGCGCGAGGGCATGGCCCCGTTCAAGCCGGCACGCTGAGCCGCGCGGGCGAAGGGGGGCTGTCTGCCCCCCGTCCCTGCGGGACTCCCCCAGAGAGTATTTCTGGCCAGAAGAAGGGTCAGCCGAGGCGCGGCGGCAGGGCGAGGCCCTTGAGCACTTCGCTGGCTGGCAGTGGGCGTTTGCCCTCCCGCTGCGCACGGGTGATCTCGACCGCGCCGGTACCGCAGGCGATGGTGAAGCCCGTCAGCACCGTTCCGGGCGCGCCTGAGCCCGCGGCGCGGCGGCTGCCCAGCAGCTTGACGCGTTCGCCCGCGACCTCGCACCATGCGCCGGGAAAGGGCGAAAGGCCGCGGATCAGGCGGTCGACCTCGGGCGCGGGGCGGGTCCAGTCGACGCGCGCCTCGGCCTTGTCGATCTTGGCGGCATAGGTCACGCCGTCGGTCGGTTGCGGCTTCGGGCGCAGGCCGTCGAGACGGGCAAGCGCCTGTACGATCAGGGATGCCCCCAGCGCGGCCAGCCTGTCGTGCAATTCGCCCGTGGTCTCTTCGGGGCCGATGGCGGTGGCGGCGCGCAGCAGCACAGGGCCGGTATCGAGCCCCGCCTCCATCTGCATGATGCAGACGCCGGTTTCGGCGTCGCCCGACATGATCGCGCGGTGGATCGGCGCGGCACCGCGCCAGCGCGGCAGGAGCGAGGCATGGATGTTGAGGCAGCCGGCGCGCGGCGCGTCCAGCACGGCCTGCGGCAGGATCAGGCCATAGGCGACGACGACGGCGACATCGGCCTGCAAGGCGGCAAAAGCGGCCTGTTCGGCCGGGTCTTTCAGCGAAACAGGATGACGGACAGGCAAGCCTGGCGCGGTCGCCCGCGCCATGACCGGGCCGGAGCGCGGTTGCTTGCCGCGGCCCGCCGGGCGGGGCGGCTGGGTATAGACGCAGGCGATCTCGTGCCCTGCGGCAACCAGCGCGTCGAGGACCGGGACCGCAAAATCGGGCGTGCCCATGAACACGATCCGCATCAGGACCGTCCCAGTTTCTGCGCGCGGCGGAGCAGCATGTCGCGCCGTGTCTTGGAGAGGTGGTCGAAATACATGCGCCCGGCGAGGTGGTCGATCTGGTGCTGGACGGAGGTGGCCCAGAGACCGACGAAATCGCGCTCTTCCTGCGCACCCTCGACGTTGAGGAAGCTCACGGTCACGGCGCGTGGGCGGCGGATTATGGCACTGACGCCGGGCAGGTTGGGCGAGGCCTCGTCATGTTCGCGGAACTGGGCCGAGGCGTGCAGCACCTCGGGGTTGGCCATCCGCACGGCCAGCCCGCGCGCGGTGCTGGCATCGACGACGGCCAGCCGCAGCGGGATACCCAGTTGCACCGCAGCAAGACCCACGCCCGGCATTGCCTCCATCGCCGCGATCATCTCGTCCCAGATCGCGCGGACCTCGTCGGTGATGGCGGCCACGTCTGCCGCGGCCATGCGCAGCCGCCGGTCGGGCCACATCACGAAGGGGCGCGGCACCGGGCCCTAGCCCCGCGCCAGTTCGCGTTTCAGTTTCACCATCTTGCGGGTGATCATCTGGCGCTTGAGCGGCTTGAGGTAGTCGATGAAGAGCTTGCCATCGAGATGGTCGATCTCGTGCTGGACACAGGTCGCCCAGAGCTTGGTAAAATGCTCTTCCTGCCAAGCACCGTTCAGGTCCATCCAGCGCACCTTCACCTCGGCCGGACGTTCCACCTCGGCATATTGGTCGGGGATCGACAGGCAGCCTTCCTCGTAGGTCGTCAGTTCCTCGGATGACCAAGTCACCTCGGGGTTGATCAACACCATCGGGCGGGGCGGCAGTTCGGGATCCTTGACGCAATCCATCACGAGGATGCGGGTCAGCACACCCACCTGCGGCGCTGCAAGGCCAATGCCGGGGGCATCATACATGGTTTCCAGCATGTCATCCGCCAGCCGGCGCAATTCGTCGGTGACCGAGGCCACCGGCTTGGCCGGGGTCTTCAGGCGGGGATCGGGATGGATCAGGATCTGGCGCAGTGACATGCGCAGGCATTTAGGCGATGCGACGCGGGCGCGCAACATGGCCTTGCGTTGGCCGCGCCGACAGATAGCCTGCGCGCCGAAAAAGGAGAACCCGGATGAACTTTGATACCCTGATCGACCGGCGCGGGACCCATTGCGCGAAATGGGACATGATGGAGAAATATTACGGCGTCTCCCCGGAGGACGGCATTGCCATGTGGGTCGCCGACATGGACTTTGCCGCGCCCGACTGCGTTCAGGACGCCGTTCAAGGGATGCGCGATCTTGGGATTTACGGCTATTTCGGCGAGGAAGGTGCCTATCTCGACGCGATCGGCTGGTGGATGCGCAACCGCCACGGCTGGGAGGTGAACCCAACCAGCATTCTGACCACCCACGGGCTGGTCAACGGTGCGGCGCTGTGCGTCGATGCCTTCACCCGGCCCGGCGACGGCGTGATCCTGTTCACGCCGGTCTATCACGCCTTCTTCCGGGTGATCCGTGCGGCCGGGCGCGAGGTGGTTGAATGTCCGCTGGCCAACGTCAACGGGCATTACGAATTCGATTTCGATGCCTATGACGCACAGATGACCGGGAAGGAACGGCTGCTGATCCTGTGTTCGCCGCACAATCCCGGCGGGCGGGTCTGGACGCGGGCCGAGTTGCAGGCTGTCGCGGCCTTTGCCAAGCGGCATGATCTTGTCATCGTCTCGGACGAGATCCACCATGACCTGACGATGCCCGGCCAGGTGCATACGCCGATGGCGCTGGTCGAGGGTATCGAAGACCGGCTGGTCATGATGACGTCGACCACCAAGACCTTCAACATCGCCGGAAGCCACACCGGTAACGTCATCATCGCTGATCCGGACCTGCGCGCAGCCTTTGCCGGACGGATGGCGGCGCTGGGCCTGTCGCCCAATTCTTTCGGCCTTGCGATGGCGACGGCAGCCTATTCGCCGGCCGGCGCGGCATGGGTCGATGCCTTGCGCGGCTACCTTGACGGCAACCGCCGTATTTTCGAGGACGGGGTCAGTGCGATTCCGGGCATCAGCGCGATGCCATTAGAGGCTACCTACCTTGCCTGGGTCGATTTCGCAGGCACGGGGATGAGTGCCGAGGAATTCACCGGACGGGTGCAGCAGACCGCGAAGATCGCCGTCAACCATGGCGAAACCTTTGGCAAGGGTGGCGACACGTTCCTGCGGTTCAATTTCGCCACGCCGCGCAGCCGCGTGACCGAGGCGGTCAGCCGCTTGCAGCAGGCGTTCAGCGACCTCCAGTGATCAATGCAACCGGTGCCGCCTGCTCGCGCTCGAAATCCAGCGCGGGCCGGTCGGCGACGGGGGCGTGCCACTTGAAATCGTAGATCCGCTCGCCCGCTTCCTCTTGCGACGTGACCACAAGGCATTGGTAGAGGTGGCGCGCGCCATCATAGATCTCGACGAAACCGCGCAGTTTGGGCGCGTCCTTGGCATCCATGGCAAATCCGCCATCCCAAAGCCGCAGGATGCGATGCACCTTGTCGCCGTCATGCACGCACAGACGCGACGAACGGCGCTGCGCCGCCTTTCGCGCCTCTTCCAGACCCTTGCGGACTGCCTCCGGCAGAAACTCGGACATCGTGTCCCTCCATTTCACGCAGCCAAAACTGCGGCAGATGGACTGGAAATCAAGTTAACACATCACGAAAACGTCAACTTCGTGCCGGTCTGTGCGAATCTTATCGCACCCCCGCTCTTATCGCACGCCCGCCCCCGTGGCGGCCCGCGGGCGCAGGACATGGGGCCGCGCGGCATCGTAAAGGGCCGAATCGGGGAAACCATGCGCCTCGGACAGGCCCGGCCCCACGAGAATCAGCGCGGTGCGGGTGATCTTGGCCTGCCGTACCTTCTCGCGGATGTCCGACAGCGTGCCACGGATCAGCTGCTGGTCGGGCCAACCCACGCGATAGGCCACGGCCACGGGGCAATCCGCGCCATAGGCCGGGATCAGCTGCCGCTCGATCTCGCGCAGCGCCCGGATGCCAAGGTGGATGGCCAGCGTCGCCCCGGTGCGTGCGAAATTCTCCAGCGTTTCGCCAGCCGGCATCGCCGTCGATTTCATCGACATGCGCGTCAGGATGATCGACTGCGCCACCTGCGGAATCGTCAGTTCCTGGCCAAGCGCGGCGGCAGCTGCTGCATAGGCGGGCACGCCGGGGATCACCTGGTAGGCAATGCCATCGGCCTTCAGCCGCCGGATCTGTTCGGCGATCGCGCCGTAAAGCGACGGGTCGCCCGAATGAACGCGCGCCACGTCCTGCCCCTTTGAATGGGCCGCAACGATCTCGGCATGGGTCTCGTCCAGCGTCATCGGCGCGGTGTCGAGAACACGCGCGCCCGCCGGCGCACAGGCCACCACCTCCGGCGGCACCAACGATCCGGCATAAAGGCAAACCGGGCATTCCCCGATCAGCCGCGCGGCCTTCAGCGTCAGCAGTTCCGGGTCGCCCGGCCCCGCCCCGATGAAATAGACGGTCATTGCGCGCCCTCCTTCTTCTGGCCGGAAATACTCCGGGGGGTCAGGGGGGCTGGCCCCCCTGCCTGCGCCAGGTCCCCGTCGATCTTGCGGGCATAGCCGCGTGGCGTGAACATTCGCGGCCCTTCGCCCAGTTGCGCCAGCCGGGTGTTGGAAGAGCCCACCAGCACGACCGTCAGCATGTCCACCTCGTCCACCTGAAGGTCGGCCAGGCGGCGGTAGCGCAGGCTTTCCTCGGGGCGACCAAGGTTCGAGGCCAGCAGCACCGGCGTATCGGCCGGGCGATGGGCCAGCAGGATATCGCGTGCCTCGGCCAGCAGGGTGCGGCGGGTGCGCGAGACGGGGTTGTAGAAGGCGATGACGAAATCGCCCGCCGCCGCCGCCTGCAACCGGCGCAGGATGTCGGCGCGCGGCGTCAGCAGGTCCGACAGCGAGATGGTGCAGAAATCATGCCCCAGTGGCGCACCGGCCCGCGCGGCCGCGCCCTGCAGCGCCGAGACGCCGGGCGAGCAGACAACCTCGATGCGGCCCGCGGCGGCGCTGACGCCTTTTGCCTCCGGCCCCCGGTCCAGGAGTTCGAACACCAGCGCGCCCATCGCGTAGATGCCTGCGTCGCCCGAGCAGACCAGCGCCACGTTGCGCCCCTCGCCCGCGCGTTCCAGCGCGTAGCGGCAGCGGTCTTCCTCACCGCCCAGCGGGAAATCGGCGCGCGGCTTTCCCGCGGCGAGCGGTCCGAGAAGATCAAGATACAATCCATATCCCACCAGTTCTTCAGCCTCTGTGACAAGGCGGGATACTTCCGGTGTCCGCCAGGCCGCGTGTCCCGGCCCGATGCCCACGACCGACAGCCGCCCGCGCGCCCGGCCGCGCAAGGCGGTGATCGGCGCGGGGGCCTCGGCCAGCGCGGCGGTGGCCATGGCGCTCTTGCGCTTGCGCACGCGCAGCGCGGCGTCCGGCCCGGCCTGCGCCAGGGCTGCCGCCTCGGCCACGCCATGCGTGCCGACCTCGGCAAAGACGACCTCGGACGGGTCCGACAGGCGCGGCGTTTCCGCCTCGAGCTCTGCCGCGGGGAACAGGCGCAGCGGCACGTCAAGGTCGCGCGCCAGCGCGGTCATCGCGGGCTCGTCGGCCTTGAGGTCCAGCGTGGCGACCGCTTGCACCGCCTCGGGCGCGATCCCGGCTTCGGACAGCACGTGGCCCACCAGCGCGGCCAGTTCCCCGGGCGGACAGGCGCGCGCGCTGCCCACACCAAGGACGAAGCGCTGCGGCGCGAAATGCAGGTGGCCGGGGCCAAGGCCCACCACGGGCGCCGGCCCGCAGGTGATGGTCACCGCGTCCCCCTCTGGCAGGCCCGCCAGCCACGGCGCGACCTCGCCCAGCACACGGGCACCGCCGCCCGCCAGTAGTGCCGCCATCGCGCCCTTGGCATCCTCGGGGTTCACCAGCCGCCAGCCCGGCGGGGGTTCGTCCAGCGCAAGGCCCAGCGCCACCTCGCCCGCCGTCGTGACCGCCGCCTGCGCGCCCAACGCGCGGGCCAGTTCGGCGGCAAGCCGGTTCGCGCCGCGATGCCCGCCCAGCAGCGGCACCACGACCGCCCCATCCTCGCTGACCGAAACCACCGGCGGTTCGGCCCGCTTGTCGGCCAAAAGGGGGGCCACGGCGCGGATCAGGATGCCGCTGGCACAGACGCCCACCACAGGCACGCCCGCCGCGAAAAGGTCGCGCACGTGGTCCAGCGCGTTGGCAAAGAACGCATCGGCGCGGCTCACGCGGCCTTCTCGGCCATGCACGGCGGCCCCCAGCGCGGCGGCGGCGCGATGGGCCACCTCTTCGCCCGCGCGGGTCAGCGCGACGACAACGGGTGTCACAGCCATGGATCGGCCCCCTTGGTAATCAGGATCATCGAGAAATACGGCGCGACGTCCGGCGCGTCGGCCAGCGGCAGCACCACCTCGCCCGCCAGCGTCGCGCGTTCGACATAGACGGCGCGCTCGGTCAGGCCGAGGTTCGCCACCACCGCGCGGATGCGCGCCATGTGGCGGCCCACCTTCATGATCGCCACGCTGTCGGCCCCGGCAATGCGCGCGGCCAGCTGGTCGTCGGGCAGCGGGCCGGGCAGCACCTCCAGCCGTTCGTTGCGCGCGACCAGCGGGCGGCGGGCCAGCGCGGCGCAGGCGGTGACAGAGGTCACCCCGGGCACCACCGCAACCGCAAAACGCGGCGCGAGGCGTGCAAAGACATACATGAAGGAGCCGTAGAAGAACGGGTCGCCCTCGCAGAGATAAACCACGTCCCGGCCCGCCTGCAGGTGCGCGGCGATGCGCGCGGCGCCGGTATCGTAGGCCGCCTGCGCGGGTGCGCGCGCGGTCGACATCGGCACGTCGAGGACGATCTCCCCGGCCTCTTGCGGGATCAGGTCCGCGGCGATCGACCGCGCAAGGCTGTCGCCCCCCGCCAGCGCCGGATAGGCAATGACGCGCGCGCCCTTGATCAGCCGCGCGGCGCGCAGAGTGATCAGGTCGGGCGCGCCGGGGCCAAGGCCCACGCCATGCAACGTTCCGAATGTCATGTCGCAAAGCTCCATTGCGTGACGGGCATCAGCGGGCGCCAGCCGGTCAACCGGCCGACGGGTTCGGCGCGGGACACGGCGATGCGGGTCAACTCGCCGCCATGGCGACGGTGCAGGTCGATCAGCAGAGCCTCGGTCTCCAGCGTCACGGCATTGGCCACGATCCGGCCGCGCGGGCGCAACGCGGCGCGGGCAATGGCGAAAGTCTCAGGCGTCAGCCCGCCGCCGATGAAGACGGCATCAGGCGCGGGCAGGTCCGCCAGCCCTTCGGGCGCGCTGCCCGCGACCAGCCGCAGGCCGGGCGTGCCAAGGCGCGCGGCATTCGTCGCGGCCAGCGCCCTGCGGTCCGCGCGCGGCTCGATCCCCACCGCCTGCGCAGCCGGCACCGCGCGCATCCATTCCACCGCGACAGAACCACAGCCGCAGCCGACGTCCCACAGCATTTGCCCCGGCAGCGGCATCAGGCGGGCCAGCGTGACCGCCCGCACCTCCTGTTTCGTCATCGTGCCGTCGGAGGCGAAATGCGCATCCACCAGCCCCGGCGCGCGCGAAGCGATCACGGCACCGGGCCCGGCAAGACATTCTACCGCCAGCGTGTGAAAGGCGGGCGCATCCTGCGTCCAGCCGTCCGCGGTGCCATCAAGACGCGCCTCGGCCGCGGCGCCCATGTCGGACAGAACCGTCATCCGCGACGGCCCATAGCCGCGCTCGACGAGCAGCTGCGCCACCTCGCGCGGGGTTGCCGCGCCCGCGGTCAGGATCAGCAGCCGCCGGGCGGGCGCGATGGCGGGGATCACCTGCTCCACCGGGCGACCATGGACGGTCAGGGTTTCGACATCGGCAAGGCTCCAGCCCAGCCGCGCGGCGGCCAGCTGGAAGGCCGACAACTGCGGGTGAAAGGTGATCTGGGCGGGGTCAAACGCGCGGACAATCTTTGCCCCGGCGGAAAACCACAACGGATCGCCGGTGACGAGGACGGCCACGCGGCGGCCCGACAGCCCGCGCAGGGTGTCGATGAGCGCATCGAAGGGCGAGGGCCAGGCGATCCGCTCTGCTGATAGCGCGGCGGTCAGGTCGTGGTGGCGCGCGCCGCCGATGATCACCTCGGCGGTCTCCAGCGCCGAGCGCGCGGCGGGCGAAAGGCTGGCCAGCCCTTCGGCCCCGATGCCGACGATGTGCAGCCAGGGCGTCATGGCGCGTCGGTCCAGAGGCCGGTGGCCAGCGCGTTGACCGCCGCCGCCGCCATGGCCGAACCGCCCCTGCGCCCGCGCAGCGCGATGAAATCGGCCCCGCGCGGGTTGGCGGCCAGTTCGGCCTTCGATTCCGCCGCGCCCACGAAACCCACGGGGAAGCCGAGGATCAGCGCCGGGCGCGGAAACCCCTCGTCGATCAGTTCCAGCAGGTGAAAGAGGGCCGTGGGCGCATTGCCGATCGCCACCACCGCACCGTCCAGCCTGTCGCGCCACAGCTCCACCGCCGCGGCCGAGCGGGTGTTGCCGATGTCGCGGGCAAGCGCGGGGGTGGCGGGGTCGTTCAGGGTCACGACGATCTCGGTCCGCGGCAGGTGGCGGCGGATGATCCCGGCGGCGACCATCTGGCAATCGCAGAAAACCGGCGCGCCGGCGGCCAGCGCGGCGCGGCCCGCGGCCACGGCACCGGGCGAGAAGGCAAGGCGGTCGGCAATCTCGACCATGCCGCAGGAATGGATCAGGCGGGTGACCAGCGGCTGCATCTCGGCCGGGAACCGTCCCAGCCGCGCCTCTGCCTGCACGGTGGCAAAGCTGGCGGCGTAGATCGCGGCGGGGTCTTTTTCGTAGGGGCGCATCACGCGGCCCTCATCGCATCGACATGCGACAGGCCAAGGATCGTCGCCTCGTCGGTCCTTTGCGCGGGGGCCAGCGGCGCGGCCAGCATCCGGCCCAGCAGTCCCTGCGCGTCGGCGGCGGCATAGGCGCGCGCGACCGCCTCGACCTGCGCCGCGTCCTTGACCTGCCCCGGCGCGGGACGGACCGGCAGGAGCGAGGGGTAGATTTCAGCGGCGACATGGCCCTGCGCCACGGCCTCGAACGGCCAGATGGCCAGCGCGTGGCGGGCCTTCAGCCGGGCAAGCGTGGCGATGCCGGTCAACGCCTGTCCGCCGACCGAACCAACGCCGGACAGCTTCCACACCTCCTGCGCGCCCTTGGCCTGATCCTCGGCCAGCCTGCGGTTGGCGGGCAGGTGCGCGCCCCAGCCATCTGGCTTCTTGCGCGGCAAGCCCGGGATTTCGGCCTTCAGCCCGTTGCCCCAGAACGGCCCCTGCCCGGGAAACAGCGCGTTCAGCCGGGCCGCGGCATGAAAGCGGTTGTTGGAGTTGGCCGCGCCCTCGGCCACGTTGCGCCCGATCAGCACCCAGACATCGCGCCAGTCGCCGCCGGGGCGGATCGCCTGCGACAGGCCGCGCGGGTAGCCGAAGGGAAAATCGAACCCGATCAGCGCGCGCCGCCCGGCGGCGGTGGCCTGCGCCAGCAGATCGTCCAGCGCGGCCTCGGCCCCGGCGCGGGTAGCGGGGTTGTTCAGCGCAAGGCCGTCCGCGTCCAGCACGGCAATCCAGATGCTGTCCGGCCCCTGCCGGGGCGTTCCGGCGGCGGACCAGTCGACCATCACGTGGAGGTCGAAAAGCGGCATCAGGGCTTCTTCGTCTTCAGCGCGCTGAGCGGGCCAAGCGGGTGGTCGGCGTGGGGATAGGTCGGGTGGACGTGGTCGTGCCCATGGTCGTGGCCGTGATCGTGATCGTGGGAATGAGCGTGGAAATGCACGTGGCCGTCGCCGTGATCGTGCCAGTCGCCCTTGGACACATGGCTGACATGGCCGTGCGGCTGGTCCTGCGCCTGCAACCGGCAAAGCCCGGTGCAGAACGTGTCGCAAAGCGTGCAATCCTCGACATTGGATCCCGGCGCGCTGGCCCCCTGCCCCTCGACGTGGTGATGGTGGCTTTCCTGCACCGCACCCACCTCGGCCTCGAAGCCCAGCACGGCGGTGCGATACTTGCACATCGCGCAGTTGGGCGGCGGCACCTCGCCCACCTGCTCGGTCACCCGCTCGGCAAAGGTTTCCAGCACCTTGGGGTGATCGCCGAGGTAGGGCGCCTTGACGAACTGGATCTCGGGATGTTCCGCGGCGACCTGGTCGGTAAAGCCGTAGATCCGGTCGATCAGGATGCCGGAGAACAGGAAATAGGGAAACACGATGACCCGGCGATAAGGCAGACGCGCGACATGTTGCAGGCAGGGTTCGACCAGCGGGAAGGTGACGCCGGAATAGCCGACCTCGCACCAGCCAAAGCCCATGCCCTCTTGCAGCATCCGCGCGATCTTCGACACGTTGCCGTTGGCGTCCGGGTCGGACGCGCCGCGACCGATGACGACAAGACAGGTTTCATGCAGCGGCACCTCGCCAAGGGTCGTGTTGGCCTCGTCCACCGCCTCGCCCACGCGGGCGGCGGCGGCGGCGATCATCTTGGGATCGACACCCAGTTCACGACCATAGCGCACCTCGATCCCGTGCTTGGCGGCATAGGTGTTCAGCACCGTGGGAATGTCGTTCTTGGCGTGCATCGCGGCGAACAGCATGCCCGGCACGGCAAGGATACGCTCGCACCCGGCCTCGCGCAGGCGGTCCAGCCCGTCGCGGATCACCGGGTTGGCGAATTCCAGATAGCCGTAATCGACCATCCAGTCGTCGGGCAGGTACGCGGGCAGCTTTTCGGCCAGCACCTTGAATTCATCCACTGCGGATTGGCTGCGCGAGCCGTGGCCGCAAATCATCACGCCGGTCTTCATGGCCTTCCCCTTCGCATCTGGCATGACCGGAAGACCGCGCGTCGCGCGGGCACCGACGACGTGGCGCGGGCGGTCCCCGTCCAGCGGGTCGACCCCATTCGCGCCACCAACCGCTCTGGCCAGTCATGGCTTCGTCAGCATTGGTGCTAGCGCGCCGGGGCGCGGCACGCAAACGGATAAACGGCGCGCCGCCCCCGGATTGCGACTTGTGCGCTGATGCGGGGGGCGCTGTGGAGCGGGGCGGGTTGGCGCAAGGGCGGCGGGGGCATACCTCGGGTCCAACCGAAGGAGACAAAGACATGGGACAACTGGTTGACGGCAACTGGACCACAGCGTGGTACGATACCAAGGCCAGCCGCGGCGCCTTCGTGCGCAGCGCAGCGAAGTTCCGCAACTGGGTTACCCCCGACGGCAGCGCCGGGCCCAGCGGCGAAGAGGGATTTGCGGCCGAAAGCGGGCGATATCACCTCTACGTCTCTTATGCCTGCCCTTGGGCGCACCGGACGCTGATCTTTCGCGCGCTGAAAGGCCTCGAAGATCACATCGGCCTGTCAGTCGTACATCCCGATATGCTGGACGATGGCTGGACTTTCGCCACGAATTTTGACGGGGCGACTGGCGACACCCAGTTCGGGCTGCCTTTCCTGCGCGATATCTACCTGAAGGCGCAGCCGCAGATGACCGGGCGGGTGACGGTCCCGGTCCTGTGGGACAAGACGCGTAACACGATCGTTTCGAACGAATCGGCCGAGATCATCCGGATGTTCAACTCTGCCTTCGACGCCATCACCGGCAACACCGACGATTACTGGCCCGAGGCACTGCGCCCCGAGATCGAAACGATCAACGCGCGCGTCTACGACACCTTCAACAACGGCGTCTACAAGGCCGGCTTTGCCACGACCCAAGAGGCCTATGATGCCGCGGTCGGGCCGCTGTTCGACACGCTGGATTGGCTGGAGGGCCTGCTGTCGCAACAACGCTACCTTGCCGGCGCTCAGATCACCGAAGCCGATTGGCGGCTCTTCACAACGCTTATCCGGTTCGACACGGTCTATCACGGGCATTTCAAGTGCAACCGCGCCCGGATCGTCGATTACCCGAACCTCTGGGCCTATACGCGGGAACTCTACCAATGGCCGGGCGTGGCGGCGACAACACGGCTCGACCATATCACGCGGCACTACCATTACAGCCACGACACCATCAATCCGCATCGGATCATCCCGACCGGCCCCGTTCTTGACCTTGACGCGCCGCACGGGCGCGACGCGGTGGGCGCGCAACTGCGTCAGATCGGCCGGGCGTAATGCTGCACCATCGCCGCCAGGTCATCTGGCGGCGTATGACTTTCAAGAAAGGCGCGTACGTTAGGCATCAGGCCGAAAATCGACCCGTCTGAAAAGACGGTGGTATCGGTTACGAAGATCACGTTGGTGCCGGTATGACGAAAACGGGCGTAGTCGGCGACGGCCAGCGCCCCGCCTTCCGAAAGCATCAGGTCGATCAGGATAACGTGGAACCTCTCCTGTTCGAGCGCGCGAATGGCAAGGTCCGCCTCTGCCTCCCACCGGACTGACACACCCAAGCTCTGCAGATGACGTACCCACCCCTCGGCCAGGTCCGCCTTGCTTTCGACGACCAAGACGCGCGTTGCACTGCCCACGACCTGTCACCTCCTGATGAACCGCAGTATGCCATTTCTTGTGGGCGAGCAGGGTTAACAGGTTCTTAACCGCGCATTCACCAAGGCGTGAGCGGCGGAACTTCGTCGGCATCGCTTGTGCTGTCGGCGCAAATCGGCTTGAACACCGGGCGGAAGAGGGCCCAAAATGACCACCTGGATCACCATCTGTGACACTTGCAAGCGCCCCGGCTGGGAAATGGGCGACATGGCCCGCACCGATGGCGAGGCGCTGGCGGACCTGATCGAGGCCCGCGCCGCGCCGCCAGTGGCCACGCGCCGGGTCTCTTGCACCATGGGGTGCGAGCGGGCCTGCAACGTGATCGTGCAGGCGCAGGGCAAGATCGGTTATTCACTGGGACGGTTCGAACCCAGCGATGAGGCCGCCGAGGCGATCGTCGCCTATGCTACCGCCCATGCCGCCAGCGAGACCGGTCAGGTTCCGTTCCGGCAGTGGCCGCAGGGTGTGAAAGGCCACTTCGTCAGCCGCCACGTGCCGCTGCCGGAATGAGCGGCCCGCGCGACCATGGCGGCGGACTGGATGCGGCCGTGGCGCAGTATGGCGGCTCACGCAACAACTGGCTGGACCTGTCGACGGGCATCAACCCGGTCCCATATCCCCTAACGGCCCTGCCCGCCGACGCATGGACGGCCCTGCCGGACGCGGGCGCGACCGACTGGTTGATCGCCGCCGCTCGCGCCTTCTGGCAGGTGCCTGAACAGGCGGTCATTGTGCCGGCGCCCGGGGCCTCGGCCCTGATCGCACGCTTGCCGTCACTGGTGCCGGGCCTTCCGGTGCAGATTGCCGGGCCGACCTATAACGAACATGCCGCGGCCTTTCGCGCCGCCGGCAACGTGGTGCAGGACGGCCCCGCGCCGGTGCGGGTTGATGTTCACCCCAACAACCCCGACGGGCGGCTTGCCCCCGAGACGACAAGCGCGGCGCGACTGCATGTCATCGACGAAAGCTTTTGCGACACAATGCCGGGCGCCAGCCTGATTTCGCGCACGGCGCAGGACAGCACCGTGGTGTTGAAAAGCTTCGGCAAGTTCTGGGGGCTGGCAGGTTTGCGGCTGGGCTTTGCCATTGCCACGCCTGCCACGTTGACCGGGCCAACGGGCAGTCTGGCCGAAATGCTGGGGCCTTGGCCCGTCTCGGGGCCGGCGCTGGCCATCGGGGCGGCGGCGCTGGCCGATATTGAATGGGCGGCGGCCACGCGGGCGCGGCTGACGGACGACGCGGCACGACTTGACCAGATGATGACGGCCAAGGGTGCGGCGCTGGTTGGGGGCACTGCTCTGTTCCGCCTTTATGCGGTCGACAATGCCGCGGCATGGCAGGCGCGGCTGGCGCGCGGCCATGTCTGGAGCCGCATCTTTCCATATTCGCACACTTGGCTGCGCCTTGGCCTGCCACACCCCGACCGCTGGGATCAGTTGAGGGCCGCGCTGTGACGTTGGTCTTTGCAATGCTGCTTGACGCCATCGTTGGCGAACCGCGCTGGCTGTGGGACCGTCTGCCGCATCCGGCCGTTCTGATGGGCCGTGCGGTTGGCTGGGCCGATGCGCGGTTCAATGCGGGCGAGGGGCGGCGGGCCAAGGGCGTGGCGGTGATGGTGGGCCTTGCACTGGGCGCGGGCCTGCTGGGCTGGCTCATCGCCGCCCTGCCCTTCCATGTTCTCGAGGTCATCGCGGCGGCAATCCTTCTCGCCCAACGGTCACTGGTCGATCACGTCGCCCGCGTGGCCGATGCGCTACGGCTGTCAGTGGGCGACGGGCGGCGCGCGGTGGCGATGATCGTCAGCCGCGACACCGCCGCGATGGAGGCGCCCGCCGTCGCCCGCTCGGCCATCGAAAGCGCGGCCGAGAACCTGTCCGACGGGGTCATCGCGCCGATCTTCTGGTTCGCGCTGGCTGGGCTGCCAGGGCTTATGATCTACAAGATCACCAATACCGCTGACAGCATGATCGGCTACCGCACGCCGCGCCACCTGCAATTCGGCTGGGCGGCGGCGCGGGCCGACGACGTGCTGAACTGGGTGCCCGCGCGGCTGACGGCGCTGCTGATCTGGCTGGCGGGCGGGCTGCGCGGCGGCTGGGGCGCGATCCGTGCGGATGCCCGCCTGCACCGCTCGCCCAACGCGGGCTGGCCCGAGGCGGCGATGGCGCGCGCGCTGGACGTGGCACTGGCCGGTCCGCGCAGCTACCACGGCGAGACGCGCGACTTTCCCTTCGTCAACCCGGACGGCCGCCGCGACATCGGCGTGACCGAGATCGACGGGGCGGTGCGGATGCTCTGGCGCAGCTGGGCCCTCGCGCTTGTCGCGGCGCTTCTGCTGGCGCTCGGCTAGGCTTCATCTTGCCCCAAATACTCGCCCGCCGCAGGCGTCCTGCCGCCCCCCTTGCGCGCTGACCCTCCCCTGCTAGGCTCCGCCCATCCTGTCCGGTGGAGGTTCCCGATGCGCGTTGCCCTGACCCTGATCGCCTGCCTTGCCGCCAGCGGTGCCACGGCACAGACCTGCGGCGGGCCTTTCGGCGATTTCGTGGCGGCACTGAAACGACAGGCCGTCGCACAGGGCTATGCCCCTGCGCTGGTCGATGGCTTCTTCGCCGGGGTCAGGAATGACCAGAACGTGCTGGCCGCCGACCGGCGGCAGGGGTTTTTCCAGAAAGATTTCATTGCCTTCTCGCGCAGCCTGATCTCGCAGAACCGGCTGGATAACGGCCGCCGCTACGGCCAGCGCTACGCTCAGACCTTCGCCACGATCGAAAGCCGCTATGGCATTCCTTCGGGCGTGCTGCTGGCCTTCTGGGCTTTCGAGACGGATTTCGGGCAGGTGCAGGGCGACGTTAACACGCGCGACGCGCTGGTGACTCTGGCGCATGACTGCCGCCGACCGCAGCTGTTCCTGCCGCAAGTCATGGCCGCGCTGGAGCTTTACAAGCGCGGCGATTTCGACCCGGCGACCACGACGGGCGCATGGGCGGGCGAGATCGGGCAGGTCCAGATGCTGCCGGCCGATATCCTTGCCAGCGGACAGGACGGCGACGGCGACGGCCACGTCCGGTTAAAAACCTCGGCGCCCGATGCGCTGCTGTCAGGCGCGGCGATGCTGTCGCGTTTTGGCTGGCGACCGAACGAGCCATGGCTGCAGGAAATCATCGTGCCTCCGGGCCTCGACCTGCGGCAGACTGGCCTGAACCACACGCTGACCGTGCGGCAGTGGCAGGCCGCCGGCGTGCAGGCCCGCACCGGCGATCTGGGGCCGGGGGCACTGCAGGCCTCGGTCCTGCTTCCGATGGGCCAAGGCGGGCCGGCCTTCCTCGCCTACCCGAATTTCAACGTCTATCTCGAATGGAACCAAAGCCTCGTCTACGTCACCACCGCCGCTTATTTCGCGACACGGCTGATGGGCGCGCCGGTTTACACGGCGGGCAACCCCGATCCGGGCCTGACCGGGCCACAGATGCAGGAGTTGCAGCGCAAATTGCAGGCGCGCGGCTATGACGTGGGCGGCGTTGACGGCATCCTCGGCGAAAAGACGCGCGAGGCGGTGCAGCGCGAGCAAGAGCGGCTTGGCCTGCCGGCGGATGCCTGGCCGACCACAGCACTGCTGTCACGGCTTTAGGCGGCTTACCAGCCGATGAAGCTCTCGAACCCTTCGACGTCCTGACGCCAGCCGTCCAGCGTATCGGCGAAGTTCGAATCGCTCACGCCGTCCTTGTCGATATTCACGTACATGTAGACCGCGATGCCGCCATCCGATTGCAGGTAAGCTGCCGAGCGGACGTGGTTGGTGTTCCACTCGTTCATCTTGTCAGCACCGTATTTGTTGGTGTTGTCATAGCTCGACGAGAATTCCAGTGCCGTGCAGCCCATGCCGCTGCTGTCACAGCCGTGGAAGAACACGCGGAACTTCGACGACGAGACCGCCGAGGAAATCATCGGCGCACCTTGGCTGTCGGTTTCCATCTTGGCCACGTAGCCCACGTTCTGCATCGCCCGAAGCACGCCGTTGGGGTCCGCGCCGCGAATCTCGGCACTGGCCTGCGTGGCGACGATGACCGTCGCGGCAGAGACCAGAACCGGCCGAAGAATAGTCTTGATCATCTTTGCCACCCTGGTTGTCATTATTCTTC
Organism: Limimaricola sp.; assembly: GCF_016125575.1. Classification (GTDB taxonomy): domain Bacteria; phylum Pseudomonadota; class Alphaproteobacteria; order Rhodobacterales; family Rhodobacteraceae; genus WGLM01. Next base: position 55,884 of record NZ_WGLM01000006.1, read on the forward strand.
AAATCTCCGTCCCGCGCGGGCCCCTGTCAAACCTTACTTGGGCGACAGGGGCCCCGGGCCGGGCCCGCCCATGCGTCCTACCAGTCGATGAACTTTTCGAAATTCTCGGCCTGAAGCCGCCAGAAATCCAGCGAATAGCCAAAGTTGCGCGGTCCGGTGCCGTCGCCTTCCATGGTCATGTCCATCCGAAGGATCGGGTCTCCGTCATCGTTGACATAGACCTTGGCGAAACGCTGGTTGCGGTTCCACTCATTTGCGCGCGCCGGGGTCATCGGGGTCGACAGGTTATAGCCCGCGCTGAACTGGATCGACGTGCAGTCGACGTGGTTGCGGCAGCCGTAGAAGTAGACCGAAAAATTGGTGCGCGAGATGCGCGAACTGATCTTGGGATTGCCCGTCGCGGACGATTCGCCCAGCGTGGCCACGAATCCCGCATTTTGCATCGCCGCAAGAATGCTCGCCGGTTCCGCCGCCACAAGGTTCTGGGCCGCGGCCGATCCCGCCCATGTCGTTGCGGCCAAAGCTGCCGCGGTGATGAAATACCTCATCGAAATCTCCTTCGCACAAATCAATGCTGGAAGGCTCGCAACAAAATCATTGTCGGTCAAGACTTTGGGGTCAGGCAACCAGTGCGGCGGCCTTCTTCAGATCGACGCTGACAAGCTGGCTGACGCCCTGCTCGCCCATCGTCACACCAAAGAGGCGATCCATCCGTGACATGGTCACCGCGTGGTGGGTGATGATCAGAAAGCGCGTTTCGGTGCGGCGGCACATCTCGTCCAGCAGATCGCAGAACCGCGTCACGTTGGCGTCATCCAGCGGCGCGTCGACCTCGTCGAGGACGCAGATCGGTGCCGGGTTGGCGAGAAAGACGGCAAAGATCAGCGCCAGCGCGGTCAGCGTCTGTTCGCCCCCCGACAAGAGGCTGAGCGTGCTGAGCTTCTTACCCGGCGGCTGGCACATGATTTCCAATCCAGCCTCAAGCGGGTCGTCGCTTTCCACCAGCACCAGCCGCGCCTCGCCACCGCCAAAGAGGTGGCTGAAAAGCATGGCGAAATTGGTGTTCACCTGTTCGAAGGCGGTCAGAAGGCGTTCGCGCCCTTCGCGGTTGAGGCCGGCAATGCCGTTGCGCAGCACCTTGATCGCCCCTTCAAGATCTGCCTTTTCGCCCACCAGCGTATCATGCTCGGTCTGCACTTCGCGGGCGTCCTCTTCGGCGCGCAAGTTGACCGCGCCCAGCGCCTCGCGCTGACGCTTCAGCGTCGCGACCTGCGTTTCGGCAACATGGGTGTCGGGCATCTGGTCGGGATCGACGCCAAGCTGCGCCAAAAGCGCATCGGGCGTCATCTCCAGCGCCTCGAAGATGCGCTCGGCCGCTGCGGTGGTCGCCTCGCGCGCGGCTTCAGCGCGGGCATCGGCGCGGGCGCGGTCCTCGCGCGCCTCGGAGGCGGCACGTTCGGCATCACGCTCGGCCTGCATCGCCTCGCGCAGAACGGTCTCGGCGGCGGCAAGCGCATCGGCGGCGGCACGGCGGCGCGCCTCTGCATCGGAAATCGCGGCGTCCAGTTCGGCACCCCGTGCGGCGATTGCGGCGGGCGCGGCATCTGCCGTGGCCAGCTCTGCCTCGGCGGCCTCCTGCCGGGTCGCCAGATCAGCGGCGCGGCTGCCAGCCGTCGCCTTGCGCTCGCGCCAGCCGGTCAGATCGCGCGCGATCTCCTTGCTGCGACGGCTGCGCGCCTCCGCGGCGCGGCGCAATTCGTCCAGAGCAGAGCGCGCGGCCAGCATTCCGGCCCGCGCCGTTGCCACGTCGGTCTTGGCCGCCTCCAGTTCGGCGCGCGCCGCGTCAAGGTCCGGAAGTTCGTCAAGCGCCGTGCGCGCATCGGCCAGCGCGGTACGCTGGCCCTCGGCCTCTTCCTCGTGCCGGGCCAGCGCCAGCGCGGCCGATTCGCGCCGCCCGCCCGCAAGGTTGCGGTCGGCCTCGGCGCGCGACAGGGCCCGCGCGGCATCCGCCACCATCTGGTCGGCCTCGCGCCGGGCCTTGCGCGCGGCCTGATCGGCCTGCGTCAGGTCGACCAGCTGCCGCGACAGCATGTCATGCGCCTGCGCCGCGCATTGCGCGCGCGCGTTGGCCTCTTCCAGATCACGCTTCAGCTCGACCAGCCGGTTGAGTTGTTGCAGCCGCAGCGCGGCAGCCGATGGCGCGTCTTCGGCCCCGGTGCGGAACCCGTCCCAGCGCCACAGGTCGCCCTCGCGGCTGACCAGCCGCTGACCGGGCTGAAGCGCCGCCTGCAGCCGCGCGCCCTCGGCGGCATCGACAAGCCCCACCTGCCCGATCCGACGCGCCAGAATCGGTGGTGCATCAACGACGTCGGCCAGCGGCGTGACCCCCGCGGGCAAAGGTTGCGTCGCGTCATAGCCGGGCATAAGCGCCCAACCCGAGCGCCCCTCGGGCCCGACAGGCGGCGCGCGCAGGTCGTCGGCCAGTGCCGCGCCCAACGCTTTTTCAAATCCGCTTGTGACCGTCAGCAGGTCAAGAACCTGGCCACCTTCGCGCGTATCGCGCTCGACCAGTCGCGCCAGAGCGGCCACTTCGGCACGCAGCGCGCCCGCCTCGCCCTCGGCCTCGGAGCGTTGTGCGCGCGCCTCTTGTTCGCGCGCCTGCGTCTCGGCGCGGGCGGCCTCTGCGGCGCGCAGCGTCTCTTCGGCGCGGGCGGAGGTGGCCGCCGCCTGCGCCTCTGCCTCGCCCGCTGCAGCGAAATCGGCCTCGGCCTGTTCCAGCGCCTGTGCGGCGGCGGTCTGTCCGGCGCGGGCATTTTCCGCCTCGGTCTCTGACCGGGCCAGCATCCGGGTATGATCTTCGACAAGCCGCTGCGCCGACTGGTGCCGGGCCGAAAGCCGCGCGGCGTCCTCGGTCAACGCGCTTAACGCACCTTCGTGCCGCTGCAGATCGGCGCTGGCATCATGTGCGGCCTCTTCGGCAGCGGCCAGCCGTTCAGCCTCGCCCTCGGCGGCCGCTTCCAGATCTTCGGCCTCGGCCTGCAGCCGGGCGATGGTGTCGTCGGCGTCGCGGTTCAGCGCGCTTTCCCGTTCGATATCACGGCCCAGTTGCGCAATGCGCGCCTTCAGCCCGGAAATGGCTTCCCGCGCGCGAGTTTCCTCCTCGGCCAACGTATCGCGCTGCACATGCAGGCGCTGTAGCACGGCACCCGCAATCGCCTCCTCCTCGCGCAGGGGCGGCAGCGCTTCTTCGGCAGCAGCACGGGCCTTGGCGGCAGTCCGCGCCGCTGTTTCCGCCTGCGCCGAGGCGACCGAGCGTTCGCGCAGCGCGCCGATAGCGGCTGCCTGCGCCGTTTCGGCCTCGCGCCAGCGGCGATAAAACAGCACGCCCTCGGCCTGCCGCAACGCCTCGCCGATCTCGCGATAGCGCGCGGCGGCGCGGGCCTGCCGGGCCAGTTGCGCCAGCTGCTGCGCCAACTGCTCGATCACGTCATCGACGCGGGCAAGGTTGGTTTCGGCGGCGTTCAATTTCAGCTCGGCCTCGTGCCGGCGCTGGTAGAGGCCCGAAATACCGGCCGCCTCTTCCAAGATCCGCCGCCGCGCCTGCGGACGGGCATTGATCAGTTCCGAGATCATGCCTTGCCGCACCAGCGCGGGCGAATGCGCCCCCGTCGAGGCATCGGCGAACAGCATCTGTACGTCGCGCGCGCGCACCTCCTTGGCGCCGACCTTGTAGGCGGAGCCGGCATCACGGGTGATGCGCCGGACAATCTCCAGCGTGTCGGCATCGTTGAAACCGGCAGGCGCGAGGCGTTCGGAGTTGTCGATATGCAGCGCGACCTCGGCAAAGTTGCGGGCCGGCCGGGACGAGGCCCCGGCAAAGATCACGTCCTCCATCCCGCCGCCACGCATCGCGGTGGGGCGATTTTCGCCCATCACCCAGCGCAGCGCCTCCAGCAGGTTGGACTTGCCGCAACCATTGGGGCCGACAACGCCGGTCAGCCCCTCGGCGATCACCAGATCGGTGGGGTCGACGAAGCTTTTGAAGCCGTTGAGGCGAAGTCTGGTAAAGCGCATGCGCGCCGCGCCCCCGCTGATTCCCGTGGTCCGCGATGATAACAGGCGCGAGATGGCACGAGTCAACAAGACGCCACCGGATATGCACAGGCCAGATGCCTTTTCCACAAGATGTTGACACGCTGTGCCCGCAGATGGCGGCGGCCTTAGCCGGGCGCCAACCAGTCGGGCGGGCCCGCGGGGGCGAGGCCCGTCCGCGCCGCCATCGCACAGTCGGCCAGCGAGCCGAACCGCACCGCCCGGCCAGACAGCCCCGGCGCGTAGTGGGCATATTTCCCCGAATTCGTCATCAGGTTGCGCGCCTGTGGCGGCAGCAGCGGCTCGGTGATGGAGCACCAGCAGATGTCCGGGATCATCCGCGCGCCGAAGCCTTCCAGCCGTGCGCGCGTGCCGTCAGCCTCTGTCTGCGCCAGCACATTGCGGCCGACCGTGACGATCACCTCGGTCCCTGCGGCCCGGCCGTGGCCCTCCAGCAACGCCGCCAGAGCGCGGCATTCCGACAGCGAGAAATGCGGACTGCCAAAGGCGACAAGGTCGATCGCGGCCGGACCGGGGTTCAGGTCGGCCCAGACCTGCGCCAGCATCGCGCGGGTGATGGTCACGCTGTCCTCCGGCACGGGAAAATCGGCCGCCTCGGGCGTGTGGCCCGCGACGTGCAGCATTGGCGCGGCCGACGTGGTGCCGAAAGCTGCGCAAAGCGCCTTGAGGTCGTCGGGCGAGGCCGCGCAGCCCTCCAGCCCGGTCAGCAGCGGGATGCGGTCGGGCGCCAGCCGCCCGGCAAGGTAGCCCAGCATCGGCCACAGCGCCTCGTCATGGCCCGCCGGCACCTCGACCCGCAGGGTGCGGCGCGGCGCCCTGTTGGCGGTCAGGTAGACGCCCGCGCAGGGCGCACGCCCGGTCATCGCGATGAAAAGATCGAGGTAATCGGGGTGCTTGACCGTGCGCGCCGCCAGCACCGAATTGGCGTAGATCACCGCGTTCGATTCCGACCAGCCAATCGCCTCGCCCGCCTGTGGCGCCGAATCGAGCAGGTAGGGCGCGCAGGTGAAGGTGGGGCGCGCACCCATCGCAAGATAGGCATCGGCCAGCCGCGCCGCGCGCAGGCCGAAATCCGGCGGCACGCCCTGGCTGCGCCAGTTGCCATGATCAACCGAGATCGCGTTCATCGTGGTCGGAATACAGACCTGCCCGCCCATCGCGGCCATCTTCTCGGCGAACCGCAGGTTGGCGGTATTGGCGAGGATGCAGCCGTCGATATGGCCCTGCGTGACATCGACCAGCCGCTCCGCGCCCTGTAGTGCCGCCATCGCGCAGATGACCTCCATCGCGATGCGCCGGGCCGGGCCGTCTTCGCCCGCCAGCATCGCCCTGTCCTGCGCGGTCAGCTCAAGCGCGGTCACTGGCAGCGGGGCGAGCGGCAGCGCGGTGCCGTCAAGCTCCAGCACCGTTTCGCTCAGGCTGACGGTTTCGGCGGCGGCGGCCCTGACAAAATCTGCCGCGCCCAGCCGCAGCACCGGCACAGGGCGGCCGAACATCCGCGCGGCGATCATTGCGCCAAGGGTGACCACGTCTTCATCCTCGCGAAAGACGAAGGCGGCGGGGGCAAGGTCGTTCAGCGCAAGGTCCAGCATCACGCCGCTGCCGCTGCACGAGCCGCGCGTCGTCGGCATCACAAGCACCTTGCCGGCGATCGACTGGCCATGCAGCGGGTGATGCGCGTCGATCACCCGCCCCGTCAGCGGATCGACCCCGCCCCAAAAGCTGAGCCCTTCGTCGCAGGACAGGACCTGTCCCGCCGCGCGCCCTGCAATGATTGTCTGGCCGGTCATCCCCCGCACCCATCCTTCTGCCGGTGGCGCGGGGACGGGCGGACCCGGCCCGCCGATTCCCGTCGTCCGCGCCCGACCGGAAACCGCGGCCATCATGGCACCTCTGCCCGGCACTGTCGCCCATGCTGCGCGCCGGTCCGGGCGCGCCATCTGTCGCAATCCGCCTTGACGCCTGCCCTGTCAGGGGCGCACAACAGTCCCTGCATGGTTCCCCGACCGACGGCGCAAAGCGTCAGGGGATGAAATGGGAATGCGGTAGGGCCGATCCTGACGGAGACCCGAAGCCGCAGCCGCCCCCGCGACTGTATGCGGAGAGCGCCCGTCAGTTGGCCACTGGGAAACCGGGAAGGCGACGAGGTGCGATGACCCGCAAGCCAGGAGACCGGCCTTGCATGATGTAACCCAAACTCCCGTCGGGTGGACGGGACAGGAGAGAGAAACATGCATATCAATCCCGGCGTCGTGACTGGCGCAAAACTGCTGCTCAGCTATGCCACTGCGGCTGGCGCACTGACCTACACCGCGCGCGAGGCGCTGAGCACGGTTCAGGAAAAGGGCCTTGCCAGCCTTGCCGCCCGTTCGGCGATGACCACGGGCCTTGTCTTCAGCTTCTTCCAGCTTCTGCCGCACCAGCCGGTCGGCGTGTCGGAAGTGCACCTGATCCTCGGCTCGACGCTGTTCCTGATCTTCGGCGCGGCGCCGGCGGCACTGGGCCTGGCGCTGGGCCTGCTGGCGCAGGGGCTGTTCTTCACCCCCTTCGATCTGCCGCAATACGGCATGAACGTCACCACGCTGCTGGTCCCGCTCTTCGGCCTGGCGATGCTGGCGCGTCACGTGATCAAGCCGGGCACCGCCTATGTCGACCTGCGCTACGGTCAGGCGATGAAGCTGTCTGTCGCCTATCAGGGCGGCATCGTGGCTTGGGTCGGCTTCTGGGCCTTCTACGGCCAGGGCTTTACCGCGACCAACATCGCGCATGTCGCCACCTTCGGCGCGGCCTACATGACCGTCGTTCTGGTCGAACCGCTGATCGACCTTGGTGTGCTGGCGCTGGCCAAACGGCTTGCCGGGCTTGAACAATCCGGTCTTGTGACGCCGCGCCTCTTCGCCGCGGCCTGACCTGCCTGACACGTCTGACCTTGGCGGCCCCCTCGGGGGCCGTCATTGCCGTTTTCAAAGCCCGGAGTCTGCCATGCCCGCCAAGATCCCCGCTACCGTCGTCACCGGCTTTCTCGGCGCCGGCAAGACCACGCTGATCCGCCACATGCTGCAAAACGCACAAGGCAAGCGCATTGCCCTGATCATCAACGAATTCGGCGACCTCGGCGTCGATGGCGACATCCTGAAGGGCTGCGGCTCGGAGGTGTGCAGCGAGGATGACATCGTCGAGCTGTCGAACGGCTGCATCTGCTGCACCGTGGCCGAGGATTTCATCCCGACGCTGGAAAAGCTGCTGGAGCGCGACGTGCGCCCCGATCACATCGTGATCGAAACCTCGGGCCTTGCCCTGCCGCAGCCGCTGGTGCGCGCCTTCAACTGGCCGGGCATTTCCACCCGCGTGACCGTCGATGGCGTGGTCACCGTGGTCGACGGCAAGGCCGTGGCCGAGGGCCGCTTTGCCCATGACGTGGCCGCCGTCGATGCCCAGCGCGCGATGGACGAGAACCTCGATCACGAAACCCCGCTGTCGGAGCTTTTCGACGACCAGATCGCCTGTGCCGACATGATCGTCGTCAACAAGGCCGACCTGATGTCCGAGGCCGAGGCAGATGCGCTGGCCACGCAGCTGAAGGCCGAAAGCCGCCCCGGCGTGCAGGTGCTGCGCGCGGCGATGGGCGTGCTTCCGGTCGATGTGCTGTTGGGGCAAGGCATCGGTGCCGAGGCCGACATGGACGCACGCGGCGAGGTCCACCATCATCACCACCACGACGATGACGAGGACGACGACCACGACGATCACCACGAGCACGGCCATGACGAGTTTGAAAGTTTCGTCGTGACCCGTGGCGAGGTTGCCGACCCCGCGGCGTTTGCCGCTCACGTATCGGACGTGATCCGCGAACACGATATCCTGCGGCTGAAGGGCTTTGTCGCCGTCACGGGCAAGCCCATGCGCTTGACGCTTCAGGCCGTCGGCCCGCGGGTGGATACCTATTTCGACCAGCCCTTCGCCGGCCCGCGCGAAACCCGCCTTGTCGTCATCGGCGAAGCCGGGCTGGACCGCGCCGCGATCATGGCAGCGCTGTCGGCATGATTGTCGTCGTCCCCGGCGACCCGCGCGCGCCCGCCGCGCGCGCCCTGCTGGAACAAAGCCATGCGCTGATGCAGGCCCTGTTCCCGCCCGAGGACAACTTCTTCCTGCCGGTAGACGCGCTGGCCGCGCCCGGCATCCGCTTCTTCGTCGCCACCGAGGGGGACCAGACGCTGGGCACCGGCGCGCTGGCGCTGAAAGACGGCTATGGCGAGGTGAAATCCATGTTCACCGCCGAGGCGGCGCGCGGGCGCGGCGTGGCCGATGCCATCCTGACCCGGATCATGGACGAGGCACGCGCGGCGGGCCTGCCCTGGCTGCGGCTGGAAACCGGCAACACGCTGCACGCGGCACATCGTCTCTACGCCCGCCACGGCTTCATGCGCTGCGGGCCCTTCGGCGATTATCCCGACGCGCCCTCCAGCATCTTCATGGAAAAGCCGCTGTGACCTCAGGCGTCCTTCTTCTTCTCGGCGGCCGCCTTCAGCCGCGCGACAAGTTCCGCCTTGTCTGGCCTCTGGCCGAACGGGTTCTTGCGCGACCCGGGCGCGTTATGCTCGGCATGGCGGGGTTTGCGCCCGCCGGTCTTGGGATTGCCGGACTTACTGTAATCCATCGCGTGGCCCTTTCCATGCTGGCCCTTCCCCTTGCACGGAACCGGGCCGGCGCACAAGCGGGGGCCTGAGATGCATCTGCTGGCCGCAAGCCCCGGCGCCATCGCCGACGGGACCGATCCGGTCGACCCTGGCCAGACACCCGCCGATATCGTGGTGATCTCGGCGGCCGATACCGAACTGGCCGCGCTGGCCGAGGCGCGCGCCGAGATGGACGCGCCACCCGCGCTGCGGCTGGCCAACCTGATGCACCTGGCACACCCGATGTCGGTGGACCTGCACCTCGATGCCTGCGCGACGAAATCCCGCCTTGTCATCGCCCGCATCCTCGGCGGGGCGGGCTACTGGCGCTATGGGCTGACGCAATATGCCGCCCGCCTGCACGAGGCCGGCGTGCCCTTTGCCGCGCTGCCCGGCGACGACAAGCCCGACCCCGAACTGCGCGCGCTTTCCACCGTCAACGGGGCTGATTACGACGCGCTCTGGTCCTACCTCGTCGAGGGCGGGCCCCAGAATGCCACGAATTTCCTGCGCTACGGACAGGTGATGCTGACGGGGGCCGAGAAACCCGCGGCGCCCGCCCCGCTGCTGCGCGCGGGCGTCCACTGGCCGGGCGGTGGCGGCCTTGCCGCCGCGCGGGCGGCCTGGACGGAGGGCGCGCCGGTGGTCCCGGTGGTCTTTTACCGCGCGCTGGTGCAGGGCGGCGGGCTAGCGCCGATCAACCGGCTGACGCGCAGCCTGATGCGCGCCGGGCTGAACCCGCTGCCGGTTTTCGTGGCCTCGCTGAAGGACCCGCTCAGCGCCGCGACGCTGGACCAGCTTTTTGCCGACCATCCCCCCGCGGTCATCCTCAACTGCACCGCTTTCGCGGTGGGCAGCCCGCATGACGGCGACGACAGCCCGGAAAACCCGCTGGCGGCCAATGACGCCCCGGTGTTCCAGGTCGTGCTCTCGGGCGGGACCGAGGCCGCCTGGGCCGAAGGCAAGGCGGGCCTGTCGGCACGCGACATCGCGATGAACGTGGCCCTGCCCGAGGTTGACGGCCGCATCCTGACCCGCGCGATTTCCTTCAAGGGCGAGGCGTTCTTCGACGATGCCACCCAGTGCCCCATCGCCACCTACCAGGCGCAGGGCGACCGGATCGACTTCGTCGCGCAACTGGCCGCCAACTGGGCGCGGCTGCGGCAGACCGCGCAGGCCGATCGCAAGGTCGCGCTGGTCCTCGCCAATTATCCCAACAAGGACGGCCGGCTGGCCAATGGCGTGGGCCTCGACACACCCGCGGGCACCGTCGCCGCGCTGCGGGCGATGCAGGACGCGGGCTATGGCGTGGCAGGCGCGCCGGGCGATGCGCAGGCACTGATGGACCGCCTGATGGCCGGTCCCACCAACTGGCTGACCGACCGCGCCACGCGCGAAGGCGGCATCGTCCTGCCACTCGACATCTACAAGAAACACTTTGAAAGCCTCCCCTGGGAGGTCAAAGAGCAAATCACCGCACGATGGGGGGCGCCGGAAGACGACCCCTTCGTCTTGCCCCAAATACTCCCGCCGGAGGCCCCGGCCGATGCCGCGGGGCCCGGCTTCGCCCTTGCGGTCCACCGCTTCGGCAATGTCGTCGTGGCGATCCAGCCCGCGCGCGGCTACAACGTCGACCCGACCGAGACCTACCACGCGCCCGACCTCGTCCCGCCGCACCATTACCTCGCCTTCCACGTCTGGCTGCGCCATGCCTGGGGCGCCGACGCGGTGGTGATGATGGGCAAGCATGGCAACCTCGAATGGCTGCCGGGCAAGGCGCTGGCGCTGTCGGCCGCCTGCTGGCCCGAGGTGACGCTGGGCCCCACGCCGCTGGTCTATCCCTTCATCGTCAACGATCCCGGCGAGGGCAGCCAGGCCAAGCGGCGCGCAAGCGCGGTGATCGTCGATCACCTCACCCCGCCGCTGACCCGCGCCGAAAGCTACGGACCGCTGCGCGACCTCGAGGCGCTGGTGGACGAATATTACGAGGCCGCAGGGCTGGACCCCCGCCGCGTGAACCGCCTGCGGGATCAGATCCTGTCGCTGGCCGAGGCAACTGGACTGGCTGCGGATTCGGGGCTGGCCGCGGGCGAGACTGACCTCGCCCGCCTCGACGCCTATCTCTGCGAGTTGAAAGAGGCGCAGATCCGCGACGGGCTGCACGTTTTCGGCGCCTCGCCCGAGGGGCGGCAGGAACGCGACCTTGCCATCGCGCTGTCCCGCGTGCCGCGCGGCGACGGCAAGGGGACCAATGCCTCGCTCCTGCGGGCGATGACCGCGGACCTGGGCCTGGGCCTCGACCCGCTGGATTGCGACATGGCCGCGCCGGTGGCCGCAAAACCGCGCGCGCTGGCGCCGCTCACGCCCGCGCCGTGGCGCAGCAACGGCGACACGGTGGAACGGCTGGAACTGCTGGCGCAGGCGCTGGTGGAGGGCGCGGCACCACCCCCCGGCCCGGCCACGGCGGCCGTTCTGGACCAGATCACCGGCACAATCCGCCCCACCGTTGCCGCCTGCGGCCCGGCCGAGATGGCGGCGCTTCTGGCCGCGCTCGATGGCCGCGCGGTGGCCCCCGGCCCCTCGGGCGCACCGACACGCGGGCGGCTCGACGTGCTGCCGACGGGGCGCAACTTCTACTCGGTTGACAGCCGCGCCGTGCCCACCCCCACCGCCTGGGCGCTGGGCTGGAAATCGGCCAACCTGCTGATCGAGAAGCACCTGCAGGACCACGGCGACTGGCCGCGCACGATGCTGGTCACTGCCTGGGGCACCGCCAACATGCGCACCGGCGGCGACGACATCGCGCAGGCCCTTGCGCTGATGGGGGTCAAGCCTACCTGGGACGCCGCCAACCGCCGCGTGACTGGGTTCGAGGTGCTGCCACAGGGCGTGCTGGGCCGCCCCCGCGTGGACGTAACCCTGCGCATCTCGGGCTTTTTCCGCGACGCCTTCCCGCAACTCATCGCGCTGGTCGACAGTGCCGCCCGCGCTGTGCAGGACCTCGACGAACCGGCCGATCTCAACCCCGCCGCCGCCCGCGCCCGCGCGGGTGAAGCCACCACGCGCGTCTACGGGTCGAAGCCCGGCGCCTACGGCGCGGGCTTGCAGGCGCTGATTGACGAACGGATCTGGTCCGACACGGCAGACCTTGGCAATGCCTACCTGGAATGGGGCGGCTACGCCTATGGCGCGGGGGCCGAGGGGCAGGCCGACCGCGCGGGCTTTGCCGCGCGGCTGGGACAGGTCGAGGCGATCGTCCAGAACCAGGACAACCGCGAGCACGACCTGCTCGACAGCGACGACTACTACCAGTTCGAGGGCGGCGCGGCAGCTGCGGTGGCCAGCCTGCAGGGACAGGCGCGCCCGGTCTATCACAACGACCATTCGCGCCCCGAACGCCCCGTCATCCGCACGCTGGAAGACGAGATCGGCCGCGTCGTGCGCTCCCGCGTGGTCAACCCCAAGTGGATCGACGGGGTCAAGCGGCACGGCTACAAGGGCGCCTTCGAGATTGCCGCGACGGTCGATTACCTCTTCGCCTTCGCCGCCACCACGGGCGCCGTGCGCAACCACCATTTCGACCTGGTGGAATCGGCCTTTCTCGAGGACGAGGCCACGCGCGAATTCATCGCCGAACACAACCCGCCCGCGCTGGCCGAGATCGCCGAACGCCTGCAAGAAGCGATCGACCGCGGCCTCTGGACCCCGCGCAGCAATTCCGCCCGGGCGCGGATCGAGGCGCTGCTGCCGCGGCGCTGACAGGGGGCGCTGCCCCCTCGGGCCTGCGGCCCTCACCCCCGGAGTTTTCCAGACCAAAGAAGCCGGTAACGGATCGTTAAGGTTAACGGCGCATCCTGCCCCCGTGGCGAAGCTGGAGAGCGAACGCCATGACCGAAGAAGCCCCCCGGCGGCACTTGGTGACCTGTCCGGGGGGTCATTCGTCGTTGCCCTTCTTTGGTCCGAAAAACTCCGGGGGGAGGCCGCGGCAGCGGCCGGGGGGCAGCGCCCCCTTGCCGGCGTTGTCGGAGGGTGCGGCGCGTGGCGCTTGACGGAAACTGGGCGCGGTTCCATCAATCGCGCCATGACACCTTGCCGGGTCCATATCACCGGCGCCAGTGGCGCCGGGGTCACCACGCTGGGCAGGGCCCTTGCCCAGACCTGGGCCGTGCCCGCGCAAGATACCGACGACTATTACTGGCAACCGACCGATCCGCCCTTTGCCGCCAAACGCCCGGTGCCCGAGCGGCTGGAGCTGATGGAGCGCCTGTTCCTGCCGCGCCCGGCCTGGGTGCTGTCGGGGTCTTGCCTCAGCTGGGGTGACCCGCTCGTTCCGTTCTTCGACGCGGTGGTGCTGCTGGTCCTCGACCCTGCCACGCGGATGGCCCGGCTGGAGGCGCGCGAGGCGGCCCGGTGGGGCGCCGCCATTGCGCCCGGCGGCCCGCGTCATGCCGCGCACCTGGCCTTCCGGGACTGGGCCGCGCGCTATGACGATCCCGCCTTCACCGGCCGCAGCCTTGCTGTGCACCGGCGCTGGCTGGCAACCCTGCCCTGCCCCACCCTGACGCTCGACAGCGCCGCGCCACCCGCGGCGCTTGTCGCGGCCATCACGGCTTGGCAGCAGGGCCGCTAGCACCCGTCAAAAGAGCCGTCCGTTGTCCCCTGCCCGCGCGCTGCCTCTGGCCCCGGTCGCCGCGCAGGGTTAGGCTGTCCGCCACCTGACCGGAGCTGCCCATGATCCTGCCGCTTGCCATCCTCCTCGGCTTTCAGCTTCTGGGCGAGATCACCGCGCGGGGCTTCGGCCTGCCCCTGCCCGGCCCCGTGCTGGGCATGGCCTTCCTGTTCCTGGCGCTGACCGCATGGCCGCGTCTGGCCGCGCGCATCACCGATACCGCGCGGGGGCTCCTGGGGCACCTGTCGCTGCTTTTCGTGCCGGCAGGGGTCGGCATCGTCGGCCACCTGGGCGAGATGCAGGCCGATGGTGCGGGGCTGGCGCTGGCCATCGTCGGCTCGACCGCGCTGGCGATCATGGCGGGCGTCGGGGCCTTCCTGGCGGTCGTGCGGCTGACCGGCGGCGCCGGAGACGCGGGATGAGCGACGTCACCCGCATCTGGACCTATCTTTCGGCCGACCCGCTGCTGTGGCTGACGCTGACGCTGGTGGCCTACCTGATTGGCGACGCGGCCTTCGTCGCCTCTGGCCGCCGCCCGCTGGTCAACCCGGTGCTGCTGGCGGTGGCGATCCTGGCCGTGGTGCTGCGGCTGACCGGCACGCCCTACCAAACCTATTTCGCCGGCGCGCAGTTCGTCCATTTCATGCTCGGGCCCGCCACGGTGGCGCTGGCCGTTCCGCTGCATGCCAACCTCCCGCGTATCCGCGCCTCGGCCCTGCCGATGGCCGCGGCCCTTGTCGCCGGCGCGCTCACGGGCATGGTCAGTGCGGTGCTGATCGCCGCAGCGATGGGGGTGACGGGCCAGACCCTGTTGTCGCTGGCGCCAAAGTCGGTCACGGCGCCGGTCGCGCTGGGCGTGTCCGAGGCGATTGGCGGATCGCCCACACTGACGGCGGTGCTGGTGATCCTGACCGGCATCACCGGGGCCATCATCGCCACCCCGCTTCTGAACGCGCTGGGCGTCAAGGACTGGCGCGCGCGCGGCTTTGCCGTGGGTGTCGCCAGCCACGGCATCGGCACCGCCCGCGCATTCCAGGTCAACGAAACAGCTGGCGCTTTCGCCGGCATCGGCATGGGCCTAAACGCGCTGCTGACCGCCCTGGTCGCACCATTGCTGGCCCCGCCGCTGATCGCCCTTCTGACACATTGAAACGAGGCACGAGATGACCGAAGACACCCCCGATGACACCGCCCGCCACGCCGCCAAGATGGCCAAGAAGAAGGCCGCGCGCGACAAGATCATGGCCACCAAGACTGGCGAGAAGGGGCTGGTCATCGTCCATACCGGCAAGGGCAAGGGCAAGTCCTCGGCCGCCTTCGGGATGATCTTCCGCTGCATCGCGCATGGCCTGCCCTGCGCGGTGGTGCAGTTCATCAAGGGCGGCATGTCCACCGGCGAGCGTGACCTGATCCTGCGCCAGTTCTCCGCCGAGTGCCCGTTCTACACGATGGGCGAGGGCTTTACCTGGGAAACCCAGGACAAGACCCGCGACACCGAGATGTCCCAGGCCGCCTGGGCCAAGGCCAAGGAGCTGATCCGCGACCCTGCGAACCGGATGGTCCTGCTCGACGAGATCAACATCGCGATCCGCTACGGCTATGTCGACATTGCCGAGGTCGTGGCATTCCTGCGCGATGAAAAGCCGCCGATGACCCATGTCGTGCTGACCGGGCGCAACGCACACGAGGACCTGATCGAACTGGCCGATCTGGTGACCGAGATGGAACTGGTCAAGCACCCGTTCCGCTCCGGCATCAAGGCGCAGATCGGGGTGGAATACTAGGCGCTATGAAGCTGACCAAAGCTCACCGCGAAGCGCTGCGCGATATCCTGACATGGCGCCGCGACGTGCGCCATTTCCGGCCAGATCCGGTTGCGCCCGACGTGCTGGAACGGCTCCGCGCGGCGATGGACCTTGCCCCCTCGGTCGGCAATTCGCGGCCATGGCGGGTGCGGCAGGTGGAAAGCCCCGCCCTGCGCGCGCAGGTCTGCGCCATCTTCGAGGCTGCCAATCACGCCGCCGCCGCGATCTATGACGACACCACCCGCGCCGCCTATGACGCGCTGAAACTGGCGGGTCTGCGTGAGGCACCGGTGCATCTGGCGGTTTTCACCGACACCGCGCCGGAGGCCGGCCACGGCCTGGGCCGCCAGACGATGCCCGAAACGCTGGCCTTTTCCACCGTCTCGGCCATCCACACGCTGTGGCTGGCCGCAAGGGCCGAGAATATCGGGCTCGGCTGGGTCTCGATCCTCGATCCCGCCGCGATCTGCGCCGCGCTGGATGTGCCCGACGACTGGCAGCTGACCGGCTACCTCTGCCTGGGCCACCCGGCGGAAACCGACGACACGCCGCTGCTGCACCGCGTGGGCTGGCAGGAAAACGCCCCGACCGACTGGAAGGTTCTTTAACCTTCTTCTGGCGGCAAATACTCTCGGGGGGTCGCGGGGGGCAGACAGCCCCCCGCGCACTCAACCACCCTGCGCCGCCATCCCCGCCGCGCGCGCGCCGCTCAGCGTCTGGCCGGTCGAAAGGGCCTCGGGATCGACCTTCAGCTCGATCACTGCCACCGTGCCCGCCACCTGCGCGCGGGCGAAGGCACCGGGGAAGTCGCCGGTCCGCTCCACCACCTCGCCGTAGCCGCCATAGGCCCGCGCCAGCGCCGCGAAATCGGGATTGGCCAGCATCGTGCCGCTGACACGGCCGGGATAGTGGCGTTCCTGGTGCATGCGGATCGTGCCGTAGCGGCCGTTGTTGACCACCACCACGATCGGTTTCGCGCCGTGCTGCACCGCCGTCGACATCTCGTTCAACGTCATCTGGAAACAGCCGTCCCCGGCCAGGCAGACCACCGTGCGGTCGGGGTATTCCAGCGCCGCCGAAACGGCCGCCGGAAAGCCATAACCCATCGAGCCAGAGGTCGGCGCCAGCTGCGTGCGATACTCCTTGTAGGTGAAATAGCGGTGCAGCCAGGCCGCGTAGTTGCCCGCGCCATTGGTCAGGATCGCATCCTGCGGCAGGCTGTCGGACAGCCAGCGCACGACCTCTTCCAGCTTCACCGCGCCGGGGCTTTCCAGCGGCGCGACCCAGGCCTCGTAATCGGCCCGCGCGGCGCAGGTCCACTCGCCCCGGTCCGCGCCTTTGGGCGGCAGCGCGGCGAGTGCCGCCACCATTTCCGGCGCGGTGGCGGTCACGCTCAGCGCCGGGGCATAGACGCGGCCCGGCTCGTCCGGGTCGGCATGGACGTGAAGGATGGTCTTGCCGGGCTGGGCGGGGTCTGGGTTCATGTAGCCCTGCGTTTCGATGTCGCCCAGGCGCGAGCCCAGCACCAGCAGGCAATCGGCCTCGGCCATCCGCCTGGCTAGCCGCGGGTTGACGCCGACGTTCAGGTCGCCCGCGTAATGGCCATGCCGGTTGTCGAGGTAGTCCTGCCGCCGGAACCCCGCCGCCACCGGCAGGCCCTGCGCTTCGGCGAACCGCGCCAGGTCCGCCGCCGCCTGCGCCGACCAGTGCGGCCCGCCCACCACCACCATCGGGCGCGCCGCCTGCGCCAGCCGGTCCATGATCGCCGCCGCGGCCGGGGCAAGGTCGCCCCGCAGCGCCGCGCCCGGCCCCGGATGATCGGCCACGTCGGCCGCGGCGCTCAGCATGTCCTCGGGCAGCGCCAGCACCACCGGCCCCGGCCGCCCCGACGTCGCCACGTGAAACGCCCGGCCGATGTATTCCGGCAACCGCTCCACCCGGTCGACCTCGGCCACCCATTTCGCCAGCCCGCCAAAGACCGCGCGGTAATCCACCTCCTGGAACGCCTCGCGGTCGCGATGCGCGGTGTCGATCTGGCCCACGAACAGGATCATCGGCGTCGAATCCTGCCGCGCGATGTGGATGCCGGCGCTGGCATTGGTGGCCCCCGGCCCGCGCGTGACGAAGGCCACGCCGGGCTGGCCTGTCATCTTGCCATAGGCTTCGGCCATCATGGCGGCCCCGCCCTCCTGCCGGCAGACAACATTGGCGATGGCGCTGTCGTAAAGCCCGTCAAGCGCGGCAAGGAAGCTTTCGCCGGGCACGGAAAACACCCGCCTGACCCCGAAGATCGCCAGTTGATCCGCCAGTATCTTGCCGCCGTGCCGCATCGCGTGTCCCCCTTGTCGGGCCGCATCCTGCGGCAGCGCGCTGGCAGGCACAAGGCGCGCTATTGCGCCTCGCGCGCATGGCTCTACGGTGCGATCTGCCCGTCATTGCGAAAGACCTGCCCATGCGCACGCTTCTCGGCCTGTCCGGCGCGCTGCGTCAGGGCTCGACCAACACCGCTCTCGTGCACGAGGCCGCCCGCCTTTTCGCGCCCTCGGCCTTTACGCTGGCCGACCTGCGCCTGCCGCTCTTCGACGAGGATATCGAGACGGGCGAAGGGATTCCTTCCGCCGTGCAGCGCCTGGCCGACCAGATCCGCGCCGCCGACGCCGTCGTCATCTCCACCCCCGAATACAACAAGGCACTTTCGGGTGTGCTGAAGAACGCGCTCGACTGGGTCAGCCGCACCAAGGGCGGTCCCTGGCGGGACAAGCCGGTGGCGATCATGTCGGCCGCCGACGGGCGCGGCGGCGGCGACCGCGCGCAATTCTCGCTGCGCCTCTGCCTGGTGCCGTTCCGCGCCCGCGTGCTGCCCGGCCCCGAGGTGATGGTGGCCGACGCCCGCACCCAGTTCGACGCTGCGGGGCGGCTGACCAGCCCGCGCTACATCGCGCAACTGACCGAGCTGATGGACCAGCTGCGCGCGCTGGCTCAGCCCTGAACCGACACCTCCACCAGGTTGCCGTCCGGGTCGCGGATGTAAAGCGAGGTGATCGGTCCCGTCGCCCCCGTCCGTGCCACCGGCCCCGCCTCTACCGGCACCCCGCAGGCGGCGAAATGCGCCTGCCAGTCGGCCAGCGGCGCCCCGGTCAGGAAACACAGGTCAGCCGAACCCGGCACGGGGTGGCGCGCCTTGGGGTCGAACTCGCGTCCCGCCGCGTGCAGGTTGATCTTCTGCCGGCCAAAGCTCAGCGCTACCCGCAGGCTGCCATCGGCGGCGCGAAACGCCTGCCGGGTCATCCCCAGCACGCGCGCGTAAAAGGCCGCGGTGGCCTCGATATCGGCCACCGTCAGCACCAGGTGATCAAGCGATGTGACCTGCATCTTGCCCCCGTCGCGCCCTTCGCTAGGCTGCCAGCATGACCGCATCCCCCGCCCCCGCGCAACAGCTGACCGACGTGATGGACCCCGCCCGCGCCCGCGCCCTTCAGGCCACGCTAGGGCTGGCGCAGACCATCGGCCCGGGGGACCCGCTGCCGCCCTTCTTCCACCACATCCATTTCTGGGAGCCGGTTGCGCCCGACGGCCTGGGCCGCGACGGCCATCCTCGGGTGGGCGGCCTGATCCCCGACATGGGCCTGCCGCGGCGGATGTGGGCGGGGGGCGAGCTGGCCTTTCACCGGCCCCTTCTGGCCGGGGTGCCCGCGACGAAGACCACGAGGCTGGACAGCGCCACGCGGAAGGAGGGCCGCAGTGGCGCCTTTGCGCTGGTCCGCCTGCGGCACGAGATCGCGCAGAACGGCCAGGTTTGCCTGACCGAATGGCAGGACCTCGTCTATCGCCCCGATCCCGACCCGGCCCGCCCAGCGTCGCCCCCGCCGCAGGCCCCCGCGGACGAGGAGCGCGCGACGCCCTTCACCGCCGATGCAACCCTGCTCTTCCGCTACTCGGCGCTGACCTTCAACGGCCATCGCATCCACTACGACGCCGCCTATGCGCGCGAGGTCGAGGGGCATGGCGGCCTTGTCGTGCATGGCCCGCTGCTGGCGCAACTGCTGATGCTGGCCGCGCCCGCGCCGCTTACTCGCTTCAGCTACCGCGCCACCGCGCCGCTGATCGCGGGCGAAGCGGCGCAGGTCTGCGTCAAGGGCGCCGACCTCTGGCTGCGCGGCCCCGACAACCGGCTCTGCATGGCGGCCACGGCGGGCTAGGCTTCATCTTGCCCCAAATACTCTCGCCGAAGGCATCGGGGTTTCATCCGAAACCCCGACCCTGACCCGGCAGGCGAAAGTCCTCCGGGATCCGGTCACGCCCCTCCAGCAGCAGGTCGGCCATCACCTCGCCCACCAGCGGCGCCATGCCAAAACCGATCTTGAACCCGCCATTGGCGATGAAGCTGCCATCGGCCAGTTGCCCCAGCAACGGCGCCCGGCTGGCGGCGCGTGGGCGCACACCGGCCCAGCGTGCCAGCACAGTCACGTCGCCCAGCGCAGGTAGCGCCGCGCGCACTTGGGTCAGCAAAACGTCCAGACGGTCATCCGTAGTCGTGGCGTCATCCCAGTCGCGCTCGCTGGTCGCGCCGACGGCGACGGTGCCATCTGAATGCGGCACGACATGCACACCGCCCACGAAAAGCTGCGGCGCGTCGCGCCGGTCCAAGGCCAGAACGGCTGCCTGCCCCTTCACTCCGTTGCCCAGGCCCCGTTCGGCCAGTCCTGCCCAGCCGGTGGCCCAGACCACCGCGCCAGCATCGGCGCCCTCGGTCAACACCTGCCCGCCCCGCGCCAGCACCGCCGCGGCCAGCGCCTTGGTCGCGCGGCGGGGATGCACACGCGCGCTCAGGCTGTCGCGCACCAGCCAGCCTGAGGGGCTGGGCGGCTCCCACCCATTGCCAGACGCAGGCACCACCTCCCACGTCGCATGGCCCTGCCACAGCGCGCTGGCCTCTTCTGCCCGCGCGCGGGCCAGCTGCACCGCGGCCTCGTCGGCCAGGGGCTGCACCCGGCCCAGCCGGGCATAGCCCGGGTCACCCCCGCCCACCTCAGCCACGTCGGCCCAGAACGCCTCGGCCATCAGCAGGCTTTCCAGTTGAAACGCCTTCTTCTCGTTCCATTGCTCGGGCACATGCGGGGCCAGCGCGCCCACCACGCCGCCGCTCGCGCCCGCCGCCACGCCGGCCGGGTCGATCACCTGCACGCGCGCGCCGCGCCGCGCGCAGGCCCAGGCGACGGCAAGGCCGAACACCCCCGCACCGCGCACCGTCACGTCCATCCTTGCCATCGCCCGCCTCCGCGTCCTAATTGCGGGCGCACCCTAAGGCAGCCCCCGATGAACGACCAGCACGCCCCGGTCGACTGGCGCGACGGCACCGTCCCCGTCTCGCGCCGCTTCGACGATATGTATTACTCGCTGGCCGGCGGGCTGGACGAGACGCGCCACGTCTTTCTCGCCGGAAACGACCTGCCAGCGCGCTTCGCACCCGCCTTTCACATCGCCGAGACGGGGTTCGGCACCGGGCTGAACTTCCTCGTCACCTGGGCCGCGTGGCGCGCGGCGGGCGCGCCCGCGCCGCTGCATTTCACCACGTTCGAGGCGTTCCCGATGGCCCCCGCCGACATGGCCCGCGCGCTGGCGGCCTTCCCTGCGCTGGTCGGGCCCGCTGATGCGCTTGTCGCGGCGCTTGCCGCCGGGACGGGGCCTTACGACTTCGGCGGCCTGACCCTGACCATCGTGCCGGGCGACGTGCGCGAAACGCTGCCCGGCTGGGCCGGCAGGGCCGATGCCTGGTATCTCGACGGCTTCTCGCCCGCCAAGAACCCCGAGATGTGGGGCGAAGGTCTGATGGCCGAGGTCGCCCGCCACACCGCGCCGGGCGGGACGGCGGCGACCTACACGGCGGCCGGCCACGTCCGTCGGGCGCTGGCCGCGGCGGGCTTTGACGTGGCCCGTGCGCCGGGCTATGGCCGCAAGCGTCACATGACCCGCGCAAGGTTGCCCGCCTGATGCAGACCAATACCCGCCTTGGCATCTGGCTGATGATCGCCACGACCTTCGTCTTCGCCATCCAGGACGGCATTTCGCGCCACCTTGCGGGCAGCTACAACGTGCTGATGGTGGTGATGATCCGCTACTGGTTCTTCGCGGCCTTCGTCATAGTCGTGGCGATACGCCAGAGCGGTTCCGTCCGCGCCGCAGCCGCTACCACGCAGCCGCTGCTCCAGACCTTCCGCGGCGTGCTGCTGGTGGGCGAGATCTGCGTACTTGTGGTGGCCTTCGTCAAGCTGGGGCTGGTCGAAAGCCACGCGATCTTCGCCTGTTACCCGCTGCTGGTCGCGGCGCTTTCGGGGCCGATCCTGGGCGAGGCGGTGGGCTGGCGGCGCTGGGCGGCGATCGGTGTCGGCTTCGTCGGCGTACTGGTCGTGCTGGAACCGGGGCTGGCGGTCTTCTCGCCCTGGGCGGCACTGCCGTTCCTCTCGGCCACGATGTTCGCGCTTTACGCGCTGTTGACCCGCTATGCCGCCCGGCGCGATTCGGCGGCGGTGTCGTTCTTCTGGACCGGGGTTGTGGGCGCGGTGGCGATCACCGGCCCGGGCCTTTGGGCCTGGCAGCCGATGACGGCGCCGGACTGGGCCTGGATGGCCGCGCTCTGCGTCACCGGGGCGACCGGGCATTACCTGCTGATCAAGTGCTACGAGGTGGCCGAGGCCAGCGCGGTGCAGCCCTTTGCCTACCTGCAACTCGTCTTTGCCTCTACCATCGGCCTGCTGGTCTTTGGCGAGACGCTGAAGCCGCATGTCGCGGCGGGGGCAGCCATCATCGTGGGCGCGGGCATCTTCACCCTTTGGAGGGCGAGGCGCGCGGCACTTCGAACAGCCGCGTAGCGCCGCAATCCCAAAGGGCAGATCGTCCAACTTGGCATCGGCCCACTATTGGCGCGCCTTGGGACGAATGCTGCTGGTTGGCGCAAGGTCCGACCCGTTGGATGACGGCAGGGCCGGAGCGGCCGCTTCGGCGGCTGGGCGCGCCTCAGGCGCGATGCTGACGGTAATATCCGGTGCAGTCGGCGCAGCGGGCGCAGACGGCTCTGGAGCTGCGTCGGCCACTGCCCGTGCCTGAGGCCGCATCACCGGCATCTCGCCCTTCAGCAGCGCCGTGAAGCGGATCGGCCCTGCCCTGCCGGTCAGGCGCGCCTTGTAGATCGGGATCGCCTCGGTGACGCGCTGGACGTAGTTCAGCGTCTCGCGGAAGGGGATGTTCTCGATCCAGTCGATCACGTCGACCTGCGGATCGCGCGGGTCGCCCCGGTCGGCGATCCACTGGTCGGGTCGCCCCGGCCCGGCATTGTAGCCCGCCGCGACCAGCACCGGCGAATAGCCGTAACGTTCGATCAGGCCGGCAAGGTAGGCCGCGCCAAGCGTGGCATTGTAATCCCAGTCGGCGGTCAGGCGGGCGCGGTCGTAGGGCAGGCCCAGCGCGTTGGCCATGTCGCGCGCGGTGCCGGGCATCACCTGCATCAGGCCCAGCGCGCCGGCGGGACTGCCGACGCTTTCGTTGAACTCGCTTTCGCGCCGGGCCACGGCCAAGGCCAGTTCCGACGGCACCGGCAGGTCTTTGCGGGCGATGTCATGCAGCGGAAAATAGAGCCCCGGCAGGATCATGCCGCGCGCCGCCGCGGCCTTGCCCAGCAGCACCTCGAAGAACGGCTCGTTCAGCTGGTCAAGCCGCGCACCCAGCTGTCCGATCTGGGTGCGGTCAAGCGTCTTGCCCAACTGCGCGAAGAACAACACCGCCCCGGTTCTCTCTCCTGCGGCCAGCAGGGAGAAGGCCCCGCGCGTGACATCATCCTGCATGAATGCCGCACTGCGCCAGTCGGGGAAGGTCTCGCGCCCCAAAAGTGCGGGGTCGAGTGACTGACCCAGCTTCTCGGCGGCGAGCAGTCCGTAAAAGCTGGTCTGGTTGCGTGCCGCGCGTGTCCATGCGGCACGGGCCGCCGCATGCTGGCCCAGCGCCTCTTCGGCCGCACCCACCCAGTAGCCCGCCCGCCCCTCCGAGATGGGGCTGTCGACGGCGGCCTCGACGGCGAGGAAATGGTGCAAAGCCTGCGACGGCCTGTCGAGGTATCGCAGCGAGATATAGCCTGACAGCCATTCCAGATCGGCGTAGGCCTCGCCATCATCGGGGGTCAGGTGATGTTTGCTGGCCAGCGCATAGGCCTCGGCATAGTTGCCTTGCCGCATGTCAAAGCGCGCCAATACCCGGCGCCAGCCCGACCAGCGAAACGGCTGCACCAGTTTCGCAGCGCTGTCGGTTCGCGTCAGCAAGAGCGCGATGGCGTCGGACTGATTGCCGCGGGCGGCCAGCCAGCTGTAGCGATCATAGGCCAGCCCCGCGTCGTCCTTCAGCAGCGCCGGCACGGCGGCCACAAGCCGCGCCCTGTCAGGGCTGTTCTGGATATAGGCCAGTCGCGCCTTGACCAGTGCCGCGGTATCGGCATTGAGCAGCGGCAGCATCCGCGCGGCATCGTCGGTACGCCAGCGCCAGAGCATCGCATCCGCCCGCGCGGCGTTAAGCGGCGCAAGCTGGGCGGCAAAGCTTGTCAGAAGTGCCGCCTGCCCCTCGTCCGTCAAGCTGAGGGTCAGCCAGGCATCGTGCAGCACCTGCGCGGCCTTCTCGCCCTGCCGCGTGGCGATCAGCGCGCTGGCCAGCGCTGCCGCGCCCTGCCCGGTCTGCGGGGCATTGTCGCCGAAATAGGCGATGACATCGCGGGCCGGGATTTCGGGGGTTATTGTCGCCTCGCCCTGCGCGCGCAGCCGGTCAAGGCCCGGCCAGTCGGGCCGCGCCTTCAGGAAGGCCGCGTAATCGGCGAAGGTCACGGGGTTGGGTGGCGCAGCAGGATCGGTGCTGATCCCGGCGCGCAGCTGGGTCCATGTCAGCAGGTCGCGCGCCAGCCTGTCACCCTGCGGCACCAGCGCCTGGGCGATGGCCCAGTTGCCCGCATCCGCGGCGGCAAAGGCCGCGGCCAGCGGATCGGGCGGCGCGTCCCCGGTCTGGGCGCGCGCAGCAAGCGGCATGGTCAGCGCGATGATCGCGGCAAGGGCCAGTCGGCGCATGTAACTCTTCTCGTTCGGGGCCTGTCAGAAACCTAACCTGCCGCAGCCCGACCGCAACGCCGAAACTTGGCAAGGCGCGCAAAGGCGTCTAGGGTCCGCCCGTTTCGCCCCCGGCCGCGGCGGAAAACCGCCCGCGCGCCCTGCCGATAGGATTTGTCCCGATGTTCAAAGGCTCGCTTCCCGCCCTGGTCACGCCGTTCCGCGACCACGAGGTAGACCTTGAAGCGCTCAAGGCGCTGGTCGAGTGGCATATCGAACAGGGCAGTCACGGCCTTGTCCCCGTGGGCACCACCGGCGAAAGCCCGACGCTGAGCCACGAGGAACATGACCTCGTTGTCGAAACCGTCGTGCGCACCGCCGCAGGCCGTGTGCCCGTCATCGCCGGGGCCGGGTCGAACAACACGACCGAGACGGTTCGGCTGGTCAAGGCCGCCAAGGCCGCGGGCGCCGATGCCGCGCTGGTGGTGACCCCCTACTACAATAAGCCCACGCAGCGCGGGCTGGTCGCGCATTTCACTGCCGCGGCCGAATGTGGCCTGCCGATCATCATCTACAACATTCCCGGCCGCTCGGTCGTGGACATGACACCCGCCACGATGGGCGAACTGGCCAAGCTGCCGATGATCGTGGGC
The DNA here is from genome assembly GCF_016125575.1 of Limimaricola sp. Classification (GTDB taxonomy): domain Bacteria; phylum Pseudomonadota; class Alphaproteobacteria; order Rhodobacterales; family Rhodobacteraceae; genus WGLM01. The sequence continues at coordinate 80,877 of NZ_WGLM01000006.1, forward strand.
GTGAAGGACGCGACCGGCGATCTCAGCCGCGTGCCCAAGCAACGCATCGCCTGCGGCACCGATTTCATCCAGCTCTCGGGCGAGGATGCCACCGCGCTGGGCTTCAATGCGCATGGCGGGGTGGGCTGCATTTCGGTCACCGCGAACGTCGCGCCTCGTCTCTGCGCCGAGTTCCAGAATGCCACGCTGGCCGACGACTACCGCGCCGCACTGGCGCTGCTCGACCGGCTGATGCCGCTGCACGAGGCGATCTTCATGGAGCCGGGCGTGGCCGGGGCCAAGTATGGCCTGTCGCTGCTGGGGCTTGCCTCGGACGAGGTGCGCTCGCCCCTGACCGGGCTGACCGAGCCGACCAAGGCCGCGGTGCGCGCCGCGATGGTCCATGCGGGCCTGCTGAACTGAGCGTGACGCCCGACCTGATCCTGACCAATGCCCGCGTCCTGACGATGGACCCGGCCCGTCCCCGCGCGACGGCGATCGCGCTGGCGGGCGAGCGGATCGTCGCCGTGGGCGGGGCCGAGGTGGCGGCACTGGCCGGCCCCGGCACGCGGCTGCACGATTGCGGCGGCGGGACAGTGCTGCCGGGGTTTGTCGAAAGTCACCTGCACCTTGGCCTTGGCGGGGCGCAGCTGGGGCATCTGCAGGTGGGGGGCCTGCCGGACGCCTCGGCGCTGGCGCAGGCGTTTCGCGCATTCGCCGCGGCGCATCCCGCCCGGCCCTTGCTGATGGCGCAGGGGGCCGATTACGGGTTGCTTGGCCCGGGACTGCCGCGCGCGGCGCTGGACGAGATCCTGCCCGACAGGCCCATCGCGATGACGGCGGCCGACCTGCACACCGTCTGGGCCAATACCGCGGCCCTTGCCGCCGCGGGCCTGCTGCACGGAGCCGCGACCCCGCCGGGGCACGAGGTGGTAATGGGGGAGGATGGCCTTGCCACCGGCGAATTGCGCGAGTTCGAGGCCTTCGCGCCGATCATCGCGCTCGGCGGCGAGTCGCGGCTGAACCTTGGCATCGCGACGGGCGAAGAGCCGGCCAGCGTCACCGACGAGGACCGCGCGCAGGACCGGCGCGCCTTCGCCGCGGGGCTGGCCCATGCCGCGCGGCATGGCATCACGTCGATGGTGATGATGGACGGCAACCGCTACACGCTGGACCTGCTGGCCGGGTTGCGCGCCGCGGGCGGGCTGACCGCGCGGGTCAAGGTGCCCTTCCATTTCAAGCCGCACATGGAGCTGGAGGCGCTGGAGCAGGCAAGCGCCATGGCCCGCGATTTCGCCGATGACTGGCTCTCGGCGGGCTTCGTCAAGCTGTTCATGGACGGCGTCGTTGACAGCCGCACGGCGGCGATGCTGCAGGATTATCCCGATGCGCCGGGCCATCGCGGCGCGCTGCTGTTCGCGCCCGCGCGTTTCGCCGCCATCGCCACCGAGGCCGACCGGCGGGGATTGCAGGTTGCCGTTCATGCCATTGGCGACAGGGCGGTGCGCGTCACGCTTGACGGCTACGCCGCCGCGCGCGCAGCCAATGGCCCGCGCGACGCCCGCCACCGGATCGAGCATATCGAGGTGATCGACCGGGCCGACATTCACCGGCTGGCGGACCTTGGTGTCACCGCCTCGCTGCAACCCGTGCATGCACCGGGCGCGATGGATTTCGGCCTTGACGGCACGCTGGAGGTGCTGGGGCCGGAGCGGCTGCCGCGCGCCTATCTCTGCCGGGATTTGTGCGAGGCCGGGGCGCCGGTCTGCTTCGCCTCGGACTGGCCGGTGGCCGACATCTCGGTCCTGCGGGGGATCAGGGCCGCGCTGACCCGGCCCGCCTATCCCGGCGGCTCCGACCAGCGGCTGGGCTTGATGGAAACGCTGCACGCCTATACCGCGGGCGGCGCGCGGGCGGCGCACATGGATCATCTCTCCGGCTCGCTGCGCGAGGGCATGGCCGCGGATGTCGTCGTCCTGTCGGGCGACATCGAGGCGACCCCGCCCGACGCGATCGACCGGCTGCATGTCACCATCACCATCGCCGGCGGGCGCATCACCCACGAGGCCGTTCGCCGGGCCTAAAGAGTCCAGCGTTCGCGAATGGCGCGCAAACGGCGGCGCAGTCCTTCGTCCTCGCTGCCCAGCACCCGGCGTAAGATAAGCCGCGGCAGGCGCATCACATGTGGATTTCGTGGCGAGACATTGCGCCGGTAGGCACGCGTGTTGAAATCGAGCGTCACGCCCATGGCCCCTGCCAGATTTCCGACCATGTCCTCGGGATCGTAGTGGAGCGTGACGAGGCTGTCGCAACCTGCGCGCCATGTCGCGACCAGCCCGTCGAAATCAGTCAGCCAGTTGTCACCCCGCAGGTAATAGGCCGAGGCTGGATCTGTGGCTGGCGTTACCCCCGACTTGACCATGTGATTGGTATATGACGCCAGCCAAGCCTCCTTTTCGCGCAGTGCCAGCACGGCGGAAAAGGTCGCAGGGCCGGGCGGGAACAGGGCCTTGAGCCGGGACAGTTCGTCGGGTGTGCGCAAGAGCGACAGCGCTTCTGTGCTGAACAGGAACCGCGTGCATGTCGAGGCGGCGACATGCGAAGCGATGGCGGCCCGGGTACTCTCGAACAGCGCCTGCTGATCGACCCCGTGCAACAGGTCGCCTGGACGCTGGTCAAGCACGCCGGACCGCATCGCGGCAAAGGCCAGATCGCCGTGTTTCGCCCGGCCTGACGAGATTCCGCGCGGGGTCTGGAACGGATCGATTCCCTGCGCAAGAAAGGCGGCGCGGTGGTTGTGCATGACCGCTTGGAACGACGTCGTTCCGGTCTTGTGCAGGCCGATATGCAGAATGTATTCCGGCGGTGTTGGCGACATGGTGTGGCAGGTCCAAACTTAGGCCGCGACTGTCGTCGATAGCGCCGGGCCGGTCAATCGCGGGCCCCTTTCAACCACGAAAGACACTGATATGGCCCTGTCCGAAAACTTGCGCGGCAGCCTGTGGATGACCGCAGCGATGGCGGGGTTCGCCGTCGAGGACATGAGCCTGAAGGCCGCGGCCGAATCGCTGCCGCTGGGCGAGGTACTGGCGCTTTTCGGCCTGCTGGGGCTGGCGGCTTTCGCCGTCATGACCCGCAGGCAGGGCAGCCCGGTCTGGACGCGCGGCTATCTTGGCCGGACGCTGTTGATCCGGTCGGGGTTCGAGGCGATGGGGCGGCTCTTTTATGCACTCGCCTTCGTGCTGACGCCGCTGACGGTCGCCTCGGCGATCCTGCAGGCGGCACCTCTGGTCGTGGTCGCAGGGGCCGCGCTGTTTCTGGGCGAGCGCGTAGGCTGGCGGCGCTGGAGCGCCGTCGCCGTCGGCTTTGCCGGTGTGCTGCTGATCCTGCGGCCGGGCGTGGCGGGCTGGGACGCGTTGTCGCTGCTCGCGGTGGCGGGGATGGTGGGCTTTGCCGGGCGCGATATTGCCACCCGCGCGGCCCCTCCAGCACTGACCAACATGCAGCTGGGCGTCGCGGGCTTCGCGATTCTCGCCCTTGTCGGTGCCGGTCTGGCGCTGGTGGAGGGGCATCCCGCCTTTCCAGGACCTGCCGCCGCCGCGCTGATCGCTGCCGCTGGCGCGGCCGGCGTCGCTGCCTATTTCGCGCTGACCGTGGCGATGCGGACGGGCGACGTGGGCGCGGTCACACCGTTTCGCTATACCCGGCTGATCTTCGCGATGATCCTCGGGATGGCCGTTTTCGGCGAGCGGCCAGACCTGCTCACCTGGGCGGGCAGCCTGCTGGTGGTGGGCAGCGGCACCTTCGCGCTTCTCCGCGCACGCCGCCCTGCCCCCTTGGACATCCGCGCCAGCGGGTCTATCTAACGGCGTCTCCCCGAAGGAGGTCCGCCCCATGACAACTGCTTCCGCAGCGCCTGCGCCCCGCGCCGCGCTGGATCCCAAGGTCCGCATCATCTTTGGCGCGCTGATGCTGGTGATCCTGCTGGCCGCGCTCGACCAGACTATCGTCTCCACCGCCCTGCCCACCATCGTGGGCGAACTGGGCGGGCTGGAACACCTGTCGTGGATCGTCACCGGCTACCTGCTGGCGACCACGGTGGTCACGCCGCTTTACGGCAAGCTGGGCGATCTCTTCGGGCGCAAGATCGTCCTTCAGGCGGCGATCGCGCTGTTTCTCGGCGGCTCGGCGCTTTGCGGAGTCAGCCAGAACATGGCCGAGCTGATCGCCTTCCGCGCCCTGCAGGGGCTGGGCGGCGGGGGCCTGATGGTGACGGCGATGGCGGTGATCGGCGACATCATCCCGCCGCGCGAACGCGGCCGGTTCCAGGGCCTTTTCGGCGCGGTCTACGGGCTGGCCACGGTGATCGGGCCGCTGATCGGGGGCTTTTTCGTCGAACATCTCAGCTGGCGCTGGATCTTCTACATCAACATTCCGCTGGGGCTGGTCTCGCTTGCGGTGATCGGGCTGGCCTTCACCGCGCCCGATACGCGGCGCACACCCAGCATCGACTACCTTGGCGCGGGGCTGCTGGCGGTGGCGCTGACCGGGCTGATCCTGTTCACCAGCCTTGGCGGCCATACCCTGCCGTGGGATTCGCCTGCCATCCTCGGGATGATCGCCGTGACGGTGCTGGCGACGCTGGCATTCGTGTTGGCCGAACGTTTCGCGGTCGAACCGGTGCTGCCGCTGGGCCTCTTTCGCAACGGCACCTTCGTGGTGGCCTGCCTTGTCGGCCTTGTCGTGGGCGTGGCGATGTTCGGTTCGGTCACCTACATGCCGGTTTTCCTGCAGGTCGTGAAAGGCGACAGCCCGTCGATTGCCGGTCTGATCCTGACGCCGATGATGGCGGGCGTGCTGACCACCTCGATCGGGTCGGGCCAGATCATCAGCCGGATCGGGCGCTACCGGGTCTTCCCGATTGCGGGCACCGCGGTGATGACGGCGGGCCTGTTGCTGCTGGCGACGCTGACGGTCGACAGCTCGACCCTCGCAATTTCGGCCTACATGCTGGTGCTGGGGCTGGGCTTGGGCATGGTGATGCAGGTGCTGATCCTTGCCGTGCAGAACGCGGTGGAATACCGCAACCTGGGCGTCGCTACCTCGGGCGCGACGCTCTTCCGGGCGATCGGCGGGTCGGTCGGCGTGTCGATCTTCGGCGCGGTCTTTGCCGCCAACCTGGCCGGCCTTTTGGCCCACGCCCTGCCCGCCGGAACGGTGGCGCTGAGCGATCCCGTCGCGATCCTGTCGCTGCCCGAGGCGCAGCGGGCGGTCTACCAGTCGGCCTATGCCCACGCGCTGCACCCGATCTTCTCGCTTGCCGCGCTGATCGCGGCGTTCGGGTTCGGCATGACGTGGTTCCTGCGCGAGGTGCCGCTGAAGGGCAGCCGCGGCCCCGAGACCATCGGCGAAAGTTTCGCGATGCCGCACGAGGCAACCTCGCTGGACGAACTGGAGCAGATCGTCACCCGGCTGGAGCGGCCCGAGCAGCAATGGGCAGTGTTCGAGCGCGCAGCCGAGCATTTCGGCCTGACGCTGGCACCCGACGAGATCTGGCTGCTGGTCGCGATCTGCCGCGAAGGCGCGCCCGCCAGCATCGCCGATCTGGCGCAGGGCGAACACGCCACGCGGCAGCGCATCGCGGCCATCGCCGCGCGGCTGGCGGACAAGGGGCTGCTGAGCATCGAGGACGACGACATCGCCCGGCCCACACCGCAAGGCCGCATCACCTTTGACGGAATGGCGACGCGCTATCGCGCGCGTCTTTCCGAACTGGTGGCGCGGTGGGAGCCCGACAAGCATGACGACGTGCGCGCGATGCTGACGCGGCTGTCGCGCAGCCTGATCGAGGGCCTGCCGCCCGCGCCGGTACAGCGCGCAAGTGCGGAATAGCTTAGCCTGCGCGTAGCCATCCGGGCGCGTATTCTACCCGGGTGCAGCCGGCAAAGACTGCCGCGCGGTCAAGCTCGGCCGCCAGACGATCGCGCCGTCCCTTGCCCATGCGCACACCCGCTTCGGGCCAGAAGGCGGTGACGGCCAGCACCTCGCCCTGCCGTTTCACGTCGATCCGGCCGATCATCGCGTCGCCCTCCATCACCGGAAAGACGTAGTAGCCATAGCGCCGCTGCGCCTCGGGCACGAAAATTTCGATCCGGTAATCGAAGCCAAAGAGCCGCGCCGCGCGCTTGCGGTCGCGCAGCACCGGGTCGAAAGGTGACAGGATCCGCACACGGGCGCCCGGCGCGGTCAAATCCAGCGCCTCGGCCAGTGTTCCGGGCCAGGCGAAGGCCCGCCGCAGGCTGCCATCGACGCATTCCACCGCAATCTCCTCGATCCGGCCGGCTGAGTGGGCCGCCGCGCACCACGCACGCGCCTCCTCCGGGCTGACCAGCGCCCAGAATGCCGCCAGCTCACCCGAGGTGGCAAAGCCCAGCCGGTCGAGCGCGGCAGTGCAGGCCCAGTCAATGGTTTCCTCCACGGGATGATGGCGGTTGAGATGTTCGGGCGGGATCACCCGCTCCGTCAGGTCGTAGATCTTGCGGAAACTTTCGCGCCGTAGCACCGCCACCTCGCCGGTTCGCCAGAGATACTCCAGCGCGGTCTTGGACGGGTGCCAGTCCCACCAACCGCCCGAGGCCCCGCGCGCTTCGCCATCGCCCACGTCGCCGCTGCCGCAAGCGCCGCGCGTCGCAATGCGGTCGCGCACGGCATCGACCTCGGCCAGGAAATCGCCGCCCTGCCAGTCGCGCCAGCGGTCGGCCAGCCGCGCGCGATCACGTTCGAAACGATGCCGCCAATGCGGAAAATGCGCGATGGGAATGACCGAGGCGTCATGCGTCCAGTGCTCGAACACCTGCCGGTCGCGGTGCAGCAGGTGGCCCAGCGCGGGCGGGCGATACCGCTGGCGCCGCGACCACAGGATCATGTCATGCGCGCGCGCCAGCGTGTTGACGCTGTCGACCTGAACGAAGCCCAGCGCGGCGATCACGCCCATCAGGTCCGCGCCCTTGCCGGGCCCCGTCGGCGCCTCGGCCAGCCCGTGCCGGCCCAGAAACAGCCGGCGAGCGGGCGTATTGGGCAGAACAGGCAGGCTCACGTCGTGCTTTCAAGGCTTTTGAGCTGGATCATCCGCACCTGCCGCAGCGCCTCGACCATCATCGCGGTCAGCAGGCCCATGCTGAGCAGGCCGTTGGTGGCCGCCATCCCGCCCAGAAGCCGCCATTGCTCGGGCAGCAGCACGTCGCCGAAGCCCAGCGTGGTATAGGCGGTCAACGCGAAATAGACCGACGCCTCGAGCGTGCTGAAGATGTCCAGCGCGCGGAGCGTCAGCGCCCAGATCCAGACGCCGAAGGTCACCTGCGCGAGGATCCAGAGCGCCGCGGCGCTGAGAATCAGCGTCAGCTTCGGCCGGTGCGGCCGGCGGGCGAGCCAGTGGCGCATCCGGACCAGCACCACCTCCATCCCCCAGTAACTGAGGCCGGTGATCAGGATGTTGATCAGCATCAGGAGAGAGCCGAGGGCGATCTGGATCAACATGAAAAACACCGCAACCGGAAGGGTCCGTCCATTCTAGCGGGCGGCCCGGCCTTGTCCATGCGCGCCCGCGACCACGTCGATCCAGATCGGCAGATGATCCGAGGCGCGGCGCGCGGCAAGGTCGTCGGCCACGCCCGCATCGCGCCAGTGCAACAGGTCGTTGAAGGCGAACCGGTCGAGCGACGCGACAGGGCGGCGCGCGTGGAACGTCTTGCCGGGGCTGAGGATCTCGTAGGCGCGGGCCAGACGGCCCAGGCCAACCTCGTCCGACCATTCGTTGAAATCGCCAGCGATCAGCGTCGGCATCGGGTCGCGCGCGGCAAGGCGGGTGATGATCTCGGTCAGCTGGCGGCGGCGGGAATGGCGCAGCAGGCCAAGGTGCAGCCCCACCACCCGCAGCGGCCCGCCGGGCAGCGCCAGTTCGGCCATGACTGCGCCGCGCGGCTCCAGCCCCGGCAGGTCCAGCCGGGCGATGTCGGTCACGTCGATGTCGGGGCGCAGCAGCATCGTGTTGCCGTGCCAGCCAAGACTGGGCGCGCCTTGCCCGAATTGCAGTGGCACAAGGCCCGTCTCCGCCTCGATCTCGGCGCGCGGCAGGGCGGCGGGCCGGTCGCCCAGCCGGTGATCGGCCTCTTGCAGCAGGGCGATGTCGGGCGACAGACCCGCGATCACCTGCAACACCCGGTCAGGGCGGTGGACAAAGCCGTGGCCGCGCCCCTTGCGGATGTTGTAGCTCATGATTCGGGTCGGTGCGGTCATAGCACCGGCGCCCAAAGCCGAAATGCACCCTCCGAAAGGCGTCGGCCCAGCCCGGCAGAGGGGGCCGCCTCGCGGCTGCGGCGCGCGGCCACCTCGAACCAGCGGGCCAGAACGGCAACACCGCCAGCATCATGGACGAACAGGCAGGTCTCGAAGTTCAGCAACATGCTGCGCACGTCGAAATTGGCCGAACCGACCCAGGCCATGTCGTCGATCACGCCCATCTTGGCATGCATCATCCCGCCCTCGAACAACAGCACCCGCGCGCCCGCCTCTGCCAGATTGCGCAAATAGGCCCCGCGGGCGAAATCCGCGATCCGCTGGTTGGACGTTTCGGGGACAAGGATGCGCACATCGACGCCGCGCCGCGCCGCGGTGTCCAGCGCATTGGCAAGCAGTTCAGTGGGCAGAAAATACGGCGTAGCGATCCAGATCCGCCGACGCGCGGCATGCAGCGCCTGCACCAGTCCGTCGTGCAACACGTCGTTGGTCATGTCAGGACCGGCCGGTACAAGCTGGGCGATACAGGTTCCCCCCGGCGCCAGCCCGACGGGCGGGGGCGGCGCGGGCGTACCCCAGTCGGCGGCGAAAACCGCCGCGAAATCAGCCGCAACCGGCCCGTCCAGGCGAAACGACAGGTCCGTCCAGCGGTCCGGATCGGGGGCCGGTCCCATGTATTCGCGGCCCACGTTCATGCCGCCCGCGAAAACCCGCGCGCCATCGGCGATGACCAACTTGCGGTGGTTGCGCTGGTTCAGCCGGTTGACGGCGAGGCTGTGCCAGAACGGCCGGGTGAAGCGCACCTCGCCCCCTGCAGCGCGCAGCCGGGCCAGCGCCCCACGCGGCGCACGCAGGCTGCCGAAACGGTCCATCATCAGGCGCACCTTCACGCCCTCGCCCGCGCGACGGGCCAGCATGTCGACCATGCCGCGCCCGATCTCGTCATCCGCGACGATGTAGAACATGACGTCGAGACTTTCGCGCGCCTCGTCGATCAGCGCACTCAATTCGGCGTGGCATTCTTCACCCGTCGGCAAAAGGCGGAACCTGTGGCCCGCCGCCGCACCCGGCGCACCCAACGCGGCAAAGACCGCCGCCTCGTCATCCTGCACGGGCGGCGCGCCGGACCGGCCGAAGCGGATCGTGTCGGCGTGCCCCTCGCCCCGGCGGACACCGAAGATAAGAAACAGCGGCAGCGTGACGTAGGGCACAAGGATGATCGCCAGCAGCCAGGCCAGTGTCGATTGCGGCGTGCGGCGCTGTTGCAGGATGATGATGGTGGCCGCAAGAGCCAGCACCGTCCAGATGGCAAGCGCGACATGGGTTTCGAACCAGAACATGGGGCCGTTCTACAGGGTTGGCGAGGGCACCTGCCAGAGATGTTCATCCCGCCGCCGCTTGTGAAGGGGCGCGCCTTGGCCTATCTCGGCCCGATCATGGCCAGCAAGTCCGACAACAAGAACTACAAGGTAATCGCCGAGAACCGGCGCGCGCGCTACGACTATGCCATCGAGAGCGATCTTGAGGTCGGCATCATCCTGACCGGGTCAGAGGTGAAATCGCTGCGCACGGGCCAGTCGAACATCGCCGAAAGCTATGCCAGCGTCGAGAATGGCGAATTGTGGCTGACCAACGCCTACATCGCCCCCTACGAGCCCGCGCGGACTTGGGGCCACGAGGAACGGCGCCGGCGCAAGCTGCTGTGCAAGGCCAAGGAACTGTCGCGGCTGTGGAACGCCACCCAGCGCGAAGGCATGACGCTGGTGCCGCTGGTGATGTATTTCAACGACCGCGGCATCGTGAAGCTGAAGATCGCGGTCGCCAAGGGCAAGAAGACCTACGACAAGCGGGCCAGCGACGCCAAGCGCGACTGGGCCCGACAGAAGGCCCGACTGCTGCGCCATAACGAGTGACGGCGCGCGGGCCGCTTGCCTTGTCACCCGCGCCGCGGACGGCTAGATCAGGGTCCATGTCCTTTGCCCGAGGCCGCTCATGACCCTGCAAGACGACCCCCGAACGCTGGTCAGCACCGCTTGGCTGGCTGATCACCTCAAGGACCCGGACCTGCGGATTCTTGACGGGTCGTGGCACATGCCCGGAGCGGGGCGCGACGCCGCGGCGGAATATGCCGCCAGTCATATCCCTGGCGCACGCTTCTTCGACATCGACGAGATTGCCGACCTGCGCTCGGACCTGCCACACATGGCGCCGCCCCCCGAGAAGTTCATCAGCCGGATGCGCGCGATGGGCGTCGGCGACGGGCACCAGGTGGTGGTCTACGATTCGACCGGCCTCTTTTCGGCCGCGCGCGTCTGGTGGACCTTCCGCCTGATGGGCAAGACCGATGTCGCCGTTCTGGATGGTGGGTTGCCGAAATGGGTGGCAGAGGGGCGGTCGCTGTCGGACATGCCGCCAATCCCGCGTGACCGGCACATGACGGCAACGCGGCAGAACGCGCTGATCAAGGATGTCACGCAGGTGGCCCGCGCCGCAAAGCTGGGCGATCATGTCATCGTCGATGCCCGTGCGCCTGCACGATTTCGCGGCGAGGCGGCCGAGCCGCGCGCCGGCCTGCGGTCGGGGCATATTCCCGGCTCGCGCAACGTGTTCTTCCGCGATCTGCTGAACCCGGACGGCATGATGAAGGCACCCGAAGATTTGCGCGCGGTGTTCGAAGCGGCCGGCGTTGACCTGTCGCGTCCGGTCATCACCACCTGCGGGTCGGGCACAACGGCCGCCATTCTCAACCTTGCCCTGCAACGCATGGGCAAGTCCGATCATTCGCTTTACGACGGCAGCTGGTCCGAATGGGGCCAATATGCCGACCTGCCCATTGCCACCGGAGACGCATGATGTTCGACGCCCTGAAAGACCAGGCCCCCGACAAGATCCTGATGCTGATGCAGACGTTCCGCGAGGATCCGCGCAAGGACAAGATCGACCTTGGGGTGGGTGTCTACAAGGACGCGACCGGGCTGACCCCGGTGATGCGCGCCGTCAAGGCTGCCGAGAAACGTCTGTGGGAAACGCAGGACACCAAGACCTATACCGGTCTGGCCGGCGACCCGGCCTTTGGCGCGGCGATGCGCGATCTGGTGCTGGGAGATACTGTCGCGGCCGAGCGCGTGGCGGCGATCGCCACGCCGGGCGGCACCGGCGCGGTGCGACAGGCGCTGGAGCTGATCCGCATGGCGGCCCCGCAGGCCACCGTCTGGGTCTCGAACCCGACATGGCCCAATCACAACTCGATCATCAAGTACTTGAACATCCCCACGGCCAGTTACCGTTACTTCGACGACGCCACGCGCGGGGTCGATTTCGCCGGCATGATGGCAGATCTCGGCAAGGTGGCGGCTGGCGACGTGGTGCTGCTGCATGGCTGCTGCCACAATCCGACGGGTGCGAACCTTGAGGCTGCCCAGTGGGACGAGGTGATCGCGCTTCTCAAGGCGCGCGGCGCGGTGCCGCTGGTGGATCTCGCCTACCAGGGCTTCGGCGACGGGCTGAGTGCCGATGCCGCGGCCACGCGCAAGGTCGCCGGCGGGCTGGACGAATGCCTGATCGCCGCCTCCTGTTCGAAGAATTTCGGCATCTACCGCGAACGCACCGGCATCCTGATGGCGGTGGCGCGCGACGGGACCGAGGCCAAGCGCACGCAGGCCAACCTCAACTTCCTCAACCGGCAGAACTTCTCGTTCCCGCCTGATCATGGCGCGCGGGTGGTGACGACAATCCTGACCGACCCGGCTTTGCGTGCCGACTGGGAGGCGGAACTGGAAGAGGTGCGCAATTCGATGCTGGGCCTGCGCAAGCAACTGGCGGACGAGTTGCGCAAGCTGACCAATTCCGACCGGTTCGATTTCATCGCTCATCATCGCGGCATGTTCAGCCGGATCGGCGCGACACCCGAACAGGTCGAGGCAATGCGCGCGGATGCTGGCATTTACATGGTGGGCGACAGCCGGATGAACATTGCCGGGCTGAATGCCACGACGGTGCCGATCCTGGCCCGCGCAATCGTGGCTGCCGGGGTCTGAGACCCCGGCGCTTTCTCAGAAGCTACCGTAGCTGTTGACGCCGAAGTAGCCCTGCACATCGCCCTGGAAACTGGCCGTGCCGCCAAATTCGAAGTAGTTGCCGGTCGCGCCCAGAACGCCGAAGACGCCAGTGCCAAGGCTGTAGCCCACGCCCAGCTCGCCCAGCACTTCGCCTTTACCAGAGACAGCACTCAGCCGGAACTCCGGCTGGTTGCCGCGCCCGAGCAGATCGAAATGCACGGCGCCCTTAGCCCCGGTTACGCGCCCGGACGATGCCATCGAACTGCTGGCCAGCCCGACAACCCCTTGCAGCGTGGTATTGCCGCCAATCGTCCAGTCCAGCCCTGCGAAGAGCGTCGGCCCAGCCTGCGCCATGCCACCACAAGCAACCATCAGGCCCGCAAGGGCCATCGTTTTCAGATACCGCATCATTTGCCTCATGACTGATGGCGGCACTTGCGGCCGCCTTGACCCGGTTTATCGCATCCCGGCAGCGCCCGGTCAACGCAACGCGAATCACGCATCGACCTGAACAAGAAAAACCCCGGGCCGCGCAGCGGTCCCGGGGCGAAGGTGAAAGGGGCGGGTGGGAAGAGGACCCGCCCCCGTCGAACATCTCTTAGGCGTGGTAGGCGCTTTCACCATGCGAGGTCAGGTCAAGGCCCTGACGCTCGTCATCGGTCGAGACGCGCAGCCCGGTGATCGCCTTGGTGATGTAGATCAGGATCAGCGAACCGACGCCCGACCACACCAGGGTGACCAGCACGGCCTGGATTTGCACCATGACCTGGGCGCCCATCGTGCCGGCCTCGACAACGTAGCCGGTGCCGCCCAGCGACGGGGCGCAGAGCACACCCGTCAGGACCGCGCCGACGATGCCGCCGATACCATGAACACCGAAGACGTCGAGGCTGTCGTCATAGCCAAACTTCGACTTCACGGTCGTGACGAAGAAGTAGCAGACCGGCGAGACGACGAGGCCGAGGAAGATCGCGCCAACCGGGCCGGTGGTACCACAGGCCGGGGTGATCGCAACGAGGCCCGCAACGATGCCAGAGGCGGCACCAAGACCGGACGCCTTGCCACGGGTGATCGCCTCGACGATCGACCAGCTCAGGGCGGCGGCAGCGGTCGCCACGAAGGTGTTCAGCATCGCAAGCGTCGCACCCGAGGTCGCCTCGAGGTTGGAACCCGCGTTGAAGCCGAACCAGCCGACCCACAGCATCGCGGCACCGACCATGGTCAGCGTCATCGAATGCGGCGCCATGTTGTCCTTGCCGAAGCCCACACGCGGCCCGATCACCAGCGCAAACATCAGAGCGGCGATACCGGCATTGATGTGCACCACGGTGCCACCGGCAAAGTCGATCGCGCCCCAGTTCAGGACCAGACCACCCGCGCCCCACACCATGTGGGCAATCGGGAAGTAGATGAAGGTGACCCACAGCGCCACGAAGAGCAGCACCGCCGAGAGCTTGATCCGCTCGACGAAGGCCCCGACGATCAGCGCAGGCGTGATCGCGGCAAAGGTCATCTGGAAGGCGATGAACACGTATTCCGGCAACTTGTAGTCTGCCGAGAAGGTGTCAGCGAGTGAATCAGGCGTGACACCGGCAAGGAACACCTTGCTCAGGCCGCCCCAGAAGGTGCCCTCGCCGCCGAAGGCCATCGAGTAGCCCCAGAGGATCCAGATCACCATCACCATCGCGGCGATAAGCGTGCACTGCATCAGTACGCTCAGCATGTTCTTGGTGCGAACCAGCCCGCCGTAGAACAGCGCGAGGCCCGGAACGATCATGAACAGCACCAGCAGCGAGGACGTCATCATCCACGCCACGTCGCCCTTGTCGACCATCGGCGCCGCGGCCGGCGCATCTTGCGCCAAGGCAGCGGTGGCAAGCACTGCCAGTCCCGCCGCGAGGCCCGAAATTCTTGTCAGGTTTTTCATCATGTTTATCCCTTGTCAGTCGGAAGTCGCGGTCAAAGCGCGTCGTCGTTGGTTTCGCCGGTGCGCACGCGCAGGGCGCTGTCCACATCCAGAACGAAAATCTTGCCGTCGCCGATCTTGTCGGTCTTGGCAGTGGTGGCGATGGTCGAGACGACCTGATCGGCCATGCCGTCGGTGACGACGACCTCGATCTTGACCTTGGGCACGAAGTTCACGGCGTATTCCGCGCCGCGGTAGATTTCGGTGTGACCGGACTGGGCACCAAAGCCTTTGATCTCGGTCACCATCATCCCGCGCACCCCGATGGTGGTGAGCGCCTCGCGCACCTCCTCGAGCTTGAACGGCTTGATCGCTGCAATGATGAGTTTCACGTTAATCCCCTTGCGAGTTTCCTTCGTCGGCCTCTCAGCGGACCGCTCACGACGGCAGAAGGAAGGGGGTACGGCCCGAGTCTCAAGCGCTGCAGTGCAGCAGATCAGGCGATTCCATGGCGCGATTGCACATCTTTTGCACAATTTGGTGTATTTGCCTGATTATTGGGCGAACATGAAATTGCGATCGCCGCTCATGCCGCTCCACATTTGCAGCGCGGGCCTGTATGGTCGGACCAAAGAGCAGGCGAAGAGCCAAGGCAAGGCATGAGCGGGACAGGCGGACGAAAGCCCCCTTTGGTGGCCGAGAAGCGCTATGCAAGCGCCCCGGCACGAGGCCGGACAGGCGGCAATGGTAGCGGCAACGGCGGCCGCAAGCCCCCGCGCGGGGGCAAGGGCGCCAGTGGCGGCAAGGGTAACGGCGGCAGGCCGCGCAAGGCGGCCCCGCGGCGCCGGCGCGGCCCCATCGGCTGGCTTCTGGGAACAATCTGGGCGGCAATCCGGTCCGTCATCCGGCTGATCTGGGCTTTTGCCTGGCGGATCGGCGCGGTCACCACGCTGCTGGTTGCTGCGGCGGTTGCCTATGACGCGGCAATGTTGCCACCCGCATCCTCGCTTGTGGACGGGCGTGCGCGCGGGTCGGTAACGCTGATGGATCGCGATGGTCAGACTTTTGCGTGGCGCGGCGAACAGTTTGGCGGTGTGATCGACGCCAAGAACGTCTCGGTGAACCTGCGCAACGCCGTCGTCGCGACCGAGGACAAGCGGTTCTACCACCATTTCGGGATCGACCCGCGTGGTATCGCCAGCGCGATGATGATCAACATCCGCGCCGGGCGTGGGCCGCTGTCGGGCAATGGCGGCTCGACCATTACCCAGCAGACGGCCAAGCTTCTGTGCCTTGGCCAACCCTATGACGCGAACATCTGGAAGACCGAGGCGGATTACGAATCCGACTGCCGGCAGACCACGCTCTGGCGCAAGATCAAGGAAGCCGTCTACGCGATGGCGATGGAGGTGCGCTACTCCAAGGACGAGATCCTGACCATCTACCTCAACCGGGCCTATCTTGGCGCCGGCACACGGGGGTTCGAGGCCGCCGCGCAACGTTATTTCGGCAAATCCGCAGCCGAGGTTACACCGGCCGAGGCAGCGATGCTGGCCGGCCTGCTGAAGGCGCCGACCACCTATGCCCCCACCAACAACATCGCCCGGTCGATCGACCGGGCCAATGTCGTGATCGGGCTGATGGAGGATCAGGGGTATCTGTCGACCTCCGCGGCGAACGAGGCGCGCACCCATCCCGCCCAGCTGTCAGAGGCGGCGCAGGCCCGTGCCGGCGGCTATTTTGCCGACTGGGCCATGGATTCGGGGCCCGAGTTCTTCACCCGCAATACCACCGAGGACGTGATCATCAGCACCACGCTGGACCAGCGCATCCAGAAGGCCGCCGAAGACGCGCTGAAGTCGATATTCGAGACGCGGGTGAAACAGGGCTCGACCGCGCAGGCCGCGATCGTGGTGATGTCAGCCGATGGCGCGGTGCGCGCCATGGTCGGCGGGCGTCAGACAGGGCTATCAGGTGCCTTCAACCGCGCCACGCAAGCCAAGCGGCAAACCGGATCGCTCTTTAAGCCCTTCGTCTATGCCAGTGCACTGGATCTGGGCATGTCGCCGCTCGACATGATCGATGACAGCCCGCTGACCATCGACATCCCCGGTTCGGGGCCGTGGAGCCCGCAAAACTACGATCACCAGTTCAAGGGCGCCATGACGCTGACGCAGGCGCTGACCGAAAGCCGAAACATCCCGGCGGTGAAACTGTCCGAGATGGTCGGGCTGGACCGGGTGCGTGCCATCGCCCATGCCTTCGGCGTGCAAAGCGATCTGGCGCAAGGCCCGGCGCTGGCACTTGGCGCCTCTGAAAGTACGCTGTTGGAGATGACCGGCGCCTTCGCGGGCATCCTCAACGGCGGCTCTTCGGTCACGCCCTACGGCATCACGGACCTGCGGCTGAAGGGCGACAATGCGCCGCTGATGTCAAACACCGGCGGAATTGGCGAGCGGGTGATCAGCGAGGCCGCCGACCGGCAACTGATCTGGATGATGTCAAAGGTCGTCGAGGACGGTACCGGAGCAAGGGCGCGGCTGGATGGCTGGCAGATCGCCGGCAAGACCGGCACAACCTCGGCCGCGCGCGACGCGTGGTTCATCGGCTTCACCGCCGATTACGTCACCGGCGTCTGGATGGGCTACGACGACAACCGACCGCTGACCGGCGTGACCGGCGGCGGCCTGCCCGCCGAGATCTGGCACGACACCATGACGCGCGTGCTGCAGGGCGAAACGCCCAAGCCCCTGCCGATGCAGGCACCTGTTGCCGCCGATTACCAGACGGGGGGTAACGGCCAACCACAGATGGTGCCGGGCACCAACGTGATCGACGGCACGGCGCAACAGCAGGGCGGCGGCAATTTCATCGACCAGTTGTTGCAAGGCATTCTGGGCGGATCGTCCAACAGCGGCAACTGAGCGGCGCTCAATCCCCGGCAGCGGGGGCAGCGTCGCCGCTTGGTTCCGGATCGGGACAGCGCGCGTAGCGGAAGACGTAGCCGTCCCAGACCATGAAGATGCCATCGCCCTCATGCGTGTTCATGACCATCGCACGGGCACTCCACGCGCCGTCGCCACCGCCGCATTCCATCTGGTAAAGCGTCGCGTCCATGTCCACCACGTTGACCGGCCGGGTCATCTGGCAGGACATGCCGACGCCGGTAAAGACGCCGTCGGCGATCTTCAGCGCTCCACCCGGCTCGCCAATCTTCGCGCAGTCCGAATCGGTCGCCTGCCGGTAGGTGCCGTCATAGGGAGAGGCAGCCACGATGGCGGGCCAGACACACAACAGCGCCGCAATGCCGCGCATCATCCTCATGGTTCAGGTATTGGCGAGGTCGGCGATAAGCTGGTCGATATTGCCGCGCCGCTGGTCAAGCATCGCGCCGATCTCGGTCCGCTCGGACAAAAGCATGTCCACGCCCTCGATGATGATGTTGTAGAACAGCACCTTGCCCGAGGCATCCGAAACGTTGAAATCAACCTCGAAAGGTGCCTGCCCGCGCAGGATGGCATTGGTCTTGACCTGCACGCCGCGCGGCAGTTGCACGGTGCCCGTCATCTCGATCCGGCCACCGATGAATTCACGGAAGCGGCGGCCGTAGCGGCGGGTGATGTAAAGGCGGAAGGCGGCGGTGAAGCGCGCCATCTGGCTGCTGGTGGCGCGGCGGGCATCCGCGCCCAGCGCGTAGCGGGCAATCGCCGGCACGTCGGCGTAGCGGTCGAAGATGCCCTCGAAATCGCGGATCATCCGGTCCTCGCTCTCGCCCGAGGCGATGACCTTGTTGATATCGACGATCAGCGCATCGACCAGCGTGGTGGCCTGCGCGGTGGTCATTGCCCAAGCGCCGCGAGGCCCAAGACCGGCGACAAGCGCAAGGCCGGCAGCACCGGCCAGCAAGGTGCGGCGTCCGGGATTGGCGGGCAGGCGAGTATCGGGCCGGGGCATGGTCCTGGTCTCCTTCAGCGGCGCGGGGCTAGTTCGCATATGGGTCTGCGTAAGGATCTGCATAGGGGTCAGCATAGGGATCGGCGGCGTCTTGCCCAGACGCACTGGTCGCATTGCCGGCGGTGAACCGCCGGTTCTGCAGATACATCAGCCGGGTCTGCGCATAACTGTCGGCACTGTCGTAAAGCACTGAGTCGAACGTTTCCGAGAAGCGGCCACGCTGGATGACCAGCGCGGCAGCCGATGACGGCAACTGCAACCGCCACGACAACGCGGGCCTTGTGAAATTGAACGGATCAAGCAGCAGGTCCACCACGGTGCCCACGCTGTCGCGCTGGGTCGAGGGGCCAAGGATCGGCGTTTCCGAATAGGCCCCTTCGGGAAATCCCCAGACCGCCAGCGTCTCTCCGAAATCGGTCGTGCGCTCGTTCAGGCCGACGGCACTGGCCGGGTCGAAAAGGCCGCCGATACCCAGTGTGCTGTTGAGTACGAAGCGCACCGTGTTCGTCACCACGATCCCGGCATTGCCCTGCAGCACGCCGTTCACCACCATTCCGGGCAGGGCAAGGTTGTGCGAGAAGGCCACGACCGGATCGGTCAGGGCCGGCGGCGCCTTGGCGATCGTCATTGCGACCGGGCGCAACACCTTGCGGTCGAAGGAGACGTTGAAATCGTGAACCCGCCGATTGCGCGCCTCGTGCGGGTCGTTGAAGGCCGCCCCGGGCGGGGCCTGGGTGCAGGCCGTAAGGGCCACGATAGCCGCAAGTCCCAACGCCGCCGCGAGCCGGTTTTTCGAAAACAATGACAAAGATGGACCGATCTTAAGCGGATGGATAGATTCAGGGATATGTAACAGAACCGGCCAGCCATGTAATCGGCAAATTCCCGGCTGGGCGCGGTGGACAGGGACGGACAGGCGACGATGGCGCATCACGTTTCCGACAACAGGGCCGGGCGCGGGGCGGCAGAATTGCGCGCTGCGCTGCGCGACAGCCGCGGCCTGCTCTGGGCTGTGGGGGTGTTCAGCACGGTGGTCAATGCACTGATGCTGACCGCGCCGATCTACATGCTCAACATCTATGACCGGGTCCTGCCGGCCCGCTCGGCCGAGACCTTGATCGCGCTTTCAGTGCTGATGGTCACGCTTTATGCCGCAATGGCGGTGCTGGATGGCGCCCGAACGCGGGTCATGGCACGCATCGCGGCTCGGGTACAGACGCGGCTGGAAGGGCGCGTTCTGGGTGCGGTGCTGGCTGCCGGCGCGGGTGGCCCGGCGCCTGCGCAGGCCGCGACCGGGGCCAGCGACCTTGATGCGGTGCAGCGATTTCTCTCCTCACCCGCGCTGACGGCGCTGTTCGATCTGCCCTTCACGCCGCTGTTTCTTGCGGGGATCTTCCTGTTCCACCCGCTGTTGGGCCTTCTGGCTGTAGCGGGCGGTGCGGCGCTTGTGGCGCTCGCGCTGGCCAATCAGGCGCTGACGCGCAGGCCCGGTGCCGAGGCTGTTGCGGCCCAGCAGCGGGCCGAGGCCCTGGGCCTGCATCTGCGCGCGGAGGCGGGGACACTGGCCGCGCTCGGCATGGCCGGGACGGGGTTGACGCACTGGACGGCCGTGCGTCAATCGGCACTGGACCGATCGCTGGCCGCCGGCGATGCCGCCGGGGCCTTTTCGGCCACCACGCGGGCGCTGCGGCTGGGGCTTCAGTCGGCAATGCTGGGGCTTGGTGCCTTCGTCGCACTGCGGGGCGAGATCACGCCGGGTGCGATGATCGCGGGATCTGTGCTGTTGGGCCGCGCCCTTGCCCCGGTCGAGTCGCTGGTTGCGCAGTGGGCGCTGCTGCAGCGCGCAGCAGAGGGCCGTCGCAACCTTGCCGCGCTGCTGACAGCCCTGCCGCCGACGCCGGTGCGCACCGCGCTGCCGCGTCCCGCTGCACGGCTGGAGGTCAACGGGCTGTCGTTGCTGGCCCCGGGCACCGCCCGGCCTGTGGTGCGCGGCGTGGGCTTTGTTATTCAGCCGGGACAGGCCATGGGGGTTATCGGCCCATCCGGTGCAGGCAAGACCACGCTGGCTCAGGCGCTGACCGGCGCGCTGCCGCCTGCTGCCGGGACGATCCGGCTGGATGGCGCGACGCTTGATCAATACGGGCCGGCGTCGCTGGGCGAGCTGGTGGGCTATTTGCCCCAACGCGTACCGGTGTTCGAAGGCACAGTGCGCGCCAATATCGCCCGCCTTTCAGCGGCACCCGACGATGCGACCGTGGTCGCGGCCGCCCGTGCCGCCGCCGCGCATGAGATGATCCTGCGTCTGCCGCAGGGCTATGACACGGTGCTGGCTCCCGGTGGGGCGCCGCTTTCGGGCGGGCAGGTGCAACGGCTGGGCCTTGCCCGCGCGCTTTACGGCAATCCGGTTCTGCTGGTGCTGGACGAGCCCAATTCCAGCCTCGACAACGACGGCACAGTGGCACTGAACGCCGCGATCCGCGCTGCAAAGGCCGATGGTCGTGCAGTTGTGGTGATGGCGCACCGCCCCGCTGCGATTCAGGAATGCGATATTTTGTTGATGCTGGAAGGCGGAGTTGGCCGCGCCTTTGGCCCGCGCGACAAGGTGTTGCGCGAGATGGTGCAGAACCACGGCATTATCCGCAGCGCAGCCATGCCCGGTGGTGTCACGTGACGGCGGCCGCGCCAGAGATCGCCATGCGCCGGCGCGGGGCAAGGGGGCCGGTGCTGGCAGGGCTGCTGACGCTGGTGGCCCTTGCCCTTTTCCTTGGTGTCTGGGGCGCCTTTGCCGACCTGACCGGTGCGGTCATCGCCGCCGGCCAGATCGAGGTCGAACGCAATCGGCTGCCGGTCCAGAACGCGGATGGTGGCGTCATCGCGGCCGTTCAAACCGAGGAAGGCCAGCAGGTTGAGGCGGGCGATGTCCTTTTCGAGTTCGATACCGAAACCGCCCGCTCGGATCTTGCCTCGATCGAAGGACGGTTATTCGAGATCATGGCCCGCCGCGCCCGCTACGAGGCCGAGCAGGACGGCGCGGACACCCTGACGTTCGACCCGGTCCTCACCTCGTCCAGCAATCCGGTCGCCGCCACGCTGATGGACGGCCAGCGGCGCCTTTTCGACGCACGCCGCACCGCGCAGGCCAACGAGGCCGAACAGCTGGCCCGCCAGCGTGAACAGGTCGGCGCGCAAATTCGCGGACTTCAGGCACAGGCAGCGGGGGCAGCCGCGCAGATCGCGCTGCTCGATACCCAGATCACCAGTCAGCAGGACCTGCGTGACAGGGGCCTTGCACAGGCCGCAACGCTGACCGCCCTGCAACGCCAGCGTGCCGATCTTGCCGGGCAACAGGGTGCTATCGCCGCCGCCATTGCCGAGGCGCAGGGGCGCGATGCAGGCCTTGCGCTGGCCGCGCTGAAACTGGGCGACGATCGCCGCGAACAGGCCATCAGTCAGTTGCGCGATCTTGGCCCGGCCGAATCCGATCTGGTCCAGAAGCGCGCGCAATTGATCCGGCAGATTGACCGCGCCACGGTGCGCGCGCCGGTCGCAGGCACCGTTTATGGCCTCGTGGCCACCGCGCCGCAGACGCTGGTCCGGCCGGGCGAGACGCTGCTTTACCTCGTGCCAAGGGATCGCCCGCTGGAGATCACCGCGCGGATCGCGCCGCGCGATATCGACCAGGTTCACCCCGGCCAAGAGGTGCTGTTGCGGCTGACCGCCTTCGACCAGCGGCGCACGCCGGAAGTGGCCGGAACGATCACCCGCGTCTCGGCAGATACTTTCCGCGACCAGCCCGGCGGGCCGTCCTATTACCGCGCGACCGTAGCACTTGATCCGGGCGCGGCCAAAACCCTGCCCGAAGGCCTGCGATTGATCCCCGGCATGCCCGTCGAAGTGCAGGTGCGCGGGGCCAGCCGCACGCTGTTTGACTATTTCCTAAAGCCGCTGGGCGATTTTTTCGCCCATGCCTTCCGCGAGACCTGATTGTCCCTGCCCGCCAAGGCGGGTAGCGTCGCGCCGAACACGACGACAGGAAAGGATGCAGGATGGCGGGACAATTCGAAGCGAAACTGGCGGAGCTTGGCGTCACCCTGCCCGACGCGCCCGCCCCGCGCGCCAATTACGTGCCGTGGGTGGTCACCGGCAACACCGTCTGGGTGTCGGGCCAGGTCGCCTCCGGGCCCGACGGACTGATTTGCGGCAAGCTGGGCGCCGACATGAGCCTCGAGGCGGGCGCGGCCGCGGCGCGCGCCTGCGCGATCACCCTTCTGGCGCAGGTCAAGGCCGCCTGCGGGGGCGATCTGGACCGGCTGGCGCGGGTGATCAAGCTGACCGGCTTCGTCAACTCCACCCCCGATTTCACTGATCAGCCGAAGGTGATCAACGGCGCATCGGATTTCCTTGTCGCTGCGCTGGGGGATGCTGGCCGTCATGCCCGCTCGGCGGTGTCAGCGGCGTCACTGCCACTTGGCGTTGCGGTTGAAATCGAAGGCATTTTCGAAATCAGATGAGTCTGCCGCCTGCCTTTCTCGCCCGGCCCCTCGCCCACCGTGCGCTGCACGACACGGCCGAGGGCCGCCCCGAGAACAGCCGCGCGGCCATGCGCGCGGCCATCGCGGCGGGCTATGGCATCGAGATGGACCTGCAACTGTCGGCCGATGGGGTGCCGATGGTCTTTCACGACTACGACCTTGCCCGCCTGACAGGCGAGACCGGCCCGCTGGCCACCCGCACGGCGGCCGAGCTGGGCCGGATCCGCCTGCGCCACGGCGATGAGGGTATCCCGACGCTGGCCGAGGTGCTGGCGCTGGTGGCGGGCCGGGCGCCCCTGCTGATCGAGATCAAGGACCAGGACGGCGCCTTGGGCCCCGACGTGGGACGGCTGGAAGAGGCGACAGCGCAGGCGCTGGCGGGTTATGACGACCCGGTGGCGGTGATGTCCTTTAACCCGCATTCGATGGGCGAAATGGCCAGTCTTGCACCCGCGATCCCGCGCGGCCTGACGACCTGCGCCTTTCCCGCGGCCGATTGGCTAACGATCCCGCCCGCCACCCGCGAGAGGCTGGCCGCCATTCCGGACTACGCCCGCACCGGCGCGTGCTTCATCAGCCACGAAGCGGCCGACCTCGGCAATCCGCGCGTGGCAGAGCTGAAGGCAGCGGGCGCGGCGATATTGTGCTGGACGATCCGCACGCCCGCGCAAGAGGCAGAGGCGCGAAAGGTGGCGCAGAACATCACATTCGAGGGCTATCTGCCTTGACCGGGGCGCTGCCGCACCCACCTCAACGCCCATGACCGCGACGATCGAGATCACCACCCATACCCGGATCGACGACATTTCCGCCGCCGATTGGGATGGCTGTGCCTGTCCTGAAACGGCTGATGGCGGCCGCCCGCACGACCCGTTCACCACCCACCGCTTTCTCAAGGCACTAGAGGATAGCGGCTCGGTCGGTACCGGCTCGGGCTGGCAGCCGCGCTACCTTGCCGCGCGGGCGGAGGGCAAGCTGATCGGCGTGGCACCCCTTTTTGCCAAGAGCCACAGCCAGGGCGAATACATCTTCGATCACGGCTGGGCCGATGCATGGGAACGGGCCGGCGGCCGCTATTACCCCAAGCTTCAGATCGCGGTGCCCTTCACACCGGCCACGGGCCGCCGCTTTCTGACGCCGCCCGGCGAAGAGGTGCACGGGATGGCCGCGCTGCTGCAAGGCGCGGTGCAGATCGCGGCCGAGAACCGGCTGTCGTCGCTGCACGTCACCTTCTGCACCGAGGCCGAGGCGCTGGCGGGTGCCGAAATGGGCCTGTTGGCCCGTACCGGCCAGCAGTTTCACTGGGAAAATCCCGGCTATGGCAGCTTTGAGGATTTTCTGGCCGAGCTTTCCAGCCGCAAGCGCAAGATGATCCGCAAGGAGCGCGCCGAGGCGCAGGGCTTTGGCGGGCAGATCGTGCAGTTGACGGGAAAGGATATCCACCCCGAGCATTGGGATGCGTTCTGGGCCTTTTATCAGGACACCGGCAACCGCAAATGGGGCACCCCCTACCTGACCCGCCGCTTTTTCGATCTGGCCCACGAACGGCTGCGCGACGACATGCTGATGGTGCTGGCGCTGGACGACGGGCGGCCGATCGCGGGTGCCCTCAATTTCATCGGGCGGGAAACGCTGTTCGGCCGATACTGGGGCTGTACCCAGCATCACCCCTTCCTGCATTTCGAACTGTGCTATTACCAGGCCATCGACTACGCCATCGCGCATGGCCTGCGGGTTGAGGCCGGGGCGCAAGGCGAACACAAGCTGGCGCGCGGCTATCTGCCGGTTGAAACCCACTCGCTGCACTGGATCGGCGATGAAGGGTTCCGCGACGCTGTCGCGCGCTATCTTGAGGCCGAAAAACGCGCCGTCGATCACGAGATCGAGGTGTTGACGCAATATGGCCCGTTCAAACGCCACCATCAGGAGGAACAACAATGACCGAGACGCTGACCAAGGCGGAACGCGACGCGGCCCTGCCTGCACTTGGGCAATCCGGCTGGGGCGCAATTCCCGACCGCGACGCGATCCGCAAAATCTGGAAGTTCCGCAACTTCTCGGAAGCTTGGGGGTTCATGGCGCGGGCTGCACTGGTTGCCGAGAAGATGAACCACCACCCCGAATGGATGAACGTCTACAACGTGGTCGACGTCACGCTGACCACGCATGACGCGCATGGACTGACTGCGCTCGACGTGGAGCTGGCGCGTAAGATGGATGCGATGGCCGGCAATGCCGAGGTGCAGCGCGACCATTCCGAGCCGGTCGAATGCCTTTGCCAGCTGCATGCAAAGGGCGGCGCACCGGACTGACGACCGGGCCCATCGGGTTGACCTCGGAAGCCCGGGCGTCCAAGACCTGAGCCCCGGACGACAGAGGAGATACACGCATGGACAACCTGCTGGGCACCGTCATCTGGAACGGCAAGACGCTGGGCGATCTGTTGACGCTCGACATGCTGGCCTCGCTTGCCGGGTCAATCTTCGGCGCGCTCGCCATCGTGGTGCTGGGGTTCTTCATCGCCGGGCTGGTGCGCGGCCGGCTGGTGCGGATGGGGCAGAAGTATCGCCGCCTTGACCAGACGCTGTTCACCTTTCTCGGCAACCTCTCGCGCTATGCCATCCTCGCCTACACGGCGATTTTCGTTCTCAACACCTTCGGGGTGCAGACCACATCCGTCGTCGCCCTGATCGGCGCGGCCGGCCTGGCCGTAGGCCTGGCGTTGCAGGGAACCTTGGCGAATGTCGCTGCGGGGGTGATGATTATCCTGTTCCGGCCGATCAAACTGGGCGATTTCGTCGAGGTGGCAGGCCAGTCGGGCACCGTCAAGGACATCACACTCAACAATATCGAGTTGGCGACGCTTGCCAATGTTCAGGTCATCGTTCCCAACGGCAAGGTCTGGGGCGATGTCATCACCAATTACTCCGTCTATCAGCAGCGCCGCGCCGAATGGGTGTTCGGCGTCAGTTATTCCAGCGACCTGAAACTGGTCGAGCACACCATTCGCGAGGTGATCGAGGCTGACCCGCGCGCATTGGCCGAACCCGCACCCTTCGTGCAGGTCAATAATCTTGGTGATTACTCGGTGGATTTCCTCGTGCGCTACTGGTGCACCAGCAGCGACTACTGGCAGTTTCAGGCAGACATCAAGCGCAAGGTGAAAGAAGCCTTCGACGCCAAGGGCATCGACATTCCTTTCCCGACGCAGACGCACCTGACAGTCCCGGCCTGAACCGCGCCGGAGGGGCCCGCATGAAGGCCCTTCCATCCATGTGCGGCGAAACTGGCGACAGCGCTTCGGGCCGGCGGAGCAAAACACTTGATCCAGCGACAGGATAACGCAAGATCGACCGCAGGCGGCGAGCCACTTGGCGAACGTCGGCCAAGAGATCGAAAAATGGCATATATCGACGAAGCCGGGTTACAGGAATACACGGCGCGCGAAGGCTGGGAAATCGCCGTCGAGCAAGTCGTAGGCCGAGATCCGGCCGCTGCATGGCACGAATGGTTCGCGCGGGTCTGGGACGGCGAAACCGGGGCCATCATGCGTGATCATGGGCAAGAGCCCAGCCGCGTGGGCAGCATGCGCGAGGTGCCATCCATGCGCATGACGGAAAAGATCGTCGGCACTGGAATGCCAGACCCGAATGATCCGCAAAATGCCGTGCCGTCAATCAGCTACACGTTCGAGAATTTCACGACGCGCCGGCTCCTCGGCTTCGTGCGATTCCTGCCAGTCGAGGGCAATCCAGCCGCGACCCGCGTCGTCTGGGGGGTGAAGTGGGCGCCCTCGGTTGCGGGGCGCTTGTTCCTCGGCGGCTGGCTGCTTGTCTGGGCACTGCGCGCGGCGACGCGCTCCAACATTGCCAAGTTGCAACCTCAAGCAACCTGACGGGAGGTCCCGTCAAGTGAACTCTCGAACTTCCGACCTTCATTGTCGCCGTTGGGGCGCGCCGGTCCTGTGGATCAAGCCGATGAATGCCGGTCAGATCGCTTCCAGAAACCGCTCGCCCGTCGAGATGTCACAAACGCCGGGTTCGTCGATGTTGACCTGCGTCACCACGCCATCCTCGACCAGCGCGGCATAGCGGTTGGACCGCCCCGTCAGGCCGATCGCAGGCGCATCGAAGGCCATGCCCAGTTCGCGCGTCAGCGCGCCGGTGGCATCGCCCATCAGCGTCACGCCGCCCGCACTGGCCCCGGTCGCCTTGTCCCAGGCATCCAGCACGAAAGGATCGTTGACCGAGACGCAGATGATCTCTTCGACGCCCTTCTCGGCCAGCGCCTTGGAGACGCGCATGAAGCTGGGCAGGTGCGTGGTCGAGCAGGTGCCGGTGAAGGCCCCCGGCAGGCCGAACACGATCACCTTGCGGCCCTTGAGTTTGTCGGCAAGGCTTACCAGTGCAGGGCCATCAGGGCCCATCACGCTGAGTTGCGCATCGGGGAAAACTTGTCCTTTGGAGAGGGTCATCGCGGGTCTGTCCTTGATTGCGGTCTAACTTCCGAGGGATATAGGCTTCGCCTGCGCAACTGCCAGCATCGGGAACAAGATTGAATGGAACATGTCGTCGTCGTCGGGGCCGGGCAGGCCGGTTGCTCGCTGGTCGCCAAGCTGAGGGCCGAAGGATTTGCCGGCCGGATCACCCTGATCGGTGCCGAGAATGTGCCGCCCTACCAGCGCCCGCCCCTGTCGAAGGCCTACCTGCTGGGCGAGATGACGCTGGACCGGCTGTTCCTGCGCCCGCTGGAGTTTTACGCCAGCCACGACATCGCCCTGCGCCTTGACACACAAGTGGTGGCGCTTGACCCGGCCGAGCGCGAGATCACGCTGGGTGATGGCGAGGTGATCCGTTACGACGCACTGGCGCTGACCACGGGTTCGCACCCGCGCAGCCTGCCTGCCGCGATTGGCGGCGATCTGGACGGCGTCCATACGATGCGCGACCTCGCCGATGCCGACGCGATGGCGCACCAGTTTCAGCCGGGGCGAAAGGTGCTGATCGTCGGTGGCGGCTATATCGGGCTGGAGGCAGCAGCGGTGGCCGCCAAGAAAGGGCTGGAGGTGACGCTGCTGGAAATGGCGCCGCGCATCCTTCAGCGCGTGGCCTGCCCCGAAACCTCGGACTATTTCCGCGAATTGCACCGTGCGCATGGCGTCGATATCCGCGAAAGCACGGGACTGAAGCACCTGATCGGCGAGGCCCGGGTGTCGGGTGCGATGCTGTCTGACGATACCGAGATGGATGTTGATTTCGTCATCGTCGGTGTCGGCATCTCGCCCGCCACGGAACTGGCAGAAAGCGCCGGCCTGACCATCGACAATGGCATCTTGACCGATATCCACGGCCGCACCTCGGACCCGGCGATCTGGGCCGCGGGCGATTGCGCCTCGTGCCTTTTCCACGGGCAGCGAATTCGGCTGGAAAGCGTGGGCAACGCCATCGACATGGCCGAGGCTGTGGCGCTGAACATCCTTGGGCAGGAGGTGAATTACGATCCGGCGCCCTGGTTCTGGTCAGACCAGTACGATTGCAAGCTGCAGATCGCGGGGCTGAACCACGGCTATGACGCGGTGCATGTGCGGCAGGCGGGCGAAGGGCGTAGCCACTGGTATTACCGCGCGGGTGCGTTGGTGGCCGTCGATGCGATGAACGATCCGCGCGCCTACATGATCGGCAAGCGGCTGATCGAGGGTGGCAAGTCCCCTGCCCCAGAGGTCATCTGCAACCCCGAGGCCGACCTCAAGGCGCTGTTGCGCGCGTGAGGATCATCGCCGGACGGCACCGGGGCCTGAAACTGGCCGACGTCGGCGAAGGCGACACGGACGCGCACTTGCGCCCCACCGCCGACCGGGTGCGCGAAAGCCTGTTCAACATGCTTGCAGGCGGCCGTTTCGGCGATCCGGTGACGGGCGCGCGCGTGCTCGACCTCTTTGCCGGCACCGGCGCGCTGGGGCTGGAGGCGCTGTCACGCGGCGCGACACATGTGACCTTCGTCGATGACGGGAAGGTGGCGGGCCGCCTGATCCGCGATAACCTGCGCCGGGCGGGCCGGACCGATCACGCGACGTTGCTGGCGGTCGATGCCACCCGGCTGCCGCCCGCACCCGCACCGGCAAGCCTGGTCTTTCTCGATCCGCCCTATGCAAAGGGCCTTGGTGCGCCCGCGCTGGCGGCCGCAGGTGCGGGCGGCTGGTTGGCCCCGGGCGCCTTGGTGGTGTGGGAGGAAAACGCCCCCCAGATACCGCCGCCGGGCTTCACCCTTGCTGACCGGCGGCGCTATGGCGACACTTGGGTCACGGTTTTGCAGGGATGAAGGTGCGCTCTTGCGGCCACAGCCAATGGCCTGTATCCGCCGCCCCTTGGACCCGACAGGGCCGGATTTGTTGAAATGTCACGAATCCAGCGTTACCTTTGGGATCAGGCCCGGCGCCGTGGCCAAGGACGGCGCGCATCAGGAGGACAATGACCTGTCTCTCAACACAACGGCGGACATGCCCGCCCCTGCGCGTTCCGGCATCATGACCGGAACGAACCCTGCGGCAAGCGATGCGCTGCTCGCCGTGATCCTCGCCTCCCTCGACGATGACAAGGCCGAAGACGTCGTGACGATTCCGTTGCGCGGC
Organism: Limimaricola sp.; assembly: GCF_016125575.1. Classification (GTDB taxonomy): domain Bacteria; phylum Pseudomonadota; class Alphaproteobacteria; order Rhodobacterales; family Rhodobacteraceae; genus WGLM01. Next base: position 110,229 of record NZ_WGLM01000006.1, read on the forward strand.
CGGTCCGAGATGGGCGATTTCATGGTCATCGCGACCGGCCGGTCCAGCCGGCAGGTCGGCGCCATCGCCGAGAAGCTGACTGAACGCCTCAAAGAGGCTTTCGGCACCAACTGCAAGATCGAAGGCAAGGAAACCGGCGACTGGGTGCTGATCGATTCCGGCGACGTGATCGTTCACCTCTTCCGGCCCGAGGTGCGCGAGTTCTACCAGCTGGAAAAACTCTGGATGCCCGCCGAGGCGGTGGCCAAAGCCCGCTGAGATGCGGCTGACGATCTGTGCCGTGGGCCGGCTGCGGGCTGGCCCTGAACGCACGCTGATCGATGATTACCTGACACGCGCCGAACGGTCGGGTCGTTCGCTGGGCCTTGGCCCTGCCCGGGTGGCCGAGGTTGAGGACCGCAAGGGCGGCGGCATGGCCGCCGAGGCCACGCTGCTGGAGCGCGCCATCCCCGCCGGCGCTGTGGTGTGCATTCTGGACGAACGCGGCAAGCTGATGTCCTCCCCCGATTTCGCGCAAATGCTTGCGGGATGGCGCGACGCGGGCCGGTCCGAGGCGGCCTTTGTCATTGGTGGCGCCGACGGGATCGACCCCGCACTACGCGCCCGCGCCGATGCCGCGCTGTCGTTCGGGCCGATGGTCTGGCCGCACATGCTGATCCGGGTGATGCTGGCCGAACAGCTTTACCGCGCGGTCACGATCCTTGCCGGATTGCCCTATCACCGCAGTTGAAGCGCCGGAAAATCGCGCGCGCCCGCGCGCGAGCCGTTTTCCCCGCCCCGCGCCCGTGCTACGCCGCATTGCATGTGGGACATCTTCCTCAAGACACTGCCGTTCTTCGCGCTGATCGGTCTGGGCTACGGCGCGGGCCGGCGGCAGTTCTTCACGCCCGAGGCGACGGCCTACCTGACGAAGTTCGTGTTCTACTTCGCGCTGTCGGCGATGCTGTTTCGCTTTGCCGCGACGCTGTCGATCGGGCAGATCTTCGGCTGGCCCTTCGTGCTGGCCTACCTGACCGGGACCGGCACCATCTACCTGCTGGCCACCGCCGTGGCGATGCTGCGCCGGCGCGGCGTGGCCGAGGCCGCGGTAGAGGCGCAATGCGCGGTGATCGGCAACGTGGGCTTTCTGGGCATCCCGATGCTGGCGATGCTGCTCGGGCCCACGGCGGTGGGCCCGGTCATGCTGGTGCTGGCCTGTGACCTGATCGTCTTCGGCTCGCTCATCGTGATCCTCGTGACAGGTTCACGCGATGGCCGCATGTCGCCCGCAATCCTGCGCACCGTGGGCATTGGCCTGTTGAAGAACCCGATGATCGTCTCGATCGTGCTGGGCCTCGCCGTCTCGGCCGCCAAGGTGCCGCTGCCGGTGCCTGTGACGGATTTCCTGACGCTGCTTGGGGCGGCGGCCACGCCCGGCGCGCTATTCGCCATCGGCGCGTCACTCGCCACCAAGTCGGCCGAGCGGCTGGCTGTGGCGGGCTGGCTCAGCACTTGCAAGCTGGCGCTGCACCCGGCCGCGGTCGCCTTCACCTCGCTTGTCGTCTTCGACGTGCCGCGCGACCAGGCCTCGGTGATGATCGCCGCGGCCTCGCTGCCGGTGGCGGGCAACGTCTATATCCTGGCCCAGCATTACGGCGTGGCGCCGCACCGTGTGTCGGCCTCCATCCTCGTCTCGACCGCGGTCAGCGTCGTCACCGTTTCGCTGGTGATCGGCTGGATCGCGCAAGGGGTGCTGTGATGACCGGGGCCTACCAGCCCATCCCCCTGCCCGACCGCGCAGACCTGACCGACGCGGAACGCGCCGCGGCGGCGCAGGCGTTTCTTTCCACCATGCGCAAGCGCCATTCGGTGCGCGACTTCACCGACCGGCCCGTCGACGAGGCGGTGATCGCCGATTGCATCGCCGCCGCCGCCAGCGCGCCCAGCGGCGCCAACCACCAGCCTTGGCATTTCGTCGCCATCGCCGACCCGGCGATGAAGGCGCGCATCAGGGAAGCCGCGGAGGCCGAGGAAGAGGCGTTCTACGCCGGCGGCGGTGGTGACGAATGGCTGGCCGCGCTGGAACCGATCGGCACCGGCGCGTCCAAGCCGCACCTGACCACCGCGCCTTGGCTTATCGTGGTCTTCGCCGAACGCTGGGGCACCACCGCCAGCGGCACGCGGCGCAAGAATTATTACGTGCCCGAAAGCGTGGGCATCGCCACCGGTTTCCTGATCACCGCGCTGCACATGGCCGGGCTGGTCTGCCTGACGCACACCCCCAACCCGATGAAGTTCCTCAATGATCTTTGCGCAAGACCGGCGGCGGAAAAGCCCGTGATGATCCTTGTCGTCGGCCACCCGGCCGGGGATGCCACCGTGCCCGCCGCCGCCAAGATCAAGAAACCGCTGGCCGAGGTCATGACCATTTGCCGCGCGCCTGCATCAGCCGAAGGATAAGCCCATGAAAACGATCTCGGAAAACCGGTGTTTCGGCGGTGTACAGGGCGTCTATTCGCACGCCTCCGATGCCTGCGGCTGCGACATGACGTTCGGCCTGTTCCTGCCCCCCGCGGCCGAACATCGCGCCGTGCCGCTCTTGTGGTTCCTCGCCGGGCTGACCTGCACGCATGAGAATGCCATGCTCAAGGCCGGGGCGCAGGGCTGGGCCGCCGAGGCGGGCATCGCGCTGGTCTTTCCCGATACCTCGCCGCGCGGGGCGGGCATCGCCAATGCAGAGGATTTCGCACTGGGCCAAGGCGCGGGGTTCTACCTCAACGCCACGCAGGCGCCTTGGGCGCCCAACTATAACATGTGGGACTATGTCACCGACGAATTGCCGCGGATCATCACCGCCGCTTTCGCGGTGGACGAAGAGCGCCAGTCGGTGACGGGCCATTCGATGGGCGGGCACGGCGCGCTGACGATGGCGATGGGGATGCCGGGGCGGTTCCGCTCTGTCTCGGCCTTCTCGCCGATCTGCAACCCCACGCAAAGCGACTGGGGCCGCCCGCAATTCGAGGCCTATCTCGGCTCGGTCCAGGCGGGTGAAAGCCATGACGCCTCGCTGCTGATGACCCATTACGGGTTCGAGGGGCCGCTGCTGATCGACACCGGCACGCGCGATCCCTTCGCCAGCCTTTTGGGCACGCCGGCAATGGCCGAGGCGATGGCGACCCGCGGCCAACCGGGGCAGTTGCGGCTGCAGGGCGGCTACGACCACAGCTATTTCTTCGTGGCCAGCTTCATGCGCGACCATATCGCGCTGCATGCCGAGGCGCTGCGCGCGTGATCTACGTCGATGCCGACGCCTGCCCGGTCAAGGCCGAGGCCGAGCGCGTGGCGACGCGCCACGGGCTGCGCATGGCGCTGGTGTGCAACGGCGGCATCCGGCCATCCGCCAACCCGCTGGTCGAGCTGGTCATCGTGCCCGAGGGGCCTGACGTGGCCGACAAGTGGATCGCCGAACGCGCCGGCGCGGGCGACGTTGTGGTGACCGCCGATATCCCGCTGGCCGCGAAATGCGTGGCTGCCGGCGCGCAGGTAATCCGCCACGACGGCAGCGCCTTGACCGAGGCCAATATCGGCAGCGTTCTGGCCACGCGCGACCTGATGGCCGACCTGCGCGCGGCCGATCCGTTCCGCCAGGGCGGCGGCAAGAGCTTTGGCAAGGCCGAGCGCGCGCGCTTTCTCGACGGGCTGGAACGGGCCGTGCAGGCCGCGAAACGGAGGACAGGATGAGCGTTGACGCCGTGATATTCGACATCGGCAACGTGCTGATCGAATGGAACCCCGAGCGGTTCTACGACAGCGCCATCGGCGAGGCGCGCCGCCGCGCGATGTTCGACGCCGTGGACTTGCATGGCATGAACGACGCGATCGACCGCGGCGCCGACTGGCAGACCGAGGTCGCGGCCTGCGCCGCGCGGTTCCCGGACTGGGCCGACGAGATCGGGATGTGGCATTCCCACTGGATCGAGATGGCGCGCCCGGCCATCGACCGCTCCGTGCGGCTGCTGGCGGCGCTGCAGGCGAAAGGCGTGCCGGTCTTTTCGCTGACGAATTTCGGCATCCAGACCCATGCCTTCGCAGTGCCGCACTACCCCTTCCTGGCCAGTTTCGACCGCGCCTACATCTCGGGCCACATGGGCGTGATCAAGCCCGACCCGGCGATCTATGCCATGGTCGAGGCCGATTGCGGGGTGGCCCCCGAACGGCTGCTCTTCACCGACGACCGCGCCGACAACATCGCCGCCGCGGCCGCGCGCGGCTGGCAGACCCACCATTTCGACGGGCCCGCGGGCTGGGCCGCGCGGCTGGTGGCCGAGGGCCTGCTGAGCGAGGCCGAGGCGGCCTGAGGCCAGACCCGCCGCGCAGATGTCGGAAACCGGCGCGACGTGTCGCGCCACGCTGCTGCCATCTGGGTGGGAAAGGCCCGCCCAATGACCGCCCTCCGCCCCGTCCCCTTCGGCACTGCCGCCGTCGCCGCCTTCAGCGCGATGGTCTCGGTAACGTTCTTTTCGGTCAACGACATGGCGATCAAGTTTCTCTCGGGGGGCTACGCGCTGCACGAGGTGGTGCTGATCCGTTCGGTCGTCGCGCTGGGGGTGCTTTTTGCGCTGATCGCACCCGGAGCCGGTGGTCTGCGCATCGTGCGCACGCGCCGGCCACTGTTGCACATCGTGCGCGGGCTTCTCGTCGTCACTTCCAACATGTTGTTTTTTCTGGGCCTTGCGGCGCTGCCGCTGGCCGAGGCGGTTGCGATCTTCTTCATCTGCCCGGTGATCGTGACGCTATTCTCGGTGATCTTCCTGCGCGAAACGGTCGGCCCGCATCGCTGGGCCGCCACGGCCGTGGGGTTCATCGGGGTGCTGGTGATGATCCGTCCCGGCACGGCGGCGTTTCAGCCCGCCTCGCTACTGCCCATGGGCTCGGCGGTGGCCTATTCGGCGATGCACATGCTGACCCGCACTATCGGGCGCACTGACGGCGCGGCGACGCTGTCATTCTACATCCAGCTGACGTTCCTGATTGTCTGCATCGGTTTCGGGGTAACCGTGGGCGACGGCCACTTTGCCGCGCAGGACAACGCCTCGCTCGCCTTCCTGCTGCGCGCCTGGACATGGCCGGGCCAGGCCGACTACCTGATCCTTGCCGCCATTGGCCTGTGTTCGGCAATGGGCGGCTATTTCATTTCGAAGGCGTATCGCATGGCCGAGGCGGCCTTCGTTGCGCCGTTCGAATACCTGTCGCTGGTGCTGGCGATCTTCTGGGGCCTTCTCGTGTTCGGCGAATGGCCCGATGCAGTGGCATTTGTCGGTATAGGGCTGATCATCGCCTCGGGTCTCTATACGCTCTGGCGCGAATCGCGTGCGCGGCCCGCCCCCGTGGCCGAGGCGCCGCAACTGCAACGCTAGAGGGGACATAACATGACTGCGACCATCGACTTCGCCGAGGGCGAAAAGGGGCTGGACTGGCTGGGGCTGACGCGCGCCTTGGCCGTAGGGCACGACAAGCCGCCGGCCAAGGTCGAGGATGTGTTCCTTTACCGGGGGGCGGACACGCTGCTGAACCGCTCGGCATGGATCGACGGGATGGGGATCGCGGTGAAATGCGCCACGATCTTTCCGGGCAACGCCGCGCAGGGCAAGGCCATGATTGGCGGCGCGGTCAGCCTCTTTTCCGACGAGGACGGTGCGCTGGAGGCGATCCTCGACTTTCACCTTGTGACCAAGTGGAAGACGGCCGGCGACAGCCTGCTGGCCGCGACCCGCCTTGCCCGGCCCGACAGCCGCGAGATCCTGATCGTCGGCGCGGGGACGGTGGGGCGTTCCTTGCGCGCGGCCTATGGCGCGGCCTTTCCCGACGCGCATTTCACCGTCTGGAACCGTTCGCCGGAAGGCGCAAAGCGGTTTCAGGCCGAGCATCCGGAAGTGGCCATCGCCGAGGATCTGGAGGCAGCCGTGCGGCGCGCCGACATCGTGACCAGCGCGACGATGTCGACCAACCCGGTGATCAAGGGCGAGTGGCTGCAACCCGGCCAGCACATCGACCTGATCGGCGCCTACCGCCCCGACATGCGCGAAACCGACGATACCGCGCTGAAACGGTCGCGCGTGTTCGTGGACAACATGCACACGACCGTGGGCCATATCGGCGAGTTGAAGATCCCGGTGGAAACCGGCGTGATCCCCGCCAGCCACGTCCTGGCCGATTACTATGCGCTGGACAAATTCACGCGAACCAGCCCCGACGAGATCACGCTGTTCAAGAACGGCGGCGGCGCGCATCTGGACCTGATGACCAGTCGCTACATCCTCGATGTCTGGCAGGCACGTCAGGCCACCAGCGGCTGAGCCTCTTCCCGGATCGGCAGGTGGATCAGCGCCGAGAGCAGGCCCACCCCGATCCCCACCCACCAGACGGCGGTGTAATTGCCGGTGATGTCGTACATCCGCCCGCCCAGCCAGACGCCGAGGAACGCGCCCAGCTGGTGGCTGAAGAAGACGATGCCGTAAAGCGTGCCCATGTAGCGCAGCCCGTAAAGATGCGCGACAAGGCCCGAGGTCAGCGGCACGGTGGCCAGCCACAGGCTGCCCATGCCCAATGAGAACAGGACCACCGTGGCCGGTGTCATCGGCGTCATGATGAACGCCACGGCAATCACTGTGCGGCCAAGATAGATCGAGGACAGCACGTATTTGCGCGGGTAATGCTTGCCCGCCCAGCCGGCCATCAGCGTCCCGCCGATATTGGCCACCCCGATCAGCGAGATCGCGATCGCGCCCAGCGCGCTGGTCGAGGTGACGCCGAGCGCGGCCAGCACACCGCCCGCCGCTATGGGGCCGCACATCTCGGTCACGAAGGCGGGGAAATGCGCGGTGATGAAGCCCAGCTGGTAGCCGCAAGAGAAAAAGCCGATGAAGATCATCATGTAAGACGGGTCGGCAAAGGCGCGGCGCAGAAGCTGGCCCATGCTTTCCTCCAGCTCCAGCCGGCTGGCGGGCGCGGGGCCGCGCATGAAGGGCAGAACCAGCATCGCGGCAAGGATCAGCGCCGCGAAGACGAGGAAGACCATCTGCCAGTCCATCACCGCCAGCAGTCCCTCGGCCAGCGGCGGGCCAAAGACCTGCCCGGCAGAGCCTGCGGCCGTCGCGATGGCCAGCGCCATGCTGCGATGTTCGGCCGCCGCGGCCCGGCCCACCACGGCCAGGATCACGCCAAAGCCGGTGCCGGCAATGCCGAAACCCACCAGCACCTCGTAGGCCTGGTGGGCCAGCGGCGTGGTCGCGCCCGCCGACAGGACCAGCCCCGCGGCATAGAACAGCGCGCCGAGGAAGATCGCCCTGCGGTCGCCGATCCGTTCGGCCAGTGCGCCGAAGATCGGCTGACCGATGCCCCAGGCCAGGTTCTGGATCGCGATGGCCAGGCTGAAATCGCTGCGCGGCCAGTGAAATTCGCTGGCGATGGGAATCTGGAAGATGCCGAACGATGCGCGGATGGCAAAGCCCGTCAGGATCACCAGGCAACCGGTGACAAGGACGGGGGTAAAAAGCGGCGCGCGCGTCTGCATGAACGCCAGATTGTCGAACCGCGGCACGCCGTCAATCCCGCACAAATCGGTGCGCCCGTCATGCCACCGGTGTATCGCGGGCGCTTTTCAAGCGAGGCCCGCCCCGCTAAGCGAACGGAATGGACATACGCGAAGCATACGCAGCCGAGGTGGCAGCGGGACGGTTAAGGCCGGACCCGGCGCAGCAGGGCGTTCTGGAGGCCCTGGAGCGGGTGCGCGCGGGGCTGGCAGCCCCGGTCAAGCGCGGCTTTCTCCGCCGCGCGCCCGAACCGGTGCGCGGCCTCTACCTCTGGGGCGGGGTCGGGCGCGGCAAGTCGATGCTGATGGACCTGCTTTATGCACAGGTCGGCGCGGCGAAGATGCGCCGCCATTTCCACGCCTTCATGCAGGAGGTGCACACCGGCATCGCCAAGGCCCGCGCACGCGGCGTCGAGGACCCGATCGCCCCGGTCGCGGCCAGCATCGCCGCAGAGATCCGCTTTCTCGCCTTCGACGAGATGCAGATCAGCGACATCACCGACGCGATGATCGTGGGCCGGCTGTTTCAGGCGCTGTTCGCGGCGGGCGTCACGGTGGTGACCACCTCGAACCGGCCGCCCGAGGACCTGTATCTCAACGGTCTGAACCGCGAGGTGTTCCTGCCCTTCATCGCGCTCCTGCAGGAGCGGCTGGAGGTGCGCGAACTGGCCAGCGCCACCGATCACCGGCAGAACCGGCTGGCCGGCAGCCAGACCTATTTCACCCCTGTCGACACCGCCGCGCGGCGGGCTATCGCCGCCATCTGGGAGGATTTCGGCGGCGCGCGCGCCCACCCGATGCACCTGCGAGTGAAAGGCCGCGAGGTGGAGATTCCGGCCTTTCACAACGGCGTGGCGCGGGCGAGTTTCTATGACCTTTGCGGGCGGCCGCTGGGCGCGGCCGATTACCTCGCGCTGGCCGAGGCCGCGCGGGTGCTGATCCTCGAGGATATCCCGCGGCTGAGCCGGTCGAACTACAACGAGGCCAAGCGTTTCGTCACGCTGATCGACGCGCTTTACGAGGGCAAGGTGCGGCTGATCTGTTCGGCTGCCGCAGCACCGGACATGCTTTATGTCGAGGGCGAGGGCAGTTTCGAATTTGCCCGCACCGCCAGCCGGCTGGTCGAGATGCAGGGCGCGGACTGGGGCCAGCCGGACCCGCCGCGCGACTGACGCAACGGCGCGATTTCGCGCTGGCGGCGCGCGTTCGGATGGCTAGACTGGCGCGCGGTTCGAGAACCGCATCGCGGAAGGATACGAGAGATGAAGAACGCCGAGATCGCCGAACGGCGCAAGACCGCCATCGCCCGGGGCGTGGGCATGATGACGCAGGTCTATGTCGAGCGCGCCGAGAATGCCGAGGTCTGGGATGTCGAAGGGCGCCGCTACATCGACTTTGCCGCGGGCATTGCCGTGGTCAACACCGGCCACCGCCACCCCAAAGTGATGGCGGCAGTGCAGAAGCAACTGGAAAGCTTCACCCACACCTGCCACCAGGTGTTGCCCTATGAAAACTACATCCGTCTGGGCGAGCGGCTGAACGCTCTGGTCCCCGGCGATTTCGAGAAGCGCACGGTGTTCGTGACGACCGGCGCCGAGGCGGTGGAGAACGCGGTGAAGGTTGCCCGCTTTGCAACCGGGCGGCAGGCCGTCATCGCCTTCGGCGGCGGCTTTCACGGCCGCACCTTCATGGGGATGAGCCTGACCGGCAAGGTGCAGCCCTACAAGGCGGGCTTTGGCACGATGATGCCCGACATCTACCACGTGCCCTTCCCCGTGGACCTGCATGGCACCTCGACCGACACCGCGATGAAGGCGATCACGCAGCTCTTCAAGGCCGATCTGGACCCCGGCCGCGTGGCCGCCGTGATCATCGAACCGGTGCAGGGCGAAGGCGGCTTTTACCAGGCGCCGGCCGAGTTGATGCGTGCGCTGCGCAAGCTTTGCGATGACCACGGCATCGTGCTGATCGCCGACGAGGTGCAGACCGGTTTCGCCCGCACCGGCAAGCTTTTCGCGATGGAGCATTACGATGTCGCCGCCGACATCACCACGATGGCCAAGGGTCTGGCCGGGGGCCTGCCGCTGGCGGCGGTGACCGGGCGCGCCGAGATCATGGATGCGGCCAATCCCGGTGGGCTGGGCGGCACCTATGGCGGCAACCCGCTGGGCATCGCCGCGGCCAATGCCGTGCTCGACGTGATCGAGGAGGAGGACCTCTGCGACCGCGCCAACGTGCTGGGCTCGAAGCTGCGCCAGCGGCTGGAAGCGCTGCGCGCCACGACGCCGCAGATCGCCGAGGTGCGCGGCCCCGGCTTCATGGTGGCGGTAGAGTTCAACGTGCCAGGCGAGGCGACGCCGGACGCCGATTTCACCAACCGGGTGAAGGCCGAGGCGCTGGCGCGGGGGCTGATCCTGCTGACCTGCGGCGTTTATGGCAACGTGATCCGCTTCCTTGCGCCGATCACCATTCCCGACGCGCATTTCGCCGAAGCGATGGACATCCTGGAAGCCTCGGTCGAGGCTGCGAAGGCCGCCTGAGGGCGGCCCTGCCGTTGGCGGTGGCGGGGGGCTGTCTGCCCCCCGGGCTCCTGCGGAGCCTCCCCCCGAGAGTATTTGCCGCCAGAAGAAGAGGCTAGCCGTTCTCGCGCAGGACGTGGCCCGCGAGGTAGAGCGAGCCGCAGATCAGGATGCGCGCGGTCGGATGCGCGGCAGAGATCGTGCTGATCGCCGCTTGCACCGAGGGCGCGGTGGTGGCGGGCAGGCCCACCGCCTGGGCCTGCGCCATCGTCGCCTCGGCGGGGATCGTGTTGGTCTCGCCCGGGATCGAGACGGCGGTCAGGCTTTGCGCCGCCTCTGCCAGCGGGCGCAGGTAGCCCGCGATATCCTTGGTGTTGAGCATGCCGCAGATCAGGTGCACCTCGCGCCCGCGCATCTGGCGCAGCGTCTCGGCCAGGACCAGCCCCGCGGCGGGGTTGTGCCCGCCGTCAAGCCAGAGTTCGGCCGGGCGGGCGAGATCGGCCAGGTGGCCCTCTGTCAGGTGTTGCATCCGCGCGGGCCAGTGCGCCTGGGTCACCGCGGCCTCGCAGGCGGCCTCGTCCATGCCCAGCGCGCGCAAGCTGGCCAGTGCCGCGCCGGCGTTGATCACCTGGTGCGGGCCCGGAAGGTTGGGCATCGGCAGGTCCAGCAGTCCGGTCTCGTCCTGGTAGATCAGCCGCCCGCGTTCGGTGGAAACGTGCCAGTGCTGGCCATGCGCCAGCAACGGCGCGCCAACGCGCTCGGCAACCTGCTCGATCACGTCGAGTGCTTCGGGGTGCTGTGGGCCGACGATGCAGGGCACGCCCCGCTTGATGATCCCGGCCTTTTCACCCGCGATCAGTGGCAGCGTATCGCCAAGGAAGGACTGATGATCGAGATCGACCGGGGTGATGACAGTCAACCGCGGCTGGGCAATCACGTTGGTCGCGTCGAGCCGCCCGCCCAGGCCGACCTCCAGCAACACGTAATCCGCCGGCGTTTCGGCAAAGGCGAGAAAGGCCGCGGCGGTGGTGATCTCGAAAAAGGTGATCGGGTCGGGGCCGTTGGCCTCGTAGCAGCGGTCGAGCACGGCGGTTAGCGCAGGCTCGGAGATCAGCGTGCCGTCGAGCCGGATGCGTTCGTGGAACCGCGCGAGGTGCGGCGAGGTATAGGCATGGACGCGCTGCCCGGCGCGCTCCAGCCCGGCGCGGATCATTGCCTGGGTCGACCCCTTGCCGTTGGTGCCGGCGATGTGGATGACCGGCGGCAGCCGGTCCTGCGGGTTGCCGAGCCTGTTCAGCAAGCGCCAGACACGGTCGAGCGTAAGGTCAATAACCTTGGGGTGCAGTCCCATCATCCGTTGCAGGATGACGTCGGATGTGGATGTCACGTCTTTGTAGCCTTCGCGGCAGGTTTGGCCGATGCGGCGGCGGGTTCGGCCTTGGGCGCGGCTGCTTCGGGCGTGGCCGCGTCATCCGGCGCGCTGTCATCGGCGGCGGCGGGCGCGGGCAGGTCGGCGGCGATGGCGGGCGGCAGGCCAAGCAACAGGCGCACCAGCCCGATCAGCTCGTCGCGCAGCTTTGCCCGCGGCGTCACCCGGTCCAGCATCCCGTGGTCCAGCAGGTATTCGGCCCGCTGGAAGCCCTCGGGCAGCTTTTCGTGGATCGTCTGTTCGATCACGCGGGGGCCGGCAAAGCAGATCAGGGCACCCGGTTCGGCCAGCTGCACATCGCCCAGCATCGCGTAGGAGGCGGTGACGCCGCCGGTCGTGGGATGGGTCAGCACCACGATGTAGGGCAGGCCCGCCTCTTTCAGCATCTCGACCGCGACGGTGGTGCGCGGCATCTGCATCAGGCTGAGGATGCCCTCCTGCATCCGCGCGCCACCGGCCGCGGAAAAGAGGATCAGCGGGCGCTTCAGCTTCACCGCCTCTTCGGCAGCGGCGATGATGGCGTTGCCCACGTACATGCCCATGGAGCCTGCCATGAAGCTGAAATCCTGCGCGGCGGCGACGATGGGCGTGCGCCCGATCTCGCCGGTGGCGACAAGCATCGCCTCTTTCTCGCCGGTCTGCTTTTGCGCGGCTTTCAGGCGGTCGGTGTATTTCTTCTGGTCGCGGAACTGCAGCGGATCGGCGATGGGCTCGGGTACCTTCACCTCGGTGAAGACGCCACCGTCAAACAGCGCGTTGAAACGCGCGCGCGGCGTGATCGGCATGTGATGGCCGCAACTTGTGCAGACGTTGAGATGTGCAGCCAGCTCGCGGTGGAACAACATCGTTCCGCACTCGTCACACTTGGTCCACAGATTCTCGGGCAATTCGCGCCGGGAAAACAGCGAGTTGATGGTCGGGCGGACGTAGTTGGTGATCCAGTTCATGCCGGCGGCCTTCTGACGTTGCGGGGTTGGAAATATGCCGCGGCGGGGCGAATTGCAATCAGCGCCGCAAGGCAAGCCTGCCGGCCAGCCAGACCACGAGGTTGCCGAGCGCGATGAAGACGAGGCCCAGCAGCGCCTCTGGCGTGAAGACCTCGGCGACCGATCGGCTGGCCATGCCCTGCGGCGCGACGTCCAGCAGGATCAGGGCAAGGCCCGATCCCGGCGCGCCCAGGCCCCCGAAGACGATGATCGAGGCCACGTTGTTGGCAAAGTGCAGCCCGATTGCCGGGCCAAGCGTGCCGCCCCGCGCGGCAAGATCGGCACAGGCCAGCCCCAGCAGGCCCGCCCACACGGCCCATAGCACACCTTCAGCCGGCCCCGGCGCATTCCAGAAATGCACGATGCCGAAGATCAGGCTGGGCAGGCCCATCCAGACCAGCGGCCGGTCGCTGAGCGCGGCAAGCTGCTGTTGCAGGTAGCCGCGAAAGAACGCCTCTTCCGCGCCGGTCTGGATCAGCAGCAGCACCAGCCCCGGCAGCAGCCAAAGCAACCATTGGCCCAAGGGGCGGATTGCGGCGACGTTGCCCAGTGCGGGCCATGGCGGCAGCAGATCCTGCGCAGCCAGCACGGCGAACACCATCAGCGCCACCGCCACGCCCTGCCGCCATGCCAGTTCGGGTGGGCCCAGCAGCGTTCGAAGCGGCAGGCCGTGCAGGCGCCGCATCACGCCACCCAGCATCGCCAGCGGCACGAGGTATCCCGAGAGTTGCGCCAACATGCCCGGCGCGGTCGTGCCACCCTGAAGATCGGCGATCTGGCTATCGCTCAGGCCCAGAAGAGCGGCGACATCAGGCACCGCGACGAAGGCCACGACAACAAGGAAAGCACCCAGCGCGATCCGTCCGGGCGAGGCGCCGGGACGGGAAGCCGCGGCAAGCCGGCGGTGCGGTGCATAGGGATCGGACAGCATGGCCGGACCCTAGGCAGGCCGACGGGGAACGTCAAAGCCGCTTGTAAGGCCGGGGTGGCCGTTTTAGACCAAACCCCGACAAGACAGCACGACAGGAGCCACCGATGACCCGCCATTTCGACAAGTCCAAGCTGCCCAGCCGCCATGTGTCGGTCGGGCCCGCCCGCGCACCGCACCGCTCCTATTATTACGCGATGGGCATGGATGAGGACGATATCGCGCAGCCCTTCGTCGGCGTCGCGACCTGCTGGAACGAGGCCGCGCCCTGCAACATCGCGCTGAACCGGCAGGCGCAGGCGGTGAAACTGGGCGTCAAGGCCGCCAGCGGCACCCCGCGTGAGTTCACCACGATCACCGTGACCGACGGCATCGCGATGGGCCACGAGGGCATGCGGTCGTCGCTGGCCAGCCGCGAGGCGATTGCCGACACGGTCGAGTTGACGATGCGCGGCCATTGCTATGACGCGCTGGTGGGTCTTGCCGGATGTGACAAGTCGCTTCCGGGGATGATGATGGCGATGGTGCGGCTGAACGTGCCGTCCGTCTTCATCTACGGAGGGTCGATTCTGCCGGGCCGGCTGAATGGCCGCGATCTGACCGTGCAGGACGTGTTCGAGGCCGTCGGCCAGCACCAGGCCGGTAACATGAGCGATGCCGAGCTTGCCATTCTGGAGCGCGTGGCCTGTCCCAGCGCGGGCGCCTGCGGCGGCCAGTTCACCGCCAACACGATGGCCTGCGTGTCCGAGGCGATTGGCCTTGCCCTGCTCAACTCCTCCGGCATGCCCGCGCCTTACGAAAGCCGCGACCAATATGGCGAGGCGTCGGGGCAGGCGGTGATGCTGCTTCTGGAGAAGAACATCCGCGCGCGTGACATCGTCACCCGCAAGAGCCTGGAAAACGCCGCGCGCGTGGTGGCCTGCACCGGCGGCAGCACCAATGCCGGCCTGCACCTGCCCGCTATCGCGCACGAGGCGGGGATCGACTTTGACCTCTTCGACGTCTGCGACATCTTCAAGGACACGCCCTATTTCGTCGACCTCAAGCCGGGCGGCCAATATGTGGCCAAGGACCTTTACGAGGCGGGCGGCGTGCCGGTGGTGATGAAGGAACTGCGCAAGGCGGGCCTGCTGCACGAAGACTGCATCACCGCCTCGGGCGAAACCATTGGCGAGTCGCTCGACCGGATCGCGGGCGAGGCTGACGGGCGGGTGATCTACCCCGTTTCGGCGCCGATCTCGCCCACCGGTGGTGTCGTGGGCCTAAAGGGCAACCTTGCCCCCGATGGTGCCATCGTGAAAGTCGCCGGCATGACCGCCGACCAGCGCGTGTTCACCGGCCCGGCCCGCGTCTTTGAGTGCGAAGAAGATGCCTTCGAGGCCGTAAAGGCGCGCGATTATCAGGAAGGCGAAGTCATCGTCATCCGCAACGAGGGCCCGGCCGGTGGCCCCGGCATGCGCGAGATGCTGGCGACCACCGCCGCGATCAGCGGGCAGGGCATGGGCAAGAAGGTGGCGCTGATCACCGACGGCCGCTTCTCCGGCGCGACGCGCGGCTTCTGCGTGGGCCATGTCGGCCCCGAGGCGGCGCATGGCGGGCCGATCGCGCTCTTGAAGGACGGCGACATGATCACGCTGAACGCCACCACGGGCGAGCTCAGCGTCGCGCTCAGCGACGAGGAACTGGCCGCGCGCAAGGCCGACTGGAAGGGCCCGCGCCCGACCAATTACGCCTCTGGTGCCCTGTGGAAATACGCCAAGCTGGTCGGCCCGACCCGTCAGGGTGCCGTGACCCATCCGGGCGCGCGCGCCGAGACCCATATCTACATGGATCTCTGAACTGGTACCCGGCGAATCGGCTTGACCGGTTCGCCGAACGGGACCAGCCTCGGGGCAATTTGTTGCCCAAGGGGAGGACAGGAAAATGGGTCTGCGTGGTCTGATCGTTGCATCGGTTTTGGCCGGGTCCGCGGCGCTGGGGCTGACCCCCGCGCCTGCCTTTGCGCAGGAGGCCTGGCAGACCGTGCCCGACCCCGCGCCGCTGCCGCCGCCTGATTCCAGCGGCAACGTGCCGGTCAACGGGCTGCAGATCTACTACGAGGTGCACGGCACCTCCGGCCCGTGGATCATCTTCCTGCATGGCGGCGAGGGCAGCGCGCTGGCCTGGGGCAACCAGGTGCCCGCCTTCGACCAGCACAACCGCGTGCTGCTGATCGAGCTTCGCGGCCATGGCCGCTCGACCTGGGACGGCAAGCCGATCACCTACGAGGCGATGGAAAGCGATGTCATCGGGGTGATGGACGCGCTCAAGATCGACAAGGCCGATGTCGTCGGCTGGAGCGATGGCGGCATCGTCGGCCTGATCATGGGCATCCATGACCCCTCGCGCGTGAACAAGATTGTCGCGGACGGCGCCAATACCGATCCCGACGGGGTGGATGGCTCGGTCTTCGACAGCGTGCCCTACAACATCCCCAGCACCCGCGACGAAGACACCTACAAGGCTCTGTCGCCCACGCCCGACCAGTGGGATGCGTTCAACACCGCGATCAATACGATGTGGGAGAACGAGCCGCACATCACCGGCCAGTTGGGCCAGATCACCGCGCCGGTGCTGGTGATGGTGGGCGACCACGACCTGATCAAGCCCGAGCACACCAAGATGATCGCCGACAGCATTCCGAACGCGACGCTGAAGATCATCCCGGATGCTGCGCATTTCATCGTCTGGCAGCAGCCGGCAGCCTTCAACGCGGCCGTCAAGGATTTCCTTGGCGTGCAGTAACCGCATCGGCGGGCGCGGCGCGGTCATTTGGGCCGCGCTGACAGCTCTGGTGCTGGCGCTGGCCGGATGCGACGGGCTGCACGGACCACAGGTGACCCAAGTGGCGGTGATGGACGGCGCTCTGACCGTGGCCGGTCCGCGTGGCTTCTGCGTCGATACCGCCGCAAGCCGCCCTGCGATGGGCTTTGTCGTGTTGGGCGGTTGTGCGGTGGTGGCCGGCGACGGCCCCATGCCTGACCCTGCTGGCCTGATCACCGTTCAGGTCGGCGGCGCCGGAAGTGCCGCCGTGACAGGCAACGAGGCTGCGCTTGATCGTCTTCTGACCTCGCCGCAGGGCACGGCGCTGCTCAGCGCCGGAGGCCAGCCGGGCAGCGTGCGGGTCCATAGCCACGCCCATACGGCAGGCCTCGTGCGGGTACGTTTCACCGATGGTACCGCGGCCGATCCGCAAGGCGTACAGCCCGGTGAATGGCGTGCGTTCCTCGACCTCGGGGGGCGAATGGTGACGGTCAGCCTGCGCGGACTGGCGCGCGCGCCGCTCAGCGCCGGAGAGGGCCAGCGCCTGCTTCTGGGCGCGGTCGCGGCCTTACGCGCCGCCAATGCCGGAAATCCCGCCTCCACGGGCTGAGCACTGTTTCCTTTTGATCAACGCTTTGACAGTGATAAGCCCACGATAGACCGGCCGGACCCGCAACCCGACCGGCATGGCAACGAGTGCAGGACTGAGGATGGCAGGCAATCGGATCGGTCTGATCGAGGGGCTTTTGTTCCGCGCCGCACTCCGCCGGTGGCGGTCGGCCGCCCGGCGCGCCACGAAAATGCCAATCGCCACCCTGCGCCGCCTGCGCCAACAGGCCGGCACGTTGCGCGTGCCGCTTGATACCTTCATCGCGCGCGCCGACCACCGTCTGGTGCTGCCCCGGATCGGCGCCGATGGATTTCCCCAGCCGCCCGGCACAGACTGGGCGTGGCGCCCCGAGATGTGGCGTACGCCGCTGGCCGAGAAGGGGCGCACGGCGGTGGACAGCCGCACGTCGCTGGGCGGGCAGGTCACGCTGTTTCACGACTGCAAGATCAGCGAATTGACGATGCGCCAACTGCGCAACACCCGCGAAAGTGACCTGGCCCCGTTTGGTCTGCGCCTTGACGTGTTCCGCTTCGACGGGTCGTTCCTCAGCCTTGTCCTCGACCTGCCGACCGAGGCCTGCGAAGGCCTGAAACGCCGCCACATTGTCCGCGTGGACATGATCGTCGAGACAGAGAAGCCGCTGGAAATCTTCGCCCGCCTCAACGTGCGCCACGGCCCCAATACCGAGCAGATCGTGCGCGAAGTGCCGCTTTATTCCAGCGAGGTCATGGTCGAGTTCGACATGGCCTATACCGCGTTGAACGAAAAGCGGGTCGAGGCGGCTTGGCTGGACCTGATCTTCGAGAACCCCGAGATGAACCAGGTGACGATCCGCGACATCACCTTCTGCCGCCATCCGCGCGCGGCACTTTGACCGCAACTGCCGAAGGAGACGCCATGACGACGATGACGCTGACCAAGACCCGGCTGATCGACGGCGCGTGGGAAGGCCTGTTGACCGGGCCGGGCACTGACGGGCCCGCGCCGCTGTTGCGCGTCACGCATCATGAAACGGTGCTGCCTGGTGTCACCGTCGAAGCGGTCCCCGCCGAGAGCGGTTGGCGCGTGCGCGTTCCGATCCCACCCGAAACCATCGCCGACGGGATGCAGACCTACCTGATCGCCGCCGCAGACAGCGGCGAGGTGCTGGCCAGCTTCGCCGTTCTGGCGGGCGATGCGCTGGCCGAAGACCTGCGCGCCGAGGTCGACCTGCTGCGCGCTGAACTGGACCTGCTCAAGCGCGCCTTCCGCCGCCATTGCGTTGAAACCGCCCCGCCAGCCGTGCCGGGCTGACGCGACGCGGGGGCGTTTCGATGACGCAGCGTAGGGGGTGACGTTTGACGCCAGTCGCGTCAAGGTTGCGGCCAGACGAGGGAACCCGCCATGACCGATTATCCGCACCTTCTTGCACCGCTGGACCTGGGCTTTGTCACGCTGCCCAACCGTGTGCTGATGGGCTCCATGCATACAGGGCTGGAAGAGACTCGCGACTGGAACCGTGTGGCCACCTTCTATGGCGAACGGGCGGCGGGCGGGGCCGGGCTGATCGTGACGGGCGGCATGTCACCCAACCGCGAAGGCGGGGTTTTTCCCGGGGCGGCGGGCCTGTTCAACGCGGCAGACATCGCCAATCACCGGATTGTGACCGACCGGGTCCATGCGGCCGGCGGGCGCATCGCGATGCAGATCCTGCATGCGGGCCGCTATGCCTATTCGCCCGAATGCGTCGCCCCGTCGGCAATCAAGTCGCCCATTTCGCCATTCCCGCCGCGCGAGCTGGACGAGGCCGGCATTGAAAAGCAGATCGCCGACATCGCCACCGCCGCTGCGCGTGCCCGCGAGGCCGGCTATGACGGTATCGAGATCATGGGGTCCGAGGGCTATTTCCTCAATCAGTTCATCGCGGCACATACCAACCACCGCACCGACCGCTGGGGCGGAAGCTATGAAAACCGTATCCGCTTGCCGATCGAGGTGGTGCGCCGCGCCCGTGCCGCGGTGGGGCCGGACTTCATCATCATCTACCGGCTGTCGATGATCGATCTTGTCCCCGATGGCTCGACCTTCGCCGAAGTGGTGCAATTGGCGCAGGAGATCGAGAAAGCGGGCGCAACCATCCTGAACACCGGCATCGGCTGGCACGAGGCCCGCATTCCCACCATCGCCACATCGGTGCCCCGCCGCGCCTTCGCATGGGTCACCAAGAAGCTGATGGGCAAGGTGGGCATCCCCATCATCACCTCCAACCGCATCAACACACCCGAGGTGGCCGAGGAGGTGCTGGCACAAGGCTGCGCCGACATGGTCAGTATGGCGCGCCCCTTCCTTGCCGATGCAGCCTTCGTGGCCAAGGCCGCGGCCGGCCGGGCGGCCGAGATTGCCCCCTGCATCGCCTGCAACCAGGCCTGTCTTGACCACACCTTCGGCGGCAAGCTGACGTCCTGCCTTGTCAACCCGCGCGCTTGCCATGAAACAGAACTGCTCATCGCGCCCGCGGACGGGGTGAAAACAGTGGCGGTGGTGGGGGCCGGGCCGGCGGGTCTGGCAGCCGCGCTGACGGCTGCGGAGCGCGGACATAACGTGACCCTCTTCGACAAGGCGGCAGAAATAGGCGGTCAGCTGAACATGGCCAAGGTGATCCCCGGCAAGGAAGAATTCATCGGGCTGGTGGACTATTACGCGAAAGCCGTCGCGCGTGCGGGCATTACCCTGCGGCTGGGTCAGCCCGCCACGCCCGCCGATCTGGACGGCTTTGACGAGGTGATCGTCGCCACCGGCGTCACCCCGCGCGATCCTGCCATCGCCGGTCAGGACGGCCCCAACGTTCTCAGCTACATCGACGTGTTGGCGGGCAAGGTACCGGTCGGTGCGCGCGTGGCAATCGTCGGCGCGGGTGGCATCGGCTTTGACGTAGCCGAGTTTCTGACGACGGGCCACAGCCCAACGATCGACCTGCAGGCATGGCTGGCCGAATGGGGCGTGACAGACCCCGAATCGGCGCGGAGCGGCCTGTCACCCGAGGGGCCCCGCCCCGAGGCACCGACGCGGCAGGTTACGTTGCTGCAGCGCAAGGCAGAAAGACCGGGACGCAACCTTGGCAAGACGACCGGCTGGATTCACCGCGCCAGCCTGCAGATGAAGGGCGTCAAGATGATTGGCGGCGTGAATTACGAACGGATCGACGACACCGGCTTGCATGTCAGCTTCGGTGAAGGCCGCGAGCGTCCGACGCTGATCGAGGCCGACACGGTGGTGCTTTGCGCGGGCCAATTGCCGCAGCGCAGTCTTGCCGATGCGCTGATCGCGGCGGGCCGGAACGCGCATGTGATTGGCGGAGCTGACGTTGCGTCAGAACTTGATGCCAAGCGCGCCATCGATCAGGGCACACGGCTGGCTGCGACGCTCTAACCTATCGTCATAAAAGGCATATCTGGCCGGACTCGGCTGTTTCCCTGCCTTCACCTATGCGCGACAAAACCCCGATATTGTCCGGGCGTGGACCCAATGATGCCCGAATTCAAGGCGATGACTGCGGAATTGAACGAACCGCAGAGGACCGCCCACATGGACCGTCTCACCGAAATGGAAGCTTTCGCCACCGTTGTGGACCAAGGCGGCTTCACCGATGCCGCCAAGAAGATGGGCATTTCCAAATCCGCTGTTTCAAAGCATGTTTCCGCGCTTGAGGCCCGCCTTGGCGCGCGCCTTCTCAATCGCACGACCCGCCGCGTCAGCCCGACCGAGATCGGCCTGGCCTATTACGACCGCGCCCGCCGCGTGCTGAACGATGCAGGCGAGGCTGACGCGCTTGTTACCTCGATGCAGACCGCACCCTCGGGCCTGTTGCGCATCAGCGTGGCCACCGATTTTGGCGTCAATCACCTCTCGCCCGTGCTGGGTGAATTCCTGCAGGAATTCCCCGAGATCACCGTCAACATGGTGCTGAACAACCGCTTCGTCGAACTGATCTCGGAAGGCTTCGACATGGCGATTCGCATTGGCGAGCTGGACGACAGCACCCTGCGCGCACGCAAGCTGACGGAAACCAGCAAACGGATGATCGCCGCGCCGTCTTATTTTGCCCAGCATGGCCGCCCGACCAAGATCGACGATCTGAACGAGCACAAACTGTTGCACTATTCCACCCAGTCCAACGCCGCCGTCTGGAAACTGACCGCGCCCTCGGGCGAGAAGCGGCAAGTGCGCACCGCTGGTTGGCTGACGGTGAATGATGGCCAGTCGCTGCTGAACGCCTGCATCTCGGGCCTCGGCATCGCCTATCTGCCCAGCTATCTCTACGCCGATGCGCTCGCCAAGGGCCTTGTCGAAGAGGCAATTCCCGATCTGCCGGTCGAAGTGCAAAGCATCTACGCCGTCTATCCGCCCGGCCGCTTCACCCAGCCCAAGGTGCGCGCCTTCATCGATTTCCTTGTCAATGCCTTCGCGGAAAAAGGCCCTGACACCTGGTAGTCCTTTCCTGTTCATTCCCTGCCTTTGCCTGCCTGGCGCGGCCCACTAGGGTCGCGCCCTTTTTTTGTCCACTCGCGTGCATTTCGAGGGGGGCCGTTCACCGCGCATCAAGACTTTCGCGCGAGGATTGCGCGCGGGGCCAAGGGGATGTGATGGATCGGCTGTTCAACTACCTTGCACCGCGCCGCTGGCCGGATACAGCGTTGAAATTTCTGGCCTTCTGCCTGCTGATCGGCAGTATGAACATCACGTTCAACTGGGCCTTTGCGCCCGGGCCGCAGGCTCCGTGGTGGTTCTACGTGCTCAACGGGCTGGCCGTTGGCGGGCCGTTCGTCTTGTTCTTCTTCGGCATCGCCAGCTACCAGGTGCGGCTGCAGCGCCGGCTGAAGCTGCTATCGCGCACCGACGCCCTGACCGGACTGGAAAACCGCCGCAGCTTTCTTGAGCTGGCCGCGCGCCGGCGGGCCGAGGGGGTGCCGGGCGTGCTGATGCTTCTGGACGCCGACCATTTCAAGCGGGTGAACGACGAACACGGCCATGCCGTGGGCGATGTGGCCCTGCGCGCCATTGCCTACGTACTGCGGCGCAACCTGCGGCCGGGCGACATTATCGGGCGGCTGGGGGGCGAAGAATTTGCCGTCTATATGCACGATGTCAACGCCGGCCAGGCCCGTGCCGTTGGAGAGCGGCTGTGCCGGCTGATCCCTTTCAACGCCGGGCCCGGCAAGGAACACCTGTCAATCACACTGTCGGCCGGCGCGGTGACCATCTCGACGCATGACAGCCTTGACCGGATGCTGGCACGTGCCGACGTCGCGCTTTACCACGCCAAGGAAACCGGGCGCGCAAGGTTCGTGTTGTGGGACAAGCTGATCCTGACAGAGGCGGCAAGCCCGGACGCCGTTGCCACGCCCCGCGCCTCAGTTGGTTGAGATCAACACCGCCTCGACCCGGCGATTGGCATCGCGCCCGGCCTGCGTCAGGTTCGAGGCCAGCGGCGCAAGATACCCCACGCCCTGCGCGTCCAGTTGCCCCGGCGAAACCCCGTAATCGGAAACCAGCCGCGCCATCACCGCTGCCGCGCGTTTCTGCGAAAGCGCCACGTTGGCGGTCAGGCTGCCGGAGGCGTCGGTATGGCCCACCAGCACCACATCGCGGCCCGGATGGGCGACAAGATAATCGGCCAGTTCCTGCAAAACCGGGAATTGCCCCGGCCCGAGGCTGGCCGCGCCGGCATCGAAGCTGAGCCCGGCCAGCACCACATGCCCCTCACGCTCCAGCCGGGTTGCAAGATCGGTCGGCGCGCTGGCGGGCACGCCGACAGGAACGGGCGGCGCAGCGCCGCTGTCGGTGGCAGGCGCGGCCGCTGTGGCCGCAGTATCGGCCGCCGCGCCCACGGTTACGATCTGGACATAGGCCTCGCGCGCGGTGGTGCTGGCAATCACGCTGACCGCCTGTTCCGGGTCGTCAGTCCGGCGCGCTGCAAGAAAGCGATAGTTCATAAAATCCACCTGCATCGCGGGCGCGGCCAACACCTCGGTCCCAAAGCGGAAATCGAAACCGCCGCAGGCATCATCGCGACATTCGAAGACAACCTCGTATCCCTTGGCCTGCAATTGCGCACGCAGGGGTGCGATGACCTGTTCGGTCGTCAGTCCCGGCGCGGCGATGCGCCAGGCCTGCCGGCTGACCGCGCCACGCAAGGTGACAGTCGGGATCGTGCCGGCCATCCATGGTCCGACGGGCATGTCATAGCTGTCGGAGGGCGTCACGCGCTGTGCCTGAAGGCTGGCGGTCGCCGGCATCTTCAGCGCGTCTGCCGCCACGGGCGAGGCCGCCGCCAGCACCACCGCCACCCGCCACAGCAGCGGGCCGCAGAGGCGAAACGGACGGGCGGGCCATGCCATGCGCTTACTCCGGCAAGATGCGGTAATGATACTGTCCCACAGGCCCCATGCCGAGGGAAGTGTAGAGGGCGTTGGCGCCGTCATTGGCGCGGGTCACCGCCAGCGCCAGATGCGTGGCGCCCTGCCCCGCGGCCCAGCGCGCCGCCGCGGCCATCAGGTGCCGGGCCAGTCCCTTGCGGCGGAACGCCGGCGCGACCTCCAGCGCATGGACCATGGCCACGTCACCCGCCGCGGCGACAAAGGCGGTCCCCGCCGGGCGGTCGTCCACACGGCCGAGGAATGTGGTTTTCGGCCCCGCCACGCGCGTCATGACGGCCAGCCGCTCGGGCCCGATGCCACCAGTACCCCAGATCTCTGCCTGCACGGCCAGCGGCGGCCAGACCTCGAACGCGGTGACGGGCGGTGGCGGCGTGGCGGCCATCGCGGCCACGTTGCCGGCATAGGCCGTGACCGGGTCCTTTACTGCATAACCCCGCGCTGCCAGTGCGGCATCCAGCGCCTCGTCGCCGGGGCGGATCATCCACAGGGCCGGCTGGCCTAGCGCGGCCTGCGCGGCCGCCACCAGCCCGATATCGCTCGGCCGCAGCACGCCCTCGGCCGTCGCGGCGCTGACACGGCTGCCGCCGCCTTGCCCGATGCGCACTTGCCACCGTGGCCCGCGCACCCGGCCAGCGGATGGCCATGTCGCCTCAAGTGCGGCGAGGAACGCATCCATCTCGATCATGCGGGGAAAAGCGCCGCCAGTTGCACCATCGCCGCGTCAACGCGGGCCGCATCGGACCCGCGCACGACGATGTTGGTGCCATAAAGGCCGTTCTGCTGGAACGGGTACGAGCCGATCGAGAGGTCAGGAAAGGCGGTGGCCAGTTCCGACAGCGGCCCAGCGACATCCCCCTCGCCCCGCTCGATCCGCCAGCTTTGCGACAAAAGGGGCGCGCCCCCGGTCAGCCGCGGCAAAAGCCCCGCCACCATCGCCTGAAAGACCGACGGCACACCCGCCATGACGTGCACGTTGCGCAGGGAAAAGCCCGGCGCGGTGCTGACCGGGTTGTCGATCAGCGTCGCGCCATCGGGGATGCGCGCCATCCGCAGCCGCGCGGCGTTCAACTCGCCCCCGGTGCGGGCGTAATGCGCCTCCAGCAACCCGCGCGCATCCGCACGCACGTCGATGGGCACGCCGAAGGCCGCCGCGATGCAATCGGCGGTGATGTCGTCATGCGTGGGCCCGATCCCGCCCGAGGTGAAGACATGGGTAAAGCGGGCCGCCAGCGCCTGCACCGCTGCGATGATGTCGTCGCGCGTATCACTGACCACGCGCACCTCGCGCAGGTCGATGCCCACCCGCGTCAACTCGCCCGAGAGGTGATGCATGTTGCTGTCGCGGGTCCGGCCCGACAGGATTTCATCCCCGATGACAAGCATGGCGGCGGTGGGGTTGGGCATGGCGCTCTCCTCGTGCGTTTTCCCGAGGTATAGGCGCGGCCGCGGGGCTTTGCCACTGGCAGGCGCCCGGGTCTGGATCATCGCGGCCAGATGTCCTATCTGGAATGCGAAGCAAAAAGGATCTCTGCCCCGTGGAAACGCATTCGGACACGCACCGTGGCCGCCTGACCAAGGACGGCATTCGCATCTACGAGGCGGCCGATTTCGCGGGCATGCACAAGGCCGGGCGTCTGGCCGCACAGATCCTCGACGATATCGCGCCCCATGTGGACGTGGGCCAGACCACCGGCGAGATCGACCGGCTGATCACGCAGATGGTGGACGATGCCGGGGCCACCTCGGCCACGATCGGCTACAAGGGATACCGTCATGCTTCGTGCATCTCGGTCAACCATGTCGTCTGCCATGGCATTCCCGGTGACAAGGTCCTCAAGGACGGCGATATCCTGAATATCGACGTGACGGTGATCGTCGATGGATGGTTCGGAGATACCAGCCGGATGTACGTGGCCGGAAAACCTTCGATCAAGGCGGAGCGGCTGGTGCAGGTCACCCATGATGCGCTGATGCTTGGCATCGAGGCCGCGCGGCCCGGCAACACCTTTGGCGACATCGGCCACGCGATCCAGACCTATGTCGAGGCGCAGCGCATGTCCGTCGTGCGCGATTTCTGCGGACATGGCCTTGGTCAGGTGTTCCACGCCCCGCCAAACGTGCTGCACTATGGCCGCCCGGGGACGGGGCCGAAGCTGGAAGAGGGCATGTTCTTCACCATCGAGCCGATGGTGAACCTTGGCCGTCCCGAGACCAAGGTTCTGGCCGATGACTGGACCGCGGTGACGCGGGACAAGTCGCTATCGGCCCAGTTCGAACATTCCATCGGCATCACCGCCGACGGCTGTGAAATCTTCACGCTGTCGCCGGGCGGTCTGTTCCACCCGACAAAGCCCGCAGGTTAACTCACCGCCGCGCGGTAGAAGTGCCACGAGGCGTGACCCAGCACCGGCAAGACCACGATCAACCCAAGGAACGCCGGGATCGAGCCGAGCGCCAGTAGCGCCGCGATGATCAGCCCCCATGCGGCGACAACCCCGGGATTGCTCGCCGCAACGCGGGCCGAGGTCACGACCGCGCCGAACAGGCCAACCCGCCGGTCGACCAGCATCGGGAATGACACCACGCTGATCACCAATGCCACCGCGGCAAAGCCTAGTCCCACGCCACAGCCGGCCAGAATCATCGCCCAGCCCGCCGACGTGGTCAGCACATCGCTGACGAAGGACGCAAGAGACGCAGGCGCCTCCGGGCCCAGCGTGGCGGCGTAAATGGCATTGGCGGCCAGCATCCAGAAAACGAAAAGCGCCGCCAGAACCAGCCCCAGCAGCAGTTCCGGCCCGATCAGACGGGTCCGCATGTCCGACAGCACCTCACCCCATCCGGGGTCGCTCTCGCTTTCGCGCCGGCGGCTCATGTCATACAGGGCGATGCCGCTGACCGGGCCCAGCAGGGCAAAGCCCGCCGTCAGCGGAAAGACGAGGTGCAGCGCACCCCGGTGAAGGGCCATATAGGCAAGCAATCCGCCGATCAACGGATAGACCAGCACGATGAAGATGACGTCGCTGCGGCTGGCCATGGCATCGGCCATGCCTTTGCGCAGTGCCGTGCCGATGTCTGACATGGCAAGACGGTGCACCTGCGGCGGCGCGGCCTCTTGCCCGCCGATGCCGTCAATGGCCTCGCCTGCGATCTGGGCCGTCCCGAAGAGGGCCTGCGCGCCCCATGTCAGCGGATTTCCGATGGTCTTGGGCATGTCTTCCTCCTGACTTGCGGTCAGGCCCGGCGACAGTAGGGTCGCGCAGTGCCGACCTTATCCATGAAGGATAACATAGGGCGCGGGCCCTAGTCGGACAGGGTTTCGTGAGGCGCGGCGTGATCACCAAGCATCCTCACCTCTCGCTGCGGGAAGGGAATCGAGATGCCGTGTTCCTTGAACGCATCCCAAAGCGCGAGGTAGACCGCGCCCTTGATATTGGTCAGCCCGCCCGTCGGATCACGGATCCAGAACCGCAGGATGTAGTCGACGCTGCTGTCGCCAAACCCCACGATATGGCAGACCGCAGGGCGAAAACTCAGCACCCTTTCCACCCCCATCGCGGCCTCTATGGCGATCTTGCGCACCTTGTGCGGGTCGTCCTTGTAGGCGGTCCCGAAAAAGATATCGAGCCGGACGAAGTCGTTTGAATGCGACCAGTTCACCACCTGCCCGGTGATCAGGTCCTCGTTCGGAATCAGGTATTCCTTGCCGTCGCGCGTGGTGATCGAGACGTAGCGCGCACCAAGGCTGTTGATCCAGCCAAAGGTCTCGCCCAGGCTGATCACGTCGCCCGGTTTGATCGACTTGTCGAGCAGGATGATGACGCCGGAGACGAGGTTCGAGACCACCTTCTGCAGGCCGAAGCCAAGGCCGACACCGATCGCACCCGACAACACCGCAAGCCCTGTCAGGTCCACCCCCACCGTCTTTAGCCCGATGAAGAAGGCCGCACCGTAAAGCAGCAGTTGCAGCATCTTGATCGAGAGAACCCGCATCGAGGGGCTGAGTTCCTCGTTCTTCTCGATCCGGGCCGAGGTCGCCCGCGACAGGAACCGCGCGGCGAAAAACAGGATGCCAAGGCTCAGCGTCGCCTGCAGCACCAGCCAGACAGACAGCCGCATGCCGCCCAGCGTCACAGACATGCTGTCAAGCAGCCGCTCGGTCTCGTCGGTCAGGTTGAGGATGGTCAGCGTGATCCAGATCCACGCGCCGTAGCGCACCGTCTGGCGCAGCAGGCTGTTGTTGATCAGCCGGGTGGCGAAAGCGACGACCAGCCAAGCGGTAGACAGGTTGGCGATGATCGCCAGCAGGTAGGACCGACTGGGCCATGTGACTTGCCGCATCACGTAGACGGCGAGCCAGATCAGCAGGACGAAGAAGATCGCGCGCAGTCGTTTGTGCGTGACGACAAGGTAGCGCATCCGCCATTTCGGCCAGCCTTCGCGGGCGCGCATCCACGCATAAAGACGCGGACCCAGCACCCGCCGCAGCAGGTGCGCGACGATGAAAAGGCCGATGGCAATCGCCACCTGATAGGCGTTCCACGGGCGCACCAGCGAATTGAGAAAGACAAGCGCCTGATCCGCCAGCCCTTGGCTGGCCTGCACGAGTTCGTCAGCCTGACTGGCGACGGTCTGCTCCATCGACGGGTTCGCCTTTTTTCCGGTCCACCCATACTGACGGCGGCCCGTCCCCCGCGCAAGCGCGCCGCGCGGGCGTTATTTCAGCAGGTAGGCCACCTCGTTGCGCCGCTTCCACGGCAGGGTGAACGGCGCATCGTAGTAATAGGTGCGCACTGGCCCGGTAACATCCAGCCCCTCGCGCGCCACGATGGCGTCCAGCGCGGCCGTCTTGCGGGCCACGCGCCCAGCCGTGGCCCAGCCCGAGAAGCCCAGAACGACCTGCCGTTCGGCCGGGATCTGCACAAAACGGATCGCGTCGTTGTTGGGCTTGGGCAGGGTATCGAGGGTGTATTGTCGCGGCATCATGAAGGTAACGGTCCAGACGCCATCGCCGCCGGTCTGCGTGACCGGGACAGTCATGTCGATCTTTTCCGGCGCAGCCGTCTGGGTGACGGGCGTGGTCATGGCCACTTTCGCCTGCCCCTGATTGCCGCCGAAGATATAGCCCGCCAGCATCCGAAAGCCTTGGTTCAACGCGCTGCCCGAGGGGCCACGCACGGTGACTTCGGCCACGATATAGGGCGCATAAGCGCGGATCTCGGCCCCGTCGAGCTGCCGCTCGACACTATATGGGGGCGCCTCGTAGCCGTTGTATTTGCCCGGATCGGCGGCGGCCTGCCCGGCAATGCCGGCACCGGCGACAAGGGTGGCGAAACGCGACAGCGTGGTACTCATGATCAAAACTCTTTTGTTCTGACATGGTGCTATACGGTCCAGCGCCAAGCCCCGATCAACCAGACGTGCGGACTTGATCGGGTCCGGGCACGGGTGTATCTGCCCCAGGATGACCCAGGTATTTGACATCGCAGACCGTGCCCGCCTGCCTTGGCGTTTCTTCGGCGCGACCTGCACGGTCCTTGCGCGCCGCTGATCCTGCGCGCCCGGCGCGGCCGCGCCGCATTCGACCTATCACGTTCCCCATAAGCGGAGAGGACCAATGTCCCCCAAGACGCTCTACGACAAGATCTGGGATGCCCACGTCGCCCACGAGGCCGAGGACGGCACCTGCCTTCTGTATATCGACCGCCACCTCGTTCACGAGGTGACCAGCCCGCAGGCCTTTGAAGGGCTGCGCATGGCCAACCGCAAGGTGCGCGCGCCGGAAAAGACAATTGCCGTGCCCGACCACAACGTGCCCACCACCACCGACCGCGCCAATGCCGCGACCATGACCGAGGACAGCCGTATCCAGGTCGAGGCGCTGGACAAGAACGCCAAGGATTTCGGCATCAACTACTATCCCGTCTCGGACATCCGGCAGGGGATCGTGCATATCGTCGGGCCGGAACAGGGCTGGACCCTGCCCGGCATGACCGTGGTCTGCGGTGACAGCCATACCGCGACTCATGGCGCCTTCGGCGCGCTGGCGCATGGCATCGGCACGTCGGAGGTGGAGCATGTGCTGGCCACCCAGACGCTGATCCAGAAGAAATCGAAGAACATGAAGGTCGAGATCACCGGCAAGCTGCGCCCCGGTGTCACGGCCAAGGACATCACCCTGTCCGTGATCGGCGCGACGGGCACGGCGGGCGGCACCGGCTATGTCATCGAATATTGCGGCGAGGCGATCCGCGATCTTTCGATGGAAGGCCGCATGACCGTCTGCAACATGGCGATCGAGGGCGGCGCGCGCGCGGGCCTGATCGCCCCCGACGAAAAGACCTTTGCGTACATAATGGGCCGCCCCCACGCGCCCAAGGGCGCCCAGTGGGAAGCGGCGATGGCGTGGTGGAAAACCCTCTACTCCGACGACGACGCGCAGTGGGACAAGGTGGTGACGCTGAAGGGCGAGGATATCGCCCCGGTCGTAACCTGGGGCACCTCGCCCGAGGACGTGCTGCCGATCACCGCGACCGTCCCCGCCCCGCAGGACTTCACCGGCGGCAAGGTGGACGCGGCGCAGCGCGCGCTGGACTACATGGGCCTGACGCCGGGCCAGAAACTGACCGATATCGCCATAGACACGGTGTTCATCGGTTCCTGCACCAATGGCCGGATCGAGGACCTGCGTGCTGCCGCGGCAATCCTGAAGGGCAAGAAGAAGAAGGATGGTCTTCGGGCCATGGTCGTGCCCGGCTCTGGCCTTGTCCGCGCGCAGGCCGAAGAAGAGGGGCTGGCGCAGATCTTCATCGACGCCGGCTTTGAATGGCGGATGGCGGGATGCTCCATGTGCCTTGCCATGAACCCCGACCAGCTTGCCCCCGGCGAACGCTGCGCCTCGACTTCGAACCGCAACTTCGAAGGGCGGCAGGGCTACAAGGGCCGCACCCACCTGGTGTCCCCCGCGATGGCCGCCGCCGCCGCGATCACCGGCCACCTCACCGATGTCAGGGAGATGATGTAATGGACAAGTTCGACAAACTGAGCGGCATTGCAGCCCCCCTGCCGCTGGTCAACATCGACACCGACATGATCATCCCCAAGCAGTTCCTCAAGACCATCAAGCGGTCGGGGCTGGGGGTGAACCTGTTCGACGAGATGCGCTATGACCGCGAGGGCAACGAGATCCCGGATTTCGTCCTGAACAAGCCCGCCTATCGCGATGCGCAGATCCTTGTCGCGGGCGACAACTTCGGCTGTGGTTCAAGCCGGGAACACGCGCCCTGGGCGCTGCTGGATTTCGGCATCCGTGCCGTGATCTCGACCAGCTATGCCGACATCTTCTACAACAACTGCTTCAAGAACGGCATCCTGCCCATCGTCCTGCCCCCCGAACAGGTGGCGGTGCTGATGAAGGACGCCGAGAAGGGCGCCAATGCCCGGATCGAGATCGACCTTGAAAACCAGACCGTCACCGCTGCCGACGGCACGGCCTTTCACTTCGAGGTGGACCCGTTCAAGAAGCACTGCCTGCTCAACGGCCTCGACGATATCGGCCTGACGATGGAGAAATCGGCAGCCATCGACGCCTTCGAAACGAAGGCCTCCGCGGCCCGTCCCTGGGTCTGAGCGCGCGATTTCAACCATTGGTGCCACGCGGCGCCAAAACTACATCATGACGGGTGCGGCGCGCGATCTTGGAAAGGCTCGCGCGCCGTTTCCACATGTTGTGCATGGGTTGTGGCAGCCATGCCACCTGCCGCGCGATGGTTGCATTCCCGCACCACTTTTGCCGCAAAAGCGCCTTAATGGATTCCCCAAGCTTCATCAAAGGATTGTCGGGCGAAGTGAAAGTGGGCAAAGTGATGGCAATAAAGAGGCAGTCCGCCAAATCCGGCGGTTCAGGATGGGACAAGGCCGCGGCACCGTATCGCGACCGACCTGATTGAGGATGGGATAGCAGTGTTCTCACGGCTCACAGGGGCATTGGCCCGGGCGGTTCTGGTTGCGTCGTTGGTGGCGATGCCTTCGGCTCTGTTGCCGGGCACGCCCGCCGACACGACCCAGATCGCCGCGTTGATCGCGCTGTGTGCCGCTGCCTTTACCTTTGTTGAATACAACAGCACCTATCCCAGCCTTGTCGAGTTTCGCGATGCGCCGCCCTTCAACCGCATCCGGTTCTTCGCGCTGTTCGCCGCGGTCATGGCCCTGACGGTCATCGCGCGCGGCAAGGTCGAACCCTCGACCATGACGCGCCTTTTCGATCTGCTGGGCGCGCGCATCGCCGAAATGCTGGATTTCCCCTATTCGCCGGTGCGCCTTGTGGTGCTGATGATGCCGCGCGACGCCGATCCGGCGCTGGTTGAATCCGTGCGCACCGCGGCCGGACTAAGCTATCTGGTTTCGATCATCTCGCTCGCCGCCTTCGTTCTGATCCTGCGGATCAAGGGCTGGCCGCGGAGCAACAGCAGCTTTAACGTCTGGACGAACCTGCCCACCTTCGACCCCACAACCGGTGGCGACGTTGTGGCGCGGCTGACCCGCGACGGGCAGATCAACATCATCCTGGGGTTTCTTCTGCCCTTCGTGATTCCCGCCTTCATCAAGCTGACCTCGGAAATCTTCAATCCGATCAGTCTTGCCAATCCACATACCCTGATCTGGACGATGGCGGCATGGGCGTTTCTTCCTTCCTCGCTTCTGATGCGCGGTATCGCGATGGGCCGCGTCGCGCAGATGATCCAGGACAAGCGTCGCCGCTCTTACGCCGAGGCGCACGGGCTGCAGCCGGTCTGACACTGGCCCTTGCCTTGGCCGGCACCGCGACGGCCGACACGCTGCGCGTCGCCACCTTTGCCGCACCATTCAGTCGCGCCGGACCGGGCCTGTTACTGCGCGATCTGGTGCAGGACAAAGATCCGCAGATTACCGCCGCCGTCGCGGTGATCGCCCATGCCGCCCCAGATATCCTGCTGCTGACCGAGTTCGACTATGACGCCGCAGGTGCCGCCGCCGGCGCGCTGGCCAAGCTGCTGGCGCGTGCCGGGGCCGACTATCCTTATCGTTTCGCGCTGCCGCCCAATGCAGGGCTGGCAACCCGCCTTGACATGGATGGCGACGGTCGGACCGGCGGAGCCGGTGATGCGCAGGGTTACGGGCGCTTCTTTGGCGATGGCGGTATGCTGATCCTGTCGCGCTGGCCGATCGAGACGGACCGCGTGCGCGACTTTTCCACGCTTGCCTGGCGCGACCTGCCGGGCGCCGTGCTGCCGCAGGTCGACGGGGCGCCGTTTCCTTCGGCAGCGGCCCAACAGGTCCAGCGGCTGGCCCCGGTCGGGCTTTGGGCCGTGCCCGTCACGGCGCCGGGCGGGTCGCTGACCTTGTTGACGCTTGACGCCACGCCGCCGGTCTTTGACGGCCCCGAAGACCGTAATGGCCTGCGCAATCGGGACGAGGTGCGGTTCTGGCTGCTCTATCTGGATGGCGCCTTTGGCCCGCCCGGCCCCGCGCCGGTGGTTCTGGGCAATGCCAACCTCGACCCGATCGATGGCGCCGGCCGTCACGAGGCGATCACCGCCCTTCTGGCCGACCCCCGCTTGCAGGATCCGGCCCCTGCCAGCGCAGGGGCTGCCCTTGCCGCAGATCCGGGCCAGCAGGGGAACCCGGCGCTTGACACGGTCGACTGGCCCGGTGGGGCGACGGGGGATGGACCGGGCAACCTGCGGGTCAGCTACGTTTTGCCCGCCGCTAACTGGCGGGTGACGGGGGCAGGCGTGTTCTGGCCCGCCCCCGACAGTCCCGAAGCGGCACTACTGGGCCGTGACGGGCTGGCCGCCGGACCGCACCGCCTTGTCTGGGTGGACCTGCGACGCTAGGCCGGACAGCATTACATTGGCCACCGGCGTCGGCTGGAATTCCGGCAGCAGGCGCGCAAACTTCGCGCCGCCCAGGCGATGACTGGTGAACCACAACGGCTTCATCTCGGACATCTCGCGCGCCAGTTCCCAGAACGGCGAGGCCAGCCGCATCAGCGCCCAGGGAAAGCCGCCAAAGCGCAGCTTGCGGCCTAGCTCTGCCTCCAGCGCGGACTTCAGCTCGACCGGCGTGAAGTGCGGCCCCGGCATCGGGATGTCCTCGAACCGGGACAGGCTTTCGCGCCGCTCGGCCAGCATCACCGCCGCGCGCGCCCAGTCGGGCAGGTAGGTATAGGCGTGGCGCGTGTCGGGCCGTCCCGGCACGGTCACCTTGCCCTTGGCAAGATCACGCAACAGGATCGCGCCCATGGTGTCATCCTCGCGCCCCGGCGCAATGAAGCTGCCCGCGCGCAGGATGATCGTGCGCACGCCCGACGCGGCGTAGGCTTCCTCCATTTCCTTGCGGACGCGGCCCTTGCGCGTGGTGGGCGCCTGCGGCGTGGTCTCGTCCCAGGTCTGCGTCGTGCGGCCCGGGCGGAAGGCGAAGTTGTAGACGTTGCCGGGCACGATCACGGTCGCGCCACTGGCCTTCGCCGCGGCGATCACCTGCGCGGTGATGGCCGGGATGATATGGGCCCAGTCATGGTAGGCGGGCGGGTTCAGGCCGTTGACGATCACGTCGGCGCCCTTCGCCGCAGCGGTCATGTCGGTGCTGCGGTCATAGCGGCGCACGGTCCAGCCGGCATTCCAGAATGCCTCGGCGGCAAAGCTGCCGATCTTGCCCGAGGCGCCGAGGATAAGAACAGTCTTGGTCATTGCATCTCTCCGTTTGCAAGGTGTGAGAGCAAGATCATCCATTCGCATGCGAAAAGAAATTGCGAGAATTTGCATTTCCTGTATTCATATATGAATGGACAAGACCCTCACTTCACTCGACTGGTCGCTCGTGCAGGCCTTCCTCGCGGTGGCCAAAACCGGCAGCTTGTCGGCCGCCGCGCGGCAACTGGGCATCAGTCAACCGACGTTGGGCCGGCAGGTGCGCACGATGGAAGCGCAATTGCAGGCCGATCTCTTTCATCGCCAGCCCCGGGGCCTCGACCTGACCGAAACCGGTGCGGCCCTGGTGGCCCCCGCGCGTGCCATGCGCGAGGCGGCGGGGCAGATCGCACTGAACGCTGCGGGGCGCGCCTCACGGTTGGAAGGCACCGTACGGATCACTGCCAGCATCGCGATGAGCGTTTATCACCTGCCCCGGATCGTCGCCGCGATCCGGCTGGCCGAACCGCGCATCGCCATCGAGATCGAGCCGTCGGACGATACGCGCAATCTGCTCTGGCGCGAGGCCGACATTGCCATCCGGATGTATCGTCCCACGCAGCTAGACCTTGTGACGCGGCAGGTGGGCGAGGTGACGCTGGCCGCGTTCGCGGCCCAAAGCTATCTTGCCCGGCGCGGCCGTCCGACGACCCCTGCCGACCTGATGCAGCATGACGTGGTCGGCTTTGACCGGCAGGGAGGCATCGTGGAGGGATTCCGCGCCGGCCGCCTGGACGTGGACCGCGAATGGTTCAAGACCCGCTGCGATGACACGACTGTCTACTGGGAACTGGTGCGCGCAGGCTGTGGCATCGGCTTCGCACATGCAAGCGTGGGCCGGGCTGACCCCACCGTCGAGGAACTGGATATCGGCCTTGCGGTACCCACCTTGCCGGTTTGGCTGACCGCGCACCAGATTATGCGGCAAACCCCGCGCATCCGCCGCGTCTGGGACCTGCTGGTCAATGGCCTGCGCGAGATCGTGGACTAGATGCCCGCGAAAGGATCGCGCCACGCGTCGATCCTGTCCAGTTGCGCCGCCCAGCGGCGTACGTTCGGCGCATCATCCAGCGGCAGGCCCGCCGCGGACGCAAAGGGCAGTGCAGTGGCAGCACGGAAATCGGCGTAGCTCAGCCTGTCGCCCAGCAACCATTCGCGCCCTCCCAGATGCGCATCGAGGATCGGCAGCAACGCGGCCCAATCCGCCAGCCCCTGCGCGATTTCGGCCTCGGGCAGGCGGTCTTGGGTGAATTGCGGCATCACGACCCTGCTGAAATAGACCGGGTCGGCCGCGCGGTTGAGGTGATGGGTGGCCCAGCTGATCCAACGGACCATGTCGGGCTGGGATGCATCGGTGCGCCAGAAGTCGGACCCTGTCAGCGCAGAAAGGCGGCAGACGATCGCGTCTGCCTCCCACAGCGGCGGCTGCCCTTCTTCGACCAATACCGGGTAGCGCCCCATCGGGTTCAGGCTGGGAAAGGCCGCCTTTTCCTCGGCGCTCATCGTGTAGCCCAGAACATAGGTCACCGGCGCGTTCAGGTGTCGGGCTGCCGCAACGCAGACCCGCGGATTGAGGTTGGGCGAGTAGTAAAGTTTTATTGGCGCCTCCCCGGCTGTTTGAGGCAGGTTATGCCTCTGTGACGCACCCGCCAAGCCGCGCTTTCTTGACCCCGACGGGCCAACCGGCTACCTCGCATCAACCTCATCTCAGCCCCACCCCATTCAGCCAAGGACCCCGCCCATGACCAACCCCTCGCTCCTGATCCTCGCCGGCGACGGCATCGGCCCCGAAGTCATGGACGAGGTGAAGAAGATCATCGGCTGGATGGGCGCGAAACGCGGCGTCCAGTTCGACGTGTCCGAGGACCTTGTCGGCGGCTGCGCCTACGACGTGCACGGCACGCCGCTGGCCGACGCCACGATGGCCAAGGCACAGGAAGTGGACGCGGTGCTGCTGGGCGCCGTCGGCGGCCCGAAATACGACGCCCTCGATTTCAGCGTGAAGCCCGAGCGTGGCCTGCTGCGCCTGCGCAAGGAGATGGATCTTTACGCCAACCTGCGCCCCGCCCAGTGCTTTGACGCGCTCGCCGATTTCTCGTCGCTGAAAAAGGACGTGGTCGCCGGCCTCGACATCATGATCGTGCGCGAGCTGACCTCGGGCGTCTATTTCGGCGAACCGCGCGGGATCATCACCGAGGGCAACGAACGGGTGGGGATCAATACCCAGCGCTATACCGAAAGCGAGATTGCCCGCGTCGCCCGCTCGGCCTTCGAGCTGGCCCGCAAGCGCGGCAACAAGGTCTGCTCGATGGAGAAGGCCAATGTGATGGAATCGGGCGTGCTGTGGCGGCAGGTCGTGCAGGAGGTGCATGACAAGGAATATGCCGATGTCGAGCTCAGCCACATGTATGCTGACGCCGGCGCGATGCAGCTAACCCGCTGGCCCAAGCAGTTCGACGTGATCGTGACAGACAACCTCTTCGGCGACCTGCTGTCGGACCTCGCCGCGATGCTGACCGGCAGCCTGGGCATGTTGCCCTCTGCGAGCCTCGGCGCGCCGATGGCCAATGGCCGGCCCAAGGCGCTTTATGAGCCCGTCCACGGCTCGGCCCCCGATATCGCCGGTCAGGGCAAGGCGAACCCGATCGCCTGCATCCTGTCGTTCGCCATGGCCCTGCGCTACAGCTTCGACATGGGCGACGAGGCCACGCGGGTGGAGCAGGCGGTGGAAAAGGTGCTGGCCGACGGCCTGCGCACCGCCGACCTGATGGGCCCCGAAGGCGGCACGCCCGTCTCGACCTCGGCGATGGGCGACGCCGTCGTCGCCGCGCTGGACGCGAGCCTGTAGTCATTCGCGCAAAGGGCCGCGCCCCCTCGGGGCAGGCGCGGCCCGGCGTTGCCATAGGACGGGACCTAATCCTCGGCCCGCTTCTGCGGCAAAGGCGCCTCGCCCTCTTCCGGCGTCAGCCCGTAGGGCGCGACCAGTCGCCAGACATGGGCCGGCACCATCGTCTTCAGCCGCCGGGGCGCGGCATGGCGCAGGAACAGCACCGTCTCGACCGCCTTCATCTCGACCCGGGTGCGCGCAAACTCCAGCCCCCGCGGCCCGGTGCGCGGCATCAGCCACGCCATGATCCCGCGCATGAAATCGGGCATCCGCCGAAGCGGCAGCCCGCCCGCCGCCCGCGCCGTGTTGGCCAGAAACCCCTTCACCGGCCCGGCCCGCTTGCCCTTGGACCGGAGCGGCGACAGACGCACGTCACCACCCAACAAGTCCAGCAATTCCTGCCCGCGCGCATTGCGCACGATCACCCACTGCTGCCCCTCGCCCGCCATATAGCCGACGGTGATGTCGGCCAGCGTGTTGGTGTAGTCGACGCAGGTGCGGCAGGTCAGCGGAAAGAAATCCGGCGGCAGATCCGCCAGCGGCAGCTTCAGGAACGGAATCGCCCGGCGGCTGCCATCGTCAAACCGCAACTCGACGTGATAGTCGGCGCGAAACTCCAGATAGCTGATCGTCTCGGGCCGGTCCGAGAGGCGCGCAAGGAAGTCGTGGAAATTCTCGGTCGTGGTGTTGTCCGAACAGGGCGTGCCGATGACATAGATCCGTTCGAACCCCAGATCCGCCTCGATCTTGCGTAGGGCGTGGATCTGGCAGGGGATGCCGATCACGGCGATGCGCCGGTATCCCGCCACGCGCGCGGGTTCCAGCAGGGCAAGCACCGGCGCAAAGCCCATCCGCATGCCGCGCGCCTGCGCCATCCCCTCGGGCTTGGTCACAATAATCGGCTGGCCCTTCCAGCGGTCAGCCGGGTCGGGCCCGACCGTCAGCACCGCATCGACCAGCCCCGCCGCCAGCAGCCGCGCGCCGATGCCGGTAGTGATGCCCGTCCATTGCGCGCCGGGCGCGGGGGCTGCCATTTCGGCCCGGTGCATCGCCAGGTAATGGCCAAAGAACCGCTCCTCGCCGATGGCGGGGTCGCGCGCCCGGCCATGCAGGCGCGCCTCCTCGGTCGCATAGTCGGGCTGCAAGAATTGGCATGCCTTGCCGCAGTCATGCGCATTGGTCATCCGCGACAGCCCGCAATCGGTGCACAGGTGGCGGGGTTCGGCAGGCCGCAGAACGGGCGCGACAAATGGGCGGGGCAGTGGTGTGTCGTCCATGTGGGGTATGTCCTTGCGGCGGGTCAGGGCTGCACCACTGTGCATTGACCATTGCCGCCTCCCGTCGCACAACCCCCCTATCCTGAAAAGAAGGGCCAGACGCATGGGACCCAACGCAAAAGGGGCGCTGTTGTCGCTGACGGCCTTTGGCATTTACGCGACCCACGACGTTGTCATCAAGACGCTCGGCGCAATTTACGCCCCGCCGCAGATCATCTTCTTCAGCGTGATCCTCAGCTTTCCGCTGGCGATCTTTGCGATCATGCGCGATTCCGAGCCGGGCACCCTGATTCCCGTCCACCCGCGCTGGATGGCGGCGCGCACAGTCTCGGTCGTGCTGAACGCGCTGGCGGGGTTTTATGCCTTCAGCGTGCTGCCGCTGGCGCAGACCTATACCATCCTCTTCGCGATGCCGTTGCTGATCACCCTTCTGGCCATCCCGATGCTGGGCGAGAAGGTGCGCCTGCGCCGGGGCCTTGCAGTGCTGGCGGGGCTGATCGGCGTGCTGGTGGTGCTGCGGCCGGGCAGCGCACATCTGGGCCTCGGCCACCTCGCTGCGCTGGGGGCGGCGACCTGCGGCGCCTTCTCGTCTGTCGTGGTGCGCAAGATCGGACCGGACGAACGGCCGGTCACCATCATGATTTACCCGATGATCGCCAACTTCGTGGTGATGGGCTGCGCCCTGCCCTTCGTCTATCACCCGATGCCGATCGAACATATCGGCATGGCCGGTATCATCGCCGCGTTTTCGTGGACAGCCGGGCTGATCATGATCGCCGCCTACCGCCATGGCGAGGCGGTGATCGTGGCACCCATGCAGTATTCGCAAATCCTCTGGGCCACGGTCTATGGCGCACTGCTGTTCAACGAAGGCGTGGACCGGGCGACGGCGCTTGGCGCGGCCATCATCATTGCCAGCGGCCTTTATATCGTGCTGCGCGAAGGGCGTTCGGACGCCTCGGCCAACCGCCCGGTTCTGGAGGCCCGGGTGCGCGCCGGGACCGGCACCAGCGCCATCGTCAGCCTGTGGCAAAGGATGAGCGAACGTCGCGCCCGGACCCACGCTCAGGACTGACAAACGCCGCCGACAAACGCCCTTGTCAAAGGCCCGATTACGGTTTACCCCGCGCCCCAGTCGGAGTGTAGCGCAGCCTGGTAGCGCACCTGCTTCGGGAGCAGGGGGTCGGAGGTTCGAATCCTCTCACTCCGACCAATAACTTCCCGAACAAAATTAAGTACTTAAGGAAGCGATTGGTGTAGACGGTATGGTAGAAACGCTGTTCTTTGTATGGTACGAAAAGCCGCTTTAATGTCCCTGCAACACAGTTTCTTGGCAATCGCGTCTCTGGTGATAGGATGATTTTGCATGGTCCACGGGTTGTGCACTGCCCGATGCATGAACGTGCGCCGCTTTCGGTTGCGGACTCTTCAAACCCCGTCCAGTAACCGCGCCACAAGCGCATCGATCCGCCCCGATATCCCCGCCTCTGTCAGGCTGTCCCGGACTTGACGCCTCGCGCTGCCAAAGTGCTGGTCTGCTAGGCCCGCAAGTGCGGTGACGTGGGTTTCAGCCTCTGCCCCGGCGTCTGAGATTGCGCGGTGCAGGTCGTTGCCCGCTGCAAACCGTGCGATGGGCAGGTTGAAGGCCACCTTGTCAAAGTGTCGTGCCCCAAACAGCCCCATAGACTGCCATTGTTCGGCCCGTGCCCTGACTGTTTCACTGTTCAGGATAGCAGTCAGGTAGTGGGCTTCGTCTTCTGTGTCGAAAGCGCCCCAATACAGGATGTGTTCAATGACACACTCTTCGCGGACGATACAACAAGCCGGGTTTGTGCCTGATGCTGCATAAACCACGCGGATACCGGACTGGGGAAACTGGGAAGACAGTTGCGCGGAATAGTCCAGTTGTTCAACAAAGGTCCGCTTCTTGGTGCCGTGTTCATCAAACTTGGCTTCTGCCTGTCGCATCCACTCGGCAAGATATCGGTGCCCCCTGACCCTTGCGGCGTCCGAATCCAGAATTGTGCCGTTTTCCTCTGGGATCACCGCCTCAAAAGGATTGATCACGGCAAAGGGCACGATGCTTTCGCCCAACAGTGTGGGCCTTAGAAAGCGGGCCTCAATCGAACCGCTGACAGGTTCAACCTCTTTCCAAGGCTTCTTATCATTCGAGGTTACACGGCCCCGAACATTTGGTAAGGCCGCATTCGCCTGCAACCTCCCTTGGGCAATACGTTCGGCAAAGACGAAACGGCGCGGCACAAGGATTGCGCCTTGTCGGAAACGTGTCAGGTAGGGCGATGCCTCTTCCTGTTCGGCGGGCCATTCCTGTTGTCGGTGCCTGAGTGCTGTTGCGGCTTCTGCAACGCTTGCATCACGGCGCGGCAATCTTCCTTCAAAAACCGTAATTTCTTGCGGCAACGTCACCCGTCCAGTTGCGACTTGGGCGAACAAAACGCAGCACGGGACGGGAAACAGGGGTTGAACGGCAGACGGGAAACTCCACGCCTGCGTAATCCGCACTTGGGTTCGTTCGGGCCGGAACGGTGCAAACTCCCCGCCCCGAAACTTGCGGTATGGTTTGCGGGTCAGCGCAGCATTGGGCACGACAAAGGCAATCAGCCCGTCCGCTTTCAGATACAGGTGCACGGCGCGGGCGAAAAAGTAGGCGGACAGGTCATAGCCTGACACAGAGGTCAGACCGCCCCAAAGGCCCATGTTCGTCATTTCATCCTTGAAGCGGGTTTGTGTCGGCCCGTTCATGCGGCCGTATGCCAGCCACGGCGGGTTGCCTACAACAACGTCAGCCTTCTGGCCTTCACTAGCCAGCCATATCGGGCGGGACAAGTTCCGCGCGACATATCCCCAGATATGATTGCGCCCTGCGGCGGCAAGAGCTGTCAGCGTCGCAGAGGTAGACCGCAGTATCCGGGCAGGTTCACCGGAGATTCCGTTGCGATCAAGCCAAGCCGCAAGCGCGCGCCCGTCTTCGCCACGTTCTGCGATATCCACCATGAAGGATATGCATTCGTCAAACAGGGCCGGATTGTCAGCAAGGGACGGTGGGAAGATCAGCCGCTCACGCGGCTCTGTGGCAGGGTCCGGACCTGCGGGAACCTCAATTTCCAGTTCCGCCAGTCCATGAAATTCGCGCCTGTTCCATTGCAAGGCATCGCCAAGATAGACAGGCACAGAAAAGTTCTGCGGGCGTCCCCGGCTGAATACATCCACCAAGGCCAGCAACCATGTTGCCCGCGCGAAGATCACCGCGACAGGGTGTACGTCTATGCCCATGATGTGTTGGGATGCTAAAGTGACAAGGTCTGTCGCGGGCATTCCGTTTGAAGCAGCAACAAGCCTGCGCAAGCTGTGGAACAGGAACGTGCCAGACCCACAAGCCGGATCAATGACACGCTGTTCTGTCGGGCGCGTCACCGCCTCTGCTACCACCCGCTGCGCTAGCCAATCGGGGGTGTAGTATTCGCCAAGATCGTGCCGCGTTTCGGGGTCTATCAGGCTTTCATACAGCCCTTTGAGAATGTCCGCTTCCACGTCGCGAAGTCTGAATCTGCTAACGTGGCGGACAAGGCGCATGACAAGTGCCTGACCCGCTGGACGTGTCAGAACCCAATCAAAAAAATCGCTTTCAACAGCCCCTGATATACCGTTGTCAAAGAACAGCTTCCCGCCAAGGATTTCAGCCGGGTCTCCGTTTGGGTCTATGTCAAAAAACGCAAGTGTTGCAGCGGCCTTGGCAACGATAGTCAGGTAAGTGTGTTGCAAGAACAGGTCGCTTGAACCGATTTCTGTGCCATAGGCCTGTGACAGCAGGCGTGACCAGATATCCAATTTTGTGCGGACTTCGCTGCGACTTCGTGCCTGTTCCCAGATATCGGCAAGTTCGCGCATGGCGCGGGCAAAGTGGACGCTATCGCGGCCCAATTCGGTCTTGATCGTTTCAATGTCGGGGTCCAGCTCATCGCGTAACGCGACCACGCTTTCCAGCCAACGCGGCAAGGCGCGGGGGTCTGACGCTACCGGGCGAAATGATTGCCCCACCTCCTGCAGGGCTTCATCGCGCAAGACATAGGCCTGAAACTCCGCGCCGTCTGTAGCGATACCGACGTAGTCGTTACCGGTGCTATCCAGACGTTCCACAAGGTAGCGCAAAAGTTGGTGTTCCGCGTCGTCGCGTTCGCGCCGAAGATCAGACTTGATTTCAAAGACTGTGCGCCCGAGCAAAGCATCTATCCGACCACGGCGCGGGGTCGCGTCAGCGGCAAGTACGTCGCGGCCTGCAATCTGCAACTCAAATACAACAGCGCTAGAAGAGTGCCCGAGACCGTCCGTAAGCACCCGGTGCAGTTCGCTGCGCACCATCTCATGCCCCGGCCTTGATGCCAGACTCCGCGAAATCTCTTCTAGCTGACCAAGCCTCACGCTATGTCCCGCCCAACTTTTTGTTTAAGATCAACTGAAACTGCCATTTGTGCAACGCCATCTTCCCGCGCTGCTCGCGGCAGGCATGGGACCTTTGGACGAAGAGTCTTGTGTTCGTAGAGCAACTACAAGCTTTAGTTGCATTACGCGTTTACAGCCACTGTGAAGGTATGTTGACCGGGGGTGTACCCCTAGGTGGGTCCCTGATTGTATTTTATTATCAATATTTTACATGTTAGTGCAGCTAACATTTACACGTTCGACAAGAGAGCTTGGAGTGGCACAATCAGCATCAAGCCGATGAGGGGCGTT
The DNA here is from genome assembly GCF_016125575.1 of Limimaricola sp. Classification (GTDB taxonomy): domain Bacteria; phylum Pseudomonadota; class Alphaproteobacteria; order Rhodobacterales; family Rhodobacteraceae; genus WGLM01. Next base: position 153,135 of record NZ_WGLM01000006.1, read on the forward strand.
AGTCTGCGTCGTGCAGGTAGCGGTAGACTGACGACCGTGCCACTCCAAGGGCTTTGGCGATAGACGTAGGATTTTTCCCTTGTGCTCGCAGGGCGACGATTTTTTCTGCGTCTATCGAAGCGGGACGGCCCTTGAACGGGCTTTCTGGGCCTTTGGCGAGTGCGGCGTCGATCCCTTCCCTTTGACGTTCTGCCCTGATCGTTGCTTCAAACTCACCGAACGCGCCAAGCATCGTGAAAAACAGTTTGCCAGCGGCGGTGTTGGTATCAATGGGCTGTTCGAGAACGCGCAGGTGCACTCCCTTGTCTTCAAGGGTCTTGGCGATATCCAGAAGGTCGCGTGTTGAACGAGCCAGACGGTCAAGGCGCGTACAAACGACAGTGTCACCCTTGCGGACTCCGCGCCCCAGAAGCTCAGCTAGCGCCGCCCTGCCGTCGCGGCTGCGTCCGCTCACTTTCTCTGAATACAAGTGTTCAGGGCTAACCCCCGCCATGCGAAGAGCATCTTCTTGGACGTCAAGCGACTGTCCCCGACTGGATACCCGAGCGTAACCGATCAACTCGCCCATGATCTGCCCTTTCTGTCCGATTTGACTGTCCTTTAAATTATACCTGTCCGAAAATGGATTCGGCAAGTCTATTCGGACGCTTCGGGAGGCCTTTTGACCGTCCCGTGTGACTATACTCAAATCGGACATAATGCGATGAGCGCCCGTCAGCAGAGAGGGCCTCCAACCTCGCACTCCCAACTATCCGAACGCGCGGGCTAGTCGCGGGGGTGTGCGGGCACAGGCCCGCATCAAAAAAATTCTATCTTTCATGGGCTTGGACGAATCCTGCGGCCTGCGGGCTATATTCCGCCAGAACCCACGGGCAGATGTGAGCAAATTCTTTTCCGTCTGATCGGTTCGTTCCTCATGCGTAACGAAGCGATCCTAGGGTCTGTTGATGCGCCGAAAGAAATCAGAATTCGAAAGAAGACCTAGAACGAACTGCAAGCCCGCAAAGGGGTCCTTCGATGCAACAGAACCAAGGAAAACAGGGGTGCGGGGCTGCGGACCTCCAAGCCCGCGGAACCTCGCATTCGCCAGCTCATGTCCGCAACACGGCACATGATTGCCCTCCCCCCGCTAACGCGGGAGGTGGCAAGTATGGGGCATCAGTCGATCCGATGCTTGCTCATTTCCCAGAAGTATTGGTTTTGAGACTGCGGGTCGGGAGCCTCCATGAAACTGATTGCGTACCGCACTTCCTGATTACCCTCGAACGAAGTTACCTCATATGCACGGCGGGCAGTCTCGCGAAAGGCGGTGACGATGCCGCGCGCATGATTGTAGCTCCCGTCGTCACGATTGTAGCCCCAGCCGTCTAACAGGAGAGGCTTGCCGTCATCCGCCACGTTCAACTCTTCCCTAATGCTAAACACTGCCAGTCCCTTGCGACCGCGTACCTCAGCAGTGCCGCCAGCTCGGAACAAGGTTCCATCGACATGGGTCGATGCAAGATGCTGAATGAACATCTCAACCCCATTGTCGCCACCGGTCGCTCCATATGAGCGGAGACGCGCCTCATTTTCCAAGAACCCTCGGATTTCTGCGTCGCGAAGGATTCCCCCCATGACCCGGCTCCATGCCTCGAAGCTCGCCTTTGGCCTCCCGGTCCACGGCTTCATCCCCTTGGCGACCCAGTTCTGAACCAATGTCAGGATCGCCCAAACCAGTTTGGGTCGGTTTTCCTGAGTCCAAGCTTCCAGATCAGGATGACGAAAGCCCGTCCTGTTTTCTGGGTTCGGCGTCTTCGCATCGAGTTCAATCATGACCATTCGGCGAAGGATTTCGCTAGTTCCCTTGATGTTATTTGCGGCCGCGACCCATGTATGGCGAACGTCTGCCTCAACCATGCGACTGGATCCCAAAAGGCGCGTCCGCACCCTGCCTTCAGACACGTTTGACGCGAATGACCCTAGCGAGATTGCTGCGTTCATGTTGTCGAAGAAGGTGAACTCGGAAGAATGGTTGATGTGTGCGCCCATCACTTTGGCGTACTCTTCGTCTGACGTAGGCATAGGCTCCGCCGCTGCCTTTCTCCCCGTCGCTGCGAGTGTAATAGCGCCTACCAGTCGACCAGCTCCGGTCCCCGGTGCAGGCTTTGTCGGAGCGTAAACAGGAGTTGGGCCAACGATTAGATCGCGAACGGAGCGTTCGATACACATGCAAACTGCGTGGGCAATAGAGGGCATTGGCTCGCTGCCGGAAACGTTGTGCAAGCCACGATTCATACGTTCTTGGCGGTCGACAACACCTTCGAAGGGGAAATCGCCCATCATTTCTTCAATCAGCAACTGCTTTGCCTCGTTGACTTCCGTGAGTGAGGGTTCGGCGCTGACGGGTGGAACATCCAGCTCACAGTCAAGGAACGTCTCGGATAACTTGTCATAGCCAGCAGTGTCGACCCGACGTCCGTCTGAAGCAAAGAAGGGCGAAGATTTTACTTCGGCAAGGACGGCATATTCCTTGTCCAGCCGGTTGTAGTTGTGCCTCACGATCTGCTTGGGGGCGAATTCAATCCTCTTGTCGTCCTCGCCCTTCCTGCGAAGCCAAAGCGTATTTGAGTCGAGAATTGTGCCGAATTGCGCCTCACTGAGCATCCTGCGACTGCCTTCGTGCAGATCACATACATCGCCCTTGAAAACATAGATTACAGGATCCCCATTCGCATCCACTGCGTCCCGAAGCCGATCCTGTGCGAACTCAGCCATTTCATGGTCAGACCATTCGTTCACCACAGGGATTGTATCCGCTCCGCGCTTTGGGCGGTTTGCCGAGGCCTGTTCGGCCACAATTCGATTTACAACTTTTCGCGCATCGCGCTTCCCTAAGTGGACGTGCTTGCTCTCGACAAAGCGATCCACGAGGTAGTTCAGCGCTTGAAGGTCGGTTTTGAAGTTGATCGACCGGCACAGGCGGCGGATGAGGGCGTCAAGTTCCAGAGAGTCGACGTGCGCCTTGACCCCAGTAAGGGCTTTGTCGATCTGTGCGAAGGCCTTCGGTTTCTTAACCTTGGCTTGTGGCCGCTCTGATTTCTCTTCAGCCAATCGTTGACGATCATAGACCCACAACTTTTGCTGGAAAAGGATGCAGCGTGCGTCGCGGTATGCGAATGCCAAAGTTCCGTCGCCCTTAGGCCAATCGGAAAACCTCTGTTCTACAAAGTCGATCAGGATCGCGGCTTGCTTCTTGGTCGGTTGCCAGTTTTGACAGGTCAGATCGACGTGCAACCCATGTTCTGAAAAGAGTTCATGGTCGGTGAGACAAACCACAGCACGCTCCCAGTCTGATCGAGGATCGCTGGAGGGCGCTTGCAAGAGTTCTTCTAGGTCCGCCCATTCATCTTCTGCCATCCCGCTGAGGCCAGAAGTTGAGCTGAGGTACACGGGTACTAGTGCGGGACACTCTCCCGTGTCGTATTCGAAGGCGCGTTGTTCTTCAATCTCAGCGAAAATTTCGTCGAGGCTGTTCTTATTATGGTCTAATGCCATGATAGGTCTCCTTTCTATGCGGAGACCTCGAAACTTACAGGAAGGGTCTCCAACGATTTTGAACTGAATGCGTCATGTGACGTCTCCTGAATTCGCTCATGAAGTCTTGTACCGGAGCGTTCGGCAGTTTCGATATCTGACAAATAGAGTCGGAGTTTTCGCGGAGCAATGTTTACTTAGAGAACACAGCGTTTCCAAATTGGAAACGGATGGCGAAGGGCATAACGACTGCAACTTTCTGAGGGTTGCAGTTGCACAGGCCGACAGCCGCTGTAGGGGAGCAACTTTAAGTCACTGACAAGAGTAAGGTAGATTTGTGGCAGAGGTGCCGCCTCCGGTCACCATTATATCTCATAAATACACATCAAATCAAAGCCTTACCGAGTTTTCTCGGTGATCTAGGCGCCATTTTATGGGCCAAATTTGCTTCGCCAAATTTGCTTCGGTGGGAGCCTGCCTAGAGCTTGAAGCGAGCGACTCTAAGTCGTGCATTGTCAATGCGTGGAGTAGGTGCGAGTTCATGGTGCGCTTCTTAAAGTGTGCGTAGATCAGCGCAATCTCGCGTTTTCTGATGAGGAACAGAAGCGGGAATGGAAGACTGAGGCGCTTGCCGCTCTTAGGCCTGCCCAGCGGATGAACATGGCTCGGGCCGGAACGCTGGAAGGCTACCTCAATCAGAAGATTAAGGAGCTGCTGGAGGGGATGCGCTGATGCTGGAGCCGAATGACTTCGCTGTGCTGACGCCCATCCAGCGACAGCACCGGGCTGAGCGGCACGCGAGGTCGCGCCGGGCCCAGCGCATGCGCGAGGATTGGACGCCGGAGCAACTTGCGGCTGAATCCGGGCAAGGGGGGCGTCGTTGAGGACACGTGGACGGTGACCTGCCGCCATGCCGCTTGTGAGCGGTCGGGGCAAGCTCGACTTCCTCGCGGAAATGCTGCGGGCCGGGTAGTTCACCGAAGACCCGATTGTCAGCGACGAATTCGTGTTGCGATATGACGGCGACGGGCCGGACCCGCTTCTGCCCGAAGAAGAACGGGAGGTGCTGCGCAAGGAAGCTGGCGACGACTTCGAAGCCGAAGCGCTCGCGCTGACGCGTGACAACACCGAAGCCAAAATCCGCGAACTGATCGGGCGGGCATTCGTGGCGGGCGTGAACCTGACGCAGCGCGGGAAGATCGCTGAGGCGGTGGCGAAGAACACCACCCCGGCAAAGCCCAAGGTCAACAAGATGTGGACCGAACTGGACGCCGACAATCGCCGCGTGGATCGCGCAAAGGCCAAGATGGGCACGGGCGTCGCCGTGGTGAATGAAGACTACTTCCACGATATCGCGGATTATGCCGTCCGCCAGATTGCCGCCAAGAACGCCGAGTCCCCGTTCCTCTTCCAACACGTGGGCGAGCTTTCAAAGGTCCGCACCAAGGACGGCGCGCCCCAGATCAAGAAGGTGTCCGAAAAGCGGTTCGCCCACCTTTTGAATAGCTGCTCCCGGTTCGTCCGCGTTAGCGGTGAAGGTAACAGCGTCGGCGTCAGCGCACCTTTTGACGTGGTGAACCACCTCCTTGGCACCGACCTGTAGGAATATCCGCGAACTTCTAAACGGCGATGCTGACCCGTCGAGCCCTTATGATCACGACATGATCGCGATCAAGGGGTGGGGCTACACCGACGACGGCTATTCGTCGCGCAACGGCAACGCCAGTAAGAGGTTCCGCGACTAGGTGAAGGGTGAGCGGGAGGGGCGCGACGCCGAGGGCGCCCTCTGTAGGCTTGAGTTCGATGAGACCAAGGACTCGAGTCAAACGTCGGTCTACACGCTCAAGAAGACGCTGTTGCAGGCGGCGAGGAAGAAGGCGGCATAGTGGTGGCGCTCGTTTGGGCGCTGAGTGCCCCTGAGTCGCTGAGTGACTGAGTGACTGAGTGAATCCTTCCACATCCCTCTGGCCCATAGGGAGGACACTTTTTTTGCGAGGGGTGAGGGGTGGGCGTGAAAAAGAGTCCTTTTCTACATAGAATCCTAGATACTAAGATTCGCTCAGGCACTCAGCGCCCGCCTTTCGCGCTTAGTCCAGCAACCACGGCTTCATGAAGCCCCTTGCCTTTTCAAGCTGTTTTTCGGCATGTGTATCGCTGGCGCTCTGCGCCCGAAGATGTTCTTCAAGAGCCTCGCGCAATTCTCTCCAGCCGACACCCTCCTTGCGCAGTTGCCCCAGCAAAATATACGCACTTTCCTCGTCGCTAGGGTGCCCTGCAAAGATCAGGTCCTTTTCACCAAAGCAGCTAGCAATTCGATTTTTCCAACTCATCCCAGACGTCTCTCCATGTATTGAGTCCATACTCGCTACGGCTTGTGGGTAATCAGTGAAACTATGTCTCCCCGAAACGTGATGAGCGCCCCGAGCAAGAAAAGGGCTGTGAGGACCGAAGTAACGATGAAACCCTTGCCGGGCAGGTGGTCAATCTTGACTTCCGCTGCCCGAAGTCTGTCTCGCACTTCCTTCATGTCTTTTTGCATATCGTTCGCGGTTGTCGAAAGATTTGCGGTTCGCTCGTTCAACGTAGCAACATCACGTTGAATCTCGCTCAGAGCTTGAAGAATAGTCATTTGATCGAAGGGCGAGTTCGGTGTCCCCGCAGGGTTTGGGTTCGCGGGCGCGCTCGTGCCGGTGGTTCTCTTGTCTGTCATGCTATGTTTCCGACTTCTTGAGCGAGAGCCAGTCCCACATGTCTTTATCATGCCAACCGAAGTATGACGTCACCAGCAATATGATCAGCTTACCGAAGTTTCCGTCCGAGGCATTCAGCCTGTCTGACAACTCTTTAGGGGTCACGTCTGCAGCCACCAGCCACTGCCCCGGGGCTACCGTGCGACAATTTCTTTCACCGAACTTCACCGCGATTGCGACTCCGAGGTCAGGCCGGTCCGTCTCTGAAGCCAAAAAGTAAATCTGCATCTCGTCCCTCAGATAGCGACCGGCGTCCCGCCCAAACTTATCCTAGCCTGAAAACAATGACCAACGATGGGCATCGCAGCAACAACGTGTGTGTCCGCTTCTAAGCCAGTTCTCGCGCCAACCCAACTATCACTATGATCCGCAGCCCCCTACCGCAAGGGGATGGTCGTATGCGCGCCGAAAAACCGCCCGCAGCCGCCGTCGAGACGCGACCTGTAAACCGCCCATAAACCGCCCATTTTAGTTCACGTTCTGTCCTCATCCCTCCACGGGCCAGAAAAACGCACTTTTGCCGACTCAACACATTGAAACCACTAACGAATAATGCCTCCCGAAGATACAAAATGGCCTAGGGTCCCTTGCGCCGGTCTGACCCTACGGCAAATCCGCCACGTGCACGTTTTGGGCAGCTATGACGGGTGTTCATCCCGTCATACATCTGGCACACTGCCACGAAAACAAGAGGAGTAGACACGGATTTCCATGGTCGTGGACAAATCAATACTTGCGGCGACCACCCGCCTTTTCTCGTCGGCAGTGTTTCACCAGTTGGCCAAGAAAGGCAAGTCTCCGCTTTTCGCTCGCTTGGTGCGGGAGATTGGGCGAGAGCGCTTTTCAGAAGCGTTCTCAGTTTCCGACGTATTCAATTCAGCGTTCAAAGCAATCGACTCGCCCGGGACTCGCGACGAATACGTTTACAAGTCTGCTATTGCTGAAAAAGTCCTCCTTGGCCGTCACAGTCTGCGCACTGCGTCCATGCTGACCGAGGTTCGAGTGGAGGGCAACAAGGCAGATGTTGTTATCCTTAATGGCACGTCCACAGTTTATGAAATCAAGTCTGAGCGCGACAGCCTAACCCGACTTCCTAGCCAACTTCAGGCATATCGGCGGGCCTTTGCGTCTGTAAATGTGATCACCTCGGAAGCACATGTGGATAGAGTAAGTGACATCGCTCCGCGGGATGTAGGGATATTGGTCTTAAACTGCCGTGGGCAGATTTCCGAGATACAAGCGGCCACAGATCGCCCGGAGAGAGTAAACCCGGCGACACTGTTTGACGTGTTGCGGATACAAGAAGCATGTCGAATTCTTGACAGTCTTGGGGTGGATGTGCCGCAAGTTCCTAATACTGAAAGGTTCGGAGTCGTTCGTGAGTTATTTGTGGAGCAAGACCCGGCTGCGTTACATCATAGAGCCGTCGCGGTTCTGAGGAAATCCCGCAGCCAGATTGGGCTTGGGGAGTTTTTGGCCAATCTACCTTCTTCCTTGCAAGCGGCGGCGCTTTCCACTCCAATAAGGCGAAGCGATCAGCCTAGACTTATTGCGGCGGTTGAGACACCAATATTGGAAGCTGAACACTGGGCGTAGTCACAATGTATCACCCCTATTTTCGCGGAAAGCAGTATGAACTGATCACAATCCGGGAGAACGCCAATTTACTTGCGGGCGCGGATTTCATTCCGATAATCGAGCCAGTCAAAGAAGCCCTCAACGGTCTTGGCCGCGCGTTAACGGCAGTTGGTGACGCGGGCGGCAGTGCAGTCGTCATCGTTAATCCTCACCACGGCGATCATGCGGATGATGGCGAGCGGATAATCGAGTTCTTACAGGATGGCCCCATTGAAGAGGTCGATGTGTCTCCCGCTGTTCTTCTCAAGGAACAGTGCACCGTGGATGAGGCGGTCCGGCTCTGCGGTGAGTTCGAGGATGATCCCGTGACCTTAGTTCACGCTGGATTCGCCAACGGCGCGGCTTTGGCGGACGCGCTGGGGGCGAGGGTAAATGATCTGCGTCATGTGTTTCTCGAAGACAGTTGTGGGCGGTTGTATCGGCGACATTTTCAGAGTGACGAAAGGGTCCTCCTGCGGGATGGCTTTGAACGCAGACGCAATCGAGATCATCCACCGGTAGAATTTTTTTCCGATCTACATGTGACATTTGCCGAAGAGGGAATGAGCGGTTTCGGTGATTTCTTGACCGTGGGTGATGATTTCTCCGAGACTGGCGGACCTGCCTACGCAATCGCTGTCCATCTTACGTTCATTGACCCCGCGCAGGATGATGCGATGTTTGTCCGACACTTCCTGTCGGTGCGCCAAGACACGCCAACTGACCCGGCAGGCAAATTTGCGGAAGCGTTGGCAGCAATGATTGAAGTCCTTGACCGTGGTGACTCCCCAATACTGGAAACAAATGCGGTTCAAGAATTCCGGCAACTGCACGCGGATCGCCATTATCCCGGGTTGGGATATGTTAAGAAGCTATCCATGCAGCATCATATTGAGACTCTTGCCGACTATTTCGAGGAATAATCATGCTCTGCTGTGCCAACTGCTTTGGCGATGTGGGGCTTCGCGACATCCTCCCCTCACTTTCTTCAAAGCAAGGCAAATGCGACTACTGCGGTTCGGAAGGTATGGACCTTGTGGAGCCTGACAGATTGTTCGATTTATTTTCCACTGTGACCAATATCTATGAGGAGTCTGTGGACGGGCAGGAGTTGGTCCAATGGTTTCGTGATGATTGGGCGATGTTTCAGCACGCGCATATGGATGGTTTTCGAGCCAAGGATTTGCTCGCGGAGATTCTGAATGACGCGGAAGCTCTGCGAAGAAAGTACCGTCCTTCTGATCGGTTCAAGAGCAACCGTTTGGAGCGATGGGAACAACTTTCCGAAGAGCTTCGCAGCCGGAACCGATATTTCCCTGAGGTTGAAATCGACTTCGAACGCCTTGGAGAATTGCTCAAGTTCCTTCGCGCCCCAGATTTTTCTAACAGATGGTATCGCGCGCGAATAAACGCAGGCAGTGCAGCCTACTCCATTGAGAATATGGGGGCTCCGCCCATTGGTGTCGCATCGCATGGCCGCGCGAACCCGCCGGGTATTCCTTATCTTTATGTTGGCTCGACGCCAGAGACTTCGATTGCGGAAATTCGACCGCACACAGGTGAGACAGCGACAGTGGCGGAATTCGCGATTGCCGCGAAAGACTTGGCCTTGGTTGACCTGAGATCGCCAAAGCAACTGATTTCGCCGTTCTCTCTCGGTGATGAAGACAAGATTGGCGCGCTGCGCGGAGACATTGATTTCCTAGAACGGCTGGGAAACGAACTGACCCGCCCGGTGAGGCCGCAAGCGGCGGCGGTTGAGTATGTGCCCAGTCAATATCTTTGCGAATTCATCAAGCGTTCCGGATGGGACGGCGTGTTGTATTCAAGCTCGGTAAGCGACGGTGTGAACCTTGCAGTGTTTGATCCGGCCAAAGCGACGCCCAAGGGTGTAACTGTCTGGCGGGTTGACAAGGTCACGGTGGTGGTCGTTTCAGAGGGTTGACCTTGTGGGGCACTTTTATCGTCGCTCTATTCGCGCCTGTTTCGCGCAAATGTTCCCAATGGCGGTAGGGCTCAGATTGAATCCACGCGCCAAGCTCGCTGTCGTCTCACCCGCTAGGTTCCGCTCGAAAATCAGTGCATTGCCATCGGCGTTGTCTGCCCGTATTCGCGCATCCCGCTCCATTTTCTCTTTCTTCACGGCCTGTCCCCGGTCGAATTCGGTTCGCGCGGTCTCGGACCAGACAAGATATGCCTCGGTGTTATTCTTGCGATTGCGGATGCGGACAACATAGCGCCCGTCAACCATCCCGCGCATCTCATAGGAGCCATCCACGAAGACCGCGAAAATAGGGAGGATTTCCCGCCCTAGGCGACATCCTGCACCCCATGCCGCCGGGAGAGGAATGTCTACTTTTCAGCTTCAAGCCGAAGTTCCTCTTCCTCAAGCTGTTCGGGGGTCATCTGGCGGCGTAAGCGTTCCGCGTTCCGCCACTTCGCCCGGCGAGTTGCAAGGCGCTTAGGCCCCCTGACGGGGGCCTTGCCGTTCGGGTAAATGCTCCTTGCTAGGTGCAGTCAGCCTGCGAGGCTGCCGTGTCGGACGAGGGGCAGGTTGGATTCACCAGTACCGTATCGATTCCAGCGCCTTGCGCATCTGCGCCATGCCATCCGGCGTCTGCCCAAGGGGCGTCTTGTAGTGGCGCAGCTTGCCTTGCCCCCCGGTGTGCCCAATGATCCCGCGCATAAGGTCATCAGTCGCGCTTTGGCGCTGTAGGCGGTCAATCAAGGTATCTTTGGTGCTGTACAATACGTGGCGGTCATTGGTGAGCCCGCCTGCCCGGATAATGTCGGTGAACTGAGACGTAAACGCCCGCGCGAGGGAGTCCGGTTTTGTGGGCTGACCATAGACTTTGCCCTGCCGAATGGCTGTTCTGCCTGCTTCCAGTTCGCGGACGAATCCGCCGCCTGCAAGAAAGGCGGGCAGGTCCGACAAATGCTTTGCGAGCGGGATGCGGCGCGCGGCTTTGGTCTTGGTCTTCTTGATGTGCAGCGCATCACCCTTCACGCTATCCGGTCCAAGGTAGAATAGTTCGACAGGTCGCATCCCGGTGTAAAGAAGGACGCGGAAGCCCATTAGGAACGCTGCGCGGCGCGAAGGTGACAGGCCGCTCTTACTGTTCGGCCCCCAAGCCTCATTCAACAGCTTCCAGACGTGCTTGATCTGATCGTCGTCAAACGCTTGCCAGCGGGTATCTTCCACCGTGGTCGTAATGTCTGGCATAACTATGTCCGGGAAAGTCAGACCGGCGAGGGCTTCCTTTTCGCGCGGTGCCCAGCGCCAGAGCGTCTTCAATGTCTCGAAATGTTTTGCGATGGACTGCGGCTGTACCCCTTCGGCGACAAGCATGTCGCGATGGTTTTGAAGGCGGGCCTTCGTGTAGTAGTCCGGGGGGTGGTTTCCTTGCGCGGCGGTCAGGCGACGAATTTTTCCTTCATAGGCGACTCTCGTCTTGGGCTGCTTCGCGGCGGCGTAAACGGACATCAACTCTTCGATACAGAGCGACGTATCGACGCGGGTGTCTGGCACCAATTCAGCAATTCTAGCGGCTAACGCCGCGTGGTAAGCATCCCAGATCATAGCGTCTGTCGGGTCTGTCGGGCGTTGTAGCGGCTGTGGTTCGAGTGTCAGGATCATCGTAAGGCCGGGGTCCTCCACAGGCATATAGCTGCCATCGCCGAACGCCTGCGCCGCAAAGACCGCGAGCCTATCGCGTTCGGCGCGGGCGGGAAGGGACCGGACCTGTTTCATCGTTTCGGGCGTTCGACGCCACTCTTGGGCATCATAGTCGCGGGTAGCCATCTCGAAGGTTCCAACTACCGTCCGCCGAAAATCGTTGTGATCGACCCGCGCCTCGGAGGTCTTGAATCGGTCAATCAAGGCGTTGTGTTCATCGGTCAGGGCCAAGCCCCGCCTAACGGCGACGGTCGGGTCTGACCCGAGCGACAAATCCCATACGGTCCGACCAAGGAAGGCCTGCAGTTCCAAGGGCACCCGGCGTTGATACTTGTAGGCCCCCTTTGGTGTCTTCGTGACGTGACGGGGAAGGTCTGTATTGACGCGTCGGGGGGCGGGCAAGGAAGCCTCATGTATGGGGAGTGTATGGTAGAGTATGCCTAAATGTATGGTAGAAATGGCCTTTTTTGGCAAGCGGTCTTGCCTCAAACCCAATAAAATAGGGGATTAGACGCATTATGAGAACTTCGAATCCTCTCACTCCGACCATTTCCCGCAAATTCCTAGCCTCTTGCCGCGCTGACTGCCTGCGTGAAATCGGCCCATAGATCCTCGGCCCCTTCCAGCCCCAGCGACAGCCGCACAAGGCCGGACGGCACGCCAAAGCGATGGGCGGCATTCGCTGTTGGCCCGGCGGCCAGCCCTGCGCGCGCGGGGTAGCACAGGCTTTCGAAGCCGCCCCAGCTGACCCCTAGCCGGAAGATCCGCAACCCGTCGCAAAGCCGCGGAATGTCGACGCTGCCGTCGAACTCGACCGACAGAAGGCCCGACCGCCCGGTCAGGCCCGGCACGGTATTGGCCCCCGGCGCATGAACGGCGCGCACGCCCTTCACGCCCGCCAGCCGGTCCACGAACAGCCCCGCCGTTGCCTCGTGCGCGCGCATGCGTACCGCCAGCGTGCGCAACCCGCGCGTCAGCAGGAACGCCTCGAACGGGGCGAGCTTGGCGCCCAGAAGCGGCAGCGTCAGCGCGCGGATCTGCGCGATCAGCTCGGCACGGGCCACCACCACCCCCGCCACAGTGTCGGAATGGCCCGAGATGTATTTGGACGCCGAATGCAGCACCACGTCGATGCCCAGCCCCAGCGGCTGCTGGACCACCGGCGTGGCCCAGGAATTGTCGATCACCGTCAGCACGCCCTGCGCCCGCGCGCGCTCCGCCACGCGGGCCAGGTCCACCGTCTGGAACATCACCGAGGTGGGGCTTTCAAGGTAGGCCAGCCGCGCGCCGCGCAGCACCTCGGGGTCCTCTGCGAAGGCCGCGACCGGGTGATAGGTAATCTCCACTCCCCAGGGCCGCAGCATCTGTTCGAAGAAGCGGTAGGCGTCGGGATAGACATGCTCGACGCAGGCAATCCGGTCGCCCGGCCGCACGAAGGCCAGAACGGTGCCCGAGATTGCCGCCATCCCGCTGGCAAAGCCCACGGCCGCCGCGCCCTCTTCGGCCTGCGCCATCAGCGCCTCGAAGGCGGCGACGGTGGGGTTGCCGACGCGGGTATAGATCGGCGCCGAATCGCAGCCGGTCATGCGCGCCTCGAAGGCGGCGTAATCGGGATAGGTGAAGAGCGAGGTCTGCACGATCGGCGGCACGACCGGCCCTGGCCCTTCCAGCGCGGCGGCAAGAATCGTGTCGAGGGTCAGGTCGGGCATGGCCGGGCTCCGCGCGGGGGACGGCGCCAGAGTTTCATGCCCGGACCGCCTGTCAATGCCCCTTGGCGTGAGTCTTGGGGCGGTCGGGCGCGGGGGCATCGTCGTAATCGGTGCGCAGGATACGGGCGGCATCGCCTTCGGGGTCGTCGTACTGGTCGCTTCGGACGGTCCAGAGGAAGGCCACGAGCCCCAGCGCACCAAGGCCGAGGGAAACGGGGATGAGGATTCCGAGGATCAGCATGAGACCTTACCTTGTGCGCAGCGCGTTGAGCGAAACCATGATCGACGAGGACGACATGGCAATCGCCGCCCCCAGCGGCGTGGCCAGTCCCATCAGCGCGATCGGCACCGCGATGGCGTTGTAGATTGCCGCGAGGGCGAAGTTTTCAAGGATGCGCCGCCGGGCCGCGCCGGCGATGCGCAGCGCGTCGTCGATCCGGTCGATCTGCGGCGCGACCAGCACCAGGTCGGCCGCAACGCGGGTGGCCTCCAGCGCCGAGGCGGGGGCGATGGCGACATGGGCCAGCGCCATTGCGGCGGTATCGTTCAGCCCGTCGCCCACCATCAGCACGCGGCGGCCAGCGGCCTTCATCGCGGCAATCGCCGCGACCTTGTCATCGGGGTGCACGCCCGCGCGCCAGTCGTCCAGCCCCAGTTGGCCGGCCAGTTGGCCCACCGCCTCGGGCGTGTCGCCCGACAGCAGCGTCACCGGCAGGCCACGCGCCTTCAGACCGGCGATCAGCGCGGCGGCACCGGGGCGCAGCGCGTCGGTGAATTGCAGCGGCAGCGCCGCGCCATCGCCCAGCCGCAGCACGGTGGCGCTGCCCTCGGCCCCGGCCCAGTCGGCCCGGCCCAGCCGCACCAGCTGGCCGTTCCAATTGCCCTGCACGCCGTGGCCCGGCACCTCGCGGATGTCGCTGACATTCACGGCCGGCAGCGTCCGGCCCTGTGCCGCCGCGGCCACCGCGCGCGAGCGGGGATGGTTCGAGGCTTGCGCCAGCGCCGCGCCAACCGCCAGCGCCTCGGGCGGCAGGGCGTCGGCATCCTGCAACAGCGGCGTGCCGCGCGTCAGCGTGCCGGTCTTGTCCAGCACGACCGCGTCGACCTCGGCCAGCCGCTCCAGCGCGGTCGCGTGCTTGACCAGCAGGCCGCGCTTGAAGAGGCGGCCCGAGGCGACGGTCGAGACGGCCGGCACGGCAAGGCCCAGCGCGCAGGGGCAGGTGATGATCAGCACCGCGACGGCCACGTTCAGCGCCACGCGCAGATCGCCCCCCGTCAGCCAGAACCACGCAATAAAGGCCGCCAGCGCCAGCAGGTGAACCGCGGGCGCATAGATGCGCGCCGCCCTGTCGGCCAGGCTGTTGTAGCGCGATTTCGCCTCTTCCGCGACCGACACGAGATCGGCCAGCCGGTGCAGCAACGTATCGGCCCCTACCGCCTGCGCGGTGATCCGCAACGCGCCGGTCAGGTTGACCTCGCCCGCACGCACCTGCAGCCCCGGCGCCACCGCGACCGGGTCGGTCTCGCCGGTCAGAAAGGCGCGGTCGATCTCGCTTTCGCCCTCGGCCACAACGCCATCGACCGGAATGCGCGCCCCCGGCTGCACCAGCAGCAGATCGCCCGCGCCGACCTGTTCCAGCCGCACGGTCAGCGGCCCGTCGGGGCCGATCTTGAGGGCCGTGGGCGCCTCGAGCGCCGCCAGTTCCGTCGCCGCCGAACGGGCAACGGTGCGCATCCGCTGGTCCAGCACCCGGCCCGCCAGCAGGAAGAACGTCAGCGACAGCGCCGCGTCGAAATAGGCGTGCTGCCCGTGATGGGCGGTCTCCCAGACCGACATCGCGCTGGCCAGCAGGATGGCAAGCGAGATCGGCACATCCATGTTCAGCCGCGCGACCCGCAACTGCCGCCATGCGCTGACGAAGAAGGGTTGTGCCGCGAAGGCGATGGTCGGCAGCGCGATGGCCGCGGAAATCCAGTGGAACATGTCGCGCGTGGCATTGGCCGCCCCGGCCCAGACGGCGACCGACAGCAGCATCACGTTCATCATCGCGAAGCCCGCGACGCCCAGCCGCATCGTCAGGTCGCGCGCGGCGCGGTCGCTGGCACCGGCGCTGAGCGTGGCGGCGTCCAGCGGCTGCGCCTCGTAGCCCAGCCGCGAGACGGCAGCGACAAGCGCCTCGGCATCCATCCCGTTCCTCACCCGGACGCTGGCGCGCTTGCGGGTAAGGTTGACGCGGACATCGGAAACGTCGGGCAGCCCCAGCAGCCCCTGCTCGATGGTCGAAATGCAGGCGGCGCAATGGATCGTTGGCAGCGACAGCTGCACCTCCTCGCCCTCGGCGCTGCGCTGGCGCTCGGCCACCTGGCCCGCCAGCGGCGAGGCAAGGCAGGCCGGGCAGGCCGCGGCGCCGGGATGTTCGACCGCGCTCATCCTAGTCGACCAGCACCACCACGCGCTGGTGGAAGCGGGTGCCGTCGGCGGCGGTGGCCACCATGCGGAAGTTCCACTGCCCCGGCCCGCTGCGCACCTCGCCGCGATAGACCTTGCCGTCGAATGTGAAGACCGGCGTCTGGTCGTCCACCGCCTCGGTCGGGCGGCTGAAGATGCCGGTCAGGCTCTTCGCCTCGACCGGGTTGCCGTTGCGGTCGGTGATGGCGATGACAAGGTGCCCCTCGTGGACATCGGCCTTCACCGTCCAGCCCAGCGCCAGTTGCGCGGCGCGCTCCTGATCGAAGGTCTGGCTGGCGCTGTAGCTGTCTGCTGTCTCCAGACCGGGGAAGGTATGGACCGCCTCATAGGCCATCACGATATTGACCGCGATGATGACGATGAAGAAGGACGAGAAGATCGCGAAGAATTTCGGTCCGGTGATCGGTGCGCTGAACATGGCTTTCCTCTAGTGCGGTTGCCCGTTGAAGACGGTATCGACATAGGCCCGCTCGCCCGATTCCATGTCACGAACCCAGAAGCGGAATGGGGTTCGGTCCTGATGCGCGGCCACGCCCTGCGGTGCGGCGCTGACATAAACGCGGATCTGCTTGGTGGAGTCGGCGGGCACGGTCACGTTGCCGTCCGGCAGGCCCTCGATGCTCATACTCAGCACGCTGCCCGAGCTGAGCGCGAGGTTGAACACCCGCTCGGTCCCGTATTTGTTGCGCAGACGCACGTCATAGATGTCGCGGATCGTGCCGTCGGACTGGACGATGTAGGTCGGGTTGCGCACCGGCGCGACGGTCATGTCGATATCCGAGCGGATGAACAGCGCAAAGACCAGCCCCAGGCCGACCAGCGACCACAGCGTTGTATAAAGCAGGGTGCGCGGCCGCAGGATGTGGCGCCAGATATGCTGCGCCCGACCGCCGGCGCGCTCCACCGCTTCGTCCTTGAGGGTAAAGTAGTCGATCAAACCACGCGGCTTGCCGATCTTGGCCATGGTGTCGTCGCAGGCATCAATGCACAGGCCGCAAGTGATGCATTCCATCTGCTGGCCGTTGCGGATGTCGATGCCCATCGGGCAGACGTTGACGCAGGCCATGCAGTCGATGCAGTCGCCCTGCGCTGGATCAACCTGGCCCTTGCGCAGCTTGCCGCGCGGCTCGCCCCGCCATTCACGATAGCCGATGGTGATGGTGTCCTCGTCCATCATCGCGGCCTGAATGCGCGGCCATGGACAGGCATAGATGCAGACCTGTTCGCGTGCGACGCCGCCGAAGAAGAACGTCGTCGCGGTCAGGATGCCCATCGTGATGTAGGCAACCGGGTGCGCGGTGCCGGTCAGAAGCGCGTGCAACAGTGCTGGTGCGTCGGTGAAATAGAACACCCACGCCCCGCCGGTGGCCAGACCGATCAGCGCCCAGACCACCCACTTGGTCAGCCGCAGCCGCAGTTTGTGCAGGCTCCACTTGGCATTCCACAGGCGCAGCCGCGCGTTGCGGTCGCCTTCGATCCAGCGTTCGACAAGAATGAACAGATCGGTCCAGACGGTCTGCGGGCAGGCATAACCGCACCAGACCCGGCCCAGCGCCGAGGTAAACAGGAACAGGCCCAGTCCCGCCATGATCAGAAGACCGGCGACGAAATAGAACTCGTAGGGCCAGATCTCGATCCAGAAGAAGAAGAAACGCCGGCTGGCAAGGTCGATCAGCACGGCCTGATCGGGCATGCCGGGGCCACGGTCCCAGCGGATCCACGGCGTGATGTAGTAGATGCCCAGCGTGACCGCCATGATCAGCCACTTTGTGGTGCGGAACCATCCTTTGACTCGCCGCGGGAAAATGGGCTCGCGGGCGGCGTAGAGGGGGGGCGGTGTCTGGGCGTCGGACATCTGGGGTCTTTCACGGAAAAAGGATACAGGTTTTCTGGTGACGCAGCGGCGGGCCAGTTGCCTTGATGCAGATCAACATTTCGTGCCAGTCGACAGGCCCCGCGTCAAACGGTCGCCCCCGGCGGGCCTTTCGGCTGCCGGGGGCGGGTTCTTGGCCTTGCAATGGGCGGTGCTACTCGCCGCCGCCCAGTTGGTGGACATAGACGGCTGCGGCATTCACCTGCGCTTGGCTCAGGCGCAGACCCCATGCCGGCATCACGCCAAAGCGCGAATACGTGACCGTCTTGGTCAAGGTGGCCTCGTCCCCGCCGTAAAGCCAGATCTTGTCGGTCAGGTTCGGCGCGCCGACGTCGCGGTTGCCCTTGCCGTCGTCGCCATGACAGGCGGCGCAGTTATCCGCGAAGATCTGCTTGCCGGCATCGGCCAGCGTCGCGTCGAACTGCTGACCAGAGATCTGCAGGACGTAGTTGACGACCTGGTGGATCTCTTCGGGCTGCAGGATCTCGCCCCATGCCGGCATCTGGCTGTATCGCGCGTCGGGGTCCTGTTCGTTACGCACCCCGTGCTGCACGGTATAGGCGATGTCGGTGATCTTGCCGCCCCAGAGCCAGTCATTGTCCAGCAGGTTGGGAAAGCCGACGTTGCCCGCCGCGCCCGCGCCATGGCATTGCGAACAGTTGGCGCGGAAAACCGCCGCGCCCATGTTCACCGCGTAGCCGTAAAGCGTGGGATCGTCCTTGATCGTGGTCAGGTCGGCACTGGCCAGTTTGGTGGTCAGCGCCGCGTTGGCCTGATCGACGGCCGCGATATCCGCGGCCACCTGCGCCCGGGTCGAGAACCCCAGCAGGCCGGGGGTTGCGCCCTTGATCAGCGGCCATGCCGGGTAGGCGATGGAATAGCCGATACCCCAAACGATGGTGGCCAGCAGGATCCAGACCCACCAGCGTGGCAGCGGGTTGTTGTATTCTTGGATGCCGTCCCAGCTGTGGCCGGTCGTTTCGACCTCTTGCTTGTCGTTGCGTGGGCTTCTCATGTCCGGGCCTCCCGGTGCGGGGTCAGGGTCGATTGTTTGGCCGTCGTCTGGACGGTCGTGGCGGGGGCGGGCTGGTCCTCGTCAGGCGCGTTTTCGTGCCGGAACGGGGCCATGGCCGCGTCCTGCTGGGCTGCGCGGCCACCCGGCCGCCAGAGCCAGAGCACCGCGCCCACGAAGAAGGCGAAGAACCCCAGCATGCCCCAGCTCAGGGCGAAAGCCTGGAAGGTTTCGAAAGTCATTCGGTCCCTCCCTTACCGGCTTGCATCGGGCGTGAAGGTCGAGAAATCGACCAGCGTGCCCAGCATTTGCAGGTAGGCGATCAGCGCATCCATTTCCGAGATGCCCGGCTGCCCGTCAAAGTTGGCGACCTGAGCCTTGGGATAGCGCGCCAGCAGCCCCGTGGTGTCGGCGTTGGGATCGGCCTGCGCCATGAAATCGGCCTTGGCGCTGGCGATCATCTCGTCGGTATAGGGCACCCCCACCATGCGATCGGCATTCAGCCGGTCGACGATGTAGGTCGGCGAGATCAGGTTGTTCATCAGGAAGCCGTATTTCGGCATCACCGATTCGGGCACCACCGATTGCGGGTTGGTCAGGTGGGCAACGTGCCATTCATCCGAATAGCGCCCTCCCACCCGGGCCAGGTCCGGCCCGGTCCGCTTCGAGCCCCACTGGAACGGGTGGTCATACTCGCTCTCGGCGGCAAGGCTGTAGTGGCCATAGCGCTCGGATTCGTCCCGCATGGGCCGGATCATCTGGCTATGGCACAAGTAGCAGCCCTCGCGGATGTAGATGTCCCGCCCGGTCAGTTCCAGCGGTGAATAGGGACGCATCCCCTGCACCGTCTCGATGGTGTTCTGCAGGTAGAACAGCGGTGCAATCTCGACGATACCGCCGATCATGACCACCAACAGGCTCGCCGCCAGAAGGAGGGTCGCGTTCTTTTCGAGGATCGCGTGACGATCAATAAAAGCCATGGTCGTCTCTCCTTATTCGGCCGGGGTGGCGACAGTGGCAGCGTGGTGCTTGCCGAAAGCCGTCATCCAGAGGTTGTAGGCCATCAGCAGTGCGCCGGTCAGGTACATAGCCCCACCGAGACCCCGCACGATGTACATCGGGTGCTTGGCAGCCACCGTGTCGGCGAAGCTGTTGACGAGGAAGCCTTGCGCATCGACTTCGCGCCACATCAGGCCTTCCATGATCCCCGTGACCCACATCGAGGCCGCGTAGAGGATGATGCCGATGGTCGCGAGCCAGAAGTGCCAGTTGACCAGCGTGAGCGAGTAGAGCCGTTCACGGTTCCACAGCCGCGGCACCAGGAAGTAGAGCGCCGAGAAGGTGATCATCCCGTTCCAGCCCAGCGCGCCCGAGTGCACGTGGCCGATGGTCCAGTCGGTGTAGTGGCTCAGCGAGTTGACCGCGCGGATCGACATCATCGGGCCCTCGAAGGTCGACATGCCGTAGAAGCCAAGGCTGATCACCATCATCCGCATGATCGGGTCGGTCCGGATCTTGTCCCAGGCGCCCGACAGCGTCATCAGGCCGTTGATCATGCCACCCCACGAGGGCATCCACAGGATCACCGAGAACACCATGCCCAGCGTCGAGGCCCAGTCGGGCAGCGCGGTGTAGTGCAGGTGGTGCGGACCAGCCCAGATGTAGAGGAAGATCAGCGCCCAGAAGTGGATGATCGACAGCTTGTAGCTGTAGATCGGGCGTTCGGCCTGCTTTGGCACGAAGTAGTACATCATGCCGAGGAAGCCCGCGGTCAGGAAGAAGCCCACTGCGTTGTGGCCATACCACCACTGCACCATCGCATCCTGCACGCCCGAGAAAACCTGCACCGATTTCGACCCGAAGATCGACACCGGAAGGCTGAGGTTATTGACGATGTGCAACATCGCGATGGTCACGATGAAGGACAGGTAGAACCAGTTCGCCACGTAGATGTGGGGTTCCTTGCGCTTGATGATCGTGCCGAGGAACACCAACAGGTAGGCCACCCAGACGATGGTCAGCCACAGGTCGATGTACCATTCCGGCTCGGCATATTCCTTGCCCTGGGTCGCGCCCAGCAGGTAGCCCGTCGCAGCCAGCACGATGAAGAGGTTATAGCCCCAGAAAACGAACCACGCGAGGTTCCCGCCCCACAACCGCGCCGCGCTGGTGCGCTGCACGACGTAGAACGATGTCATGATCAGGGCGTTGCCGCCAAAGGCGAAAATCACGGCCGAGGTGTGCAGCGGCCGCAGCCGCCCGAAGTTTGCGAACGGTTCGGCCCAGGCAAAGTTCAGCGCCGGAAAGGCCAACTGGAAAGCGATGAACACGCCGACCAGAAACCCTGCAAGGCCCCAGAACGTCGTGGCGATCGCGCCGGCGCGGATGACGCCGTCCATGTATCCGGTCGGCGTGGCCGGCCTTGGTTCGTCCGCGCGGCGCACGGTCCAGATGAAAAGCCCAGCGGCGACCAGCATGATCAGCACCGCGTGGACCTGATAGGCTAAGTCGCGCGCGAAGTTCGCGGCGAGCGCGGCGAATAGGGCAATCAGCCCCAATGCCACGATCTTGATCCAGTCCCACATGAATTGAATTCCCTCGTGTTGGCCGCCTCTTTCCAGGGCGGTCCTTTGGCGATGGGGTCCTTCTCGGGGAGGGCGGGGCCAGCCGCCTTGATCCATGTCAAGTTTCCGTGAGACCACCGTCGGTTGTGACAGACCTGCGCTTGATCCATGTCAAGTTGGTGAGCCCGGGGATTTGATACGGATCAAGGCGATACGGGCAGCTTGCGAGGATCGTGGGGGTCACAGTCAATCGCAGCACCAAGGAGCCAACGACATGGGCTACAAGACCATCACGGTGGTACTCACCGACGCCGCCGCCGATGCGGCTGCCCTGCACGCCGCCCGGGCCCTGGCGGACCAGAACGATGCCCATCTCGACGTCTTCTGCATCGGGATCGACCCGACCAGATTCGAGGCGATGCCGGCCGGATCGAGCGCGGTGTTGCTGGAAACTGGCCTTGAAGAGGCCAAGTCCAGCGCCGCGGCGCTGGCAAAATGGGCCCGCGGCCGTTTGCCGGACCAGATGGCGCGGCTCGCGATCGAGCCTGTCGCCGTGCCGCAAATGGGGCTGGAGACGCTGGTCGCCCGCCTCGCCCGCTATTCCGACCTCATCGTCGCCTCCAAACCCTATGGCAAGGGGCGGCCGCCGCTGCTTGTCACCGTGCTGGAGGCCGAACTGTTCGGCACCGGCGCTCCCGTCCTGATTGTGCCCGAGGCGCCGCCGGTGGGCGAAAAGCCGTTCCGCCGGGTCGTTGTTGCCTGGAACGAAAGCAGCGAATCATTCGCCGCGATTCGCTCGGCGTTGCCGGTCCTGCAAAAGGCCGAGCGCGTCGACCTGATCATGGTCGATCCGCCCGCACATTCGAACGAAAGGGCCGACCCGGGTGGAGCCGTCTCGATGATGCTGGCGCGTCACGGCGTGCGCACGGAGGTTTCAGTGCTTGCGCGGACGCTGCCGCGCGTCTCCGAAACGCTGCTGCGCTTCTCGCGCGAACACGATGCCGACCTGATGGTGATGGGCGGCTACGGCCATTCCCGATTCCGCGAATCGATGCTGGGCGGGGCCACGCGGGACATGCTTCAGATGGCAGACCTGCCACTGCTGATGGCGCACTGATGGGCTGGGCGGCGACAAATCACCGCGGCGGCCGAGTGGCCTCAGGCGATCATGCCGCCGTCGAGATCGTCGCCGGTCTCCATGATCAGGCGCCGGATGTCGGGCACGACGATTCGGCGCTTGCCGTCCAGCACGATGATCTTCTCGCCCTTCAGCGCCGATATCTGGCGGCTGACGGTTTCCAGCGTCAGGCCAAGGTAATTGGCCATCGCTTCGCGCGTCAGCGGCAGATCGATCACGATCGGCCCCTTCGACAGCGCCATACCCAGCGCCGCCTCGCGCCGTGCGATGATCGTCAGCAGGCTGGCGATTTTTTCGCGTGCGGTCTTGCGACCCAGCACCAGCATCCAGTCGCGCGCGGCGTCCAGCTCGTCCAACGTCATGTCCAGAAGTCGTTCAGAGACGTGCGGCGTGGTCCGCATCAACTGCTCGAACGGCTTGCGGCGGAAACAGCACAAGGTCACGTCGCTGACCGCCGTCACGTCATAGGGCGAAATCGACCGGCCGGGACGACCCAGGAAATCCGACGGCAGAAGCAGGCCCACCATCTGCGTCCGCCCGTCCTCCATCGTCTGGCTCAGCGTGGCGACACCGCGCACCACCGAGGCGACGAACGGCATTTCATCACCCGACCACGAAATGATCTGGCCGGATTCGTAATTGCGGTAATACTTGATCTGCTCGAGGACTTCGAACTCGTGCGGTTCGCAACGGGCACAGACGGCACTATGCCGTATCGGGCAATCAGAGCACTGCTGATCAGCAAGCGCTTCACTCATAATCACTATCTCCCGGTTCCCTCGGCTGGCTATGGTCCGGTGCTTGTCTTGCCCCCCATTAACTCCGGAACGGGAAGGTTTTGCAATGGCTTCAACTGAAAAGCTGAGGGCCCTCGGCCTGTTTGACGCACGCGCACCGCGCTATACCAGTTATCCGCCGGCAAACCATTTTTCCAATCGCGTGGGTCCGGCGGAAACCAGCGCATGGATCAGCGCGATCGAACCGGGCACGCGCGTATCGCTTTACCTTCATATTCCCTATTGCCGGCGCTTGTGCTGGTTCTGCGCTTGCCGCACCCAAGGCACCAGCACGGACCGGCCGCTGGTGCCCTATCTGGCATTGTTGCAGAAGGAACTCGACATGATCGGGGCACTTCTGCCGACAGATGTACAGATCAGCCAGCTCCATCTTGGCGGCGGCACCCCCACCCTGCTGCCGCCGCACATGCTGCGCGAGCTGGGTCAGCGGCTGAACACTTTCCGCCCGCTGGCCGAGGACATGCAGTTCTCGGTCGAGATCGACCCGACCGAGGTCGACCAGGCCCGCATCGACGCGTTGGCAGAAATCGGCATGACGCGGGCCAGCATCGGCGTTCAGGATTTCGATCCGCTGGTGCAGGACGCCATCGGCCGCGACCAGAGTTTTGACACCACGCGCGACGTGGTCGGCATGCTGCGTGCCGCCGGGATCGACAGTCTGAACATGGACATCCTTTACGGCCTGCCGCACCAGACCCGTGCCCGCATGGCCGACACGGTGCAGAAGGTGCTGTCGCTCTCGCCCGACCGGGTGGCGCTTTACGGCTACGCACACGTGCCGTGGATGGCCAAGCGGCAGATCATGATCCCGACCGAGGCGCTGCCCGATGCCGAGGCGCGGCTGGAGCTTTTCGACACCGCGCGCCGCCTCTTCATGTGGGACGGCTACGACGAGATCGGGATCGACCATTACGCGCGCCCCGACGACCAGTTGGGCCGTGCCGCAAAGGCCGGGACGCTCAAGCGCAATTTCCAAGGTTATACCGACGATGCCGCCCCGGTGCTGATCGGTATCGGCGCCTCGGCCATCTCGCGCTATCCGCAGGGTTTCGCGCAGAACATCTCGTCCTCGTCCCACTACGCCGCCGCGATCGAACGAGGCACGCTGGCGACAGAGCGCGGCCACGCGATGACCGATGACGACCGGTTGCGCGCGGCGATGATCGACGGGTTGATGTGCGACTTCGCCCTCGACCTGCCGGCTCTGGAACAACAGTTCGGCGTGACGCGGGCCGCGTTGATGGACATGACCGCACGGATGCGCGAACGTTTTGCCGATTTCATCACGCTGGACAACGGCGTGCTGCGGCTGACCGACAGTGCGCGCCTTATCGCGCGGCTGGCCGCGCAAGAGGTTGATGCCTACCTCGCCCCGGAAGGACGCCACAGCCGCGCGATGTAGCCTGGGCGCTTGATGCGCCGTGACGGCGCGGGTATCGGTCGGGCCAGAGGAGGCGCGCCGATGTCAAACCCGCTTTTCGACAGGCTCTTCGGGCCGCACGTCGCCAGTGAACGAACGTTCCTGATCCTGCCCGACGGCCGTCGCATCAGTTATGCGGCCTTCCTTGGCCGTGCTGCGGCGTTCGCCCATGCCCTGACCGGGCTGGGCCTTGTCCCCGGCGACAGGGTTGCGGTGCAGGTCGACAAAAGCGCAGACGCGCTGGCGCTGACGGCGGCCTGCGCGCAGGCTGGGCTGGTCTTTCTGCCACTCAACACCGCTTATACGCCCGCCGAGCTGGACTATTTCGTCGGCAATTCGGGCGCGGCCCTGCTGGTGGCCAGCCCCGCCAATGCCGCTGCGCTGGCCGAGGTCGCCGCCCGCCACGGCGCGCAGATCCAGACGCTGGGCACCGCGGGCGACGGCACGCTGGCCGACCTGGCCGAGGGGCAGCCCGCCACCTATCCCACCGTGCCGCGCGCCGAAACCGATCTGGCGGCGATCCTTTACACCTCGGGCACCACCGGCCGGTCCAAGGGCGCGATGCTGAGCCAGCGCAACCTGATCTCCAATGCCGACGCGCTGGCGCGGGAATGGCACTTTGGCCCCGAGGACGTGCTGCTGCACGCGCTGCCGATCTTTCACACCCACGGCCTATTCGTGGCCACCAACGTCACGCTGATCGCCGGCGGCGCGATGATCCTGCTGCCCAAGCTCGACATCGACGCGCTGATCGCCTGGATGCCGCAGGCGACCGCGCTGATGGGCGTGCCCACCTTCTACACCCGCCTGCTGGCCGATCCGCGGTTCGACCGGGCGCTGACGGCGCACATGCGCCTCTTCGTGTCGGGCTCGGCCCCGCTTCTGGCCGAAACGCACCGCGAATTCGAGGCGCGCACCGGCCACCGCATCCTTGAACGCTACGGCATGACCGAGACCAACATGAACACCTCCAACCCCTACACGGGCGAGCGGCGGCCGGGCACCGTGGGCCTGCCCCTGCCGGGGGTGGAACTGCGCATCTGCGACAGCCGTGGCACCCCCGTTCAGCCGGGCGAAATCGGCACGATCGAGGTGCGCGGGCCGAACGTCTTTCAGGGCTACTGGCAGATGCCGGAAAAGACCGCCGAGGAACTGCGCCCTGATGGATTCTTCATCACTGGCGATCTGGGCCAGCAGGATGCCGAGGGCTACGTCACCATCGTCGGGCGCGGCAAGGACCTGATCATCGCGGGTGGCTACAACATCTACCCCAAGGAGGTGGAAGAGGTGCTGGATGACCTGCCGGGCGTGCTGGAAAGCGCGGTGATCGGCGTGCCGCATCCCGACCTTGGCGAAGGCGTGGTGGCGGTGCTGGTGCCACGGCCTGGCGCCACATTGGATACCGCCGCCATTGCCGCGGCGCTGGACGGGCGGCTCGCGCGCTTCAAACATCCGCGCCGCTTCGTGGTGGTGGACGCGCTGCCGCGCAACACGATGGGCAAGGTGCAGAAGGCCGCCCTGCGCAAAGACCACGCCGACAGCTTCATCCAGACCGCACGGACATAGGCCAGCGCCCCCTTTCGCGCGAGCGCGCAACGCGCTATGTGCCGCCGGTCTGAAGCAAGGAGCCACATCATGGGCTACAAAGTCGTCGTCGCGGGCGCCACAGGTAACGTGGGCCGCGAAATGCTCAACATCCTCGCCGAGCGGGAGTTTCCCGTCGACGAGATCGCCGCACTGGCCAGCCGCAAGTCGCTGGGCACCGAGGTGAGCTTTGGCGACAAGACCCTCAAGACCAAGGATCTCGACACCTTCGACTTCACCGGCTGGGATATCGCGCTTTTCGCCATCGGGTCGGACGCGACGAAGATCTACGCGCCCAAGGCCGCCAAGGCCGGCTGCGTGGTGATCGACAACTCGTCGCTCTATCGCTACGACCCGGACGTGCCGCTCGTGGTGCCCGAGGTGAACGCCGACGCGGTCACCGGATATGCCAAGAAGAACATCATCGCCAACCCCAACTGCTCGACCGCGCAGATGGTGGTGGCGCTGAAACCGCTGCATGATCGCGCAACGATCAAGCGCGTGGTGGTCTCGACCTACCAGTCCGTTTCGGGCGCGGGCAAGGAAGGCATGGACGAGCTTTGGGACCAGACCAAGGCCGTCTACAATCCCACCGCCGACGTGCCGGCCAAGAAGTTCACCAAGCAGATCGCCTTCAACGTGATTCCCCATATCGACGTCTTCATGGAAGACGGTCAGACCAAGGAAGAATGGAAGATGGTCGCCGAGACCAAGAAGATCCTGAGCAAGGACATCAAGGTCACGGCCACCTGCGTGCGCGTGCCGGTCTTCGTCGGCCATTCCGAGGCCGTGAATATCGAGTTCGAGAGCCATCTCGACGAGGCCGAGGCGCGCGACATCCTGCGCGAGTCGCCCGGTATCATGGTGATCGACAAGCGCGAGAACGGCGGCTACGTCACGCCGATCGAATGCGTGGGCGACTATGCCACGTTCATCAGCCGCATCCGGCAGGACCCGACCATCGACAATGGCCTGAACATCTGGGTGGTCAGCGACAACCTGCGCAAGGGCGCCGCGCTGAACGCGGTCCAGATCGCCGAGGTTCTGGGCCAGCGTTGCCTGAAGAAGGGCTGACCCGACTTTACGCGCGGATGTGATCGCGGCGGCGGCCAAGGCCGCCGTCATGCGGTCATGTGCTGCGCAAGAGGCGCGGTATCACGGCAGAAGATGGGCGCTCAGCGGCGTTCATCCTCGCGCTCGGGCTCTTGCCCGGTTCGGACATGCCCCCCCTCGATCTCGGCGATCAGACCGAAAAGCAGGATCATCAACAGCACGGCAAGAAGTGTCAGATGGATCATCGTCGCACGCCTTCTGTGAGAGGTGTGCAGCGACGATATACCCGGTCGACACTCACCATGACGCACGTTGCGGTGAACCCGCGAGGTGGTGAAAAGCAGCGATCACTGCCCGATTTCAACCCTTGGTTGAGTGCCTTTTTATATTTATTTTCAGATATTTAAAAGATTCCTCTGCGCCAAAGGGAAAAACCCTTTCGCGAGGTGAAACTCTCGCGCCGCCATCTCCGTGGCTCCGGTCGTGTGGGGCACAAGAATACGACCGAAAGGATCAACGACATGACATCTGCCAACGCCATGCGCCATGCCATCCTCGCGCCCGCCTCCACTTCGTATCCGCGCCGCCCACGGCCGCCGCGCGTGCCCGTCACCCGCGCCGAGATCGCCGCACTTTTCGCCGTCGAACTTGGCTACTGCCGCAAGACCCTGCGCTGAACCTCACTTCATTTTCCAGAACGGAGAACCCCCATGATCCTCATCGTCAAAGCCCGCCATCGCCGCCGCTGCGCCATCGACTCGCTGACATCGCGCGAAACCAACCTCTTTTGTGACAGCTTCGGCGCGCCGCGCCGTCCACGCCCGCCCCGCGACGTCTGAGGGGGAGCAGCCTGCGCGGCGCTTGCTTTCGCGCCGCGCCCGGCGAAGACTGGCTCCGTCAACAAGTGATGGAGTTTGCAGATGTCCCGCCTCTTGCCCGTTGCCGCCCTCTCCGCGTTCATCCTCGCTCCGCAGGCCGTGCTGGCCGATACCGTTACCGCCGCCAGCCACGTCGCCCGTGTCACGCTCTATCCCGACGGCGCCAGCATCGAGCGTGAGGTTACCTTTGCTGCCGCCGCCGGCGCGCATGAGCTTGTCATAGCCGGCCTGCCCCTTGCGACCGATGCCGACACCCTGCGCGTGGCGGCCGCCGATGCGCGGATCGGCGCGGTCACCCTGCGGCAGGGCCGCCTGCCCCCGCGCGACACGGCCGACAGCGCCGAGATTGCGGCCGCCAAGGCCGAGGTCGACCGGTTGGAGGCCGCGCTGCGCAGCCGTGACGCCGCCATCGCCGAGGTCCGCCTGCGCACAGATGCCGCGGCCGAGCGTATCGCGTTCCTGCGAAAGCTGGGCGATGTCCGGCCCGATGGCGGCCTGACCACCGCGAACGTCGATGACCTGCGCGCAATGTCCCGGATGATCGGCGACGAGGTGTTGGCCGCCCGCACCGACGCCCTGAAGGCCGAAACCGAAGCAACCGAGGCGAGCCTTGCGCGCGACAAGGACGCCAAGGCACTCGACAAGGCCCGACAGGTGCTGGCCGCGCTGACAAGGCCCGCGCCGGAGACAGCGATCCTGACCGTCACGGTCGACACTGCCAGCGATGGCGAACACCGCCTGCAGATCACCACCTTCACCGGCGATGCCAGTTGGCAACCGGTTTACGACCTGCGCCTGACCCGCGGCGACAGCCCCACACTTGCCCTTCAGCGCGGCGCACTGGTCAGCCAATATACCGGCGAGGACTGGCAGGGCGTGGATCTTACACTTTCAACCGCGCGGCCTTCGGCACAGGCCGACCCTTCGGCCATTTATCCCCAGCTGCTGCGCTATGGCCCGCCGCTCCCACCGGCGCCGGCCCCCGCCGGCAGCGAGGCCTTCTCCGGCGCCCTCGCGAAAATGGATGACGCTCCGGTCATGGCCGAGCCGGCCCCGGTTATCGCGGTGGCAAATTTCGAAGGCGCCAACGTCACCTATCATTATGGCCCGGCCGTTGACATTGCCGACGGGGTCGAGGCGCTGCGGCTGAACCTCGACAGCCTCGCCTTTACCCCGGATTTGGTGGCCGAGGCGATTCCGCTGCAGGACAGCGCCGCCTACCTGATGGCCAGTTTCACCAACGACACCGCCGAGCCGATCCTGCCCGGCCGCGCCGTCCTGTTCCTCGACGGCGCGGTCACCGGCGCGACCGACCTGCCGCTGATCCCCGCGGGCGGCGAACTGCGCACCGGGTTCGGCGCCATCGACGGACTGCGCCTGACCCGCACCGTGCCCAGCCGCAGCGAGGGCGACCGTGGCCTGATCAGCAAGTCGAACCAGATCGACGAAAAGGCCCTGATCACGGTCGAAAACCTGACGCAGGAGACATGGCAGATGCATGTGATCGACAGGGTGCCCTATTCCGAACAGGACGATCTGAAGATTACTTACACCGCCACCCCGCCGGCGACCGACACCGATCTGGACGGTCAGCGCGGCCTGCTGGCTTGGGACTTCCCGCTGGCGGCCGGGGCCAGCCAGCAAATCAGGCTGGACCACAGCGTCAACTGGCCCGCGGGACAGGTGCTGCGCTAGGTCTTATATCGGAACGAAGTCGCCTGTGGCCGGGTCGTATTGCGACAGCCCGCCCTCGCCCACGTCGGTCCACAGGCCGTGCAGCGTCAGCCGTTCGTCGGCGATGGCCGCCTGCACGAAAGGAAAGGTCATGAGGTTTTCCAGCGAGATCAGCACCGCTTGCTTTTCCAGCGCGCGGCGCACCGCGGCCTCGTCGCCCAGATCCTTTACCTTCTCGTAGCCGGGCCGCAGGATATCCATCCAGCGACCGACAAAGCTGGATTTCTCTTCCAGCTCCGGCGCCCGGCCCGCGCACATGTCATGGCAGCCGTTCACACCGCCGCAGTTGGAATGGCCCAGCACGATGACATGGGCAACCTTCAGCGCCGCCACGGCGTATTCCACCGCCGCCGAGGTGCCGTGCGCCTGCCCGTCGGGTTCGTGCGGCGGGACAAGGTTGGCGATGTTGCGATGAATGAAGAATTCGCCCTGGTCGGCCCCGAAGATCGAGGTGACATGGACCCTGCTGTCGCAGCAGGAAATCACCATCGCCCGCGGGCGTTGGCCCTCTTCGGCAAGACGGCGATACCAAGCGCGGTTCTCGGCGTAGGTGGTGGCCTTCCAGCCCTGGTAGCGGCGGATCAGGTATTCCGGCAGCGGGCGGATTGCGCTCATGCCCCATGTCCTTCTTGCAAGCCTTCGCCTTCTAGGCTGCATTCGCATGAAATTCGAGCGATTTCTGCCGCCGTTCTCAACCTGTCAGGAACCATGCCCATGGCAGGGACGGCGCATGTCGTTCGATCCACTCGTGCCGCTCGGCACCCACAATGGCCCTGTTCAACCGCTGATGCCGCACCTTGCCGCCGAGCGGTCGGTGCCCGATCCCGAGGCGTTGCAGCAACTTGTCGCCACACGCGGCCTCGATGCCGCCGGTGACATGATCTGCCATGCGCTGGTCCAGCTTGCCTGCCGGCAGCAGGCGATCTTGGCAGCCCATCGCGCCTGCCAGTTCAACCGCATCTGCGCCGAGGCGCGGCGGATGGCAGCCATTGCCACGCAGGTTGGGATGGCCGATCTGGCCCGCGTCGCGGGTGATGCCATGGCCTGCGCCCAAAGAGACGATCCAGTGGCCCTCGGCGCCGTGCTGGCGCGGTTGGGCCGGCTTTGCTCCGGCGCACTGACCGGCACGTACCACGCGGCCGAAACCGGCGGCGGATGACCCGTGGCAGGCCTTGCCGTGGCGGGCCTTGCAGGTGCGGACCAAGGGGCTAGTCTGCGCCGCAACCCCAACTGCCGAAAGAGCCGCCATGTTGCCCCGTTTCGCCCCCGCCGATGCTACCGCGCTTCCCCTTCACGTCGTCACGCCCGACACGCTGGAGGCGGTGCTGAACGGCCTGTCCGCCCCGGCACGCGGCTGGGCGCAGGCTCAAGGCTTTGCCGCGGGGCCGGGCGCGGTGCTGGCCCTGCCTGACGCCACCGGCGCGATTGCAGGCGCAATGGTAGGCCTTGGCACGCCCGCGCAGCGCGCGCGCGGCCGGTTCGTCGTCGGCGGTGCCGCCTCGAAACTGCCCGCCGGCACATGGCGCATTGAAGGGATCGGTGGCGATGATCTGGCCGAAGCCGTGCTGGGCTGGCTGCTCGACAGCTACCGCTTCGACCGCTACCGCAAGCAGGACGCCGCCCGCGCCGAACTGGCCGCGCCCGAAGGTATCGACGCCAAGCAGATCCTGGCCCTGGCCGAAGGCGAATACCTGACGCGCGACCTCATCAACACGCCTGCCGGCGACATGGGCCCGGCCGAGCTGGAGACCGCCGCGCGCGAATTGGCCGAACGCCATGGTGCCGCGATACATGTGATCGTGGGCGACGACCTGCTGACGCAGAACTTTCCGCTCATCCACGCAGTCGGGCGCGCCTCGACCCGCGCCCCGCGACTGATCGACATCAGCTGGGGCAGCGAAGGGCCCAGCCTGACGCTGGTGGGCAAGGGTGTCTGCTTTGATACTGGAGGCCTCGACATCAAGCCGCCAGGATCGATGGGCCTGATGAAGAAGGACATGGGTGGTGCTGCCACGGTCTTGGGCCTTGCCCACGCGATCATGGCGACGGGACAGAAGCTGCGCCTGCGGGTGTTGATCCCGGCGGTGGAAAACAGCATCGACGGCAACGCCTTCCGCCCGCAGGACATCCTGACCAGCCGCAAAGGCCTGACCGTCGAGATCAACAATACAGATGCCGAGGGGCGGCTGGTGCTGGCCGACGCGCTGACGCTGGGCAGCGAGGGCAAGCCTGACCTGATGATCTCGATGGCGACGCTGACCGGCGCGGCAAGGGTGGCAGTCGGCCCCGACCTTGCCCCCTTCTACACCGATGACGATGCCCATGCCGCGGCGCTGTCGCGGTCTGCCACGCAGGTGCGCGACCCGGTCTGGCGGATGCCCTTCCATGCGCCCTACGACGCGCTGATCGAACCCGGCATCGCCGATCTGGACAACGCGCCGGGCGGCGGTATGGCGGGCTCGATCACCGCGGCGCTGTTCCTGCGCCGCTTTGCCGATGCGCCCTACATGCATTTCGACATCTACGGCTGGCAGCCCAGCGCCGCGCCGGGCCGGCCCAGGGGCGGCGTGGGCATGGGCGCGCGGGCGCTTTTCGCCGCCCTGCCGGAGATG
Organism: Limimaricola sp.; assembly: GCF_016125575.1. Lineage (GTDB taxonomy): Bacteria > Pseudomonadota > Alphaproteobacteria > Rhodobacterales > Rhodobacteraceae > WGLM01. The sequence continues at coordinate 185,538 of NZ_WGLM01000006.1, forward strand.
CTTGGCGCGTGAAGATCGTGCCGGCCAGCGCGGCGGACATCGCCCCGGTCGCGGCCCTCTGGCACGACGGCTGGCACGAGGCGCATGCCGCCATCGTGCCGCCCGAACTGGTCGCGTTGCGCGTCCCAGCCGAGTTTCAGGACCGCACCGCCGCACATATCGGCCAGACCCATGTCGGGCTGATCGACGGCGAGCTGGTTGGTTTCGTGACCGTTGAAGATGACGAGATTTACCAGCTTTTCGTCGCGCCCGCGGCACGGGGCACCGGGGCCGCGCGGGCGCTGATCGTGCATGGCGAAGGGCTGATTGCCAAACACCATGACCGCGCTTGGCTGGCCTGCACCGTCGGCAATTCCCGTGCGGCGCATTTTTATCAGAAATCCGGCTGGACGCTTGCCGGGGAAGAGGACCTGCTGGTGGAGACCGGCGATGGCCCGTTCCCGGTGCGGGTCTGGCGCTATGAGAAGGCCCTCAAATGATGCGTGACCGCCGCCTGACCCCGGCCAATGGCCGCGTCGCCGCCCTGTCGCTGCAAGGCGAGGTTGAAGCCGACCATTTCGTGCCCGGCGAGGCGCGGCAGGTGGCTGTTCCGGTCGCCAACCTTTGCCGCCAGCCCGACGGCACGCGCGAACGGCAGTTGCTGCTGGGCGCGGATGTAACCGTCTATGAAGACCGCAACGGCTGGGCCTTCGTACAGGCCGGGCGAGATGGTTATGTCGGCTATGTCCTTTCGGCCATGCTGCGGCACCCGCTGGTCGCCACCCACCACGTCGCCACCTTCGGCACCCATGCCTACCGCGACCCCGACATCAAGTCGCCAGATGTCTGCGCGCTGCCCTTCGGCGCCCGGCTGGTTGTGCTGAACGAAGAACGGCGGTTTTGGGAGACGGAACAGGGCTTCGTGCCCAAGCCGCACCTCTGGCCGCTGGCCAAAACCTTTACCGACCCCGCCACCGTTGCGCAGATGCATTTCGGGGTGCCCTATCTCTGGGGCGGCAATTCCACCCGCGGGATCGACTGTTCGGGGCTGGTGCAGGCGGCGCTGATCGCCTGCGGGCAGGACTGCCCCGCCGACAGCGACCTGCAGCGCGCCGACCTTGGCAGCCACCTGCCCGACGATGCGGACTTGCAACGTGCAGACCTTGTTTTCTGGCAGGGCCATGTCGGGATGATGGTGGATGACGAGACGATGGTTCACGCCAACGCCCATCACATGGCCGTTGCCTATGAACCCGTCGCCGCAGCGATCCTCAGGATCGAGGCGCAGGGCGGCGGGCCGGTGCTGGCCCGCAAGCGGCCCTAGCGCGCCAGCCCAAGCGCGCCCTGCACCGCCGCACCCAGAACATCGTCGGTCCAATAGCCAGCACGCAGCCAGTCCGGCGCATGATCCAGCAGCGACAGGTCGTGTGGCACCCAGCCCAAGGACAGTGCCTGCGCGCTGCATCCCGGCAGGCTGTCATAGGCCGCAACGATCGCGTCGATCGCATGGCCGATCCGCGCCACCGCGCCGCGCGCATGGGGGGCGTGGTCGGGCGCGGCCAACTGGCTGGCCGCCAACACCAGCCGCGGCACCCGCAGCGCCCCGCAAGCGCGAACCAACCGCGTCGTGCCCTCCATCCCGGAAACATGGCTTTCGGCCGGGGCGGTCGGATCGGCGGACGTATGCAAGTGCAGGACCGCACCGGCCTTGGCCAGAACCGCCTGTAATCCCGTCGCGTTGAAATCGTCATGGGCAAGGTCAAGGCGCAGATCCGCCCCTTCGGCCTCGTCCACACCTATCATCTCGGGAAGCAGCGCCCTCAGACGGCGGCCGACTGGCCCTTCCGACCCGGTCACGATCACCGGACCAGCCGAGGCCATGGTCAGTCCACGGCCCGGATCAGCTTGCGCTCCAGCACCTGCAGGACCGTCCGCAGATCGTTGCCACGTTTGAGAACCTGTCCGTCCATCCCGATCACGGCATATTGCCCTTGCCGGTTGCGCAGCGTCGGCCGTTTCTCGATCCGGTAAAGCGGGTTTTCCGCCGTCCGCCGGAAGACCGAGAAGACGGCCACGTCGCGCAGGCAGGAAATGCCGTAGTCGCGCCATTCGCCGGCGGCGACCATGCGTCCGTAAAGCGCCAGAATGGGGCTAAGCTCGGTACGGTGAAACGCGACCTGTTCGGCGCCGGGCCGGGCGAAAGGCTGAAGGGGCTGAACCGTCATACAAACAGAGTTGCGCCGTTGCCCGGATAAATCAAGCACCCTGCCCCGCAATGACCGCGAAGGCTTCGCATTGCCGCCACAGTTGCAGGCGAAAAGCGCGGCATAGCAATACGCTAACCCGGCGCCGCGAACCAACAGCCCCCACCTGTCGCGGCGTCGGGGACTTCCCCCTTCAGCCGCAATGTAGCCTTACGATGCGCTCCCCGGCGTCGACATCAATGTTCAGACGTCCGGCAAAGTAGTCCATCGTCACCGCAGTGTCGGGCCGGATGATCCGCATCATCCGCGAGGCCGGCAGCGCGGAAAGCACGCCCGCGTCCTGTCCGATCAAATCAGCATGGGCGGCGGCATCACAGGTGTCATCTGCGCCTTGCGGCAAGGCGGGCGGACCATCCTCGGCGCTGACCTGCGCACAGGCGGCACCCAGCAGCAAAAGGGCAAGAACAAACCGTCTCATGCCATCAGTCTGCGCCTTGCTGCCCGGCCTCGGCAAGTGGTTGTCATCCGCCGAGATTGGCGGCACCCTCGCCCCCGAACATCTCAAGGGAGGAAAGCCGATGCGCACCCGTGCCGCCGTGGCCCTGCAGGCCGGCAAGCCGCTGGAAATCATGGACGTGAACCTCGAAGGCCCGAAGGCCGGCGAGGTGCTGGTCGAGATCAAGGCCACCGGCATCTGCCATACCGACGAATTCACCTTGTCGGGCGCCGACCCCGAGGGGCTGTTCCCGGCGATCCTCGGGCACGAGGGCGCGGGCGTGGTGCTGGAGGTGGGGCCGGGCGTCACATCTCTGCAACCGGGCGACCATGTCATCCCGCTTTACACGCCGGAATGCCGCGAGTGTGAATACTGCCTCAACCCCAAGACCAACCTCTGTCAGGCGATCCGCACCACCCAAGGCCAGGGCCTGATGCCCGACGGGACCAGCCGGTTCTCGATGCTCGATGGCACGCCGATCCTGCATTACATGGGCTGCTCGACCTTCTCCAACCACACCGTCCTGCCCGAGATCGCGCTGGCCAAGGTCCGCAAGGACGCCCCCTTCGACAAGATCTGCTACATCGGCTGCGGCGTCACGACCGGCATCGGCGCTGTGATCAACACCGCCAAGGTGGAAATCGGCAGCCGCGCCATCGTCTTCGGTCTGGGCGGCATCGGGCTGAACGTCATCCAGGGCCTGCGTCTGGCCGGGGCTGACCAGATTGTCGGCGTCGATCTCAACCCCGCGAAAGAGACGATGGCCCGCCGCTTCGGCATGACCGATTTCGTCAACCCGGCCGAGGTCGAGGGTGACCTGGTGGGCTATCTCGTCAGCCTGACAAAGGGCGGCGCGGACTACACGTTCGATGCCACCGGCAACGTCAAGGTGATGCGCACGGCGCTGGAATCGGCCCACAAGGGCTGGGGCGAATCGATCATCATCGGCGTGGCGCCGGCGGGCGCGGAAATTTCCACCCGGCCGTTCCAGCTGGTCACCGGGCGCAGCTGGCGCGGCACAGCCTTTGGCGGCGCGCGCGGGCGCACCGACGTGCCCCGCATCGTGGACTGGTACATGGACGGCAAGATCGAGATCGACCCGATGATCACCCACACGATGGGGCTGGACCAGATCAACGAAGGCTTCGACCTGATGCACGCGGGCAAGTCGATCCGGTCGGTGGTGCTGTATTGAGCGAAACCGACCTTGCCGCGCTGACCCGCAGCCTTGCGGGCCAGTTCGCCTTTTGCGGCATCGCGGTGCAGCGCCCGGGCGCGGCGGCCGAATTTCACCTGGCGACGGTGCCGAGGCTTGCCGCCACGCCTCGCACGATGTTCCGCGTCGCCTCGATCTCGAAGATCGTGACGGCACAGACAACGCTGAAGGCCGCCCGCGCGGCGGGGCTCGACGCGCCGGCGGATGCCCCGGCCGAAGACATCCTTGGCTGGCGGCTGCGCCATCCCCGTCACCCTGACCGAAAGATCACGCTGGGGATGCTGGCCGCCCACACCAGCGGGCTGACGGACTGGGGCGGTTACCTGCTCGACCCCGGCACGAAACTGTCGGACTGGATCGCGAAGACAGGCAAGTGGGACGCGGCGCCGGGCACGGCGTTTCATTACTGCAACCTCGGCTACATCCTGCTTGGTGCCTGCGCCGAGATGCTGGGGGCCGACCGCTTTGACCATCTCGCGCGGCGTCTTGTGCTTGATCCGCTGCATGTCGCGGGCGGGTTCAACTGGTCGGGCGTGCCGCTGCGCACCCGCGCCGACCGCTTGCCGACCTTCCGCCGCAAGGGCGACGATTTCTTAGCACAGGTCGACGAAAAAGTCGGCGACGGCGCGATCAGCAATGTCGATGGCGAAGATCCTACCGGCACGCCCTGGCGCATCGACGCCGATGTCGCGCAACTTTCGCCGCAGGGCGGGCTGCGCACGTCGATGGACGGGGCGGTGCGGCTGGCGTCGGGCCTTGCCCGGTTGGATACCGATCCCCTTTTCACCCCGGCGCATGGCATGATCGACGATCCCGAGGGCCGGTTTGACAGTTACGGCTGGGGCGTGCAGATGTACCGCCACCCGGATTTCTACCCGCGCCCTCTGGTCGGACATTTCGGCGGGGCCTACGGGTTTCTTGGCGGGGTCTGGTGGGATGCGGCGGCGCGTACCGGCTTTGCCTATGCCCTCAACGGCCTGCCCGATGGCGACGACAGCGACGGGATGCGCCCGCAGGAACGACAGATTTTTCGCGCGCTCGCCGCGCAGATCGGATGACAGATGGCCAATGAGCGCCCCCTCCTCGCGGTGTTGATCGACGCCGACAACACCTCGCCCAAACATGCCGGCGCGATCTTCGAGGAGATCGCCGGCCTTGGCGAAGCCTCGGTCCGGCGCTGCTACGGCGATTTCTCGTCCAACCAGATGGCGGGCTGGAACAAGGTGCAGGCCGAACACGGGCTGGTGCCGCTGCATTCGCCCGCCAATACCGTCGGCAAGAACTCGTCCGACATCAGCCTTGTGATCGACGCGATGGACCTGCTGCATACGGGCCGTTTCGCGGGCTTCGTGCTGGTCTCGTCCGACAGCGATTTTACGCGGCTGGCCAGCCGCATCCGCGAACAGGGCCTCGACGTCTACGGGATTGGACAGAAGAAGACGCCCGAGGCGTTCCGCAAGGCGTGCAAGCGGTTTATCTTCCTTGAAAACCTCGGCGGCGGTACCGAGAAATCCGAAGAGCCCAGCAGCACACCCAAACCCATCGCCTCGTCCAAGGCGCTGATCGAGGCGCGTGACATCATCCTTCGCGCAATGGACGCGATCGAGCAGGAGGACGAGTGGTACGCGCTGGGTCCGCTGGGCCAGTACATCACCGCCGCCAACCCCGATTTCGACACCCGCACCTACGGCAAGAAGAAGCTGAGCGACCTCGTGCAGGACCTCAAGGTCTTCGAGACCAAGCGCGGGGCGGGCAACCAGCTGCTGGTGCGGCGCATCGACTGACACGGAAGGCGCGGCAGGGTGGGCTCTCATGGGCTTTCCGCCTTGCCACCGCCGTTGATCTCTCTAGTTTAGAATCAATCTAAACTGGAGCAGCCCGACCCATGATCCCCGGCATCACATCCCGCCGCCGTTTCCGCGACCTGTCCGAGCAGGAGGTTCTGGCACTGGCCATCTCCTCGGAAGAGGATGACGGGCGCATCTACCGCTCTTATGCCGAGCGTCTGCGCAAGGACTATCCCGCCTCCGCCAAGATCTTCGACGGCATGGCCGAAGAAGAGGACGGCCACCGCCGCCGCCTGATTGACCTGCACACAAAGCGCTTTGGCGACACTATCCCGCTGATCCGGCGCGAGCACGTCTCGGGCTTCTACGCGCGGCGGCCGGTCTGGCTGATCGAGAACCTTGGGCTGGAACGTATCCGCGACGAGGCCGCGCAGATGGAGCGCGACGCGGAACGTTTTTACCTGACCGCCGCCGCCGCGACGCAGGACGCCGACACCCGCAAGCTGCTGGGCGATCTGGCCGCCGCCGAAAGCAAGCATGTCGACAAGGCCAGCGATCTGGCCGAGATGCACCTTGGCCCCGACGAGAAATCCGAGGAAGAGAGTGCCGCGCACCGGCAATTCATCCTGACCTGGGTGCAACCGGGGCTGGCGGGGCTGATGGATGGTTCGGTCTCGACGCTGGCGCCGATCTTTGCCACTGCGTTCGCCACCCACAACACCTGGACGACGTTCCTTGTCGGCCTTGCCGCATCCATTGGCGCGGGCATCTCGATGGGCTTTACCGAGGCTGCGCATGATGACGGCGTCATCTCGGGCCGTGGCTCGCCCATCAAGCGGGGGCTGGCCTCGGGGATCATGACGGCGGTAGGCGGGCTGGGCCACGCATTGCCCTACCTGATTCCCGAATTCTGGACCGCCACCACCATCGCCTTCGTGGTGGTGTTCATCGAGCTTTGGGCGATCGCCTGGATCCAGAACCGGTTCATGGAAACGCCGTTCATGCGCGCGGCGTTCCAGGTGGTGCTGGGTGGCGCGCTGGTCTTTGCCGCGGGCGCGCTGATCGGCTCTGGCTGATCGGCCCTGCCGGGCCGACGCGCGCCGCGCTGGAGTATTTTCGGCAAGATGAAGCCCAAGGGCGGTTTGCCTTCGGGGCCCGCGTGGCGCTAGAAGAAGCCTGAGCAGAAGGAGCCCCGCCATGGCCGCACCCAAACCCGTTGTCCTGTGCATCCTCGATGGCTGGGGGCTGCGCGCGGACAAGACCGCCAATGCCCCCGCGCTGGCCGATATTCCCACCTTTCGGCACCTGATGGCGACCTGCCCGCATGCGCAGCTTGTCACCCACGGCCCCGACGTGGGCCTGCCCCGCGGGCAGATGGGCAATTCCGAGGTGGGCCATACCAATATCGGCGCGGGCCGTGTGGTGGCGATGGACCTTGGTCAGATCGACCTGGCGATCGAGGACGGGTCTTTTGCCAAGGAAAAGGCGCTGGTCGCCTTCATCGACAAGCTGAAGTCCAGCGGCGGGCGGGCGCACCTGATGGGCGTCGTCTCGGACGGCGGGGTGCATGGCCACGTCAACCATATCGTCGCCGCGGCCAATGCCATTGCCGCAGCCGGCGTGCCGGTTGTGCTGCACGCGATCACCGACGGGCGTGACGTGCCGCCCTCCTCGGCGGCCGACTACATGGCCGCGCTGCTGCCGCGCCTGCCCGACGGCACGCAGGTGGCAACGGTCATCGGCCGCTACTACGCGATGGACCGCGACAACCGGTGGGAGCGGGTCCAGACCGCCTATGACGCGATGGTCAACGGCAAGGGCGGCCATGCAGACACGCCCGGGGCCGCCATCGAGGCCGCCTACGCCGACGGCAAGACCGATGAGTTCATCCCCGCCACCGTGATCGGCGACTATTCCGGCATGGCAAAGGGCGATGGCCTGTTCTGCCTCAACTTCCGCTCCGACCGGGCGCGCGAAATCCTCGCCGCGATCGCCAATCCAGATTTCGACGGTTTCGATCGGGGCGCGATGCCAGACCTCGCCGCGCGGCTGGGCATGGCCGAATATTCCGACGCGCATAACGCGTGGTATGCGACCGTCTTTCCCAAGCGCAAGATCGTCAACACGTTGGGGGCTTGGGTGGCCAGCCACGGGCTGACCCAGTTCCGCCTTGCCGAAACCGAGAAATACCCGCACGTCACCTTCTTCCTCAACGGCGGCAAGGAAACGCCCGAGAAAGGCGAGGACCGGTTCATGCCGAAATCGCCCAAGGTCGCGACCTACGACCTGCAACCCGAGATGTCCTCGGTCGAAGTGACCGATGCGTTCGTCGCGGCGATCGAGAAGGGGTATGACCTGATCGTCACCAACTATGCCAACCCCGACATGGTGGGCCATACCGGCGTGCTGGAGGCCGCGATCAAGGCCGTCGAGGCGGTGGACCGGGGTCTGGGCCGCGTTGTCGCGGCACTGGAAAAGGCCGGCGGCGCGATGATCGTCACCGCCGATCACGGCAATTGCGAAACGATGGTCGATCCCGAGACGGGCAAGCCGCACACCGCGCACACCACCAACCCGGTGCCGGTGATCCTGTTCGGCGGACCCAAGGGCGCGAGGTTACACAACGGGCGGCTGGCCGACCTTGCGCCGACGCTGCTGGACCTGATGGGGCTGGAGGCGCCGCCGGAAATGACCGGTAAAAGCCTCATCGACCGATGATCCGCCCGCTTGCCGCGCTGCTGGCCCTGACGCTGCCGTTTTCGGCGGCGATGGCGGCCGACGCGCCGCAATCGGCCGCCGCCACCGCCGAGGCCGCGCGCGCCGCCCTTGTCGCCGCGCAGGACCAGCTGACCAAGGCCGAGGGCGCGCGTGACCGGGTCGCGGCACTGACCGCCACCGTCAAGGCCTATGAACAGGGGCTGATCGCGCTGCGCGACGGCCTGCGCAGGGCCACGATCCGCCAGCAGGCGATCGAGGCGCAACTGGCCGCACAAAGCGACGAGGTGGCACAATTGCTGGCTGTGCTGGAGACGATGGGAAAGACGCCCGAGCCGGTGATGTTGCTGCACCCGTCGGGCGCGCTGGGCACCGCGCGGTCGGGCATGCTGTTGGCGGATGTCACGCCTGCCCTTCAGGATAAGGTTGCAACACTGCGCGCGCGGCTGCAGGAAGTGGCGGACCTGCGCAAGGTGCAGGACGGCGCCGCCGATACGCTGCGACGCGGCCTTGCCGACGCGCAGAAGGCCCGCGCCGAGTTAAGCGCCGCAATCTCGGATCGCACCGACCTGCCGCGACGCTTTGCCGAAGACGAGGTGCAGACGGCGCTGCTGCTGGCCTCGACCGATACGCTTGCCGCCTTTGCCAGCGGTCTTGATGGCACGCTGGACGGGCCCGAAACCGGCACCGCGCCTGATGCGACACCTGCCAAGGGCGCGCTGCCGCTTCCGGTTGCGGGACAGGTGCTGCGCGGCTTCAACGCGGCCGATGCAGCGGGCATCGTGCGTCCCGGCTGGGTCATCGCGACCGCGCCGCGCGCATTGGTCACCACGCCGGTCGCAGCCACGGTACGCTTTCGCGGGCCGCTGCTGGATTACGGCAATGTCGTCATCCTTGAACCCGCGCCCGGGGTGCTGTTCGTCCTTGCCGGGTTGGGCGAGGTCTATGGCGAGGCCGGGCAGGTGCTGCCCGCAGGCTCGCCCGTGGGCCTGATGGGAGGCGCCACGCCGGATGTTGACGCGATTTTGACCGAAACAGCGGCAGGGGCCGGTCAGGCCCGGACGGAAACCCTTTATCTTGAGGTCCGGGAAGGGCAAGGTCCGGTTGACCCCGCGACCTGGTTCGCGCCGGACTGAAACAGGAGTCTCGATGAAAAAGCTTGTGATCGCCGCCACGACCGGAACAGTGCTGGGCCTGCTCGCCACGACCCAGATCGCCGGTCCCCTGATCGCGCAGGAGGCCAACCGCAACAGCAGCGTCTACGAACAGCTTGACCTGTTCGGTGACGTGTTCCAGCGCATTCGCGACCAGTACGTCGAACCCGTCGACGAAAAGAAGCTGATCGAGGCCGCGATCAACGGCATGCTGTCCTCGCTCGATCCGCATTCCAGCTATCTGTCGGCCACGGACGCCGCCGCGATGCGGGTGCAGACGCGGGGCGAGTTCGGCGGGCTGGGCATCGAGGTGACGCAGGACCAAGGCTGGATCAAGGTCGTCTCGCCGATGGACGGCACGCCGGCCGCGGCCGCGGGCATCCAGACTGGCGACTACATCACCGCCGTCAACGGCGAAAGCCTGATGGGCCTGACGCTCGACCAGTCGGTCGACAAGATGCGCGGGCCGGTCGGATCGGACGTCACCATTACCATCGTGCGCAAGGGCGTGACCGACCCGTTCGATGTTTCACTGGTGCGTGACACGATCAAGCTGACTGCCGTGCGCGCCCGGACCGAGGGCCAGACGGTGGTTCTGCGTATCTCGACCTTCAACGACCAGACGTTCCAGAACCTGCAGGACGGCATCAAGGCGCAGGTCGCCGCCGCCGGGGGCATGGACAAGGTCAACGGGTTCGTCATCGACCTGCGCAACGATCCCGGCGGGTTGCTGAACCAGGCGATCTATGTGGCCGATGCCTTCCTCAACGCCGGCGAGATCGTGTCGACCCGTGGCCGCCTGCCCTCGGATGGCGAACGCTACAACGCCACGCCGGGCGATCTGGCGATGGGCAAGCCGATTGTCGTTCTGATCAACGGCGGCACCGCCTCGGCCTCGGAAATCGTGGCGGGCGCGTTGCAGGACCACCACCGCGCGGTAGTGATCGGCACGAAGTCGTTCGGCAAGGGCTCGGTCCAGACCGTGATGCCGCTGAAGGGCGACGCCGCGATGAAGCTGACCACGGCGCGCTACTACACGCCATCGGGCCGGTCGATCCAGAACCTTGGCATCCAGCCCGACATCATCGTGGAACAGCCGCCGCCGCCACCCGCAGGCGCCGTTAGCTCCGGCGATCAGCCGGCGCAGCCGCAGATGCGCTCTGAGGCGGACCTGCGCGGCGCACTCAACAACGACAGCCTGACGCCCGACGAGATGAAGCAAGTTCAGGAGGACCGAGCCAAGGCCGAGGCCGCCGCGAAACTGCGCGACGAGGACTACCAGTTGGCCTATGCCATCGACATCCTCACCGGGCTGAACAAGCTGGGCAATGGCGGCGCCACCAGCGACAGCGCGGCCACGCCGCCCGCCGCCGATGCCGCGCCCGCGTCTGACGCAGCGCCGGCGCCGGCTCCGGCTCCGGCGAACTGACCCCGGGAAAGGGGGCGGGCCAATGGCTCGCCCTCGCCAACGCCATGACCCCCGAGGATATCGCCCGCCTTCCCTATCGCCGCAATGTCGGCGTGATGCTGGTCAACCCGGCCGGGCGCGTGTTCGTCGGCCAACGTCGCGACCGCGACCAGGACGCATGGCAGATGCCGCAAGGTGGCATCGACGCGGGCGAAGACCCCCGCGGCGCGGCCTTGCGCGAACTGGAGGAGGAAACCGGGGTCTCGCCCGCGCTGGTGCGGATCGAGGCCGAAACCCCCGGCTGGATCGCCTACGACCTGCCGCATGACGTGGTGCCGACCATCTGGAAGGGCCGCTATCGTGGGCAAGAGCAGAAGTGGTTCCTGATGCGATTCCTCGGCACCGATGATCAGGTCGACATCGCCCGCAACCACCCCGAATTCTCGCGCTGGCGCTGGGCCGCGCCGGACGAACTGGTGCCCGGCATCGTCGCCTTCAAGCGCGATGTCTATGCCCGCGTCCTGCAGGAATTCGGCGCGCTTCTTTAACCCCGCAGCCGCGTCAGCAGTGCCAGCGAGGCATAGCCGTCCGGGATCAGCCCATGCGCGCGCTGATACCCGCGCACCGCGTCGATGGTCAGTGGCCCGATCAGGCCATCAGCCCGCGCCGGATACCCCGCCGCCGTCAGCCGCCGCTGCAACTCGACCCGCTCGGCAAAACTCAGCGCGCGGTCGCCGCGTGGCCATGAGTGATGGATCGGCCCGCCGCCCATGATCCGGTCGGCCAGATGGCCAACGCCAATGATATAGGCATCGGCGGTGTTGTAGCGTTCGATCACGTCGAAGTTGTGGAAGATCATAAAGGCCGCGCCCTGCGCCCCCGCCGGTACCAGGATGGAGCCCGCACCGTAATTCGGCACTGCCCGCCCGTTCAGCCCGACCACGCCCAGCCGCGCCCACTCGGCGGGCGAGCGGGTGATGCGTCGGTCGGCCAGCGCATAGTCGAAGCCGCGCGGCAGGTTAACCTCCACCCCCCAAGGCTGGCCACGGGTCCAGCCGTGTCGCGCAAGGTAGGCCGCCGTCGAGGCCAGCGCGTCGGTCGGGTCGTCAGACCAGATGTCGCGCCGCCCGTCGCCGTTGAAATCCACCGCGTAGGCGAGGTACGAGGTTGGCATGAACTGGGTATGGCCCATTGCGCCCGCCCAGCTGCCGGTCATGTCGGCCGCGCGCACGTCGCCATGATCGAGGATACGCAGCGCCGCCATCAACTCGTTCTCGAAGAACCGGCCGCGCCGCCCCTCGTAGGCCAGCGTCGCCAACGAGGCGACGATGTGACTACTCCCGCGATGGGTGCCATAGGCGCTTTCCAGCCCCCAGATTGCCACCACGTATTGCCGGTCCACGCCATAGCGCGCCTCGATCTGATCGAGCAGGCCGGAATAGCGCCGCAGCGCCGCCCGCCCCGAACTGACCCGGCTGTCCGACGCGGCACTGTCAAGATAGTCCCACAGGGTCTTGGTGAATTCCGACTGGTTGGCATCGCGGCGCAACGCGTCGGTGTCCAACTGCACGCCGGCAAAGGCGGCGTCCAGCGTCCGCCGGCTGATCCCGCGCGCTTCGGCCCGGTGCCGGAAGGCCGTGATCCAGCGGGCAAACCCCGGATCGGCGGTATCGGCCACCTTCATGACCATGTCGCGCTCTCCCGGCCGCGCGAAGGGCCGGGGCGAAACCGACAGGATGACACTCGAACCGCCATCTCGCGCCGAGGCAACGGCAGCGGCCACCGCGGCATCACCACCGCCCAGCCCCGCCGGACGGCCCTGCGGCGCGATCGAGGCCACCAGTGGCGCGGCCTGCGCAACCGTGGTCAATGGCGCAAAGAATGCGCCTGCGGCAAGAATGGCCGCGCCCCGCGCGGCCCGGACTGCTCTCATGTCACGATCCATTTGCTGGACGGTTCTTGATAATTGCGGCCGAGCCTACCCGGAATCGGGCCGTTCCGCCATTGCACTGCCCCGGCGCGCGCATTTTTCCGCCGGGCCTGCGCTAGTGCCGGCTGCGCTTGACCTTGCGGGCCTTGGCCGCGGCGGCCCGCTTGGCCTTGGCCAGCCGCGGGCGCGCCGCCTTGCCCCGGCCGCGATGGGTGGGGCCGCGCGGCATCAACCGCTCGTCCAGCGTCACCAATTCGGCGATCAGTCCGCCGGTCACGGCCGAGGCTTCGGCCAGCTTGACCGTCACCCGCTGGCCCAGCCCGATGATCGTGCCGCTGTCAGCGCCCATCAGCGTCTGCGCCTCGGCGTCGAAGTGGAAGAACTCGTGCCCCAGCGTGCGGATCGGGATCAGCGCATCGGCTCCCGTCTCGTCCAGTTTCACGAAGAGGCCAAAGCGCGCCACGCCGCTGATCCGCCCGGCAAACTCCGCCCCCACCCTGTCCGACAGGAAGGCGGCAAGGTAGCGGTCGGTCGTGTCGCGCTCTGCCATCATCGAGCGCCGCTCGGTATCGCTGATCTGCTGGGCAGTCTCGTCGAGATGTTCGACATCGAAGGGCCCAAGCCCGTCATCACCCCAGTGATGCGCCGTGATCAGGCCGCGATGCACGATCAGGTCCGAATAACGCCGGATCGGCGAGGTGAAATGCGCGTAGTGCCGCAGCGCCAGTCCGAAATGGCCAAAATTCTCGGGCGCGTAATAGGCCTGCGTCATCGACCGCAGCGTGGCAAGGTTGATCAACTCGTCCTGGTCGGTGCCCGCCGCCTGTGCCAGCAGGTGGTTGAGCTGCGCGGTATGCAACACCTGCCCCTTGGCCAGCACCAGCCCCGAGGCATGGGCAACCTCTCGCAGCGCATCCAGCTTTTCGGGGCTGGGCTCTTCATGCACGCGGAACAGCAGCTGCGTGCGCTTGGCCACCAGCGTTTCGGCCGCGGCGACATTGGCGAGGATCATGAATTCCTCGATCAGCCGGTGCGCGTCCAGCCGCTCCTTGAAGGCGACCGAAGCGACGGTGCCGGCCTCGTCCAGCACGATCCGCCGCTCCGGCAGGTCCAGATCCAGCGGCTGGCGCACCGCGCGGGCGCGGTTCAGCGCGGCATGGGCGCCGTAAAGCGGCGCGATGACCTCGGCCATCAGCGGGGCAACCTTCTCGCCCGGATGGCCGTCCTGCCCCGCCTGCACCTCTTCGTAATTCAGCGACGCGGCCGAACGCATCAGCGCGCGGGTGAAACGGTGGGAAATCTTGTCGCCCTCAGCCGAGATTCGCATCTCCACCGCAAGGCAGGGCCGGTCGACGCCCTCGTGCAGCGAACACAGGTCGCCCGACAGGCGGTCGGGCAGCATCGGCACCACGCGGTCGGGGAAATAGGTGGAGTTGCCGCGCTTTCGCGCCTCGTGGTCCAGCGCCGAGCCGGGGCGGACGTAATGCGCGACATCGGCGATCGCCACCCACAGGATGAACCCGCCCGGATTGGCCGGGTCGGGGTCGGGGATGGCAAGGCAGGCATCGTCATGGTCGCGCGCATCGGCCGGGTCGATGGTGACCAGCGGCAGGTGGCGCAAGTCCTCGCGCTTGCCCAGCCCGACGGGGGTCTGGGCATCCGCCTCGGCGATCACCGCGTCGGGGAAATGGTCGGGGATGCCGTGCTGGTGGATCGCGATCAGCGATACCGCACGCGGCGCGCTGGGGTCGCCGAGGCGGGCCACGATGCGCGCCTTGGGCAGGCCCAGCCGGCCCTTGGGGCCAATCTGCTCGGCCTCGACCAGTTCACCATCCTTGGCGCCATACTCCGCACCCGGGCCCACCACCCATTGCCGGTCCTGCCCCTTGTCGACAGGCAGAATGCGTCCGCCTTCGGAGTCGCGCTTGAAAACACCAACGATGCGCTGCGGGTTCATCCCGATGCGCCGGATCAGCCGCGCGGTATAGTCGTGGTCCTCACCCCGCACCTCGGTCATCCGCGCCAGAATGCGGTCGCCCGCGCCTAGCGCCGGATCGCTTTCGCGCAGCAGCATCAGCACGCGGGGTGGCCGCGCCTCGCCCTGCCATTCCAGCGGGCGGGCGAACAGGTCGCCATCGGCATCGGGCGCCATCACCTCCAGCACCGCAACGGGCGGCAGCTTGTCGGCATCGCGGTAGCTGTGGCGGCGCTTGGTCAGGGCGCCCTCCGCCTCCATCTCGCGCAACAGCGCCTTGAGGTCGACCCGCGCCGCCCCCTTGATGCCGAAGGCGCGCGCGATGTCGCGCTTTGCGGTCAGCGTTGGGTTCTCGGCGATCCAGGTCAGGATCTGCGCCTTGGAGGGAAGGGTGCTCATGCCCCTGCCCTACCATGCGCCCCGTCGCCCGTCACCGGGAAACACCCGCGCCTTCATCTTGCCCCAAATACTCTCGCCGGAGGCATCGCCGTCAGGCGAAATACTCCCGCAGAATCCGGGAATAGACCGCCTTCAGCCGGGTGATCAGCGCCACCTCCACCCGTTCGTCCACCGCGTGCATCGTCTTGCCCACCAGCCCGAATTCCACCACCGGGCAGTGATCCTTGACAAAGCGCGCGTCCGAGGTCCCGCCCGAGGTCGACAGCACAGGCTCAATCCCGGTCTCGGCTTTCACCGCGCCTGCCACCATCTCTGACAGCGGCCCCGGTGGGGTGAGGAAACTCTCGCCCGAAACCTTCACCTCAACCGCGATCTTCACACCGCAGGCTTCGGCAACCTGCGCGGCCTCGGCCCGTAGCCATGCCGTAAGGCTGTCACCGCTATGGGCGTCGTTGAAACGGACATTGATGGTGGCGCGGCATTGCGCGGGGATCACGTTGGTCGCGGGGTTACCGGTGTCGATCGTCACCGGCACCAGCACGGAAGGGTCGAAATGATCTGTCCCCGAATCCAGCTCATGCGCACAAAGCCTGTCGATCAGCCGTGCCATCGCGGGCAGCGGGTTCTTTGCCCGCGCCGGGTAGGCCGAATGGCCCTGCACCCCTGTCACGGTCACGAAGGCGCTAAGCGAGCCGCGCCGACCGATCTTCATCGCCTCGCCGAAGGTCTCGGGGCAGGTCGGCTCGCCCACCAGGCAAACCGACATCGTCTCATGTTCGGCGGCCATCCAGTCGAGCAGCGCAACGGTGCCATCCTTCGCGTCGCCCTCCTCGTCGCCGGTGATCGCCAGAATCACCGCACCATCGGGCGGCGTGTCGCGAACGAAATCCACCGCCGCCGCGACAAAGGCCGCGACGCCAGATTTCATGTCGGTCGCGCCGCGCCCCCAGAGAAAACCGTCACGGATCTCTCCGCCGAACGGATCGACGCTCCACGCCTTCGCATCGCCCACCGGCACCACGTCGACGTGGCCGTTGAAGCCGAAACTGCGGTTGGCGCCCTTGCGGCCCCAGCGCGCAAAGAGGTTCGACACACCGCCCCGGTCGACCCGCGAGCAGGTGAACCCGGCATCGGACAAAAGCTTTTCCAGCAGCACCAGCGCGCCGCCTTCGGCCGGCGTCACCGAGGGACAGCGGACAAGAGCAGCCGTCAGGGCAACGGGATCGGTTGGTTCAGTCATTGGAGGTCTCCTTCAGGTCTTGGCTATCGCGGTGGCCTGCCCGATGCAATCGGGCCGGGCATCCCGATAACTGTGGCCACTTGGCGACAAATTGGCAGCGTTTCGTGCGCCAAGGCACAATCGCCCCTCCCCAAGGCCCGTCACTTTGCGCTAGGGACATCATCAATAAGATGACCCGAGGCAGGGCAGAGCAGATGAGACGATCCCGGACCGCAAAGCGCGCCGCCCAATGGCGTGTGCCTGCCATCGCGCAGGTGCGGCGTTGAGCTGGGTCGGCCTGCGAGAAGGCGCGCGGGGGCAGTTCTGCCCGCAAGGGCTGGGCCGACCGGCCCCCTCCACCCCGGCCGATCCCGATGCCTTGTTGCCGCGCGGCACGCTTATGCTGGCCTTCGAGGTTGATCCGATGCAGCAGGGCGATCTCATCCGCCTTGACACGCACCAGCCATGGCCATGCGGGCTGATGCTGGGCCTCGGCCCGCGCGGATCGGTCCACCTCACGCAATGGCAGGGAAACCAGATCGTCACCGCTGCTTTGCCGACCGACCTTGGCGCTGTCCGCGAAAGCACCGTGATCAGCTACAGCTGGGATGCCCCGACGCGGATCGGCACGCTCAGCCTCTGGCTGCCGGATCGGCGGCAACTGTTCCAGGCTGACGTGATCGGGCCATTGCCGCTGTCCTATCGCATGGCCGCCGCGCTGATGACCCTGCCGGACGGCTGCCCGCTGGCACCCGGTGTCAGCTTTCTTGCGCTCTCGGACCGGGTCGAGCCGGCGGGCCCGACCGCCACGATCGACGGCGCAGCACCTGTCGCCACGCCGCGCGGCGTGGTGCCGATGGGCCGTCTGCAACCGGGAGAGGTTGTTCTGACCGGGGATGGCGACATCGCGCAGGTCCGCTGGGCCGGATGGCAGGACCTGCCCGCACGCGGCCCCTTCGCACCGCTTGTCCTGCGCGCGCCCTATTACGGCGCGCGCGAGAACGTCACCATCGCCCCCTGTCAGCGGCTGGTTCTGCGCGGTTCTGGCGTCGAATACCTCTTCGCGCGCGACCGGGTTGGCGCGGCCGCGCGGCACCTTCGCCACGACCGGGCGATCGTGCCAGCCCCGCCCGTACTGGTGAAACGCTGGCACCAGGTCCTGCTGGACCGGCCCGCCAGCCTGATGCTCGCCGGGGTCGAGATGGAGGGGCTGGATGCAGCACCCTTGCTGGCCAATCCGGGCACGTGGGGCAGTTCGCTGTTGGCCGGAATGCCCAACGAATGGCGCCCGCGCGGCCGGTTCCAGGACACGACGCTGCGCATCCTGAACAATACCGAAGCTGTCACACTGGCGATGTCCGGCGTGGCCTGACGCGGCCTAGTCGGCGGTATCGAAGAACGGCGTCATCTGCGCGACGATCACGCTGTTTTCCTCCAGCGCCTTGGCCATCAGCGCACGTTCATCTTCGTCGATGTCATGGCCGTCGGCCAGCCGTTCCTCCAGCGTGCCGTAGCCCGAAACATCGAGCGGCGCGAGATCGGCCTGCTTCAGGATCGCCACCGTCTCGCGCACCGCCTCGGCCTCGTCCACGCCGCTGGCGTAGCACATCAGCGCCGCCCCCGTGCTGCCCTCGGGCAGCCCGTCGCCGGGATGACGGCCAACCTCGACCAGAAGGGTATAGACCTGCTGGGGGCGCTTCTGTTTCACGGGTTTGTCTGGCATCGCGCGCTCCGTCATCACGGGTTCGGCTCGCTCATAGGCGTTTCAGAGGTCGGCCGCCATCTTGATTGCGTCATCCCCGCCGCCGTGATCGTCAAGGCCGGGGTCTTCGACAAAGCCCATCTTGCGGTAAAGCGAGAGCGCCTCGTGATGGCGCGGCAGCGCGCCCAGTTCCATGCGGCGAAAGCCCATCTCGGGCGCACAGTCCTGCAACCGGCTGACCAGCGCGCGGCCCGCCCCGCTGCCGCGCGCCGCCTCGCTGACGAACATGCGGTTCATCTCGCAGATACCATTACCGGCATCCGTCAGCATCACGATGCCCACAGGCATGCCGTCCAGCACGGCCAGCAGGCATTCGCCCTGCGGCGGCCCATACCTGACCCGCACGTCCGAGACGTTTTCAGCGAATTTCTGATGGGCAAGGTAATTGTCGATCTGGTCCTTGCGCTCGGGGTAGCGCGCGCGCAGCCAGTCGACAAAATCCCATGCCAGTCGTTCGACCGCGGCTGCCTGTGCTTTGGTGCGGACGGGTTCGATCTCCAGCATCATCGGACCTACCTGAATTGCCTGCCCTCAATTGCGCAGTCACAGTCTGGCACGACACGTGGGCGTCGCACCAGACAAGGAAAACGGCCGGGACCTTGCCCCCCGCCCACCTATCGCGTGGCTTGCATCGGAAGGATCAGGCCCCAGCGGGTGTCTTGCGGCGGCCCGAACACCTTAAAGCCCACCTTGCGATAGGCTGCGATCGCCCGGCCGTTATCGGGGTGCGGATCAGTGGCGACGACCGGCGCGCCGGCCTCAAACAACGCCCAGAGGCGGGCCGCGATGAAGGCGGTTCCATGGCCATGGCCGATCATCTCGGCCTCGCCGATAAACTGGTCGATACCGCGAGAACCCGGCGGCAGTTGCGCGAAGTGATGCTCGTCCCAGCCGTGAACCGTGTAGTCCTGCATGAACGCAAAGGAGCGGCCCCCGGTTTCGACAATCCACCGGGCCACGCGCGGGTCGGCAAGGTCGTCGGCGTCATAGGGCGTGGCCGCATCCCACCACGCGCGCACATGCGGCTGGCCCTGCCACGCCGCAATCATCGGCAGATCTCGCACACTGGCCCTGCGGAAGCGATACCGCCCTGTCACCGGCCCGCCCGAGGATCCTGTCGGCATTCAGCCTAGTCGCGCAGCAACTCGTTGATGCCGGTCTTGGCCCGCGTCTGGGCGTCCACCCGCTTCACGATCACCGCACAGTAAAGGTTCACGCCGCCCTTGGAGGGCATCGACCCGGCCACGACGACCGAGTAGGGCGGCACCTCGCCATACATCACTTCGCCGGTCTCGCGGTCGACGATCTTGGTCGACTTGCCAATGAAGACGCCCATCCCCAGCACCGATCCCTCGCGCACGATGCAGCCCTCGACCACCTCGGACCGCGCGCCGATGAAGCAGTTGTCCTCGATGATCGTCGGGCCGGCCTGCATCGGTTCCAGCACGCCGCCGATGCCGACGCCGCCCGACAGGTGCACATGCTTGCCGATCTGCGCGCAGCTTCCCACCGTCGCCCAGCCGTCCACCATCGTACCTTCGTCGACATAGGCGCCGATATTCACGAAGGACGGCATCAGAACCACGTTCTTTCCGATGAAGGCCGAGCGGCGCACAATGGACCCCGGCACCGCGCGAAAGCCCGCCGCGCGCCACTGGTTGTCGCCCCAGCCCGCGAATTTCGACGGCACCTTGTCCCACCATGTCGTGCCGCCATTGCCCCCGGGGATCGCTTCCATGTCATTGAGGCGGAACGACAGCAGTACGGCCTTCTTGGCCCACTGGTTGACGTGCCAGCGCCCGTCGGCCTGTTTCTCGGCCACCCGCAGGTGGCCGCTGTCCAGCGCCGCCAGCGTATCCTCGATCGCCTCGCGCACTTCGCCGGTGGTGGCGGGGCTGATGCCGTCGCGGGCCTCCCAGGCAGCTTCGATGGCGGTCTCAAGCGCGGCGTTGGACATCGGGTTCACTCCGGTTTGTCTGTCAATGACGGGTTGCGCGGGCTATAGACCGGTTCCGGCCCCTTAGGCAATCGACGAGGACATACCGCGCCATGCAGGACGAAACCCGCCGCCACCCGTTCCGTGACAGCCTGATGGACCGGCGCACCGCGGGACAGGTGCCCGACACGCCGCAGACGCGCTCGCCCACCTATCGCCTGGCCTTTGCCGATGACGATTTCCTGCTGCGCGAGGACCTGCGGCCCGTGCGCCTGCAACTGGAACTGCTGAAGGCGGAAACGGCGCTGAATGCGGCCGGCATCACCTCGACCATCGTGCTTTTCGGGGGCGCGCGCATTCCCGCGCCCGAACACAGCGCCAGCGCCCGCACCCCGATGCTGGCCGAGCTGTCGCGCTATTATGACGAGGCGCGCGCCTTTGCCCGCGCGATGACAGAACGCTCGCTCGCTGCCGGCGGGACGGATGACGTGATCGTCACGGGCGGCGGCCCCGGCGTGAT
Organism: Limimaricola sp.; assembly: GCF_016125575.1. Taxonomy (GTDB): domain Bacteria; phylum Pseudomonadota; class Alphaproteobacteria; order Rhodobacterales; family Rhodobacteraceae; genus WGLM01. The sequence goes on from NZ_WGLM01000006.1 coordinate 206,238, forward strand.
GGAGGCGGGGAACCGGGGAGCCTCCGAGGCGGGGGGCCGCTCGATCGGCCTCAACATCGTGCTGCCGCACGAACAGGCGCCCAACCCCTACGTCACGCCGGAACTGGCGTTCAACTTTCACTATTTCGCCATCCGCAAGATGCATTTCCTGATGCGTGCGCGGGCGATCTGCATCTTTCCCGGCGGCTTTGGCACGTTGGACGAGATGTTCGAGGCATTGACGCTGATCCAGACCGGCAGGATGGCGCAGGTGCCGTTCCTGCTGTTCGGCCGGGCCTTCTGGGACAAGCTGATAAACTGGCACGCACTGGTCGAGGCGGGCACGATCTCGGCCCAGGACCTGACGCTGTTTCGTTATGTCGAGACGGCGGACGAGGCGCTGGCCGCCATCGAGGACTGGCCCGAGGCGGGCCGCAAGCGCGACGCGATCCCCGACCGCTGAGGGTGGCAACACGGCAGATCGCCCCTATGTGGACGACCGAGACAATCGAAAAGAGGCCAAGATGAGCGATACTTATACCCCCCCCAAAGTCTGGACCTGGGACAAGGAAAACGGCGGCACATGGGGCAAGCTGAACCGCCCCATCGCCGGGGCCACCCATGATGCCAAGCTGCCCGTGGGCAAGCACCCGCTACAGCTTTACTCACTGGCCACGCCCAACGGCGTGAAGGTCACGATCATGCTGGAAGAGCTTCTGGCGCTGGGCCACAAGGGCGCGGAATACGACGCCTGGCTAATCAAAATCAGCGACGGCGACCAGTTCGGCAGTGGCTTTGTCGAGGTGAACCCCAACTCGAAGATCCCGGCGCTGATGGATCATTCCACCACGCCGCCGACGCGCATCTTCGAATCAGGCGCGATCCTGCTTTACCTCGCCGAGAAGTTCGGCGCGCTGATGCCGAAAGATCCCGCGCTGAAGCCCGAAATGCTGTCCTGGCTGATGTGGCAGATGGGCAGCGCGCCCTATCTTGGCGGCGGTTTCGGCCATTTCTACGCCTATGCGCCGGAAAAGTGGGAATACCCAATCAACCGCTACACGATGGAGGTGAAGCGGCAACTGGACGTACTGGACCGCAACCTGGCCGAGCGCACCTACATGACCGGAGAGGACTATACGATTGCCGATATCGCGATCTGGGCGTGGTACGGCGCACTGGCGTTGGGCCGGCAATATGGCGCGGCCGAGTTCCTTGATGTCGCGTCATACAAGAACGTCCAGCGCTGGGCGCAGATGATCGACGCGCGCCCGGCGGTGATCCGGGGCCGGATGGTCAACAAGACCTGGGGTGAGCCGCACGAGCAGTTGCCCGAGCGGCACGACGCCAGCGATTTCGAGACCAAGGCGGCATCCAGATTGGAAGATGCCTCGTCTTGAACAATGACGGGCGGCCCCTGCAACGGGGCTGCCCGGCTTGGCCCGTTTCAGGCGCTAGCGCGCCACCCAGGCACCATCGGCCTTGCTCGACCGGATACAGGCGTCGATGAACCACATCCCGTCCAGCCCCGCCTCGATTCCCGGCAACAGCGCCCGGTCGCCGTGGCCCCCGATCAGGTCGGCGGCGTCGGCATAGATGTTGGCGAAGCCTTCAAGATAGCCCTCGGGGTGGCCGGGCGGGATGCGCGTCCATTGCCCAGCGCCACCGCCAAGGCCCGCGCCGCCGCGGGTGACGATCTTCTTTGGCTCACCTACACGGGCCAAGGTCATGACGTTGGGGTTTTCCTGCCCCCATTCCAGCCCGCCCTTGTCGCCATAGATGCGCAGGCGCAGTCCGTTCTCGTTGCCGACGGCGACCTGGCTGGCCCAAAGCATCCCGCGCGCACCGCCTTCCATCCGCAGCATGATATGCGCGTTGTCGTCCACGCGCCGGCCGGGGCCGAAACTTTGCAGATCGGCGGCCAACGCCTCGGCCCGCAGGCCAGTGACGAAGGACAACAGGTTGAAGGCATGGGTGCCGATATCGCCAATCGCACCGCCCCCGCCCGAGCGTGCCGGATCGGTGCGCCATTCGGCCTGCTTGTTTCCCGTCTCTTCCACCGCCTCGGTCAACCAGTCCTGCGCATATTCGGCCTGCACCACGCGGATCGTCCCAAGTTCCCCCGCCGCGACCATCGCGCGGGCCTGCCGGATCAGCGGATAGCCGGTGTAGTTGTGCGTCAGAACGAAGGGCACCTTGGCCGCCTTCACGGCCTTGGCAATCTCGGTCGCTTCGTCTTGCGTCGCGCAAAGCGGCTTGTCGCAAATCACCGCGATCCCGGCCTTCAGAAAGGCGATGACAGGAGCCGCGTGAACGTGGTTCGGCGTCACGATCGCCACCGCGTCGATCCCGTCGGACCGGGCCGCCTCGATCTCCGCCATCTTGGCGTAATCGCCATACGAACGGTCGGGCGCGATACCCAGATCCGAGGCCGAGGCCATCGCACGTTCCAGATCGGACGACAGTGCGCCAGCCACCAGCTCCCAGCGGTCGTCGATACGCGCGGCAATGCGATGCACCGCACCGATGAACGCGCCTTGTCCGCCGCCCACCATTCCAAGTCTCAGTCGTGTCACAGGCCCAGCATCCTATTGATCGTGGCGTCATCGCGCGTGCCGGCTGCGAAATCGTCAAACGCCTTGCCCGTCACCTCGATCAGGTGACGCGCGATGAAGGGCGCGCCCTCGGCCGCGCCCTGCTCGGGCGACTTGATGCAGCATTCCCATTCCAGCACCGCCCAACTGTCATAACCATATTGGGTGAGCTTGGAAAATATCCCCGGAAAATCAACCTGACCGTCGCCCAGACTGCGGAAACGCCCGGCGCGGCTGATCCAAGGCTGATAGCCCGAATAGACACCTTGCCGCCCGTCCGGATTGAACTCGGCATCCTTGACGTGGAAGGCGTTGATCCGCTCGTGGTAGATGTCGATGAAGGCAAGATAATCAAGCTGTTGCAGCACGAAGTGGCTGGGATCGTAGTTGATCATCGCCGCGGCGTGGCCCTTGCAGGCGTCAAGGAACATCTCGAACGTCGCGCCATCGAACACGTCCTCGCCGGGATGGATCTCGTAGCCGATGCTGACGCCGTTCTCGGCGTAATGATCAAGGATCGGCACCCAGCGGCGGGCAAGCTCGGCAAAGGTTTCCTCGATCAGGCCGGCGGGACGGCCGGGCCAAGGGTAAAGGAACGGAAAGGCAAGGCTGCCGGTGAAACTGACCGAGGTGCTCAGGCCCAACCGGCGCGAGGCGACGGCGGCCTTCTTCACCTGGTCCACGGCCCAGGCCTGCCGCGCGGCGGGATTGCCGCGCATCGCCTCGGGCGCGAAGGCATCGAAGGCGAGGTCATAGGCGGGGTTCACCGCCACCAGTTGGCCCTGCAGGTGGGTCGAAAGCTCGGTAATCTCCACTCCTGCATCGGCGCAGATCCCCTTCACCTCGTCGCAATAGGTCTGGCTTTCGGCAGCCTTGTCGAGGTCGAAGAGCCGCCCGTCGAAGGTGGGGATCTGCACCCCCTTGTAGCCGAGCCCGGCAGCCCAGCCGACAATGTCGGCCAGCGAGTTGAACGGGGCTGCATCGCCCGCAAACTGTGCCAGAAACAGCGCCGGCCCCTTGATCTGTGATGTCATACGTCCTGCCTTTCGTTCGTGTCGTCGTCCTGCAGCACTTCCAGCCCCTGCATCGGCGGCAATTCGGGATTGCGCACGGCCTGCATCACCGCGCGGGCCAGAAACTCACCGGCGCGGGCTACGTCCTCGCGCACGGCAATGATGCCCGGTCGGAAGAGGTTGAGAAAGGGGATCGCCTCCTTGGCGAAGACGTCGATATCGTCTGCCACGACACGGCCGCGCGATTCCAGCGCGGCTACGGCCGCCATCGTCGCTGCGGTACTCGAGCAGATCAGCCCGTCGATCGCCGGCTCCGTCGTCAGTGCGGCGGCCACGGCACTGCGCACCTCGTCGCTGCTGCTGTCGCTGGTTGCACCCTCCAGAATCCGCACAGACAGGCCTTGGGCCGCGGCCTCTGCCATCACCCCATCACGAATGTTCTGCGCATAATTCTGCGCCATCGGCGGCGCGACAACCAAAAGCCGGCGCCGCCCACGTGCCGCCAGTCGCCGCACGCCGTGACGGCCGAAGACGATATTGTCGTAGTCGAAATACGGGTGCTGGTCCGCCCAGATGTCGCGCCCGTGCGTGGCAAATGGAAAGCCCCGGGCCATCAGGAAGTCCACGCGCGGATCCTCGGGCTGGGTCTGGTTGAAGATGATTCCGTCCGCCGACGCCGATTCGACGATGTAGCGGATCGGCTTCATCGGGTCGTCGCTTGGAAAGAACGGCGTCACGATCATGTGGAACTGGGTCGACTGGAACTGCCCCGCGATGGCCGAGATCAGCCGTGCCGTGTGGTTCATCATGTCATGCTCGGTCGACAGGACAAGGCTGATCACATTGGTCCGTCCGGTGCGCAGGCGGACACCGGCCCGATTCGGCACATAGCCGATCTCGGTCGCGATCCGGCGCACCAGTTTCTTTGTGTCTGCACCGATGTCGGGCGCGTCAGACAGCGCGCGACTGACGGTAGGCACGGCCAGCCCACTCATCTTCGCGATGGTCTTCAACGTGGGCTTCGTGCTGGCGCGCGCTGCCCCGGCCTTCCTGCGGCCCAGGATCGGGTCACGCTGCGTCATGCCGCCCCTCTCATGGTGTCTTCCTCCCCCGGCGGTGGCCTGCTGAAAGCACCGCCACCCGACCCAAAGGGTGATTCAAAAATAGTTGCAAGGTCAATCTAAATCGATATAGGACTTTCTATAACGATTTAGAACCAGGGAGGAGAAAATCGTGAAACTAACAACCATGCTGCTGGCTTCGGCGGCGCTGGGCTTTGCCGGAGCGGCCCACGCGACCGACCTTGAGGTCATCCACTGGTGGACGTCGAAAGGCGAATCCCGCGCGGTGGCAGAGTTCGCGAAAGCGTTCGACAATGACGGTCAGGGCGATCACTGGATCGACAGCGCCATCGCCGGCGGCGACGTTGCCCGCCAGACCATCATGCAGCGCATCCTTGGTGGCGACCCTCCGGGCGCGGCGCAGTTCAACCCCGGCCGCCAGTATGAAGAGCTGATCAAGAACGGCCAATTGCTGCAACTGGACGACGTGGCTGCGGCCGGTCACTGGGCCGACGTCATCCGCCCTGCCAAGATCCAGAGCGCCTGCCTTGTCGATGGCCATTGGTACTGCGTGCCGGTGAACATCCACTCGTGGGACTGGGCGTGGTATTCCTATGCGCCGTTCAAGGCTGCCGGCCTGCCGAACCCCACCAACTTTGACGAGTTCGTGGCTGACGCCCCGGCGCTGAAAGCGGCGGGCTTCATTCCCTTCGCCATCGGTGGCGACGGTGGCGGCTGGCAGATCTCCGGCGCCTTTGACCAGATCCTTCTGGCCGCGCTTGGCATCGAAACTCGCGACAAGATGTACCGCGACAAGGACACCACGATTGCCGCCAGCCCCGAAATGCTGAAAGCCCTGACCAACTTCAAGGCGCTCAAGCAATTCGCGGATGATGGCTATGCCAACCGCAACTGGAACGACACCACCAACATGGTGATCACCGGCAAGGCGGCGCTGCAGATCATGGGCGACTGGGCCCGTGGCGAATTCGCAGCGGCCGGCATGACCGGTGTGAAAGACTACGGCTGCATGATCGGCCTGAACGAAGACAGCCCGATCGTGACCACCGACGGCGACGTCATCGTGTTCCCGAAACAGTCCGACCCGGCCGCTGAAGCTGCGCAAAAACGCCTTGCCGCGCTGCTGATCAGCCCCGCGGTGCAGGTTGCCTTCAACAACGCCAAAGGCTCGATGCCGGTGCGTGGCGACGTCGACATGTCGACCGCCGACCCGTGCATGCAGAAGGCGCTGATGGCGGTCGAGCACCCCGATCAGATCGCCGACTCGCCCGGTCGCTTCATCACGGCCGACACCTCCAACGCCCTCGGCGCGCTGGTGTCCCAGTTCTGGTCGGACGACAACATGACGGCCGAGCAAGCCCAGGCCAAATGGGTCGAGATCATCAAGAACGCGAGCTAATGATCGCGTCATGAAAAAGAAGGGGCGCCGCCCGTGCAAGCCGGCGCCCCTTCGTTTTTCGATACCATCGCCTGAAGGGGCCGCGCCGGGGCGCGTCGGCTTCGAGGCAAGGGGGGCAGGACATGGCACAAGCGCGCAAAAGACGACTGCGCCTGAGCGCCATCATCGGCACTGTGCCAATGATGATCGTGGCAATCGGCGTCTACGTGATCGGGATCGCATTCACCGTCTTCTGGTCGTTCACCGATTCGAAACTTTTTCCAAACAGCACACTGGTCGGCTTCAAGCAGTACCATCGGCTCTGGCAGGATGACCGTTGGCTGGTTGCGGTTCAGAACATCTGGATCTTTGGCATTCTGCTGATGGTATTCGCGCTGGCCTTCGGGTTCCTGCTCGCGGTTTTCATGGACCAGGAGATCCGGCAGGAAGACCTGCTGCGGTCCATTTACCTTTACCCCTTCGCCATGTCGCTGATCGTGACCGGTCTGGTCTGGCAATGGATGCTGGACCCGAACTTCGGCATCGAACACACCGTGCGCAGCCTTGGATGGGCGAATTTCCAATTCTCACCACTCGTCGATCCAAATACCGCGATCTATGGCCTTGTCGTGGCCGGCATCTGGCAGGGCTCGGGGGTGACGATGGCCATCCTTCTGGCCGGCCTGCGTGGCATTGACGCCGAAATCTGGAAGGCCGCGCGCATTGACGGGATCCCGATCTGGCGCGTCTACATCTTCATCGTCATCCCGATGATGCGCGGCTCGATCGGCACCGCTTTCGTTCTGATCGCGGTCGGCGTGGTGCGGGTCTATGACCTTGTCGTCGCGATGACCGGGGGCGGGCCGGGCATCTCTACCAACATGCCTGCCGTCTATGTCATCGACATGATCACCAAGAGCTACAACGTCGGTCAGGGCATGGCCGCGGCCACCATCATGCTGCTGCCAGTGATCGCGGTGATCGCCCTGATCGGACTGGGCCGCATCGTTTCGACCCGTCGCAAGAACGCGGCGATTCTCAGGGCGGAGGCCACGGCATGAGCACGACAGCAACATCTGGCCCCGCCGCGGCCGCCGCGCCGCGTGGCCCCAAGCCGCGCCGCCTGTCGGTTGCACGGATTGGTCTTTACGGCTTTCTCATCATCTCGGCGCTGTTCTTTCTCGTGCCGCTTTACATCATGGTCGTCACCTCGCTGAAGACGATGCCCGAGATCCGGCAGGGTCACCTCTTCGGCCTGCCCGAGACATGGACCGTTCAGCCTTGGATCGACGCGTGGATGCATGCCTGCACCGGGCGCGACTGCAACGGCCTTTCGCCCGGCTTCTGGAACTCGGTCAAGATCACCGTGCCCAGCGTCTTCATCTCGATCGTGATCGCCTCGATCAACGGATACGCGCTGTCGTTCTGGCGCTACCGCGGAGCCAACCTGTTTTTCGGCCTGTTGGTCTTTGGCGCCTTCGTGCCCTACCAGGTGGTGATCTACCCGCTGATCATCGCGCTGCGCGAGGTGCACCTGTTCTCGACACTGTGGGGGATCATCATCGTCCACACCATTTTCGGCATGCCGATCCTGACGATCCTTTACCGCAACTACTACGCAGCGATCCCGTCGGAACTGTTCAAGGCGGCGCGGATTGATGGCGCGGGGTTCTGGCAGATTTTCGTCCGCATCATGTTGCCGATGTCGGTGCCGATCACCATCGTCGCCATCATTCTGCAGGTCACCGGCATTTGGAATGACTTCCTGTTCGGCGTGATCTTCGCCGGCCGGAACAACTGGCCGATGACGGTGCAGCTCAACAACATCGTCAACACCACAACCGGCACCCGCACCTACAACGTCGACATGGCCGCGACCATCATCACCGCCGCGGTCCCGCTTATCATCTACTTCATTTCCGGCCGTTGGTTCGTCCGCGGTATCGCGGCCGGTGCGGTGAAAGGATAATCCCGTGACCAATCACTCCGTCTCCGTCAAGGATCTCACGCTGAACTTCGGCGCGGTCAAAGTTCTCAAGAACCTGACCCTCGACATCTCGGAGGGCGAATTCATCGTGCTTCTGGGGTCGTCCGGTTGCGGCAAGTCCACGCTGTTGAACTGCATCGCCGGCCTGCTGGACATCAGCGACGGCGAAATCTGGATCAAGGGCAAGAACGTGACATGGGCCGAACCCGCCGACCGCGGCATCGGCATGGTGTTCCAGTCCTACGCGCTTTATCCGCAGATGTCGGTGCGCGGCAATCTCAGCTTCGGCCTGAAGACCGCAGGCGTGCCCCGCGCCGAGATCGAGAAGCGCGTCGCCCGCGCCTCGGAAGTCCTGCAGATCGAACCGTTGCTCGACCGCAAGCCAAGTGCCCTGTCAGGTGGCCAGCGCCAGCGCGTCGCGATCGGCCGGGCACTGGTGCGCGATGTCGACGTGTTTCTCTTCGACGAGCCGCTGTCGAACCTCGACGCCAAGTTGCGCGCCGACCTGCGGGTCGAGATCAAGCGTCTGCACCAGCAGCTTAACAACACCATGATCTACGTCACCCATGACCAGGTCGAGGCGATGACGCTGGCCGACCGCATCGCGATCATGAAGGGCGGGCACATCATGCAACTCGGCACGCCCGACGAGATCTACAGCAGGCCGCAGAACCGCTATGTCGCGGACTTCATCGGCAGCCCTTCGATGAACTTCATCGACGGTCAGTTGCAGGATGGTGTCTTTGCCCGCGGCGATCTGACGATCCCGATGGCAGGCTACAACTACGCCAGCCCGCAGCCCCCCGGCGGGCCCGCCACCATCGGTATCCGCCCAGAGCATGTCGTGACCGGCGAACTTGTCGGCAATGCGCCGGTACAGCTCGACGTGACCGTCGACATCGTCGAACCGATGGGCTCGGACACGCTGGTCTGGACCGAAGTCGCGGGCGAGCGGTTCCGCGTGCGGATGGACGGCCATGCGCAGGTCCGCCACGGCGAGCCCCTGCGCATCGGAATCGTCCCTGCCCGCGCCTCGCTCTTCGACGCCAAATCCGAGCTGCGTTTGTGACACCCGGCGCTCTGATCGACCTTTCGGGGCGCTGGCATCTTGCACAGGCCGGCGGCGGGCTGGCCTGTGACATGGACCTGCCCGGCGACGGCATTTCGGCACTGCATGCCGCGGGCCTGATCCCCGACCCCTATTTCGGCCGCAACGAATATGACCTGCGCTGGATTTCGCAGGCGGACTGGGTGCTGTCGCGCACCGTCATGTTGGACGATCCGGCGGTGGCGCTGGAGCTGTCCGAGGTCGATACGCTGACCACGATCCGCTGGAACGGGCAGGAGGTGCTGAAGACGGCCAACGCTTTCCGCAGCTACCGCGCGGACCTGACAGGCGTGGCCGTGGCGGGTGAAAACCGGATCGAGATTACCTTTCACTCCGCCCCGGCCGAGGCCGACCGGCTGCAGGCGGCACAGCCCTTTGCCCTGCCCTACAGCACCAACTGCCCGATCCCCAACGGCAACCTGCTGCGCAAGCCGCAATGCGATTTTGGCTGGGACTGGAACATCGCGCTGGCGCCCTTCGGCCTTTACGGCCGCATCGCGCTGGTGCCCGCTGCCGCGCCGCGCATCGACGGCGTGATGGTGACGCAGGACCACCGCGCCGGCGCGGTGGATGTCACCGTCACTGCCCATGTCGCGCAGGCCGAGGGCGCGCCCTATGCCATCGCCTTCGCCGGGCAGATGGCCGAGGGCACCGTCGCCGGTCCCACCCTGACTACCCGTTTCACGGTGACCGATCCCGCCCTGTGGTGGCCCGCGGGCCAGGGCGCGCAACCGCTGCACGACCTGAGCGTGACCGTCGGCGGCACCACGGCATCCCGCCGCATCGGCCTGCGCCAGATCGAGTTGGTGACCGAGCGGGACGAGGCCGGCCTTGGCTTCCGCTTCCGCGTCAACGGGCGCGACATCTTCGCCAAGGGCGCCAACTGGATTCCTGCCGACGCGCTGGCGGGCCGGATCACCCGCGACGGCGTGGCAGACCTGTTGCGCTCGGCGGTGGATGCCAACATGAACATGATCCGCATCTGGGGTGGCGGACGTTACGAGCCGGACTGGTTCTACGACCTCTGCGACGAGATGGGGCTGATGGTCTGGCAAGACTTCATGTTCGCCTGCAACATCTACCCCTCTGACCCGGCCTTTTTGGCCGAGGTCGAGGCCGAGGTCGCCGAAAACGTCGCCCGGTTGCAGCATCATGCCTGCCTCGCCCTCTGGTGTGGCGACAACGAGCTGATCGGTGCGCTGACCTGGTATCCCGAGACGCGCGCCAACCGCGACCGCTACCTCGTCAACTACGACCGGCTGAACCGCGCGGTCGAGGCGGCGCTGAAGCGGACCGATCCGGGCGCAAACTGGTGGCCCTCCTCGCCCTCGCCGGGGCCGATGAACTTTGGCGACGCCTGGCATGACGACGGATCGGGCGACATGCATTTCTGGTCGGTCTGGCACGAGGGCCGCGACTTCGACCATTACCGCGATGTCAGCCCCCGCTTCTGTTCCGAATTCGGGTTCCAGTCTTACCCGTCGATGGAGGTGATCCGCCGGTTCGCCGATCCGGCCGACTGGAACATCGCCTCGCCCGTTCTGGAAAGCCACCAGAAGAACGCAGGCGGCAATGCGCGGATCGCGGAAACCATGTTCCGGACTTTCCGCTTCCCGGCCCGATTCGAGGATTTCGTCTATCTCAGCCAGGTCCAGCAGGGCCTGGCGATCAAGACCGCCGTCACCCAGTGGCGCAGCCTGCGGCCGCATTGCATGGGCACGCTTTACTGGCAGCTCAACGACACATGGCCGGTCTGTTCCTGGGCCAGTCTTGATCATGGCGGCGGCTGGAAACTGCTGCACCACATGGCGCGCCACTTCTACGCGCCGGTAATGGTGTCGGCGGTGCCAACGGGCGAAGTGATCGAGCTTCGCGCCGTCAATGACACTGCGCAGTCGGTAGACCTGACTGTTATCGCGCGCGCCGCAGCAATGGACGGCACGGTGCGCGAGCTTGGCCGCGCGACCGTCACCGTCGATGACAGCGCCACCCCGGTCCTGACCCTCCCGCGCGACAGCCTGACCTCGCAGGAAATGCTGGCCTTCACGTGGGAGGCGCCCGACGGCACCCGCGGCGGCGATGTCTTTGCGCCGAAGCCCTACAAAGCCTATGACCTGCGCGCGCCGCGGATCGAGCTAAAGGTCGCGCAGGACGGTGACGGCTGGCGCCTGACCCTGACCGCAGAGGCGCTGGCGCTGTTCGTAGCCGTCGAGGCCGACCGGCCGGGGCGTTTCTCGAACAATGCCTTCGCGCTGTTTCCCGGTGCGCCGGCGACAATCACCTTCACGCCCGCCGCGCCGGGCCCCGCTCCTACCTTCACGCTGCGCGACCTGCACAGCGCCACCATGACCACCTGAAAGGCCAAGACCATGCCCTCGATCTCTTACCAGCTTTACTGCTCGCGCAACTTCCCGCCCCTCGCCGACACCCTGTCGATGCTGGCCGATGCCGGTTTCACCGAAGTCGAAGGCTTCGGCGGCCTTTACGACGATCCTGCCGCGCTGAAGGCGCAACTGGACGCCGCGGGCCTGAAGATGACCACAGGGCATTTCGGCCTCGACATGGTCGAAGGCAGCCCCGACGTGGCGCTGAACGTCGCCCGCACGATGGGGATGGACGCGGTCATCGTGCCCTTCGTGATGCCCGCCGACCGCCCGACCGATGCCGCGGGCTGGACTGCCTTCGGTCAACGTCTGGCCAAGGCCGGTGCACCGATCATCGCCGCGGGCCTGCCCTTCGGCTGGCACAACCACGATTTCGAATTCAAACCGACCGAGACCGGCGAATTGCCTCTGGACCTGATCATGGCCGCCGCGCCTGATCTGAAGCTGGAGCTTGACCTTGGCTGGACCGCCCGCGCCGGGCAGGATCCTGTCGCCTGGATCAACAAGTATGCGGGCCGCATCATCGCCGTCCACGTCAAGGACATCGCGCCCAAGGGCGAGGCGCTGGACGAGGATGGCTGGGCCGACGTGGGCCATGGCACCCTCGACTGGGCACCGATCAAGGCCGCGCTGGATGCCGCCCACGTCACCCGTTTCGTCGTGGAACACGACAAGCCCGCCGATCACCATCGCTTTGCCACCCGCAGCCTTGCGGCCGTCAAAGCCTTCTGAGGACAGACCCAAATGACCAAACTGCGCGTCGGCATCATCGGATGCGGTAATATCTCCACCTCCTACCTCGGCCTTGCGCCGATGTTCAAATCGCTTGAACTCAAGTCGGTGGCCGACATCAACATGGAGGCCGCGCGCACCCGCGCCGCCGAATACAACCTTCGTGCCGAAACGGTTGATGATCTGCTCGCCGCGCCCGATGTGGACGTCATCGTCAACCTGACCGTCCCGGCAGTGCATTACGAGGTGACGCGCCGCATCCTTGAGGCCGGCAAGCACGCCTATTCGGAAAAGCCGCTGGTCCTCAGCCTCGACGAAGGGCAAGCGCTGCGCGATCTCGCGGCCTCCAAGGGCCTGCGCGTGGGCTCGGCGCCAGACACCTTCCTTGGCGGCGCGCACCAGTTGGCCCGCGCCTCCATTGATGAGGGCGCGGTGGGCCGCATCGTCGGTGGCACCGCGCACGTCATGGGCCACGGGATGGAAGCCTGGCACCCCAACCCCGATTTCTTCTTCAAGCCCGGTGGTGGCCCGATCCTCGACATGGGGCCCTATTACGTCACCAACCTGATCCAGTTGATCGGCCCGGTCACCGCTGTCACCGCGATGGCCAAGGCCAGCTTTGCTACCCGCACGATCGGCAACGGCCCGCGCGATGGCGAGGTTCTGGATGTCGAGACGCCCACCAACATCCACGCCATCCTTGAATTTGCCAATGGCGCCATCGTGACCCTGGGGGCCAGCTGGGATGTCTGGGCGAACCGCCATCCCAACATGGAACTTTACGGCAGTGAGGGCAGCCTTTACGTGCCCGATCCCAACTTCTTCGGCGGCGCCGTTGAACTGGCCGCGCCCGACGGCAGCGTCACCGAACTGCCGGGGCGCGGCCATCCCTTTGGCATCAACAATCAGGAGGGCCACGGCGTCTGGCGGGCGAATTACCGCTGTGCCGGGCTGGCCGACATGGCCGCCGCCATTGACGAGAACCGCGCGCATCGCTGCAACATCGACGTAGCCGTCCATGCGGTCGAGGTGCTGACCGGCATCCTCAAGGCGGCCGAGACGCAAAGCTGGGTCAACATGACGACGACCTGCGAGCGTCCCGCGGCCCTGTCGCCGGACGAGGCCAAGGCGCTGCTGGCCTAGGCCAGCGCGTCCCACTCTTCTTCGGCCAGCGCCAGCCGGTCGCGCACACTGTCAAGCTGCGCACCGGCCGCGGCGCTGCCCAGATGGCCGGGCGCCGCGATCATCGCGCGATATTCTTCAATCCGCTTGCGCAGCGCCAGTTTGCGCAGGTCGGCATTGGCGGCCGATTTCGCCGGCACGACGAAACTGACCGACACCGCCCGCAGACCGCGATCCGCAGCGATCGCGGCGTGGTAGGCCGCCTCGTCGGGGATCGCCTCGACCTCGTGATGAAAACTGACGCGCGAGGGCAGGCAGAGATAGGCCGACAGGTCCTCCCCGGCATGGCGCAACTGCACGATGGCGTAGCTCACATGCATCCTGACGACATAAGATGCGATCGGGTTAAGCGGCGCGAACTCCGCCAGCGGCAGAACCTTTTGGGGCTGTCGCAGGATCTCGCCCAGCGCGCGCACAACCTCGCCCGGGCCCTGTGCCTCGACTAGCGACATGAACCGCTCGGCCATGCGCTGCGAGGCCGCCTCGTTCTTGCCGAGAATGCCCGTGGGCGTCGCCTTGGGAATGAAGAAGGCCAAAGCATTGCCCAGCGGCACGGCGTTGTCTGGCTTGACCGGCACCAGCACCTGGCCAGTGCCGCCGCGCGCGTCCCAGCGGTACACGTCTCGCCAGATGCCACGCAGGATCGTCGGGTCCGACAGGATCGCTTCGGCCAGCCGACCCGGTACCGCGGCCGGCTGAAACTCGACACCGCTGATCTTGATCCGCCCTGTCATCGCTCCCCCGTCGCCGCTTGGTCCCTGGCCATTCTCTTACGCGGTCGCCCGGCGCTTCGCCATGGTCTTTCGCGTCCGGGCGTCAGCCGGATGTTCCGGTCTCGGCTGCGATTTGAGCGCGGCTCTTGCGGGCGCGTTCGGTGGCCGATTTCAATTGCCCGCAGGCCGCCATGATGTCTTCGCCCCGCGGGGTGCGGATCGGACTGGCATAGCCGGCCTTGTAGATGATGTCGGCAAAGGCGCGGATGCGCGCAGGCGTACTGCGGCGGTAAGGGGCGCCGGGCCATTCGTTGAACGGAATCAGATTGATCTTGGCCGGGATTCCCTCGATCAGCTTGATCAGCCGCCGCGCGTCGGCGTCTGTGTCGTTCACACCGTCCAGCATCACGTATTCAAATGTGATCCGTTCGGAATTGCTGGCCTTGGGATAGGTCCGAAGTGCATCAAGCAGCTCTGCGATGGGCCAGCGCTTGTTGATCGGCACCAGCCGGTCGCGCACCTCGTCGGTCGTGGCATGGAATGAGATGGCCAACTGACAGCCGATCTCTTCGGCTGTCCGCGCGATCTCGGGCACAACGCCGCTGGTCGACAGCGTGATCCGCCGCCGCGACAGGGCAATCCCCTCGGGGTCCATCGCGATCTTCATCGCGTCGCGGACGTTCTCGAAATTGTAAAGCGGCTCGCCCATGCCCATCAGCACGACGTTCGACAAAAGCCGCGTCTCGTCCTTGGGCGCGCCGGGAACCGGCCATTCGCCAAGGTCGTCGCGCGCCAGCATCACCTGCCCGATGATCTCGCCCGCGGTCAGGTTGCGCACCAGCTTCTGCGTGCCGGTATGGCAGAAGGAACAGGTCAGCGTGCAACCCACCTGGGACGAGACACATAGCGTACCGCGGTCCTCCTCGGGGATATAGACCACCTCCACCTCGTGCCCGCCGGCGATGCGGACAAGGTATTTCCGCGTGCCGTCGCCGCTGACCTGCCGCGTCACCACCTCGGGCAAGGCAATCACGAAGTTTTCGGCCAGAAGGGCACGATAGTCCTTGGCAAGGTTGGTCATCGCGGCGAAATCGCGCAGACCCCAATGATAGATCCACTGCCAGATCTGGCCCACGCGCATCCGCGCCTGCCGTTCGGGCGTGCCGGCCGCGATCAGCGCCTGGCGCATCGCCTCGCGCGTCAACCCGACAAGGTTGACTGGCCCCTCGGGCCGCTTGCGGGGCACGGTCAGGACATCAGGGGTGATGGCATCGGTGGGCATCGGCAACTCTCACGCGGTCAGAGCGCTGCACATATACCAGACCACGCGGCTTTCCAACATCCGCACGCGGGCTTCTTCTGGCAGGCAAATACTCCCGCCGGAGGCATCCGGGCGTTCCGCAGGAAGGCCCGGATCAGTTGGCGCAGCGCTTGGCCGCTTCCTCGATCGCCGCGGTAAAGCCCAGAAGCGAGAATGTATCCTCGGTCTGGGTGCCGCGCCCGGAGAGACCCGTAACAACCGCCGTCGCGCCCGATTTCATCGCCGTCGCGATTGTGGCGTCATCTTGCGGCGTGGCAGGCCATGCCCATTCACCTTGCGTGAACAGCTGGAACTTGGTCCCGCCGACATCAACCGTCACGGTCGAACCGCTGGCGAAGGGATAGCCACCGGTAAACGCCACCTGCCCGGACACATTCTCGGACGGGCGATAGAAGACGAAGAGCCGAATGTCGCCGCGTCGGACCGAAACCGGTTTGCCGTCCTTGGTGTTGACGGTCTGCTTGGGCGCCGAGACCGCCCAGCATTCGGTCGGGTTCTGGTCGACGAAAACGCTCCAATCGGTATCGGCGGCAACGCGGTTGCTGGACTGTCCGGTCGACTGGTCGCCACTTTGCGCCTGCGCGATGCCGGCCGTCAGCCCCGCCGTCGCGAGGATCACCGAAAAGGCCACTGCGCGCGAAAAGGATGAAATCATGCCTGCAATCTCCAACTCTTGCTTGCCCCCGGCCGTCCCGACCCCGAGATGCATCTTTGCGGCACCTTTTCGACTGGTCGGAACAAACTCAACTCGATAAGCCAAGCAATAGCAAGATTTCGCCCATCGGGGAAACCCCCAAGGACCGGGGCGGGCATGAATTTGCCCGGTATAAAAGGAGGAACGCCATGGCCGACGCAGTGAACATGATAGAGGTCTGGCGCGGCGACATGGTGGAGTGCACCCATCGCGGCCATGCGGTGATCTGCGATGGCGCGGGCGAGATCGTGACCGCATGGGGCGATCCGACGACGCTGATCTATCCGCGATCGTCGTGCAAGATGCTGCAGGCATTGCCTTTGGTCGAAAGCGGCGCCGCCGATTCCGCGGGCCTGCGGACCGACCAGCTGGCGCTGTCCTGCGCCAGCCATATCGGCGCCGCCTACCATACCGACAGGGTGGCGGCCTGGCTGGCCGACCTCGGCCTTGGCGACGACGACTTCCGCTGTGGCACGCAGGAACCCAGCGACCGCGCGGCGCGCGATGCGCTGATCCGCGCCGGGCAGGCTCCCTGCCAGATCCACAACAACTGTTCGGGCAAGCATTCGGGCTTTCTGACACTCAACCGCCACCTGCGCGGCGGGCCCGAATACGTGGACCCGGCACACCCCGTGCAGGTCGCCGTCAGGGCGGCCTTCGAGGAGGTCACGGGCGAGGACAGCCCCGGCTACGGCATCGACGGCTGCTCGGCGCCAAACTTCGCCACCAGCGTGCACGGCCTTGCCCGCGCGATGGCCAGCTTCGCCACCGCCGGCGACCGCAGCGGCGCGCGCGCCTCGGCGCAGGCCCGCCTCGTGGCGGCCATGACCCAGCATCCTGAACTGGTCAGCGGCGAGGGCCGTGCCTGTACCGAGCTGATGCGCGCGACCGGCGGCGCCGTGGCGATCAAGGGCGGGGCCGATGGTGTCTATGTCGCGATCTGGCCGGCGCGGCAGCTGGGCATCGCGCTCAAGATCGTCGACGGGGGCGAGGAGGCCAAGGAATCGGCCATTGCCGCGCTGCTGGTGCACCTGGGCGCGGTCGCCGCAGACCATCCCGCCGTGCTGCGCCGCCTGGGCGGACCGATCCTGAACCGCCGCCGCATTCCGGTGGGCCGGGTCGCGACCGCGCCGGGCTTCGTCTGATCAGCCCATCAGCAAGCGCAGCGCCAGCGCCGTCGCCGTGACCACCAGAAGCGGCTTGATCAGGCGCGCGCCCGCGTGCATCGCCAGCCGGCTGCCCAGCGCCGCGCCGGCCAGCTGGCCCGCGCCCATGCAAAGCCCGGTCACCCACCACGGCCCGGCCAGCAGCGCGAAGGCCACCAGCCCGCCAAGGTTCGACGCGAAGTTCAGCAGCTTGGTATGCGCCGTGGCCTTCAGCACGCCGAAACCCGCCAGCGCCACGAAACCAAGCATGTAGAAAGACCCCGTGCCGGGCCCCACCAGCCCGTCGTAGAAGGCCACCAGCGGCACCACCGTCACCATGAAATCGGCCGGGCGCAGCCGCTGGGCGCGGTCGATGTCGTTCAGCCCCGGCTTGAAGGCAAAGAACAGCGCAATCCCGATCAGCAGCACCGGCAGGCCCGCGCGGATCACCCCGGTGGGCAGGTGACTGGCCAGCGCCGCGCCGCAGATCGCCGCCCAGAAGGCGATGAGCGCGGGCGTGATCTGCCCGCGCAGGTTCACATGGCCCGCGCGACCGTAGGAGAACGCCGCCATCGCGGCACCGAACACGCCCTGCACCTTGTTGGTGGCCAGCGCCGTGACCGGCGGCGCGCCGGCAAGGATCAGCGCGGGCAGCGTGATCAGGCCCCCGCCGCCGGCGATGGAATCGACGAAGCCCGCGACGAAAGCGGCCCCCGTCAGCAGCGCAAGGACCTGCGGCGCGACCTCGATCATCTCAGGCGGCGAAGTCGTCGCGGGCGTAGCCCTGCAGGTAAAGCAGCGCGGTCAGGTCACCGTGGTTGATCCGCACGTCGCACTGGGCCTGCACCGTGGGCTTGGCATGCAGCGCCACACCCGTGCCCGCGCGGCCCAGCATCCCAAGGTCGTTCGCGCCGTCGCCCACCGCCAGCACCTGCGCGGGCGCAAGGCCCAGCCGCGCGGTGATTTCGTCCAGCGCCTGCACCTTCGCGGCCCGGCCAAGGATGGGCCGCGCCACGTCGCCGGTCAGGCGTCCACCCTCGGCCAGCAGGGTATTGGCGCGCATCTCGTCAAAGCCCAGCCGCGCCGCCACCGGCCCGGCAAAGGCGGTGAACCCGCCCGAGACCAGCACCGCATGCGCCCCATGCGTCTTCATCGTGGCGACCAGCGTGGCGCCGCCCGGCATCATCGTGATGCGCCGTTCCAGCACGCGGGCAATCACCGCCTCGTCCAGCCCTTTCAGAAGGCCCACACGTTCGATCAGCGCGCCTTCGAAATCCAGCTCGCCATTCATCGCGCGGGCGGTAATGGCGGCGACATGCGCGCCCACCCCGGCCTCGTCGGCCAATTCGTCGATGCATTCCTGCCGGATCATGGTGCTGTCCATGTCGGCCAGCAGCATCGCCTTGCGCCGCCCCGCGGCCGGTTGCAGCACCATGTCCACGCCCTGCGCCTGCAGGTCCTGCCAGACCTCCCAGCGGTTGCCGGGCAGCGCGGGCAGGGTGAACTCGGCCGCCTCGTCGGGGCATAGCCAGCGCACCTCGTCCCCGCCCCATGCGTTGCGCAGCGCGGTGACGAGGGCCGGGTCAAGTTTTCCGCTGGCTGGCGGGGCAATCAGGCTGGCTGCGAACATTGAACGCTCCGGCAGGTTTCCGGCGCGCAGAAATCACAAAGCCCGCGTCTTGGCCAGCGTCATAACCGGGGGCGCCGGCGCTGAAGGGCTGCAGCAGCAACCGGTCCAGCCACTGGTCTCGCGCGGTGCGAAACCTGTCGAGCCCGATCGTCATCCCGACCTGCCCTTTTGCTGGCGCGGCGACATAGGTGCCGAACAGCCTGTCCCAGAGCGACAGGTTGAAGCCGTAGTTGCTGTCGGTCTCGGCCCGGATGTCGGAATGGTGAACCCGGTGCATGTCGGGCGTGACCACGGCCAGCCGCAGCCCGGCATCAAGGCCCCGTGGCAGCCTGACGTTGGCATGGTTGAAGATCGCCATGCCGTTCAGGATCACCTCGAACAGCAGCACCGCCTCGGGCGGCACGCCCAGCGCCAGCACGACCGCCATCTTGACGAGCATCGACAGTAAGATCTCGATCGGGTGAAAGCGCAGCGCCGTGGTCACGTCGAAATCGGGATCGGCATGGTGCATCCGGTGCAGCCGCCACAGCACCGGCACCTTGTGAAAGACGAGGTGCTGCGCCCAGATCGCAAGATCCAGCAGCACGAGGCTTGCCAGGATCGCCAGCCAGCCGGGCACCGCCAACAGGTTGAACAGGCCCCAGCCCTGCACCTGCGCCCAGGCCGCTAAGCCTACCGCCAGCACCGGCAGGGCCAGCCGCAATACGACCGTGTCGAGCGCGACCAACGCGAGGTTGTTGCTCCACCGCAGAAGGCGCGGCAACGTGGCCCGACGCTGCGGCGCCGCCATTTCCCATGCCGCCATTACCACCAGCAGCCCAAGGAAGACCCCCAGCCGCAACGCGCCTTCATGCTCCAGCAGCATCGCCATGCTCCATACATTTATATTTCGTAATGTATAGGGGCGCCGGTCCTCCGGCAAGCCCGGCGGTTTCCGATCGGCGTCAAGCGCGTCGGAATTTCACGTCAAAGTGCCGCCCGAGGGCGATTTTGCCCATTGTGGGCCGCCGGGCACCCCCGTATCTCCGGCGGCGGGACACCCTTCCCCAACGAAGGGCGCATATCTGAGAGGATACCAGCAATGGTTACGACCAAGCCCGCCTTGCGGCCCGCGAATCCGCGGTTTTCTTCTGGCCCCTGTGCCAAGCCCCCTACATGGACATTGAACGCGCTGGCCGACGCCCCGCTTGGGCGCTCGCACCGCGCCGCCATCGGCAAAGCGAAGCTGAAAGAGGCGATCGACCTGACACGCGAGGTGTTACGCGTGCCGGCAGACTACCGCATCGGCATCGTGCCCGCCTCTGATACCGGCGCCGTGGAAATGGCGCTGTGGTCGCTCTTGGGCGAACGCCCGGCCGAAATGGTGGCCTGGGAAAGCTTCGGCGAGGGCTGGGTGACGGATGTCGTCAAACAACTGAAAATCGACGCGACAGTGCACAAGGCCGATTACGGCAAGATCGTCGACATGGCCGCGCTGAACTACGACAATGATGTCGTCTTCACCTGGAACGGCACCACCTCGGGCGTGCGCGTGCCCAATGCTGACATGATCCCCGCCAACCGCAAGGGCCTGACGATCTGCGACGCCACCAGCGCCGCCTTCGCGCAGGATCTGGACTGGCCGAAACTCGATGTCGTCACCTTCTCGTGGCAGAAGGTGATGGGCGGCGAAGGCGCACACGGGATGCTGATCCTCAGCCCCCGCGCCGTCGAACGGCTGGAACGCTACGCCCCCGCATGGCCACTGCCAAAGATCTTTCGCCTGACCAAGGGCGGCAAGCTGATCGAAGGGATCTTTGTCGGCGAGACGATCAACACGCCTTCGATGCTTTGTGTGGAAGATTATCTTTTCGCGCTGAAATGGGGCAAATCCATCGGCGGGCTTGATGCACTGAGGGCGCGGGCCAACGCCAACGCGCAGGCCGTCTGGGATTTCTGCGACAGCCGCGACTGGATCTCCAACCTTGCCGAGGAACCCGCGACGCGGTCGAACACCAGCGTCTGCCTGAAGTTCACCGACCCGCGCATCACCGATGGCGCGGCCTTTGCCAAGGCCGTGGCCAAGCGGCTCGAGGCCGAGGGCATCGCGCTAGACGTGGGCGCCTATCGCGACGCGCCGCCGGGCCTGCGCATCTGGTGCGGCGCCACCGTCGAGACGGCCGACATCGAGGCGATGCTGCCATGGCTCGACTGGGCCTATCACGCCCAGATTGCGGAACTGACGCAGGCCGCCTGACCCCTCACCATTCCCAGATACCGGGGCGCAATGTGCGTCCCGGCCCTCCCCTCATGACAGGAGCCCACCATGGCCCCCAAAGTTCTTATTTCCGATGCCCTCTCCGATGCCGCCGTGCAGATCTTCCGCGACCGCGGCATCGACGTCGATTTCCAGCCCAAGCTGGGCAAGGACAAAGAGGCGCTGGCCGCGATCATCGACCAGTATGACGGCCTCGCCATTCGCTCGGCCACCAAGGCGACAGAAAAGCTGATCGAGAAGGCCACGCGCCTGAAAGTGATCGGCCGCGCCGGGATCGGCGTCGACAACGTCGACATTCCCGCCGCCTCGAAGAAGGGGATCATCGTGATGAACACCCCCTTCGGCAACTCGATCACCACCGCCGAACACGCGATCTCGCTGATGATGGCGGTCGCCCGACAAATCCCCGAGGCCAACGCCTCGACCCATGCCGGCAAATGGGAAAAGTCACGCTTCATGGGCGTCGAGCTGACCGGCAAGACACTGGGCGTCATCGGCGCAGGCAACATCGGCTCGATCGTGATCGACCGCGCGCGCGGCCTGAAGATGAAGGTCGTGGCCTTCGATCCCTTCCTCGGCCAGGAACGCGCCGACCAGCTTGGCGTGGAAAAGCTGGAACTGGACGAGTTGCTCGCCCGGGCCGATTTCATCACCCTCCACGTGCCGCTGACAGACCAGACCCGCAACATCCTGTCGGCCGAAGCCCTCGCCCGGACCAAGCCCGGCGTGCGCATCGTCAACTGCGCGCGTGGCGGCCTTGTGGACGAGGCGGCACTGGCCGAGGCGCTGAAATCGGGGCACGTCGCCGGTGCGGCGTTTGATGTTTTCGCGGTGGAGCCCGCAACGGAAAGCCCGCTTTTCAACCTGCCCAACGTGGTCTGCACACCGCATCTTGGCGCCGCCACCACCGAGGCGCAGGAAAACGTTGCCCTGCAGGTGGCCGAACAGATGTCGGACTACCTGCTGACCGGCGCCGTCACCAATGCCATCAACATGCCCTCGATCACCGCCGAAGAGGCCAAGGTGATGGGCCCGTGGATCAAGCTGGCAGGCCATCTGGGCAACTTCATCGGCCAGATGACCGACGAGCCGATCAAGGCCATCAACATCCTCTACGACGGCTCGGTGTCCGAGATGAACACCGCCGCGCTCAATTCGTCGCTGGTCGCGGGTATCATGAAACGCGTCAACCCGGACGTGAACATGGTCTCGGCCCCGGTCATCGCCAAAGAGCGCGGCATCCAGATCTCGACAACCCGGCAGGACCAGTCGGGCGCCTTCGACGGCTACATCAAGGCCACCGTCGTCACCGATAAACGCGAACGTTCGGTCGCCGGCACGGTATTCTCTGATGGCAAGCCGCGCTTCATCCAGATCAAGGGCATCAACATCGATGCCGAGATCGGCGCCCATATGCTCTACACCACCAACGAGGACATACCGGGCATCATCGGCACCCTGGGCAACACGATGGGGGAAAACGGCGTGAACATCGCCAACTTCACTCTTGGCCGGTCGCTGCGCGGTGGCGAGGCGATTGCGCTGCTTTACGTGGATGATCCCGTCGATCCCAAGGTCATCAAGAAGCTGGAAGCGACTGGCATGTTCCAGCAGGTCAAGCCGCTGGCTTTCGACGTGGACTGACACCGGCGGGGCGGCGCACTCCGCCGCCCCCCTTCTGTTGCGCCCGAAGTTTCCGGCCATCCGCATCGCCTTTTGCCAAATGGAAAATGCGAACCTCCCTCAACAATCGCTGCGCCACGTGCTAGGTCGCGCCTCATGACGCAACCCATCTATGCCATTGGCGACATTCACGGCCACAAGGGGGCCCTCGATCACGCACTGGCGCTGATCGCCGCCGATGGCGGACCGGACTCGCGCGTCGTCTTTCTTGGCGACTATACCGATCGCGGGCCCCACAGCCGCGACGTGGTGCAGACGCTGGTGGATGGCTTTGAGGCAGGGCGCAACTGGGCCGCCGTGCGCGGCAATCACGACAGGATGTTCTGCCGTTTCGTGCGCGACGGCAACCAGCATGACGGCCGGATCCTCTCCGGCAAGGGATGGCTGCACGATGCGCTGGGCGGCCCTGCGACGCTGCGCTCTTACGGCGTTGACCCCGAAACGGACGATCTGCCGGCCCTTGTCGCGGCGGCCCGCGCCGCTGTGCCAGAGGCGCATCTGGCCTTTCTCGAGAACCTGCCGCTCTGGCACCGCGAGGGGCCGCTTCTCTTCGTCCATGCCGGCATCCGCCCCGGTGTGCCGCTGGAAGAGCAGACCGAGGACGACCTGATCTGGATCCGGGGCGAGTTTCTCGAGGATGACCGAGACCACGGCGCGCTGATCGTGCATGGCCATACCGCGCTCTACTACCCGGCGCATTTCGGCAACAGGATCGATCTCGACGGCGGCGCGGGCTATGGTCGTCCGCTGATCCCCGCGGTCTTCGAAGGGCGTGACTGCTGGCTGCTGACCGAGGAGGGGCGCCAACCGCTGGTCCCGCCGGATCACCCGCTGCATGTTGTGGGACATTGGGGCTGACGTCATGGCAATCGCCTTCGACAGTCTTGCCGCCCTGCTTGATCACGGCTTCGACACGCTGATCGACGTGCGTTCGCCCGCCGAATATGCCGAGGATCACATCCCTGGCGCCATCAACCTGCCCGCACTAACCAACGCCCAGCGCGCCGAGGTCGGCACGATCTACAAGCAGGTCAGCCCCTTTCTGGCCCGCAAGGTCGGCGCGGCGATGGTGGCGCGCAACGTGGCCGACCACCTCGACGGGCCGCTCAAGGACAAGGATGGCGGCTGGCGGCCGCTGGTCTATTGCTGGCGCGGCGGGCAGCGCTCGGGCAGTTTCTCGTCGATCCTCGCGCAGATCGGCTGGCGCACCGACACGATCAAGGGCGGCTATCAAAGCTTCCGGCGGCTGGTCCATGGCGCGCTTTACGATGCCGAGTTGCCGTTCCGTGTGGTCCTGCTCGACGGCTTCACCGGCACGGCAAAGACAGATGTGCTGGGCCTGATGGCAGGCGAAGGCGTGCAGGTTTTGGACCTCGAAGGTCTCGCCCGGCATCGCGGCTCACTTCTGGGCGGCATTGCCGGCGGGCAGCCGGGGCAGAAGGCGTTCGAGACCGCGCTGGCCGTCGCGCTGATGCAGCTTGACCCGTCGCGCCCCGTGCTGGTCGAGGCCGAAAGCAGCAAGATCGGCCGGCTGATCGTGCCGCCGGTGCTGTGGAAGGCGATGGTCGCGGCCCCGCGCATCGTGATCGACGCGCCGCTGGAGGCGCGCGCGGCCTACCTCACCCGCGCCTATGCCGATGTCATCGCCGACCGAGAAGAGCTTGCCCGCCGCCTTGCCCCGCTGCGCCACATTCGCGGCCATGCCACGGTGGATGGCTGGCTGAAACTGCTTGATGCGGGCCATTTCAACGGGCTGGCCGCGGCCCTGATGGCCGAGCACTACGATCCGGCCTATGCCAATTCGCGGCGGATCGAAGAGCGCACCGTGCTGGGCACCGCCACGGCACAAAGCCTCGATGAGCAAGGCCAGCGGTCACTCGCCTCGCAGATCGCCAAACTTATGCCCGCACAGTAATCACCGGATCGCCCGCGACGATCCGCCCGATGATTGCGGCGTCATAGCCTGCCGCGACCAGATTGGCGACCAGCGCCTCGGCATCCTCTGACTGGACTGCGGCCAGCAACCCGCCTGCTGTCTGCGGATCGAACAGAAGATCGCCCCGTGCGCCCGCCGCGCCCAGCACGGCGCCTGCCCCGGCGCGGTTCTCGGCGAAAAGGGTCGAGCGCACACCCGCTTCGGCCAGCGCCAGCGCGCCCGGCATGAGCGGCACTGCGTGCAGGTCCAAATCGGCAGCCACGCCCGACGCCTCGCAAAGGCCCGCCAGGTGCCCGGCAAGGCCGAACCCCGTCACGTCTGTCATCGCGTGGGCTCCGGCCAACAGCTGGGCGGCAGCGCCCTGACCCTGCTGCATCAGCCCCAGCGCCGTGGCGACATCCGCGCCCGGCGCCACTCCGCGCATCTCGGCCGCCATGATCACGCCCGATCCCAGCGGTTTGGTCAGGATCAGCGCATCGCCCGGCCGCGCGCCTTGCAGCGTGATCGGCGCGCCATCGCACAGGCCGGTCACGGTGAAGCCCACTGTCGCCTCGTCGCCGGTCGAGCTGTGCCCGCCGACGATGGCCGCACCCGCCGCCTCCATGACTTCAGTCGCGGCCTGCATGATCTCGGCCAGGGTCCGGCGCTGCAATTCCGGCGAGAGACGCGGCAGGATCACGCTGGCCGTAGCGGCCTGCGGTTTCGCCCCCATCGCCCAGACATCGCCCAGCGCGTGAACTGCCGCGACGCGGGCCAGAACCACCGGATCGGCGGTGAAGGCGCGCAGGTGATCGGTGCTGATGACCTGCCGCGCACCACCGGTCAGCAGCACTGCCGCATCGTCGCCCGCCACCGCCTGCACATCATCGCGGGACGCCATGGGAAGGTCCGCTAATACCTCGCGCAGCGCGCCGCGCCCGACCTTGGCCCCGCAACCGCCGCATAGCGGCGCGTCGCCCAGCGCCTCGCGCACCCCTTGCGCCACGGTCAGCGGCACATCGGGCAGGCCCATGACCGGAAAATCATGGAATTTCGCCATGAAGGTCCGGTCGATCCGGTCCTTCCACCGCCACAACAGCCGGCCCTGCCGCGCCGTGCCCAGTTTCTCGGCCAGCGCCCGCTGCTCGCCGAGCGAGATCAACTTGAGGTAATCGCGCTGCGGCCGGTAGGGACGCATCGCGTCGCCCGACAGCGCAGCGCGCAGGTTGTCGAACAGCACCGGCGCCTCGCGCACCGCGAAAACGCCCGCCTTGGGCCGCGGCGCATGGGCCAGGTGCGCGCAATCGCCCGCGGCGAAAACCGCCGGATCAGAACTGCGCAGGGTCTCGTCCACCGCAACGAAGCCCTCGTGCAGCACAAGCCCCGTCTCGGCCAGCCAGCCCTGTGGCACCGCCCCGGCTGCCCCGGTGACGAACGTGGCTTGCAGGCGCCGGCCGTCGTCCAGCACAACGGCATTGGCAGTAACCTCGGCGACGCCGGCGTTTTCCACCACCTCCACGCCTTGCTCTGCCAGCGACTGAAGAAGCATTCGCCGCGCGGTCAGATTGAACTCTTCCAGAACGATGCCCCGGTCGATCAGCGAAACCTGCGCCGGTTTGCCGCGCGTGCGCAGCGCATGCGCCATCGCCATGGCCAGTTCTGCCCCTGCCACTCCGCCACCGATCACCGCGACCTGCGGGTCAGTCGCCGTTTCGCGATAGTCCTCCCACCGCGCGGCAAAGGGGCCCAACGGTTTCGCCGGCGTCCCATGCGCGGCGAAACCGGGCAGCGCCGGCATGTCCGACGTGATGCCGATGTCGATCGAGGCGACGTCATAGTCGATCGGCGGACGGCCCGGCACGGTGATGGTGCGCGCGACAGGGTCCAGCGCGCTGACCGCGCCCAGCACCACCCGTGCGCCCGCGAACCGCGCCAGTTTCACAAGGTCGATATCAAGGTCATCGCGCCCGTAATGCCCGGCGACGAAACCGGGCAACATGCCGGAATAGGGCGCGGTGGGACCGGGATTGATCACCGTCAGCCGCGCGCCGGGCAGCGGATTCATCCCCCACATGCGCAGGACCAGCGCATGGGTATGACCACCGCCGATCAGCACGAGGTCTCGGGTCAGGGGAAGCTGGCTTTGCATGTCGTGCAGATAGCCGTTCGGGCGTCAGGGCGCCAGCCATTCTCCGGTCCAGCCATCGGCGCGCCGGAACCGCGCGCGGCGATGTGCTGGGCCGATATGCAACAGGTCAATCGCGACGATCTGCGCGCGCAGCACGGCAAAGCGCCCGGCCTCGCCCGCCTTTTCATAGGCGAGGGGCGTCGGTATCGGCGTGCCGGGCGCGGGCAAACTGCCATAATTGCCCCGCGCCACATCCGGCACGTCTGCCCAGGCCGGGGCGGCCGCGCTGCCGGTCAGCACCGCGACCTCGGCCCGCAGCCGCATCTGCAGCGCAACTGCCGGGTCCCAGATCACAATCTCGGCGCGCGGATCGGCATGAAGTGAAGCGACCTTGGCGGACCGGGTATCGGTGTGGATCTCCAGCACGCCGGCTATCCTTTGCGCGGCGCGCAACACCACCGTACGCGCAGCGGGCCATCCATCCGCGCCCAAGGTTGCCAAAACCGGGTAGCGCGCTGGCGCGTTCCTGTCAGCCACGCCCAGCGCCAACCGCTGCCACGCAAGGTCCAGCAGGTCTGCAAGCGTGTCAGTCATGGCCCGTCATCTCCAGATAGCCGTGTCCGGCATGGCTTCCCTCAATTGTCACCGGCCCTTCCCAGTAAGGCACGGAGGTGGGCATCCATGCATCCGGGTTGATCGCTGCGATCGTTACATCCACACCAAAACGCGGCACTTGAAGCCGCCAATGAACCGGCACGTGGTGGCCCGCAACCGCATGACTTTCGAGCGGTGTGGCCGTGAAATCCGGCCCGTGCAGCAGCGTCGTCGTGCCGTCTTCGCTGATCCATGTCGCGGTGCCGAACGTGCTGCCGTTCTTGTTGCGCAGGCGATAGGCCATCAACTTTGCACCATCGTCGAAGTTCAAAGCGAACCAGTCCCACCCGGTCTGGTCGGCACTCAGCGGCTGGCTGGACCACTCTCGATCCAGCCATGCGCTGCCAGTGACAGGCACGTCGCCCGACGGCAACGTCAGCTTACCCGAGATGGTATAGAAAGGCTGTGAATAGTAATAGCTGCTACGATTTTCTGATGACTTGACAGAATAGCCGTGATCGCCTTGCAGCACCAATGGCCCCGTCGCCTGCAAATGCAAGTTATAGGCGAAATCGGGCCCACTCGCGGCCATTTCGGGCGCATCCATGCCCCCCGAAAGGTGCCAGTCATCGATCCATGCGGCAAAGGGGCTGGCCGTTACCCCGGCCTGCCCGATGCCGCCGCGCGCCAGTCGTTCGGTGACGAACTGGTGATCCGGCGTGGTGATGGCCGCATGGCCCATCCACAGTTGCGGACTGTCCCAGCCATCCGTCTGTCGCGGCGTGAGGGCCGAACGAAACAAGGTCCATTGCACGCCGTAGGGGGTGCCGTCGGGACCGATCAGGTTGGCGGTGACATACCACCATTCGATTCGGAAATCGGGATGCGTACCGTAGTCGTCCGGAAAGCTGAAGGTATGGCCCGGCTGCGGCAGGGCGAAGCCATCTGCGCTTGTACCCAGCCCGGCGAAACCCTGTGCCGTGGCAAGATTGGCAGATATCGTGATAAATCCGATAGTCAGGACGTTTGATAGTATGCCAGATTTACCTTTCACCGGAAAACACCTTTAGCAAGTCGGTCGGCGGGGTCCGTCCCAGCTTTTGGGCCGGCCACGCGGCGGCAAGAACCGCCGCCCCCAGTGCGAAAAGTCCCAGTCGCGCGTAGTCCCACGGGAACATGTACATTGGCAGTCGCCAGCCGAAGGCCGCCACGTTGACGACCGCCAGCAGCGCCCATGCCAGCACCAACCCTAGCGGCAGCGCGAGGACCGCCACAAGAGCGGCCAGCATCACTGCCCGCGCCAGTTCCAGCGCGCCCAGTCGTGCCCGCGTCAGGCCCAGCGCCCAGAGAGGAGCCAGTTGCGGCACCCTCTGGCCCGCCAGTGTCAGCAGGCTCATCAGCATGGCGAAACCGGCGACGGCCAGTGTCAGCACGTTGAGCGCGCCGGTTACGGTGAAGGTCCTGTCGAAGACGCCCAGCGAGAAAGCCTTGATCCCCGCCTGGTCGATGATGTTCGCCGCGGGCAGGCCGAAATCATCCTGCAATGCGCGGCTTACTGCCGGCACGTCCGTCGACGGCAGTCGCAGGCCGAACCGCTGCGCGACGACCGCGGGAAAGAGCGTATGAAAGACGCCCTCGGTCACGATGGCCTGGCCGATGGGGTTGCCATAGTCGCCGTAGATACCGACGATGCGGAACGTCCGCCCCGCCACCGTCACTTCCTGTCCGACGGCCAGGTGCGCGCGGCGGGCCAGCTGTTCGTTCACCAGCACCGCCGTCCCGGCCGCCACCGCGTCCCACGCGCCGGGCGCCGAGGCGAGGAACCGCCAGTTCTGCCGATAGGTCTCGTGGTCGCGCGCGCCGTAGACATCCGTAGGCTGCCCCGCCAGCGTGACCCGCGCCGACTGGATCGGCAGCACTGCCTGCACGCGGGGGGCCAGCCAAGCCTGCAACGCGGCGGCCTGATCGGGCGTGTCGGCCGTCACGTAAAGCTCTGACGCGAGGCGCTGGTCGAGAAAACCGAGGAAGGTCAGCCGGAAGGACGACACCATCGTCGAGACGCCGACATTCGCCGCCATCGCCAGAAGCAGCGCCATCAGCGCCAGCGACAGGCCCGGCAACTGCTGCCGCGTATCGGCCCAGAACCATTGCGCCACCGGCCCGCGCGCGGCGCGCTGGCCCAGCGCCAGCAGCCCTGCCAGCACCGGCGGCAGCGCCAGCGCCGCGCCGATCAGCAGTGCGCCCAGCAGGGCAAAGCCGGTCAGAATGCTGTTGGCCACCTGCGCCAGAACCGCCGCCGCCGCCAGCAACAGCAGCGCCGCACCCGCCTGCAAGACGCGGCCGCGCCCTGCCGCCATCGCCCAGGCTCGCGGCTGGGCCGAGGCGAGCAGCGGCATCCTTGCCAGCCGCCATAACCCGCCGCCCCCGGCCAGCGCCGCCCCGCCCAGCGCGATGGCAAGGCTCGACAGCCACCAGGTGGCCTGCAAATGCAGGCTGCCCGGCACGTCGGCCCCGTAAAGCCCACGCAGCGTGGCCGCGACATCAGGCAGCAGCGCCGCGGCGATGACATAGCCCAGCACAACGCCCAGCGCGCCCGCGGCAAGCGCCAGCGCCGCCATTTCCGCCGCGATCAGCCAAAGGGCCGTGCCCAGCGGCAGGCCAAGCGCGCGCAGCGTGCGCAACAGCGGACGGCGCTGTTCGAAGGCAAGGCCAATCGCCCCATGCACGATGAAGATGCCCACCGCGAAGGCCAGCAGGCCAAAGGCCGTCAGGTTCAGGTGAAAGCTGTCGGTCAGGCGCGCGAGGTCGGATTCGGCCTGCGGCGGGCGCAGCACCAGCCCCGGCGCGACCTTGGCCAGTGGAACCTGCCCCAGCGGCTGGACTGGGGCAACGATCAGCCGGGTGATCCGCCCCGATGGCCCCAGAAGCCGCAGCGCCACGCCGATGTCTGTCACCGCCGTGCCGGGCGCCACATCGGCCGAAGGCACCAGCGCGGCGTCGACATGGCCCTGCAACGCCGCCAAGGCCTCGGGCCCGGCAAAGACCTGTCCTTTGCC
This sequence comes from Limimaricola sp., assembly GCF_016125575.1. Taxonomy (GTDB): domain Bacteria; phylum Pseudomonadota; class Alphaproteobacteria; order Rhodobacterales; family Rhodobacteraceae; genus WGLM01. The sequence goes on from NZ_WGLM01000006.1 coordinate 236,810, forward strand.
GGTCAGGAAAGCACCGATGTCTCCACCGCCCAGGTGCACCGGGCCCAGACCGCCGGGCGCGGTCAGCGGGTCCAGCCCGACGATCCGCACGCCCTCGATCCGGCCTTCTGCCACCGGGCTGACCAGCCAGCCCGCACGGCGCAGCGCGACATATGTCTCGCGGGAGATCCCGGTGCCATCAGCGCGGACGATCTGGTAGAATTGCCCCTCGCCCAGCGTGCGCGCGGCGGCATCGTAACTGGCGCGGGCCTGCGCGTTGATCGCCTGCACCCCCGACCAAAGCGCGGTGGCCATCGCAAGCCCCGCCACCAGCGTGAACAATTGCAAGGGCGCGCGCGCCCATGTCGACCAGAAGACGCGCAGGACAGCCCGCCTCATTCGATCCGCCCATGGCTGAGATGCGCGCGCCGGTCCAACCGCGCCGCCAACCGCTCGGAATGGGTGACCATCAGCAGCGCCGCGCCGGTATCGCGCACCAGTTCCAGCATCACCGCCAGCACCGCGTCGGCCGTCGCCTCGTCAAGGTTGCCGGTGGGCTCATCGGCCAGTACCAGTTGCGGCCGCGCCGCCAGCGTGCGCGCGATGGCGACACGCTGTTGCTGGCCGCCCGACAGCTGTTCGGGGTATTTGCCCAGTTGTGAGGTCAGGCCCAGCCGTTCGGCCAGCCCCGCGGAAAAGGCGGCATCGTGCCTCCCGGCCAGCCGGGCCTGCAACGCGATGTTGTCCGCCACCTTCAGCGAGGGAACCAGGTTGAACTGCTGGAACACGACGCCCACCGTGCCCCGCCGCAAAGCCGCGCGCCCCTTGTCACCCAGCCGCCCCACGTCGGTGCCGTTCAGAACGATGCGACCCGCATCAGGCACATCAAGGCCCGCAACAAGGTGCAGCAGCGTGCTTTTGCCGCTGCCAGACTCGCCGGTCAGCGCCAATGTCTCGCCCGCATCCAGCCGCAGGTCGATACCCCGCAGAACAGGCACCGCGCCTTCAGCCGAGGCAAAAGATTTCTGCAGATCGCTGACGTCCAGAAGCATCGTCACCCCCAGCCCGGACCTAGGCCGCGCGACGTCCAAGGCCAAGGGCGCGGCGCGCGAATGTCACGCTCAGAGGTTGGGCGCCATCACCGCCGAGGCCACCGAAGCGGCCATCATCGCCGCCGTCAGAACCCAGAACTGCCGGCGTGGCCGCGTCTGCGCGGGATCGGCCAGCCAGTCGCCCAGCGCATCGCGAAAGGCGAACGGCCCGTTCAGGAACTGCCCCGTCTTGTCCTGTGCACGGCGGCGCAGGTGAAAAAGAATGCGAAAGGCGCTGAAGGCCCAGCCGAAAAACAGCACCACCTGCACCAGCATCAGCGTTTGTGCCTGTCCGCTCATCGCGCCCCTCCCAGAACCATCATCAGGATGATCGGAGCGATACTGGCAAGGCAATAGCTGATCGCCGCAACGCGGACGAACCGCAGGACCTGTGACATCAGGCGGTCACGCGCGGGCGCGGCCCTTCGCCCGTCGCCGCAAAGACCGCGACGAGAAGCAGCGCCGTCGCCGCCCCCAGTACGGCCAGCACCGCGAAAAGCGACGTGACCCCCAGCGGCACCAGCACCGCCGACAGCGCCAGCGGCCCGAGGGCGGCACAGCTCAGCGCTGCGGCCTGTATCGCCGAGGCGGTTTGCGGCCCCGGTCCCAGCCGTTCGGTCGCCCAGATGAAGAAGGCCGGAAACGTCACGCTGACCATTCCGCCCGCCGCGATGTAGGCTGTCACGTCCCAGCCCAGCGCGGCCAGCCCGGCACAGCCCGCCGTGCCCACGATGCCTGCGAAGAACAGCCATGCGGGCGCGACCCAGCGCGTCAGCCAGTACATCGCCACCCGCGACAGCAGGAAGGCCACGAAGAAGGCCGAGGTCACGCCCGCCACCTGCGCGGCCAGATGCCCCCGCGCGATCAGCGCCGAGGGGCCGTAACCGAACAGCCCGATCTCCATCAGCACCGACAGGAAGGTCAGCGCCAGCATCGCCGCGCGCGGCCGCATCAGCGCGCGCAACCCGCCCGTGGCCCGCGCCGCCTGCGGGTTGGGCTGCACCACCGGGATCGTCGCCGCCGCCAGCACCGCCAGCACCGCCCAGGCCGGGCCGGGCTGCCCCGCGGCCAGCAACACGCCCCATGGTGCGATGATGGCGCCAAGGCCAAAAACCGCGTTGACCAGCCCCACCATACCGGGGCCGCGCGGCCCGAACTCGGCCAAAAAACGGCGGTTGATGATGGCCGAGGTCAGGCCGAACCCCGCGCCCAGCGCCACCCCGCCTGCCAGGTTCGCCAGCCAACTGGCCTGCAGCGCCAGCACCCCCGCGCCCACCGCGAGGAAAGCCAATGCCGTGCGCGCGGTGAACTGCCACAGCCCCAGCACGCCCAGCATCACCGCCACGAAGGCCCCCACGCCAAAGGCGCTTAGCAGTTGCCCCGCCTCTGGCGCGCTCAGCCCGAAGGCGCGCCCGTAGACCGGCAGCGCCAGCCCGAACAGCGGCTGGACGGCACCGATCAGGGCAAAGCTCAGCGTGCCCGCGACGAACAGGCGGGCGGGGTTTGGCGCGGCGCTCATGTCCAGTCCAGCACCACCTTGCCCGAGGACCCCGACAACATGGCCGCGAACCCGTCGCGGAACGCATCCACCTTGAACCGATGGGTGATGACCTTTCTCACGTCGAGGCCGTTTTCCAGCATCGCGATCATCTTGTACCAGGTCTCGAAAATCTCGCGGCCATAGACGCCCTTGATCGTGATCGCCTTGAACACGATCCGGCTCCAGTCCACCGGGCTTTGCCCCGGCGGGATACCAAGAAGCGCGATGCGCCCGCCCATCACCAGGCTTTCGACCATCTGGTCGAGCGCGCGCTGGTTGCCCGACATTTCCAGCCCCACGTCGAAACCTTCCTTCATCTTCAGCCCGTCCATCACCTCACGCAGGTCTTGCGTGCCCACGTTCACCGGCACCACGTCGGCCACCCGCGCGGCCAAATCCAGCCGGTCCTGGTTGATGTCGGTGATCACCACATGACGCGCGCCCACGTGCCGCGCCACCGCACCCGCCATGATGCCGATCGGCCCCGCCCCGGTGATCAGCACATCCTCGCCCACCAGATCGAACGACAGCGCGGTATGCACGGCATTGCCCAACGGATCGAGGATTGCCCCGATCTCGTCATCGATGGCATCGGGCAGCGGAACGACGTTGAAGGCGGGCAGGCGCAGGAATTCGGCAAAGGCCCCCTGCTCGTTCACGCCGATGCCGCGCGTGCCGGGGTCAAGGTGGAACTTGCCCGCCCGGCTTTGCCGGCTCTTGCGGCCAATCAGATGCCCCTCGCCGCTGCAACGCTGACCGATCTCCAGCCCCTCGACATTGCGGCCCAGCTCCACGATCTCGCCGGCAAACTCATGCCCCGTGATCATCGGCACCGGCACCGTGTGCGCGGCCCAGGCATCCCAGTTCCAGATGTGGATGTCGGTGCCGCAGATGCCGGTCTTGTGCACCTTGATCAGCACGTCGTCCGGCCCGATCTCGGGCACCGGCGCGCGCACCATCCACAGCCCTTCCTCGGGCCGCGACTTTTCCAGCGCCTTCATCTGGTTGCTCATGCCAGAACTCCCGTTTCGCGGCCCGCCTGTGCGAAGGCCGCCAATGCCTGATCCAGATCGGCGCGCGTCAGCGCCGTGTTCATCTGCGTCCTGATCCGGGCCCGCCCCTTGGGCACCACCGGAAAGAAGAACCCCGAGACGTAAACCCCAAGATCGAACAGCCGCGCCGCCATCGCCTGCGCGCGGGTCGCCTCGTAAAGCATCACCGGGATGATCGGATGTTCGCCCGGCAACAGGTCGAACCCCGCCGCCGTCAGCCCCGCGCGCCAATGCGCGGCATTATCGAAAAGCCGCGCGCGCAGATCGTCGCCCGCCTCGACAAGATCCAGCGCCGTCAGGCTGGCGGCAACCACCGCCGGTGGCAGCGCGTTGGAAAAAAGATAGGGCCGCGCGCGTTGCCGCAACAGGTCCACCACCGCCTGCGGCCCGGCGATGTACCCGCCGATCGCCCCGCCCAGCGCCTTGCCCAGCGTGCCGGTCATCACGTCGGCCCGCACCCCGGCCCGCGCCGGCGTGCCCGCGCCCTTCGGCCCGATGAACCCGGTCGCATGGCAATCATCCACCATCACCAGCGCGTCGTAACGGTCGGCCAGCGCCCGGATCTCGGCCAGCGGCGCGAAGTAGCCGTCCATGCTAAAGACGCCATCGGTGGCGATCATGATGTGCCGCGCGCCATCGGCCCGCGCCTGTTTCAGCTGCGCCTCCAGATCGTCCATGTCGGCATTGGCAAAGCGATAGCGCCGCGCCTTGCACAGGCGAATCCCGTCGATGATCGAGGCATGGTTCAGCGCGTCCGAGATCACCGCGTCCTCGGCGCCCAGCAACGGCTCGAACAGGGCGCCATTGGCATCGAAACAGGCGGCAAACAGGATCGAATCGTCGTGCCCCAGGTAGGCCGCCAGCCGCCGCTCCAGCACGCGGTGCATCTCTTGCGTGCCGCAGATGAACCGGACCGAGGCCATGCCGTAGCCCTGCCGTTCCAGCGCCTCCTGCGCCGCGCGAACCAGCGCGGGATGATCGGCCAGCCCCAGGTAATTGTTGGCGCAAAGGTTGATCACCTCGCGCCCGCCCACTGCAACATGCCCGCCCTGCGGCGAGGTGATCTCGCGCTCGGTCTTCCACAGGCCCTCGGCCCGTATCTCGTCCAGCCGCGCGGTGATGTCGTCCAGAAACGCGCTCATCTCGTCCTCTCCTGACGGAACGTCCGCCTGTGCAAATCCAGCCTAGCCGTTATTCTGCCCGGCAAACAGCGAAGGAAGACGTCCATGACCGACATCGTGATCCTCGGCGGCGCCCGCACCGCCATCGGCAGCTTCGGCGGCGCGCTGGCCGGCACCCCCCCCACCGCGCTGGGTGCCCTCGTCGCCCGCGCGGCGATGGCGCGCGCCGCGGTCGATCCCGGCCAGATCGGCCATGTCGTCTTCGGCAACGTCATCAATACCGAACCGCGCGACATGTACCTGTCCCGCATCGCTGCAATCGAGGCCGGCATCCCCGAAACGGTCCCCGCGATGAACGTCAACCGCCTCTGCGGCTCGGGTGCGCAGGCGGTCGTCTCGGCGGCACAGAGCCTGATGCTGGGCGACGCCGATATCGCGCTGGCCGGCGGCGCCGAATGCATGAGCCGTTCACCCTTCATCATACCCGCCGCGCGCTGGGGCGCGAAAATGGGCGATGTCGCGGCGCTCGACATGATGCTGGGCACGCTCAACTGCCCGTTCGGCTCGGGGCACATGGGGGTGACGGCGGAAAACGTCGCGCGCGATCACGGCGTCAGCCGCGAGGATCAGGACGCCTTCGCCCTGCTCAGCCAGCAACGCGCCGCCACCGCCATCGCCGAGGGCCGGTTCGCCGACCAGATCGTGCCGGTCGAGGTGCAGGTAAAGCGCCAGACCGTTGCGTTTGCCACCGACGAACACCCCAAGGCCACCACGGCCGAGGCGCTGGCCGCGCTGAAGCCGGTCTTCCAGAAAGGCGGCAGCGTGACGGCGGGCAATGCCAGCGGCATCAATGACGGGGCCGCCGCCCTCGTTCTGGCCCGCGCCGACGCGGCCGCGGCCGCGGGCCTTGATGCGCGCTTCCGCATCCTCGGCTATGCCCATGCCGGCGTCGCGCCTGAGGTGATGGGCGAAGGACCGATCCCCGCGGTCAAGCTGCTTCTGCACAAGACCGGGCTGAAAGTGGACGATTTCGACGTCATCGAATCGAACGAGGCCTTTGCCGCGCAGGCCGTCGCGGTCACCCGCGCCCTCGGTCTCGATCCCGCGCGCGTCAACCCCAACGGTGGCGCCATCGCGCTGGGTCACCCGGTGGGCGCAACCGGCGCGATTCTCGTCGTCAAGGCGATGTACGAACTTGACCGCACCATGGCCAAACGCGCCCTGATCACCATGTGCATCGGCGGCGGACAGGGCATCGCACTTGCCATCGAGCGGCTCTGACGCTTCATCTTGCTCCAAATACTCCCGCCGGAGGCCTCGCCCTGTCGGCCACGACAGGGCGATCATTTCACCTCGATGTGCACCCGCGCCGCGGCGCCCTCGGCGTCGATCACCGTCAGCGCGGAAAACCCCGGTCCGGGATCGGGCAGTTGCGCCTCGCGCACATGGCTCACCGCCACCGGCGCGCCATTGGCGAGCCAGGTGAAGGGCGCCGTCCCGTCGGCCACCTTCACCACCAGCGGCCCCTCCTCCAGCACCGCGCCATCGGGCGGAAAGGCGATGCGCGGGCCCGTTTGCGCCACGGAGGTGCCGGGCGGGCGGAACCGCTGCAAGGGCAGCGGCAGTTGCGCGGTGGGCAGAAGCAGCGTCGCGGGCGGCGGCGGGCGGATCGGCACCACCTTGTCCTCGGCGCGCGCAAAGGCCGCGAACATCACCGGGGCGGCCAGGTCCACGCCGAAGGCGCCGGGAATGGGCGTGCCATCGGCGCGGCCCATCCAGACGCCTACCACCAGCGCGCCGTCAAACCCCACGGCCCAGGCATCGCGGTTGCCATAGCTGGTGCCGGTCTTGAAGGCGATGCCGGTGCCCTGCACACCGATGGGCCGGGGCGTCTGCAACAGGATGTCGGCCACCTCCCATGACGCGACATCGCCCATCACCCGCACAGGCGCATATCCGGACGTCGGGCCGGGCGTGACCCGCAGGTCCGCCTGCACACCGCCATCGGCAATCGCGGCATAGACCCGCACGAGGTCTTCCAGCGTCAGGCCCACCCCGCCCAGCGCCACGGCCAGCCCCGGCTTGCCCCCCGGCACGACCGGCCGCGCCCCCGCGCGGCGCAGCCCGGCAATCAGGCGCTGCGGGCCGAGCGCCTGCGTGACCGCAACGGCGGGAATGTTCAGCGACAGCTGCAGCGCGGTGCGCACCCGTACTTCGCCGCGGAAAAGCCCGTCGAAGTTCTGCGGCGCGTAGCCGCCGAAATCGGTCGGGCGGTCGGCGATCAGGGTTTCGGGATGCGCCAGCCCGGCCTCGAAGGCCAGCCCGTAGATCAGCGGCTTCAGCGTGGACCCGGGCGAGCGCAGGGCTTGGCTCATGTCGACAAATCCCGCCCGCCCGTCTGCGCGATAGGCGGCCGATCCGACCTCGGCCAGCACTTCGCCGGTGCGGTGATCGGCCACGACGATCGCCACCTGCACCCCGTCGCTGCGCCCGGCCACCGATTGCGCCGCCAGCGCCTCCAGCCGGGCCTGAAGGCCGGCCTCCAGCGTGGTGCGGAAGATCCCGGCGGTGGGGTCGGCCGCCACCAGCCGGTCCGACAGGTGGGGGGCAAGCTGCGGAAAGGGGCGGCGCGTGTCCGGCACCGCCTCGCGCAGCGCGGCGTGCAGGGTGGCACGGTCGATCACGCCCGCCCCCGCCAGCCGCGCCAGCACCCGGTCGCGCGCCGCCCGCGCGGCGCCTGCATCGCGGTCGGGCCGCCGCGCCTCGGGCGATTGCGGCAGGGCGACCAGCAGCGCCGCCTCGGCCGGCGTCAGGCGGCGCGGCGGCTTGCCGAAATAGGCCAGCGACGCCGCGCGCACGCCTTCCAGGTTGCCGCCGAAGGGCGCGCGGTTGAGGTAGAGCGTCAGGATCTGGTCCTTGCCCAGCCGCCGTTCCAGCGCCAGCGCCACGCGCACCTGCCGCAGCTTGCCAGCCCATGTGCCAGTCCCGCTGTCCTCGATCATCCGGGCGACCTGCATCGTCAGCGTCGAGGCACCCGAAACGACATGCCCGGCCAGCACCGCCTGCCCCGCCGCGCGCAGCACCGCCCAAGGGTCCACCCCGCCATGGTCGTAGAACCGCCGGTCCTCGTAGCCCAGCAGCATGGCCACGTAGCGCGGATCGACGGCATCAAGGCCCACCGCCAGCCGCCAGCGTCCGTCGGCCACCTGGTAGGCGCGCAAAAGCGTGCCGTCCCGGTCCAGCACCTCGGCCCCGCTTTGCGCGACAAGCGGTGGCAGGACGGTGGCATCGACCCAGGCATCCACCGCGTCCCGCCCGGCCCCGGCACCCCAGAGCAGCGCGGCGCAGCACCACAGCGCGGCGGCCGCGTGCCTCATTCGGTCACGGTCACCCGGCCCTCGTCAGACCGCGCGCGCATCCGCGGGCGGTACATGTCCTCGACGCTGGCCGCGGGCAGGTGGAAATTGCCCGGCGACACTGCCCGCACGATGTAGGCCAACCGGAACGACTGGTCCGATTCCCAGTCGACGGCGGCAAGGAACCGGTCAGTCAGGAATTCCGCCGTCCGCGTCCGGGCCGGGTCAAGCCATGTCAGGGCCGAGATCTCGCCCGCCTGGATCAGGTTGGGATTGTCGATCTCGAAGCCCGCGGGCAGCGGATCGGTCACCATCAGCCGCGCCTCCTGCCGGCCAAAGGGCGTGACCGTCAGCACCGCGACCAGCCGCGTGCCCACCGGCACGCTGGCCACGTCCACCGGCTGCCCGTCCATAGTGAACCACTGCCGCTCGATCTTGTAGCCGTTGCCGCCTGCCGGCTCGGGCGATGACGGCACGCCGAAGGTCGTCACCGTCAGGTCCACCGGCTGGCTGCCGCCATTGGCCACCGCGACCGGCCCGGTCACCGTCTGCGCATCGCGCAATCGCACCATCGGCCCGTCGGGCACCTGCCCGTTCAGGGTAACACCGCTTGCCCGCATGTCAGCGATCATCGCGTGCGCTGCCAGCAAGCTCCACGCCGCTTCCTGCGTCGAAGGCGCGGCGGATGTCGTCAGCCGCGACAGCAGCGCGGCGCGATCCACCGTGGTGCTGCCCGCCTCGGAGGCCAGCGCCAGCACGGCCGCGGCATCGCGCCGGTCGGTGCCGTAGTCGTCGCGCCAATAGGCGTCTTCGGGCTGGTTACCCCAGCCTTTGATCTGCCACGCAGCCCGGGCGAACATCGCGTCGGCCCGTGTCTGGTCGCCATAATAGGCCAGCGCCGCACCCAGTTGCGCCGCCCCCGTGGGCGTGGTGAAGGCATCGCCCTTCTGGTCGGCGTAATAGCGCAGATCGCCGACCGCCGCGGCACCTTCGCGCGCCAGTACCATCAGTTGATAGGCCAGCGCCTCGCCGCCACTGTCGAAATCGGGGGCGTAGTTCACCTCGTTGCGCAGGTTGTCGAGCGCGTTGGAAAAGGCGAGCGCGGGCACGTCGTAGCCCGCCGCACGGGCACGCGACAGGAAGTCGGTGACATAGGCATCCAGCCAGCCATCGCCCGAATCCGGCCCCCAAAGGCCGAAGGCACCGTTGCTGTCCTGATTGGCCAAGACCGCGGTGATCGCGTCCTGCACCCGCTTGTGCAGGTCGTCCGGCGCGCCTTCGCCCATCGCCTGCGCGACCTGATCGAAGTAAAGCAGCGGCATCGCCTTCGATGTCAGCTGCTCGGTGCAGCCGTAGGGGTAAAGGTCCAGCGCTCGCAGCAGCCCCGGCGCATCCAGCCGCGCCAAGGGCCCGACCGACAGCGTGGCCGATCCGGTGCCGGCGACCAGCCCGGTGAACACCCCGTCGTCGAAGTTGAAGGTCTGGCCCGGCGCAAGGCTGAGGCGGGTCTGCCGGCTGATGGCGGGGTCGTTGACCTCGACCGGCAGCGTCACCGTGCGGCTCAGCGCCTTGCCGTCGGGCGTGGTGACCGTGACGGTAATCGTGTGCGTGCCGGGGTCGAGCGCGGCCAGCGGCAGGCTGAAGCTTTGCTTGCCGCCCTCGGTCAGGGTGAAGCTACGCGGCAGCGTGCTGGCCAGCGCAAGGCCATCGGCCGTCACGCTGAGGCCCATCGTGCCCGCAGGTCCGTCGGCATGAACCACGTCGATCAGGATGCGACTCTGGTCGCCCGGCGCGAGGAAACGCGGCACCGTCGACGTCACCACGACCGGGTCGCGCACCACCACGTCGCGGCTGGCCTGCCCCACGCCGGTGGCCGACCACGCCACGGCCATCAGCCGCACCGTGCCGTTGAAGGCGGGCATGTCGAAGCTGACGCGCGCATTGCCATCGGCATCGACCGTCACCGGTCCTTGAAAGAAGGCGACCAGTTTTTCGGTCGGCGGCGGGGCCTGCATCCGCATCTGCGCCATCGCGTCACCGCCCGACCGGACCGTGCCCATCGCGCCGTTCATCCCGTCGATCAGGTCGCCGTAGATGTCACGCAGGTCCATGCCCAGCTTGCGCTGGCCGAAGTAGTAGCCCTGCGGATCGGGCGCCTTGAACGCTGTCAGGTTCAGGATGCCCACGTCGACGGCGGCCAGCGTGAAATGCGCCGTTTCGCCCGCGCGGATGCCGTCAATGTGGATGCCCACGTCCATTGGCCCGCGCGGCAGCATGGTGTCGGGCGAGTCCAGCGTCACGCCCAGCGCCTTGTCGCCAGGTGCCACCTGCGCATAGGCCAACCCCAGCGACCGGGCCGGGTTGTGTTTCGCCGCCACGTCCATCGGGCGGATGACGCTGGCGGTGACATAGGCCCCCGCACCCCAGTCATCGGTCACCGGCAGTTGGATCAGGTTCTCGCCCTCGCTGACCTGCACCGTCTTCATTGCGATAAGATGGTCCGACATCACGCTGACCAGCGCGGTGCCGGCATAGCGCGGCACGATCCGCAGCGTGGCGGTGTCGCCGGGCGCGTAGGCGGGCTTGTCCAGCCCCGCCTCCAGCAGGTCAGGCGTGGTGGCGGCATCGGCGGGGGCATACCATCCGGCCGTGAACGGCACGGACGAGGCAACGTAGATGTCGTCCGTGCGCTCCACCACCAGTTCATACTTGCCCCAGTCGACCGGGGCCGAAACCTCGACCGGGGCCTTGCCCAGTTGCGCGGTACCGGTGGCGATGCGGGTGCGGGTCGTCACCGGCTCCCAGTTCCACGAGCCGTATTGCTGGTACCAAGTATAGCGCGTCTCGACCCGGTTCAGCGTCCATTTCACCGCCATCGGCGTGGGCGTCAGATCGGGCGCAAGGCCGATCAGGCTGAACTTCGCCGTCGCGCCCTGTGGCAGGATGTCGGTGCTGGCAGGCCGAATGCCGATCATCGCGGTCGCGGGCAGGACGGGCGCCGTCACCTGCCGTTCCACCGGGCGGCCACCCTCCGAGAGCCGGGCGGTCACCCGCAGGGACAGCGGCTGGCCCGGTGCGGTGATGTCGGGCAGCGTGACCGGCACCGTGGCGGTGCCATCTGCCGCCGTGCGCCCGGCGGTCAGCGGGGTGATGGCCGGCTGGACCGGGTCGTCATAGCGGCCGAAGACATAGCCGGGGAAGGCATCGACCGAGGTCGTCGCACGCAGCAGCGCCTCGCCCTCGATCGCAAGGTCGCCCGCCTTGGCGCCGAAAAGATAATGCGCGTCGATCTTCAGGTCGGGCCGGTCCGTGGCGCGGATCGTTGCCGGTAGCGCCAGCGAAAAATCGATGCGTTCGGGCAGGAAATCCTCGACCAGCACATTCCGCGTGGCGAGCGGCGGCGCGTTCACATCGGCCTTGACGGCAATGCTCCACGTGCCCCGGGGCGCGCTGGCCGCGATGGGCAGGTCGAAGACATGGCCGCCATCGACATCTGCCGTGGAGGTGATGCGGCTGTATTCCACGCCATCGGGCCGCGTGAGGATGGCCGTCAGCGGCACGCCGGGAAGGGCATGCGCCTGCGGGTCGCGCATCAAGGCGGTCAGGTGCACGTCTTCGCCCGCGCGGTAGGCGCCACGGTCGGTCGCCAGAAAGATGTCGATCGGCCCCGCGGCCTCGCGCCCCGTGACGCCCCGGTCCGACAAGTCGAAGGCCGCGCCGCGCAGCGACAGGAACGCCGCGTCGTCGCCCGTCTTGACGCTGACCAGCGCGGGCGCGGCGGCGCCGGTGCCACGGGTAAGGCCCGCGGCGAAACGGGCCACACCCTCGGCATCGGTCGTGGTAGTGCCCAGCACCGCGTTGCCCTCCGACAGCAGCGTCACATCGGCACCCGCGACGGGCTGCGCATCGCCCAGCCCCTTGACCGCCACGGTCAGCCCGTCAGTGCCTTTCATCGTGGCGATGCCCAGATCCGACAGGATGAACCATTGCGAGGCGGGCGGCGCGTTGTCGCCGCCGTCCGATCCGGGAACCGAGGCGGTCAGCACGTAGACCCCCGGCGCGGCCCCTTTCAGCGCCTCCGACAGCGGCACCCGCGTCAGCACGTCACGGTTGAGGTCGCGCGCGACATCGACGGACCCTTTCCAGATCACCTCGCCCAGCGAATCGTCGAAATTGCGCTGGTCCCAGGGGTAAAGCGGGCCGGTAAAGGTGCCGTCCTGCATCGTGCGGATCAGGTTGCGGTCGCTCATCCGGCGCAGCACGAGGTCGGCCGAGGTCAGGTTCACCGTTTCCAGCGGAATCGCGATATCGGCCAAGCGCGGCAGAACGTAGGCCCGGCTGGTGAACCGAACCGAGGGGCTGCGGTCGCGCACGTATTGCGTCAACTCGACGGGCTTTGTCAGCGTCTCGCCATTGGCGGCGGGCAGGCCCTGCCGCAGCACCACGCGGTAGCGCGTGCCGTGCTCGACCCCGTCGATGCAAAGCTGGTTGTCGTTCACCTCGACCGTCAGGCCCGGATCGGGCAGTTGCACGAAGGGCGCGTAGTCCACCCCGGCCTTGACCAGCGTCTCGCTGAAGACGGCGCAGATGCGCGGGCTGGCACTGTCGCTTTCCACCTGCGTGTCGGTGACGCGAAAGCCGTACTTGCCGATCGCGTCATCCAGCATCGCGGCCACATCGGCCCTCGGGCGGATCTGCTGCGCCAGTTTCAGCGCCGGAATCATGTCATGTCCGCGCCGCGCCACCTCCAGCGCCTGTGCAAGTTCGGCCAGCGCGCTGACCTGCGTTGCCGGGTCAAGCGCACGAAGGTAGCCAGCCACCGCCGCCGGCACCGCGCGGGCATGGATCGCGTCAAGCGCATCGCCATTCGCATTCTGGGCGGTGCGGGCCAGCCGGGCGTAGTCCAGCCAAACCTCGGCTCGGTCGCTGACCGCAAGCGCGGCACCGGTATAGGCAAGCGCGCGCACAAGATCGCCTTGCCCTTCCAGAATATGCGCCTGCGCCAGAAGGTCGGCCGGCATGCTTTCATCGGTCGAATGCAGCCGCCCCATCCGCAGCGCAAGGCTGCGCGCGGCGTCCAGATCGGACGCGCTAAGAAACGAAAGGTCGGCAGTGCGCGCATCAAGGTTGCGCAGCACCCGCGGATCGGTCTGGTAGACCCGTGCCGAAATCGCCCCCTGGTAGGGCGCAACCTTGCCCGCGTCGGCCTTGGGGAAACAGGAATTGGACCGGGTGTTGAAGGTGAACGCGGTGCAGGCGTTATCGTTCAGGCAGGCCGCCTGACAAGCATCCAGCGTCGTGTCGAAGATCGACCGCAGGTCGCCACCGGGAAAATCGACATCGCGCGAAATGGCGATGTGCCGGGCGGGGACGGCCGGATCGGCCATCGCCGTACCCGCGATCATCAATGCCGAGAGAAGTCCGATCCAGAACCGCATGGCTATTCCTCCCGATCACCGAAATGCGATCAGGGTGCCACGGGCAGACCCGCGCACGCAACGATTCGCCGTTCAACCTGCGGGATAATCCCGCAGGAAAACCGGACGCTCGGGCGTCGACTGGTCCGGGTCATAGGCATAGCCGCCGCTGCGGAACCCGGTCAGCGCGGCAGGATCTGTCAACCGGTTCTCGATGATGAAACGGGCCATCGCGCCACGCGCCCGCTTGGCAAAGAAGCTGACCATCCGCGCACGCCCGTCCTTCAGCTCCAAAAACTGCGGCGTGATCACCCGCAGCTTCAGCGCGGGCCGGTCGGCGGCGGCGAAATATTCCTGGCTAGCGCAGTTGACCAGCGTATCGGTGCCAAGGCTGGCCGCCTGCGCGCGCAGCGCCTTGGCAATCTGGTCGCCCCAATACTCGTAAAGCGAGGACCCGCGCCGGGTTTTCAACCGGCTGCCCATTTCCAGCCGGTAGGGCTGGATCGCGTCAAGCGGCCGCAATAGCCCGTAAAGCCCCGACAGGATGCGCAGGTGGTCCTGCGCCCAGCGCATGTCATCCGCCGACAGCGTCCGCGCCTCCAGCCCCTGATAGGTGTCACCGTTAAAGGCCAGCGCGGCCGGCTTTTCCCGCTCGGGCGAAGGGGTGTCTTCGAAGGCCCGAAAACGGTCGCGGTTGAGCCGGGCAAGATCGGGTGAAATATCCATCAACCCGCGCAGTTGCGTCAGCGTCAGCCCGCGCGCCGTGCGGGCCAGCCGGGCGGCATCGGCCTGCCATTCGGGCCGGGTTGCATCAATGTTGACCGGGTCAAGGTTCAATGACTTGGCCGGCGAAATGACGATCAGCATGGGCAACGCTCCCTTGGACTTGCGGCAAACCTAGCGGCGCGCGCGGCGGCCTCAACCCTCGCGCAGCACGTCCAGAAAGGCCGCGCCGAAACGGTCGGCATGGCGCGGGCCCAACAGGCGCGCCAGCGCGTCAGCATCGGGCACACGCAGTTGCGCGACCTTGGACAACTGGCTGGCCGAACAACTCATCGGCTTGTCGGTGCCGTCGGGGCCGCGCGCCAGCCGCGCCTGCGCCTCTTGCAGCCGGTCATAGACCGCGCCCTCGTCCCGCCCGGCCAGCTTGCGCCGATGGGGATGCATCGGCGCAGCCGCTTCGCCCGCGATGACCTCGAGAAACGCCGCGCCATAGCTTTCCAGCTTTTTCGCGCCAACACCGCCGATCCGCGCCATCTCGTCCAGGTTCCGGGGCCGCGCCTCGGCCATCTCGATCAGCGTGCGGTCGGTGAAAATGATGTAGGCAGGCACGCGGGCAGCTTCGGCCAAGGCGCGCCGCTTGGCCTTCAGCGCCGACAGAAGCGGTGCATCCTCGTCGCTGACCATCGCGCGCACGGCCGGGCCCGCCTTGGCAAGCCGCACGGTATCACGCCGAAGCGTTATCTGCGCCTCGCCCTTCAGGATCGGCAGCGCCTTGTCGGTCATGCGCAGCGCGCCGTGGCGCGCCGGGTCGGGGCGCAGCAGGTCATGCCCCATCATCTGGCGAAAGATCGCGGCCCATTGCCGCTTGTCATACTCCTTGCCGACGCCGAAGGTCGGCAGGCTGTCGTGCCCGCGCTCGCGCACCTTGTCGGTCATGGACCCAAGCAGGATATCGGTCAGGTGGCCCGCACCAAACCATTCCTCGGTCCGCAGCGCCGCTGACAGAGCCATCCGCACCGGCGTGGTCGCGTCAAACACCTCGGCCGGGCGGTCGCAAAGGTCGCAATTGCCGCAAGGTGCTGCCTCTTCCCCGAAATAGCGCAACAAGGTCACCCGGCGGCATTCCAGCGCCTCGGCCAGACCCAGCAGCGCGTTCAGCCGGACATGATCGGCCCCGCGGCGTTCCGGCGGGGCCAGCCCCTCGTCGATCTGCTGGCGGCGATAGCGGATGTCATCGGGGCCATAGAGCGTCAGGGTTTCCGCCGGCGCGCCGTCACGCCCCGCGCGGCCAATCTCCTGGTAGTAGGCCTCGATGGATTTCGGCAGGTCCGCATGGGCCACCCAGCGGATATCGGGCTTGTCGATCCCCATGCCGAACGCGACCGTTGCCGCCACGATCAGCCCGTCTTCCTGTTGGAACCGCGCCTCTGCCTCGCGCCGTGCCTCGGCCTCCATCCCACCATGATAATGCAGCGCGGCATGGCCCGCCTCGCGCAGCGCCTGCGCCAGCGTCTCAGTCTTGGCGCGCGTGCCGCAATAGACGATGCCGGACTGGCCCTTGCGGGCGGCGGCGAAGGACAGGATCTGCTGGCGCGGGCTGTCCTTTACCGCGAAGGCCAGATGGATGTTGGGCCGGTCAAAGCCGCGCAGGAAGATCGCGGGTGGCACCCCGTCGAACAGCTTCTGCACGATCTCATCGCGCGTCTCGGCATCCGCCGTGGCGGTGAAGGCGGCCAGCGGCACGTTCAGGAACCGCCGCAACTCGCCAATACGCAGATAATCGGGGCGGAAGTCGTGGCCCCATTGGCTGACGCAATGCGCCTCGTCCACCGCGATCAGGCTGACGCCCACGCGTTTGAGCATCTGCGGCACACCGCCCGCGGCCAGCCGTTCGGGCGCCATGTAGAGGAGTTTCAGCGTGCCTGCTTCCAGCCCGGCCCAGACGGCATCCGTCTCTTCGGCGGTGTTGCCCGATGTCAGCGCACCCGCCTCTACCCCGGCCTCGCGCAGGCCACGCACCTGGTCGCGCATCAGGGCGATCAGCGGCGAGATCACCACCGTCACGCCGTCACGAACCAGCGCGGGCAGCTGGAAGCAAAGGGATTTGCCGCCGCCCGTGGGCATGATCGCCAGCGTATTGCGGCCGGCCACAACCGCCTCGACAATCTCCTGCTGTCCGGGGCGATAGGCGTCAAAGCCAAAGACATCGCGCAAAAGCGAGGCGGCACTCATCGGGCGGTATCAAGCATGAAGGGGATCATCGTGGTTGACGATCCCATACCAGCGCTTGGGGAACAAGGGGCCTCAGCCCCCATATTCAGTAGAAAAAGGCGATGTTATTCATCAGCACGATGCGGATCACTTCGATCCCCAGCAGCGCCACGATGGGGCTAAGGTCGATCCCGCCCATGTTGGGCAGCACCCGGCGGATCGGGTTGTAGATCGGGTCCAGCATCCGCTGCAGCCCGTACCAGACCTGCGACACGAAAGGCTGGCGCACGTTAAGCACCTGAAAGCTGATCAGCCAGCTCATGATGAAATGGGCGAAGATGAAAAAGCGGGCGACGCCAAGTAACAGCATCAGGATCTGGAACAGCGATTGCATGCGCGCGGGGTCCTCTTTATTGCCACCAACGCAACTAGTCGCTGCAACGCGGCGCGGCAATCCCCAAGACGGGAAAAGCACTCGCAAAAGGGGGCAACCATGTATCCAGCGCCTCGCATGTTCTGGCAGCTGTTTCGTCATCGAAATGACCCGCCGGTCGGTCCGTTCGGCACCCATGTCAGCCAACACATCTGCTGGCCTTGGGACCTGGATGTGTGGATGGAACTCAACAACGGGTTCACCCTGACGCTTTATGACCTCGGGCGCATTCCACTGGCCTATCGCAACGGCGTTTATGCCGCGACCCGGCGGTTGGGCTATCGGCTGACCGTGGCGGGATCGACGGTCCGCTATCGCCGTCGGATTCAGGTGTTCGACCGGCTGACCATGAAAAGCCGCCTGTTGGGATGGGATGACAAGTTTCTCTACAACGAACAGTCGATGTGGGAACCGGACGGCGTCTGCGCCAATCACGTCGTGCTGCGCACCGCCATCGTGGGGCCGAATGGCATGGTGCCGCCCGCTGAACTGGCCCGCGAGATGGGCCATGACGGCCCTTCTCCCGCCTTGCCGCCCTTCGTGCAGGCGTGGTCGGCGGCAGAGGCGCAACGGCCGTGGCCACCGATGCAGGACTAGCGCAAGCATCGCTTGCCAGATGCCCGGCTTGCCTGTCTTATCGGCCGCAAAACGGGGGGACGGGAATGGCAATTTCCAAGGCCAGGCGGATCTGGGGCTGGATGTGTTTCGACTGGGCGCAACAGCCCTTCTACACGCTGGGCCTGACCTTCATCTTCGGCCCCTACTTCACCTCCGTCGCCACGCAGAAATTCGTGGCCGATGGCAGCGCGCAGAACGTCGCCGATGCCCATGCGCAAAGCCTCTGGGCCTCGGGCCAGACGGTGGCGGGGCTGGTCATCGCGCTGTCGGCGCCGTTTCTGGGGGCATGGGCCGACAGTTCGGGCCGCAAGATGCCGTGGATCGCCTTCTTCTCGATCATCTACGTGATCTGCACCTCGCTTCTTTGGGGGCTGACGCCGGACGGCGCCACGCTGACACTGGTGCTGGTGCTGTTCTACGTGGGCTTCATCGCCTCGGAATCGGCGCTGAACTTCACCAACGCGATCCTGCCATCGCTGGGCGACGACACCGAGATCGGGCGCATCTCCGGCTCGGGCTCGGCCTTCGGGTACTGGGGCGGGGTGGTGTCGCTTTTCATCATGCTGCTGCTTCTGGCCGAGAACGACAAGGGCGTGACCCTGTTGGGGATCAAACCCCTCTTCGGCCTTGACCCTGCGACGCGCGAAGGCACCCGCTCTGTCGGGCCGTTCATCGCGATCTGGTACGTGGTCTTCATGGTGCCGTTCTTCGCATGGGTGAAGGACGGCCCGCGCAAGGCGCGCGGCAGCGTCGGCGCGGCCACCGCATGGCGCGATCTGAAGGCGACGCTGGTCGGCGTCACCAAACGGCGCAGCCTGTTCTGGTTCCTGATCTCCTCGATGCTTTACCGCGACGCGCTTAACGCGGTCTATGCCTTCGGCGGCGTCTATGCCGGCCTCGTGCTGGGATGGAGCATCGTGCAGATCGGCGTTTTCGGCATCGTCGCGGCCATCGCAGCGGCCATCTTCACATGGGCCGGCGGGCTGATGGATCAGCGTCTGGGGCCCAAGCCGGTCATCACCGCCAGCGTGCTGATCCTGACGCTGGTCAGCATCATCATTGTCGGCATGTCGCGTACCCATCTCTTCGTGATGCCGCTGCCCGCGGGCTCATCGCTGCCCGACATCATCTTCTACATCTGCGGTGCGGCAATCGGCGGGGCGGGCGGATCTGTCTATGCCGCCAGCCGCACGATGATGGTGCGTCACACGCATCCCGACCGTCCGACCGAGGCGTTCGGCCTTTTCGCGCTGACGGGCAAGGCCACGGCCTTTCTTGCCCCTTTCTTCATCACGCTGTTCACCTGGGTCACCGCCAGCAACCAGTTGGGCTTCCTGCCGGTCATCTTCCTTTTCCTGATCGGGCTTTGGATGCTACGCTGGGTCAACAAGGACGGGGACCGGGCAGAATGGGGCGCTTTGCAGTAGTTTTGGCGGTATTCGGCCTGCTGGCCGGGTGCCACGGGACCGCGACCACGGCTGACGAGGAAGGCGGCGTTGCTGCCGCCGCCGTCTCGACTCAATCGGCCAACGATCATCGGATCGCCAAGCAGGTTTTCGGTGCGCTTGCCACGCCCAGCGCCGGCACGCCCTCGCCCATCGGCAGCTACGCGCGCGGCTGTCAGGCCGGCGCCGTGCAACTGCCCGAAACCGGGCCGACGTGGCAGGCGATGCGGCTAAGCCGCAACCGCAACTGGGCGCAGCCCGAAACCATCAGCTTTCTCGAAGACCTGTCGGCCTATGCCGCCACCCTGCCCGGCTGGAACGGCCTTTATATCGGCGACATGTCGCAGCCGCGTGGCGGCCCGATGCTGACGGGCCACGCCAGCCACCAGGTGGGCCTTGACGCCGATGTCTGGCTGCTGCCGCCGGACCGTCTCAACCTGACCCGGGCCGAGCGCGAGGCGATCTCTTCGATCAACCTGCAACGCGCGGGCGGCGCCTACGTCAATTCCAACTGGACACCCGAGGTGATGGCGCTGCTCCGGCACGCCGCCGAGGACCCGCGCGTGGCGCGCATCTTCATCTTCCCCGGCGCCAAGGTGCAGATGTGCAAGGACGCGACCGGCGACCGCAGCTGGCTGAACAAGATCCGGCCCTGGTACGGGCACAACACGCATTTCCATGTCCGTTTGCTGTGTCCCCCCGGCGCGACCAACTGCGTGCCGCAGGCCCCGCCGCCGCCGGGCGATGGCTGCGCTGACGCCGAGAAATGGGTGGCCGACATTCTGCATCCGCCGCCGCCGCGCCCGCGCGACCCCAATGCGCCGCCACCGCCGCCACCGCGCGGCCCGCTGCAGATGGCGGAATTGCCCGGACAATGCGAAGCAGTGGCGCAGGCGAACTGAACCATGCTGAAACCCTTGCTGACAGCCCTGGCCCTCTGGGCCGGCCCAGCGCATGCACTGCAAGCGACGCTTGTAGGTGTGTTTCCGTGGCACGAACCGTCGGTGCATTTCGGGGGTCTTTCGGGGCTGGAACTGACCGCCGACGGCAACGCGTTTTACGCGCTCAGTGACCGGGGCTGGCTGTTCGCCGGCAAACTCATCCGGACGAACGGGGTGATCACTGGCGCGTCCGACATCACCCAGGCCCCGTTGCTTGACGCCAACGGCCGCCGCCTTGGCCCCGGCATGACCGACAGCGAGGGGCTGGCGCTGGCCCCTGATGGCAGCCTCTACATTTCTTTCGAAGGGGGCGCGCGGGTCTGGCATTACCGCCATGCCGGAGGTGCCGCGACACCGCTGCCCGATCACCCCGACTTCGCAAAGATGGAAAGGAATGCCTCGCTCGAAGGACTGGCGATCGGGCCCGATGGCACGCTTTATACCTTCCCCGAACGCTCGGGCCGCGTGGACAGACCGTTCAACCTATACCGCTTTGCGCATGGCCGCTGGACCGTGCCGTTTGCCATCCCGCGCCGCCCGCCCTTCCTGATTTCCGGCGCCGATATCGGCCCCGACGGCAAGCTTTACGTGCTGGAGCGCGACTATGCCGGCCTTGGCTTTCGTACCCGCGTGCGTCGCTTCAACCTTGACGGCAGCGGCGAGGAGACGCTGCTGCAAACCCCGGTGGGAGAGTTCGACAATCTGGAGGGGCTGTCGGTATGGCGCGACGGCACCGGGGCGATCCGGCTGACGATGGTCTCGGACGACAACTTTCTGTTCCTGCAACAGACGCAACTGGTGGAATACCGCGTCAGCGATTGACGCGGGCCGGCCCCGGCGGTAAGGCGCGCTGCCCTATCGGGGCCAAGTCGCCGCACCCTTGCCAAAACGGACACTGACATGAAAACCCTTCTTCCCGGCGTGGCCGCGATGGCCGTGATCGTCGTGACCTCCAACATCCTCGTGCAATTCCTGCTGTTCGGCGGGATCCTGACATGGGGCGCCTTCACCTATCCCTTCGCCTTCCTCGTCACCGACATCATGAACCGCGTCTATGGCGCGAAGGCCGCGCGCCGCGTGGTCTATGCCGGCACGCTGACCGGCATCATCTGCAGCCTGATCGGCACGCAGGTGATGCTGGACTTTGGCCCGGCGGTGGTGCTGCGCGTCGCGCTTGGCTCGGCCACGGCGTTCTTCGTGGCACAACTGATGGATGTGGCGGTGTTCAACCGGCTGCGGGCAGGCTCGTGGTGGCGCGCGCCGCTGGTCTCGACACTGGTCAGCTCCACACTCGATACCGTCACCTTCTTCTCCATCGCCTTCTCGGCCACGTTCAACATCTTCGGCGCGCAGGCCGATGGCGCGGTGGCCTGGGCGCAAGGCCCTGCGCCGTTCATGACCATCGGCCCCGATGCGCCGCTCTGGCTGTCGCTGGCGCTGGCCGACTTCTCGGTCAAGCTGGCGATCGCGATCTTTGCGCTGGTGCCGTTCCGCATCATTGTTGGGCGTTTGCTGCAACGCCCGGCGTGAAATCGAGGGCTGGTAGAAATTGTCTTGACCTGCACCAGATATGTGCGACGCTCAGGGTGTCTGAAACCCATGAAAGGAGGTGATCCAGTGTCTAAAGAGGTATTGGAGAAGTGTGTCGGGACAGCCTGGAGGATGATCAGCTAGGGCAGCCCTTGGCTGACTTCAAATCCCGGGTTGGCGCGATCTAACCGACGCCACCTCCTGCATTCTCGTCAAGGGCCGCCCATTTCTCGGGCGGCCCTTTTCGCGTAAAAGGCGAGCCATGTTGCGCATCAACGATCATATCACCCTTCAGGACTGGGAACTGACCGAACAGTTCGTGCGCGCCAGCGGGCCGGGCGGGCAGAACGTAAACAAGGTGTCAACGGCGGTGGAACTGCGGTTCGAGGCCGAACGCTCGCCCTCGCTGCCCGACCCTGTCAAGCGGCGGCTGAAACGGCTGGCCGGCAGCCGCTGGACCACCGACGGGGCGGTGGTGATCTTCGTGCAGGACACAAGGCACCAGGCCCGCAACCGCGAGATCGCCCGCGAAAGGCTGGCCGAACTGGTGCGGGCGGCGACCGTGGCGCCGAAACGCCGCGTGGCCACGAAACCGACCTGGGGATCGGTCAAACGCCGGCTGGCGGGCAAGAAGGTGCGGGGGGAAGTGAAGGCGCTGAGGGGGAAGGTGGAGGGGGAGGAGTGAGGGGCGTCCCCGTGGGGAAGGGTGGTGGGTCGGTGATTTTGTTTGGCTTTTTCGTTAACGGGTGGTGAAGAGTGGTGCGAGCGCTTCGCGGAATATCGCCAAGTTTCGGCATAATCTTGGCTGTAAACGCCCTTCAGAAAGATCACGGTTAAAGGGGTTATTGTCGCAGCTTCGATAGATCTCTGTTGATCAGGGGTTCAGTTGCCCTGCGCCAACCCACAAGTCAGTGCCCCCGCCTGGGAACGTCCCGCAGCACTAACGATGCTATCCGGCGCGACCCCTTGCCGTTCGCCGCAAACGCTGTTATCCTGACGAGGCGATTCGGGGAGACTGTCATGAAACGTGAGGCTTGGGTCAAAATGATTGATAAGCGGGTTGCCGAGTTTAGAGCCGCCCTAACGGAGGCCTATCTCCTTGGGCAGTCAGATGCGAAGGCGGAGATGCTCGCACTTCTCTCCGGCAGGACCTCAGGTCTCGCTACGACACACAACGATTTGTCACCCGAGTCTCCGGCTCCTACTATTGCTGGGCATGAGTACGACGAGGACGACGACGAAACATCCGAGACCGTCGGTGGCCGTAAACGGGCGCCGAAAGGTTTGCCGCGCGCTCTTACAGATCGCGTGCTTAGCGAACGAAATGATGTTGGCTCGTCGCCCCAAGACATCTTAGAAGCCGCTCAAACGGACTACGAGAGGATGATTAAGGTTTCTACAATTCGGGGCGAACTGCGCAAAGGCCTCGAAGATGGCCGTTACACGGAGCGGAACGGACTCTGGTATATCGACTCAGATGATGATGCGTCGCTATAACTGACCATGGCGTGTTCACGGCGCGAAGACAGAAAGGATCGTTATGAAGATAATAGCATCGCCCTCTCGGTAGTCCTGCCCCGCAAGTGCGGACCGACGAGGGAGAAAAAGAAAGCCGACCCCTTAGGGATCGGCTTTCGTGGTAGGATTTAACCGCGAACACTAGGTTGATAGCAAAATCCAGCCGAACAACTGACGTATGCCAGAATCCGGTGTTCGCTTCAACTGTAAACCTTCCAAAGGAGCGATGGCCTATGGGTAAACACCCCGTACCGCCAGCACCTCCCGGTAAGAGGTACGTCTTTCGCCCATGGCGGACGTGTCCAAAAACCGGTCAGAGGCTGTACGCACGCACGTATGGAAAACGTGCGTGGCCGATCTTGATCGACGAATAAGCCGGTTCACGCGGGCGGCTATCTCGAATAGCCGCCCGCACTAAACCACAACCTCCCGCGCCACCTGCTGCCCCACCCCGAACACGCGCTTGTAACGTGCAATCTCCTCCACCGGTCCCATCGCCTTGTTGGGGTTGTCGCTGAGTTTCACGGTGGGGCGGCCGTTGGCGGCCACGGCCTTGCAGACAAGGCTGAAGGGGGCCAGCGTGTCGCCCGGCGTCAGGCCGGTAAAGTCGTTGGTCAGCAGCGTGCCCCAGCCGAAGCTGACCTTCACCCGACCGGCGAAGCGGGCCGAAAGTTCGGCGATCTTCTCGACATCCAGCCCGTCGGAGAAGATGACCAGCTTTTGCCGCGGGTCCTCGCCCCGGTCGCGCCACCAGCGGATCGCGGTTTCCGCGCCCTCGGCCGGGTCACCGCTGTCGATGCGGATGCCGGTCCAGGCGGCCAGCCAGTCGGGCGCGTGTTCCAGAAACCCCGGCGTGCCGTAGGTATCGGGCAGGATGATGCGCAGGTTGCCCTCATGCTCTTCCTGCCAGTCCTGCAGCACCGTGTAGGGCGCCTGCCGCAGCGCCGCGTCATCCTTGGCCAGCGCGGCATAAACCATCGGCAGTTCATGCGCATTGGTGCCGATCGCCTCCATGTCGCGGTTCTTGGCGATCAGGCAATTCGAGGTGCCGGTAAAGGCCGCGCCCAGCCCTTCGTGCAGGGCCTGCACGCACCAGTCCTGCCAGAGGAACGAATGCCGCCGCCGGGTGCCGAAATCGGCCAGCTTCAGCTCTGGCACGGCGCGCAGCCGTTCGACCTTCTCCCATAGCTTCGTCATCGCCCGGGCATAAAGGACCTGCAGCTCGAACCGCCGCATGTCGCGCAGCACCGCGCGGCTGCGCAGCTCCATCAGCACGGCGAGCGCCGGGATTTCCCACAGCATCACCTCGTGCCACTTGCCCTCGAACGTCAGCTCGTACTGGCCGTCGCGTTTTTCCAGCTGGTAGGGCGGCAGGCGCAGGTTTTCGAACCACTCCATGAAATCGGGGCGGAACATCTGCCGCTTGCCATAGAAGGTGTTGCCGCGCAGCCATGTGCTTTCGCCGCGGGTCAGCGACAGGGTGCGGATATGGTCCAGTTGCTCGCGCAGTTCGCCCTCGTCGATCAGCTCGGCCAGCCGGACATGGCTGGCGCGGTTGATCAGGCTGAAGGTGACGGTCGTGTCGGGCTTGTTGCGAAAGACCGACTGGCACATCAGCAGCTTGTAGAAATCGGTGTCGATCAGCGACCGGACGATCGGGTCGATCTTCCACTTGTGGTTCCAGACGCGGGTGGCGATATCGACCATGGGCGGGCTCCTTCCAGAACCGCGGTTAGAGCAAGGTCGCGCCGGGCTGGCAAGGCCTCAGGCCATCTGCACGCCTGCCGCCTGCATCCCCTTCATCGCCGCGGCCAGCGACCCGTCAAGATCAATCGCGCGGGCCAGATCGGTGCGCAGCGTGGTGGCAAAGCCCAGCCGCGCGGAATCGAGCGCCGAGTAGTTCACGCAGTAATCGGTCGCCAGCCCGACAAGCGTCAGCGCGTCGATCCCGCGCGTGCGCAGGTAGCCCTCCAGCCCGGTGGGCGTGGTGCGATCATTCTCGAAGAACGCCGAGTAGCTGTCGATCGCAGGGTTCATACCCTTGCGGATGATCAGATCGGCGCGGGTGGTGTTCAGGCCGGGGTGAAAGGCCGCGCCGGGGCTGCCCTGCACGCAGTGGTCGGGCCACAGCGTCTGCGGGCCATAGGGCATCTGCATTTCGGAAAAGGGCACCGCGCCGGGATGGCTGGACGCGAAAGAGGAATGGTGCGCCGGGTGCCAATCCTGCGTCAGCAGAACCACCCCGAAATCGGGCATCAGCGCGTTGATCCCCTGCACGATCTGGTCACCCTCGGCCACCGCCAGCGCGCCGCCGGGGCAGAAATCCACCTGCATGTCGATGACGAGAAGGGCAGCGGTCATTGTGGTCTCCGGTCCGTAGGCTTTGCCTGCGCAGCATAACGGCCGGGGCCAGGAACGGAAAGGTCGCCTCAGTCGGGCGCGGCCAGTTGCGCAAGCCGCGCCAGTTCTGCAAGGGCGGTCGGCACATCGGGGGCCAGCGCATCGGGCGACAGCGTACGCACCACGTCCGGTGACGTTTCAATGATTTGTCCCGAGACGAGGATCAGCCGTTTCGGATTGTCGATCCGCATCGCGACCATCAGCTGCGCCAGCGGCACCGCCGAATGTTGTCCACTGCATGACAGGCCCACCACGGCATCAGGATCGGCCGCCAGTTCCGACAGCAATGCATTATGTCCCAGTCCAACCTTCAGCGAAATGTCCCAGCCCTGCCGCCGGAACAGGTCGGCCGCCATGCTGACACCCAGCAAATGGTCTTCACCCGGGACCGAGCAGAAGATGGCCCGCCGCTGTCGAATGCCCGCGACCGGGGCGAAATGCGGCCGCAGCCCGCGCATGATGGCGTAGATGCGCCCGGCGGCCAGCGTCACGTCGAGAAAGGACACCCGGTCTTCTTCCCACCACGTGCCCAGCCGCTGCGCCGACCGCGCAAGATAGCCAAGATAGATCAGTTCCGGCGGCGCACCACGGTCAAGCAGGTCCTCGATATGCCGCGCCGAGGACCGGGCATCGACCGCGATCAGCAGATCGCACAGGTGGTCGATGTCGCCATCGGACGGCAAAGGCAGTGTTTCGGGCAGCGCGGCAGTGCGTTCGATCAGCCGCGTGACCACCTCGAGAGCGAGGCGACGAACGGCATCCTCGGGCAGTTTCTGACGCAGTTGCTGAATTCCGTTATCGGCTTCCTCGAAAGCCTCGGAATCGAATTGCGCTGAACTTCGATCCAGTGACGGCATGATCCGTGTCCCCCTCCGGCGCGGCTCTGTCGAAAGCTGTCCTGGCTCTTTGCGGCCGGTCCACCCCAGGGTGCCATGCTGGCGCGACTCTGGCGGTTCGCTCAGCTTACTCCAGTCAAAGTGTAAATCAAGCGTTACACTTTCGTGAAATTCCAATGGCCTGGCGCGCGGGGCATTTCAAGCGGCGCGCAGGCCCGTTTCAACCAGCAGGCCAAGCCGCTTTGCTTCGTAGTAGTAGCCACGTGCATACCAGCCGACAGCAGCCGATTCGTCACCGTTGGCGACGATCCACGCACCGCGAAGGTAGCGGCCCGCATATTTCAGATTCGTCTCGGCATCGAGCAGTCCCGAGGGCGGGCCCTCGTAGCCCATCGTGCGCGCGGTCTGCGGCAAGATCTGCATCAGCCCGTAATAGGGCCCGTTGCGCGCGGCCGGATTGTAGCTGCTTTCGCGCTGGATCACCCGGTGAAACAGGCTGCGCGGCACGCCGTAAGCATCGGCATACCTGTTGATCAACAACCGCAATTGCGGCGTCTCGCCGGGATGAAGCGCGGTGGTATCTGGCGCCGCCTCGACCGGCCGGCGGGCACAGGCGGCGGTGGCGGAAAGGACCAGCGCCAGCATGGCTCGACGGGTGAGGGCAGTCATCGGGCAAGCTCCGCAAGGATGTCCAGCCCCCGTGATAGCAAACCCGGCCCTATCCCGGAACGGGGCGCAGGGCGTTTAGGCGCGGGCCCGCCGATCAGGCCCCGATCAGCGCCTTGATCCGCTCAACGCCCTCGGCCACCCGCGCGGCATCGCCCCGCGCCTCGACGTTCAGGCGCAGCAGCGGTTCGGTGTTGGACCGGCGCAGGTTGAACCGCCAATCGGCAAAGCTCAGCCCCACGCCGTCGGTATCGTCGCGCGCCACCGCCTCTGGTCCCAGCGCCGCAATCACCCGGTCCACGGCCGCGCCCGGATCGGGCAGGCGGAAATTGATCTCGCCCGAAGAGGGGAAGGCCGCCATCCGCGCCTCGACAAGCTCGGCAAGGGCTGCGCCGCTGCGCCCCATCAATTCGACGATAAGAAGCCAGGGGATCATCCCGCTGTCGCAGGCCATGAAATCGCGGAAATAGTGATGCGCCGACATCTCGCCGCCATAGATCGCCCCGGTATCGCGCATCGCGTGTTTCAGGAAGGCATGGCCGGTGCGCGTCTGCACGGCCCGGCCCCCGGCGGCCGCCACCACGTCCTGCGTGTTCCAGATGATGCGCGGATCGTGAACGATGCTCGCCCCCGGCTCCTTGGCAAGAAACGCCTCGGCCAGAAGGCCCACGACGTATTCGCCCGGAATGAACCGCCCGGCCGCGTCGAAGAAGAAGCACCTGTCGAAATCGCCATCCCAGGCGATGCCGATGTCCGCCCCGGCGGCGCGCACCGCCTCGGCCGTGGCCGGCTGGTTCTCGGGCAAGAGCGGGTTGGGAATGCCGTTGGGAAAGCTGCCGTCAGGCTCGTGATGCATCCGCACGAAGCTTAGCGGCGCACCGGTGGCGGCCAGCGCCTCGGCGATGGCATCGAACGTCGGGCCGGCGGCACCATTGCCGGCATTGACCAGCACGGTCAGCGGCCGCAACGCCGCGACATCGACGAAGGACATCACCCGCGCGACGTAGGCCTCGCGCGCGCCCACGGCCGGGGCCCGCACCCCGCCGGGGCGGGAGGCGCCGAAATCGTCCGCCTCGGCCAGCGCGCGCACCTGCGCCATGCCCGTGGCGGGATCCAGCGGGGCCGACCCCTGCCGCACCATCTTCATCCCGTTGTAATCCATTGGGTTGTGCGAGGCCGTCACCTCGATCCCGCCATCGGCCTCGAAATGGGTCGTGGCGAAATACATCTCCTCGGTACCGCACAGGCCAAGGTCCAGCACCTCGACACCTTCGCGCATCAGCCCCTCGGCCACCGCATCGCTAAGCGCCACCGACGAGGCGCGGCAATCGCGACCCAGAACCACGCGCCGCGCCTCCAGCCCGCGCGCGAAGGCCCGCCCGATCCGGCCGGCAATACCTTCGTCAAGGTCGTGGCCCAGACGGCCGCGAATATCGTAGGCGGTAAAACAGGAAAGCGATGTCATCGGCGGCGTTCTCTTGGCAGGTGGCGTACCGCATTCCTCAGACCATGCCACGCCGCGCGCGGTCAACCGCCGATCACCCGTTGCGCGGGCCGCCGCACGGCGCATTGCCGCCCGGTTAACGCGCCGCGCCTAGTTTTCCGCCCCGAACGCCCAGCCGCCGGAGTGCCCAATGAGCCAGACCTCTGCCAACCTCTCGCTGCCCTACATCCAGCCCGCACAGGCGCAAAAGCACGTCACGCATAACGAGGCGTTGCGGCTGCTGGACATCCTTGTGCAGATGGCCGTCAGCGCGCGCGATCTGGCCACCCCGCCTGCCACGCCGACCGAAGGCGACCGCTACATCGTGGCCTCCGGCGCGACGGGCGACTGGGCGGGGCAGGACGATGCCATCGCATGGTTCGAGACCGGCGCGTGGCAGTTCGTGGCGCCGCGCCCCGGCTGGCAGGCCCGCGTCCTGTCCGAGCAGATTACCCTGACCTTCGGCGCTGCCGGCTGGTCCGACAACGCCGGGCGGCTGAGCACGGCCGAGCTTGGCGTGAACGCCACGCCCGACGCCACCAACCGCCTGACCGTCGCGGCCGAGGCCAGCCTGTTCAACCACCTCGGCGGGGGCCACCAGCTCAAGATCAACAAGGGGGCGGCGGGCGACGATGCGGCACTGGTTCTGCAAAGCGGCTTTTCCACCCGCGCGCTGACCGGGCTGCTGGCCGACGACGACTATGTCATCAAGGTCTCGCCCGATGGTGCCAGTTTTGCCGAGGCGTTGCGCATCGAGGCGGCGACGGGCCTGGTGCGGATGCCACGCAACGAGGCGCGGCAGGGTGTGCCGGTACTGATCGGCACGCTGGCCACAACGGGCAGCGGCGGGGTGCGGCGGTTCAACGTCCGGCTCGACGGGCTGGACCTGTCGCAGGATGCCGTCTACCGGGTCGAGGTGCTGGGCCATGCCCGCGGCGCCGGTCAGGCGATCGACCTTGTCTTCGTCGGCGCCAATGACCCCGGCGCGCCCGGCACCCCGGTCGCCGCGCAGGCGATCGACCGGAGCGGCAACGCGCTGGCCCTCGGCACGACGATGACCACCACCGCCCTCTACCTCTGGTTCGAGGTGGACGAGGCCGGGCTGACTGCCGCGGTCACCGGCGCGCGCATGGACGCGGGCGGCGGGTTTGACACCAGCGCAGGGATAACGCTGGTGCAGACGGGCGTAGGCGTGGAGGTCAGCTAGGGGCTAGCGCCTTGAGGATGGCCGCCACCAGTGGCTGCGGCTTGTAATCAAGGCGCCCGGGCGTCAGCCCCATTCGCACCACCACCGCGTTGGCCGAGGGGATGATGGTAACGGTCTGCCCGTCATGCCCTTCCATCCAGTAGGCATCGTCAGGAATACCCGCCGCCACGTCTGCGCCGGGGGTAAAGCCGCTCGATGGGCCGTCCATCCACATCATCCCCTGCCCATAGCCCGGCTCGGCTTTCGAAGGCGTGTGCATCAGCCGCGCGAATTCCGGCGACAGCACCTGCTGCCCGTCCCACGCGCCGTCCTGCAACAGCATCAGGCCGAAACGCGCCCAGTCGCGCGGCGTAGCGTATAGATATGACCCGCCCACAAAGGTGCCCGCCTCGTCGGTCTCCAGTACCGCGCTGCCCATGCCCAGCGGATCAAACAGCGCCTTGCGCGGCCATGCCAGCGCGGTCGCCGTGTCGCCCAGCGCGTTCTGCCAGATCCGCGACATCAGAACGGCCGTGCCGGTCGAATAGCTGTAATGCGTCCCCGGCGGATGATCGAGCGCCTGACTGGCCACGAAGCCTGCCATGTCAGGTTCCAGAAACAGCATCCGGGTGACATCCGAGACGTCGCCGTAATCCTCGTTGAAATGCAGGCCCGATGACATCGACATCAGGTCTGCGACGGTGATCTTCGCCCTGTCATCGGCCGCCCACTGCGGCAACAGATGATCCTGATCCATCTGCAGCTTACCCGAGTCGACCAATGTGCCAACCAGCGCCGCGGTGACGGTCTTGGTCATCGACCAGCCAAGCTGCGGCGTGCTGGCGTCGAAACCCGGTGCATAGCGTTCCGCCACGATCCGGCCGTTCTGCACCACCACGATCCCGCGCATCCCCGGCCCGGCCAGCTGGTCGTCGGCCAGTATGGCTGCCAGCGCGTCATGCCCGCTCAGGTCCACCCCCTCGCCCGCGGGCCAAAGCGCCGTGCTGGTCGAAGGGCCGGGCGCGGGCGGCGCGGTCTGGTCGCGCACGCGGGCATCCTTGCCATCAGGGGCCAGCGCGCAGCCGAGGCCAGGACGCAACACGGCATCAACCGGAGCGATGAACCGCAAAAAGCCTGAATGGACCAGCCCCTGCGCCCTGTCAGTTGCCAGGGCATACCCTTTGAGCAGCGGGTTACCGGGCGCCTGCACGTCACGCTCCAACACCTGCGCCGGGTCACGCCCTGCGATCAGGGCTGCCGAACAGGTGATCTTGGCGCTGTATCCGGCACCGACCCGCAGCAATTCGGGCGGCGACATGACTAGGTACAGATACCCCGCCGCCAAGCCGACGACGATCAGCATCAACAATCGGCCCAGCCACTTCCCGAACGTCTGCATCGCGCCCTCCCCTGCAGTCCTTCGCGTGCAGTCTTGGCCCGCACGACGCGCTTCGCCAAGCCCCCGAATGTGAAAACCCTGCGTCCAACCTCAACAAGCGCCGCAAACCGCTTGCACCACGGCGGACCATCGGGTTGCTGGCACAAAAGGAGACGAACATGACCGCATCCCCCTGCCTGCCGCTTGGCGACAGCGACTGGCCCACCGAGATTGCCGACCTGCGTGACAGATTTGCCGGGGCGCTGAATGTCTACCGCACGATGGCGCACCATCCTGCGCTGTTGCGGGCATGGGCACCGCTGCGTCAGCACATCGTAAAGGACAGCGCGCTCGGCCCTGAACGGTCCGAGGTGGTGATCCTGCGCGCGGCTTATCGCATGGGATCGGAATACGAATGGCTCCATCACGTCGGCCGCGCCCGCAAACTCGGCTTTGCCGAAGCGCGCATCGCCGCTTTGGCCGGGCACCCGGCGGGCGAGGACGGGCTGATCGCTGGGGCGGTGGACGCCCTCTTTGACCTGCGCCGCCTGCCCGAAGCGCTGGAGGCCGAACTGGCCGCGGCCATCGGTCGGCACGCGGTGATCGACCTCATCGCAACGGTCGGGTTCTACTCGGTGCTGGGCTACCTGCTGATGACCTACGACACGCCGATCGACGCCGATGTCACGGCTGAAATGGCAATTGCGCCGCCGCCCGCCCTGGGCTAGGCCAGCCCCTCACCGGCTCGCGCGGCGATACGGCGCGCCACTGTGGCAAGGATCAGCGAGGCGATGGCGCACCACGCCGCCATCCCCAGCATCTGCACTGGCAAGCCGATGCCAAGATCTATCAGCACGCCGGTAATTCCCGGCCCCAGTGCCGTCGACAGCACCATTGATGCCACGATGATCGCCCGGATCCCGCCAAGGTTGGCCAACCCATAGACCTCGGGCCAGAGCGCGCCCATCAACGTGCCGGTGAATCCAGAGCTGACACCCAGCAGCAGCATGAAAACATAGACCCCCCAGACCGGCGTGACCAAGGCGAGCGTCAGCGCCGCCAGACCAAGCGGGATCAGGATGAAGGGCAACAGCCGCAAAGACCCGTACCGGTCGATCAGCCCGCCACTGACAAATCCGAATATCACCGTCGCCGCCGACATAACCGGGAACGAGGCCGCGAAGGCCAGCGGCGAATACCCACGCAACTCGGTCAGATAGCCTTGGTGGAAAAAGATCGTGGTCCCGATGAACGGCGGCGCCAGCAGGCCCGCCAGCAACAGGTAGAGAACCGGGTCGCGCAGCACCTCCGCCCGCGTCCAGTCTCGCACCATGGGCCGGGCGCGGGCGGTGACATCAGCGGTGTTGGGCAACCGTTCGACCCGCATCAGCGTGACGATCAGCGGCAGACCCACGAGGACCAGCACCAGCGCCGACAACTGCCAGGCCCGGTGCCAGTCACCGCTGGCCGCGTCGATCAGCACAACGATGATCGGCAGCACGGCGGTGCCCGCAGGCTGGCCCGGCACGATGATCGCCATTGCCCGGCCGCGATTGGCAACAAACCAGCGGCCGATCTCTGTATAGGCGATCTCGGTCATCATGCCCTGCCCGAACAGCCGCAGAATGTAGAGCGCAAGTGCAAGCACCGCGACATTGGGCGCCTGCGTGATCAGCACGCAGCCAGCTGCCAGCAGCGGCATGGTAAAGCTCGCCACCTTCCAACCCGGCATCAGGTCCAGCGTGCGGCCCATGAACGGCAACGAGGCCGCGCTGGCCAGCGTCGCCAGCATGTAAAGCGCCCCGAACGCGCCGCCCGAGAGGTGATACGTCTCGCGCAGCGCATTGCCCGACAGCCCAATGAAGAACGTCTGCCCGAAGGACGAAAACAGCGTCAGCAGAAAGCCCGCGACCAGCCAGCGCGCGTTCTCGACAAGAAAGGCAATGTTCTGGGAAAATGCGCGCGACATGGCCCCCTTAGACGCCAACTGCCCGGCACTGACAAGCGCAACGCGGACTCTGCGGGCGACCGGGGCCATGATGGAGAAAGCTGGAGACTGCCAAGGCCACCACGAACGCAAAATGCGCCCCACCGGGGCGCAAAAGCTTGTGTCCGTGATGCCGAGCAGGTCAGCGCAAGCACAAAAGGCGAAGACCGACGGCGCAGGGCAGGCCGAGCGAATGCGCTTGAGTACGGGGCGGATCAAGAGCCTTCTGGCACGGGTTCAGCGCGGGCCAAGAGCAGAATTGCCCCCACGGCGAGGAACCAGACAATCGCACCTAGGCCGAACACAGAGCCCGCAGTTTCGCCGAGTGCCGGAACGACAGTGAGCAAACCGCCAAGGCCCGTCAGCAGGCCAAGTGCGTTGACGATGCGCGGCAAGCGACCGGCAATTCCTGTAGCAACGCTGACGCAAGCGATCCAGACGCCACCGGCGATCTCGTTGCCGCCGCCGAGGCCCAGTTCCACGTGGTGCAGCATGAACCACAGGTCGGCCGCCGCTTGTGGATCGGTCGGATAGATATGGGCCGCTTGCTCTACCGCCACATTGGCGATCATGCCCGCGCCGAGGACCAATGCCGCCCAGATCAATCCGATTGCTTGGGTGACGGCCGCCCAGCTTGGCAGGGATACCAATTGTGCGGCAAAGACGACGACGAGAACGCTCAGCGCCAACGCATTCACCACGTAGATCACCGTATTCCATACGATCATCACCCCAGGGCGTGCATCAATGAACGCGGTGACGGCGTCGGGGTCGATCCCGGCGGTGCCGTAGCCCAGCGGGGCAAGCAGCGTCACCAGAAGGGCAAAGCCGAACAGGTACGTGCCGGCACAAGTCAGAGCGGCAAGGCCGCCGATACGAGTAAAGGTCATTTGAGGTCTCCCAGGTCATTGGATTGTGAAAAAGTCGCCGATTGCCGGACCAGCCCCTTGCAATGGTCTGCAAGGTGGTGCGTTCCGCAGTCCACGTCGCAATAGCTCGGCCCGTCTGCCTGACGGGTGACGCGGAGAGCCGATTGTGAAACGCCCCAACAGCGCGCCGCGGGCCAGCACGATCTGCCGTGCCGTCTGCAGAACAGCAAAGGCAGCACAGCAAATGGCAAGCGTCGCGGCTGTCATCTGTTTCCCTCCAGTCTCAGCGGAATGACCGATGTGCCAGCGCGTGAAGCGTGATGCGCGACGGCAGTGTCTGCGGGCTGTCCTCAGGCAAACCGACATCGCGGTGCAGGTGCGCCGTCGGTGGCAAAGGCGCGGCGCCGCGCCCGGTCAGCAGGCCAAAGAGCGCGTCGAAGCGATGGCGGCGCTGATGCAGAATGTCATTCATGGCCGATCCCTCTCAGCAGACGACCGGGTGGTCGCATTCGTGCAGGCACCCGGTGACGATAATTTCATGCCGTTGACGTCCATTCACGGCGCCGGTGATGCCTGCGGCCAGAACACCGGCAAGGGCACAATCGAGAATGGGAATGTTGCCGGCGCCGCTCTCGGCGCAGGTCGTCAGGTCTTCGGCCGCGCCGAGCAGGAAAAGCGGGGGAGTCATTGCACTGGTTCCTTGCGATCTGAATAAAGAGAGCCAGCGACCGGACATGGTCCGGACGGGATGCGGGTATGGTAAGGAGGAAAGGGCTTGGCCTAGCAGGGGCCGTCCCGGATCTGATCGGCCCTCTCATGAATGCCGCGGAAGCGGTCGCGATATTCGGACGCCGATATGCCGAGGTGACGCTGGAAGGCCCGGCGCATGCGCTCGGCGTTCTGGAAGCCCGCGTCGCGAGCAACCTGTTCGATGCCTTGCGGCCTTGTTTCCAGAGCGACCCGTGCGGCCTGAACCCGAGCGGTCTCGACATAGGACGCGGGCGTCATGCCGGTTTCGTCCTTGAAGCGGCGGGCGAAGGTGCGTTCGGAGAGACCCGCCCGCGCGGCGAGTGCTGTGACGGTAAGCGCGTCGCCCGGGTTGGCGAGGATGAATTCGAGCGTGGCATTGATCGCCGGGTCGTCGGCAGCCTGCGCCACCAGGTGCGCGCTGAACTGCGACTGCCCGCCCGGACGCATCATGTACATCACGTTGTAACGCGCCACCTGCAGCGCCACGTCATGGCCCCAGTCTGTCTCGACCAGCGCAAGGGCCAGGTCCATGCCCGCCGTCACGCCAGCGGACGTCCAGATGTTGCCGTCCCGCACAAAGATGGCGTCCCGTTCTACCCGGACCTTCGGATAGCGCTTCTCGAGGATCGGGCACCACCACCAGTGTGTACTGGCGCGCCGACCGTCGAGCAGACCAATCTCGGCCAGGATCATCGCGCCCGTACAAATCGAGACCACGCGGTCTGCCCGCGCCGCAGCCTCGCGCACGAAGTCCAGAAGGGCCCTGTCCTCGAGCGCCGCCATCGTTCCATGGCCGCCGCTGACAATCAGCGTGTCGATGGGAGAGGTGTCGCGCATCGCGTCGGCAAAACCGGTGTTGGCCGTCAGGCAAAGGCCGGAGGTCGTCGGCACCGGTCCGGCCTCTGCGGCAACCAGCTTGACGTTGTAGGGCGCGGGACCTTCGGCCAGGAAGTATTTCGCGCCGGTCAGCACCTCCAGTGGGCCGACCACGTCGAGGATATGGGCATCCGGGTAGGTGACCATGACGACATTGCGCCCGCGGGTCCCTGTCCGATATGTCGTTTTGCGTTCCATGGTCAGACACTACGCCGATCTGCCCGCTGACCGTTAGGACAAAGACCCCTCGATTTCCGCCATCCGGGCTTCGGTATCGGGTCAATGCCCTGCAGCGTGATGGGCAGGCTGATATCTCGATGGACACCGCCGCGGGATCGGCCGCGGAGGGTAAGGCGCTCCTGCATGGACTTCACATCGAGCCGGATCGCACCCGGGATCGGAAGAAGATGATCCCGGCCGTCACCTGCCATGACATCCTGTAACGGATGGCTGCTGAGATCGACGCGACCGCTATGTCAGAACGCACCGGCGATGAAACTTCGAACATCTGCCAAGCGCGCAGTGAGCGGGGCGTCCTCCGTGTTGGGACCTGCCGGGCCCGGCCCCAAGCCGGGCGGCCAAGGAGGACTTCCCTTATGCGATCTTTCCGCACAGCAGGTGCTGAGTCGGAGTTTCGGACAACATCGTTTTGGCTCCCTCATGGCGGATCGAAGGCTTGCAAGATTTGCGCCTGGCGGGACCTGATCCCAAGCAGCGCCGTGACAGATCATCCCGACGCAGGCCGCGCCCCGGCTCAACCGCTTGTCGCCTTAGGTGCCACCCCCGCTGGCGCGACCCAGCCCGGATCCTTGGCAACCAGTTCGACGGTATTGCCGTCGGGATCGAAGGTGAAGACACCGCGCCAGCCCACCCAATCGAATGTCTCGACATGGTATTCCAGGCCGCGCGTCTCATACCACGCGATGACGGCCGCCTGCTCGTCCCAGGGCAGGCTGAGCGCGAGGTGATGCAACGACGAGCCCGGACCGGTCGCGGGCGGCACCTCGCCTGCCCGCGTCCGGCCCGCGGCCTCGATGTCGTAACGAAACAGCGCCAGCACCGAGGTATGGCCGCCAAAGCCCTCGGCGATGCGAAGGAACACGATGCGGCCGTTACCCGGATCGTTGAGCGGTTCAAGCCCGATGACATCGCGATAGAAGGCGACCATCGCGTCAAGATTGATGCACCGGATGGCGATTTCGCCAAGGGCGCGGACAGTGAAACCACGTTGATCCATCATGATTCTCCCGTTTGCATTCCGTCGGATCGGGTCCGGTGCCGTCAGGCCCGGCGACGACGCCACCTGCCAAACACGCCGCCGATCTTACCTGCGGACAACAGCCACAGGCAAAAGGCGGTTTCGGTGGTCGCAGTCAACCCATAGGCGGGGGCGAAGGCGGGCCGCAGATCCGGGGCGAAGAACCGCAGCGCGCTGCCGACAAGGTAAACGACGCCCGCCGCGGCAATCCCGGCACCGAAGGCCCTGTTGATGAACGGCGCACGCCAGATCAGCGCGCCGGTCATCAGGCTGTTGAGGCCGAAGAACACCAGGCCAAGATCGTAGCCATGACCATGCAGGTTGAGAAACAGCGCGCTGATCGCCGCGGCCTGCCCGGAGGCAAACGCCGCGATATCCTGCCCGCCGGTCAGCAAGAGCACCGCCGCCTGCAGGTTAATCAGGCTGGCTGCGATGATCACCGACTGGACAAGCCGAAAGACCATGGCCGCCAGCGCCAAAGTGGGAGCAACCGGGCGGAACAGCACGAACAGCAGGACGGCAAGCCCGGCATCGGCCAGCGCCATGACCAGATCGAAGGCGATGGACAGCCGGAACCGTCCAAGCGACGCCAGGATCGCCTCGGCCGTGCCGGCGGCATCCCCGAGGTTGATCAGCGGGCCGCGCAACGCCACTTCGGCGCTGATCCCGCACAGGATGATGATGAGATAAAGCAGCCCGGCGGCGCGGGCGACGGTGCGTTCGGTATCCTTGCGTTGCAGGTGCATGGGCCTGGTCCTTTCAGCAATGCCGGGTCAGTCGCGCAGGAAGGCGATGACGGTTTGGGTGAACAGCGGGGTCAGCGGGGCGGCGAGGTGATCGGCCCCGGGGATCGGGACGAACGTGAAATCGTCGAGGACCGTGCCCAGCCGCGCGACGTTTTCGCGCTCTGGATCGTCGCCCCCCGCAAGCCCCAGCACAGGAACATCAATCGCGAAAAGCTCGGCGGCGGTCAGCCCGATCAACGCGTGCATCCCGCCTGCTGCCGCCGCCAACGGGGCGGCATCCTGGCCGGGCGAAATGCCATGATCGGTCAACATGGCGAAACCAGCCAGCATGTCGGCCTCGGTTGTTCCGGCCGGGTCCGGGGCCATCGCCGCCATGAAATCGCCAAAGGTCGCGGCATCGCCCAAAGCCGCGGAGATGGCGCCGTAGGTCTGCACCTCGGCCTCGCTCGACCAGCCGGACCCGCCGACGACAAGCGAGCGGACGCGCTCGGGATGCGTCACGGCCAGTTTCAGCGCGGTTTCGGCACCCATCGAGTAGCCGACGACATGCGCCGCCGCGACACCGCGCGCATCCATGAGGCGGATCACGTCCTCGACCAGCGGCATGCCGTAGGCCCCTGCATCCAGCGGCTTGCCGCTGGCACCGTGGCCGCGGGCATCGAAGCTGATGGTGCGAAAGCCATCGAGCGGCATCAGCCCGCTGCTTTTCCACAGCGTCGACGACCCGGCGAAGGCGTGCAGCAGGATGACCGTGGGCCCGGCCCCTTCGTCGGTGAAATGCAGCGCAACGCCGTCGGAGACAATGATGCCGTCTTCGGCGCGCGTGGTCAGCGGCAGGGCGTAAAGCGCCGCGGCGGCAAGGAGGAAAATCGGTTTCATGGTAATACCTTTCTGTTTCTGAAACGTTGGGGGAAATTGGCGGCCTGGCCGAGCCAGACCGAGGCGAGAAGAATGGCTGCGCCGAATGACTGTTGTGGCGTCAGGGCCTGATCCAGCCAGAGCCAGCCAAGCAGGACCGCGGTCAGCGGGCTCATCAGGCCCAGCATCGAGACCGCACCCGGCTCAATCCGGGCGACACCGCGAAACCAGAGCCAGTAGGTCGCAGCCGCGCCGATCAGTCCCAGCCAGGCAAGTCCCGCCAGGTTGACAGCGGTCAGGGCCGGCAGTGCCGGTTCGAAGACGAGGGCCGCGGGCAACAGCAGCAGGCCCCCTGCCGTC
The DNA here is from genome assembly GCF_016125575.1 of Limimaricola sp. GTDB lineage: Bacteria > Pseudomonadota > Alphaproteobacteria > Rhodobacterales > Rhodobacteraceae > WGLM01. The sequence continues at coordinate 275,438 of NZ_WGLM01000006.1, forward strand.
AATTGCCAGGCGGTAAAGGTCAGCGCCGGAACCGGGGGCTGCCATCTGCGAGACAGCACCGTGCCCAGCGCCATCGACACCGCACCGCCAAAGCCGGCCGCGATGCCGACCGGATCAAGCGCTGCGCCGGGGCCAAGGACCAGCAGCGCCACCCCGCCGATGCCCGCAAGCGCGGCCAGGACCGCGGCCGGGCGGATGCCGGTCCCCAGCAGGACCCGCGACAGGCCCAGCACCATCAACGTCTGCGTCGCGCCCAGCGTGGCCGCGACACCGCCCGGAAGTCGGTAGGCCGCGACGAACAACAGCGACCAGAAGATCGCGAAATTGAGCGCGCCAAGCAGGAAGACGCGGCCGATCCATTCCCGCGGGGGCAGCATGCGGGTGACGGCCAGCAGCAGCAGCCCCGCCGGCAACGCCCTGAGAGCCGCCAGCGTGATCGGATGGCCCGCGGGCAGCGCCTGGGTCGTGACAAGATAGGTGCTGCCCCAGACCGCCGGGGCGAGCGCGGTGAGAAGAATATCGGTGGTGCGTGACATCGCTGGCTCTCCTGTCGTGGCTCACCAGAGCGGATCGAACGGATTGCGCGGGTGTTTCGGCCAGGGCTCGAGGCCGATATCGCGCAACAGGTGGGGCGTCAGGTCGTGGGGGATGGCGCGGGGAATGTGGCGGCGGTGCCGGACACCGATGCGGGGGAACGGGAAGATCATGCGGGTCTCCTTTCAGGTGACGAGGCGACGGACGGCGCGCAGTTGCGCGGCCAGGGCGTCGCGCGGACCGTTGACAAGGCGGGTGCCTGTCTCGCGGATGATGAGGGTCGGGATGGAGCGGACCTGGTGCGCGCTGGCGTGGCGACGGTCGGCCTGAACGGCGCGCGCGGTGGCCGGATCGTCGAACAGGTCGGCGAAGGCGGCCGCCTCGAAGCCGAGCTCGCACGCGGCGTCAAGCACCGTGGCCGGATCGGCGACGTTGCGCGCCTCGGTCAGGTGCGCCTTCTGGAGGCGGTCGAACATGTCCCAATGGGCGGCCTGCCCGCCAAGCCGTTCGGCGGCCTTGCACCCCAGCGCGGCGGTCATGCCATGCGGGTAATCGAAGGGGGCCGTGCGCATGGCTTCGATATCGACGCGCTCTGGCCGGTCGCTGGCCTGCCGGCAGGCGGCCCAATGGCCCAGAATGGCCTCGCGGGCCTGTTCGGGCGTGCCCCAGCGCGCGGCCATCTCGGCCGGGCTGTCCTGCAACACGAACGTGCGATGCCGGATGTCGAGGCGGAACTCTTCGACCAGGCTGCGCATCCGCGACGAGATGTTGAAGCACCAGCAACAGACCACGTCGTGGAAGAAATCGATGGTCAGCGGGGCCATCACGCGGCCTCCTCGGCAAAGGCTGCCCCGGCAAGCCGCGCCGCCAGCCGCGCCACGTGCGCGCCCTGGAAACGCGCACCGGCAAGGTCGGTCTCGGTGGGCGCGCGGGACCCGTCGGCGCCGGCGATCGTGCCTGCCCCATAGGGCGCACCGCCAACAATGCCCTCGGCCGTCGTCTGGCCCGCGAAGGTATAGGGCATGCCCACGATGAGCATCCCGAAGTGCTGAAGCGGGATCTGGGTGGACAGGAGCGTCGCCTCGTGCCCGCCATGCTGCGAGCCGGTCGAGGCGAAGACGGCGGCGAGCTTGCCCACCAGCGCATTGCGCGCCCAAAGCCCGCCCGCCTGGTCGAGGAACGACTTCACCTGCCCGGCCATCATGCCGAAAAGCGTCGGCGTACCGAAGATGATGGCGTCGTAGGCCTCAAGGTCGGCCGGCGCGGCAAGGGGCGTGTCGTCGCGGATGAACCCGGCCTTTTGCCGGATCTCCTCGGGCACGGTCTCGGGAATGCGGCGCAGGTCGACATGGGTGCCGGGCACGCTGCAGGCCCCCTCGGCCTCGGCCTGCGCAAGGGCGCGGACATGGCCGTAGCTGGAATAGTAAAGAACAAGAACGCGGGTCATGGGATCCTCTCGGGCTGTCGTTTCGATGCCTGAAAAGATCGGGGATGCGGCCGGCCGGAATAACCGGCCCGCTGTCACTTCATTCTTTACGCCTGTTGAAGAATGTCAGGGCCGCAGCGCCCGGCGCAGGTGGTCGAGGAAAGCCGTGACTTTGGCGTCCATGGCCAGCCGCGAGGCGGTGACGGCGAAGATCTCGGGCGCGGGAAGCTCCCAGTCGGGCAGGACGCGGACCAGTTCGCCACGCGCCTCGGGGCCGTTCGACACGAAATCCGGCAAGGTGCCGATGCCCTGACCGGCGATCAGAAGATCGCGCAGCACCAGGCTGTTGCCGACCCGCACCGGCGGGTCGAGGTCGATGGTGATCGAACCCGCGGGGCCGTGCAGGTCCCAGGTGGTCAGGTGCGCAGCCAGCAGGAAGCCAATGACCCGGTGCTGCGCTATGTCCTGCGGCACCTGCGGAACGCCGGCCCTTTCAAGATAGGCGGGTGCTGCGAAGATGCGTTGCCGCATCGTTCCGATCTTGCGCGCAACCAGCGCCGAATCCGGCATGGCCGCGCGGATGCGGATCGAAACGTCGAAGCCGCCCTCGACCATGTCGACCACCCTGTCGTCCAGCGACAGCGTGACCCGCAGATCGGGATAGCTGTCCAGAAACCCCGGCAGGATCGGCGCGATCACCGTCTGCCCGAACGAGCTCGACGCGTTGATCTTCAGATGGCCTCGCACCGCGCCGGCCCCATCGCGAATGCGCGTTTCGACCTGGACCACGGCATCGAGGATGCCGGTCGCCTCGTCATAGTAAAGCTGTCCGGCATCGGTAATCGACATGGACCGGGTCGTGCGGGTCAGCAGCGTGGTGCCAAGGCTTTCTTCAAGCAGCCGGATCTCGCGGCTCAGCAGAGCGGGCGAAACGCCCAAATCCTTCGCCGCCCGCGCGAAGCTGCCGCGCTCGACGATGCGGCGGAAGGCATGCATGACGGAAAGCTTGTCCATGGCCGAAGGTTATCACGCAAATTCTGCCTTCGGCATATCCTTGAGCCAACCATCCGGGCGGTTGGTCGATGCCACAAGCGACCTCGCAAACATGGTGCCAATCAGCGAGAAGCTCCTCGTCTGCGTCAAGGATTTCGCAACCCGCTGAATCATTTATAATTTTTATAGATTTCTGATGGATGTCATCGCCATCTCCTGACGCCGCGATTCAAACTCCGACGCCCCCGCAGGTCCTCGTTTTAACGAGCTTGATCCGTCGCCGGCATTGGGGTCCGGACTGAACTGCGCCCCTGATGCACCAGCGGACCTGATTGCCGCCGGCTTTCGCCCAGATTACAGAATTGTATGCTGGCAGAGACCTTTGTGTCAGACCGTCCGCTTAGCGGTCGTCAGACCTGTCCGACAGCCGAAAGCGTGCCATGCGTATCTTGTTAATCGAGGATGACAACTCTGCAGCCACCTACGTTGTGCGCGGCCTGGCCGAGAATGGCCATGTCTGCGACGTGCTTGCCGATGGTACGGACGGCCTGTTTCAAGCCACACGCGAGAAATATGATGCCGTCGTGGTGGACCGGATGATACCCGGTTTGGACGGTCTGTCGCTGGTGCGCGCGCTGCGGGCTGCGGGACGCAAGATGCCGGTGATCTTCCTGACAGCATTGGGCGGCATAGATGACCGGGTCGAGGGGCTGGAGGCGGGCGCGGATGATTACCTGACAAAGCCTTTTGCCTTTGCCGAACTCTTGGCCCGCCTGAATGCGTTGGCCCGGCGCCCGCCGGTGCAGGAGGTCAAGACCTTCTTGAAGGTCTCCGATCTGGAACTCGACCTTCTGCGCCGGGAAGCGGCGCGTGCGGGCCAGAGGATCGACCTGCTGCCCAAGGAATTTACCCTGCTGGAAGTTCTGATGCGCAACGAAGGTCGGGTTGTCACCCGCACGATGTTGCTCGAGCAGGTATGGGATTTCCACTTCGACCCGAAGACGTCCGTGGTGGAAACTCACATAAGCCGGCTGCGTGCCAAGATCGACAAGCCGTTCGACGAGGCGCTGCTGCACACCGTCAAGAACATGGGCTATTCGCTGCATGCGCCCCGGTGAACTCTGGCGGCATAGCTCGTTCCGGCTGGCGCTGGGCGTCACCTTTTTCATTCTTGCCACGCTGGCCGTTGTCGGCGCAGCAGGCTTCGGCGCGATGACAACGCAACTTGCCGCGCGGCAAGACGCCCGCGTGCGCGAGATATTCAACGTTTTCCAGCAGACACAGGCAAATGGCGGCCAGTCCGACCTGATCGAGGCGATCGGCATCCGCATCAAGGCCACGCCGTCGCGGTCTGCCGTCTACCTGCTGCGCGATCGGGCGGGAAAGGTGCTGGCGGGAAACATCGCCGATATTGCCTTGCCGCAGGGTTGGATCACGGTGCCGGCCGCCCGGCTGGGCGTGCCGACCGATTACCCCTTTCGGGTCTTCACCGGCCAGGTGGGCCCCTACAGCCTGACCATCGGGCTGACCAATGCCGATCTGGACGATCTGCGCGAGATTGTCCAAAGCGCGTTCGGCTGGGCAGCGCTGTTCGTCTTGCTGGCGACGCTGGTGGTGGGCAGCCTGCTGGCGGTGCGGGTGCAGCGCCGGCTGGCGCGCGCCGAGGCGGCGGTGGCCCGCGTGGCCCTTGGCGATCTGACCGCGCGATTGCCTGTCTCGGGCCACGGCGATGACCTTGACCGGATGTCGCAGGCGATCAATGCCAGTCTTGCGCGGCTGGAGGGGCTGGTCGAAGCGATGCGGCAGGTGAGTGCCGACATTGCGCATGACTTGCGCACACCGCTGAACCGGCTGCGCATCCACATCGAAGAGGCCGCACGCAAGTCCGAGGCCGGTAGCGACAGCTCGGAAGACCTTGCTGCCGCCCTCGCCCAGAGCGAGGCGATCGACGGCACCTTCTCAGCGCTCCTGCGGATCGCCCAGATCGAGGCGGGCGCGCGGCGACAGAAATTCGCCCCCGTCGATCTGGCCGCCCTAATGACGAACGCCGCCGAGGTTTATGCCGACGTCGCCGAAGATGCCGGCCACAGCCTGCGCTGCGAGGCCATGACGCCGGCCTGGGTGCTGGGCGACAAGGAACTCTTGACCCAGTCAGTAGTCAACCTGATCGAGAACGCCATCCGCCATTGCCCGCCCGGCGCAACGATCCTTTGCGGGGTTCGAAGCGAGGGCGCGATGATCACGGCCTTTGTCGCAGATACTGGCCCGGGCATCCCCGAGGCAGAACGCGACAAGGTGCTGCGCCGCCTTTACCGTCTGGAAAAAAGCCGCACGACCGAAGGGTCCGGCCTTGGGCTGGCGCTGGTCAAGGCGGTGGCCGATCTGCACGACGCTTGCCTGCGCCTGTCGGATGCCGGGCCGGGGCTGCGCGTGTCATTAACGTTTCAGCGGACGGGCGGCGCGATCCCGCCTGCGGCACGCTCGGGCCAAGCATTGTAATCTGGGCGACAGCACCCTGTAAGTCGGGCTCCCCATCTCGGTTTCATCGGCGCGCATCCTGCGGGCCGGATAAGAAACGGAGATAAAACATGACACATCAATCATCCCTTTTCGCCGCGGCCCTGCTGCTGACGGCCGTCGGCGGCACGGCGGCATTGGCGCAGACCGGCACCGTCGCCCCGACCGAGGCGCCGATGGCCGAGGCGCAGCCGTTTCTGGCCTCGCCCACCAGCCTTGGACAGGCCGTTGCCACGGCCGAAAACGCTGCCTCCGGCAAGGTCGCCAGCATCGAATACCAGGCCGGCGAAAGCGGCATGCCGGACATGATCATGGCCACTGTCGTCCAGTCCGACGGCACCGAGAAGATGGTCGCGATCAACCCCGCCGACGGCAAGGTGTTGTCTGTCCAGATGGCCTCTGCCGACCCGCAGGCCGGCGAAAACGCGGGGGAAAACGCCGGTGAGAACGGGGGCGAAGACGGGAGCGACAACGGGGGCGACAACGGCGCGCAGGACGGCGAAAACGCCAATAACTGACGCCGCCCTTCCCTGACACCAAAGGCGGCGCCCGACAGGCCGAGGCGCCGCCTTTTCGGGCCCGCGGCCCCACCTCACAAAACTGTAAATCCGCCGCAAGGCCGGTGCGGTCTGCGGCAGACAGACAGCGCGCAAAGCCCGGCATGCCCGGCCACCACAGCAAGGAGCCCAGCCATGAGCGACCCGATCATCATGACAGATAAACTGACCCAAAGCTTCGACGGCGTCAGGGCCGTGGACAGCCTGACCTTGGAAATCGCCAAGGGCGAGGTTTTTGGCTTTCTGGGCCATAACGGCGCGGGCAAGACAACCACGGTCCAGATGCTGACGACCCTTGCCAAGCCGGCCTCGGGCACCGCACGGGTCGCCGGACATGACATCCGGACAGATCCCCTTTCGGTGCGACGCTCCATCGGTTACGTCCCTGAAAACGTGCGACTTTACGACACCCAGACGGCGACAGAGAACCTGTTGTTCTTTGCCCGGCTGTCGGGCGTCGAGGCGCCGCAAGCGCGGGTGGCCGAGGTGCTGGACCTGCTGGACTGCACCTATCTGGCACATCAGCGCGTCGGCGGGTTTTCCAAGGGGATGCGGCAGCGGGTGGGGCTGGCGCAGGCAATTCTGCACCGGCCGTCCGTGCTGTTTCTGGACGAGCCGACGTCGGGCCTTGACCCGATGGGTATCAAGATGCTGCGCGATCTGATCATCCGGCTGAACATCGAGTTCGGCATGACGATCTTCATGAACACCCACCTGATTTCCGAGATCGCCAAGACCTGCACATCCATCGCGGTGCTGAGCCATGGCAAGCTGGTGTTTCATGACCGCATCGAGGCCGTCACGGCCCGCTACGGCGACGACGCGGCGCTTGAAGAGCTGTACCTGTCGCTGACCCCGGTAGGTCGCTTGGCCGGGGCCGCGGCATGAGCCCCGCGATGAGCCCGCGCTGGTTGGTCGCCCGCCAGTCGGCCCTATTCGTCCTGCGCGAGCGGACGGTGGCCCTGCTGGGGGCAATGTTCATTGTTCTGGTGCTAATCTCGGCATGGTTGGGATGGTCGGCTACGGCAACTGTCGACGGCATCTATCAACAGGCAACCGTTTTCCTGAAGGCCGCAGGCCGCACGGTGCCGCCCAACCCGGTTTTTGACATGTCGCCGCTGTTCCTGATGCGCAACATGTCGGTCTATGTGGCGCTGATCGGGGCCCTTTCGGCCATCGTGATCGGTAACCGGTTGGTCTGCCTTGATCGCAAGGCGGGCGTCCTACCCCTGATCGGCATCCGCCCGCTGAGCCAAGGCGACTATGCCATCGGCAAGATCGCGGCATTGGGCGCGCTGATAGCGGGCCTGTCCATTGTTGCCGCCGTCGCGGCGACGGCCACCTTTCTGGTCTTGCCATCGATTCAGCTGAGCCTTCTGCAATGGGCGCAACTTGTCGGATTCATGGTGGTTTCGGCGGTATACATGGCCATTTTCGGGTTGATAGGGCTGGCCACGGGGGCGTGGTCCCGCTCGGAAACCGTGGGGTTGCTGTTGCCGGTGACCGCATGGCTGGCGCTAACCTTCATCCTTCCACAACTGACCGCAAACCTGAACCCGACCGCTGCGATCAACCCGATCTCTGCGCTGGCGGCACCGCCTGACATCGGTTTCTTCCACTGGACCGCGCAAATCCTCGGGCCGTTCTCGCTGGCAGATTCGTTCAAGTTCGCCTCTGCGCGCCTGCTGGACTACCTGCCGCCCGACATTTCCCCACCCTCTTTCATCCCCCCGTTCCTCGATCTGCTGCTTGCCCTCGTTGCGGCGACGGCCCTGGCATGGCGCTCGCTGACCGGCCTCGCCATGACGCAAGGAGACTACAATGTCTGATGCCATCATGACCCCGGCCGCTGTGGCCCCAAGCCCAATACGCACCATCGCGGCCAAGGACATCCGCGATGCCCTGCGCGACCGCTTTGTCCTGATCGTTACCGTTTTTCTGGGCATTGCCGCCGTGGTGGCGCTGCTGACCGGCGCGATCGCGCTGCGCAATGACGTTGCCACCTATGACGCGGCCAAGGCGACGCTGTTGGCACTGGGCAAATCGGCAGGCGAAATCAAGGCGCCCGAGTTCTATCCGCTGCGCCTGCTGCGCGGGGCCATCGAGCAGATCGAGATCATCGGTGCCGCCATCTCGATCCTGATCGGCTATCGCGCCGCGGCCAGCGAACGCGGGCGCCAGACACTGGCGCTGATGCTGACGCGGCCAATGCGTCCGTGGCAGTTCGTGGCTGGCAAGGCGCTGGCCGGGATCGCGCTGCTGGCCGGTGGTCTGGCGCTGGTGCTGGGGATGCTCACGGCGGTGCTGCATCTGAGTTCCGGTGTGGGCCTTGTGCCCGATGACCTGCTGCGGATCGCGATCGTCTGGGGCGTGGCCGTCGCCTATTCCGCCTGTTTCTTCCTCGTGGCCTTCATCCTGACGCTTCACATGCGGCAGATCTCACATGCGCTGCTGGCTGCCTTTGCAGTCTGGCTGACGCTGGTGCTGATCGCGCCGCAGGTCGGCGACACGCTCGACCCCGACAACCAGGTGGCCGGTGGCGTCTTTGCCCAACTGCAGATCAGCAAGCCCGATCAGACGCAGATCATGAAGGGGTTCGCCACCTTCGAGGCGCTGCGCAACGGGATCGAGGAAGCCTCGGTCACCAAGCATTTCGAGCGGTTCACCTTCGCCGTTCTGGGCATCAAATCCACCTATACCGGCATGGCGCTCTGGCCGGTCCTCGTCGAGATGACCAGCAACCTGATCTGGATCGTGATGACAGTTCTCGGCCTTGGCGCGCTGGCACTGGCCCTCCCTCTTAACCCCGACCGGCTTGCAAAAGCCTGATTTCAAAGGAAAGACGACCATGACCCTGAAGAGAAACCTTTCGACCCTCGCGCTTGCCTCGCTGCTGGGCCTGACCATGACAACCGGCGTGATGGCGCAAAACAAGGACACCGATGGCGACGGCATTCCGGACTCGGCCGAGGCGCTGCTGGGCACCGATCCGCTGGTGGCCGATACCGATGGCGACGGGCAGAATGACCTCGCCGACAAAGACCCCACATTCATGGCCAATCCCATCGACATGACCGGCGCGCCGGCGCCGTTCGTGATTAAGGAGGCGTTGGTGGAAAACAACTACGACTATGCCGCCAACAAGACCGCCCCCGACCACCTGGAATTGCTGGTCGTGAACAAGGGCACCTCGCCACTGACGGGCATGTCGATTTACTACACGATCACCGACGGGCAGAGCGGCAAGGTTGAAGGCACGTTCCGCAAGCTTGACGGCTTCAGTGTGCCGGCCGGGGGCGAGGCGCGCATCCACTTCGACGCCGGCACCATGCCGGGCCATTTCCGCGCCAACCCCAACTCGATCTACGTCACCAGCACGGCCTCGAAGACGTTTTCGATTGTGCTGAAAGCGCCCGGATTTGCCCCGGTCACCGCCACCATCAACAAGGACAAGGGCGGCGCCGAAACCGCCGACTGACGGCACCACTCGGGCGTTGCGCCGGAGCGGGCGGGCGCCGTCAAACGAACTCGGGCTGTGGCGGGGCAGACGGAGGGCTGGCGTCCTGCTATGCCCCAACGCAGCCCCTTCCGTCAGGTCAATATTCGCCCGAAACCATCCGCCTGGCGGGGATGATGTATGCACGCTTTCCGCTGTCGCCTGAGAACGGCGACAGCCTGTTGCACGAAAGCGGCGTTGGCGTCAGCCGCGAGAGGGTGCGGTTCTGGTGGTGCCGGTTCGGGCACATGTTCGTCGCCAAGCGCCGGCAGCCCTGTCCTAGAAGGACATCGAGTAGGTACCCCCCACCGTGACCGCACCCGTTCCACCCATCCCCACGGAACTGTCGAACTGCCCCGGTCCCATCTCGGTGACATAGCGCCACGAGACTGATCCACTGGTCGCCGTGCCGGATTGTTCAGCATCGAGGGCAAGGCTCCACGACCTGCCATGGGCATCCAGCGGGTGGGCATATTCGATCGAGGTGCCGAACCCGAAGGACGCGGCATCGGCGCCAATCGCCCGGCTATAGGCCAGCCGCGGCGCGACCGATAGTGTGTCGGCATCGCCCGGAAGCAGGTCGGACATCCTGAGCTCGGCGAAGAGGCGCGCGCCTGAAAGCGCAGGCAGGTCCAGGGCGCCGGTATCGCGCAGTGCACCGCGCGCGGCCACGATCGCGGCCTTGCCACCGGGTGACCAGGCGAGGTCGGCCCCCACACGCGGGCTGAAAGTCAGCCCCAAGGCGCGGGTTTCGCCCGACACCGCGACGCCGCCGAAGCCCGCAGCATAGGTGTAGGACCCGGTCGCGCCGATCGTCCCGCCATCCCGGTCAAAGGTCAGATCGATACGATGCTTGCCGCCCGCGATGCCAAGGTACCAGTCGACGAACAGGGCATGATCGACGCGGGCCGCGCCATAAAGCCCGGCATTGAGGCCCACGCCGTCGATCTGGCCCATTGCCAGCCCCGTCACGGCCGATCGTGTGCCGTAAAGCCCGAAGAAGGTGCCGCTGACGCGGTCGGGGGTCGCGAAACGCTCGCGCCGCGCGCTGAAGCCGACCATGCCTTGCGACAGCCCGTTGGCTGGCTTCGTCCAGCTCAGGTCGCCCGAGACGATTGTCCAGCTGTCGCGCTGGCAATCATGCGTCTCGTGCCGGAAGCTGCCAGCGACCGAGGCGCCGGTGTCATCGGCATGAGCCGCGAAGGCATGAGTCTCGCCCGCGCCCGGATTGGGCAGTGCGCAGGGATCGGCCGGGGTTTCGGTGGCCAGCGCCTCAAAGACCACCCGGCGGTTGCGGCTCTTGCCGTCCGCGGTTGCATTGTCAGCAATCGGACGGGTCTCGCCATAGCCGCGCGGCTCCATCCGCGCAGGCGCGATGCCACGTTGGGCCAGCGCCTCAGCCACTGCCGCCGCCCGGGCCCGGCTCAGTGCGAGGTTTGCCTCCGCGGTACCGTCGCTGTCGGTATGGCCCGCAATCTCGAAGCGGACATCGGGACATCCACTCACCAGCGCAGCCAGACGGTCAAGCACAGGGCCGTTCTCTGCCGGGATCACCGCACTGGCCGAGGCGAATTGCAGAGGCGATCCGGCCAGAAGCGCCGTTGCCGCCGCCATGCAGTAGTCCCCCGTATGACGCGATTTCAGCCGGTCGAGGGCCCCCGACGCATAGCTTTGCATCCGGCCCGCCTGCTGGGTCATCGTCGCGGCCATGTCGTTGCTGAGGATGTGCGTCAGCTCATCCTTGATCTGCGGCAGCAGCCTGCCGTCAAGCGGGATATGGTTGTTGACCACGCCGTTGGACGTCGCGCTCGCGGCCTCGCCATCGAACGTCAGCGCGAAGCCGAGGTAATAGGTCTGGCTCATCGCGGCGTTAGGCGTGTCGTCGGGAACGATCTTTTCCAGCCCGCCCCCCAGCCCGGGCGTATAGGGCCCGGCCTGCGGAGGCACCGCCGCCGAGACCTGATAGCCCGCCTTCTCGACCACCAGCGTGTAGGTGCCCGATTGCGCGGTCGCGGCGTTCAGGATGTAGGTATAGCGGCCATCGGCATCAGTCAGCGATCCGTTTGCCTGCCCAAGGGTCACGTCGAGCCAGCTGTCAGGCACGGCTGTGCCGTTGAAGGTCAGGGTCACCTTCACCCCGGGAAGCGGCGCAAAGCTTTCGCTGTCGTAGACCACCCCGCTGGGATCGACGAAAACGGCGTCCTGATTCACCTTAACGGCGCCGGCCCCTACCAGGATTGCCTCGATACGGTTGCCCGCATTGGTCGCATCCGCGCTGGCGGCGGTCGGGTCGATCGCAGCGCCGGGATCGGTGAATTGCAGGCCGTAGGTCCCGGCCGGCAGGCCGACGAACCGATAGCGGCCGTCGCTGTCGGTCGTGGTGCAGACCGGCTGGTTCTCGGTATCGAGGACCGGCACGTAATCGGCACCCGTGGCCTGCAACAGGCATACCGTCACCCCCGCCTTGCCCGAAAGATAGGCCCGGACCTGGCCACTCACCTCGCCGGGAAAGCCGGTGCCGGTGGGGCTGCCATTACCTGCCGCCGAGCTGTTGCCACCGACCGCGCTTTGCGCGCTGATCGGGTCCCCCACCGGTGGCGATGCGGTGATCGTGGCAAGGTTCTTGACCCCGCCCGCGGCAATCGCCCCGGCCTCCAGCGCATAGGTGGCCCGATAGGTCCAGCTGTCCCCCGGGGCCATCGTGGTGCCCGACGCGGGCGCAATGCGGACTGGGCCCGTGCTCAGCGTAAGGGGCTTGCCATTCACATCGGTGAAATCGTCCTGCAGGCCGATATCGGAGAGCGTGACGTTGCCGGTATTTTTCACGAGTATCGTGTAGATCAGCACATCGCCTACCCGCACCCCGTCATCCAGCGCCGTTTCGTCCACCGTCTTGGTCACGCTCAGCTCGGCCTTGGCGGTCAGCGGCGTGACCACGCCGTTTCCGGTGGCGGGCGCGCTGGTAGCGGTGGAGGCAGTGGCGTCGGCGCCCGAGTAGACGCTGAAGCGGTCCGCTGCGCCCGAGGGCGGGGTCGCCGTTGCGCTGGCCACGTTTTCCACCCCGCCGGCATCGAGGTCGGCCTGGGTCAGGGTGTAGCTCGCCCCGTAGCTCCAGGTCTCGCCCACGTCGAGCACGCCATTGCTGTTGGTGTCGCCCGAGACGTAGACCTCGTCCGCCGTCAGCGCGTCGTCCAGCACGACGTTCGTCAGCGAGACATTGCCGCTGTTCTTCACAGTGATCGTGTAGTCCAGCACGTCGCCCGGCTGTGGCGGGTTCGACAGGCCGGTGGCATTTGCGGTCTTTGTCACCGTCATCGCCGGGGTTTCGGCTGCCGAAGCAATTTGCTTTGCCACGGCGCAGATACGGTCGCTGAGGGCCGCGATGTACCCCTTGGTGGGATTGGCGATATCAGCGTAGGTCGAACCGACGATGACATTCGAGGCGGCCCCGGCCACGGTATCCATCATCGTCTTGAATGCCGCGTCGTAGGTGGTGTCCGGATTGCGCGGATCGTAGGTATTGGCCGGGTCGTATCGCAGGGCCGCCTCGGCGGCCAACATGATGACAATCTGGTGGCCTGCATCGCGGAGCGTCTTGGCCCCGGCCTCCAGCGCTGCCTGGTCACTTACCTTGCCAAGCCCCGAGGTCAGACCGTTGGCGTCGGTCAGCATCACCACGATGGAAGGCACGCTGCTGCGCACTGGAGCGCCGCCGTCGGTCTTGTAGGCACTGGTATCGTAGGCCGTGATGCCATTCGCGGCATAGCTCATCGCCGCGCCCGGATAGGTGGAGCCATTACCATTGCGGGTATAGGCAGCGGCGACGGTAGGAAAGGATCCGGTCAGGCCACTGATCAGCGTCGGACTGGTCGCCCAGGCCACCAGTGCACCACGGAAACCTGCCGTGGCATCGAAGGCAAAGCTATTGGCAACCGAACTGATAAAGGTTTGGGAATCCTCGAATTCGTTATTGGGCGTGCCCGAGGTGCCGCTGACCACGCTGGTGGATTCGTCGTTGAGAAACCACAGTTCGACCTGCCCACCACATTGGGCCGTCGGGGCCGCCCATGCAGGGCCGCCCACTGCGTTCAGCAAACCAAGCGCAAGCACAGCCAAGAGACTCAGACGGCCGAAGCGGATGGTGTCGTGGCAGATCTGACAAAGCCGGGCAAGCGACGGTCTGAAGCCGATTTTCTTTCGCGTCGTGTTCATCAACAGCTACTCCGGTCCCGGCAGCACTGCAGTGCGCCACTTGCATTCTCGGTTACGGCGAGGGAACGGACCGCTCGTTCTGCCCACCGGAAAGCGCAGATAACTGCCGCGAGAATCGCAATTGGCGCGGTCTGCTCAATCAGCGGGGATGGAGGTAAAACGGACCCGTCCCAAGCCTTTTTTCAGAACGCATAGCCTTCCAAAAAACGTAACTGCGAGTCACTTTTTGGGCGACTGAACGAAGGACATTGTCGCGGATATCCTTCGGATAGTCAGATAGCCGAATTATCTGCCTGCTTTGGTCATTTTGGCGGAAGTCTGACCGGACGCTGGTCAGGTGGAACATGGTGGGATGTCATGAAAGCCATGCCGGGGTTGGCACGCGACAAGGACATCACGCGCCGGATGATCGCAGGACTGGTCGTCGAGGCGTTGAATTTCTGACCGCAGATTACCGCGCCACCCGACGGCAGCGCTGACCCTAACGCGTAAAGTGGAAGGGGAAGGAGGCTCCAGCGCAAGCTTTCCGCGACGGTGATGATTTACTCACCCATAACTTTCGGAGGCGTTTTCAGATAAACCCCAGTTGAGGGGTGGCAAGGGGCGAGCCAGACTGGTCCAAGAGTATTGCCTGCTAGGCTCTTTGCGGACACCAGCCGGGCACAAAAAAACGGCCTACGGCGATGTGCCCGTAAGCCGTCGATTTGTTTGGTTGCGGGAGTAGGATTTGAACCTACGACCTTCAGGTTATGAGCCTGACGAGCTACCGGGCTGCTCCATCCCGCGCCAATGCGCACCTCGCGTAAGACAGAAGCGAGGTACATCGAAAAAGAGAGATAAGGATGTTTCTTTCTAGGTCTGGCAGTGACTTACTCTCCCACGTCTTGAGACGCAGTACCATCAGCGCAACGGCACTTAACGGCCGAGTTCGGAATGGGGTCGGGTGTATTGCTCGTGCTATGACCACCAGACCAAGGAAGAAACATCGTTTCCAAGTCAAATACACGCGTCATGGTCGTGTATGCTTCTGATCTCAGTCTTGCTTCTACTGGATCAAATCAAGCCTATCGGACAATTAGTACCGGTCAACTGAACGCGTCACCGCGCTTACATCTCCGGCCTATCGACGTTGTAGTCTACAACGGTCCTCAGGGATACCTTGTTTTGAGGGGGGCTTCCCGCTTAGATGCCTTCAGCGGTTATCCTGTCCGATCATAGCTACCCAGCACTGCCGTTGGCACGACAACTGGTCCACCAGTGGATCGTTCAACCCGGTCCTCTCGTACTAGGGTCAACTCCTCTCAAGTATCCTACACCCACGGAAGATAGGGACCGAACTGTCTCACGACGTTCTAAACCCAGCTCACGTACCTCTTTAAATGGCGAACAGCCATACCCTTGGGACCTGCTCCAGCCCCAGGATGAGATGAGCCGACATCGAGGTGCCAAACGGTGCCGTCGATATGGACTCTTGGGCACCATCAGCCTGTTATCCCCAGCGTACCTTTTATCCGTTGAGCGATGGCCCTCCCACTTGGGACCACCGGATCACTATGACCGTCTTTCGACTCTGCTCGACGTGTCAGTCTTGCAGTCAGGCAGGCTTCTGCCATTGCACTCAACGACCGATTTCCGACCGGTCTGAGCCTACCTTCGCGCGCCTCCGTTACACTTTGGGAGGCGACCGCCCCAGTCAAACTCCCCACCACGCAGGGTCCCGGACCCGGATAACGGGCCGCGGTTAGACATCAAGCAAGGCAAGGGTGGTATCTCAAGGGAGGCTCCACGAGGACTAGCGTCCCCGCTTCGATGCCTACCACCTATCCTGCACATGCCTGGCCTGATGCCAGTGCGAAGCTGGAGTAAAGGTGCATGGGGTCTTTCCGTCTAACCGCGGGAAGTCTGCATCTTGACAGACAGTTCAATTTCGCTGAGTCCACATCAGAGACAGCGGGGAAGTCGTTACGCCATTCGTGCAGGTCGGAACTTACCCGACAAGGAATTTCGCTACCTTAGGACCGTTATAGTTACGGCCGCCGTTTACTGGGGCTTCAGTTCGGAGCGTGAACCCCTCCCTTTAACCTTCCAGCACCGGGCAGGCGTCAGACTGTATACGTCGCCTTACGGCTTCGCACAGCCCTGTGTTTTTAGTAAACAGTCGCCACCCCCTAGTTTGTGCCCCCCGCCCATACTTGCGTACAAACGGGGCCTCCTTCTCGCGAACTTACGGAGGTATTTTGCCGAGTTCCTTTGATGTGGTTCTCTCAAGCGCCTTGGTATGCTCTACCAGTCCACCTGTGTCGGTTTAGGGTACGGTCTTGCGGAGGGCTATTTCCAGGGACCACTCAGCAGCCCGGTCAATCCGATAAGACCTGACTACCTCTGCAATCCGTCACCATCTCCTGGCCCAGGAATATTAACCTGGTTCCCATCGACTACGCCTTTCGGCCTCGCCTTAGGGGCCGGCTTACCCTGCTCAGATTAGCTTTAAGCAGGAACCCTTGGACTTTCGGCGAGAGGGTCTCTCACCCTCTTTATCGCTACTCATGTCAACATTCTCACTTCCGATCTCTCCACCGGATGCCTTACAGCCCGGCTTCACAGAAAACACCGTGCCTTCGCAACCGCTTGCACGGCTGGAAAGGCGAGGTGTTATATCACGGAACGCTCCGCTACCACGTGGATTTCTCCACATCCTAAGCTTCGGCTCATGGCTTGAGCCCCGTTACATCTTCGCCGCAGGACAGCTTATCTAGACCAGTGAGCTGTTACGCTATCTTTAAAGGATGGCTGCTTCTAAGCCAACCTCCTGGTTGTTTTGGCCGTCCCACATGCTTTCCCACTTAGCCATGAATTAGGGGCCTTAGCTGTAGGTCAGGGTTGTTTCCCTCTTGACACCGGACGTTAGCACCCGATGTCTGTCTCCCGGATAGTACTCCACGGTATTCGGAGTTTGCTTAGGCTCAGTAAGTCTGTGGGACCCCATCACCCATGCAGTGCTCTACCCCCGTGGGTATTCGTCCGAGGCGCTACCTAAATAGCTTTCGCGGAGAACCAGCTATCTCCAGATTTGATTGGCCTTTCACCCCTAGGCACAAGTCATCCCGACCTTTTTCAACAGGTGTGGGTTCGGACCTCCAGCACATGTTACTGTGCCTTCATCCTGCTCATGCCTAGATCATCTGGTTTCGGGTCTGATCCCAGTAACTCATTCGCCCTTTTAAGACTCGGTTTCCCTGCGCCTACACCTAGCGGCTTAAGCTTGCTACTGAGACCAAGTCGTTGACCCATTATACAAAAGGTACGCCGTCACCGCTGCTGCGGCTCCGACTGCTTGTAGGCGTCCGGTTTCAGGAACTGTTTCACTCCCCTCGTCGGGGTGCTTTTCACCTTTCCCTCACGGTACTTGTTCGCTATCGGTCAGTAAGGAGTACTTAGCCTTCGGGGGTGGTCCCCCGATCTTCAGACAGGATTACACGTGTCCCGCCCTACTTGATACGTCCCATCGAGCTTCCTGTACGGGGCTGTCACCCGCTATGGCTGACCTTTCCAGGCCATTCCAGTCACTCTCAAGGCTCGGCTGGTCCGCGTTCGCTCGCCACTACTAGCGGAGTCTCTCTTGATTTCCTTTCCTCCGGGTACTTAGATGTTTCAGTTCCCCGGGTTCGCTCTTAAACCCCTATGTATTCAGGGTAAAAGTACCTGTTTCACCCCACTATTGATACCAGAGGTAACAATAGCAGAATGTCAGGTGGGTTTCCCCATTCGGACATCCATGGATCAAAGCTCGTTCTCAGCTCCCCATGGCTTTTCGCAGAGTACCACGTCCTTCATCGCCTCTTACTGCCTAGGCATCCACCAAACGCCCTTTTCGCGCTTGATTTGATCCAGGAAAAGCAAGGCTCGGCGCCTCGCCTTCCCCAGCGTCATCGCACTTCTTCCCATCCGTTTCCCTGGTTCGTGGAAACGGACGTTGGTTAGTGTACTAGACTTGGACAACGCCACCTTTGCGGCCGGAACCTGAGTTCCGCCGCGGCCGCACCCCTTACTCGGGGCCGCCAGTGGCGCTGATGTTTCTCTCTGAACGATGTCAAAGCTCGAACGTCTTCGTTCAAGCCGCTCGAACGCTTGCGTTCGAACGTCATCCGACGGATCGGATGAACAAACGCAGCACGCTGCGCTTGTTGATCGGATCCTCGTGTCACAGAATTCGGCTCTCGAACTTCGTGCCGAAGTTCTGCCGCCATGCGCACTTTCTGGGAAAGTGCTTTGGTGGAGCCTATCGGGATCGAACCGATGACCCTCTGCTTGCAAAGCAGATGCTCTCCCAGCTGAGCTAAGGCCCCACGACTTTTGGCCGAAGGCCAAAAGGTCGAGTGCGAAAGTATTTTGCGCGCAAAATACGCAGGCACCCGCTCAAGGTCTTTGCCAGGCCACGGCGCCAGATCGGCGCCGGGTGACGCTGCGTATTTGCAAGGGCAAATACTTTCGCGCACGCAAATTTTGCATGCAAAATTTGTGGTGGGTCGAGGAGGACTTGAACCTCCGACCTCACGCTTATCAGGCGTGCGCTCTAACCACCTGAGCTACCGACCCAAGACCAGACCGGTAGGTCTGTGACAAACTGAAGAGATATGAGGACGGCCTGGCCCGTTTTGCTGCTTTGATTGCAGCTGCTAAGTGTTCCACGTCCAGCGAATGCAAGCATTCGCGAGAGCCAGGAACATCCTTAGAAAGGAGGTGATCCAGCCGCAGGTTCCCCTACGGCTACCTTGTTACGACTTCACCCCAGTCGCTGAGCCTACCGTGGTTGGCTGCCTCCATTGCTGGTTGGCGCACCACCTTCGGGTAGACCCAACTCCCATGGTGTGACGGGCGGTGTGTACAAGGCCCGGGAACGTATTCACCGCGTCATGCTGTTACGCGATTACTAGCGATTCCGACTTCATGGGGTCGAGTTGCAGACC
>NZ_WGLM01000001.1 GCF_016125575.1 Limimaricola sp.
AGATGGTGATGCCGGGCGACAACCTGAAGTTCAACGTCGAGCTGATCGCCCCGATCGCGATGGAAGACGGCCTGCGCTTCGCCATCCGTGAAGGCGGCCGTACCGTCGGCGCCGGCGTCGTCTCGAAAATCATCGAGTGATCGCGGACTGACTTTTGACCGGGGCGCGCCCAGATGCGTGCCCCGGTCTTTGAATGCGGGTTCGACGTGGGGCGGCAATTCCGCCGTTCCACCTCTCAATCCAGAGCCGACAAGAAGAGGCCAAGACCATGGCAGGCCATAGCCAAAACATTCGCATCCGCCTGAAGGCGTTCGACTATCGCGTGCTGGATGCCAGCACCGCCGAGATCGTGTCCACCGCCAAGCGGACCGGTGCCTCGGTGCGCGGGCCGATCCCGCTGCCCAACAAGATCGAGAAGTTCACCGTTCTGCGGGGACCGCACATCGACAAGAAATCCCGCGACCAGTTCGAGATCCGCACCCACAAGCGGCTGCTCGATATCGTCGACCCGACGCCGCAGACCGTGGACGCGCTGATGAAGCTCGACCTGGCCGCTGGTGTCGACGTCGAGATCAAGGTCTGAGAGGGGGCTTGAGAGACATGCTACGCTCTGGAATCATTGCAAAGAAAGTCGGCATGACCCGGCTTTTCATGGAAGACGGCAAGCAGGTGCCGGTGACCGTTCTGCAGCTGGACAAGCTGCAGGTCGTCGCACAGCGCACCCCGGAAAAGGACGGCTACAGTGCCGTTCAGCTGGGCGCCGGCACCGCCAAGGTCAAGCGGGTGAGCGCGCCGATGCGCGGCCACTTCGCCAAGGCCCAGGTTGAGCCCAAGCGCAAGATCGCCGAATTCCGCGTCGCCCCGGAAAACATGATTGCCGTCGGTGAAGAGATCACCGCCAATCACTACTTCGCCGGGCAATTCGTCGACGTGTCGGGCACCTCAATCGGTAAGGGTTTTGCCGGTGTCATGAAGCGGCACAACTTTGGCGGTCTGCGGGCCAGCCACGGTGTGTCGGTCAGCCACCGCAGCCACGGTTCGGTCGGCCAGTGCCAGGATCCGGGCCGGATCTTCAAGGGCAAGAAGATGGCCGGGCACATGGGCTCGGCCCGCGTGACGACCCAGAACCTGCAAGTCGTGCGCACCGACGCCGAGCGCGGGCTGATCATGGTCAAGGGCGCGGTCCCGGGCTCCAAGGGTGGCTGGGTCACTGTCAAGGATGCGGTGAAAAAGCCGGCCTCCGACAGCGTGATCTACCCGGCCGGTCTGAAGTCGCTCGACGAAGAAGCCAAGCGTCTGGCCGCCGAGGCCGCCGCCGCTGCCGCTGCTGAAGAAGCCGCCGCCGCGAAGGCTGCCGCCGAGGCCGAAGAAGCCGCGATGGCCGCCGCCGAAGCGGCCGCCAGTGAAACCCCGGCCGAAGACGCCGCTGATGGAGGCGAAAACAATGAAGGCTGATGCAATCAAGCTGGACGGCGCAGCCGCCGGCAGTGTCGAGCTGAACGACGAGATCTTCGGTCTGGAGCCGCGTGCGGACATCCTGCACCGCGTCGTGCGTTGGCAGCGTGCGGCCGCCCAGCAGGGCACGCACAAGACCAAAGGCCGCTCCGAGGTCAGCTATTCGACCAAGAAGATCTATCGCCAGAAGGGCACCGGTGGTGCGCGTCACGGCGACAAGGGCGCGCCGATCTTCCGGCACGGCGGCACCTACAAGGGCCCGACGCCGCGCAGCCACGCCCATGACCTGACCAAGAAGTTCCGCAAGCTGGGCCTGCGCCATGCGCTGTCGGCCAAGCGCGCGGCGGGCGAACTGGTGGTTCTGGACGCGGCCACGGTGGCCGAGGCCAAGACCAGCATGCTGGCCAAGCAGGTGGGTGCGCTGGGCTGGAAGCGGGCGCTGATCATCGACGCGGCCGTGAACGATGACTTCGCGCGCGCGGCCCGCAACATCGCCAACCTGGACGTGCTGCCCTCGATGGGCGCCAACGTCTACGACATCCTGCGGTCGGACACGCTTGTCCTGACCAAGGCCGGTGTCGAAGCCCTGGAGGCCCGTTTGAAATGAGCGCGAAACCCGAACATTACGACGTGATCCGCAAGCCGGTCATCACCGAGAAGGCAACCATGGCCTCCGAGGCCAACGCGGTGGTCTTCGAAGTGGCGATGGCCGCCTCCAAGCCGCAGATCAAGGAAGCGGTCGAAGCGCTTTTCGGCGTCAAGGTGAAGGCGGTCAACACCACCATCACCAAGGGCAAGGTCAAGCGGTTCCGCGGATCGCTCGGCACCCGGAACGACGTCAAGAAAGCCTACGTCACCCTCGTCGAGGGGAACACGATTGACGTCTCGACCGGTCTCTAATATCTGACCGCATCCGCACGGCCCCGGATTCGATCCGGGGCCGCGCATTTTCGCCGGGGACCTAGCCGCAAATGGGCGGGGCCCTTTACCAAATAGACGGGGCCAACCCCCCGCAAAGCAAACGGAAGACACAAAGCATGGCACTCAAGTCGTACAAGCCGACGACGCCGGGCCAGCGCGGGCTGGTGCTGATCGACCGTTCGGAGCTTTGGAAAGGTCGCCCCGTCAAGGCCCTCACCGAGGGTCTGACCAAGAACGGCGGCCGGAACAATACCGGGCGGATCACGATGCGACGCAAGGGCGGGGGCGCCAAGCGCCTGTACCGCATCGTCGACTTCAAGCGCACCAAGTTCGACATGCCCGCCGTTGTGGGCCGCATCGAATATGACCCGAACCGGACCGCGTTCATCGCCCTGATCCAGTATGAAGACGGCGAACAGGCCTATATCCTGGCGCCGCAGCGCCTCGCCGTTGGTGACAAGGTTGTCGCCGGTGCGAAGGTCGACATCAAGCCGGGCAACGCGATGCCCTTCTCGGGCATGCCGATCGGCACGATCGTCCACAATGTCGAGCTGAAGCCCGGCAAGGGTGGCCAGATTGCCCGCGCCGCCGGAACCTACGCCCAGTTCGTTGGCCGCGATGGCGGCTACGCGCAGATCCGCCTGTCTTCGGGCGAGCTGCGGATGGTGCGGCAGGAATGCATGGCGACGGTTGGCGCGGTCTCGAACCCCGACAACTCGAACCAGAACATCGGCAAGGCCGGTCGCAACCGCCATTACGGCATCCGCCCCTCCGTCCGCGGTGTGGCCATGAACCCCATCGACCACCCGCATGGTGGTGGTGAAGGCCGGACTTCGGGTGGTCGTCACCCGGTCACGCCTTGGGGCAAGGGCACCAAGGGCAACAAGACCCGCAACCGGAACAAGGCGTCCAGCAAGCTGATCGTCCGCTCGCGCAACGCCAAGAAAGGGCGCTAACACATGGCACGCTCCGTATGGAAAGGCCCCTTTGTCGACGCCTACGTCCTGAAAAAGGCCGAGAAGGCGCGCGAAGGCACCCGCAACGAGGTGATCAAGATCTGGTCGCGTCGTTCTACCATCCTGCCGCAATTTGTCGGACTGACCTTCGGCGTCTACAACGGCAAAAAGCATATCCCCGTCAACGTCACGGAAGACATGATCGGTCAGAAGTTCGGTGAGTACTCGCCGACCCGGACCTATTACGGTCACGCTGCGGACAAGAAAGCGAAGAAGAAGTAAGCCATGAGCAAGGACAAGAATCCCCGCCGCGTGGCTGACAACGAAGCGATGGCCAAGACCCGCATGCTTCGCACCAGCCCGCAGAAACTCAACCTCGTCGCCGCCATGATCCGCGGCAAGAAGGTGGACAAGGCGCTTGCCGATCTCACCTTCTCGAAGAAGCGGATCGCGGGCGACGTCAAGAAATGCCTGCAATCGGCCATTGCCAACGCCGAGAACAACCACAGCCTCGACGTGGATGAACTCATCGTGGCCGAAGCCTATGTGGGCAAGAACCTGGTGCTCAAGCGCGGACGTCCGCGTGCGCGTGGCCGGTTCGGCAAGATCCTGAAGCCGTTTTCGGAACTGACCATCAAGGTGCGCCAGGTCGAAGCGCAAGCTGGGGAGCAAGCGTAATGGGTAACAAAGTCAATCCCGTGGGCATGCGCCTGCAGGTCAACCGGACCTGGGACAGCCGTTGGTTTGCCGATACCAAGGACTACGGCAACCTGCTGCTTGAAGACCTCAAGATGAAGGACTTCATCCGCAAGGAGGCCAAGCAGGCCGGCGTGAGCCACGTCATCATCGAGCGTCCGCACAAGAAGTGCCGCGTCACGATCCATGCGGCCCGCCCCGGTGTCATCATCGGCAAGAAGGGCGCAGACATCGAGACGCTGCGCCGCAAGCTGGCCAACCTGACCAAGTCGGAACTGCACCTCAACATCGTCGAGGTCCGCAAGCCCGAACTGGACGCCGCGCTGGTGGGTGAGAGCATTGCCCAGCAACTGGAGCGCCGGGTCAGCTTCCGCCGCGCAATGAAGCGTGCGGTGCAGAACGCCATGCGGATGGGTGCCCTGGGCATCCGGGTGAACGTGTCGGGCCGCCTCGGCGGCGCCGAGATCGCCCGGACCGAGTGGTACCGCGAAGGCCGTGTGCCGCTGCACACCCTGCGTGCCGACATCGACTATGCGCTGTCCGAAGCGATGACGCCCTATGGGATCATCGGGATCAAGGTCTGGATTTTCCGGGGCGAGATCATGGAGCACGACCCGCAGGCGCGTGATCGCCGGCAGGCCGAACTGCAGGAAGGCGCCATTCCGCGTGGCGCTGGCGGCGGTCGCCGCGACCGCGACCGGTAAGGAGTAGAGAAGATGCTGCAACCAAAGCGCACGAAATTCCGCAAGCTCCACAAGGGCCGGATTCATGGCGAAGCCAAGGGCGGGTCTGACCTGAACTTCGGCACCTTCGGCCTGAAGGCAACCCAGCCCGAGCGGGTTACCGCTCGGCAGATCGAGGCCGCACGGCGCGCGCTGACGCGTCACATGAAGCGTCAGGGCCGCGTCTGGATCCGGATCTTCCCGGATGTGCCGGTCACCTCCAAGCCCACCGAAGTGCGGATGGGTAAGGGTAAGGGTTCGGTCGATTACTGGGCCGCCCGCGTGAAGCCCGGCCGGATCATGTTCGAGATCGACGGCGTGTCCGAGGACATCGCCCGCGAGGCGCTGCGCCTGGCCGCGATGAAGCTGCCGATCAAGACCCGCACCGTGGTCCGCGAAGACTGGTAAGCGGTCCCGCCGCAGAGTGACTTAGGTAAACCCCCGTCCGAAAAGGCGGGGGTTTGCGTTTTTCCGCTGCCATGCCGCCTGAAAACCGGCCGATCCCGGCCGAATTGTGCGATGGTTGGGAAATATGGATAGTTTTCCCGCCGGGGGCTTGCGCCATGACGTCATCCCGTCTATGAGCCAGCCTTCATCTGAACTCCACCGGAATCAGGGTGACCCGAACGCGTTTTCCGCAGGGGCCCTCCGGTGATGTCGAAAGGAAAAAGGCGATGGACGCCGCTGAACTTCGTAACAAGACCCCCGACCAGCTGCGGGAAGATCTTGTGGCGCTGAAGAAAGAGCAGTTCAACCTGCGCTTTCAACAGGCCACGGGCCAGCTTGAGAACTCCGCCCGCATGCGTGTGGTGCGTCGCGACGCAGCCCGCGTGCTGACCGTGCTGAACCAGAAAGCGGCCGCCGCCGCCAAATCGACCGAAGCGGAGGCCTGATCCATGCCGAAACGCATCCTTCAGGGCACCGTGGTGTCCAACCAGAACGCCCAGACCGTGACCGTGTCGGTCGAGCGTCGCTTCAAGCACCCGCTGCTGCACAAGACCGTGCGCAAGACCAAGAAATACCGCGCGCATGACGAAACCAACGCCTTCAACATCGGCGATGTCGTTCGCATTCAGGAATGCGCGCCGAAGTCGAAAACCAAACGCTGGGAGGTTATCGCCTCTTAAGCGGTAACAGTCCGGTTCCATCGAAACCCTGGGGTCGTTACCCCAAAGGTCGGGAGAAACCACATGATCCAGATGCAGACCAATCTGGATGTCGCTGACAACTCCGGCGCACGCCGGGTGCAGTGCATCAAGGTTCTCGGCGGTTCGCACCGCCGTTACGCGTCGGTCGGCGACATCATCGTAGTCTCGGTGAAAGAAGCCATTCCGCGCGGTCGCGTGAAGAAGGGCGATGTCCGCAAGGCCGTCGTCGTGCGCACCGCCAAGGAAGTCCGCCGTGAAGATGGCACCGCGATCCGCTTTGATCGCAACGCTGCCGTCATCATCAACAACAACATGGAGCCGATCGGCACCCGTATCTTCGGGCCGGTGGTGCGCGAACTGCGCGCCAAGAACTTCATGAAGATCATCTCGCTGGCGCCGGAGGTGCTCTGATGGCTGCGAAACTGAAAAAGGGCGACAACGTCGTCGTGCTGGCCGGCAAGGACAAGGGCCTCAAGGGGCAGATCCAGTCGGTTGATCCCAAGGCGAACAAGGCCGTGGTGGAAGGCGTGAACATGGCCGTCCGCCACATGAAGCAGACCCAGACCCAGCAGGGCGGCCGCACGCCGAAGGCGATGCCGATCGACCTGTCGAACCTGGCTCTCGTCGATGCCAACGGCAAGGCCACCCGCGTCGGCTTTCGCATGGACGGCGACACCAAGGTGCGCTTCGCCAAGACCACAGGGGATGCAATCTGATGCTTGATACTGCAACCTATACCCCCCGGCTGAAGGCGCATTACGCCGCTGCCGTTCGCGCCGCTCTGAAAGAAGAGTTCGGCTACAAGAACGACATGCAGATCCCGCGTCTGGACAAGATCGTCCTGAACATCGGCTGCGGAGCCGAGGCCGTGCGTGACAGCAAGAAGGCCAAGTCGGCGCAGGAAGACCTGAGCACGATCGCCGGCCAGAAGGCCGTTGTCACCAAGGCCAAGAAATCGATCGCCGGTTTCCGCGTTCGCGAGGAAATGCCGCTGGGCGCCAAGGTGACGCTGCGCGGCGACCGGATGTATGAATTCCTTGACCGCCTGATCACCGTGGCCCTGCCGCGCGTCCGCGACTTCCGCGGCGTTTCCGGCAAGTCGTTCGACGGTCGTGGCAACTACGCCACCGGCATCAAGGAACACATCGTTTTCCCCGAGATCAACTTCGACAAGGTCGATGAAGTCTGGGGGATGGACATCGTCATCTGCACCACCGCGAAGACCGACGCGGAAGCGAAGGCGCTGTTGAAGCATTTCAACATGCCGTTCAACAGCTGAAGCAGCGGTAGGAGAGAGAATTATGGCTAAGAAATCCATGATCGAACGCGAGAAGAAGCGCGAACGCTTGGTCAATACCTACGCCGCCAAGCGCGCCGCGCTGAAGGCGATCATTGCAGACCAGTCCAAGCCGGTCGAAGAGCGCTTCAAGGCGAGCCTGAAACTGGCTCAACTGCCGCGCAACTCGTCGGCGACGCGGCTTCACAACCGCTGCCAACTCACCGGGCGTCCCCACGCCTATTACCGGAAACTGAAGGTCAGCCGGATCATGCTGCGCGAGCTTGGCTCGAACGGCGAGATCCCCGGCATGGTCAAGTCGAGCTGGTAAGGAGGGCGTACAATGAACGATCCGATCGGTGATATGCTGACCCGTATCCGCAACAGCCAGATGCGCGGCAAGGCCATGGTGGAAACGCCGGCGTCCAAGCTGCGGGCCTGGGTGCTCGATGTGCTGGCCGACGAAGGCTACATCCGCGGCTACCAGAAGATCGATGGCAAGGACGGCCACCCCGCCCTGCGCATCGAGCTGAAATATTTCGAAGGCACCCCTGTCATTCGCGAAATCAAACGGGTCTCCAAACCCGGCCGTCGCGTCTACATGGGCGTCAAGGACATCCCCTCGGTCCGTCAGGGCCTGGGTGTGTCGATTGTCTCCACGCCCAAGGGCGTGATGTCGGATGCACATGCACGCGCGGCCAATGTTGGCGGCGAAGTGCTTTGCACCATCTTCTAAGGAGGCCCGGCAATGTCTCGTATTGGTAAGAAGCCGGTGCCGATGCCGAAAGGTGTCAGCGCCTCCGTGTCCGGTCAGACGGTCGAGGTGAAGGGGCCCAAGGGCACCCGCAGCTTCACCGGCACCGACGACGTGACCATCACGATCGAGGAAGACGCGATCAAGGTGACCCCTCGTGGCACCTCCAAGCGCGCCCGCCAGCAGTGGGGCATGTCCCGCTCGATGATCGAGAATTTAGTGACCGGCGTGACCACCGGCTTCAAGAAAGAGCTGGAGATCAACGGCGTGGGTTACCGCGCGCAGATGCAGGGCAATGTCCTGAAGCTGGCGCTGGGTTACAGCCACGACGTGGACTTCGAAGTGCCTGCCGGCGTGACCGTGACCGCGCCGAAACTGACCGAAATCGTTGTGGAAGGGATCGACCAGCAGCTTGTTGGCCAGGTCGCCGCGAACATCCGCGAATGGCGTGGTCCCGAGCCCTACAAGGGCAAAGGGATCAAGTACAAGGGCGAGTTCATCTTCCGCAAGGAAGGCAAGAAGAAGTAAGGATCGCGAAAATGGCAACCAGCAAAAGAAGCCTGTTTCTGAAGCGCCGCCAGCGCGTTCGGAGCAAATTGCGGGCAGTGAATGCCGGGCGCATGCGCCTGTCGATCCACCGCTCGTCCAAGAACATCAGTGCCCAGCTGATCGACGATGTGAGCGGCGTGACGCTTGCCTCGGCGTCGAGTCTGGAAAAAGACCTCGGCGTTGTCGGCAAGAACAACATCGACGCGGCCCGGATCGTGGGTACGGCGATTGCCGAGCGCGCGAAGAAGGCCGGCGTGGACGCCGCCTATTTCGACCGTGGCGGTTTCCTGTTCCATGGCAAGGTCAAGGCGCTTGCCGACGCCGCGCGTGAAGCGGGCCTGAATATCTGACGGCGAGGGCGGTTCGCCGCCCTTCGCAAGACACCTGCAGGGCGCAATCGCGTCCTCGATGATCGGGGCCCCTGACGGGCACTTCGATTGGACCACATGGCGCAAGCCACCGATAAAGGGATGCCAGCTAGATGGCCGAACAGAGAGATAACAACCGCGGTCGTCGTCCGCGCGAGGATGCCACGCCGGAATTCGCCGACCGCCTGGTCGCGATCAACCGCGTGTCCAAGACCGTCAAGGGCGGCAAGCGCTTCGGCTTTGCCGCGCTCGTCGTCGTGGGCGACCAGAAGGGCCGCGTCGGCTTTGGCAAGGGCAAGGCCAAGGAAGTGCCGGAAGCCATCCGCAAGGCCACCGAGCAGGCGCGCCGCAGCATGATCCGCGTCGCGTTGCGCGAAGGCCGCACGCTGCACCATGACATGGAAGGTCGCCACGGCGCCGGCCGCGTCGTGATGCGCGCCGCCGTCGAGGGTACCGGCATCATCGCCGGTGGTCCGATGCGCGCGGTGTTCGAGATGCTCGGCGTCAAGGACGTTGTGTCCAAGTCGATCGGCTCGTCCAACCCCTACAACATGATCCGCGCCACCATCGACGGCCTGCAGAAGGAATCGAGCCCCCGTTCGGTCGCGCAGCGTCGCGGCAAGAAGGTGGCCGACATCCTGCGCAAGGGCGACGAGGCCCCCGCGACCGAGACCGCCGAAGCGGCTGAAGCCTGAGGAGACCTGACATGGCCAAGAAGACCATCGTCGTAAAGCAGATCGGCTCGCCGATCCGCCGCCCCGCTGTCCAGCGCGCCACCCTGGTGGGCCTGGGCCTGAACAAGATGCACCGCACCCGCGAGCTTGAGGATACGCCCTCGGTCCGCGGCATGGTCAACTCGATTCCGCACCTCGTCGAGATCATCGAAGAGCGCGGCTGAGCCGCAGCGCGGGGCCCGTTGCACGGCCCCGCATTTTCACGTTTGAACGCCGTGTGCCTCGGTCCCGTCGCTGGGCGAGGTCTTCCGGCAAAGGAGAAGCGACATGAAACTGAATGAACTTCACGACAACCCCGGCGCCACCAAACGCGCCAAGCGTGTTGCCCGCGGCCCCGGTTCGGGCAAGGGCAAGACCGCTGGCCGTGGTATCAAGGGCCAAAAATCCCGCTCGGGCGTGGCGCTGAACGCCTATGAGGGCGGCCAGATGCCGCTTTACCAGCGTCTGCCGAAGCGCGGCTTTACCAAGCCGAACCGCAAGGCCTTTGCCGTTGTGAACCTCGGCCTGATCCAGAAGTTCATCGACGAGGGCAAGCTGGACGCCAAGGCCGAGATCACCGAAGACGCGCTGCTGGCCTCGGGCCTGATCCGGCGCAAGCTGGACGGCGTGCGTGTTCTGGCCAAAGGCGAGTTCAAGGCCAAGGCCAAGTTGACCGTTACCGGCGCCTCGAAAGGGGCGATCGCGGCGGTCGAGCAGGCCGGTGGCAGCCTTGCAGTGACCGCCCAATCCGGTGATGCGGCGTAATTGCGGGTTGTGAGCGGCCGCCGCGCCGCTTACATCAGAGCCGAGTTTTCCTGACGCCGCCGACCGGGAAGCCGGGTGGCGGCGTTTTTGATGAAAAGAGATACATATGGCATCTGCAGCTGAACAAATGGCCGCCAACCTGAGCTGGGGCGCGCTGGGCAAGGCTACCGAGCTTCGCCAGCGGATCCTGTTCACGATCGGCCTTCTGATGGTCTACCGTCTGGGGACGTTCATTCCGGTGCCGGGCATCGACACGGCCGCACTGAAGAACTTCATGGACAGCGCGCAGAACGGGATCGGCGGCATTCTGTCGATGTTCACCGGCGGCGCGCTGAAGCGGATGGGCATCTTCGCCCTCGGCATCATGCCCTACATCTCGGCTTCGATCATCGTGCAGCTTCTGGGCTCGATGTACGAGCCGTGGAAAGCGCTGAAGAAGGAAGGCGAGCAGGGCCGCAAGAAGCTGAACCAGTACACCCGCTATGGCACGGTGCTGCTGGCCATGTTCCAAGCCTACGGGCTGGCGGTCAGCCTTCAGGCGGGCAACCTTGTTACCGCGCCGGGGCCGGAATTTATCGTTTCGACGATCATCACCATCGTCGGCGGCACGATGTTCCTGATGTGGCTGGGCGAGCAGATTACCAGCCGCGGCATTGGCAACGGCATTTCGCTGATCATCTTCGTGGGCATCGTGGCCGAGATCCCGGCGGCGATGGCGCAGTTTCTTGAGCAGGGCCGGGTCGGCACCGTCAGCCCGGCGGTTATCCTGCTGGTGATCGCGATGATCGTCGCGGTGCTGGGCTTCGTCGTGTTCATGGAGCGCAGCCTGCGCAAGATCCACATCCAGTATCCGCGCCGTCAGGTGGGGATGAAGGTGTATGACGGCGGCTCCAGCCATCTGCCGATCAAGGTGAACCCGGCGGGCGTGATCCCGGCGATCTTCGCCTCGGCGCTGCTGTTGCTGCCGACCACGATCAGCACGTTCTCGGGCGGCAAGACCGGCCCGATCATGTCGACGATTCTGGCCTATTTCGGGCCGGGCCAGCCGCTGTACCTCGCCTTCTTTACGGCGATGATCGTGTTCTTCACCTTTTACTACACCAAGGAAGTTGCCTTCAAAACCGACGAGGTGGCCGACAACCTGAAGAACCAGAACGGCTTTGTCCCGGGCATCCGCCCCGGCAAGCGCACCGCGGAATACCTCGATTACGTGGTCAACCGCCTGCTGGTGCTGGGGTCGGGCTACCTAGCCATCGTCTGCCTGTTCCCCGAGATGCTGCGGCACGAGTTCGCCATTCCGTTCTACTTCGGCGGCACCTCGATCCTGATCATCGTGTCGGTTGGGATGGATACCATCCAGCAGATCCAGTCGCACATGCTGGCGCACCAGTATGAGGGCCTGATCGAGAAATCGCAGCTGCGCGGCAAACGCAGCGGTACTGCCAAGCCGCGGAAGGGACCGGCGCGTCGATGAATATCATTCTTCTGGGACCTCCGGGCGCCGGCAAGGGCACGCAGGCACAGCGCCTTGTGCGCGAGCGTGACATGATGCAGCTGTCGACCGGCGACATGCTGCGCGAGGCGCGCACCAGCGGCACCGAAATGGGCAAGGTCGTGGCTGATGTCATGGACAAGGGCCATCTTGTCACCGACGAGATCGTGATCGGCCTGATCAAGGAAAAGCTGGAGAGTGGCGGCCATCCCGGCGGCTTCATCTTCGACGGTTTCCCGCGCACGCTGGCGCAGGCCGACGCGCTGGGCCAGCTGCTGCAGGACGAGGGCCAAAGTTTGGACCACGTGATCGAGATGCAGGTCGATGATGACGCGCTGGTGGCGCGGATCACCGGCCGGTCCACCTGTGCCAATTGCGGCGAGGTGTTTCACGACGTGACCAAGCCGGTGCCCGAGGATGGCAAATGCCCCAATTGCGGCGGCACCAGCTTCAAGCGTCGGGCCGACGATACCGAAGAGGCGCTCAAGACCCGGCTTCTGGCCTATTACAAGCAGACCAGCCCGCTGATCGGCTACTATTATGCCAAGGGCAAGCTGAGCGTGGTGGACGGTCTGGCCAGCATGGACGACGTCAGTGCTGCAATTGCGAAGGTGCTTGGCGGAGCCTGATCCGGCCCGCCGGCAAACGGGGCTTGACTGCCATTGGCGTTGGGCATAACCAGCCCCATCCCGCAAGGGAATCAGTGCGTTTGCCGGGTCGCGCCCGGTCTGCGCGGACCACCTGACAGACCGCGGCCCGTGGGTGACCCCCTCGGGCCTCAGTTGTGAAAAAAGGTTCCGGGATGACGGAACCGCAACGAAAGGAAGACCCGACGTGGCACGTATTGCCGGCGTAAACATCCCGACTGCAAAGCGGGTTCCCATCGCCCTGACCTACATCACCGGAATTGGCCCCGCGATCGCCCACCAGATCTGCGAAGCGACCAAAATTGACGAATCGCGCCGGGTCAACGACCTGTCGGACGCCGAAGTGCTCGCCATCCGCGAATACATCGACGCCAACCTGACGGTTGAAGGCGACCTGCGCCGCGAGACGCAAATGAACATCAAGCGGCTGATGGATCTTGGCTGCTACCGTGGCCTGCGCCACCGCCGCAACCTGCCGGTTCGTGGCCAGCGCACCCATACTAACGCCCGCACCCGCAAAGGCCCCGCAAAGGCCATTGCCGGCAAGAAGAAATAAGGGAGGGCATCAGATATGGCTCGTGATACCCGCCGTGGTGGCAAGAAGAAGGTCTCCAAGAACATCGCCGCTGGCGTTGCTCATGTGAACTCGTCCTTCAACAACACCAAGATCCTGATTTCCGACGTTCAGGGCAATGCGATTGCCTGGTCGTCGGCCGGTACGATGGGCTTCAAGGGGTCGCGCAAGTCGACGCCTTACGCCGCCCAGATGGCCGCCGAGGATTGCGCTAAGAAGGCGCAGGAACATGGCGTCAAGACGCTGGAAGTCGAAGTGCAGGGGCCCGGTTCGGGCCGTGAATCGGCGCTGCGTGCGCTTGCCGCTGCCGGCTTCAACGTCACCTCGATCCGCGACGTGACGCCGATGGCCCACAACGGCTGCCGCCCGCCCAAGCGCCGGCGCGTCTGATCCGCTGAAGACATTACCGGGGCCGTGCCAGATCGCGCGGCCCCATTCGTCGTTTTGAAACCTCGGGCGTCTGCCGCTTGATCATGACCGGCAGACAGGAATGGAGGGACACATGATCCACAAGAACTGGGCAGAGCTGATCAAGCCGACGCAGCTTGAAGTGCGGCCGGGCGCCGATCCGGCGCGCGAGGCGACGCTTGTCGCCGAACCGCTGGAGCGCGGCTTTGGTCTGACGCTCGGCAACGCGCTGCGCCGCGTGCTGATGTCGTCGCTGCAGGGCGCCGCGATTACCGCTGTGCAAATCGACAACGTGCTGCACGAATTCTCGTCGGTCGCCGGTGTCCGCGAGGACGTGACCGACATCGTCCTGAACCTCAAGGGCGTCGACATCCGCATGGAAGTCGAAGGGCCGAAGCGTCTGACCGTTCAGGCCAAGGGCCCGGGCGTCGTCACCGCCGCTGACATCTCGGAGAGCGCCGGGATCGAGGTTCTGAACAAAGACCACGTGATCTGCCACCTCGACGAGGGTGCCAGCCTGTACATGGAACTGACGGTGAATACCGGCAAGGGCTATGTCTCGGCCGACAAGAACAAGCCCGAGGATGCGCCGATCGGGATGATCGCGATCGACGCCATCTATTCGCCGATCAAGAAGGTCAGCTACGAAGTGCAGCCCACCCGCGAGGGGCAGGTGCTGGACTATGACAAGCTGACGATGAAGATCATCACCGACGGCTCGCTGACCCCGGACGACGCGGTGGCCTATGCCGCCCGCATCATCCAGGACCAGCTGTCGATCTTCGTCAACTTCGACGAGCCGGAAAGCGCGTCGAGCATGGGCGAGGATGACGGGCTGGAGTTCAACCCGCTGCTTCTCAAGAAGGTGGACGAGCTGGAACTGTCGGTGCGCTCGGCCAACTGCCTGAAGAACGACAACATCGTTTACATCGGCGACCTGATCCAGAAGACCGAAGCCGAGATGCTGCGCACGCCGAACTTTGGCCGCAAGTCGCTTAACGAGATCAAGGAAGTGCTCTCGGGCATGGGCCTGCACCTCGGCATGGATGTCGAGGACTGGCCGCCGGAGAACATCGAGGATCTGGCCAAGAAGTTCGAAGACCAGTTCTGATATTTCGGGCGGGCCGGTGGCCCGCCTGACGACCCCGGGCAATCCCGCCCCAATAACGCGGACGACACGCATCGGACCGCTGCACAAAGCATAAAGACGATAGGAGACTTAAAATGCGTCATGGTCGGGGCTACCGCCTGCTGAACCGCACCCACGAACACCGCAAGGCGCTGTTCGCCAACCTCGCCGGCTCTCTCATCGAGCACGAGCAGATCAAGACCACGCTGCCGAAGGCGAAAGAACTCAAGCGCGTCATCGACAAGCTGATCACGCTGGGCAAGCGCGGCGACCTGCACGCCCGCCGTCAAGCCGATGCCCGGCTGAAGCAGGACATCCACGTTGCCAAGCTGTTCGACGTGCTGGGGCCGCGCTACAAGGACCGCAACGGCGGTTATGTGCGCGTGCTGAAGGCCGGCTTCCGCTATGGCGACATGGCGCCGATGGCGATCGTCGAACTGGTCGACCGTGACCCCTCGGCCAAGGGTGCCGCCGACAAGGCACGCATGGCCGATGAAGAAGCGATGGCCGACGAAGACTGAGACGGCCAACCTTTGCCGCCTTTGGTGGCACCACGCAGATCAAGGCCCCGTCCCGCGGCGGGGCCTTTTTCATGTCCGGGCTCTGCCGGACTTCTCTAGTGACGGAGCTTTGGTCGCAAAGACTCTGTCGTGCCGTCGTCGCGCGCCGCGTCGCGTTTCTTGTCCTGTTGCCGGGCAGTGGGTGCCTCGCGCCGGTCCTGCCCGATGAAGTCGAGCAGCTGGGCACGTGACGTAGCGTCAAGCTCCTCCAGCCGCCGGACGACATCCAAATCATTGTTTTGCATGGAGTAATACCTTGTTAACCAGCTTCATGCTCTACACTCTAAAGTTGACTCGATTCGAATCAACTTGTCCAAAAAGACATGTCCCTGAGGGCTGGTATAGATCTGCACACGACACGGCTGGCGAGGTTGGCGCCGGGAGGGTTTTTCTTTGCCCTGCACATCCGCTTTGCGCTGCCGCTGTTGCACCATCAGACCTACCCCCAGGGATGGACCGATCGCTATACAGAGGAGGC
Source organism: Limimaricola sp. (assembly GCF_016125575.1). GTDB lineage: Bacteria > Pseudomonadota > Alphaproteobacteria > Rhodobacterales > Rhodobacteraceae > WGLM01. Next base: position 15,612 of record NZ_WGLM01000001.1, read on the forward strand.
CTATGCGCTGCGCGATCCGATCATTGCCTGGGGGTTCAGTCGGGTCGGTGCAGCAAGGTGGAGCGAAATCGACATACCGGACCCGTTCGATATCCTCGGGCAGGCCCGCGAATTCGGGATGATCTATGGCTTTGCCGTTTCCTGCGGCCCGATGAAATCACGCACCATCGCCTCTGCGGCGAGGGATGATCGTGAGTTCACCGACGAGGAGATTGCCGAGTTCGCCCGGCTGATCGAAACGCTGCACAACATAACAGAACCCCCAAAATCCTTGACTGACGCCCAAATCGAAGCCCTGCGGTGCATAGCCGAGGGGGATCGTCACGCAGCTGCCGCGGCACGATTAAATATTTCGGAAAGCGCCCTCAAGGCCCGTCTTGCCTCGGCCCGGTCCAGCCTGCTCGCCCGGACCACGGCCGAAGCCATTCAGCGGGCGAGGGATTACAGACTGCTCTGACCATCCTCAAGGTCAGCTCCGGCAGGGGTACGTAACCCTCACCTTTGCTGGAGAAGAAAATGCAAAGCACCACTCTGTCCTTCGCGAACATGCACAACCATGGCGAGCTTTTCGCGAACATCCTTCGCGCCCGGCGCGAAAGCTTCATCATCCGCAACCGCTGGGACCTGCCCGAGACGATGGGCATGGAATACGACCAGTATGACACGCCCGCGTCCCGCTGGCTGGCCGTCCATGACGAGACGGGGCGGGTTTTGGCCGGGGTACGGCTGACGCCCACCACCGCGCGCTGCGGGATCTATACCTACATGATCCGCGACGCGCAGCGCGGTCTGCTCGAATCGATCCCGGCCGACCTGCTGACGGGTGAAGCACCGGTGGACGAGGGCACATGGGAGGTGACCCGCGGCTTTGTCAGCCACGACATTCCGGCCCATGTCCGCCATCGGGTGCGGATGCGGCTGGTGATGCAGATGTTGCGCACCTCGCGCGAGGAGGGGATCCGTCGGATGCTTGCGCTTTTGCCGTCGAACTGGAACCGCTGGGCCGCGCGCTGCAGCCTCGACATGGCGGCGGCTGGCCGCAACATGAACATGGGTGGCATCGACTACCAGGCAGTCTGGATCGATTTCTCCACGCAGCTGCACTAGCGGGCCGCTTTCAAACGGTCATGGCCCGGCCTAATGTCGGTCCATGGCCGATCTTTTCGACACGCCCGCCACGCCCGACCAGACCGGCAGCGCCCCGCGCCCGCTGGCCGACAGGCTGCGTCCGCGCGACCTGTCGGAAGTGATAGGGCAGGACGAGGTGCTTGGCCCCGAAGGGCCGCTGGGAGCAATGCTTGCGGCGGGTGCGCTGTCGTCGCTGGTGCTGTGGGGGCCACCGGGGGTCGGCAAGACCACCATCGCGCGCCTGCTGGCCGCGAAGACGGACCTGCATTTCGAGCAGATCAGCGCAATTTTCACCGGGGTGCCGGAACTGCGCAAGGTGTTCGAGGCGGCCCGTCTGCGGCGGCGCAACGGCAAGGGCACGCTGCTGTTCGTGGACGAGGTTCACCGCTTCAACAAGGCGCAGCAGGACGGCTTTCTGCCGCATATGGAGGATGGCACGATCCTGTTGGTCGGCGCCACGACCGAGAACCCGTCGTTCGAACTGAATGCGGCCTTGCTCAGCCGTGCGCAGGTCATCGTGCTGAGGCGGCTCGACCTTGCTCAACTGGAACGTCTGGCCCAGCGGGCCGAAAAGGAGCTGGGCCGCCCCCTGCCGCTGGACGGCCCCGCGCGCGAGGCGCTGCTGGAAATGGCCGATGGCGACGGGCGGGCGCTGTTGAATCTTGTCGAACAGGTCATGGCGTGGACTCCGCCGGGCAAACTGGGGCTTGAGGCTTTGCGGACCCGGCTGATGAAGCGGGCCGCCAATTACGACAAGTCGGGCGACGGGCATTACAACCTGATCTCGGCGCTGCACAAATCCGTTCGTGGGTCGGACCCGGACGCGGCGCTTTACTGGCTGGCGCGGATGTTGGCAGGCGGCGAGGATCCGCGGTTTCTGGCCCGCCGCATCACCCGGATGGCTGTCGAGGATATCGGGCTGGCCGATCCGCAGGCGCAGGCGCTGTGCCTGCAGGCATGGCAGACCTACGAGCGCCTTGGCAGCCCCGAGGGGGAACTGGCGCTGGCGCAGGCGGTGGTTTACCTCGCCCTCGCGCCGAAATCGAACGCGGTGACAGTGGCCTTCGGTGCCGCGTCGGAGGCCGCGCGCAAGACCGGCTCCGAACCGCCGCCAAAACACATCCTGAACGCGCCCACCAAGCTAATGAAAGAGCAGGGCTATGGCGCGGGGTATGCCTATGACCACGATCAGGACGATGCCTTTTCGGGGCAGGACTATTTCCCCGAGGGCATGAAGCGCGGCCTTTACTACGTGCCGGTCGACCGCGGGTTCGAGCGCGAGTTGAAAAAGCGCGTCGAATACTTCGCGGGGCTCCGGGCCAAACGGCAGGGCAACCGGGGCCGCGATTGACAAGCCGGGCGCTTCGCGCGAAGGGACGGGCATGATCAACACACTTCTTTCCGTTGCGCTGGGCGGCGCGTTGGGCGCCTCGGCGCGCTACTTGTCCGGTGTCGCCATCATGCGCGGCCTTGGCAGCCATGTCTTTCCGCTGGGCGTGATCGCGGTGAACATCTTCGGCTCGTTCCTGATGGGCGCGCTGGTGATCTTCATCGGGCAAAAGGGCCTTGGCCATTACAATGCCTTCCTCGCCACCGGCGTGCTGGGCGGGTTCACCACGTTTTCGTCCTTCTCGCTGGAAAGCTGGCGCCTGTTCGAAACCGGCCGTGCTGACCTTGCCGCGCTTTACGTCCTGTTGTCGGTCGGGCTCTCGCTGCTGGGCCTCGTGCTGGGCGTCACCCTGATGCGGGCGCTTCTGACGTGAGTGGCGTTCAGACTCGTATCGTCGGGCCCGACGAGGGCGACCAGCGGATCGACCGCTACCTGCGTCGGCTTTTTCCGCACCTCACGCAGGGGCGCATCGAAAAGATGTGCCGCACCGGTGAATTGCGGTTGGATGGCGGGCGGGTGAAGTCCGCGACCCGCGTCGAAGTGGGCCAGAAGGTGCGCGTACCGCCGTTGCCGACCGAGGCAGAGGCCGCCGCCGCCCGCGCGCTGGCGCAGTCCGAGGTCAGCGCTGCGGATGCCGAGATGATCCGCGCCTGCGTGATCTACAAGGACGACCATATCATTGCCATCAACAAGCCCGCGGGACTGGCGACGCAAGGTGGCACCGGCATGACCAAGCATGTCGACGGGCTGGCCGAGGCGTTGCGTTTCGGCTTCGACGAAAAGCCGCGGCTGGTACACCGGCTGGACAAGGATACCTCGGGTGTTCTTCTGCTGGCCCGCACCCGGACAATGGCGGCCGCGCTGACCGAAAACCTGCGCCACCGCGATGCGCGCAAAATCTACTGGGCGGCCGTTGCCGGCGTGCCCTTTCCGCGCGCCGGCACCATCAAGTACGGCCTGATCAAGGCGCCCGGCCATGGCAAGGGCGGCGAGAACGAGAAGATGCGCTGCATTCATCCGGCCGAGGTCGACAAGACCCCCGGCGCCAAGCGCGCGGTCACGGATTACGCGGTACTGACCAATATTGGCCAGCGCGCAGCCTGGGTTGCGCTGGTGCCGGTGACCGGCCGCACCCACCAGCTGCGCGCCCACATGGCCGAGATTGGCCATCCGATTATCGGCGACGGCAAGTATGGTGGGTCCGAGCAGGAAAACATGGGCGATGGCTGGGGCGCGGGCATGGGCGGCGAGATCAGCCGCAAGATGCATCTGCACGCCCGCCTGATGATCCTTGAACACCCGGTGACGAAAAAGCAGCTGCTGATCACCGCAGATCTGCCGCCGCACATGCAGGCGACGTGGGATTATGTTGGCTGGGACGTGACCCATGCGCCGATCGATCCCTTCAACATGCCGGACTAACGCGATGTCGGGCTGGGCAAGGCGGCGGGTCTGGACGGCGGCAAAGGTACTGCCTGCGCCGGGTGGCTGGACCGTGCATCTGGATGACAAACCGGTCATGACGCCCGCGCGTGCGCCCCTTGTCGTGCCGACCCCGGCGATGGCAGAGGCGATCGCGGCTGAATGGCAGGCGCAGGACAAGGTTGTCGATCCGCGAACGATGCCGGTGACGCGCATGGCCAATTCGGCGCTCGACAAGGTTGCGCCCAGCCATGCGGCGGTGGTCGCTCATCTGGCCGCTTATGGCGAGACGGACCTTTTGTGCTACCGCGCCGAGACGCCGGCGGAACTGGCCGCGCGGCAGGCCGAGGCGTGGGATCCGCTGCTGGATTGGGCGGCAGAGGCGCTGGGCGCGCGTCTGCGGGTTGGCGTGGGCGTGCTGCCGGTGATGCAGGACCGCGCTGCGCTGGACAGGCTTTCCGCCCGTGTGGCTGCGCATGACACTTTCGCCCTGACCGGTTTGCACGATCTGGTGGCGCTTTCAGGCTCGTTGGTTCTGGGGCTTGCCGTGGCCGAGGCGCGACTTGAGGCCGACGCCGCATGGGTGCTTTCGCGTCTGGACGAGGACTGGCAGATTGCCCAATGGGGCGAGGACGACGAGGCCACGGCGTCAGCCCAGGCCCGGCGCGACGGCTTTGTCACCGCCGCCAGATTTCTGCAGTGGGCGCGCAAATAGGCATGTCGGGCCGAAAGCCCGGTGAAGCGCGCGAAAATGCATCAATTCGCCTTATGAAATTGATCAAAAGGTGTGCTGCGGACCTTGACCTCTGAGCCAGAATCCGCCCACCATGACGCCATTGAGAGAAAATCTCTCAAAGCTTCGTGATCGTTCCAAGGGCATGCCTGCAGGGACCAAGCACAATAACGCCCTGCGAGGGCGAAACACAGCAAGAGGTTAATATGAAGAAATCCCTTTTTTTTGGCGCGCTGACCGTAGCGACGCTGATCGGTGCAGCGGCGCATGCCAGCACCCTTGACGACGTCAAGGCCAGGGGCAAGCTGAACTGTGGCGTGACTACGGGCCTTGTAGGCTTTGCCGCCCCGGACGCAAATGGCGTCTGGCAGGGCTTTGACGTTGCCGTCTGCCGTGCCGTTGCCGCCGCGATCTTTGGCGACCCGATGGCCGTGAACTTTGTCCCCACAACCGGTGCCACCCGCTTTACCGCGCTGGCCTCGGGCGAGGTGGACCTGCTTTCGCGCGTCACCACCTGGACCTTTACCCGTGACACCGACCTGAAGTTCGATTTTGCCGCCGTGGCCTACTACGATGGTCAGGGCTTCATGGTGCCGAAATCGCTGGGCGTGACCTCGGCGAAAGATCTGGACGGTGCGACCATCTGTATCCAGACCGGTACCACGACCGAGTTGAACCTGGCCGACTACTTCCGTGCCAACAACATGTCCTACGAGCCGGTTCCGATCGAGACCAATGCCGAAGGTCAGCAGCAATTCCTGGCCGGTGCCTGCGACGTCTACACGACCGACGCCTCGGGCCTTGCCGCGACGCGTGCTGCCTTCGAACATCCGGGCGACTACATCATCCTGCCCGAGATCATCTCGAAAGAGCCGCTGGGGCCGGTGGTTCGCCACGGCGACAACGACTGGGGTGACCTGGTTCGCTGGACCTTCTACGCCCTCGTGGCGGCCGAAGAATACGGCATCACCTCGGCCAATGTCGACGAGATGGCCGCTGCACCGACCCAGAACCCCGAGATCAACCGTATCCTTGGCACCGAGGGCGACCTTGGCGCGATGATCGGCCTCGACAAGGACTGGGCCGTCAAGGCGATCAAGGCCGGCGGCAACTACGGCGAGATCTTCGAGAAGAACATTGGCGAGAATACGCCGGTGGGTCTGGCTCGTGGCCTGAACGCCCAGTGGAAACAGGGCGGTCTGCAGTACGCGATGCCGTTCCGTTGATCTGACACACGACACGGGGCGCATTGGCAAAGGCCGCTGCGCCCCGGCATTTTCTGCCTGCATGACATCATTCCACACCCGACGCGCCGATGCCTTGACGGCAAGCGCGGACGGCAGGGGGATTCACCGGGAGACATGATCGCATGACGTCGACGACCGAGGCGCCGAAGCCGGCCTTTCGCCTGAGCCAACTGATCTACGACTCTCGCTATCGGTCGATCACCATTCAGGTCGTGGCGATGATTCTGTTCTTCGCGGGCTTTGCCTGGTTGATCGAGAATACCGTCAGCAACCTGCGCGCGCTGGGCAAGGATTTCGACTTTGGCTTCCTTTGGAACCGGTCGGGCTATGACATCAACCAGCACCTGATTCCTTACACCAACAACTCCACCCATGCCCGCGCGGCGCTGGTGGGCATCCTCAATACACTGCTTGTGTCCTTCATCGGCTGTCTGACCGCCACGGTGATCGGGGTGCTGGCCGGGGTGTTGCGCCTGTCGAAGAACTGGCTGGTGAGCCGCCTGATGGCTGTCTATGTCGAGGGCTTCCGCAACGTGCCGCTGCTGCTGTGGATCGTTCTGATCTTCGCGATCATGACAGAGGCCACCCCGCAGCCGCGCGATTTCCGCGAGGGCGGCAGCGCCGCGATGCTGCTGTGGCATTCGGTGGCGATCAGCAACCGCGGCGTGTTCATTCCCGCCCCGATCTGGGGCGCCGGATCGGGTATCCTTGTCGGCATCTTCGTCCTGTCGCTGGTGGCCGCATGGTATTACCGCCGTTATGCGCGCAAGCTGCTGTTCGATACCGGGCGGCTCTTGCCGATGGTCTGGCCCGCGATCCTGATCGCGATCGTGCCGACGGTGCTGTTCTACTTCATCCTTGGTCGGCCGGTGACGCTGGACTACCCCACGCTGGGCGGTTTCAACTTCAAGGGTGGCCTGCAGATACGAAACTCGTTGATCGCGCTGTGGGTGGCGTTGTCGGTTTACACCGGGGCCTTCATCGCGGAAATCGTGCGCTCGGGCATTCTGGCGGTTTCGAAAGGGCAAAGCGAGGCCGCGTTCGCGCTTGGCCTGCGGCCGAACCGGACGATGAGCCTTGTGATCCTGCCACAGGCGATGCGCGTCATCATTCCGCCGCTGATCTCGCAATTCCTGAACCTGACGAAAAACTCGTCGCTGGCGATCGCCGTGGGTTACATGGATGTGCGCGCCACGCTGGGCGGCATCACCATCAACCAGACCGGGCGCGAGCTGGAGGGGATGCTGTTGCTGGGCCTGTTCTACCTTGTGCTCAGCCTGCTGATCTCGGGCGTGATGAACATCTACAACAACCGCATCAAGCTGAAGGAGCGCTGAGATGGCCGAAGCAGCCTCGCACACCACCAGCTATGTCCGCGACAAGATGCTGCCGCAGGCCGAACCGCCGACCCTGCAGAAGGGGGCGATCAAATGGATGCGGGACAACCTGTTCTCCGGCTGGCTGAACTCGATCCTTACGATCGTGTCGATCTACGTCATCTGGGCCGTGGTAAGCGATCTTTTCCCATGGTTCGCCAATTCGATCTGGCGTGCCGATTCGTTGACGCAATGCCGCGAGATCCGTAACGCCACGGTCGGGGCTGATGCCCCCGCGGCCTGTTTTGCGGTGATCGTCGACCGCTGGCAGCAGCTTCTGTTCGGTTTTTATCCGCGCGAATTCTACTGGCGCCCGATCTTGTCGCTGGTCGTGATGCTGACGGCGCTGATGCCGGTGCTGTTTCCACGCCTTCCGCGGGCGGCGCTGCTTTGGTCGGTTTCTGCGCCGTTTGTCATCTTCTTCCTGCTCTGGGGCGGTTCGGTCTGGTTTCCGCTGGCCGCCGCGCTGGGCTTTGTCATCGGCGCTGTCGCGTGGCGGTTGGTCAGCGCGGCCTCGGGCGCGTTGCTGGGCGTGCTGGCCGCGATCATCTTGCCGATTATCTACTGGCTCTATTTCGCGGCTCCGTTGGCCGACGGGCTGGCAGGTTCCGTGCCGCTGGGGCTGGAGGCCGTGCCCTCCAAGCAGTTTGGCGGGTTCATGCTGTCGGTCGTGATTGGCATCTCGGGGATCGTGCTGTCGTTGCCGCTGGGCATTCTGCTGGCGCTGGGCCGCCAATCGCCACTTTTCATCATCAACAAGCTGTCGGTTGGCTTCATCGAGATCATCCGCGGTGTGCCGTTGATCGTGTGGCTGTTCACTGCCTCGCTGCTGTTGAACTACTTCCTGCCGCCCGGCACCAACTTTGACCTGATGCTGCGGGTGATCATCATGGTCACGCTCTTTGCCTCGGCCTATATCGCCGAGGTCGTGCGCGGCGGTCTGGCCGCGCTGCCCAAGGGCCAGTACGAGGCCGCCGACGCGCTGGGCCTCGACTACTGGAAATCGATGCGGCTGATCATCCTGCCGCAAGCCCTGAAGATCGCGATCCCGGGCATCGTCAACACCTTCATCGGCCTTTTCAAGGACACCACGCTGGTCGTGTTCATCGGCCTGCTGGACCCGATCGGCCTGACCAACGCGATCCGCGCCTCGACCGACTGGAACGGCATCTACTGGGAACTGTTCCTGTTCATTGCGCTGATGTTCTTTGTCTTCTGCTTCTCCATGGGCCGTTACTCGCTCTACCTCGAAAAGAAGCTCCGCCGTGAGCATCGCTAAGGAGACATGTGATGTCTGATACCGCCACTGACCGTGCCGTCAACCGCAGCCAAATGATGGTGAGCGACGAGGTCGCCATCCAGATCACGAACATGAACAAGTGGTACGGCACGTTTCACGTACTGCGCGACATCAACCTGACCGTCTATCGCGGCGAGCGGATCGTGATCTGCGGGCCGTCGGGTTCGGGCAAATCGACGCTGATCCGCTGCATCAACCGGCTGGAGGAGCATCAGGCGGGCCAGATTATCGTCGATGGGACGGAACTGTCGTCGGACCTCAAGAATATCGACAAGATCCGGTCCGAGGTGGGCATGTGCTTTCAGCACTTCAACCTCTTTCCACACCTGACGATCCTTGAGAACTGCACGCTGGCGCCGATCTGGGTGCGCAAGACGCCCAAGAAGGAAGCCGAGGAAACCGCGATGCATTTCCTCGAAAAGGTGAAGATCCCCGAGCAGGCGAACAAGTATCCGGGCCAGTTGTCGGGCGGCCAGCAGCAGCGGGTGGCGATCGCCCGCAGCCTGTGCATGAAGCCGCGGATCATGCTCTTTGACGAGCCGACCTCGGCGCTCGACCCCGAGATGATCAAAGAAGTTCTCGACACCATGATCGAGCTGGCCGAGGAGGGGATGACGATGCTCTGCGTCACCCACGAAATGGGCTTTGCCCAGGCGGTGGCGAACCGGGTGATCTTCATGGACCAGGGCCAGATCGTCGAGCAGAACGAACCCCGGGAATTCTTCAACAACCCGCAGTCGGACCGCACCAAGCTGTTCCTCAGCCAGATCCTGGGGCACTGACGCCTGCGCGGCCCCGGCGCGGGGCCGCGGCCTCCGGCGGGAGTATTTGTGGCAAGATGAAGCGGGCCGTCCGGGTGGGCGGCCCTTTCCTCTTCAATCCTCGGCCGCATTCAGGTCGTGCGGGGTGACGAAGGCAACGCATGTCCCGGTGGTGATGTCGGCCCATGATGGAACGGCAAAGTCGATCACCGTGGTCGCAGCGGTCGGGTAGTCATCGAACCGCTCGTGTCGAGGTGGCGTTGTGACGAGGCCGGCCGCAAGCAGGCCGATCCCGGGGTTATGACCCACCAGCATCAGGCAGGGTGCCGTTTCGCGACGGATGATCTCGCGCAGCTGGCTGGGGCTGGCGTGGTAAAGCGCGGCACGGGCGCTGATGACAGGCTGGCGCGGCAGGCCGGGCAGGATCAGCGACAGCGTCTGCTGGGTGCGCACGGCGCTGGAGCAGAGGACCAGATCGGGCAGGTAGCGCTGCACGGCCAGCCAGTGGCCAATGGCGGTGGCGGCAGCCCGGCCGCGCGGGGCCAGCGGGCGAGCATGGTCCTCTTGTCCGGGCGTGGCCCAGCTAGATTTCGCGTGGCGGGTCAGGATCAGGCGCAGCGTCATGACGGGTGGAAGGCGCGCATGTGGAAGGCCGATTGCGCGGGGTCACGGCGGCCCGCGCCCACCGGGCAGGCGCGGCGCGCGGCACAGCCTTGGGTCATGCAGGTGTCGCCGGCAGGCGTAGCGAGAAAGCCGTGGCAGGCGGCCACGTCATAGCCCGCATCGAAGGCCCCAACAGGGCAGGCGGTGCGGCAAGGCGCGGCGCAAGTAGGGCAGGGTGAAGGCAGTGGCGGCGGCAAGTCAATGTCCCGCGGCAGCGCGATGGCACCGCGGTATGAAACGAAAAGCCCGGCCTCGACATGCACCAAAAGGCCGATGGGCGAGGCATGCGCCCGGCCCGAGGCCAGCGCCCAGCTGTAAAACGGATGCCAGGGCGGGCCGCCGAAAGGGAAAAGCGCGGTGCCGCCATGGGCCTGAGCCAGCGCGCCGATGACGCGCATCGACCAGCGGTCGAGCGGGTTAGGCGCACCATCGGCCGCCTCGGGGCTGGACTGGAAGCGCGGCCAGAATGCAGGCTCGGCAGGGCCGAGGAGCAGCAGGCTGCGCGTGCCTTCGGGCAGTCCGGGCGCGGCTTCGACGGGCATGCCACCTAGGATGGCCAGCCCTTCGCGGGCGCAGTCCGCGGCGAGGTCGGTCATCCGTGGTGCGGCTTCACGCGCGGCTCTGTCGAGCGGATGATCGAGCCCGCGCCGTGTTCGGTGAAAAGTTCCAGCAGGCAGGCATTGGGCAGCCGCCCATCAAGGATGACCACCGCGCGGACGCCGCCCTCGACCGCGGCGAGCGCGGTTTCGGTCTTGGGAATCATTCCGCCCGCGATGACGCCGCGCGCGGTCATGTCGCGAACCTGATCGGGGCTGAGCTGGGTAACGACCTCGCCCGTCTCGTCCTTGACGCCGGCGACATCGGTCAAAAGCAGCAGCCGGTCGGCCTTCAGCGCGGCGGCGATGGCGCCTGCAGCGGTGTCGCCGTTGACGTTGAAGGTCTCGTTCTCGGCCATGCCGGTGGCAACGGGGGCGATCACCGGGATGATGCCCGCGTTGTAAAGATCGCGGATGACCTGCACGTTCATCTCGACCGGACGGCCGACGAAGCCCAGTTCCGGGTCGTCGGCGACGCAGACCATCATGTCATCGTCCTTGCCGGAAATGCCCACGGCGCGGCCGCCCTCGTCCATGATCGCCTGAACGATGCGCTTGTTCACCAGGCCCGTCAGCACCATCTCGACCACTTCGACCGTGGCCTTGTCGGTGACGCGCTTGCCGCGCACGAAATCGGACTTGATGCCCAGCTTGCCCAGCATTTCGTTGATCATCGGGCCGCCGCCATGGACGACGACGGGGTTCATCCCGACCTGTTTCATCAGGACGATATCGCGGGCGAACTCGGCCATCGCCTCGTCGTCGCCCATCGCGTTGCCGCCGAATTTCACTACGACCACGGCCTTGTTGTAGCGCTGCAGGTAGGGCAGGGCTTCGGAAAGGGTGCGGGCGGTGGCAATCCAGTCGCGGCTCATGTCCTGTTTCCTCACGTCAGTCATCCTCTCGGGCGTCAGTCGATCCCCGCGATGATAGCGCGCAGAGCACCGATTCCGTCACCCTTGTCGGCGCTGGTCAACACGATTTCGGGAAATGCGGCCGGATGGCGGGCCAGTGCGGCGCGGGTGCGCGACAGACTCGCCTCCAGTTCGGCGCGGTTGACCTTGTCAGTCTTGGTCATCACGACCTGGAAGGTCACGGCGGCACGGTCGAGCAGCGCCATGATCTCTTCGTCCACCTGCTTGGCCCCGTGGCGCGCGTCGATCAGCACGAAGGCGCGGCGCAGCGTGGGCCTGCCCGAGAGATACGCGCGCAGGAGTTTCTGCCAGCGTTCGACCACCGCGACAGGCGCGTTGGCGAAACCGTAACCCGGCAGGTCGACCACGTAATGGCTTTGCCCGGCGAGGAAAAAGTTGATCTCCTGCGTGCGGCCCGGCGTGTTGGAGGCGCGCGCCAGCGCCTTGCGCCCGGTCAGCGCGTTGATCAGGCTGGACTTGCCGACGTTGGACCGGCCGGCAAAGCAAACCTCGGGCCGGTCGGCGGGGGGCAGGCCCGCCATGGCGACCACGCCCTTGAGAAAGCTGACCTCTCCCGCGAAAAGCAGCCGCCCGCGCTCCAACGCGTCGGCCTCCGGCTCGGCAACGAGGGGGAAGGGCAGGGTCATTCAAGCACCTCGGCGCTGTCGCCCAGCGCAATGCGGCCGCCGGTCGTTACCTCGGCATAAAGGCCGAAGTGGCGTTCGCCCCGCAGGGCATCGAGCGCGCCCAGCGTGTCGGCGTCGCGCTGGCCGGTGCGGGGATTGGCGGCGGTGTGCAGGCAGCGCACCACCGGTTCGCGGATGGTCAGTTCCGCCGTGCCGATACGCAGGCGCTGGCCGATCCAGCCCTCCTCGGCCCATGGCGCAAGCCCGTCCAGCCAGATGTTGCCGCGCCAACGCTCGGGTTCCAGCGTGGAACCCAGACGATCGGCCACGGCGCGGTGGCTGGCCATGTTCATGACCGAGACGGACGGGTAATCGGTATCCGTCACGCCCCGGTCCGGCAGGCGGATGACGGCGGCGGGCCGGCTGCGATTGGCGGGGCAAAGCGGCGCGACCCAGTCGAGAAGGCGGGCGGCATCGGCGCGATCGTCGGGTGCCACGGTGATCTCGCCCAGCTCGTCATGGGTCAGCGTGACAGTCGCGCTGTCTTCGTCCAGCCGCGCCCAGATGCCCGCCAGACCCGGCGTGCGGGTGCCGATCATGAAGTTCTGGCTGGGCCCCCAGGCCGGTGCGGCGGGGTCGATATGGCTGTCCTCGTGGGTGACGGCCCATGCCCGGTCCCAAGGCAGGGTTTGTCCCGCCTGCAGCGTCACCGCCTCCAGCGCCTCGCGTCCGTGGCTCTTGATCGGGTGGCGCCAGAGGGCGGCAACCGTTGCCGTCACTTCTTCTGACCGGGCTTGGATGGCTTGTTGGCAGCGGCGGTTGCGCCGGCCGTTGCGGGTTTTCGCCGCAGACTGGCACGGATGTTGCCGAAGACATCGGGGCTGTGCCCGTGGCTGCGCATGATCAGATACTGCTGGGTGAAGGTGATCGTGTTGTTGGTGATCCAGTAAAGCACGAGGCCCGAGGCGAAAGAGCCCAGCATGAACATGAACACCCACGGCATCCAGGCAAAGACCATCTTCTGGGTGGCGTCGGTGGGCGCCGGGTTCAGCTTCTGTTGCAGCCACATCGACAGGCCGAGGAAGATCGGCAGCACACCCAGCGAGATGATGTGCAGCGGCGAGTTTGCCGCAGGCGCGGCGAAGGGCAGCAGGCCAAAGAAGTTCAGGATCGAAGACGGATCAGGCGCGGAGAGGTCGCGGATCCAGCCGATCCACGGCGCGTGGCGCAGTTCGATCGTGACGAAGATCACCTTGTAGAGCGAGAAGAAGATCGGGATCTGGATCAGGATTGGCAAACAGCCCGAGGCGGGGTTTACCTTGTTGTCCTTGTAGAGCTTCATCATGCCCATCTGGACCGCCTGCTTGTCGTCGCCGGCGTTCTTGCGCAGCTCTTCCATCTGCGGCTGCAATTCCTTCATCTTCGCCATGGAGACGTAGGACTTGTAGGCCAGTGGCAGCACGATGGCCTTGAGCGTGATCGTCAGCGCGACGATCGACCAGCCCATGTTGCCGATGAAGCCGTTCAGCGTGTGCAGCAGCCAGAAGATCGGCTTGGTCAGGAAGAAGAACCAGCCCCAGTCGATCGAATCGATGAAACCCTTGATGCCAAGATTGTCTTGGTAATGGCGAATGGTTTCCCATTCCTTGGCCCCGGCAAAGAGCATGGATTGCGCCTGCGCGGTGCCGCCGGGCGCCACGGTCTGCGTCGGAAACACAGACTCGGCCTGGTAGATGTCGGTGGCTTTGTTGTAGCGGATGGTAGAGGTGAACGAGTCGCCCGGCTGCGGCACCAGCGTGGTCATCCAGTACTTGTCGGTGAAGCCCAGCCAGCCATCGGATTTCACATCGATCGATTCTGCCACGCCGCCGCCCGCGGTTGCGGCAGGCAGGTCGGGCAGCTTCTTGTAGGTGATCTCTTCAAGCTTGCCGTCCTCCATCCGCACGACACCTTCGTGCAGGATGTAGAAGGATTGCGTTGCCGGCTTGCCGTGGCGGGCGATGATGCCATAGGCGGCAAGGCTGACGGGCGATGCGGTGCGGTTTTCGACCGACTGCTCGACGCTGAACATGTAGTTGTCGTCGACGCTGAAGGTGCGATGAAAGATCAGGCCGGCGCCATTGTCCCACATCAGCTTGATCGGCGTCGTCGGCGTGAGTTCGGTGCCCGCCTCCAGCGTCCAGAGCGTGCTGGGCCCCGGCACCGCGTCGGGCGACAGGCCGGCGCCGGCCGACCAGCCGTAAAGCGCGTAATAGGCCTTGTCCGAGCCCACCGGCGAGAGCTGGCGCACCAGCGGCGAATTGGGGTCGAGCGTCTCATGGTATTTCACCAGCGACAGGTCGTCCACGCGCCCGCCGAGCAGCGAGATGGTGCCGGTCAGGCTGGGCGTCTTGACGGGCACACGCGGCGCGTCTGCCAGCGCGGCCGCGCTGTCGGGCGCAACGGCGGCCGCGCCGCCGGGGGCTGCGGCCGCGGATTGCGGCGCGGTGGGTGTCGAGGGCGCGGCGGGGGCCGCGGCCTGATCTGCCGTGGTGGCGGTGCCGCCCGACTGGTCAGTCGCGGTCGCGCTGGCGGTGGTCTGGTCGGCTGGCGGGACGGTCTTGTCCGTTCCGGGGAACAGCAGCGACCAGGTGAGGATCACCATGAAGCTGAGCACCGCGGCGAGGATAAGGTTCTTGTTCTGGTCGTCCATCGCGTCCGTCCAACCCTGCAAGGAAAGTTGGCCCCGGTTCAACCCCCCACGCCCCGAAAGGTCAAGCGGTTTTCAGGACAGGCGCGGGTTTCGCAGGACCCTGCCTAGCGCAAGCGGGGGATATCTTCGTCCCCAGGCGAGGCAGGGGCGTCGGCAGGGCCCCTTGTCAGCCCGGCAAAATCGAAAAGGCCGGTATCAAGCAGGTGCGAGGGGCGGGCGTTCATCAGCGCCCGGAACATTACCTGCCGGCGGCCGGGGCTATTGCGCTCCCACCCGTCGAGGATCGCCTTGACCTGCTGGCGCTGCAAACCGTCCTGACTGCCGCAAAGATCGCAGGGGATGATCGGGTAGTCCATGGCGCGGGCAAAGGCGGCACAATCGGCCTCGGCCACGAAGGCGAGCGGGCGGTAGAGAAACAAGTCACCCTCTTCGTTGACCAGCTTTGGCGGCATCGTAGCCAGCCGGCCGCCGTGAAAGAGGTTCATGAAGAAGGTTTCAAGAATGTCGTCGCGGTGATGGCCGAGGACGACGGCGCTGCAGCCCTCTTCGCGCGCGATGCGGTAAAGGTTGCCGCGCCGCAGCCGCGAACACAGCGCGCAGTAGGTCCGCCCCTGCGGGACCTTGTCCATGACGATGGAATAAGTGTCCTGGTATTCGATCCGGTGCGGCACACCCATGCGGCTCAGGAACTCGGGCAGGACCGTAGCCGGAAAACCCGGCTGGCCCTGGTCAAGGTTGCAGGCCAGAAGCTCGACCGGCAGAAGGCCGCGCCATTTCAGCTCGTGCAGCACCGCCAGCAGCGTGTAGCTGTCCTTCCCGCCCGACAGGCAGACCAGCCAGCGCGCGTCGCGTTCGATCATGCCGTAGGTCTCGATCGCCTCGCGCACCTCGCGGACGATGCGCTTGCGCAGCTTTCGGAACGCGGTGCTTTTGGGCGCCCCGTGAAACAGCGGATGGATGTCTTCGGCCTCGTCGTCGAGCATCGCGCGCCCCGTTTTGTCCCGGTTTTGTCCGGACTGGCCCCTGCCATACGGCCCCCCGTCTGCATACGTCAAGCAGGGTGGACAATGCGGCATTGCCAATGGGCGGGCCGCGCGCTGGTCGGCCACTTTGCGGTGTTGCCGCGCACCCCTTCTTCAGCCGCCGGTTTCCGGTGGATCGGCCCTTCACGGTGATCCGGGCAGGGCTGCGGGCCGTAACAGGCCCAAAGGAGATTCCCCCCATGCGCAAACTTGCCCTTCTGGCCGTGCTGGCCCTTGCCGCCTGCACCGGAAAGCCCTCTTTCAACGACCCGTCCCTGTCGGACCGGCAACTGCATCTGGAACAGTTCTTCTCTGGCGACCTGGTCGCGCATGGCCAGTTTCAGGACATCTTCGGCACCGTGCGTCGCCAGTTCGAGGTGAAGATCCACGGCCATTGGGACGGCACGACGCTGACCCTGACCGAGAACTTCGTCTACGAGGATGGCTCGACCGAACAGCGGGTCTGGACGCTGCACAAGACCGGCGATCGGACATGGGAAGGCACCGCGCCCGGCGTGATCGGCACTGCGACGGGCGAGGAACGCGGCGACCGGTTCAACTGGCACTATACCATTGACCTGCCGGTGCCCTCGGCCAACGGCGAGGCCAAGACGCTGCGCGTGAGTTTCGACGACTGGATGTGGTTGCAAACGCCAACGCGGCTGTTCAACCGGGCCTACATGCAGCGTTATGGCGTGGACATCGGCGATGTCTCGATCAGCTTCGAGAAGCTGCGCTGAGGCGGCGCGCACGGCTGCGTGAGGCGTGCGCCCGGCGGGGTTGTGCGGGGCGGGCAAAGGTCTAGGGTCGCCCCGACACCTGAAACAGGAGGACGCGATGCGCTACAGACCCCTTGGCCGGTCCGGCCTGAAAGTCTCGGAACTTTGCCTCGGGACGATGACCTTCGACGGCGGCAACGGCATGTGGAAGGCCATCGGCCAGCTGGGGCAGGACGAGGCGACCGCGCTGGTCAAGGCCGCGCTGGACGCCGGGATCAACTTCTTCGACACCGCCAACGTCTATTCCGAGGGCGCATCGGAGCAGATGCTGGGTCACGCGCTGAAGGAACTGGGCGTCAACCGCGCCGAGGTGGTGGTGGCGACCAAGGCGTTTGGCCGGATGCATCCGGGGCCGAACGGGCAGGGCGCCTCGCGCGGGCACCTGATCGACGCCTGCAAGGACAGCCTCAAGCGCCTTGGCCTCGATCACATCGACCTTTACCAGATGCACGGTTTCGACCCTGTCACGCCTCTGGAAGAGACGATGGAGGCGCTCGACTGGCTGGTGAAGGCGGGCATGATCCGGTACGTCGGCGTGTCGAACTGGGCGGCGTGGCAACTGGCCAAGGCGCAGGGCATCGCGGTGCATCGCGGCATGTCGCCGATCCGGTCGATCCAGTCCTACTACACGCTGGCCGGCCGCGACCTTGAACGCGAGGTGATCCCGGCGATCCAGTCCGAGGGCGTGGGACTGATGGTGTGGAGCCCGCTGGCCGGCGGCTATCTGTCGGGCAAGTACACCGGCGCGAACGAGGCCGACGGCCGCCGTGCCGGGTTCGATTTCCCGCCGCTCGACAAGGACAAGGCCGACCGCATCGTCGAGGCGATGCGCCCCATCGCCGCCGCGCATGGCATCTCGGTCGCGCAGGTGGCGCTGGCCTGGCTGCTGGCGCAACCGGCGGTGACCAGCGTGATCATCGGCGCCAAGCGGATGGAGCAGCTGACCGACAACATCGCGGCCACCAACGTCACCTTCACGCCCGAGGATATGGCGACGCTTGATGCCGTCAGCGCGCTGACGCCGGAATATCCGGGCTGGATGATGGAGATGCAGCGCGGTCGTTTCGACTGAGGCGGTCCCGAGGGCGGTCAGTCGGGCACGTTGTCGATGCCCGACCCGCCCCACGGGTGGCAGCGCAGGATGCGCCGCGCGGCAAGGTAGCTGCCCTTGATGCCGCCATGCTTTTCCAGCGCCTCCAGCGCATAGGCCGAGCATGTGGGCGTGTAGCGGCAGCCATGGCCCACCCAAGGGCTGAGAAACAGCCGGTAGGCGCGCACCGGCAGGGCAAGGACATGGGCCAGCGGGCTCATCTGTGCACCTTGTCCAGCGTGCGGGCCAGATCGGCCAGCAATGTCTCGAAGGGCAGTGTGGCCGTCACTTCTCGCTTGCCCACCAGCACGTAGTCCCAGCCGGGCTGGCCATGTGCGGGCAGGGTCAGGCGGGCGGCCTCGCGCAGGCGGCGCTTGGCGCGGTTGCGCGCCACCGCATTGCCGACCTTCTTGGAACAGGTAAAGCCGACGCGGAGCGGCGCGTCGTCGCCGCGGGCGCGGGCCTGCAGGTGAAATCCTGCAGCACCCTGCCGCCGGGCCTGTGCCGCGCGCAGGAAATCGGCCCGCTTGCACAGCACCTCGGGCATACGAAAAGGCACCGCGGGTGCGGCGCCTTGGCCGTCCTGCGGTGCCTTGGGCACTGTCATCGCGGGATAGCGCCTCTTAGGCGCTCAGCACCTTGCGGCCACGAGCGCGGCGGGCGTTGAGGATCTTGCGACCACCCTTGGTGGCCATCCGCGCGCGGAAGCCATGACGGGCCTTGCGAACCCGGTTGGACGGTTGGAACGTGCGCTTCATCGCGGTCTCTCCGTAGCTGGGGGCCGACCCCGGTAAGGAATCAAGGCCCCTTTGTCATTCGAAGCCCGGTCAATAGAGGCGGCCCTGCCTGCTGTCAACGCGCAAGGGCGGGGATTTCTGCAACATTCGGGTCGTGGGGCGGCGCGGAATGTTACAGTGGGCGCCGAACGGCAGGGCGGGCATCAAGGCCGCGTGATCCGGGCTGTGCCCGGGCCGCGCCTTGCGTCATGTAGGGCCCAGAGACAGCAAGGATGTGAAGGCCCGTGACCGATATGACAACACCCCCCGCACACCCGGCCCGGCGCCTCTTGCCCCTTGCGCTGATCGTCGTGGTGGCGCTGGTCGGCGCGTTCACCCTTCGCGACCAGTTGAACTTTGCCGCGCTGCGCGACAACCGTGCCGCATTATTGGCATTTCGCGATGCGCATTACCTCGCGACGCTGGGGGTTTTCGTGCTGGCCTATGTCGCCATCGTCGCGTTTTCGCTGCCCGGCGCCACGGTTGCCACGCTGACGGGCGGGTTTCTTTTCGCGACATTTCCGGGGGTTCTTTACAATGTCAGCGCGGCGACGCTGGGCGCCTGCCTGATCTTCCTCGCCGCGCGCTGGGGCTTGGGCGAGCGGTTGGCCGCGCGGATGGAAGGCGACCGTGGCGTCGCGGGGCGGATCAAGGCCGGGATCGACGCCAACCAGTGGTCGATGTTGTTGCTGATCCGACTGGTGCCGGCGGTGCCGTTTTTCGTCGCCAACCTTGTGCCGGCGCTTGTCGGCGTGCCGTTGTCGCGTTTCGCGATTTCAACCTTCTTCGGCATCATTCCCGGCGCGCTTGTCTATACCTCGGTCGGCGCGGGGCTGGGTGCTGTCTTTGCAGCGGGCGAAACGCCTGATTTGAAGATCATCTTCACCCCACCGATCCTGCTGCCGCTCTTGGGCCTGTGCCTGCTGGCGGCGCTGCCCATTCTCATCAGGGCCCTGCGCGGGCGGAAAGGTATCTGAGCCATGGCACGGATCGAAACGGATATCTGCGTGATCGGTGCCGGTTCGGGCGGGCTGTCGGTGGCCGCGGGGGCGGTGCAGATGGGCGCGCGGGTGGTGCTGATCGAAGGCCACAAGATGGGCGGTGATTGCCTGAATTACGGCTGCGTGCCCTCGAAGGCGCTGATCGCCGCGGGCAAGCGGGCCCACGCGATGCAAGGCGGCCTTGGCGTGGCGCCCGCCGCGGCGAAGGTCGATTTTGCCGCCGCCAAGGACCATGTCGCGCAAGTCATCGCCACCATCGCCCCCACCGACAGCCAGCAGCGGTTCGAGGGGCTGGGCGTCAAGGTGATCCGCACGCAGGCGCGGTTCGTCTCGCGCACCGAAGTACAGGCCGGCGAGAATGTGATCGTCGCACGGCGCTTCGTTGTTGCCACCGGATCGGGGCCGCTGGTGCCGCCGATCCCGGGGTTGGACACGGTGACGGTGCATACCAACGAAACGATTTTCGATCTGCGTCAGCGGCCGGACCACCTGCTGATCATCGGCGGTGGCCCGATCGGGATGGAGATGGCGCAGGCGCACCGGCGGCTGGGCTGCAAGGTGACGGTGATCGAAGGCGCCCGCGCGCTGGGCAAGGACGACCCCGAGGCGGCCGCGCTGGTGCTGGACAGCCTTCGCGCCGAGGGGATCGAGATTGTCGAAGAGGCGCAGGCCGACCGCGTCAGCGGTGCGGATGGCCATATCACTGTGCACACAGGCAAGGGTGATTTCACCGGGACGCACCTTCTGGTCGCGGTCGGGCGCAAGGTGAATGTCGAGGGGCTGGACCTCGACAAGGCGGGTGTGGCCTTTGACAGGCGCGGCGTGAAGGTGGGGCCGGGCCTGCGCTCGGTCACCAACCGGCGGGTCTACGCGGTGGGCGATGCCGCGGGCGGCCTGCAATTCACCCATGTCGCGGGCTACCATGCCGGCGTGGTGATCCGGTCGCTGCTGTTCGGCCTGCCATCGAAGGCGCGTACCGATCACATCCCATGGGCCAGCTATACCGACCCGGAACTGGCGCAGGTCGGCATGACCGAGGCTGAGGCGCGCAAACGACACGGCCGTGCGGTAGAGGTTGCCCGTTTCGATTTCGCCGAGAACGATCGTGCCATCGCTGAAGGGCGGGCGCGCGGGCTGGTCAAGGTGATGGTGCTGCGGGGCCGGCCCGTGGGCGCGACCATCGCCGGTCCGCAGGCGGGCGAACTGATCGGGTTTTGGGCATTGGCCATCGCCAACCGGCTGAAGATGTCGGCCATTGCCGGAACGGTTCTGCCCTACCCGACGCTGGGCGAGGTTAACAAACGCGCGGCGGGTGCTTACTTTAGCCCCAGATTGTTCGAAAACGCGACGGTCAAAAGAGTGGTGCGGCTGGTGCAGCGTTGGCTGCCCTGACCGGGAGGATCCAGAGAGGCACTATGTTCAACTCGCTCTCCGGGCGGCTGGTGATCCTGACGACGGTCTTCGTGATGGTGGCCGAAGTGCTGATCTTCGTGCCCTCGGTCGCGCGGTTCCGGCAGGATTACCTGTCTCTGCGGCTGGAGCGGGCCCAGATCGCCTCTCTTGCCACGCTGGCGGGTGATATGGTGACGCCCGCGCTGGAAAAGGAACTGCTGACAAACGCGGGTGTCTTCAACGTGGTGCTGCGGCGCGACGAGGTGCGCCAGTTGGTGCTGTCCTCGCCCATTCCGGCGCCCATCGAGGCGACTTATGACCTGCGCAAACCCTCGGGGCTGGGGCTGATCCGCGATGCGCTCTGGACCATGTGGGAAGGGGGAAACCCGATAATCCGGGTGATCGGCACGCCGGTGCAGGATGGTGGCTTGCTGATCGAGGTGACGATGGAGCAGGGGCCCCTGCGCACTGCGATGATTGATTATGGCCTGAACATCCTTGGCCTTAGTCTGGTGATTTCGATCGTCACGGCACTGCTCTTGTTCCTGTCGCTCAGGGTGGTGCTGGTCAAGCCGATCAAGGGCGTCGTGGCCCATATGCAAAGCTATGCCGCGGCCCCAGAGGATACCCGGCGCATCATCAAGCCCTCGGCCCATGTGACCGAGTTGCGCGAGGCCGAAGAGGCGTTGCAGGGGCTGCAGACGCAGCTGACCAGTGCGCTGAAACAGCGTGAGCGGCTGGCGCAACTGGGGGCAGGTGTGGCCAAGGTCAGCCATGACCTGCGCAACATCCTGACCTCGGCCCAGCTTTTCACCGACCGGATCGAAGGCTCGGACGACCCGATGGTGGCGCGGATGGCGCCCAAGCTTGTGGGCTCGATCACCCGCGCGGTGAATTTGTGCGAAACCACGCTGGCCTTCGGGCGCGCGGAAGAGCCGCCGCCGGCGCTGACCCGCGTGGCCATCGGCCCGATCGTGGGTGATGTGATCGACAGCGAGCGGTTGGCCGCCGCCGAATACGACCTGTCCTTTGCCGAGGATATCCGCGCGGGCCTGACCGTGCGCTGTGATGGCGAGCAGATCTACCGCGTCATCGCCAACCTTGTGCGCAATGCGCGGCAGGCGATCGTGGCGACCGGCAAGCCCGGCGAGATCCGCGTGGCCGCCGAGGAAGACGACGAGGCATGGTGGATCAGCGTCACCGACACTGGCCCCGGGCTGCCGCCCAAGGCGCGCGAGCACCTGTTTCAGCCCTTCCAGGGGGGCGTGACCAAGGGTGGGTCGGGGCTTGGCCTTGCCATCGCGGCGGAGCTGGTGCGCGGTCATGGCGGGCGGCTTGATCTGCGCCGCAGCGATGCCGACGGCACCGAGTTCGTGATCTGTCTTCCCAAGGCCGAGCTAGACGGCGCGCAGGCCGACAAATCAGAGCCGGCCGACCCCGAGACCACGCCACCCGACAGCGATCGCACACCCCGCGCTTCCTGAGCGGGCGGCGGCTGCGTAGCGGCTGCCACAGTCCGCGCCAATTTTCAGACTTATGTCGTTTTTCCGCACAATGACTGCGTAATGCGGGTGTTAGTGTGCGCCAGGCGGCACAACCGCCGCAACCATGGCCCGCACCCGACTGCGGGCTGCCATGAGGGACGCACATGATGCAGAATGAAGGCCGCTTTTTCATTTCCAAGGACTTCCCGCAAAGCCTGCGCAATCTTTTCTCGGCGGCGCTGATCACGCTGGGTCTGGGGTATGTCTTCGCGATGATACAGGTCTACGAGACCCATGCGGGCCTTGACGGAAATCCGGGGATCAACGCCAACGACATCGCCATCGCCTATAGTGGTAACGTCAACACCAGCCGCCTGACCACCGCATTGCTGGGGCCGATGTCGGGCAATGCGCCGTCGCGCGAACGGCGGGCCATCATGGATTGGGCCACGGACGGTGCCGACAAGGCCCAGTACGAGGCCTCGATCAAGACGATCATCGACAATCGTTGCCTGCGTTGCCACGACGGCAGCGAGGCCGGTGCGCCGCTGATGGTCACCTATGAACAGCTTGCCGAATTCGCCAAGCCGGACACCGGCATGTCGCTGGCCACGCTTGTGCGGGTCTCGCACATTCACCTGTTCGGTATGACCTTCATTTTCTTCATCATGGGGTTCATTTTCAGCCACGCCCGGGTGCGCCCGGCCTGGCTGAAACATGTCGCCATGATCGGGCCATTCGCGATGATGATCACTGATATCGGGTCTTGGTACCTGACCAAGCTGAACCCCGAATTCGCGTGGATCATCATCGGCAGCGGGGCGATCATGGGGATGTGCTTCGCCGTCGAATGGTGCGTGTCGTTCTACCAGATCTGGTTTTCGCGCCGCACCTGAGGTCGGGCGCAAGGGCCGGCCAGACAAGCATTGCGGCCGGACCGACGCGCGGTCCGGCCGCTTCTTTCAGATCCGGATCAGCCTTGGGGCGCGAAGCTCCGGATGTAGGCCTGGATATTCTTGATGTCGTCATCGGTCAGCATCTGGCCCGGCGGTTCATAAAGACCGGTCTTGCCAAACGCCGGCATCACCCGCATCGGCCGACCATGGTCGTCCGTGCCATCGACGACAGCGGCCTTGAACACCGCGAAATCCCAATAGCCCGAGTCACCGGCCAGTTTCTTGATCCGGACAGCGCCGTCGGGAACGACTTCTTTGGGATAGCCCTCGCCCTGGTTGCCGTGGCAGATGGCGCAGTTGTCGTTGTACAGGTCCATTCCGGCCTGCATGTCCTGCGCGAGAAGTGGTGTCGCTGCCACGGTCAGAGCCGTGACAGCCGACACGATCAGTGCCTTGTGCATCGTGTGGTCTCCATATTGGGGCAGGGCAGGAAAACCCTGCGATCTGCCGTGTTTTGCCCCTGAAAAACGGGGCCTTGCGGTGTTGCGAACGCCCGCGTTTCGCCGGAAACGTCGCCATGGGGCCGCTCCCGAAACGCAGGGACACAGGTCATGAATGGCGCCCCGCAGAGAACCACGGTCGCTGCGGGGCCATGCTACGCTGACGGCCGGCGAGACAGATTGACGCAGATCAAGACGGCCGGATATGCCATTCCGCGTGGCCCGGGCGCATCGGAACGCCCCGCCCGGACCGGCCGGCGCGCGCCCAATGACACATCGCGGCAGGATACGTTTTGACCCTTGCAATGCCACGCCCGGGCCGTTACATCGCCACCACTCGCGCGGATTGGTAGCTCAGTTGGATAGAGCACTTGACTACGAATCAAGGGGTCGGGGGTTCGAATCCTCCCCAGTCCGCCACTTTCTCCCATAAGTCATTGTTCCTGATCGATAGATGCGTCCGCGCACACCCGGTTGCAGGTTGGCGCAAAGAGGGGACAGGTTGTATGGGGTGAGGCCGGTTCGAAATGAACTTGCAGGCGCAAAGCCCGGATATTTCCGCCCGAGATAGAACGGGGAAAGCTGACGTTGCTGGATGCCGAAATCTCTAAGCGGCCTCGATTGAACTCGTCACATGCTCGATCAGCCAGCGGCGAAACAGCTTGACCCGCCGAAGGTCCTGCTTGGCGTGGGGTGTCACGAGGTAGTAGCCCCCGGGACTGTCGACGCGGATCGGGAACGGGGCGTGCAGGTTACCTGCACGGATGTCGTTGCGGACGAGGAAGGTCGGCAAAAGGGCGACGCCCAGACCCGAGATTGCTGCCTGCAGAACCATGAAGAAATGCTCCAGCCGCAGGCCCCACTGCATCGCCGAACTGTCGGTTCCGGTGGCAAGAAACCAATGCTCCCATGCCTCGGGACGGGTTGAGTGGATGATCAGCTTGTGGCGGGCCAGATCGGAATAATCGGTCAGGGGGTAGGGGCCGTCCATGATCCGTGGGCTGCAGACCACCACCAGTTCTTCGGACATGATTGGTTCGGCGATTGCATCGGGCCAGTTGCCGTAGCCGAAGCGCACCGCGACATCGACTTTCTCGCGCGCGAAATCGAGCGGCCCGTCGCTAGTGCGCAGGTTCACGGTGATCTCGGGATGCGCCTGCTGAAACGACGACAGGCGGGGGATCAGCCAACAGGTGCCGAAGGTGGGCAACATCCCGATCGACAGCGTGCCGCTGCCGGCGCGGGTTTCCAGAAGTTCCGCCGTGCCCGCCTCAAGCTGGTTGAGCGCGTCGGTGACAAGCTCGGCCAGATAGCGGCCCTCGTCCGTCAGCTCGATCTGCCGGCTCCGGCGATGAAAGAGCGGCATGTCGAAGAATTCCTCGAGACTGCGCACCATCCGGCTTGCCGCGCCTTGGGTCACGTTCAGCTCGGCCGCGGCCTTGGTAAAGCTGTTCATGCGGGCCACCACCTCGAAGGTTCGAAGGGCATTCAGCGAGGGCAGGGTGCGGCGGCGCATGTTCTGACATTCCAAAAACTCATCCTCAGACGATGTTTACGCCGCTTGAGAGGAAGGACAATGGGCCTTGTGATAGCGACGAATGAGGGGCGTTACATGCGGCGCCCCGTCCGAAGTAGAGGCGAGGAAGACGATGGGATTGAGCAAGATCGGCCGCGAACTGACGGCAATCACGATGGGAATCGACCGTTTCGAGCGGCGCGTGAATGACGGGCGCAGCCTGCTGGACGGTGAGGGCCTTGTCCCGATCTACATGGGGGCCGATCTGGTCGCGCCACGCGCTTATGAAAGCTGGGAAGTGGTGCAATCGGACCTGCGCGACCTCGAGAAGGAGGTTGGCGCCTTGCCGCCGGGTGAGCGGCAGGTGTTCCTGACCGGCATGGTCGCCTCGCTGAAGGTGGCGGTGCGGATCTTTTCCGGCGGCAGCCCGACCTTTGCCGAGAAGGTGACAGACCTTGTCGGCGCGCCCGCGGGCCGCGAATCCGAGGCGGTGATCGAGGGCGCGCGCGACGCGCTCGACCAGTTGTTGACGCAGGAGGGCTTCGTCCGTGGCAGCCTGAACGACCGCGTGCAGGCCTGGGAAGCCGACCGCGCCGTCGACGCCGACAAGCTGGTCGGAGTCTTCGGCGAGCTGATGGACGAGGCCCGCCGCCGCACCAACGAGATGATCTTTGATACCGGCGACTACACGATGGTGCTGAACCCGGTCTCGG
Organism: Limimaricola sp.; assembly: GCF_016125575.1. Lineage (GTDB taxonomy): Bacteria > Pseudomonadota > Alphaproteobacteria > Rhodobacterales > Rhodobacteraceae > WGLM01. The sequence continues at coordinate 41,629 of NZ_WGLM01000001.1, forward strand.
GCGTGCCCTATTCGGCGCGGTGCAACTTCAACGAAGGGCAGATGGACCTCAACACCGACCTCGCCTATTCGCGTGCGGCGCTCAAGCACCTGGTTTGCCACGAAGTCTTTCCGGGCCACTCCACCCAGCTGCTTTATACCCGCGCCGAGGTGGATGCCGGGCGCTCGACGCTGGACGCGCTGCTGATCACCACCAACGCGATCACCGGCTGCGTGCAGGAGGGCATCGGCGACCAAGGCATTCACCTGATCGACTGGGTCGAGGATGCTGATGATCGCATCTACCAGCAGTTGCGTCGCCTGCGTTCGGCGGCGCAGACCAACGCCGCCTGGGCCTACATGGTCGAGGGTCAGCCCGCCGAGGATACAGCCGCTTATCTGCGCGACGTGGCCATGGGGCAGGAAGCATGGGTGCGTGGCCGGCTGCGGATGGCGGCGCATCCTTTCCGGGGGCCCTTCATCGCCTCCTATTGGGCCGGCAACGAGGCGGTGCGCAAGGTGCGCGAACGGGTGACGCCGGACACCCGCGAGGCGTTCCTTGTGGCGCTGTTCGGGCGCGCGCAAAGCCCCGAAAGCCTTTCGATGTTCGCGGCTTGAGGGAGGACGGACCATGAAGATCACGATCATCGGCGCAGGTGCGATTGGCGGGTTGGCCGGGGCATGGATGACCCGCGCGGGCCATGATGTCACTCTAGTCGACCGCTGGGCCGAACATGTGGAGGCGTTGAACGCCAACGGCATGGTTATCGACGGTGTGCGCGGCGAGCTGACTGTGCCGGTCAAGGCGGCGACGCCCGCGCAACTGACGGCGCCGCTCGGCACCGTGCTGATCGCCACCAAGTCGCAGCACGCGGTCGAGGCGGTGCAGGAGATCATCCCGCTGCTGACGCCAGAAACGCTGGTCGTCTCATTCCAGAACGGCTTCAACGAGCCCGACCTGATCGCCGCGCTGAATGCCGCCGGTCTGCCGGGCGACGCCATGGTCATGGGCTCGATCCCCAACTACGGCGGCGCGCTGGTCGATCCCGGCCATATCGAGTTCGTCCACGAAGGCCCGATCCAGCTGGGCGAGATGGACGGCACCATGTCGCCCCGCCTCAAGGAGCTGGGCGAGGCGCTGTCGGCGCTGACCGAGGTGCAGTATTCCGATCATATCTGGGGCCAGATCTGGGCCAAGGAGGTCTATGCCAGCCAGGTCGTTTTTTCGGCGCTGGTCGACGCCCGCATTCGCGAGACGCTGGGGGTCGAACGCTATGCCCGCATCGCCGGGGCCGTGGTCAAGGAGGCGCTGGAAATTGCCGATGCCAACGGCATCGACGTGCAGGCCTTCGACTTCTTCGATCCGGCCAATTACCGGGTGAAGACCGCCGCCGACACGCGCAAGCTGCTCGACAACATCAATCACGCGATCTGGCTTCTGAAGAAGGACCAGGACACCAAGCCGACCCATAATTTCAAGAAGAAGGGCTCGGGCATCTGGTGGGATATCGTCTATCGCAAGCGCCCGTCCGAGACACGCTCTTCCTCGGGCAAGCTGATCGACTTCGGCAAGGCCGTGGGCGCCGATACCCGGCTGAACGCGAAGCTTTTCGAGATGATTTACGAGATCGAGGAGGGCAAGCGCGCCCTCGGCTTCCACAATTACGATGAACTCGAGGCCTACGTGGCCGAATGCGGAAAGACCCTGCCATGAGCGAAAAGAAACTTGGCGCCGGCGTGATCGGCACGCATGCCTGGGCCGACAAGGCGCATCTGCCCGGCTATGCCGCGCATGTAGGCGTGGACCTTGTCGCGGTCTGCGACATCGACGAGGGGCGCGCGCGGGCGGCGGCGCAGAAATTTGGCGCGCGCAAGGTCTATACCGATGCCGACGCGCTGATCGCCGATCCCGAGGTGCAAATGGTGGATGTCTGCACGCCCACCCACACGCACCTGCCGCTGAGCCTGAAGGCGATTGCGGCGCGCAAGCACGTGCTGTCGGAAAAGCCGCTGCACACGTTGGCCGCACCCGCCTTCGACGCCGCCGCACGGGCCGAGGCCGCGGGCGTGCGCACCAAGCTGGGCTTTACCTTCCGCTATTCCCCCGCGATCCGGCAGATCAAGGCGTGGATCGAGGATGGCACGCTGGGCGAGATCTTTCACATCCACGGCTTCGAGCAGAACTCGCAATGGCTCGACCCCGATTTTCCGTTGCGGCAGGTGGCCCCGGACGCGGTGCGCGACAAGCTGATCCCGTCCTCGATCATCGGCTACGGCTCGCACTTGATCGACCTGATGCGCTGGCTGGGGGGCGAGTTCGGATCGGTCGCGGCCAGCATGAAGAACTTCATCCCCGAACGCGTGGTGCGCGGCGAACCCGGCCGCCAGCACATCCTGATCGAGGATGGCGCGGTGGGCCTGATCGAATACGCCGGCGGCGCGCAGGGCCTGTTGCAGACCAGCTATATCGCGGTGGGCAACTACCCGGGTGTGGAAATCCGCGTTTACGGCTCGAAAGGGGCGGCCGTCGCGCGGCTGATTTCCGAATTCGGCGTGGCCGAGACGCTGCATTTCGCCAAGGCCGAGGCGGTGGAATTCGTCAAGGTCGACCTGCCGCAATCCTCGCTGCCGCCGGGCACGACGCTGAACACCGACTGGCCCGAACTTTACTACCGCAATCTCGTGCGCTTCTTCGTCGATGAAATCCTGCATGACCGGCCGCAGGAATGCACCTTCTTCGACGGGGCCAAGAGCCAGGAAATCGTTGATGCCTTCATCCTTGCCCATGCCGAACGCCGCTGGGTCGACGTGGGGGCATGATGGAGGACGTGGTCGATGCCTACCTCGCGCACCGGTTCCGGTGGCGTCCGGTGGATGCCACCTTCATGGGCGCGCCCGGCCATGATGACCGGCTGCCGCCCGTCGGGCCGGACCTGATCGCCGCCGAGCGGGACGAGAACGCGGCGCTGGCGACGCGGGTGGCGGCGGCCGAGGGGCTGCACCCACATGACCGGTCGGTGCTGCTGTCGGACCTCGAGGTCGAGCGCGCTAACCTTTCCGCCCGCCCGCGCCAGCACAACCCGGCCTGGTATACCGGCGAGGCGGCCTTTGGCCTGATCTCGCTGCTACTGCCACAATCCGAACCCTGGCGGCGCGAAGCGATCGGCGCCCGCATCGCGGCCATCCCGGCCTTCCTGCAGGCGGGGGCGGCGGAACTTGCCGGACGCGCGGTGCCCGCGGGCTGGGTCGCCCGCGCGCGGGCCGAGGCCGCGGCGCTGGCCGATTTCCTGCGCAGCGATATCGCGTTGCACCCGGGCTTTCACGCGGGCTGGCGCTGTGCGGCGGCCGCCACGGCCTTTGACAGTTTCGTCGCCGCGCTGGACGGTCTGCCCGATGCCGACCCGGCCTGCGGGGCCGCGCACCTGGCCTTTCTATTCAAGACCCAGCACATGCTGGACATCACCCCCGACGAGGCGGTCGAGGCGGCGCATGCGGCCTTCGCCCGCAACACCGACGAGCTTGTCGCCATGGCCCGCGCCATCGACCCCGAAACGCCGTGGCAGGACCAGATCGCAGCGTTGTCGCAGATCGGGCCGAAGACTCCCGACGCGGTTCTGGACCATTACCGCGCGCTTGATGCCGCGGCTCGCGACGCGGCCGAGGATGCCGGGCTAGTCACGCCGGAGCGTGCCTATGGCCTTGATTACCGGGTGTTTCCCGATTGGGCCGCGAAACTGGCCGGGGCCACATATTTCCTGTTCTACCGCTCGCCGCCGGGGCTGATCCCGGGGCAGGGCAGCGTCTACTGGGTGGCGCGGCCGGGCGCGGACCTGTCCGCCCATTCCACTGCGATGGTCAAGACGATCCACGCCGTTCACCACGGCAGCATCGGCCACCACACCCAGAACGCCGCCGCGCGCCGCGTGCCCTCGCGTCTGGGCCGCATCGCCGGGACCGATTGCGCGATGGGCATTGCCTTTCAGGGCGCGCTGACGCTGATCGAGGGCTGGGCCTGCCATGTCGAGGACTTGCTGATCGAGGCCGAGGGGTTCTACACCCCCGCCGAGGTGCTGCTGCTGAAATCCTTCGAGCGGCGCAACGCGGCCTCGGTGCTGGTCGACGTGAACCTGCATTCCGGCCGCTGGTCGCAGGCCGAGGCGGCGCGGTTCTATGCCGAGGAGGCAGGCTTTGCCCCGGCCCGCGTGCAGGCCGAGGTGGTGCGCAATTCGATGTTTCCGGCCTCGCGCGCGACCTATTGGCTGGGTGTCGAGGGCATCCGCGCGCTGCGCCGCCGCTGGCAGGGCAGCACGGCGGATTTCCACGACCGGTTGATCAGCTTCGGACATGTGCCGCTGTCCCTCGTCGCCGATGAAATGACCCGCGCAGGGCAATTGCGCGCATGACAGCACTTCTCGACATCGCCGGTCTGGTGACCGAGTTCCGCACCGAGAATGGCCCGTTGACCGCGGTCAAGGGAGTGGACCTGTCCATCGCCAAGGGCGAGACGGTGGCGCTGGTCGGCGAAAGCGGCTCGGGCAAGTCGGTGACATCGCTGTCGGTGATGCGGCTGATCCCCGAACGGGTGGGGCGCATCGCCGCGGGGCAGATCATGTTTACCGGGGCCGATGGCACCCGTCGCGACCTTGCGCAGCTCGACCAGGACGAGATGAGCCGCATCCGTGGACGCGACATCGCGATGATCTTTCAGGAGCCGATGACCTCGCTCAACCCGTCCTACCGGATCGGCGCGCAGGTGGCCGAGGCCGCGCGCTTGCACCGCGCCATCGGCCGTCGCGCGGCCTGGGACCTGGCCGTCGAGGCGCTGGCGCAGGTGGAAATCCCCGATCCGGTGGCACGCGCGCGGGCCTTTCCGCATGAATTGTCGGGAGGGATGCGCCAGCGCGTGATGATCGCGATGGCGTTGGTCTGCGACCCGGTGCTGCTGATCGCGGACGAACCCACGACGGCGCTCGATTCCACCGTGCAACTCCAGATCCTGGCCCTGCTGAAGCGGCTGCAGGCCGAGCGTGGCATGGGTATTCTCTTTATCACCCACAACCTCGGCGTGGTGGCGGAAATCGCCGATACCGTCGCTGTCATGTATGGCGGTCGCATTGTCGAGGCGGCCCCGCGCGACACGATCTTCACCGCGCCCGCCCATCCCTACACGCGCGGCCTGCTGGCCAGCCTGCCGCGGGTGGACCACGCGGCGCGCGCGGCGGGTGTCGTCGACCGGCTGGTCGCGATCCCGGGTTCGATGGTGGACCCGCGCCACCCGCCGCCGGGCTGCGATTTCGGCCCGCGCTGCGCTCATGTGACCGACGCCTGCCGCGCCGCTGTGCCCGGCCTTCAGGAGGTCGGCCCCGGCCACCAGACCCGCTGTCTGAGATGGAGCGAGCTATGAGCGGACCGCTGCTGGAGGTCGAAGGGCTGAAGGTCCACTTCCCCGTGGGCAAGACCCTGTGGAAGCCCGGCGCGACGGTGCGCGCGGTCGAGGACGTGTCCTTCACCCTTGAGAAAGGCGAGGTGCTGGGGCTGGTCGGGGAAAGCGGCTCGGGCAAGACGACGCTGGGCCGGTCCATCCTGCGGCTGGTCGAGCCCACGGGCGGCGTCGTGCGCTATGACGGGCAGGACGTGACGGCGGCCGGGCCGGCCGAGTTGCGGGCGCTGCGCAGCAAGATGCAGATCATCTTCCAGGACCCCTATGCCAGCCTGAACCCGCGGATGAGCGTGCGCGACATCCTGGGCGAGGCGCTGATGCTGCACGGCGTGGGCAGCCGCGCCGACCGCGGCGCGCGCATCACCGCGCTGCTCGAGCGCGTCGGGTTGCCCGGCTGGGCGGCCGACCGTTTCCCGCATGAGTTTTCCGGTGGCCAGCGCCAGCGCATCGGCATTGCCCGCGCGCTGTCGGTCGGTCCCGGCTTCATCGTGGCGGACGAGCCGGTTTCGGCGCTGGATGTCTCGATCCAGGCGCAGATCGTCAACCTGCTGTCGGACCTGCGACGCGACCTCGGCCTGTCGCTGCTGTTCATCGGCCACGACCTTTCGGTGATCGAGTATCTGTGCAACCGCGTGCTGGTTCTCTACCTCGGCCGGGTGATGGAGACCGCGCCGGTCGGCCCGCTTTATACCCGGCCGCGCCACCCCTACACGCGCGCGCTGCTCGATGCCGCGCCGGTGGCCGCACCGGGCGGACAGCGCGAGCGGATCGTGCTGACGGGCGACATTCCCAGCCCGCTTGCGCCGCCGTCGGGCTGCGTTTTTCGCACCCGCTGTCCCTTCGCCATGCCGGCCTGCGCCGAGGCCGTTCCGGCCTTGCGCGAGGTTGCGCCGGGCCACAGCGTCGCCTGCCTGCGCGCGGACGAGATCGACCTGGCCTCAAGATGAGAACCCATGACAATTTCTGTGGGCAATTGGAACTTTTTGGCCCGTTGCTGGCGTTTTGTGCCCGCATAGGCTCATGCGAAGGAGGCCAGACATGAGCCGCATCTTCATCGCATCCAAGGGTGACAGGGCCGGAATGGCCCGCCTTTTCCGGGCCGCCCTGCCAGAGTTCGAGGTGCTGACAGACCTTGCGCCGGGTGATGACCGGCCCGTGCCCTACATCGTCGTCGGACGGCCCGATCCGGGCGTCGTGCGGTCGGTGCCGGGGCTGCAGGTGGTCCTCAGCCTCAATGCCGGGATCGAGCATCTGCTGGCCAGCGGCGAGGTGCCGCAGGACATTCCCATCGTGCGCCTCGTCGACGAAGGGCTGGCCGCGGGAATGGCCGAATGGGTGCTGGCCCATGTGCTGGGCTGGCATCGCAACATCCTTGCCTACCGGGACGAGCAGCCGCAGCGGCGCTGGGCGCCCAAGGCCGAGAAACTGGCGCGCGAACGCGTCGTCACCGTGCTGGGCGCGGGCGCGCTGGGCGGGCCGGTTGCCGACCACCTCCTGCGCTTCGGGTTTCAGACGCGGGTCTGGAGCCGGTCGGGCCGGGCCATCGACGGCGCGGCGGCCTTTGCCCATGACCACCTGGCCGAGGCGGTGACGGGGGCAGACGTGCTGGTCAACCTGCTGCCGCTGACGCCCGACACGCGCGACCTGATCGACGCCGGGCTGCTGGCGCGGTTGGCGCCGGGCGCGTTCCTCGTCAACGGGGCGCGGGGCGGGCACGTCGTGGACGACGACCTGATCGCAGCGCTGGACAGTGGGCACCTGAGCGGTGCGGCGCTGGACGTGTTCCGGACCGAACCGCTGCCGCCAGAGCATCCGTTCTGGACCCACCCGAAAATCCTCGTCTCGCCGCATGTCGCGGCGCCGACCCACATGGATATCGCCGTGGCCGAGATGGTCGCCAACATCCGCCGGCACATGGCCGGAACTCCCATGCTGAATGTCGTCGACAGAACGGCAGGCTACTGAAGACCTCCCCCTCAACCCAGCAAGACCCGACAAGGAGACCCCTATGACCATGAAGATGACCCGACGCACCATGCTGCAAGGCGCCGTGGCCGGTGCGGCCACGCTCGCGACCCTGCGCGCGACAACTGCGGACGCCTCCGGATATGGCGGCACGCTTCGCGTGGGCCTGTCCTACGAGATCGACACGATGAACGTCTATTCGACGGGCTATCTGGGCGATGCGCAGGCCACCATCGTCGAGGGCCTCGTCGCCCCCAACGACAAGGCCGACTACGTGCCGGTCCTCGCGCTGGAAGTGCCGACGCTGGAAAACGGCGGCATCGTGCTGAGCGACGACAAGAAGACGATGACCGTCACCTACAAACTGCGCCCCGGCGTGACATGGCATGACGGCAAGCCTTTCACCTCGGCGGACGTGAAATACACTTGGGAAGCGGTCAAGGATCCGGCGTTCATCGCTGAATCCAAGGACGGCACTGCCGATATCGACAGCATCGAAACGCCCGACGATCTGACAGCAATCTGTCACTACAACAAGGTCTCTCCGGACTTCAAATCGACGCTCTTCACCTTCGGCATCATGCCCAAGCACCTTCTCGAAGGCACCGACCTGAACACCTCGTCCTACAATCAGACCCCCGTCGGCACCGGCCCCTTCATGGCGACCGAGTTCCAGCAGGGCCAGTACGTGGTCTGCAAGCGCAACCCCAACTACTGGGACAAGGCCGCCAACGGCGACCAGCTGCCCTATCTCGACGAGATCATCTTCTACATGCTGCCCGACACCAACACGATGATCACGCAGCTGAAATCGGGCGAGATCGACATGATCGTCCGCACGCCCTACAACCAGGCCGCGCAGATCGCGATGATCCCCGGCATGGAGATCATCAAGGGGCCGCTGCTCAGCTGGCAGCACGTGGATTTCAACTTCCGCAACCCGCTGCTGGCCGACCTTGCCGTGCGGCAGGCCTTCGCCCACACGATCGACCGCTCGGTCCTGATCAAGGCGCAGGGCGGCTTCCCCGAGGCGATCAAGTCGGTCGTGGTGCCGGTCTTCGCGCTTTATGACGACACCACGCCCAGCTATGACCTCGACCCCGCCAAGGCCGCCAAGATCCTTGACGATGCAGGTTATACGATGGGCGGCGACGGCGTGCGCGCCAAGGGCGGCCAGCGCCTGTCGTTCAAGTTCGTGGTCTCGGCGGGCCTGTCGGACGACGAGAACGTGCAGCAGATCATCATGGCCCAGATGAAGGCCGTGGGGATCGAGCTGGTGCCCGACAACCAGGCCGGCGTCGCCTATCGCGAGGCGCGCTACAAGGGCAACTACGACCTGATCTATGGCCGCTGGATCACCTCGGCCGACCCGGTCTATTCGGTGTTTTACGGCACCGACGGCCCCAATAACGGACAGGCCTATTCCAACCCGAAACTCGACGCGGTGTTCGACACGCTGGAACACTCGCTCGATCCGGCCGTGCGCAAACAGTCCTCGTCCGAGATGCAGCACATCATCGCCGAAGACCTGCCGACGATCCCGCTGACCACCAACGTCGCGGTCATCGCCAAGGTCAAGAAGCTGATGAACTTCGTGCCGAACCCCACCAACATGACCAACTTCGTGCACACTGCCGAATGGTATATGGAGGGCTGAGGCCCGACTGCCGGAACCTTTTGCTGCGGGCCGCCTTGGGCCCGCAGCAGCCTTTCTTGACGACACCCCCCATGACAGGGCGCTGACGTGAGCCTGACTTTCCTCATCAAACGGCTGGCAGGGGCAATACCGCTGCTTCTGGGCATCTCGCTGATCCTGTTCGCGATCATTCATCTCGCGCCCGGCGGGCCGACGGATGTCTATGCCGACAACCCCTCGGTCAGCCCCGAGGCGTTGCAACAGATCATCACGCGCTTTGGTCTCGATAAGCCGGTGCCCGAGCAATACCTGCTCTGGCTCAAGGCGATGGTCACCGGCGACTGGGGCCTGTCGATCCGCACTGGGCGGGGTGTTCTGGGCGAGATCCTCGCGCGGTTGGGGCCGACGCTGCAACTGGGCGGCATGGCAATGGGCATCTCGCTGATCGTGGCGCTGCCGCTGGGGACGTATTGCGCGGCCCGGCGCGGCAGCCGGCTGGATACCGCTCTGACGTTTCTCAGCTTTGCCGGCATCTCGCTGCCGGTGTTCTGGTCGGCGCTGCTGCTGCAACTGGTCTTTTCGGTCTGGCTGGGCATCCTGCCCTCTGCGGGAATGAAATCGATCGGCGACGGCTCACTCATCGACCGGCTGCAACACCTTGCCATGCCGGTCACCGTGCTGTCGCTGGCCACCATCGCCAGCTGGAGCCGCTACATCCGTTCCGGCATGGTCGACGTGCTGGCGCAGGACTACATCCGCACCGCCTATGCCAAGGGGCGGCGGGAATGGGGCGTGGTTATCGCCCACGCGCTGCGCAACGCGATGATCCCCGCTGTCACGGTGATCGCCATCGATTTCGTCACCATCATCTCGGGCGCTGTCATCACCGAGACGGTCTTTGCCTGGCCCGGCATCGGGCGGCTTTTCGTCGAAAGCATGAACGGGCGCGATTACCCGATGCTGATGGGGCTGATGATGATGGGCTCTTTCGGAGTGGTCATGGCCAATATCATCGCCGACATCATCTATGCCGCGCTCGACCCCCGGATCCGCCATGGTTGACATCTCTCCCTCGCTTGCGCCGCCGCGCGCGCGCCGTCCGCTGGGGCAGGCCGTGGCCCGCTTCCGCCGCCACCGGATGGCCATGGGCGGGCTGGTCTTCCTTGTGGCGATGGGGCTGATCGTGGTCTTCGCGCCTTTCTTCCTGCCTTACACTTACGACGGTCAGGACTTTAACTTCATCGGCAGCCCCGGCGCGATGTCGGCGCAGCACTGGCTGGGCACCGACGAGCTGGGCCGCGATGCGCTGACCCGGCTGGTCTATGGCGGCCGCGTGTCGCTGGGCGTGGGCCTGCTGGGCGCGGTCATCTCGACCGTGCTGGGCACCGCGATCGGCGCGGTCTCGGGGTTCTATCGCGGCCTTGTCGACATCGTGCTGATGCGGTTTACCGACGTCATGCTGTCGATCCCCACGCTGCCGCTCGTGCTGCTTCTGTCCACCTTCTTCCGGCCCAGCCCGGTGCTGCTGATCGGCATCGTCGGCGGGCTGATCTGGATGGGCACGGCGCGGCTGGTGCGCGCCCAGTTCCTGGCCTTGCGCGAACGGGAATATGTCGAGGCGGCGCGCGCGCTGGGCGCAGGCGGCGCGCGGCTGATGTTCCGCCATATCCTGCCCAATGCCGTGGGGCCGATCAGCGTCGCCGCGACGCTGGCGGTGGGCACCTCGATCATGATGGAATCGGGGCTGTCGTTCCTCGGCTTCGGCATCCTGCCGCCGGTTCCGACATGGGGCAACCTGCTCAACGCCGCCAGCGCATGGCTGGGCATCGCGCCGTGGCTGGCGATCCCGCCTGGCCTGTGCATCTTCTGCACGGTGCTGGCCGTGAACTTCGTGGGCGAGGGGCTGCGTGATGCGCTCGAGCCGCGTCTGTGACCCCTTGAGGAGACCACCCGATGGCCTTTGACGACCCCGACCAGATCACCCGGCTGCGCATTCCCGGCAGCCCCGGCGCCGATCATGCCTCGGCCCGCGCGGCCGACCTCGCGTTGATCGCGCAGGCGCCCGAAGGGTTTCTGGACACCACCCATTTCGACACCGTGCGCTTTCCGCCGCCACCATGGGCCGCCGATGTCTTCGATGCCGCGCAGCGCGACGGGGCAATGGCCTATAGCCCCTATCGCGGCCATCTGCCCGTGCGCGAGGCCGTGGCGCGCAACGTTTCGGGCTTGATGGGCATGGACCTGCACGCCGACGAGAACATCGTGCTGGTGCCCGGCACGCAAGCGGGGCTGTTCGCCACGTTGTCGGCGCTGGTCGGGGCAGAGGACAAGGTGGCGCTGGCCACGCCCGACTACCTCTTCTCCGGGCGTATCCTGTCATTCCTTGGCGCCGACATCACCCATGTGCCTCTGCTGGCGGGCGGCAATGCCGGGCCGGGCCCAGACATGGCGGCGCTGGCCGCGGCCTTTGCCGGGGGCGCGCGGCTGTTCGTCTTTTCGCACCCCAACAACCCCACCGGCGCCGTCTTTTCCGCCGAAACGCTGGCCGAGATCGCGCGGCTGGCCATCGCCGCCGACGCGACCGTGCTTGTGGACGAGCTTTACGCGCGCCTTTTGCATGACGGCACGCCCTACCATCATCTCGCCGCGCTGCCCGGCATGGCGAGGCGCACCGTCACCCTGCTGGGGCCGAGCAAGACGGAGTCGCTGAGTGGCTACCGGCTGGGCGTCGTGGTGGCCCCGCCCGCGCTGTCGCCCGCCATCGAGGACGTGCTGTCGATCACCGCGTTGCGCGCGCCGGCCTATGCCCAGACCCTGCTGGCCCACTGGCTGGCCGAGGACGGGCCTTGGGTTGCCGCGCGCATTCGCGACTTGACGGCGCTGCGCGCGATGACCGAACGGCACTTGCGCCGCCTGCCCTGGCTGAAGCTGAACCTGGGGCAGGGCACCGCCTATGCCTGGCCCGATGTCGGCGCGCTGGGCATGAGCGCCTATGCCGTGGCCGAGCGGCTGCTGGTGGATGCAGGTGTGCTGGTCAGCCCCGGCTACCAGTTTGGCCCCGACTGCAACGCGCATTTCCGCGTCTGCTATGCCCGCGACGAGGGCGAATGGGATGCCGCGCTCGACCGGATGGTGGGCGTGCTGAGCGATCTGGGCACCGCGCGCGGGCTTTGAAAAGGTGCCATCTGGTGTGACGGACCGGACCGCAGTGTCGCGGAACGGGTCCGCCCATTTGGCATCTCTTGGCAGCGATTTCGGGCGACCTGAATCGTGCAGGGCCCGCGAGTTCCCGCTGACCAATCACCGAGCCGTCAAGATTTCCGGGTAAGCTGGAGCGAATTCGGCCTTGCAGGCGGCATTGTCACAGCTGGCGTCTAAGGTTGACCTTTCGTGATGATCCGCCCCGTCGGGCCGTTCTCTAAACTGGGCGACGCGCTGGATGTCGGCGCCGTTCTGGGCCAAGAGCGATCATGGGTGGAACCTTGAGCTTGGCAAGAACTGGCATGAAGATGGTCAGCAGCGTTTCCAATGCTCTGGTCGGCTCTATGTGACGCGCGTGAAGTCGCGAGTTCTGCGAAACGGTCGGGGGTCGATCTTGGACATCGTTATCATCGGCGCCGGCCTGTCGGGCCTGACCGCGGCGGCAACGCTTGCCGAGGCGGGGGCCAGCGTTCAGGTTGTTGAAGCAGACAGCCGGATCGGCGGCCGCATTCAGGCCCTGCGCGACCCGGCCACAAACCGTTCGGTTGCTGATCTTGGTCCGACGTGGGTCTGGCCGAAGTATCAACCCGTGGTGGCTGAATGGCTCGCCAAACTTGGACTGAAAACGTTCGAGCAGTTCAATGACGGCGATGCGGTCATTACTGGCTATGCGCCAAAGCCGCTGCGCCAACCCCTTCCGGGACAGGACGGCATGGCACGCATCGTTGGTGGCCCGGCCGCCCTGATCGATGCGCTCTCACGCCGCATTGGTGCAGGCCATATCCGCGTATCGGCCCCGGTCACCGCGATCCTCGCCGATGGTCCGGACCATATCGCCGTTCACCTCAACTCTGGCGAAACGCTTGTGGCGCGGCATGCGATTGTAGCGGTGCCGCTGCGCGTCGCGGCGGGCGGTCTGCAATTGCCGTGGGCGCCGCAGAGCTTGATCGGCGCCATGCGGAGCACACCGACCTGGATGGCAAGCCATGCCAAGGCGGTCGCGCTTTACGAGCGCCCGTTCTGGCGGGACGCGGGGTTGTCCGGCAGGATTGCCAGCCGCCTTGGTCCGCTGGTGGAAGCGCATGACCATACATGTGCGGAGGGAGCCCCGGCGGCAATCTTTGGTTTTGTGGGCTGGTCGCCGGAAAGGCGCCTTCAAGGTCCCGAAGGTCTTCGGCGCGCGATCCTGTCCCAGCTTGTGGAGTGCTTTGGCGAGGCTGCAGCGGACCCGCTTGACCTTGTGGTGCAGGACTGGGCCACGAACCGCTGGATCGCCACGGATTTCGACCTTGCAGGACCGCCAGAGCACCCCGAGATTGGTCCACCTGTTCTTCGGGCACGCCACCTTGACGGTCGCCTGCGTTTCGCCGTTTCGGAAATGTCGGAGGTCAGTCCCGGCTTGATCGAGGGTGCGCTGTCGGCCGGTCATCGCGCAGCGATGGACCTGCTGACGTCTTGATCGCGTGATCAGGGCGGCGAGGGACGTAACTGCCTGTAACATTGGAGTTCGTCCGTGCAGTGCGGAAGGGAAGGACCGAACATTTCCGGGCGAAAGGATGGACAATTTGCCGGGGTTTGCGCGGCGATTGACCAATCCGGCGGCGCTGGTCTTGGTCAGCCGCTTGGGCTGGCGACCCTGATTGCGGCGGCCACGGTCGCCAGTTGCTGCATTGACCCGGAACTGATCAATGTCGAGGTCGATTGGAGGGCCTGCTTCTGCATCGGATCGGTGCTGGCGGTTGCAAGTGAACTTACTTCGCGGGCAAGCAGGTCGCGGACGTCAGGGTGCGCGGCCGCAACCCGGATTGCCACATTGGCAAGTTGGCCGACCATGTAGTTGACGCCAGCCGGGTCTGCCTGCGGGTTGGCAGCGAGGTAGGTGTTTAGCGCCGCCTGAATCTGGGCCGCGCAACCGGTCGGCTCGATGCCGCATTGGGCATAGGCACTGGCAATGATCGCGTTGATCGCACCCGTGTCATAGTCGGCCCATGCCAGCGTCGGGATGGTGATGACGCCAGAGGCGCTGATGACCGCCGCAACCGCAAGATTCTTCATGGCAAACTGTCCTGTAGAAAGAATTCGAATCTTGTCCCGCGCACCGACGCCAAGATTGGGACCGCTGCACAGCACTTGCGTCAAACTGCATCCGTTTCGTTAAGAAATTGATAACCAATCTGGTGTTTGTCTGAATTATGAGGGCGTTGCACGCTCATTGCTCCGTGGTGTGAACTGCAATCGGCCCGACGCTGAAAAACCGCATCCTCGGGCGGAATGGGCGCTTGTTGACAACGCCTTGGACCGGACCTGCGCAGCGGATGGGATTGGTTTGGGAGGGCCAGTGGCACGGATCGTACTTGCCCTTCTTGCGGTGATGACGCTTGTCGGCGCGGTCACCTTGATACCCGGCGAATACAACGCCTTGCGTGACAAGGGCCGCGGCTTCGGTGGCCTGTCCGTGCCCGGTGCTGACGCTCTGGCAAAGGCGCGATCTATCCCCGCCGCCCTTGCCCAGATGCAAATGTGCGAGGCCGCGCAGGTGACGCTGGAAGCGATGTTGAGCCCACAGGCGAACCGGACCATTGCCGCGACGACCTGTCTGACGCGCGCCAATTTGGTTTTGCGCGACAATCCGACGATGGCAATCGCGCACCTCGCACGCGCCGTTTCATTGATGACATTGGAAGAAAGGAAAGAAGCCGGGGTGTCTCGCCGCATGTCGGCGCAATTCGCCGCAAACGAGAACTGGATTACGGTTCGTCGTCTGGCGGCCAGCTTTTTCTTTTACCGGCCCGGCGGTGACACGCCGGACTCTATTGATGCCGCGGATGTGCGCAAGCTTCTAAAAAGCAATTCCTATCGCCCCGCGTTGGTCGATCTCTATCTGCGTTATCCGGCATGGCAGGCGTGGTTTACCCAGACGATGGAGGAACAGGACGGGCGCGACCAGCGCGCCTTCCTTGCGCTGATGCGCCAGCGCCGCATGTCGGAGGCGGGGTTATGATCGCTTTCGGCACACTTTCGACAGAGGGTCGCGCCGGCCAGTCTGCGCCGCTCAACTTCGAAGAGGTGGCACTGGAAGAAAAGCGCAGCGCATCGTCCTTACGCGCAGCAAGCCGGCTCAATTCCGGCATTGGCTGGTGCCTTGCCGCGCTGGCCATCCTTGCAGCGGTCCCGCGTGGCGGCAACGCGCCATTGGCCTGGCTGGTGCTGAGCTTCCTGTCAGGTCTGTTGCTGTTGGTGCATCTGGGCCTGACATGGCAACTGGCCCCGAAGCGCCGTCATCCACTGCGCCAGCATCCTTGGATCGCGGTTCCGGGCGCACTGGTGCTGGTTGTCATCCTGCTGCAATTGGCCCCGCTTGGCGGATGGAGTTGGGGCAGCCTTCCTGCCGCGGTGCGGCCCCGTGGCTTTACGCTGACCGAAGGGGCGACATGGCTGGGCGCGGTTCGCTGGGCAGGCTATGCGGCTTTTTTCGCCACCTTTCTTGGCGTTACGCGCAATGCGCGTCGGCAATCACGACTATTGATGGTCTTGTTTTTCGGGGTGGGGCTGCATGCGGTCCTCGGGCTGGCCCTTTTTGGTCCACTGGGCGACCAAGCGCTTTTGGGCGACAAGACCGCCTATCTGGGCTTCGCGACCGGGGTCTTCGTGAACCGCAATTCTTACGCGACCTTCCTTGGCATGGGCCTTTGCCTTGGCATTGCGGTGATGCGGCAGGTCACGGCGGCAGCGCAAACGCGCGTTCCGGGTGCTCGCAACAGCCTGACACCGCGCAAGATCGAGTTGTTATTTCTGGGCATCGTGATGACCGTCATCGCGGTCACGCTGATCGCCACGGCCTCTCGCATGGGCATTTTCGCTTCGTTTCTGGGGGCGGCGGTTACCTACTTTTTGCTCGACATCAAGGCGGGCGTGCCGCCGTGCCGAACGCTATTGCATTTGGCGGTGCTGGTCGTTGGGCTGGGCCTGCTGCTCTTCGCGTTCGGCGGGCAGGATGTGGTCTTGCGGGCATTGACGAGCGGCGCCGAAAGCGATGGGCGGGCCGAGCTTTACCGGCAGGTCCTGCCGGTGATCACCCAGCGCTGGCTGTCCGGTTTCGGCTTCGACAGTTTTCCGTTGGCCTTCGAGCTTTACCATCGTGCCACGCTGACGCCTGATCTGGTCTGGGACCGGGCTCATAGCACCTACCTGACCAACTGGGTGGAACTTGGGCTGGTCGGCGGCACATTGCCGTTGCTGGTCGTGGGCGCGATGGGTGCGCAGGCTTTCGGCAACCTGCGCAGGCGTACCCATTCCTTCGCGGCATCGGCCGCCGCCTGCGGAGTTGTTATCACGGTAGCAGTGCATTCAACGGTGGATTTCAGCCTTGAAATGGCCGGCAACGTCTACCTGTTTCTCGCGATAATGGCGTTGGGTGTGGTGCGCTTCGGCCATGGTGAGGGCGAGGCGTGATGGGGTTCTTCGGGGCCCGGTCGGCGGCGGCGGGCAAGCTCGAAAAGCCACGCCGGTTTCTCAGTCTGGAGGCGGCCCCGACGGCGATCTATGCGCTAGGCGATATTCATGGCTGTATCGACCTGCTGCGCGCCGCCGAGGACAAGATCTTTGTTGATGGGGCGGACCTGCCCGGCCAGAAGCTGATCGTGGCACTCGGCGATGTGATTGATCGGGGGCCGGACAGCGCGGCGGTGATCGATCATCTTGCTGGCCCTGCGCCCGCCGGGTTCACCCGCCTGACCATCTGCGGCAACCACGAGGATATGTTCCTTCGCTTTCTGGATGATCCGGCGGTCAACGGTCGTTGGATCGCATTCGGTGGGGCCGAAACGCTCCGCTCCTACGGTGTGGATCCGGGCATGGACGCGCCGTCGCGTGCGCAGCTTCGGGCGATCGCGCGCGATATGAACGCCGTCCTGCCACCGGGACATCGGGCCTTTCTGGAGGGGTTGCCGCTGGGCCTGCTGGTGGGTGACACGTACCTTGCCCATGCCGGTTATGATTTCGCGCTGCCGCCGGCAAGACAATCTGCCGACAGGATCCTGTGGGGGGCGGACCCGGGTGATCGGCCCGGTCCCGGCCAAAGCCGATTGGTCCATGGCCATTTCATCGTCGCGGCGCCCGAATTTCTGCCCGGGCGCATCAACGTCGATACCGGCGCATATCAAAGCGGATGTCTGACTACCTTGAAATTGAGTGGCGCTGACGGGTCCGCAACGATCCTTTGAAAGGCGTCTGGTTAACGAATGCAATGTGAATTTGCGACCCAGTAAAGAGAATGAGAGTCATCAATTGCGGAATGATCGAATGAAAGATAATCAAGTCGAGGCATTTAATGCCCTCGATATTTTCGGTATTTTCCGCAGACAGCTTCGGCTAATGCTTTTGACAATCGGCATCGTTCTTGGCGCGGCGCTGATCTATCTGGCGCAGGCGACGCCGCTCTACACGGCCACTACCCTGCTAATAATCGATCCGGCGGGAAAGAACCTGCTGGCGCCCGACGCGACAATGCCCAACTCAAATTCGGATAGCGCCAAGATCGAGAGCGAGGTCGAGATCCTGAAATCCGACAGCCTCGCTTTGAAGACGATCCGAGACAGCAAGCTTTACCTGACTGATGAATTCGGGCCGTCGCTGGGCACATTTGACAAGATCAAGATGGCCCTTGGCTTTGCGCCGCCGCCAGCGCCCGAGGGCGATGCAGTTCTGCAAGCCGCCCTTCAAAGGTTCGAAAGCGCGTTATCGGTTCGTCGGATGGGCCTGACCTACCTGATCTCGGTTTCTGTGACCTCCGAAAGCCCTGACCGTGCGGCGAGGCTAGCCAACGAACATGCCAAGACATATCTGGCCGATCAGGTATCGTCGAAGGTCGATTCATCGCTCGCGGCAGGTGGCGTGTTGCAGGGGCAACTGCAGCAGGCCCGGCAGAAGCTTGCCGCCTCCGATGGGGCGCTGACAAGCTATATCCAGAATCACCTTGATCAGTTGCAGGCCGAAACCGGCTCGACCAAAATCGCCGAATTGCGCACAGAATTGCAGACTGCCAACAGCCAGATCGCGAAAGATAGCCAGGCCGCAGACTTGGCTCGAACCGCGCTTCAGAGTGGGGACTGGGACAAGCTGGCCAGCCAGGTTCAGGACGAGACGATTGCCAAGCTGGCCCAGCAAAAGCGGACATTCGAGCAGCAATTGGCAGGGGCAGAGCCGGGCAGCGCGGCGGCGATCGATATCGCGGCAGGATTGGCGGACATCAACAGGCAGCTGACGCAGGCCGGTCAGCAGACGATCTCGCAACTGGAAAAGACCGTCCAATCCGAGAAAGATTCGACAGCCGAGATCACCAAGTCGATCCGCGACGAGGTGCTGGGCTCGACCCTGACGCCGGAGACACTCGCCGACATTTATGGACTGCAGCAGGATGCGCAAATCGCCCAGCGGCAATACGACACCCTGTTGACCCGCCTGCGCGATGTGCAGACGCAGGCACTGGTGCAGGTGGCGGATGCGCGCGTTGTGTCGCAGGCGCTGTCGCCGCAGCAGAAATCCTACCCGAATACGGAACTGGCGCTGGCACTGGCCCTGGTGCTGGGCCTTGGCCTTGGCGCGGGGCTGGCGCTGTCGAACGAATACCTTTTCGGTGGCGTCACCTCCGAGGCGCAGTTGAACAATATCGTGCCGGCACGGGTCGCCGCTGTGGTGCCAAAGGTTTCGTCTGCCAGCGGGCAACTGACATTTGCCGACAAGGTGGTAGACGAGCCCATGTCGTTGTTTTCAGAAAGCTTTCGCAAGTTGCGCGCCAGTATTGACAGGCAGTCTCCGGCAACGCCGGGCATTGGCCGGGTGATCCTTTTCACCTCGTCGATTCCCGCGGAAGGAAAATCGACCGACGCGCTGGCGCTGGCGCGAACCTACGCGCTGGCAGGCAAGCGGACACTTCTGGTCGATGCCGACCTGCGCAAGCCCAGCCAGCATACCTTCATCGGGACAGAGCCGGAATCGGGCATTCTGGAATACCTGACCGCTCCGGGCGATAGGTACGCGGATGCCGCCTGCTTTGGCACCGATCCTAAGTCGAACCTGGGGTTGATCATGGGACGGCGGCGCAGCAGCATCCCGACGGATGCACCGCTGCAGACCGAAGGCTTTGCCAATTTGATCATGGATGCGCGCAAGTCCTTTGACGTGGTCATCATGGACTCCGCGCCGCTGGTTCCGGTGGTCGACGCGCGCTACATCTCGCCGTTTGCCGACGTTGTGGTTCTTTGTGTGCGGTTCGGACTTGCCCGGCAGGCCGATGTCCGCACTGCTTTCGAACAGCTGGAAGAGTCGATCAGCGATGGAGCCGTGATCATGACCTCGCTCAACTGTTTGGAAGGCAAGACGGCTGATTACCGCTATTCCGGCTATTACGGCTATGCGACAAGCTAGGCTGGCGACAGCAAGTACGTGCCGCTATTTGCCCGTCATCTTCAGGACAACGCCGACGGTCTCGATCACCAGTCGCAGGTCACTGCGAAGGCTGATCGTTTCACCGTAAAGCTCATCGAAATGCACCCGGTCGACAAACCGCGTTTCGCTTCGCCCGTGGATCTGCCATGGGCCGGTAATGCCCGGACGCATGCGGAAATAGGCCTGGCCGCCAGCCTCGCGGTAAAGGTCTTGTTGCTCGGGCGTGAAAGGGCGGGGGCCCACAAGGCTCATCTGCCCGGCCAACACGTTGAGAACCTGAGGCAGCTCATCAAGGCTGGAACGGCGCAAGAAGCGGCCAATGCGCGTGATCCGGGGATCGTCGTGCAGTTTCTGGTGCCGGTGCCATTCCGCGGCAATCTTGGGGTTTTCGGCGCAGAGATCGGCCAGCACCTTGTCGGCATCGACAACCATCGTGCGTAGTTTCAGACAAGCGAACTGCCTGCCATTTCGCCCGACGCGCTGCTGCATGTAAAAGGCAGGCCCACCGTCACGCCGCACGAGCAGACACAGAATGCCGATGACCGGCAATATGACAGGCGCACCTGCAACGCCCAGGGCAAGATCAAGCAGGCGCTTGCCGAAGGCTGTATAAGCCGTTGAATTACCCCGCAGGCTGATGCCATTGCGCAAGACATTTTCGTGCGAGGTAAAGTCTTCGACAACATCACGCAATTCATTATTCCCGCATTTGCGCTGCCCGCAGCCAATGAAATTGGCTAGCGACCCTGAAATCCTGATTCGACTATTCCCGGTAGATCCGGCCCTTTGACGATATCAACCCGAAGGCCGTGGCTCGTCCATTTGACGCGGCCCGTCGCAGAGTCCTACTCAGAGATTAACAAGTGATTAAACCTTTGGTAATCACGATGATGTTTTGACTTGAACAGGTTGCAGCCGCTGCGTTTCGTCCAAGATTTTCTTGGTCCAGAGCAAGGATGCTTTCCGCAGGCGCCGTTCCAGACCGGTATTTCGGTTTCAACGGGAATTGCGAGACGCAGAGTTTGAAGGCCGCACGTGGGTCAGACGCGGCCTGTCGTGCTCAGGTTTTGGTCAGGTCGTCGAGGTAGCGACCATAGTCGTTCTTGCGGAACAGGGCCGCGCGGGCCAGCAGGGCCCGCCTGTCAATGAACCCAAGCCGATAGGCGATCTCGTCGGGCGAGCCTACCTGCTGGCCCTGCCGTTCCGACAGCGTGCGCACGAAGTTTCCGGCGTCCAGCAGGCTGCCATGTGTGCCGGTGTCCAGCCATGCATAGCCACGCCCCATCGTTTCGACACGTAGGGTTCCTTCGGCAAGGTAAAGTGCCAGAAGATCGGTAATTTCCAGCTCTCCGCGCGGCGATGGCGCCAATGAGGCGGCAAGGTCGGGCGCGCGGCCGTCGAGGAAATAGATCCCGGTCACGGCGTAGTTCGACGGCGGCTCTGACGGTTTCTCGACGATCTCGCTCACCGCGCCGTCGGGCCCGAAGCCCACGACGCCGTAACGCTCAGGATCGGCCACGCGGTAGCCAAAGACCGTGCCGCCCTCCCGCCGGGCATCGGCGGTGGCAAGGATCTCTGGCAAGCCGTGGCCGAAGAAGATGTTGTCGCCCAGCACCAGTGTCGAGGGCGCGCCGTTCAGGAAATCGCGGGCCAGCAAGTAGGCCTGCGCCAGCCCGTCGGGCGAGGGTTGGACGATCCACGTGAATTGCAGGCCCCATTGGCTGCCATCACCCATCAGGCGCTGGAATTGCGCCTGATCCTCGGGCGTCGTGATGATCGCGATCTCCCGAATGCCCGCCAGCATCAGCACGCTGAGCGGGTAATAGATCATCGGCTTGTCGAAGATCGGTAAAAGCTGCTTGGAGACACCCATCGTGATCGGATAAAGCCGCGTGCCCGATCCGCCGGCCAGAATAATGCCTTTGCGTTTCATCGTGTCACTCCAAGCTCCGTCAAGACGTCGTCCAGCCCCGCGCGCCAATCGGGACGTGACAGGCCGAATGCGGCCTCGGTAAGGCTGCAATCCAGCCGTGAATTGGCGGGGCGGCGCGCCGGGGTGGGGTAGTCGGCCGTCGTGATGTCGGCAACGTCCACCTGTCGCCCGGCGCGCACGAAGATCGCGCGGGCGAAATCTGCCCAGCTGACATCGGGCGCGCCCGAGAAATGGTAGGTGCCGGATTTCTGCGGCTCGCGGACCAGATGATCGCCAATGGCCAAACAGGCCGCGGCGATTGCGGCGGCCGGCGTGGGCCCGCCCACCTGGTCGGCGACAATGCTCAGCCGGTCGCGGCTTTCCGACAGTCGCAGCATCGTCTTGACGAAATTCGCGCCATGCGCCGAAAACACCCAGGACGTGCGCAGGATCGCATGGACGCCCCCGGCCGCGCGCACCGCCTTTTCGCCGGCCAGCTTGCTGCGGCCATAGGCGCCAATGGGAGCGGTTGGCGCGTCGGGGGAGAAAGGCGCAGTGCCGGACCCATCAAAGACGTAATCGGTCGATATCTGGATGAAGGCGGCACCAGTTTCTGCGGCGGCACGGGCCATCGCACCCGGGGCTTCGGCATTGATCCGATGCGCCGCGGCCTCGTCGGTTTCGGCCTTGTCGACGGCAGTATAGGCGGCGGCATTGATGACAATTGTCGCGCCGCTTGCGCGCAGCGCCGCCGCGCAGGCCCCCGGGTTTGACAGGTCGGCCTCGTCCCGGTTGAGAAAGCGAGCCTGCGGCGCGCGGCGCGCAAGCTCTTGCGCGACCTGACCGGTCTTGCCGAAGATCAGCAGGCTCATCCGCCGGTCCCCAGCCGCTGACCCACGCCCTGACGCGCCAGAAGCGGCCGCCACCACGCCTCGTTGTCGAAATACCAGCGCACGGTGCGGGCCAGCCCTTCTTCTACCGTGACGGAGGGCCGCCAGCCCAGTTCAGTGCGGATGCGCGCCGGGTCGATGGCGTATCGCCTGTCATGGCCCGGCCGGTCGGCCACGAAGGTGATCAGGCGCGCGTGCGGTGCGCCATCAGGGCGCAGCCGGTCAAGCTCGGCACAGATGGTGCGCACAAGGTCGATGTTTTTCGCCTCGTTCTCGCCGCCGATGTTGTAGCTGCGGCCGGACGCGCCCTTTTCCAGCACAGTCAGCAATGCGTCGGCGTGATCCTCGACATAAAGCCAGTCGCGCACGTTGCCGCCGTCGCCGTAGACCGGAATCGGCTCGCCCGCGAGGGCGCGGATGATGACCACCGGGATCAGCTTCTCGGGAAAGTGGTAGGGCCCGTAATTGTTCGAGCAATTCGACAGGACCACCGGAAGGCCATAGGTTTCGTGCCAGGCCCTTACAAGGTGATCCGAGGCCGCCTTGGACGCCGAATAGGGGCTGCGCGGGTCATAGGGTGTGTCTTCGGTGAACTTGCCGGTCTCGCCAAGCGTGCCGAAAACCTCGTCGGTCGAGACGTGGTGAAAGCGGAAACCGGAAGGCTTGCCGGCTTGGGTCCAGAACGCGCGCGCGGCCTCCAGCAGGTTGAACGTGCCGGTGACGTTGGTCGCGATGAAGTCGCCCGGCCCGTCGATGGAGCGGTCGACATGGCTTTCGGCGGCCAGATGCATCACGGCGTCGGGCGCGTGATGGGCCATGATCCGGTCCAGTGCGGCACGGTCGCGAATGTCGGCCTGTTCAAAGGCGTAAAGCGGGCTGGCCTCCACGTCGGCCACGTTGGCAAGATTGGCGGCATAGGTCAGCGCATCAAGGTTGACCACCGCGTAGCCGCGCGCCACCGCAAGCCGCACCACGGCCGAGCCGATGAACCCCGCACCACCCGTCACAAGGATCTTCACGCCGGGCCCTCCCACGTAAAGGGCGATTGCCAATCGGCAAAGGCGGGCGCGGCGGCATCCTTGGCCGAAAGCACCGGCGCGGCGCAGCCCCAATCGATGCCAAGACTGTCCCAGCGCACCGCGCCGTCGCAGTCGGGCGCGTAAACGTCGGTGACCTTGTACTGCACCTCGGTATCGGGCACGCGGGTGACAAAGCCATGAAGGAACCCGTGCGGCACCAGCAATTGCCGGCCGTTCTCGGCCGACAGTTCCACCGCCACCCAGCGCCCGTAACCGGGTGAGCCGCGCCGCACATCGACGGCCACGTCAAGGATCGCGCCGCGGGTGCAGCGTACCAACTTGTCCTGCGCATGCGGCGGGGCCTGGTAATGCAACCCGCGCAAAGTGCCGGCATCGGCCGAGAAGGAGTGGTTATCCTGCACGAAATCGAGGGCCAGCCCGGCCGCGGCCAGCCTGTCGCGATGCCACGTTTCGCTGAACCAGCCGCGGGCATCGCCGAACCGGCGCGGCGTCAGGATCAGGACGCCGGGCAGCGCGGTTTGCTCAAGCTCCATCGTGCCGGCTCCTTTCAAACTCTGGCCCGGTGTGGCGGACGGCAAGGGGGCGTCTGCCCCCCAAGCTATTTCAGCAATGCCGTCCGCAGGCAACGGGTCCGAAGGATGAGTGGGTCCGGATTATTGCGCGACTGACTGGAGATAGGCCACGACGTCCGCACCGTTGGCCAATTTGAAGGCCATGTTCGAGCGCAGGCTGTTGTCGCCGGTCTTGTCGCGGACGAAGGCAGTGGGATCGGCAAGGTAGGCGACGATCGAGTCCGCGTCCCAGACCAGCCCGGCATCTTTCAGCGCCAAAAGGCCGCTGCCATAGCGAAAGCCCTCTTCGCTGCCAGCGGTGCGGCCGACAACGCCGTAAAGGTTCGGGCCCACACGGCCGCCGCGCACGATGACCGTGCCGTCGGGCGCGGTG
Organism: Limimaricola sp.; assembly: GCF_016125575.1. Taxonomy (GTDB): domain Bacteria; phylum Pseudomonadota; class Alphaproteobacteria; order Rhodobacterales; family Rhodobacteraceae; genus WGLM01. The sequence goes on from NZ_WGLM01000001.1 coordinate 66,082, forward strand.
ATCGAATGACATGCCTTGCAGCGGTTAAAGTCCCGCGCGCCGGCGGCGGCATCGCCCTCGGCAAATGCAGGAACAGCCACGGCAATGGCGGCGAGGGCGGCGATGAAAGTGGTCTTCATAGGATCGGTCCAATGCTGTCGTGAATGAATCATCACGGTGGCGACCATCACATGATCAAAATGTTTTCGCCACCCCTCCGAAACAGGGCGGGACAGCCTGCCGCACCCGCTCAGCGCTGGCCGCGGATCGCCGCAGAAGGGGGGATGCGGGTAACCCGCCAAGCGGGGTAAAGGGCCGAAAGCGGGCCCACAAGCAGCACCCAGCCGACGGCCTGCGCCACGATCGCGGTCGTCAGGTAAGGTTCCAGCAGCCCTGCGAAAATCCGCATCCAAGAGACGACATACATTGCAAAAACGCCCAGGCCGATGCCGATGACGCTGCCCAGCACGCACATCATCACGCCCTCGGCCACCACCAGCATTCGCACGCGGGCGGGGGTCCATCCGATCGCGGCGAGGATGCCGAATTCCTGACCACGTTCCGAAACCGACATCAGCAGCGTATTGGCCACGAGGATGGAGGAGGCGAGGATCATCAGCAGCGACACCACCTTCGCCACCGCATCCATGGTCTTTTCGAACTGCATGTTGCCTGCGAATTCCTCGGAATTGCTGACATCTATCAGGGGCGAAACTGCGGCAAGCCCGGCGCGGATCTCTTCGGCCCGTTCAGGGGTGAAGGGGCGTTCCAGCCTTACCTGATAAAGCGACACGGCGCTGGGCCGGCCCAGCATGTCCTGCAGCACCGCCAGCCGCGTCACGGCGATGTTCTGGTTGAAGACCGAGGTCGAGACGGCCAGCCCCGAGATGCGGAAATCCTCGTATTGCATCGAGATCGTATCGCCCACGCCCTTGCCAAGGGCGCGTGCAACGGACTGGCCCAGAACCACCTCGCGGTCGCCCTGCGGCGGGCGGCCCGATGCCAGCTTGAGCGACTGCCAAAGGAAACTGTCATCGGGCCAGCCGGTGACGAAGATATTGGCCTCGTTGTCGACTTCGGTGACCGACAGGACCACCCCGGAAACCGCCGCGACGCCCGGCACCGCGGCCAGCTTTGGGCCGATATCCTCGGACACCGAACTGCTGGTCAGGCTGTAGGTGTTGCGTTGGCTGACCACGTAATCGGCGCCGATGTCGCCCAGTCCGTGGTCAAACGAATACTGCATGCCGCGGGTCAGACCCGTCAGCGCGATAAAGGCGCCCACGGCCACGGCGATGCCAAGCACCGTCAGCGTCGAGCGCACCTTTTGCGCCGCGATGTTGCGCCATGGCAGGGTCAGAAGGTTCATGTCTGCACACCTTGCCGCCGTTCGTCCGCGACGATGTGACCGTCCACCAGACTCACCTGCCGGTCGCATCGCGCGGCGATGTCGGGGTTGTGGGTGACGATCACGATGGTGATGTCGCTGGTGCGCTTGAGCTCTTCAAGAAGCGCGATGATCTCGACGCTGGTCTGGGTGTCGAGGCTGCCGGTGGGTTCGTCCGCCACGATCATCTCGGGCCGGTTGGCCAGCGCGCGGGCGATGGCCACGCGCTGCCGCTCACCGCCCGAAAGCTGCATCGGGTATTGCCCGCGCCTGTCGCCGATCCCCAACTGATCAAGCAGGTCTGCCACCCGTGCCGCGCGTGCGGCCGGAGCCTTCGTCTGCCACAGCATGGCAAGTTCGACATTCTCGGCCACGGTCAGCGACGGGATCAGGTAGAAGGACTGAAAGACAAAACCGATGCGGGCCGCACGAATGCGGGCCCAGCTTGCCCGGCCGCGCACTCGCCGTCCGTCAAAAAACACTTCACCACCAGTGGGTTCTTCAAGTCCGCACATGATGTCGAGCAGGGTCGATTTGCCGCTGCCCGAGGGGCCGGTGACCGCCACGTATTCGCCGCGCCCGATCGTCAAAGAGGCATCGTTCAGCGCCACGATACGCCCCCGGTCAAAACTGCGAGAGCAATGCCGCAACTCGGCAAGGGCAGGTGTTTCGTTGGGCTCCGTCAAAGCTTTGCGCCAATCTCGGCCCGGATCGAGCGAACCAGCGCGGGGACCGAGCCGTTGAGTGCATCCAGCCGCAGGGCGTAGGCATTGCGCCGCGCCACGCTGAACGAGGCCCCATCGCCGATTAGGTCGAAGATGCACCAGCTGTCGCCGCAAGGGCGCATCTTCCAGTCCAGCCGCGTCACGCGGCCGTCGGCGCGGGTCAGCGTGCTGAGCACGACCACGTCGTCGTCGCGCAACGGCTTGATGGCGGTGATGGCAAAGGTCAGGTCGGGATGCAGGCGGCGGGCCAGTTCCACCGCGATCACGTCGCGCAGCGCGGCCTCGAAATCAGCGCGGTCGACCTGCGAGGCGCCGTCCCAGGCCGGGCCCAGCACCTGTGCCGACAGCCCGTCAAGGTCCACGACCTTGCCCACCATCTCGGCCAGCTTTTCCGGCATGTCGGCGTTGGCGAGGGTCTGGCCGTAGATGCGGTTGACGGCCACTGCCGCGCCCTGCACGTCCGCGGCGAGCGCCGCGACTGGCGCCAATGCCAGAAGCGTGGCGAGGACCAGATGCCCGAAGCCTGCGCGCAAACGATCAAGGCAGCGCGACGCGGTATCATCGCGCGCGGCCATTACTTCTGCGACGCTCACTCTTCCCTTGCTCCCCGGCTCTGCCCTGTCCTGCGGTTGACACCATAGGCGTGCGGGTTTTATGCCGCAATCCATATGCTTGCGATGGTGATCGCTTTGCCTGCGAGGCCCGGTGTCCAAGATGGACCTGAACGCCCCGATCCTCGGCGCTTATTGCGAGCGCACATCGCCGGCCTTCTGGGCCGAACCGCTGAATGCGGCCACCAGCCTGCTTGTGATCGTCGTTGGGGTCACCGGCTATGCCCTGCTTTACCGGCAGGGCCGGGCGACCCTGATGATGACAGTTCTGGTGGCGCTTGGCATCGCCATCGGGCTGGGATCGTTCCTGCTGCACACCTACGGCACGCGCTGGGCGGAACTGGCCGACGTGATCCCGATCTGGGCCTTCGTCGCGGTTTTCGGGCTGGCCGTCCTGCTGCGGCTAAGGCCGGGACGGGCGGCACTGCCATTGCTGCTGGTGGCGGGCGGCGCGGCCTTTGCCGGTGGCACCGCGATGGCGATGGGCGACCAGATGGGGTTGATCGCGAATCTCAGCGGGTCGCTGCAATACATTCCTGCGGCGCTGATGATCGTGGTGGTGGTCTGGCAGCTATGGCGGCGCCATCACCCCGCGCTGCTTCCGATGGGGCTGGCCAGCCTGCTATTCTGCGCGGCGCTGACCTTTCGCAGTCTTGACCTGCCGCTCTGCGAGACATTTCCGTCGGGTACGCATTTTCTGTGGCACATCACCAACAACGTGGTGATCTGCCTGCTGCTCTGGGCCTATGCGGCCGACGTGGTGCGGCGACCGGCATAGCCCGCCCGGACATTGCCGCAATGCAGCGCAAGCGTCTCTTGGTGTTGAGCCTGCCCAGATTCGCACCGAAGAGCGCGCCGCGCAGCAGGAGCGGCGATCAACGCTTGGCACGCAACTTCGCCTCATGCAGCAACCGGGCGGTACTGCGCGATCGCAAGGTCGGGAGGGTGGGATGGTGCTGTGAGAGAGGATTGAACTCTCGACCTCACCCTTACCAAGGGTGTGCTCTACCACTGAGCTACCACAGCGCCGTGGTCGGGGGGATTAGCGGCAATCCCCGGATCGTGCAAGCCCTCACTGGACGGTTTTTGCGGCAGTTGGTAACAGGTCGGCCATGGAGCGCAGACCCGACACCGCACGCCCCGGTCAGGGGACGGCCCGGCCCGGCCGCAAGGCGCCGGAAACCCGCGAAGAACGGCTGAAAGCTGCGTTGAAGGCGAACCTCGCCCGACGCAAGGCGCAGGCCCGCGCGAGAACAGGCGCCGACAACGGCGCGGAAGAGAAAGAGTAGGCAGGCATGGATTCGATCGTTGTGACGGGCGGCGCGCCGCTGGCGGGGCAGATCGCCATTGCCGGGGCCAAGAACGCGGCACTTGCGCTGATGCCGGCGACGCTGCTGTCGGACGAACCGCTGACGCTGACCAATGCGCCGCGGCTGTCGGACATCAAGACGATGACGCAGCTTCTGCAGTCCTTGGGTGCCGAGGTGGCGGTGCTGCAGGAGGGCAAGGTGCTGGCGCTGTCGTCGGACGCGCTGACCTCGACCCGCGCCGATTACGAGATCGTGCGCAAGATGCGCGCCTCCAACCTTGTTCTAGGCCCGCTGCTGGCACGGACGGGGCAGGCGGTGGTTTCGCTGCCCGGTGGCTGCGCGATCGGAGCGCGGCCGATGGATATCCACATTTCTGCGCTCGAGGCGCTGGGCGCCGAGATCGAGCTGAAGGACGGCTACCTGCACGCGGTCGCCCCTGGCGGGCTGAAAGGCGCGCGGGTGCCCTTGCGCTTTGCCAGCGTCGGGGCGACCGAGAACACGCTGATGGCGGCGACGCTTGCCAAGGGCACGACGGTGATCGAGAACGCCGCGCGCGAACCCGAGATCGTCGATCTGGCCGTCTGTCTGCGAAAGATGGGGGCCCGGATCGAGGGCGAGGGCACGGCGACGATCACCATCGAGGGGGTGGACCGGCTGGGCGGGGCAACCCACGCGGTGGTGACCGACCGGATCGAGCTTGGCACCTACATGCTGGCCCCGGTGATCGCCGGGGGCTGGGTCGAATGCCTTGGTGGGCGGATCGATCTGGTATTGGCCTTCGCCGAGAAACTCGACGCGGCCGGAGTTGCCATCGAAGAGACCGACAAGGGTCTGAAAGTATCGCTGAAAGGTGACCGACCGCGTGCGGTGGACGTGGTGACAGAGCCTTTTCCCGGCTTTCCCACCGATTTGCAGGCGCAGATGATGGCGATGCTGGCCACCGCCGAAGGCACCAGCGTGCTGGAAGAGCGCATTTTCGAGAATCGTTTCATGCACGCGCCGGAATTGATGCGGATGGGTGCCCATATCGAGGTGCAGGGTGGCCATGCCACGGTTCACGGTGTGGACCGGCTGAAGGGCGCGCCGGTGATGGCAACCGATCTGCGCGCCAGCGTGTCGCTGATTCTTGCGGGCCTTGCCGCCGAGGGCGACACGATGGTCAACCGGGTCTATCATCTTGATCGCGGTTATGAGCATGTCGAGGACAAGCTGGGCGCGGTGGGCGCGCGGATAGAGCGGGTGAAGGCACAATGAACGAGCACGAGGATGCCCGGTTCGAGGATGCCAGCGAAGCGCCGTTGCGGCTGCTCGCGCTGGATGCCGAGGACCTGTCAGTCATCTCGACGCTGGCGCAGGACGCGGTTCTGCCCGCTAGCGAGTTGCGCTGGGACCGCAAGACGCGCCGCTTTGCCCTGCTGCTGAACCGGTTCCGCTGGGAGGATGCCGAGAACGCCGCAGCCCGCCGTCGCGGCTTTGAGAGGGTGCAATCGGTGCTGGTCATCGAGGACGTTCTGAAAGTGCAATCGCAAGGCGTCATGACCCATGACAAGGACATGGTTCTGTCGCTTTTGTCCATTTCATGGGAACCGGGCGAGGCGCCGGGCGGGCGCATCATGCTGACGCTGGCGGGCGACGGGGCCATCGCGGTGACGGTCGAGGCGCTGGAGGTTGTGCTGCGCGATGTGACGCGGCCCTATCTTGCGCCCTCGGGCAAGGCGCCGGACCACCCGGAATGATCGTCAGGCAGTTGACTCCTGCCGATGCGCTGGCATTCCGCCATGTCCGGCTGGAGGCGCTGCGGCTGCATCCCGACGCCTTCGGCTCCACCCTCGCCGATTGGCAGGGTTTGCCTGAATCGGCTTATGTTCAGCGGATCGAGGGCAGCGTGATTTTCGGCCTGTTCACGGATAAGGGTCTGGAAGGGATCCTTGCCTATGACCGCGAGCGCGGCGGCAACTGCCGCCATCGCGCCGGGCTGCATGCGATCTACGTGCGCAAGGGCCTGCGCGGCAAGGGCGGGGCCGACATGCTGATGCAGGCGGCCATTGCGCGGGCGCGGGCGGATGGCGTTGTGCAGCTGGAACTGTCGGTCAGCGAGACCAACGCGCGCGCCTACGATTTTTACTGGCGTCACGGCTTTGTCCGTTACGCGGTGTCGCCCCGCGCGTTGCTGGTCAAGGACCGCTATCTGGACGAGTTGAACCTTTGCAAGCGATTGGATGATTGAGCCGCCCCGGTGGGGCGGCGTATCCGGCGGCAGTATTTGGGGCAAGATGAAGCGCGGTCCGCGGATTGCCGCGCCCGTGGTGGCCCGCTATGTGCAGGGCCGAAGGAGACCCAGCCGATGCCGATGTTTCTGACCACACGCGATGCCGATTTCGAGGCGCGTTTCACCGCCCTGCTGGCGATGAAGCGCGAGGATAGTCCAGACGTGGACGCTGTGGTGGCCGAGATTATCGCCCGGGTCCGCGCCGAGGGCGACGCCGCGCTGATCGACCTGACACGCCGGTTCGACCGGCTGGACCTTCGCCCAGAAATGCTGCGCTTTTCGCCCGATGAAATTGCTGCCGAATGTGCCAAGGTCGGCGCCGAGGATCGCGCGGCGCTGGAACTGGCCGCCGCGCGCATCCGCGCTTACCACGAACGCCAGATGCCGGAAGATGCGCGCTGGACCGACGCGACGGGGGCAGACCTTGGCTGGCGGTGGACGGCCGTATCGGCGGCGGGGCTTTACGTGCCGGGCGGTATCGCCTCCTACCCGTCTTCGGTTCTGATGAACGCGATCCCGGCGCGGGTGGCAGGCGTCGACCGGCTGGCCATCTGCGTGCCCACGCCTGATGGTGCGGTCAACCCGCTGGTGCTGATGGCCGCGCAGATTGCCGGGGTGGACGAGATTTACCGCATCGGCGGGGCACAGGCGATTGCCGCGCTGGCCTACGGGACCAAGACGATCGCGCCGGTCGACAAGATCACCGGGCCGGGCAATGCCTTTGTCGCGGCAGCCAAGCGGCGGGTCTTCGGCAAGGTCGGGATCGACATGATCGCCGGGCCGTCCGAGATCCTTGTCATCGCTGACGCTGACAACGACCCGGACTGGATCGCGCTGGACCTGCTGAGCCAGGCCGAGCATGACGAAAGCGCGCAGGCGCTGCTGATCACCGATGACGCGGAGTTTGCCCAGGCAGTGGCCGCGGCGGTGGACGCGCGCCTTCAGACGCTGGAGCGCCGCGCGGTGGCCGGGGCCAGCTGGCGCGATTTCGGCGCGATCATCACGGTTTCGGACATGGACGAGGCGGTGCGGCTGGCCGACCGGATTGCGCCCGAGCATCTGGAAATCTGCACCGGCGATGCCGAGGCGCTGGCCGCCCGTATCCGCCATGCGGGCGCGATCTTTATCGGCGGCTGGACGCCCGAGGCCATCGGCGATTACGTAGGCGGACCAAACCACGTTTTGCCCACCGCTCGCTCGGCCCGGTTTTCCAGCGGCCTCAGCGTGATGGATTTTCTCAAGCGCACCACGCTTTCGCGGATGAGCCCCGCGGCGTTGGCGGCCATCGGGCCAGCGGCTGCGCGACTGGCGCGATCGGAAAGCCTTCAGGCGCACGGGCTGAGCGTGCTGGCCCGGCTTGATCGGCTGAACGAGGGTTAGGAGGGTGGGGCTGATCGGGTTCTTGATCCGCGACGGGCGTTGGGGCATCAACCCCTGACACTCTGGACGGACGCGCCATGACCCGCATTTCCCATATCGAGATCGACGACGCGGGCTTGCCCATGCCCACGCCCGAGATCGAGCAGGAGCGCAAGGTCGCCATTTTCGACCTGCTGGAAGACAACAGCTTTGTGATTCCCGGCCGTGAAGGGCGCGCCGCACCTGACGGCCCGTATCGCCTTGGCCTGTCGATCCGCGAGCGGCGGCTGGTCTTCGATATTGCCACCGAGGACGGCACGCCCGCAGCACAGTTTCACCTGTCGCTGGGGCCATTCCGGCAGGTGGTGAAGGATTACTTCCAGATCTGCGCGAGCTATTTCGATGCGGTCAAAACGCTGCCACCCAGCCAGATCGAAACCATCGACATGGCCCGCCGCGGGATTCACAACGAGGGGGCCCGCGTGTTGCAGGAACGCCTGCAGGGTAAGGCCGATGTGGACAACGACACTGCGCGCCGCTTGTTCACGCTGATCTGCGTGCTGCATTTCGGGGGCTAGGGGCTTGGACGATACCCCGCCGCCGAAACTCCCCGAGGCGCTGCCCCAGTCGGTGCTGTTCTGCTGCGATCACAATGCCGTCCGCTCGCCCATGGCTGAAGGCATCATGAAGAAGTTCTACGGCACCGCCTGCTATATCCAGTCGGCCGGCGTGCGATCGGACATGGAGATCGACGGTTTCGCCATTGCCGTCTGTGCCGAGATCGGGGTGGAACTGTCGCGCCACCGCTCGCGCAGTTTCGACGAGATGAAGGAGTGGGGCGACGATCTGTCCTCGTTCGATCTGGTCCTCGCGCTGTCGCCCGCCAGCCAGCGCCGCGCGCTGGACCTGACGCAGTATTTCCATATGGACGTGGAATACTGGCCGATCCTCGACCCAACGGGCCTTGGCGAAGGGCGCGAGGCGAAACTGGCCAGCTATCGCCAAACCCGCGACCAGATCATTGCCCGCCTGATAGCGCGTTGGGGGCCGCCGGTACCGGACGTGACGTGATCGCGGGCGATTAGCCCTTGAAAATTCACGGCCAGAGGCGCAAGAGAACGCCGTCTGCGATTTCTGGCGGACAACGCAATATTGGAGACCCCATGGCCAAGGAAGAACTTCTCGAATTTCCGGGCGTCGTGAAGGAACTCCTGCCGAATGCGACGTTCAGGGTCGAGTTGGAAAACGGCCATGAGATCATCGCGCATACGGCAGGCAAGATGCGCAAGAACCGCATCCGCGTTCTGGCCGGCGACAAGGTGCAGGTCGAGATGACCCCCTACGATCTGACCAAGGGTCGGATCAACTACCGCTTCAAGTAAGCCTTGACCGGCCGTGACGTGCCGCGCCTGATCCTTGGATCGGCCTCGCCCCGGCGGCTGGAATTGCTGGCGCAGATCGGCCTTGTGCCGGATGACGTGCGTCCTCCCGACATCGACGAGACCCCCCAGAAGGGTGAGTTGCCGCGCGACTATGTCCGGCGCATCGCCGCGGCCAAGGTGGCGGCGGTGCAGGCCGAACCCGAGGACGTCGTGCTTTGCGCCGATACCACCGTGGCGCTGGGCCGGCGCATCATGGGCAAGCCCGCTGATGCCGCCGAGGCCGAGGCGTTCCTGCGCGCGCTGTCGGGGCGGCGACACCGGGTGATCACGGCGGTCGCGGTCAAGCGCGGCGACCGGCAGTGGCTGCGCGACGTGGTGACCACGGTCGCCGTCAAGCGGCTGGGCCCGCCCGAGATTGCTGCCTATCTGGCCAGCGGCGACTGGCAGGGCAAGGCAGGCGGCTATGCCATCCAGGGGCCGGCGGGCGCCTTCATCCCGTGGATCAACGGATCGTTCACCGCGGTCGTGGGCCTTCCCCTGGCCGAGGCGGCGGGGCTGCTGGTTGCGGCGGGCTATCCGGTTTACGGGGGTGGGGCATGAAGGGACGGACCATCGCGCTCGACCATGTGGAGGGGCAGGAGGCGGCGGCGCTGCTGGTTGACGGCCGGCTGGACGACCTGCTGATCGGCGACGAGGACAGCCCGCGCCCCGGCGCGATATTCCGCGCGATCTGTGACCGCCCGGTGAAGGGGCAGGGCGGCATGTTCCTGCGCCTGCCCGACGGGATGGGCGGCTTTCTGCGCGCGGCCAAGGGGTTGCGGCCGGGCCAGCCGGTGCTGGTGCAGGTCACCGGCCATGCCGAGCCGGGCAAGGCGGTGCCGCTGACCGACAGGGTGTTGTTCAAGAGCCGCTATGCCATCGTGACCCCCGGCGCGCCGGGCCGCAACATCAGCCGCGCCATCACCGACGAGGAAGAGCGCGTGCGCCTTGCCGCCATTGCCGAGGTAGAGATGACGGGGCCGCACGGTTTGATCCTGCGCTCTGCCGCTGCGGGCGCCCCCGAGGATGACATTGCCGAAGACATCGCCGCGATGCGCGATCTTGCCGATGCGGTTCTGGCCGATGCGACAGGCACCACGCCCGAGGCGCTGACAGAGGGTGACGGGCCGCATGCGCTGGCCTGGCGCGACTGGACCATACCGGCCGAGGTGGTGACCGAGGCTGGCAGTTTCGCGACGCTTGGCGTGCTGGACCAGATCGCGGCGCTGGCCCGGCCCGAGGTGCAACTGGGCGAAGGCTCGATGTTTGTCGAGGCGACGCGTGCGCTAACGGCGATCGATGTCAATACTGGCGGCGATACCTCGCCCGCCGCGGCGCTGAAGGTGAACCTTGCCGCCGCCCGCGCAATACCCCGCGCGTTACGCCTGCGCGGCTGGGGCGGCCAGATCGTGATCGATTTCGCGCCGATGTCCAAGGCGCATCGGCGGCAAGTGGAACAATCGCTGCGCGCCGCGTTCCGCGCGGATCCGATCGAGACCAGCCTTGTCGGATGGACGGCGATGGGCCTTTTCGAACTGAGCCGCAAGCGCGAGCGTCGGCCTCTGTTCTCGGGGCCAGCGTGATGTCCTGTCCGATCTGCGCCCGCCCCACCGATCCGAAGTACAAACCCTTCTGCTCGCGCCGCTGCGCGGATATCGACCTCGCCAAGTGGCTGACGGGCAGCTATGCCATTCCCGTGCCCGAAGAGGATGAGGACGAGCCGCCTCTGCCGCCCGACGACGACGGCCCGGCGCACTAGCCTGACTAGTCTTTTTCTTGCCGCAGATCGGTAAGAGGGCCCGAAGAATTGAACCGCACTGGTCTTTTTCAGACCATCTGCTGGCCGCGACGCTTACTTAACAGCGAACACCGCATGGTAGGCGTCAGCCCGCGCGCGCAGGTCGTCTAGGCTGACGGGCCAGCTGGTGCGGTCGGCAATGTCGAAACCATCATCGACCATCACCGCGTCTTCCAGCATCATGTACTTTGAAGACCCGGCGGCCGAAGTGCCGATCAGCGCGGCAAATCCGCCGCCGCTTGTTGCCGCGCCGCAGACGACGATAAGCATCGGTGTATCTTGCCCGGCCAGCGGCGCGCGCTCCTCGGTATAGGTGTCCTCGCTGCCCCAGCAATAGCGCGGCGCATAATCGGATTCGTCCGTCGCGAAGGGTCCGCCATAGGCGCTGAGCCTGTAGGTCAGGGTGATGACGGGGCGCGAACGGTTCTCGCCCTCCTCTGAAGTGATCGGAGCGTAGATATCCGTGCTTCCTTCATCGACATAGATGTTCTGCCAAGGCTCGGCGTCGGTATAGGGATGCGCATCGTACCCGTCCGGCGCCCAGGCCGGGCGCGGCAGGACAAGATCGACCATCGCGGGCACATGCACGGCAATCGTCTTGTCCTGCGTGGTGATGGTGGGGTCGTCGTCTGCAGCCGCCAACACCGGCACGAGCATCAGGACGACGCCAAAGACAGCAGCGCGGGCCGCACGATGTTGCACGGGCATAGCGTGTTCCCACCCCTTTCGATGCCGGTCATCCACCCGGCATGGCAAGCAATGTTGGAAAGTTTACTGCGCCCGGAGGGAGCGATCAACCAAAGGCCCAGTCAACTGCGCCAGATCGGGTTCGACCAGGCCCGCTTGCCCGAACGGTCGATCAGCGTGACACGGATCCAGTCGGAATTGGCGAACCGGTCGAGCGACATCTCTGCCCCGGTCATCGACTGGCCATGCACCGCCTGCGCCGCCGTACCCTTGCCCTGCACGATCACCGAACTGACCGCCGAACAGTCGACATGGATCTTTTTCGGCCCGACGGTGATGCCGCGCAGCTCCGGTCCCTGGCTGGAATAGAAATCGCCCGCCTTCAGCGCCGCGAGCAGCAGGTCGGGGTCGTTCGCCTCGGCCTTGACCATGACCCAGCCGCCGAAATGGTCCGGCTCGGAGAAATGCGCGTCATCGGTGGCGATCATGCTCAGGCGCCGGCCCTCCGACAGCAACAGGTCGGCGATCTGAAACCCGTCGGGCCGGTCGCAGCCCATCGCGCAGCCGTGGTTGTAGATCTCTACAGCGTGGGCCGCCGCGATCCCCCGCGCATCGGCCAGCGTCAGCCCCGACCATTGCGGATGCGCAATGGCCACGAAGGCGCCCGCGGCCACCGCCCGCGCGGCGATCTCGGGCCCGCTTTCCTGGTTGTCGACCGGCAGGAAATGCGGCGCGTTGGGCGGCGTGAAATCCGCCGGCAGGCCCACGGCCAGGATGTGCCACAACTCGCCATTTGCCATCGCGCCGGAATGCAGTTCCGCCCCGAGGATGGTGGTGAAGCTGTTGTCGCGGTAGGGCAGGGTATCGGCGATGGGATAGCCGTACATGCCGATGAAATGGTCGGTCAGCGCGATGAAATCATAGCCTTCCGCCTTGTAGCGGCGGCAGACTTCGGCCGGCGCCAGAACGCCGTCCGACAGGGTGGAATGGGTGTGCAGGTTGCCGCGCCAAAAACGGCCGGGCTTGGCGAAAAGTTCGGTCATGGGGCTTTCCGGGGAACTCAAGATAGCTCTGCCTAAGCCGGAGATTTGACAGGCAGATGACAGTGGACGCAGGGATCGGGCCCGCCCGCGTGCGCGGACCGCGAAAACCGCTGGACACCCTTCGCGCCCACGTCTAGAACGCGCTCACCCCGCGTGTCAGGTGATCCTGCCGCGCCCCGTGCCTGGGTAGCTCAGGGGTAGAGCAGTGGATTGAAAATCCTCGTGTCGGTGGTTCGATTCCGCCCCCGGGCACCACAAAACATATAAAATTTCATTATATTCCAGATAATTAACGAGAGACCTAGATTTTGTGTCCACCCTAGTGCCCACCTTTGACCCGGCGCTGTCGCCAGTTGGTGCCGTCTAGCAAGGGCTGCAAACGAGTCCTAATTCACGAGCACGGCCACCGACTAGCATCTGGATGTCGGGGAGGGTGTTCCTCAAGCAATCCATTGACACGTAATGGCTTTGCCGGCGGACTATACAAAATATAGATGACGCCTGGACCAGAGCAACAAGGCATGGTATTGAGTTGGAAGGGAATCATGGAATGAAAATATGATGCTTCAACATGCCATCGAGGAAGATCAGCAGCAGGCATCCGCAAAGCGAACTGAGACCGGGAAAGCAGAACTTTACACGATGGTCGATCTCTTCGCGGGCTGCGGCGGCCTTTCACTAGGCTTTGAAGAGGCCAAGTTCACACCTGTTTTCGTGAACGAGCTACACCAAGATGCGATGGAGACGTACCTTCAGAACCGTCACTACGAACTCGGCGGTATGCCGTTCGCGGAGAACGGAGCTCTTCACTGTAACGATGCGCAAGACCTGCAAGGCAAACGCCTCGACGCGCTCGTATCAGACCTAGCGAACATTCCGGAGGCGAATTTCATTCCCTCTGAAACAGGAAACCAAGGTGCAGGGGGCGGCAGCACTCTTGACGTGCTGACCGGTGGCCCGCCCTGCCAAGGTTATTCTGGGATTGGAATCCGGCGCTCCTACTCCGTTGATCGGAAGGACATCCCGTCAAACCATCTTTTCGGGCGCATGGCCCAAGTCATACGCCGCTTGAGACCCCGGATCTTCTTGTTCGAAAACGTGCGCGGCCTGTTGAACGCCAAGTGGACCAAGACTGGCTGCGAGTTCATTTTCCCGGACGTGAAGGCAGAGTTTCGAAAAATCCCAGGCTACGAGGTCAGGTGGTCCTTGATCTACGCTAAGGATTACGGTGTGCCGCAGAACCGCCCGCGCGTCCTTCTCGTGGGCATCCGCAAGGATATCCTGGAGGCGTGCCCTTCGCTCGACCCGAGCGCCGATCCCGAGGACGCCATCGCGTGCGGGTTCCTCCCGAAGGGCAAGATCGGCACCTTCCCGGACCTTGTCGATCTCTTGGGAGATCTGGTGGACCCGGCCGTGGCGGATATCCTGCGGTCCGATGATTTTGTGCCGGGTGCGTTCGAAACGAAGTCCTATCCGAAAGCAGCACGGACGGCGATCCAGAAGCACTTGCGCCGCCCCGCGCCCTGGAATCCCGGCGGGCGGACTAGGCTGACCGAGCAGGAATACAGCAAGCACAAGCGCGAGGTGGTCGAGAAGTTCGACTACATGCTCGCCAACAACGGCGAAATCCCGGAGCACTTCCAGACCCGGAAGTTCTCCCAGAGGGTGCTCAAGGCACGGTGGGGCAACGGCGAGCCCAACATGACGGCAACTTCGCTTCCCGACGACTACGTTCACTATTCGCAGCCCCGCATCTTAACTGTGCGGGAGTGGGCGAGGCTCCAGCTCTTCCCCGACTGGTACCAATTCGCTGGCAAGCGAACCACGGGCGGCCTGCGGCGCGCCGGGAACCCTCACGCAGGGCTCTTTGAACGGGAGGTGCCAAAATACACGCAGATAGGCAACGCGGTTCCCGTGGGATTGGCCGAGAAGGTCGGGGAGCACTTCCGGGGGCTCCTGGACGAGGCCCTAGGGAAGAGGTAGCCCGGTGCCGCTTCGCCAGCTCACGGATATTGAACGGGAGCGCATGAAGCGCCTAACGGGCGAGTCCGTGGACATTACCTTGCTACAGCCAACGCGGACGGGGCTTGGTAAGTCCATCATGGACGCTACCGCCCCATTGCGAAACTACCTCAAGGAAACGGGGCTCCACGACTTTGACGAGCAGGGCAGGGGCGCGCGGGAAAACGGCGTCAAGCTCGATGCCTACCTGTTGAGCGAAACCGGCGCGGTGGAGACCAAGGCTTCGCTCTATAAGCCCGAAGCAAAACCCACGAAGGACGGCGATCCGCGCATTTGGATATATGGGCTTCCCGCCTACGCCGAGGCCGACGACATGCTTGCTCTCACGGAGCACGAGGGGCGCATCGCGGTGATTAACCTCACCCAGGTGGACGTGGCCCATGTTCTCGATGTTCGGCAGAGTGGCCCGCTTTGGGACATCATGAAAGAAATCGGGGCCGAGGCGACATCCATTGCCGACGAGCTCTTGGGAAAACTGCGGCTTATCGCGGCCGGTGGCTACGTGCCGTCGGTCATGGAAACGCGCGCGGACACCGCTATCGGCCGGACACTCGAATCCGCCCTCGGAATCGAGATGAACGCGCGCCGGGAGCCCGATTACAAGGGGATCGAGCTCAAGTCTTACCGCCGGAAAAAGAAATCCCAGGAGAACCGCAAACAGCTCTTCGCAAAGGTGCCCAATTGGGAAATCAGCAAGTTCAACAGCATGACTGACGTGCTCGATGCGTTTGGCTATTACCGCGATGGCCGCGACCGGCTGAATTGCACCGTGAGCGCAGCCAATATCAACTCGCAGGGGCTAACCTTCGAGCTCGACGAAAAGGCAGGAATCCTGAACGAGGTTTCGAAGACGACTAACGACGGGGCCTTTGCGTCCTGGTACTTGTCCGAGCTGCGCGAAGCCTTGAAGGCCAAGCACGCCGAAACATTCTGGGTCGGCGCGAAAGTGCATCCCATCGACGGCCGGGAGCATTTCGAGTTCACGGACGTGATCCATACCCGCAAGCCTATCGGCAGCCAGTTTGACATCTTGGTCGAGCAAGGCGAGATCACTATGGACCACATGATGAAACGCCTTGATTCAGGGCGCGCCTACGAGCGCGGCCCATCCTTCAAGATCGGGGCAGGGTCGCTCGACCTCTTGTTCCCGCCGAGCAAGACTTATGCCCTTGCCTGAGCCTGATCCCCTCACCAGGGGGGAGAAGGCCAAGATCACGCGGTTTCGAAAAGACCTTCTCACCTGGTTCGCAGACAAGGGCCGCAACCTGCCTTGGCGCAGGCCGTGTGCGAGCGACTTTGAGCGGATATGCGTGGAAGTCCTCCTGCAAAGGACGCGGGCCGAGACCGTTGCAAGGGCCTACCCGGTGTTTTTCGGGCGGTTCACGGGTTGGCCTGATCTCGCGGCCGCATCCATCGAGGAGCTGGAAGAACACTTCAAGCCGATTGGCCTATGGAATCGGCGCGCCCGTTCCATGCGGGCGTTAGCAGAGTATGCGGCCGCACGGGGCGGGCAGTTTCCAAGCGATCCCGTGGAGCTCGCAAAGGCTCCTGCCGTTGGGCAATACGTCCAGAACGCGATCCTGTTGTTCCAGCATGGCGAGGCGAGGCCACTTCTCGACGTGAACATGGCGCGCGTGATCGAGCGGTTTGTCCGGCCGCGCCGGTTGGCCGACATCCGCCACGATCCATGGCTTCAAGCTGCGGCGCATTGGCTCGTGAAGGGCGAGCAGGCCAGGGAGGTGAATTGGGCGGCACTGGACTTCGGTAGCGTGGTTTGTTCCGCGAGAGCACCAGCTTGTGCGAGCTGCCCGGTTTCTACCCGTTGTCAGTCGAAATCCCTGAACTAGGGCCAGAACACGCACGATCCGCGCGCCCCAGGCCAGAGCATCGCAGGGTTCTTTTCGTGCACGAAGTTGAAAGGCATGCTGCTCGTGGCCCTGCAAAGGGCGAGCGCTTCATCGGCTGAAGTGGCGAGAGCGTAGCCCCACCGGCAGCCAATTCGGTCTTCGTCTTGGCAGGCTTCGAGTTTCCAAACGCGCATACCGAGGCTATGCGGGGAATCTGGTTAAGGAACCGTAAACGCTCATATTAGACGGCCGGTGCCTGCGGCAATGCCCGCACATCTTCTGGAACCGGCGGTTGTAGGCGCGGTCGCGGCCGACGAAGATCGTGTCGACCGCGGTCTTCATGTTGTCGTAGATGCCCCGCGTGCAGGTGCCCCCGAAGAAGGCGAAGGCCTTGTCATGCGCGTCGAAGACCATCTCCTGCGTCTCGCGGGGATACCCGCAGCTCACGACAGATCTGCTTGATCGACTTCTTGTCCTGAAAATACGCCCGCCGGATCTTCGCTATCGTCTCCACAACCAACATCCCACACTGCGCTCCCCGATGACCTCGGGAGCAACATGACTATCAGTGTAAGGGGGTCATTTTTGGGCGCCGATTACCCCGCTACGGGGTCAATTTTGCATGCCGGTTCACAATTGGACGCTTCCCGCCAGACAACGTACGGGCCGAGCTGGCGGGTTTACCGTTGCTTGATCAACTCGCACCGATGCTGTTGATTGCCTCGGGTGCAAATTGGACAACGCGCGGCGGGGCAAAAAATGACCTTGGGTTCTTGTTAAAGCAGAGTCTTTAGCACTGCGGACCAGAGCTGACGTCGTCATTTCCTGACAGAACCCGACTGCGGATTTCGGCCAGTTTCGGTGCCAACGCGCGAGCAAAATGCTCTCGGTACTTGCGCCCCTCAGGGCTCTCGCGCCAATATTTGAGGAGTTCTTCATGGCTGTGCCCTCGTGCGCTGGGCAGACGATGCTCATCGGGGTTTTCGGCGAGGTACGCTGCGATCAACGCATCGTCCCGCCGGATTTGTTCCACCGTATCGAAAACTGCGGGATCAGGCTCCTCTACTGATCGAGGGTCCGGCAACGGCTCCGGGTCCTTTCCTTCTGATACCAGTATCTGGTTTTTTAGCTTCCTCAGCTTCAGTAAAAGGTCCGCCGATGAGCGCGGATCTGTTCTAAACGCCCACGTCCGATGTTCTTGTCGTTTCACAGCCTCCAAGTATAAATCTCTTTGGACCGCGACCCGTTTCTTCATCTTTGCAAGACGAGCCCTCGGGGTTTCAGGCACCAATCATCTCCATTCTCTTTTGAAGTTCATCGAGTTCTAGGTGAACCTCCTCGGTCTCCATGGCTTTCCTCGCTGCTTCGACAGTCCGCAGAAGCGCATCCGCCTCGTCCGTTGTGATACGACCTGAGGAAACGAAAATCAGGATCGCATTGACCGCCTTGAGGATGTCCTCTGGCCCATTGATCTTTGGGATGGTGACCCTCATCGGACGGGATTTGCGGGGCGGCAAGATACGCTCCATGCAAAGCCGGATTGCGGTCAAGTCGCCGGCTTTCGCGAGTTCGATGGCTTTCTTGGTAATCGCGCCAGCGTCGCCGTCCATAAGCGTCTCGGCCGCCAGTGTCGCCTTACCACGCGCGCCCTTGGGGCGGCCCTTGGGGTTGCCGCTAGAGCCCTTGGCGAACTGACCCTTCTGGGCCTGTTTCTGGCCAGTTTTTTCAGTCGCCTCAACCATATTAGCACCCGACGATAAAAGGTCACGGGAGCTTACCTAGATCTCTCAAAATGTACAGCATGTTTGCCGGAAGGTAGTGTCTCAATTTGAATTTTCCGCCTGACGTTTTTTGTAGGGGCCGCGCTTCTTCTGACCTGCCACGGGATTTTTCCTCCACCGTCGATTAGAGTCCGGCCCAACCTGAGGACGGACAATGAAGCGAACGAGATTCACGGACGAGCAGATCATCGGCATCCTGGCCGAGCACGAGGCGGGCGCAAAGTGTGCGGACCTGTGCCGCAAGCACGGCATGTCGGAAGGCACCTTCTACAACTGGAAGGCCAGGTTCTGCGGCATGACGGTGTCGGAGGCGAAGCGGCTGAAGGCGCTCGAGGATGAGAACGCGAAGCTGAAGAAGCTGCTGGCCGAGCAGATGCTGGATCTCGCCGCGATGAAGGAGCTGGTTTCAAAAAAGTGGTGACGCCTGCCGTGAAGCGCGAGGCGGTCGCGCATCTGAAGGCCCTGTTCGGGCTCTCGGAACGGCGGGCGTGCAGGATTGCCGGGGCGGATCGCAAGATGGTCCGCTACCAGGCGCAGCGTGCGCCGGACACGGTGCTGCGCGGGCGGTTGCGGGAACTGGCCAACGAGCGCCGACGGTTCGGCTATCGGCGGCTCTTCGTGCTGCTGCGCCGCGACGGCGAGGCGAACCGCTTTGTGCTGCACATCATGGCCGCAGTCGCGGAACAAGAGGGCCGCGCAATCTCAGAGCGCACCAAGGCGGCGCTGGCGGCGGCGAAAGCACGTGGAGTTAAGTTGGGCTGGTCTATCCCTGAGCGGGCTTCTGAGCAGCGTCAGGCGGCTCGGAAGGGCGCAGCGGTGAACAGGGCGCGGGCGCTAGCCCATGCAGAGAACGTCTTGCCAGTGATCGAGCAGATCAGGGCAGGGGCCGCATCCCTTCGCCAGATCGCGGCGGAGCTGAACACACGGGGGATCAAAACCGCACGGGGTGGTAAATGGCATGCGACCACCGTTCGGAATGTCCTAGCTTGAATGAAGCCCGCCCAGAGTGGCCACGGGCGGGCTTCTGCATACGGTGTGGGATTCGAACCCACGGAACCCTAAGGTCCTACCGAGTATCAATCGGCTGCATTACCACTCTGCCAACCGTCCAATGTGCCGTTGCCGACACGGGTATTAGTTCAAATGGGGCAAAAGGTTCCACTTTGCAACCTACTGCCAGCTTGGGCACGGCGGCGGGCCTTGAACCCGCGTCCTCCCTGCCGGTATATGCAAGTGTCACCAAGCACACACGTCGAAAGCAGGGCGCTCTATCCATCTGAGCTACGCCGCGAAACTCCTACTTGTTGTCTACCACCAGTTTGGGCTTCTTGCTCTTGATCCGCGCCTTTTCGGCGGCCTGAGTTTCTGCCTTCTTGGTCAGTTTCTCTTCTGCAAATGGAGCCACTGCTTTGATAAGGCCGTTGAAGCTGTAAAGGTTTGTCACACTGCCAAACTTTGTTTGTCGCCGTTCTTCGCGCTCCATAAGCCCCAGTTCCTCCATCGCCTTGATCCGTCTCCGGATCGTGCGAGGGGTCACGCCTCGCCTCGGCAATCGTAGCAACAGAGGGATGAGGCATATTGTCGGCAAACCACCAGTACTGCACGAGGTGGAGGATAATGTTCATGTCGAGGGGATCGAGGCCAATGGCCGCCTGTTTCTCGATTATGATGTTAGGCAAGACGCTCCACCCAGATTCCATGAGCGGTTTCGTCCACTTCTTCTCATTGACGCGAAGCTGCTCCACGTTCTGTTTCTGAGTTGTTAGCTTCGCCATAACCGTTCGTCCTTGCGCGTCTGTGCACTCGATGTGGCAGGGCAAATAAGCGAAAAAAATACTCTCAGGGGTGTCCCAAGAGACGGTAGCCCCTGTCTAGAAATTCAGAGGTCGGGCGAACCAAGGGACTGAGGCCGCACGAACGAAGGTTCACCTACCCTTCTGGCAGCTGATAGGCTCCTTCCTTGGACTGCTCGGCCTTCAGGTAACTATCGGAATTCGGTGGGAGGGGAGAGGGGGGCTGGGGGGAGTGGGGTGGGTCAGGGAGGGGCTTGCCCCTCCCCCTTACTTTTCCTGAAAGACTCGGGCCCAATACCCGCCGCCTCTTCAGGGGCGGACGGGAGTATTTATGTTTCCTTTATTTTTCAGGGATAGACTTTCCTCTATTATGGGGCGTTTTGTCCAGTTTCCGGGGGCAGAATAGGTGCAGACTACGGGCAAGTCGTCCTATAACCGGGGGCAATATGCCCCTAGCTGCTAGTCAACCTCATCACTTCTATTGCAGCGATAATGCTCTTTTCGTCAGGAGTTGGGATCGGCTCCATGCCGTCATGAAGGACCCGTATGGCCTTCTTATGCCGGCCGCCCCGCCTGTAGGGAGCTGATTGCAGGGCGCCGAGCTTCTCCAACCGTTTTACATGCCGTTCGATGGTCTTACGGTCCACACCGAATTCATCAGCCATGCGGCTGATTTGAAGTACCGACCAGCGGTGGCCGTCAATGTAGAGCTTGGAATTGCGCCACCAGCGGTCCAAGTTCATGAATACCATTCCTCCGGCAAGGCCCCCGGCTGCCCGGCAATAATAGTTTGAGGGGTAGGACTTGCCCTCTGGGTCTTTCGGCTTGTTTTGAGTGAGGTATTTAGATACCATTGAGTTCTCCTAGGTATCTTGGTTAGGTGCTGGGAATTCATGAATGATTGACCCTCGAGAACAGCCTCTCGGGGGCCTTTCGTTTCAGTGCGGTCAGATTGACTTGAGCTTTTTGACCTTTTCGACATGTACGTTGATGAATTCCCATGCCGCTATGTAGTCGATGACGCGGTAATACGCTTGAGCTGGGCCGACCAATTGGACCAGGTAGCCCTCGAGGAGGCCCCGGGTCCTAAGCCATGTGAGGTGCTGCTGGACGGTGCCTTCTGCCATGCCCATTGCAAGCGCCATGGCCTTGATCCCGGGGATTTTCCAGTCGTAGTTCCCGATTCCCGCCTTGACTGTATCGGACACATCAGCGGAGGGAAAAGTGAACATGTACTCCACGATCAAGGCCCGACGCCCGAACGGGTTCGGGCTAGGCTCCAGCTTTCGCTTCGTAGCGGGAGCGCTGTACTGGGCTTCTTTTGCTTCTTGGTGGTTTTCTTTTCCATCAGTGCAGACCGCCCTCGCGACTGTCCTTGTTGAGGTCTGCGCAGCGATGGTCTTCAACCGCCGCGCGCACCTCATCATCCCGCCAATAGAGGCGCGAACCGATCTTAATCGGACGCGGAAGCCGACCCTTTTCCCAATCCCGGTAGATCGAACTCCGGCTCCGCCCGCCAAGCATGTTGCGGAGTTGCGTGAAAGACAAAAGACGCATTGTGATGCTCCATGGTTGTTCATGGAACTGCTTCTGCGCTGGTTAGAAGATTCTTAGGAGACTCTCAAAATCAGGCTTTTCTTCTCTTGACAGCCGTTCCTTCAAGAAATCAGCCATTTCTGCGGATAGCCTGCGCAATACGCGCCCTGGGGGATCCAGAAATCCCAGAGCTACCGCGCTGCCCCAATCAGGAATGTGTTCGTCCGCCAAACTCTTGTCCTTGTATGCCTTCTTCATCCTGCTCGGAGACCCTTGGGCTTTGGTCCCGGCCAGACAGAGCTGAGCGATTTCATAGGCGTCCTCGATGGTCGCCCCATACCGGTCGAGCTTTCCCTCTTGCCACAGGGTGAGCCCTTTCTCCGGCATCAAAGTCCATAAGTGGCGGTTCACCTGCCAAGCTCTTATTCCAATGACCGTGTTCCTACGGATGATGTCTTGCGCCCGCTGCTCAGTTGAACCTAGCGGTTTATTTCCTCGTCCACTTTTGCCGCGGATTTCACCATTGATTAGGCTCTTGAAGGCATTGATAGCTGCCTCAGAAAGCCAGTCTGGCAATGGCTTTCGGAACTTTTGGCAGATTGATATGCCCTTGATGACGGCATGCAGGTCACCGTTGAGATACTGAGCCTCACAGTCCTCAATCTGACTTCGCCAGATTGCCTTGCCTGGTTGATCCTCTCCTATCTCAGTCATGATATATCCACTACGTTGGCCGATTTGGAAATTGATCCGCCCTGAACGTGGGCGGCCCACCGTTCCATCACCTCACTGCGTTGGTTCAGGTAGTCAGTGCGCCGGTAAGACCGCTCAATAGAGCTGCCAACGACATGTCCCAAGCATGTCTCGGCAACTTCGTAGGGTACCTGCTGCGTCTCAGCCAACCAGTCGCGGAAAGAGGATCGAAACCCGTGTGGTCTATAGGACAAATGGCGACTTTCCATCAGGCGAGACATTGTTGCATCCGAGATGACGCCCTTCTTAACACTCGGAAAGACGAAGCCATCTCGTTCGAAGGGTTTGGCTTGATCCAAGATGTCCAGAGCAAATCGCGAGAGCGGTACCTTGAAATCCGAAGTTGCATCCCGCCGCCCCTTCATCATTTCAGCTGGGATGGTCCAGACATCGTCGCAAACCTGATCGTACCTCATGAAGCGCAAAGGCCGCGAGCGAACGGCGGTAAGAATTAGCATCCGCAAGGCAAGATGCGTTGTTGTGCCATCATCCAGCGAACCGAAAAATGCTGGGACCTCATCCCATGGCATAGCGGGGACATGCTCAACGGCGTGCTTCTGTTTTCCGAGCAAGGCCTTTGCCTTCTCAACCGCCTGGAGGTCGACGTTCAAACCAAGAGCAGCGGCGTGCTTCATGCAGATGTTCAGGCGGTTCATGGCCTTTCGTGCTGTATCCGCCTTGGCGTGCCAGATCGGAAGCAGTGTGTCGCGGATGTCTAGCTGGTCAATTTCCGCAACCGGAACTCTGCCCAATTTCGGCAACACATGAAGTTCAAGCGGACTGAACCACCGCCCCGCCTTGCCTTCGCCCTTCAATTCGGCCTTGCGGCTCTCGAAGGCGTCGAGGGCAATATCCTGCAAACAATGCAGATTGCGAGCAGCCTCACGATTTTGCCGCTGACGTTCCTTCACCGGGTCCTTCCCTTGGCGAGCTATACCCCGCCAGTGCTCGGCGGTTTGACGGGCCTCCTTCAGAGAGACACTGATCGTCGACCCCAGACCCATCTCTCTGCGCCGCCCGTGCACGGTTACGCGGAGAAACCACTGGCCGCCCCCGTCGTGGCGTTTGTGTAACCAGAGCCCTCCGCCATCCGAATATTTTCCGGGAGACAAGGTCTTGAGCTGTGCAGCGCTTAAGCGATTGAGGCTTCGGGCCATTAACCACCTATCTATCCACCCAATACAAAACTTATAGCATGAAACATGGCGGGCTACCATGACACAACTTTTGCATTTGCGTTCATTGACTTAGTGGATCGTCTGGTTTGCCGTGGAGCATAGCGGAACGATAATACAATGCCGCCCCCGGGCACCATTTTCCCCAGATTGAAACCTGCTGACCGTTGAAATGTACCGTGGTGCGTTCACATGCTGGGCCCATCTTGCAACCCTGTGGCGGTGTTACCGGTCGTGGCGCCGTTAACGGGTCCGGGGCAACGGTGATCGGCCGGGTTTCTTCGGTTTCAATTCTCGCAAGACAACCCGGCCAGGAGCGGGCAGAAGCAATCGGGGTCGCACGCATTTGCTTTCAGCGACATCCGGGCTAATCTACGGATATTAGTATAGTTACATGGTTGGTCTTGGTATTCCGAAAACGGGTTGAGTAGGGCTAGAGGTTTGTAAGTAAAAGTGAATCTGGAAGCCGACGATATTGCCGTTCTGACGACATTGATCTTTGCGGCTGCGATGGATCAAAGCCGCTGGCCAGAGTTTCTTGAACAGCTTCACATTCGATCCGGCGGTGTGCGGACCCATTTGTTTGGTCGCGACAACCTATCCCAGAAACTCTTTGCATTCATGGGCCATGGCTATGATCCGGTCCATATGAAAGACTACAACTCGCATTACCGGCACCTCAATGCCTGGGTGCCGGGGTTCCAGGGATCCGCCAGCGGAACGCTGATGTCCCCGGACGAGATGATGCCCTACGAAAAGCTGAAGAAGACGGAGTTCTACGACGGGTGGGTCTTGCCACAGGGCGACATTTCGGCCGGGGTCGGCGGAATGGTCTTCAATCAGGGCGATCGCTTTATCGCGTTCGGCGGCCATATCCGGCGCAGTGATCAGGACCGACTGGAAAAGCCGTTTCATCAGATGATGCAGCTTCTGCTGCCCCACGTGCAGCAGGCCTTCGAGATTTCGCGCGCGATGGTGGCGCGGGCGGTGGATTTTCACCTGGCGCAAATGGATTCAGGGCCGGGGTCAGCGGCCATTCTGGTGGATCAGGATCGCAAGGTTGTTCACCTCAGCATGACGGCCGCCCTGCTTCTGGAACAGGGCAACACGATCCGGTTGGACAGATCGGGCAGGATCGAATTCGTCGATCGCGGCGCGGCCTTGGAATTCGACAGGGCAATTCACGGCCTCGCCACCGCCGACCCGAACTATTCATCGAGTTTTCCGTTGCGGTCTGCAACACCCGGCCTTGGCTACATTTGCCGGACTGGCCGGATCGTTCCCGGCACTCTGGGTGAATCGCCCTTCGGGGCGCTCTTCACTGGCGATACGCCCGCACTACTGCTGGCGATTCAGCCAAGGGCCTGGCACTCAACGACATTGCATGAACGGTTGCGCGAACATGGCCTGACGCAGCGTGAAACGCAGGTGGCCCTTCGTGTTGCCGACGGCCGGTCCCTGTCGGATATCGCCGACGCCGATCAGTTGAGTATTCACACCATCCGAAATCAGCTGAAATCGGCCATGTCCAAGCTGGGCGTGAACCGGCAGGCGCAACTGGCAAAGCTGCTCGCCTCGTGGCAGCAGTTCAACCGCGGCTGAACGACGGCGATGTGCGGACCCGTCAAATCCTGCCGCGGGACAGCCCCTTACATCCTGTTGATTTCCCGCACCTCGAACCGGCTGGCATAGGCGTCGGCGCGGGCGCGGAGTGTGTCGAGGCTGACGGGCCAGCTGCTGCGGTCGGTCACGTCGAAAGGATCGGCCGGGATCACGTCCTCGACAAGGAAGCGAAGGGAGGACTGGTCGGGCGCGGCGGTGCCGATGATCGCGACGAAGGCGCGGAAATTGTCATCGCCGCAGACCACGATCGACATCTTGCCGGCCTGCCCGGCCATCGGCGGACGGTCTTCCTGGTAAAGCGCGCCCTGGGCGCAGATGTCGGCGGAATAGTCGGCGTCATCGACGGTGTAGCCGGATGGCGGCGTCCCGGGTTCATGCCAGATCTGGATGTAGGGGCGGGCATAGACATCTTCGCCCTTGGCTGTCTGCGGCGTGAAGAGAACCGTGTGTTCACTGTCATGCAGCGTGTTGGTCCAGCTCTCCTGCAGGGTAGAGGGATGCGCGTCATAGCCGTCGGGTGCCCAGTAGGGGCGGGGAAGGATCATTTCCCAGTCTTGCGGGACGAGGACGGTGATGGTTGTCGCGTCCGTCGTGACCTGCGCGTCTGCTGCCAGCGCGGGAAACGGCAGGGCGACAAGGGCCGCCATCAGCAGCATACGGGCGGACATCTATTGCACTCCCAACGTGTAGGTGCCGCCAGCGGGCACGTGGATGTCGGTGAAGGTCGCGTCGGCATAGCCAGTGACATAGCCATAGCCGGCCTTCACATCGTAGCATCCGGCCGCGACCGAAAAGTCATGGCTGTAATTGGGCGGAATATCCGCCCCTTGCGGCATTCGATTGAAGCCATAGCTCATCGCGTCGCAGCGCGAGATCAGGACAGAGGTAATTGTGGCGTTCGAGATGTTGGCGATGCGAATACGAGCATTTGCGGTGCCGCCCGGTGTCAGATCGCCTCCGTCGATTCCGCAGCCCGCCAAAAGGGTCAATCCCATGATGGGTGCAACAATGCGTATCATGTCCGTGCCTTTCAATTCCCCGCTTGGATCAATGGATTTACGCAATTCAGCGCGTTTATGGCCGATCAAGATACCGGCTTGGCGTCCTCGATCAACCCTGGCGGCGTGGATTTGGGCAGGCTCGCGGCGGGTCAGCCTTGCGCGGGCGAGGCGCCCAGGCGCGTGATCTGGCCCGTCAGCCGCAGGGCGGTGTCGGTGGCGCATCCGGCCGTCATGGTCAGTTGCGGCAGCAGCATCCATTCCAGCGTCCATGCGCTGCCCGAGCGGTCCTGTTCGTGCAGCAGGGCCTGCCCGAAGGTGCCGTTCAGCCCGGCGGCGAAGCGGGCAAGCGTGACCAGCAGTTCCGCCTGCACCGGGTTGTGCTTGTGCGGCATGGCCGAGGAGGAGCCGCCGCCGGTCAGCTGCACCTCGTCGATGCCCTGCAGCGCCATCAGCGCCACGTCCTGCCCGATCTTGCCCAGGCTGGCGCAGAGCATGGCCAGCCAGTTCGCCACATGGCCCAGCCCCGTGCGGTCGGTCTGCCAACTGGCCAGGGGCGCGGGCAGCTCCAGCGCGGCGGCGACGAGGGCCGCCATTGCGGGCGCGTCATCGCCAAGGGCGGCATCGTCGCCCACCGCGCCGCCCACCTGCAGGCGCAGGGCGCGGCTGCGCAGTCCCGGCAGGTCGTCGCGCAGGGCGGCCAGCGGGCCGCGCCAGCCCGCGACGCGGTGCGCCACGGTGACGGGCAGCGCCGCCTGCATCCGGGTGCGGCCCATCAGCGGGTTGGTTCCATCGCGCCGCTCCAGCCGTTGCAGGCTGTCGATCAGGGCATCGAGATCATCCGCCAGCACGCCAAGCACGGCGCGCAGCGTCAGGACCAGCGCGGTGTCAACCACGTCCTGCGACGTGGCCCCGCCATGCACCGCCCCCGGCGCGGCAAGCCCCGTCCGCAACTGGCGCACCAGTGCGGGCACGATGACGCCATCGGTCGCGGTGCCGCGCCGTAGCTCGGCTATGTCCGGGGTAAAGGTGGCGATGCGGCTGCGCGCAGCTGCGGCATCCTTGGCCCCGATGCGCCCGGTCGCCTCCAGTGCGTCAGTCCAGGCCGCCTCGTAGGCCAGCAGATGCGCCATCTGCGCCTCGGCTGACCACAGTGGCGCGATCCGGGGTGCGGCAAACAGCGCCGAGAGCCATGGATGGTCGAAGACACTGGCGCTCATCCTGCCTCCAGACTGTCTAAAATGGCGGTGATGACGGCCCCCGGCGCCTCGATGCATGGCAGATGGCCGCAACCGTCGATCAGCCGCAGGGTGGCGAAGGGCAGGGCGCGGGCAAGTGCGCCCACGACTTCGGGCGTGGTCGAGGCGTCTTCGGTTCCGGCAAGGCAAATGGTGGGCTGCGCGATGGTGGCGGCCTGCGCGGTCAGATCGCAATCGCGTATCGCGGCGCAGACGGCGCAATATCCCTCGGCCTCTGTCCGGGCCAGCATCGCGCGGTAGCCGGCGACAAGGGCGGGGCGCGCCGCCATGAAGCCGGGTGAGAACCAGCGTGCGATGATGGTGTCGGCGATCGTGCTCATCCCGCCCGTGGCAATGGCGGCGATGCGGGCGTTCCAACCCGCGGCATCTCCGATCGTCAGCCCGGTATTGGACAGCACCATCCGCGCGGCCAGATCGGGCCGGACGGCGGCAAGCACCTGCGCGACCATCCCGCCGACCGAAACGCCACAGACAACCGCGCCCGAGAGGCCCAGCAAATCCATCAGCCCCGCCATGTCGTCGGCCAGTGTCGCGATGCTGACATCACCGCCTTCGCTGAGGCCGTGACCGCGCTTGTCCAGACGCAACAGCGGCACGGAGTTGGGCAGGCCCGCCACCACGTCGTCCCAAATACGAAAATCGGTGCCCAGAGAATTTGCGAAAACGACGGGCCTGCCGGTGCCGGGCCGATAGGCATAATGCAGGACGCGGCCGCCGATCTGGGCAAACCGCGGCATCAGGCGGCCACCGGGCGCAGACCGAGGATCGCGCGGGCTTGTGCGGGCGTGGCGACGGGGCGGTCGTATTTCGCGCAGAGATCGGCGGCGCGGCGGATCAGCGCCGCGTTCGAGGGCGCAAGGCGGTCGCGATCGAGCCTCACGTTGTCCTCCAGCCCGGTGCGGGTATGCCCGCCCGCCGCAATGGCCCATTCGTTGACGATCAGTTGGTTTGGCCCGATGCCCGCGGCGCACCAGGCCGCCTCCGGCGCGCGCGTCTTCATCGTGTGAACATAGAAATCGAAAACTTCCTTGTCGGCGGGCATCGCGTTTTTCACGCCCATCACGAACTGCACGTAAAGCTTGCCGTAAAGCCGGCCCTCGGCGTGCAGCCGGATGGCCAGCAGGATGTGGGAGAGGTCGAAGGCCTCGACCTCGGGCGTTACTTCGTAGCTCCGCATCTCGCTCGCCAGCCAGTCGACGAGGTCGGGTGGGTTTTCATAGACGCGGGTGGGAAAGTTGTTCGACCCGACCGAGAGCGAGGCCATGTCGGGGCGCAGCGGCAGCATGCCGCCACGCGCCTTGCCCGCGCCCGACCGGCCCCCGGTCGAGAACTGGATGATCATGCCGGGGCAGTGCTTTTCCACGCCCTCCTTCAGCCGCGCGAATTTCTCGGGATCGGACGAGGGGGTCTGGTCGTCGTTGCGGACATGGGCATGCACGATCGCGGCGCCGGCCTCGAAGGCCTCTTGCGTCGATTCCACCTGTTCAGCCACGCTGATCGGCACCGCCGGGTTGTTCGCCTTGGTCGGCAGGCTGCCGGTGATGGCCACGCAAAGGATGCAGGGGTCTGCCATTCACTTGTCCTTTTCTGCGTGCGCGGGCCGCCTCGTCGGTCCCGCACCGCCGCATTTGTCAGATATCGAAGAACACGGTTTCGTCCTCGCCCTGAAGGCGAATGTCGAAACGATAGACCGGCAAGGCGCCGCTGTCATCGCGGCGCGCAATCAGCGTGGCGCGGCGGCGTTCCCATTCGATCAGGTTCAGCACCGGGTCGGCGGCGTTCGCGGCCTCTTCGTCGCTGAAATACATCCGCGTGTTCAGCCCGATGTTGATGCCCCGCGACACGATCCAGAGGTTCAGGTGCGGCGCCATCATCCGCCCGTTGCGGCCCATGACCGCGCCGGGCTTGACCGTGTCGAACCCCCAGGCGCCGGTGGTGAAATCGGTGATCACCCGGCCCCAGCCGCGAAAGCCCGCCTCGACCTCGCCGGGATGTTCGGGATGGGCATAGATGCCCGCCGCATTGGCCTGCCAGACCTCGATCAGCGCGTCCTTGACCGGGCTGAGCATCCCGTCGATGACCATGCCCTCGACGCGGATGCGCTCGCCCCCGGCATTCGGCCCGGCAATGTCCCAGCCCAGTTCCCGGTCGTAGATCTTGAACCCTGCCGCCCCCGGTGCCAGCCCGATATGAACATAGGGCCCGGCCGTCTGCGACGGCGTTTCCTTCAGGTAATCCAGCTTCTGCGCCATTTCAGTTCCCCTCCAGCCGGTTTTCGAACAGGGTGGACCGGCGCCCACGCAGCACGATGTCGAAGCGGTAGGCGATGGTGTCGAGCGGGATCGTGGCGTTCAGGTCGAGCCGCGCGATCAGCTGCTCCACCGCGTCGGGGTCGGGAATGGTCTGCACGATGGGGCAATGCGGGATCAGCGGATCGCCCTCGAAATAGCATTGTGTGACAAGGCGCTGCACGAAGGCGCTGCCGAAGATCGAAAGGTGGATATGCGCCGGGCGCCAGCTGTTAACGTAGTTGCGCCACGGATAGGCGCCGGGTTTGACCGTGCGGAAGTAGTAATACCCGTTCTCGTCGGTCAGCGCCCGGCCGCAGCCGCCGAAATTGGGGTCGATCGGGGCGAAGTAGGTGTCCTTGGGGTGGCGATAGCGGCCGCCCGCATTGGCCTGCCAGATCTCAACCAGCGTATTGGGCACGGGGCGCGCGTTTTCGTCCAGCACCCGGCCGTGCAGGATGATGCGCTCGCCGATCGGGCCCTGCCCCGGCTGGGCATAGTTTGTCAGCAAGTCACGGTCGCCCGGATCGACATCGGCATGGCCGAAGACCGGCCCGGTGATCTCGCTTGCCGAGTTCTGCAGGCTGATCATCGCGAAGCGGGGCGAGCGGGCGACGGTCGTCTTGTAGCCCGGCGTCAGCGCCGGTGGCTGGCGGGTGCGGTCGCGCTGGTAGAATTCTCCCGGTGTCGGCATGGTTGGCCCTCCTCCCTCTTTCCCTGCGCCTCAGGACGCGTCCATCTCGGCGAAGACCTCCTTGGCGATCTTCAGTGCGCGGTTGGCGCGCGGCACACCGGCGTAGATCGCGACGTGCTGGAACGCCTCGATCACGTCGCGGCGGCTGGCGCCGGTGCGGGCCGTGGCGCGGATATGCATCGCGATCTCCTCGAAATTGCCGGTCGCCGCCAGCAGCGCCAGCGTCAGCATCGAGCGGTCGCGCAGCGAGATGCCGTCCGAGGCCCAGACGGTGCCCCAGGCGGCCTCGGTGATCAACTCCTGGAACGGGGCGTCAAGCGGCGTCTTGGCGGCCTCGGCGCGGTCGACATGGGCATCGCCCAGCACCCTGCGCCTGATCGCCATGCCGGTGGTGTAACGGTCAGTCATCCTGTCCTCCCCTTGTGGCCCCTCCATCCCCTTAGTGGGCCATCGTCGCGTCCGCGGCCATCCCCTGCGATGCGGTTGTTGCGCTGCCGGGCCGCGGTCCCGGAAAGACCCGCCCGTCGAAAAGCTTGCGCGCGGTGCGGATGTTGCCTGCGCCGCGCACCGTGCCATCGGGGGCGATGTCCAGGAACACCTCCAGCGCGCCGGTGGGGTGTTCGACGCGGAACCGTCCGTCCGGGGGCAGGGTGGCCAGGGCCGCGGCAGGACTGTCTGGCAGCAGGCAGGCAGTGGCGACGCTGACCGCTGCAAAGACCCCCACCGAGGCATGGACGCGATGCGGGATCCAGCTGCGCGTGGCAATCGCCCCGCCCGCCGCGGGCGGCGCAACAAGGATCATCTTGGGCACGCTGGCCGCGGCGACATCGCCAAGCTGCATCAGCGGCCCGGCCTGCAGGCGGATCGCCTCGATCCGGGCCTTCAGCGCGCCATCGGCCTCCAGCGTTTCGCGGTCCTCGCGGCCGGTGATGCCGAGATTGGCCGCGGCCATGACCACCACGGGCATCCCGTTGTCGATCAGCGTACAGGCGACCCCGTCGATCACGTCCACCGCGCGGCCCGAGGGCAGCGCCCCGCACATCGACCCGGCGATATTCTGGAACATCAGGCGGACGGGGGCGTGGTGGCCCGGCACGCCGTCGATGGCGGCGTCGCCCTCGTAGCTGACCGCGCCGCCGGGCGTCGCGACCTCGGCCAAAGCAACTTCGCCGGTATTGACCATGTGGATGCGCACCGGCGTGATGCCGTCGCGCGCCGGGACCAGCCCGCGCTCGATCGCGGCGGGGCCGACGCCGGCCAGGATATTGCCGCAGCCCTGCGCGTCCGAGACCAGCGGCTGATCGACGAAGACCTGCAGGAACAGGTAATCGACATCCGCATCGGGCCGGGTGGGCGGCCCCAGCACCGCGACCTTCGAGGTCAGCGGATCGGCCCCGCCGATACCGTCGATCTGGCGCGGATCGGGGCTGCCCATGATCCGCAGCAGCAGCGCATCGCGCGCGGCCGGATCGGCGGGCAGGTCGCGGGCCAGGAAATAGGCGCCCTTCGACGTGCCGCCGCGCATCCACAGGCAGGGGATGCCGGCCCCCTCAGACATATTTCAGGCCCTTCTCGGCCAGCCGCCCGCGCATGCCGTAGATATCGAGGCCCAGTTCCCCGGCGGCCAGCCGCGCGCGCTTCGCCTCTTCCGCCGCCAGACGCTTGTTGGCGGCGGCCAGCACCGTGGCGGCCTCGTCCCGCGCGACGACGCAGACGCCGTCATCATCGGCCACGATGATGTCGCCGGGGTTCACCACCTGCCCGGCGCAGACGATGGGCAGGTTCACGTCGCCAAGCGTCTCCTTCACGGTGCCTTGTGCGCTGACGGCCTTCGACCAGACCGGAAAGCCCATCTTCGTCAGGTCCCGGATGTCGCGCACGCCAGCTTCGATCACCAGACCCCGGCAGCCACGCGCCATGGCCGAGGTCGCCAGCAGGTCGCCGAAATAGCCGTTGTTGCAGGGCGAGGTGGGGGCGAGGACAAGGATGTCGCCCGCGCGCAGCTGTTCGATGGCGACATGCAGCATCCAGTTGTCGCCGGGCGGCGCGCTGATCGTGATTGCCGAGCCGGCCACCTGCGCACCCGCCCAGATCGGGCGCATGTGGCTGGCCATGCAGCCCTTGCGCCCCTGCGCCTCGTGCACGGTGGCGACCCCGGCGGCGGCCAGACCTTCGATGACGGCCGGATCGGCACGCGCGATGTTCTGGACGACGACGGGCATGGTTCAGGCTCCGAACGATTGATGGAGGAAGTTCACGACACGGTCGATCGCGGCGGGCTGTTCGAAATCGCCGCCGCCATGGGTGCCGCCGGGCAGGATTTCCAGCGCCAGCCGGGGCGCGTTGCCAAAGGCGGCCAGCCCTGCCAGCAGCCGGTGCGACTGGCGCGGCGCGATCAGCGGATCAAGCGCGCCGTGCATGATGAGGAAGGGCGGCAGCAGTGCGTCCGCGGGCAGCGCATCGAGGTACCGCAGCGGGTTGGCTGCGCGCGCGCCCTCGGGTTCTTCGCCCACGGTCACGCCGGTCAGCTGGCTTTCGGGGCTGTCGGGGCGGCCGTTGGGCCCTGCGGCAGGCGTGACGCCGCTGGCCGCCATGTCGGCATCCATGGTGGGGAAATCGACGGGCGGAAACCACGACACCGCCGCCGCCAGCCGCGTGGCCGGATCGGCGGCATGCGCGATGGCGCAGACCGCCGTCAGGTGCCCCCCGGCCGAAGGCCCGAAGGCGGCGATGCGGGTGCCGTCAAAGCCGTGGCGCGCGGCATTGGCGCGCAGCCAGGCCAGCGCCTCGGTCAGATCCTCCAGCTGCGCGGGCCAGATCGCCTGCGAGGCATAGCGGTAATTCGCGGCGGCCACGGCGAACCCGGCGGCAAGAAAGGCATCCTTGCCCAATGGCGCGTCTTTGCTGCCCATCAGGAAGGCCCCGCCATGGATGAAGAACACCAGGGGTGGGCGTGCGACGCCGTCGGGCAGGTAAAGGTCCAGCCGGTTGCGGTCGGACCTGTCGGCATAGGCGATGTCACGCAGGACGGTCATCGCCTATTCGGTCCGCACGGGCGGGGTGCCGTGGGTGTGGAAGGTCTCGATCGTCTTTAGGCCCCAGGCCTGGCCCTTCTTGCGCTCGGCCTCGGTCCACTTCACCGGTTGCCAGTCGGGCGCAAGGATCAGCCGCGCGCCGGCATTGGCCAGTTCCACGCGGTTGCCCGCAGGCTCCCACACGTAAAGGAAGAACGAGCCCTGGATCGCGTGCTTGTGCGGCCCGGTCTCGATATGCACGCCCGCCTGCAGGAAAAGGTCCGCCGCGCGCAGGATGTCCTCGCGCTGGTCGGTGGCGTAGGTGACATGGTGCAGGCGGCCGTGACCGCGCCCGCGCTCTTCGGTGCACACGGTGTCATAGGTCTTGTTGTTGCAAGAAAACCAGACGCCGCCGATCCGCCCGTTATCAAGCTGGATGTATTCCGTCACCCGGCTGCCAAGGCAGACCTCCATGAACTGCCGGAAGGCGGCCACATCCTCGCCCAAAAGGTTCACATGGTCGATCCGGCGCGGCGCGGCCCCGGTGAAGGCGCTGGCGGTGTTTTTCAGCGCGGCGCGCTCGGCCTCGTCCTGCGGCTCATACCAGCGGGTGTCGTAATAAATCTCGAACACATGGCCGAACGGGTCTTCGAAGCGGAAGGACCGGCCATGGCCCATGTCGCCCTCGGTCCAGCCGAGCACGGTATAGCCCGATGCCTCGATCGCGGCGACGCGACGCGCCAGCGCCTCGGGGCTGGCGCAGCGATAGCCGATATGGCCCACGCCGGTGCTGCCCGCGCGGGTCAGCTTGAGGCTGTTAAACTCGTAGTCGTCCCAGGCGCGCAGGTAGGCCGAGGTTTCGTCCTGCCCCGACAGCTTCAGGCCATAGACGCGGGTGAAGAAATCGAGGCTGTCCTCGAACCGGTCGGTCAGCATCTCGACATGGCCCAGGTGGGCGATGTCGAAGGCCGGGTTGGTGGGCGTGGTCATCGGCGATCCTTTGCCTGCGCGCTACAACTCGTCCACGGTGCGCGGAAAGACCGACTGGAAGCCTTCGGCATACTTGCAGTCACGTCCGCCCGATTGGCCGCCCGAGTTGCGCTTGAAATGGTTGGCGCGGTTCTGCGCCACGCGGGTGTAATAGTCCCACAGATGCTCTTGCCCTTCCATGCATTCGATTGCGGCGCGCTTTTTCGCCCAGACCGGGGTGATGTCGAGGAAGGTGTCGGGCTTCCAGCCCATCTGCTCGGTCTGGTGCGGCTCGAAGAGGTAAAGCTGCGGCGCGCCCAGCACCTTCTCGCCGGGCCGGTGGCCCCAGGCCTGCGCGATCATCCGGCATTCCAGCGCCACCTGCGTGGCATAGCTGTGGTCGGTGTTGTAAGGATCGTAATGCGAATGGCTGAGCATGAAGCGCGGCTGGACCCGCCGGATCACGTCCACCACGGCCTCCTTGTCGGTGCGGGTCAGTTCCAGCGGATAGTCGCCAAGGTCCATCGAAACGAGGTCATGCACACCCAGCGCCTTGGCCGCGCGTTCGGCCTCGGCGCGACGCGCGGCCTTGACGGCGTCAAGCGTCATGCCGGGCTGTTTCCAGAGTTTCGCGCTTTCGCCGCGTTCGCCGAAGGACAGGCAAAGCACCGTTACCTGATAGCCCATCTCGGCATGCAGGGCGATCGCGCCGCCGCAGCGCCAGACAAAATCGGCGGCATGGGCGCTGATGACGAGGGCGGTCTTGGTGGCGGACACGGGGGAGCAGCTCCTGCAACGGGAATTGGTAGCGGTATGTCAGCCGGGCATAGTGCGCGGCAAATCAGAACGCTTCGCGCCGGTATAAGTTCCGGCTATGGTCGCTGGCGAAGCCGGGCCGATGCGGGCCATCATGGTGGCATTGTTTCGGCGGCGGAGGACAGACATGACGGCGAAAAGAACCGCGATGGCGCTTGTGGGTTTCGGCGAGGCGGCGATGGCGTTTCGTGCTGGCTGGGGTGCGGCCGCACCGCCCGGTCTGCGCGCCTTTGACATCAAGACGGAGGTGCCCGCGACCGCAGGCCCGATGCGCGCGCGGTTTGATGCAGCCGGTGTTCAGGGAGCGGCAACACTGGCAGAGGCGCTGGCGGGGGCCGATGTGGTCTTCTGCCTTGTCACCGCCGATCAGGCGCTGGTGGCGGCACAACAGGCGAAAGGCGTTCTGTCGGCCGGCACACTTTGGCTCGACTGCAATTCCTGCGCGCCCGAGACGAAACGCGCCGCAGCGGCTGTCATCGAGGGCGCGGGCGGGCGTTACGTGGACGTGGCAGTGATGGCGCCGGTTCATCCGAAAGGGCACCACGTGCCGCTGCTGGTCTCGGGGCCGCACGCCGACACAGCGGCCGAAGTGCTCCGCGGCCTCGACATGCGGCCGGAGGTGGTGGCCGGCGGGGTTGGAGGGGCCTCGGCGGTCAAGATGTTCCGCTCTGTCATGATCAAGGGGTTGGAGGCGCTGACGGCAGAGTGTTTCCTCGCCGCGCGCAAGGCCGGTGTGGAAGACGCGGTGATCGCCTCGCTACAGGCGTCGGACCCCGGCATCGACTGGCGCCAGCGCGGCGCCTACAACCTTGAGCGGATGATGGTGCATGGTCCCCGCCGCGCGGCTGAGATGGCCGAGGTTGCTGCCTCGGTCGAGGCGCTGGGTCTGCCGGCGATCATGGCGCGCGCGACGATGGCATGGCAGGCGGCGATCGGCGCCCTTGGCCTTTCGGCGGACGACGATGAGCTTGCCGCGCGGGCCGACACGGTGCTGGCGCGCCTATGATCTCGCGCAACCTGCGGCACTTCCGGCTGGTCCTTGCCGTGGCCGACCTTGGTTCGGTGACCGAGGCCTCGGCCGTGGCGCATGTGACCCAGCCTGCCGTGACGCAAGCAATTGCCAAGATCGAGCGCGAGGCGGGAGGGCTGATCTTTGACCGGGGGCGCGGCGGCCTGTTCCTGACGCCGCGGGGCGAGGTGCTGACCGCGCGGCTGCGCCGGGCGTTTGCGCTGCTTGACCCGGCGCTGGAGGATGTCGCGCCGCGTCTGAAGCTGACCGTCACGTCGGCGCAGTTGAAGGCGCTGATCGCAGTGCGCGAGGCCGAGAACTTTACCCTCGCCGCGCAGCGGATGGGCATGTCGCAGCCTACGGTGCATCGCGCGGTAACGCAGATCGAGGCCGAGGCGGGCCGGCGTCTGTTTGAACGGACGGCGCAGGGCGTCGTCGCCACGCGGCCCTGCGCGGCCCTGGCCCAGGCGGGACGGCTGGCCTTCTACGAACTGGACCAGGCCGAGGCCGATCTGGCCGAGTTCGAGGGCCGCGAGGTGGGCCGGATTGTCATCGGGTCGATGCCGCTGTCGCGCTCGGTCCTGCTGCCGAAGGCGCTGGCAGGCTTTCGTGCGGAACGGCCGCGCCTGCCGGTGAGAGTGCTGGACGGGCCATATGACTTGCTGCTGGCCGGGCTCTTGCGGGGCGAGATCGACTTTCTCGTCGGTGCGCTCCGCGATCCCGCGCCGCTGGGCGAGGTGATGCAGCGTCCGCTGTTCGACGACCAACTGGCGCTGATCGCGGGGCTGGATCATCCACTGGCAGGGCGGCACGACCTGACGCTGGACGATCTGGCCCGGTACCCGTGGATCGTGCCGCGCGCGGGCACTCCCACGCGCGTCCAGTTTGACGCACTTTTCGCCGAGGGCGGCATTGTGCCGCCGGCCAGTATCCTTGAATGCGGATCAATCCTGCTGATGCGCGAGATGCTGGGGATGAGCGACCATCTTGGCTGTATCTCGCGCCAGCAGGCCAATGCCGAAATCGGCAAAGGGCTGGTCCGGGCGTTGGACTTTGCCACCCGCCTGCCTGCGCGGCCCATCGGCCTGACGTTGCGCACCAACTGGGAACCGACCGCGGCACAGCGATTGCTGCTGGATCTGTTGCAGGCCGCGGTGCCGGGCTAGGCCCCTGCCAGACCGACCCAGAGAAGCCGCAGCGCAACCACTGCCAATAGTGCCATGATCAGCCGGTCGAAGGTTTCGCGCGAGACGTGGCGCGCCGCCCACGCGCCCAACGGCATGCCGCCGAAGAGCGGCACCATTGCCAGCAGGCTGAAACCAAATGCAGGGCCGTCCAGCAGCCCCGTGGCCCAAAGCGTTGGCACCTGCACCGCAGAGATCGCCATGAAGAAGGCCGAGATCGTGCCGATGAAGGCGCGCCGCTCCAGCCGCAGTGCGTTGAGGAAAGTAACCGACGCCGGGGCCGACAGCCCGGACGCGCCTTGAAGCAGGCCGCCAAGTGCGCCGGCGGCGATGGCCCAACGATCAGCCGTTGCCTGTCCGATATGCCAGCCCGGCCGTGCCACGCGGAAGCCGAGATAGAGGATCAGGACAAGGGCCACGATGATTGTCAGCGGCCTGTCGGGCAGAAAGGCCAGCACGAAAGTGCCCAGGATGGCGCCTGCCGCCCCGCTGAGCGTGAAGGCTAGCACGAAGCGGCGATGCAGCAGGTGTTGGCGGTTCTCCCAGCCTTGCCAGACGTTCGACATCAGGTTCGGCAAGCTCATCACCGCGACGGCGAAGGGCACGTTGAACAGGATCGACAGCACCGGGATGGCCACCACGGGCGCGCCGACGCCCACTGCCCCCTTCATGAACCCGCCAGCCATCAAGGCCGCGACCGCAAGCACAAGTTCCGCTGCCGTCATCACCGCCCCCTTCATGCGCCGCAGGATCGATTCGGCATGCCGTGTCGTAGCCGCGGGTGTTTCCTTTGCCGAGAGGTAACCTGCTTCTTGTAATTTTGGTATACAGAATGTGCAGATATGCTGCATTGACCGGCATAATATCTGGGATTGACAGAAAATTGTATACAGGACAACCTGCCCGCCACTTGCGCCGGAGAGGAGCCGCGCGGGTGGTGGGAGGTCGGCGATGGAACCAAGGGGGCGGTCGTCCCAGTTCGAGAAGGCGTTGCTGGAACTGCGCGCCCTGATCCTTGCTGGCACCTTCGAGATCAACATGCGCTTGCCGGAAACCGCGCTGGCCGAACGCCTTGCCTTGTCACGCACGCCGTTGCGGCAGGCGATGGACCGGCTGGTCGAAGAAGGGCTGCTGGAAAAGATCCCCACCGGTGGCTGCCGCGTCGCCCGGTTGAGCGAGCGCGACATCATTGATGCCATCGAGGTACGCGGCGTGATCGAGGGCACCGCGGCGCGGCTGGCCGCCGAGCGTGGTGCCGACCCGCGGCAGATGGCCTTGGCGGAAACCACGCTGGACGCGATCGACGTCGCGCTGGCCCGGCCCGGCGGTATCGATTTTGCGGCCTATGTCCATCACAATGCCGCCTTTCACCAAATCCTTGCGCGGCTTGCCGGCAGTGCCGTGATCGAGCGTGAGGTCGACCGGGTGACGCGGCTGCCGCTGGCCTCTCCCTCGGCCTTCCTGCATGGGCAGGAATTGATCCCCGATTTCCAGCAATCGCTGACCCGTGCGCAACGTCAGCATCGCGAGATCCTGTCAGCCATCTCTGCGCGCGAAGGTGCCCGCGCGGAGGCGCTTGCGCGCGAACATGCCCGGCTTGCGCGCGAGAACCTTGCCCACGTCCTGCGGGGCGGTCCGCGCCTTGCCGAACGCGTTCCGGGCCTTGCGCTTGTCACCCCGTCCTGATCCCACAACGACCCTCAACAGGAGAAAGAAATGCCCAGTCTGTCCGACAAGATGGCCACCTTCGCCAACCCGGTAGAGATGCTACGCAACTCGCAAATCGGAATGTATGTCTATCCCGTCGTCGCGCCCGAATACACGAACTGGCGGGACGAACAGCGCGCCTGGCGCGACACTGCGGTGCTGTTCGACCAGTCGCACCACATGGACGAGTTGATCGTCGAGGGCCCCGATGCCGAGGCGTTCCTTTCGCATGTCGGGATCAACAGTTTTGCCAATTTCGATCTCAACCGCGCCAAGCATTTCGTGCCGGTCACGCCAGCGGGCCACGTCATCGGCGACATGATCATTTTCCGCGAACGGACCGACAAGTTCGTGCTTGTGGGCCGCGCGCCGACTGCCAACTGGGTGAAGTTCCAGGCCGCCGTGGGGACATGGAAAGTGCGGCTGCACCACGACCCACGCTCGGATTCGCGGCCTGATGGCAAGGCGATCTACCGCACCCATTATCGCTTCCAGATCCAGGGGCCCGACGCCGACAAGATCTTTACCGCGATCAATGGCGGTCCGGTGCCGGATATCAAGTTCTTCCATGTCGACTGGATCAATGTCGGCTCGCGCAAGGTGCAGGCGCTGCGTCACGGCATGGCCGGCGCGCCGGGGCTGGAAATCTGGGGGCCCTATGCCGACAAGGATTACATCCAGTCCACCATCCTGCAGGCCGCACGCGATATCGGCGTCGATCTGCGGCAGGTCGGCAGCCGCGCCTATTCCACCAACACGCTGGAGTCGGGCTGGATTCCCTCGCCGCTGCCGGGGATCTACACTGGCGAAGGCATGCTGCAGGACTACCGCGACTGGCTGGGGGCCGATGCCTACGAGGCGATGGGCGCGATCGGTGGCAGCATGGTCAGCGACAATATCGAGGACTACTACGTCAACCCGTTCGAGTTGGGCTATGATTTCTACGTTGGTTGGAAGAAGCCCGATTTCATCGGCAAGGCCGCGCTGGAGAAGCTGCGCGGCGCGAACAACCGCAAGAAGGTGACGTTCGAGTGGAATGCCGATGACGTGGTCAACGTGATCGCCTCGGGTTTCCGCCCCGGCGAGGTTCCTTACAAGTGGATCGACTTCCCGCAGCCCAACTACGCCTCGTCCAGCGCCGATCTGATCCTGCGCGACGGCAAACAGGTGGGGATGTCGATGTTCAACGGTTATTCGTTCAACGAACGCTGCATGCTGTCGTTGGGTGTCGTCTCGTCCGACGTCAAGGAGGGCGACGTGCTGACGCTGGTCTGGGGCGAGCCGACGCCGACGCGCAAGACCTCGACCGAGGCGCATCGGCAGGCCGAGATCCGGGTGCGCGTATCGCCTACGCCTTATGCCCGAGAAGCGCGCGAAAACTATGCCGAAAGCTGGCGTACGAAGTCGAAGGTATAGCTCGTGCTTATGCCCAAGACGAAATAAATGATTAGGGTGCGGGACGGTGGCTGGCTATCGTCCCGCAAGATTGGCCCCGCTTCGGGAGGGCGGGGCCTGCCACAGGGAGGATTGTCATGACGATGCGTTTCACATTTGCCGCAGCGGCGCTTGTCGCCGCGCTTGGCACCGCGGGTGCCGCGGAGGAGTTGAAGTTCGCCAACTTCACGCCGCCCTTTCACACGATTAACGCCTCTGTGATCGAGGTGTTGGGCGACAAGGTTTCTGCCGAGACCGATGGCGGGCTGACGGTACGCGGCTATCACGGCGGTGAGCTGGGCGCGGGCCCGGTCGAGCAATACGTCCGCGTCGTGCAGGGGGTGGCCGATATCGCCTGGGGCCTGCCGGGCTATACCTCGTCGCAATTCGGCAAGACGATGATCGCCGAGCTGCCCGGTGCGATCCCGGTCGACAAGCCGGGATACGAGGCGCTCTGGGCTGCCTTCGACGAGATCAAGGGCGAGTTCCCGGCGACCAAGGTGCTGGCGCTGTGGACCTCGGAACCCAACATCATGATCATGCGCAACAAGGTGATCCGCACCCCCGATGACCTGAAGGGTCTGAAGATCCGCGTCGCGGGCGCGACTGCCGCGCAGGTGGCGGTGGCGCTGGGTGCGACCCCGGTGCAGATGCCCATCAACGAGGTCTACAACGCGATGCAGACCGGCCTGATCGACGGCGTCTTTACCGGGGCCTCGACGCTGTCGGACTTCAAGCTGTCAGAGGTGGCCAGCTCTTACACGCTGGGCGCGCCGTTGGGCCGGCTGACCTTCTACACCGTGATGAACGAGGCCAAGTACGAAAGCCTGTCACCGGCTTTCCGCAAGGCCATCGACGACGCGAGCGGCATGGCCCTGTCCAAGAGCGCCGAGGATGCGTGGCTCAAGACCGCGAACGCGGCGATGGATGCAGCGCGGGCCGATGCCAAGAACACCGTGGTCGACCTGACACCTGAAGAGGTCGATGCCTTCTCCAAGGCCGTGGCCGGCGTCGTGGACGACTACGTCAAAAGCGTGAACGGCGAGGCCACCATCGCCGCGATGCGGGGCAACTAGGCCTTGCTTCACCACGTTCGGACATGGGCGGACAGGCTGATTAGCCTGTCCGCCACGTTCGGGGCCTTGGGCCTTCTGGTTGAGGTGGGGACGATCCTTTACGACGTCACGGGACGGGCGCTGGGCCATCCCCTCTACGGCTCGCAGGACGTGGTGACGATGACGATGGTGATCCTCGTCTTCGGCGGTATGGCGATCTGTGACAGGCGCGGTGGCCATATTGCCGTCGACCTTCTGGAACGGCATTTCCCCGCATGGTGGAACCGTATGGTCGATATCGCGGCGGCGTTGCTGGGCATGGTCATCTTCGTCGCCATTGCATGGGCCGTGAACGAAAGCGCGAAACTGTCGGTCATGCTTAATCTGTCGACCAACCTGCTGCTGCTGCCCAAGGCGTGGTTCCAGTACCTGCTTTCGACACTGGCGCTGGTGACGGCGGCGGGCATGGCGCTGCGTGCGGTGGAACTGGCCCTGACGGGCCGCGACATCCGGAAAGAAACCGAAATATGACCGCATCGACGGTGGGGTTCGTTGGAATCCTCGCGCTTTTCGTGCTGCTTTTGCTGCGCATCCCGGTGGCGTTCGCCATGTTCCTTGTGGGGTTCATCGGGTATTCGGTTCTTGACAGTCCCAATGCCGCCTTCAGCCAGCTGGCCTCGCAGACCTTCACGCTGGCCTCCTCGCCCGAACTGGTCGTCGTCCCGCTTTTCATCCTGATGGGCAACGTCGCCTCGATCACGGGGATGAGCCGTCGACTTTACGATGCAGCCTACGCGGTGATCGGTCAGTTCCGCGGCGGGCTGGCCTCGGCCACGGTGATCGGCTGCGGCGGGTTCGCGGCGCTCTCCGGCTCGTCCGTGGCCTCGGCGTTGACGATGGGCAAGGTCGCCCTGGCCGAGATGGACCGCTTCGATTACGACCACCGCCTCTCGACGGGGGTCGTCGCCGCAGGTGGCACGCTGGGCATCCTGATCCCGCCCTCGACCGGATTTGTGATCTACGCAATCCTGACCCAGCAATCCATCGGGCGGCTGTTTCTTGCGGGCGTTCTGCCGGGCCTGCTGATGCTGATGTTATTTGTCGGCGCCGTGATCGTGATCTGTACGCTGCGCCCCGGCTTCGGCCCGGCGGGGCCGGCGACGACGCTGCGCCAGAAGCTGGGCGCGATCACCGGCGCACTGCCGATCATCGGGGTGATCCTGGTTACGATCGGCGGCATCTACGGCGGCATCTTCTCGCCCGTCGAGGCCTCGGCCGTCGGCGCGGGGCTGATCGTGCTGATCGGGGCGCTGACACGTGCGCTAAGCCTGCGCCAGTTCTGGGCGGCGACGAAGGATTCGATCACCACCACCGCCACCGTGATGCTGATCCTGATGGCGGCCTACCTGCTGAACCCCTTCCTGGCGCTCAGCCATATCCCCGACGCGGTGGGCAATATCCTGATCGGCCTGAACTTGGGCGTGACCGGCACGCTGATACTGATCCTTGCGATCTATCTGGTGCTGGGCTGCTTTCTGGAAGGTTTCGCTATGCTGGTGCTGACGCTGCCGATCTTCTTCCCGATCATCACCAACCTTGGCGTCGACCCGATCTGGTTCGGCGTGCTGGTGGTGATCGCGCTGGAGATGGGGCTGATCTCGCCGCCGGTGGGCATCAACGTCTTCATCGTAAAGTCTGTGGCGCCGAAAGTGCCGCTTGCCGACATCTTCGTCGGCGTCATCCCGTTCTGGCTGATGATGATCCTGACCGTCGGGATCCTGATCGCCTTTCCGCAGATCTCGCTTTTCCTGCCGAACTCCATGTTCAACTAGGGCGTTGAGGGGCCTTTGCGAAAGCCGCGCACGGCCCTCACTTTTCGGTCTGTCAGGGCTTGAACCGCCCAGACCTTCCAAGTATCAACCGCGTCGCTGCTGGGGCGTGGCCAAGTGGTAAGGCATCGGTTTTTGGTACCGTGTACCGTAGGTTCGAATCCTACCGCCCCAGCCAGCAAGATCGTGTGAGACGTCATCGCCGATCTGCCCACTCCTGCCATACACCGGTGTCGGCCTGATCATAATGGATCGTCAGGCGTCCAGAATGGACAAATGAGGATTTGCCGTCTTCTTGCGGCGGCCCTATCGCCAGTTGAAAGTCGGCCCGGGGAGGCGCTCGACAGCAGGCATGACAGGGGGGGTCTGATGCGGATCGGTTTCGCTGGTCTGGGACGGATGGGTGCGCCCATGGCGGGCAACCTTGCCCGTGCGGGCCACGATCTGACCTTGTGGAATCGCTCGGCCAGCAAGGCCGTTGCTTTGGCCGATGCGCTTGGAT
This sequence comes from Limimaricola sp., assembly GCF_016125575.1. GTDB lineage: Bacteria > Pseudomonadota > Alphaproteobacteria > Rhodobacterales > Rhodobacteraceae > WGLM01. The sequence goes on from NZ_WGLM01000001.1 coordinate 109,959, forward strand.
GCGCGGTTGCTGACAGTCCTCGTGCGCTTTCTGACGCGGCTGACGTCGTCATCACCATGCTGGCCGATGACCCGTCCTCCAAGGCCGTCCATGGCGGTCCGGATGGCCTGTTTGCCGGCACGGCGCGGATCTATATCGAGATGGGCACGATGAGCCCCGATCATATCGGCTGGCTGGCCGACGAGGCCCCGGCGGATGCAACAGTCATAGACGCACCGGTTTCCGGCGCGACGCAGGCCGCGGCCGATGCGCAACTGCTAATCATGGCGGGCTGCACGGCGGACGAGGCGGCGCCGCTTGCGCCGGTCTTCGATGCGCTGGGCAAGCGGACGATTTGCCTTGGCGCGCGCGGTTCCGGGGCGGTGATGAAGCTGGCTGTCAATTCCCTGATCCACGGCCTGAACCAGACCCTGGCCGAGGCGATGGCCCTTGTCGGGGCGGCGGGGATCGACAGCGCCGATGCCTTCGACGTGATCGAGGCCAGCGCCGCCGCCGCGCCGATGCTGCACTACCGCCGCCCGCTCTACCTTGACGAAGCGCGGCATGACGTGACCTTTACAGTGGCGCTGGCCCGCAAGGACATGGAGATCACCGCCGCGCTCGCCCGCAGCCTTGGCACCGCCATGCCGCAGGGCCTTGTGACGCTGGAAAAACTGAAACAGGCCGAGGCGGCGGGATATGCCGCGCGCGACATGGCCTCGATCGTGCAGTTCATGCGAAAGGACAGATCATGAAAGCAGCCCTGTTCGTCGGCGGCTGGGAAGGCCACGCCCCCACCGCCTTTGCCGACTGGTATCGCGACCTGCTGGAGGCGAACGGCTTTACGGTCGACGTGCATCACACACTGGAACCGCTGGAGCGGCCCGAGGACCTTGCCGATCTGGACCTGATCACGCCGATCTGGTCCTCGGCCCGTTCGGGCCACCGTGAGGAATTCGGTAACATGACGAAGCGGCAGGAAGACGGGCTGCTGAAACTGGTGGGTGAGGGGTGCGGCATTGCCGGCTGGCACGGCCACATGGGCGACGCGTTCCGCGACCGGCCGACCTATCACTTCCTGATCGGTGGCCAGTTCGTGGCGCACCCGCCCGGCTGGCCCGACAACCTGCAGCCGCGCGAAGACTACATCGACTACGATGTCACGATCTGCCGCCCCGACGACCCGATCGTGCAGGGCATCCGCAGCTTTCGCCTGACGTCCGAGCAATATTACATGCTAGTCGATCCCTCCAACGAGGTGCTGGCGACCACGACGTTCTCGGGCGATCACCTGTGGTGGATCGAGGGCAGCGTGATCCCCGTGGTCTGGAAGCGGCGCTGGGACAAGGGCCGGGTGTTCTATTGCTCGATCGGGCACGAGTTGGACGATCTGAAGGTGCCGCAGGTGACCGAGATCATCCGCCGCGGCGCGCTCTGGGCCGCGCAAGGCAAACGGGCGGCAGGCTAAGAGGCCCTCAGCCGGCCTCGGCCATGTCGAGAAAGGCGCGCACCGCGGCCTCGAACTCGCGCGGCTTCTCGGCATGCAGCCAGTGGCCCGCGCCGGGGATCTTGGCGAAGCGCGCCCTGGGGAACAATGCGCGGATCCTGTCGCGGGATTCGGCGCGCACATAGTCCGAGGCGGCCCCGGTCAGGAACAGCGTGGGCCCTGTGAATTGTCCCGCGACATCGGGAAAATCAAGAATCGGCCCCATGTTCGCTTCGAGCGCGTCGAGGTTCAGCCGCCACCGCCGTTCCTTCATGTCGAGGCTTTGCAGAAAGAAGGCGGCCAACCCCGGCTCCAGCGGGCCAAGCTGCGCCTCCGCTGTCGCACGGTCGGGCACATGGGCAAGGTCCACCTGCCGCATCGCGGCGATCTTGTCAGCCTGGGTATGGCTATAGGCCACCGGCGCGATGTCGGCGACGATCAGGCGCGAGACCGCCTCGGGCTGGGTGAGGGCCAGCACCATCGCCGCCTTGCCGCCCATCGAATGGCCCAGCACGTCGGCCCGGCCGCCATGCGCGGCAATCACCTCGGCCAGATCGGCGGCCATGTCGGGATAGGTATGGCTGTCTGACCAGGGGCTGGCGCCGTGGTTGCGCATGTCCACCGCGATGACCTGCCGGCTGTCGGACAGGCGCTTGGCGATGACGCCCCAGTTGCGGCCCGAGCCGAAAAGGCCGTGCGCGATCAAGAGGGGCGGGCGGTCGGTCGGGGTGCCGTGAAGGATGGTCTGCAACATGGCCGCCAACTTAACGTTCCTAGCGCCGGGTTCCAGCACCATTGATCGGGCAGGGGCGGCCCGGTTAGGTTCATCGCCATGGACGCACCGGAACTGCAAAGCCTGATCGACGAGATCCGCCGCCTGATCGCCAAGAAGCTGGGCGTTCGCGGCCGCAGCTTGGCTCAGCAGTTGCGGCGGGCCGGACGGCGGTTGCCGCGCAACCTGCGGCGCGGCGGCGAATACCTGGTGCAGGCCAAGGTGCTGGTGAACAATCCGCGGTTGGCACGGCAGCTTGACCATGCCCGTGCCCAGCGGGCCGCACGCGACCTGATTGCGCACCTGCGGCAGATCGACCCGAAGGCGCGCCGCGCCGCGCGCCTTTACGGCATCGCGACGGGCGTTGTGTTCAACCTGATGCTACTGGGCGCGGGTGTGCTGGCGCTGCTTTACTGGCGCCAGCTGATCTGACGCCTCAAAGCCCCGGATAGATCGGAAAGCGGGCGCAAAGCGCCTCGACCTTGGCTTTCACCGCGGCCTCGACCTCGGCATTGCCATCCTCGCCATTGGCGGCAAGGCCATCGACCACCTCGACGATCCAGTCGCCGATCTGGCGGAACTCGGCCTCGCCGAAGCCGCGCGTCGTCCCGGCGGGGGTGCCAAGGCGCACGCCTGAGGTAATCGTTGGTTTTTCGGTGTCGAAGGGGATGCCGTTCTTGTTGCAGGTGATATGCGCACGGCCGAGTGCCTTTTCGGTCGCGTTGCCCTTCACGCCCTTGGGCCGCAGGTCCACCAGCATCAGGTGGCAGTCGGTGCCACCGGTGACAATGTCGAGCCCGCCCTTCATCAACTGGTCGGCCAGCGCCTGGGCATTCCTGATCACCTGCGCCTGGTAGGTCTTGAATTCGGGCCGCAGCGCCTCGCCGAAAGCCACGGCCTTGGCGGCGATGACATGCATCAGCGGGCCGCCCTGGATGCCGGGGAAGATGGCCGAGTTCACCTTCTTGGCGATCTCTTCGTCATTGGTCAGGATCATGCCGCCGCGGGGGCCGCGCAGCGTCTTGTGCGTGGTGGTGGTGGCGACATGGGCGTGCGGGAAGGGCGAGGGGTAGAGGCCCGCCGCAACCAGCCCGGCAAAGTGAGCGATATCGGCGACCAGGTAGGCGCCGACGCTGTCGGCAATCTCGCGCATCGTCGCAAAGTCGATCACCCGCGGAATGGCCGAGCCGCCTGCAATGATCATTTTCGGCTGATGCTCGGCTGTCAGAGCGGCGATCTGGTCATAGTCGATCTGGCTGTCCTGCTGGCGCACGCCATACTGGATGGCGTTGAACCATTTGCCCGACTGGTTGGGCTTGGCGCCGTGGGTCAGGTGGCCGCCGGCATCAAGGCTCATCCCCAGGATCGTGTCGCCGGGCTGCAAGAGCGCAGTATAGACGCCCTGGTTGGCCTGGCTCCCCGAGTTCGGCTGCACGTTGGCGAAGCCACAGCCGAACAGCGCCTTGGCACGCTCGATGGCGAGGTTTTCGGCCACGTCGACAAATTGGCAGCCGCCGTAATAGCGCCGTCCCGGGTAACCCTCGGCGTACTTGTTGGTCATCACGCTGCCCTGCGCCTGCATGACCGCGGCCGAGACGATGTTCTCGGAGGCGATCAACTCGATCTCGTGGCGCTGACGGCCCAGCTCAGAGCCGATGGCGGCGGCAATCTCTGGGTCGCGGGTGGCGAGGGCTTCGGTGAAAAATCCGGAGTCGCGGGCAGCGTCGGTCATGAAATGTCCTCTTGCGCGGAGAAAGTGGAGGGACGTGATCGCCAAGCTACATAGAGCGACGCAGGCCGACGGGAAACCCCTCAATGCGACCGGCCCGCGTCGTTTGGCGGCAAGTCCGGCAGGGGTGCAGTTGGCTTGCGTTTCCGGTCCGGGCAGGCCAACACTCGGCCGCGGGAGACCGGGCCCAAGGGAGGCGGATGACGTGACGCGCAAGATCGCCTTCGTGGCCAGCGACGCACCGATCGCGCAGGAGGCGCTTGGCCGTCTGGCGCAGCTTTACGGGCAAGCACCGCTGTCCGAGGCCGAGATCATCGTGGCGCTGGGCGGTGACGGTTTCATGCTGCAGACGTTGCATGCCACCCAAGGTCTGCCCGCGCCGGTTTATGGAATGAACCGCGGAACCGTGGGCTTCCTGATGAACGACTACCACGAGGATGATCTGCCCCAGCGGCTGGCCGCGGCGGAAGAAGCGGTGATCAACCCGCTGACCGCGACAACGGTCTGCGTCGACGGATCTGTGCACCATGCGCTGGCCATCAACGAGGTCAGCCTGCTGCGCGCGGGTCCGCAAGCGGCCAAGTTGCGGATTTCGGTCGATGGCAAGCTGCGGCTGGAAGAGCTGGTCTGCGACGGGGTGATGGTGTCCACCCCGGCAGGTTCCACCGCCTACAACTATTCCGCCCACGGGCCGATCCTGCCAATCGGTGCCGAGGTGCTGGCACTGACGGCGGTGGCCGCCTTCCGGCCGCGGCGCTGGCGTGGTGCGCTGCTGCCGAAAACCGCGGTGGTACGTTTCGATGTGATCGAGGCCGAGCGCCGCCCGGTGATGTCGGATGCCGACGGCAAGTCGGTGCGCAACGTGGCCAGCGTCGAGATCCGGTCGGAACCGGCGGTGACCCATGCCATCCTTTTCGATCCCGGCCATGGGCTGGAAGAGAGGCTGATTCAGGAGCAGTTCTCCTGATCGGCCGCGCGGACGCGCGACCAATGCCTCCGGCGGGAGTATTTGGGGCAAGTTGAAGGGGGAGAGGCCCCTTCAGTCCTTGGCGTAGCCCATCGGCTTGAGCGCCGTGCGAATCTCGTCAAGGATCGCCGGGTCGTCGATTGTCGCGGGCATCTTGAACGGCTCGCCATTGGCGATCTTGACCATGGTGCCACGCAAGATCTTGCCTGAGCGGGTTTTCGGCAGCCGGTCGACCACGCAGGCCAGCTTGAACGCCGCAACGGGGCCGATCTGGTTGCGCACGCGGGCAACTTCCTCGCGCACGATTTCCTCGTGCGGGCGATTGCATCCCTTGTTCAGACAAAGGAAACCCAGCGGCAACTGGCCCTTCAACTCGTCCGCGACGCCGATCACCGCGCATTCGGCCACGTCTTCGTGGCCGGCCAGCACCTCTTCCATCGCGCCGGTCGACAGGCGGTGGCCGGCCACGTTGATGACGTCGTCGGTGCGGGCCATGATGTAGAGGTAACCGTCCTCGTCGATCATGCCGGCATCGCCCGTCTCGTAATAGCCGGGGAAGGTGGTGAGGTAGCTTTTCTTGAACCGCTCTTCCGCGTTCCACAGCGTCGAAAGCGTTCCGGGCGCAAGCGGCAGACGGATCGCCACGGCGCCCAGCGTGTCGGGCGGCAGTTTGTGACCGGCCTCGTCGAGGATGTCGATCTCGAAGCCCGGCAGCGCCACGGAAGGTGAGCCGATCTTGACCGGCAGTTCCTCGATCCCGAGCGGGTTGGCAACCATCGGAAAGCCGCTTTCGGTCTGCCACCAGTGGTCGATCACGGGCACCTTCAGCGCGTTCTGGGCCCATATGATGGTGTCGGGGTCGGCCCGTTCTCCGGCGAGGTAAAGCGCGCGCAGGCAGGAGATGTCATAGTTCTTGATCAGCTCCGCCTTGGGATCGTCGCGCTTGATCGCGCGGAAGGCGGTGGGCGCGGTGAAGAAGCTGCGCACCTTGTGCTCTGATATGACGCGCCAGAAGGTACCCGCGTCGGGCGTGCCCACCGGCTTGCCCTCGAAGACGATGGTGGTGTTGCCGTGGATCAGCGGGCCATAGGCGATATAGCTGTGGCCAACGACCCAGCCCACGTCGGAGGCGGCCCAGAACACCTCGCCGGGGTTGACGTTGTAGACGTTTTTCATCGTCCAGTGCAGCGCCACGAGGTGCCCGCCCGTGGGCCGCACCACGCCCTTGGGCGCGCCGGTGGTGCCGGACGTATAAAGCACGTAGGCGGGGTGATTGCCTTCGACCGGTACGCAGTCCGCCGGTTCAACGCCATACTGGAATTCGTGCCAGTCAAGGTCGCGGCCCGGGGTCAGCTTGGCCACTTCCTGTTCACGCTGAAGGATCACGCAGAAGTCGGGCTTGTGTTTTGCCTGCGCCATCGCGCCGTCGAGCAGCGGTTTGTAATGTACGACCCGGCCGGGCTCTAACCCGCAGGAGGCCGCAAGGATTGCCTTTGGCTGGGCATCGTCGATGCGCACGGCCAGTTCATGCGCGGCAAATCCGCCGAAGACGACCGAATGGATCGCCCCCAGCCGCGCACAGGCCAGCATCGCCTCGATCGCCTCCGGCACCATCGGCATATAGATGATGACGCGGTCGCCCTTGCCCACGCCGCGCGCCTTCAGCGCGCCCGCCAGTTGCGCCACGCGCACCAGCATTTCGGCATAGGTGATCTTGTGCACCGTGCCGGTCAGCGGGCTGTCATGGATAATCGCCACCTGGTTGCCGCGCCCGGCGCCGACATGCCGGTCAAGCGCGTTCCAGCAGGTGTTGACCATGCCGTCGGTGAACCATTCGTAGAAGGGCGCGCGGCTGTCGTTCAGCGCACGCGAGGGAAACACGTCCCAGTCGATGGCCTTGGCGGCCTCCATCCAGAAGCCTTCCGGATCGGCCTTCCAGCCCTCGTAAACCTCGCGGTAGCCCATCGCATTTCCTCCCTTTGCGACATGGTGTTACGCGCGGGCGTGGCGATGGGCAAGAATGTTAGCGCCTGACTGTCAGCCGTAATGTGCAACCGGCGTGCCGGCCAGTGCTGACATGTTCAGAAGGCCACGCGCCGTGATTGAGGGGGTGACGATATGGGCACGGTTGCCCATGCCCATCAGGATTGGCCCCACCTCAAGGCCGCCGCCCTTCATCTTGAGGATGTTGCGCACGCCAGAGGCGGCATCGGAATTGGCGAAGATCAGCGCGTTGGCGGTCCCTTCCAGCCGCGAGTCGGGGAAGATGCGGCTGCGCAGTTCGGCATCAAGCGCGCTGTCGGCATGCATCTCGCCCTCGTAGATGAAATCACGCGGGGCCGCGTCGAGGATGGCAAGCGCGGCGCGCATCCTGCGCCCGGTATCGCAATCAAGATTTCCAAACTGGCTGTGCGAGCACAGCGCGATCTTGGGCTGCAGGCCAAAACGGCGGACATGGCGCGCCGTCGCGATGACGGTTTCGGCAATCTGTTCCGGCGTGGGTTCGGGATGAACCTGCGTATCGGCGATGAAGAGCGGCCCGTCTTCAAGGATCATCAGGCTGAGTGCACCGACGGGGTGCAACCCGCTGCGTCCAAGGATCTGGCCTACGTAATTGAGGTGCCATAGGTATTGCCCGAAGGTGCCGCAGATCAGGCTGTCGGCCTCGTCACGATGCACCATGACAGCGCCGATGGCGGTTGTGTTGGTGCGCATGATCGCCTTGGCGATGTCCGGGGTCACACCGTGGCGCGCCATCAACTCATGATAAGTGCCCCAGTAATCGCGGTACCTCGGGTCGTCCTCTGGGTCGACGATCTGGAAATCGGTCAGCGGCCGGATCTTCAGGCCCGCGCGTTCGCAACGCGCCGCGATGACGCCGGGGCGGCCAATCAGGATTGGCGTTTCGGTGGTCTCTTCCATGATCGCCTGTGCGGCGCGCAGCACCCGTTCATCCTCGCCCTCGGCAAAGACGATGCGGCGGGTAGCGCTGCGGGCGGCTTCGAAGACGGGCCGCATGATCAGGGCGGATTTGAAGACCGACCCGTCGAGTTTCGCCTTGTAGGCCACCATGTCAGGGATCGGGCGGGTGGCGACGCCGCTGTCCATCGCGGCCTTGGCCACGGCGCAGGCGACGACGCCCATCAGCCGCGGATCGAAGGGTTTGGGGATCAGGTAATCGGCCCCGAAGGTCAGCTGTTCGCCGCGATAGGCCGCGGCCGCCTCGGCGCTGGTCGTGGCGCGGGCGAGGGCCGCGATCCCCTCGATGCAGGCGATCTTCATCTCGTCGTTGATCGTGGTCGCGCCGACGTCGAGTGCGCCGCGAAAGATGAAGGGAAAGCAGAGAACGTTGTTGACCTGGTTGGGATAGTCGCTGCGCCCGGTGGCAATGATCGCGTCGGAGGCGGCCGCGCGCGCATCCTCGGGCGTGATCTCGGGCGTGGGATTGGCCAGCGCGAAGATGATCGGGCGTTTGGCCATCTTCGCGACCATCGCGCCGGTCAGCACGCCGGGGCCCGAAAGGCCAAGGAAGAGGTCGGCGCCCTCGATCACCTCTTCGAGGGTGGCCGGCGTGGTGCCTTGCGCGTAGTCCGCCTTTTGCGGGGTCATGTCGGCCTCGCGCCCGGCGTGGACAAGCCCCTGCAGGTCGCAGAGAAAGACGTTTTCGCGCTTCACGCCAAGCTTCAGCAGCATGTTGAGGCAGGCGATGCCCGCCGCGCCGCCGCCTGTGCTGACGACCTTGATGTCCTCGAACTGCTTGCCTGCCACGCGCAGCGCGTTGGTGGCCGCGGCGCCGACCACGATGGCGGTGCCGTGCTGGTCGTCGTGGAAAACAGGGATCTTCATCCGCTGGCGGCACAATTCCTCGACGATGAAGCAGTCGGGCGCCTTGATATCCTCGAGGTTGATCGCGCCGAAGGTGGGTTCCAGCGCACAGACGATCTCGGCCAGTTTCACCGGGTCAGGTTCGTTCAGCTCGATGTCGAAACAGTCGATATTGGCGAATTTCTTGAAGAGAACCGCCTTGCCCTCCATCACCGGCTTGGAGGCGAGCGCGCCGATGTTACCAAGGCCCAGTACAGCAGTGCCGTTGGTGACGACGCCCACCATGTTGCCGCGCGCGGTATAGTCGCGGGCCGTGTCGGGCTCGCGCTTGATCTCAAGGCAGGCTTCGGCCACGCCGGGCGAATAGGCGCGGCTGAGATCGCGGCCGTTGGCCAGTGGCTTGGTGGCGCGGATCTCCAGTTTGCCGGGCTTGGGAAAGCGGTGATAGTCCAGCGCCGCCTGCCGCAGGCTTTCGCGGTTGCTGTCCTTGGTCGGTTCGGTCACACACAGCCCTCCCGGCAGATGGTTTAACGTTAAACCAATTCATGCTTCGCGCGGAAGCAGTCGTTGCGATTAAGCACTTTCGCAGCAGGCTTGCAAATCCTGCAGGCGCGTGGCCAACATCGCCGCCATGAACAAGACTGCCGATATCCGCGCCGAAGTGCGCCTGCCCACCACCGACCTGCGCGCCGATCTGCCGTTCTTCGGCAAGGTGCTGGGGATGCGGATGGACATGATCTATCCGGCCGACAACCCCTCGGTTGCGGTCTGGTCGGGCCACGGGCTGCGTGTGCGGTTGGAACAGAATGAGGACGCGCCGGGGCATCTCAACATTCTGACGGATGATGCCGATTTCGCCGGGGGTCAGTCGGAACTGACCGCGCCGGGTGGCACGAAGGTCAGCGTGCTGCCGCTGAACCCGCCACTGGTGCTGCCGCCGACCGAACATGCCTTTGTCGTACGGCGGCTGGCCGATCAGGCGCCATGGGTGATCGGGCGGGCCGGAATGCATTACCGCGACCTGGTGCCAAGCCGGCTGGGCGGCGCGATCATTGCCAGTCACATCCGCATTCCCGACGGCGGGCCGGTGCCCGACATGGTGCATTTCCACAAGGTGGGCTTCCAGCTGATCTTCTGCGTCGCGGGCTGGGTCGACGTTGTTTACGAAGACCAGGGCCTGCCGATCCGTCTGACGGCGGGCGACTGTTTTATCCAGCCGCCCGAGATCCGCCACCGCGTGCTGGAGGCCAGCGACGGTATCGAGGTGATCGAGATCGGCGTGCCGGCCGAGCATGTGACCGAGATCGACCACGTGATGACGCTGCCCACGCCGCACCTGCGGCCCGACCGGGAATGGCAGGGCCAGCGTTTCGTGCATAACGTGGCCAAGGGGGCGGCCTTTGCGCCGGCGCGCCTGCCGGGCTTTGTCGTGCGCGATACCACGATCGCCGCCAATACCCGTGACGTGGCCGGGGTGATGGTGATGAAGCGCGGGCCGGGCGCGCCGGTCTGGACGCGGCACGAGGCGGACATCCTGTTCACCTTTGTGATGGCGGGTACGATGCGGCTGGAGGGCGAGGGGAAGGACCCGTTCGACCTGACCGCGGGCGATGCCTTCGTCATCCCGCCGGGGATGCGGACACGCTATGCCGCCCCCTCCGACGATATCGAACTGCTGGAAGTCAGCTTGCCGGGGCGCTTCGCGACAGAGGTCGCAGACGCACCCTGAACCGGTGTCCCCATCGGGAAGCTCTATAAGTAACTGGCTTTGTTATTAAAGTTTCTTAAGGGTGATTGACCGGGCTCGGAGTGTTGCGGCAACTTCAGGCCGGACAGCGGCATCCCGCTGCACCACGCTTGCCTTCCCCGCACACTGCCCTTTAGATTTCACCAAATGGTCAAAACCGGAGATGTCATGACCCTTCTCGATACCGCGCGCGGCGTGCGCGAGAGGGCCTATGTGCCCTATTCCCGCTTCAAGGTTGGCGCCGCGATCCGGACCGCATCTGGCACCATCTATGCCGGCTGCAATGTCGAGAACGTGGCTTATCCCGAAGGCACCTGCGCCGAAGCGGGGGCCATCGCCGCGATGGTGGCGGGGGGCGATCTGGAGATCGTCGAGGTGGCCGTGATCGCCGACAGCCCCAGCCCGGTCAGCCCCTGCGGCGGTTGTCGCCAGAAACTGGCCGAGTTCGGCAAAGCCGACGTGAAAGTGACGCTGGCCACCACGGACGGCGCGACGCTGGAAACCACCATCGGGGCGCTGCTGCCCGGGGTCTTTTCAAACGACCACATGTCGCGGACCTGAGCGATGGATGCCCGCGCCATCATCGCAAAGTTGCGTGACAAGCGGGCGCCCGAGGCGGCCGAGTTGCGCTGGTTCGCTGCCGGTCTTGCTGATGGCACGGTCAGCGACGCACAGGCGGGCGCCTTTGCGATGGCGGTTCTGCTCAACGGGCTGGAAACCGGGGCGCGTGTGGACCTGACTTTGGCGATGCGCGATTCGGGCGATGTGCTGCGCTGGGACCTGCCGGGCCCGGTGATGGACAAGCATTCGACCGGCGGCGTGGGCGATTGCGTGTCGCTGCTCTTGGCCCCGGCGCTGGCGGCCTGCGGGGTCTTCGTGCCGATGATCTCGGGCCGCGGGCTGGGTCATACCGGCGGCACGCTGGACAAGATGGAGGCGATCCCCGGCGTCGTGGCGCAGATCCCCGAGGATCAGTTGCGCCGCGTGGTGGCCGAGGTCGGCTGCGCCGTGGTGGGCGCGACTGCACGCATCGCCCCCGCCGACCGCCGGCTTTACGCCGTGCGCGATGTCACGGCGACGGTGGAAAGCATCGATCTGATCACCGCCTCCATCCTGTCGAAGAAGCTGGCGGCGGGGTTGCAGGGGCTGGTGCTGGACGTGAAGGCGGGCAGCGGCGCGTTCATGAAGACGGACGAAGATGCGACGGCGCTGGCCCGCTCGCTGGTCGAGGCGGCCAATGGCGCTGGCTGCCCCACCGCCGCGCTGATCACCGACATGGACGAACCGCTGGCGCCCGCGCTGGGCAACGCGGTGGAGGTCGCGCTGTGCATGGAGGTGCTGGCGGGCGACCGCGCCGCCGCCCCGCGCCTTTACGACCTGACAGTGGCGCTGGGCGGGCGCCTTCTGGCGCTGGCGGGCGAGGAGGAGGCCGCGGGCGCGGCGCGGATCGCCGCGACCCTTGACGATGGCCGCGCGATGGAGCGTTTCGCGCGCATGGTCGCGGCCCTTGGCGGCCCGCCCGACATGGAGGCCGACTGGCGCACGCACCTGCCCAAGGCCCCGGTCGTGGTGCCGGTGCCGGCGCCCGGCGCTGGCCATGTCGCCGCGATTGACGGCGAGGCGCTGGGGCTGGCCGTCGTCGCCCTTGGCGGTGGCCGGCGGATCGAGACCGACCGGATCGACCCGGCGGTCGGGGTGACCGAGGTCCTGCCGATCGGTACTTCAGTGGTGACCGGCGATGCGCTGGCGTTGGTCCATGCCCGCGACGCAGGACAGGCCGCCGCGGCGGTGAAGGCAGTGCAGGCGGCAGTGCGGTTGGGTGAGGCACCCGCCAATCAGCCGCTGGTCCGCGAAAGGATCGGCTGATGGCGCGTGCTTTTCTCGTTGTGATCGATTCAGTCGGCATCGGTGGTGCGCCCGATGCCGCACAGTATTTCAATGGCACCCGGCCCGATACCGGGGCCAACACGGTCGGCCATATCGCGGCGGAATGTGCCGCGGGCCGGGCCGGGACGGGGCGCAGCGGCCCGTTGCACCTGCCCACGCTGGATGCGCTGGGCCTGGGCGCGGCGCTGCGGCTGGCCTCGGGGATGGATGCCCCCGGCCTTGGGGCCGCGCCCACCGGCGCTTGGGGTGCGGCGACGGAGGTGTCGCGCGGCAAGGACACGCCCTCGGGCCACTGGGAACTGGCCGGCGTCCCGGTGCCCTGGGACTGGGCAACTTTCCCAGACACGCAGCCCTGCTTTCCGCCCGATCTGGTGGCCGAGGTCTGCCGTCTGGCCGGGACGGACGGGATCCTGGGCAACCGCCACGCGTCGGGCACCGTCATCCTGGCCGAGGAGGGCGCGCGGCACGTCGAAACCGGCTGGCCCATCTGCTACACCTCTGCCGACAGCGTGTTCCAGATCGCCGCGCATGAAGAAGCGTTCGGGTTGGAGCGGCTGCTGACGCTCTGCACGGCCATCGCGCCACGGCTGCACGCGATGAAGATCGGCCGGGTGATCGCGCGGCCCTTCCTGGGTTCGGCCGAAGCGGGGTTCACCCGCACCGCCAACCGCCACGACTATGCCATCGCGCCGCCTGCGCCGACGCTGTGCGACTGGGTGCAGGGCGCGGGGCGCAAGGTGCAGGCGATCGGCAAGATCGGCGACATCTTCTCGATGCGGGGCATCGACGAGGTGCGCAAGGGGCGCGATGCGGCGCTGATGGGGCATCTGGGCGACCTGGTGGCGGAGGCGCCCGACGGCTCGCTGACCTTCGCCAATTTCGTCGAGTTCGACAGCGAATACGGCCACCGGCGCGATGTCGCGGGCTATGCGCGTCATCTGGAATGGTTCGACGCGGAACTGGCCGCACTGCTGCGGCGCCTGCGCGCCGATGACCTGCTGGTCGTCACCGCCGATCACGGCAACGATCCCACGTGGACCGGCACCGACCACACGCGCGAGCGGGTGCCGGTGCTGGTTCACGGGATCGGCCCCCGCACGCTGGGCCAGCTGGCCTTCACCGATGTCGCGGCCTCCGTCGCCGCCCACCTTGGGGTGCCGTCCGAGGGCCCCGGAAAGAGCTTCCTTTGACCTACCGTTCCCTGCCGAAAATCGAACTGCACCTGCACCTTGAAGGCGGCGCGCCGCCGGCCTTCATCCGCGGGCTGGCGCGCGAGAAAAAGATCGACATCGCCGGCATCTTCACGCCCGAGGGCGGCTATGCCTACCGCGATTTCGACCATTTCCTGCAGGTCTACGAGGCCGCCTGCACCACCCTGCAGGGCCCCGAGGATTTCCGCCGCCTGACGCTGGCGGTGCTGGAGGAAAGTGCCGCCAATGGCGTGGTCTATTCCGAAACCTTCCTGTCGCCCGATTTCTGCGGCGGGGGCGACGTGTTTGCCTGGCGCGACTACCTGGCCGCGATCGAGGATGCCGCCGACGAGGCCGAGCGCAAGTTGGGTATCACCCTGCGCGGGATCGTCACCTGCATCCGTCACAACGGCCCCGAACAGGCGAAATCCGCCGCGCGTTGTGCGGCCGAGACCAAGGGGCGGTTCCTGACCGGGTTCGGCATGGCGGGGGCCGAGCTGATGGGCCGTCCGGGCGACTTCGCCTACAGCTTTGACATGGCGCGCGAGGCGGGTCTGCGGATCACCTGCCACGCGGGCGAATGGGGTGGGCCGGACATGGTGGCCGACACCCTGCGCGACCTGCGGCCCGAGCGGATCGGCCACGGCATCAACGCCGCGAAGGACCCCGCGCTGGTCGCGCGTCTCGCCGAAGAGGGCGTGGTGCTGGAGGTATGCCCGGGGTCGAACGTGTTTCTGGGCGCTGTGGCCGCGTGGAAGGCGCACCCCATTGCGCGGCTGCGCGACGCGGGCGTGAAGGTGACCGTCTCGACCGATGATCCGCCATTTTTCGGCACCACCATGACGAGCGAGTTCGACATGCTGGCCGAAACCTTCGGCTGGGAAGAGGAGGAATTGCGCGCGCTGAACCGCACGGCCCTTGACGCGGCCTTCTGCGACGCCGAAACGAAAGAGCGTATCGCCAAGAAACTGGAGCCCGCCGCATGACCGAGATGGTAACCGTCGTCGACCACCCGCTGGTGCAGCACAAGCTGACGCTGATGCGCGAGAAGGATACCTCGACCGCCTCGTTCCGCCGGCTTCTGCGCGAGATCAGCCTGCTTCTGGCCTACGAGGTGACGCGCAACCTGCCGATGACGTCGACCCGGATCGAAACACCCCTGTGCGAAATGGACGCGCCGATGATCGAGGGCAAGAAGCTGGCGCTGATCTCGATCCTGCGGGCGGGCAACGGTCTGCTGGACGGGATCCTTGAATTGGTGCCGGCCGCCCGGGTGGGCTTTGTCGGCCTTTATCGCGACCCCGAGACGCTGCGGCCGGTGCAATATTACTTCAAGGTGCCCTCCCAGCTGGAGGACCGCATGACCATCGTGGTGGACCCGATGCTGGCCACTGGCAATTCCTCGGTCGCCGCGATCGACCTGCTGAAGGAGGCAGGCGCCACCAACCTGCGATTCCTGTGCCTGCTCGCCGCGCCCGAGGGCGTTGCCCGGATGCAGGAGGCCCATCCCGACGTGCCAATCGTGACGGCTGCGATCGACAGCCATCTCAATGATCATGGCTATATTGTACCGGGCCTAGGGGATGCGGGCGACCGGATGTACGGCACCAGATAGGCTAAGTATTCCTTTACATTGAGAAGTGTGTCCTCCATCCTTTCCACAATATCTGTGGGGGATATGATGACACGCTTCGGGCTGGCCGTGACGGCCACTTTTCTTGTCGCCGCCTCGGGTCAGGTGGCCTTGGCGCAATCTTCGGGGCCGGCCGAGGTGCCGCCGAACAGTTACGCCGCAAACCAGTATGTCGACAGCACCGGCTGTGCCTATATCCGTGCCGGCATCGGTGGGAACACCAACTGGGTTCCGCGACTGAAGGCGGATCGCAGCCAGATGTGCGGGCTGATGCCCTCTTTGGCGCCGCGCCCGGCCGCGCCCACCGCCGTGGCCAGTGCGGCACCGCAACAACAAACGCAGACCGGCGTCGCCGCTTCGCCGACGACCGTCATCACCCAGTCGGGCGCGACAGTTGGCGGCAGCACCGCGATGTCCGGCGCAACGCTGCCGGGAACCGAACCGGCCCGCACGATGACGGGCGGTACGATGACGGCGGTAGCCCCTTCGGCGCCGATGGCGCCGGGCGCTGCCGCGATGTCCCCCGCAGCGCCGGCCCCGGCCGGTGTCGCCTCGGCGCCCGCACAGGCGCCGGTGCCGTTGGGCCCGGCCAAGCCGACCTATGGCGCGCCCATGGGCCTTGAGGCGCCGGGCGTCGTTCTGGCTCCGACGGGGCGGGTGGTGACCTATGGCGCCTCTGGCCAGACAGTTCAGGTAAGGTCCGCTGGCGGCACGCGCCGCGTGGCCGCCGAAGTCTGTGCCGCGATCGCTGCAGGCCATGTCTTTGTCTATGCCGACACGCATGAGTGGGTGGTCTGCCCGGGACAGCGGCAGGCCAGCGCCGCGCCGGCAGGCCCGCGCTCTGCTCCGCCGACCGAGCGCTACGGGCTGTTCAACCAGTCCGTCGTACCCGCCTCGAACCCCGCGGTAACGGCAGCCGAGGCCGCGACGATCCCCACGCCTCCGCAGGGTTACCGCACGGCGTGGACAGATGACCGGCTGAACCCGCATCGCGGCCCGCAGCCCGCGGCCCTGGTTCCGGTTGCGACCGGAACATCTGGCGGCGCAGTCAGCTTGGCCGCAGCGACTGGCGCGGCGTCGGGAGGCTATGTTCAGGTGGGCACCTTCGGTCAGCCGTCCAACGCGCAAGGCACGGCAGCGCGCCTGATGGCGATGGGCTTGCCCGCCGCGACCGGCCGCGTGACGCAGGGCGGGCGCAGCCTGACCGTCGTGATGGCCGGCCCCTTCGCCAATGCCCAGACGCTGGCCACGGCGTTGCAGCTGGTGCGCGGTAGCGGTTTCAGCGACGCCTACGTGCGTCGCTGAGGCAGACGATCAGGGCTGGCAGATGCCCTGAAGCGCCACCCAGTCTGCATCCGACAGGACAGGCGGAAAATCAGCGCCCGTCGCAGGATCGCCTGCAATCAAGGCTTCGGCATTGCCGGGCTTTGCGGCGCGGGCATAAGGCGACGCGGGCACCTTGGCGGTGGCCATCGCCTGCAGCAGAGCGGAGGTGCCCGGCGCGGGCCGCGGCGCGGTCAGGACGGCGCCTGCATAATGCGTCAGTGCCCCTGACGGCAGGTCGCCGGTGCCCAGAAGTTGCAACGTCGCCGGCAGCCCTGCATCGCGGAGCACCGCACCCAAAGGATCGGCCGCACCGCGGGCGGTGACGGCGGCCAGCAGGTAACCGGCAAGGACAGCGGGGTCATCCTGCCGCTCGACAAGGTCGCGCGGCACCATCACCACCGCGCCGGGCAGGACCAGTGCGCCGGACAGCGCGGCAGGCGTCACCACGACGCGGACCGGGCTGTCGCTCCCCAGCACCCGCACGCGCAGACGCGACAGCGCGGCGGTGCCCAGCGGGTTGCGACAGGTGGGGCCGGCCTTCTGCTGGATCAGGCCCAGAAGGCTCATGCCGATCTCGGCCCGTTTGACCTGTGGCACCAGTTTCAGCGTCTGACCCACCAGCGCATCGGGCAGCCAGAAGACGGCAAGAGCAAGGCACCCGGCAATGCTGAGACCAAGCATGACCCGTCGCAGCCTTGGCGGTCGAGGCCTGCGACGCAGCACGGCGCGACGCACCGTCTCGACGGCGTCAATCATCAAGTCATCGGCGACTTCAAGCTCTTCGCCTTCATCGGGGCCGGGGGCGAAAAGGGCGGGCCGTGTCCCGGGGTTGAGGCGCCGGATCGCGGGCAGCGACCAATGCGCCAGCGGCAGACCGCTGCCATCGGCGATGACAAGGGTGGCGTCACCGAATGAAAGCACCACCTCCTGCCGGTCGTCACCGGGCGCAGCACGCCAGATGCCGACGCATTCCAGCCGCTGATATTGCGCAAGTGCGGTCATGTCCCGGTTCGGCCTGCCCTGCCATTTTGCGACATGATAACGGCAGGGCCCGCAGAAGGGTAGCGCGCAATCGCGGCGCCTAGCCGGACTGGACCATCGCCCGCGCCAGCACGCGCAATTCGAACTTCTGGATCTTGCCAGTCGAGGTTTTCGGCAATTCGCGGAACACAACGCGCTTGGGCGCCTTGTAATGCGCGATGCGGTCGCGGGCGAAGGCGATCAGGATCCCCTCGTCGGCCGCGTGCCCCTCCTTTAGTTCGACGAAGGCGCAGGGCACCTCGCCCCATTTCTCGTCGGGCATCGCCACCACGGCGCAAAGGCTGACGGCGGGATGGTGCATCAGCGCGCCCTCGACCTCGACCGAGCTGATGTTCTCGCCGCCCGAGATGATGATGTCCTTGGCCCGGTCGGAAATCTGGATGTAGCCGTCGGGGTGGATATGGGCGAGGTCCTCGGAATGGAAGGCGCCGCCCTTGAACGCCTTGGCGGTGGCCTCCGGGTTCTTGAGATAGCCCTTCATCACGCAGTTGCCGCGCATCACGATCTCGCCCTGCGTGGCGCCGTCCATGGCGACGGGCATCATCTGGGCATCGACCACGGCGACCTCTTCCATCATCGGGAAGGCCACGCCCTGGCGCGCCTTGATCGCGGCCTGTTCGGGTTCGGGCAGCGCGTCCCATTCGGCGTTCCAGACGCATTCGGTGACGTGGCCGTAGGTTTCAGTCAGGCCATAAACCTGCGTGACATTGAAGCCGAGCTTGCCGATGGCGGCCAGTGTTGCCGCGGCGGGCGGCGCGCCGGCGGTAAAGACCTCGACAACGTGGTGGAAGTGGCGCCGCGCCTCGGGCTTGGCATTGACGATCATGTTCAGCACGATCGGCGCCCCGCCGAAATGCGTGACCCCCTCGTCGGCGATCGCATCATAGATCGCCTTGGCGGTAATCTCGCGGCAGCAGACGACGGTGCCGCCCAGCAGCGGGATCATCCAGGTGTGGTTCCAGCCGTTGCAGTGGAAAAGCGGCACGATAGTCAGGTAACGCGGGTGCAGCACCATGCGCCATGACACAGGCGTGCCCATCGTCATCAGGTAGGCACCGCGATGGTGATAGACCACGCCCTTGGGCCGGCCGGTCGTGCCAGAGGTATAGTTCAGCGCAAGGCTTTCCCATTCGTCCTGAGGCATGATCCACGGAAAACCCGGATCGCCAGTGGCAAGGAATTCCTCGTAGGTCTCATGCTCGCCGCTGGCGGTCACGCCGGCCTCGGCGTCGGGTACCTCGATGATCCGGGGGGCCGGCCCCTCCATCTGGGTCACGGCGGCAAGGGTCAGGGGCAGGAACTGACTGTCGGTCAGCACCACCTTGGCGCCGCCATGATCGAAGATGTAGGCCACCGTATCGACATCGAGCCGGGTGTTGATGGTGTTCAGGACCGCGCCGCAGGCTGGCACGCCGAAGGTCGCCTCGGCCTGCGCGGGCACGTTGGGCAGCAGGGTTGCCACCACGTCGCCCGGCTGGACCCCGGCAAGGTTCAGCGCGCTGGCCAGTCGGCTGACGCGGGCGTGGTATTCGGCGTAGGTCAGGCGCGTGCTGCCATAGACCAGCGCCTCGCGATCGCGGAACACCTGCGCGGCGCGGGCCAGGTGGCTGAGCGGCGTCAGCGGCACGTGGTTGGCCACGCACTTGTCAAGGCCCGTTTCGTCTGCCAACCATCCCATCGCCTGCCCTCCCCGCAGTATCGTTGCCGGGCGAGAGTAGCGCCCAAAACCCGCGCGATACAACGTCCCAAAGACCGGAGTGGCCCGCCGATGCACAGCACCGTCAACCGTCCGGGCCTTGCCGCGGTGCTGGTCCTTGCCGCGATGGCGCTGTTCGGCCTGATCGACAACTTCATCCGGCTGGCGGCCGCCGAAGGCGGGTTGTGGCAGTTCCACATGCTGCGCTCGGCGCTGGCGCTGCTGCTGCTTGTGCCGGCCGCCTTGGCCACCGGCGCGCGGCTGCGGCCGTTGCATACGGGACGGGTCGCGCTGCGCAGCCTGCTGAACTCGATCGCGATGGTGATCTATTTCGGCTGTCTCGGCTTCATGCCGATCGCGCAGGTCGTGGCGGGGCTGTTCACCGCGCCGATCTTCGTGGTGATCTTCTCGGTCGTCCTCTTTCGCGAACGGGTGGGGCCGCGGCGCATCTTGGCGGTGCTGCTGGGGTTTGCCGGTATCGTGCTGGTGCTGCGTCCGGATGCCGGCGCGCTGACGCTTTGGTCGGGCGTTCCGGCGCTGGCCGGGGCGGCCTACGCGCTGGGCAACATCGCGACGCGCCGCTGGTGCCACGGCGAGGGCACGTTCAGCCTGCTGGCGGGTTTCTTCGGCGCGATGATGATCTGGGGCGCGCTGGGGGTGGCCGTGCTGGCGCTGCATCCGCTGCCGGTGGCGCCGGGGGGCGACGGATTTCTGACGCGGGGCTGGGTCTGGCCCGCGGGCATCTACCTTGCGATGATCGTGGTGCAGGGCGTGGGGTCAGTCGTAGGCGTGGGTCTGTCGATCCGCGCCTACCAGATGGCGGATGCGACCTTCGTCGCGGTGTTCGAGAACACGCTTCTCGTTTTCGCGACGCTTTGGGCGATCGTGCTGTGGGGCGAGGTGCCCGATGCGCTGGCAAG
Source organism: Limimaricola sp. (assembly GCF_016125575.1). GTDB lineage: Bacteria > Pseudomonadota > Alphaproteobacteria > Rhodobacterales > Rhodobacteraceae > WGLM01. The sequence goes on from NZ_WGLM01000001.1 coordinate 130,157, forward strand.
CCTTGGGATCGCCATGATCATGCTGGCGGGCATCATCATCGCGTTGCGCAGCGCCGACCCGGTGCCCGTGCGCGCGGCGGCCGTTGTCGAATGATCGTCTCGCGCGCACGGCGCTACATCTTCGTGCATATCCCCAAGACCGGGGGCACCGCGCTGACGCAGGCGCTGGAGGCGCGGGTGGGCCCCGACGACATCCTGATTGGCGACACGCCCAAGGCCCGGCGGCGGCGGCACCGGCTGAAGGGGCTGCAGGCGGCGGGGCGGCTGTGGAAGCATTCGACGCTGTCCGATATTGCCGGGCTGGTGACGCCCGAGGAGATGGCCGACTTCTGTATCTTCACGCTGGTGCGCAATCCTTGGGACCGGGTGGTCAGCTACTATCACTGGCTGCGGGCGCAGGACTTTGCCCATCCGGCGGTGGCGCGTGCCAAGGCGCTGGATTTCAGCGCCTTCCTGAACCATCCCGCGACGGTGGCCAGCCTGACGGCCACGCCCTATTCCAGCTACCTGACCGATGCCGCCGGAGTGGAGCGGGCCACGCTTTATCTGCGGTTGGAACGGCTGGAGGAAGACCTGCCGCGCCTCGCGGCCAAGATCGGTTTCTTGCCCGAGATGGAGCGGATCAATGTCTCCGACCGGGTGCGAGACTGGCGCGGATTCTATTCGGACGAGGACGCCGCACTGCTGGCACGAATCGCGGCCACCGACATTGCGCGATTCGGATACGCGTTCGATCCTAGGGATTGATTGTCTCCGCTGTGGGGCGCAATCGCCCCGGTTGTGCGGTTCTGGGTCCGATGCCGCGCCAATGCCGCAATCTTGCCCTGTTGCGCCCCAATTTCGGGCCCCCGCCCAGTGGTGTGGTTAACGCAGGGGAAGGGCAGCCGATACCGGCCCATCCGGGAGGACCATTCGATGATTGCCTGGGATGACACGCAATGGCGTTTCGCGCGACCAGCGGCGTTCGCCGATGCCACCACACTGGCGCTGAGTGACGAGACGGCAGGGCTTGTCGCCGGGACGCAGGTGGCCACCGCGCATGGCTGGTGCCGGGTGGTGGATATTGCGCCGGGTGACGATGTGCTGACGCTGGATAACGGGATGGTCCCGGTCAGCGGCGTCGCGCGCCGGTCGATCATGACGGCAGGGCCAAGGCCGCCCGCCCGCCTCTGGCCGCTGCTGGCCCCGCCGGGTGCGCTGAACAATCGCGAGGCGCTGCTGCTAACGTCCGACCAGCCGGTGATGCTGGAAAGCGACACCGCCGAGGCGGCGCTGGGCGAGCCCTTCTGCACCGTGCCCGCAGCCGCGCTGGACGGGTTTCGAGGCATCGCACGGGTGATGCCCCCCGCGCGGATCGACATCGTGATGCTGCGCTTTGCGCGGCCACAAGTAATCTTCGGCAATCACGGCGCGCTGTTGGCGTGCCGGGAAGGTGCCGCCGGGCTGACGCTAGCACAGGGCCGGCGACTGGTTCGCTATCTCGAACTGGAAGACGCAGGCGAAAGGTTTACCGTTCGGGCTGCCGACGTGCTGGGCGCGTCGGCCGCCTGAGGCGGCCGCCACGTCCGGACGGCCCGCCTCAGGCCGCTTTGGGCGTGGCGGCAAATCGCCCGTAGAAGCCATCTCCGTTCTCGGCCATCTCGCGCAGCAGGGCAGGTGCGGTGAACCGCGCGCCGAATGCCTCTGTCAGCGCGTCGCAACGTTCAACGGCGTAGGGCGCGCCCAGCATGTCGAGCCAGCTGAACGGCCCGCCCGACCAAGGTGCAAAGCCCCAGCCAAGGATCGCGCCCACGTCGCCCTCGCGGATGTCGGTCAGCACGCCATCTTCCAGCGCGCGCACCGCCTCCAGCACCTGCGCGAAAAGCAGGCGATGCTGCACGGTGGTCAGGTCGGGCTGATCCTTGGCCTGCGGATACTTCGCCGCGAGGCCCTCCCACAGGCCCAGCCGCGTGCCCTTCTCGTCATAGGCGTAAAAGCCCGATTTCGACTTGCGGCCCATCCGGCCCTGGTCAGCCATCCAGAACAGCACCTCGTCCACCGCGCCGTCGGGATAGGCATCGCCCATCGCGGCCTTGGTCGCCTTGGCGATCTTCACGCCAAGGTCGATCGAGGTTTCGTCCACCAGCTGCAGCGGGCCCAGCGGCATGCCCACCAGTTTCGCGGCGTTTTCGATCAGCGCGGGGGCAACCCCCTCGGCCACCATGCGGATGCCCTCGTTGATGTAGGGGATGATGCAGCGGTTGGCGTAGAAGAAGCGCGCATCGTTCACCACGATCGGCGTCTTGCGGATCTGGCGCACGAAATCGAGCGCCTTGGCCACCGCAACCTCGCCGGTCTTTTCGCCCTTGATAATCTCGACAAGGTTCATCTTGTCGACCGGACTGAAGAAGTGGATGCCGATAAAGTTGGTCGGATTAGTGCTGGCTTTCGCCAGTTCAGTGATGGGAAGAGTGGAGGTGTTGGTTGCGAAAATGCAATCTGGCCCCGTGACCGCCTGCACATTCTTCGTCACCTCGGCCTTTACGCCGACATCTTCGAACACCGCCTCGACGATCAGGTCGCAGCCTTGCAGCGCGGCGTAATCGGTGGTGGCGGTGATGCGGCCCAGCACCTGTGCCTTCTTCTCCGGCGTCACCTTCTTGCGGGCGATGCCCTTGTCGAGGATCGCCTCGGAATGGGCGCGGCCCCGCTCGGCGGCCTCTTGCGTGGCGTCGATCAACACCACCTCGATGCCCGCGTTGGCCGCGACATAGGCAATGCCCGCGCCCATCATGCCGGCCCCCAGCACGCCCAGCTTCGTGACCTTCTGATCGGGCACGGCGGGCCGGTTGGCGCCCTTCTCCAGCGCCTCCTTGTTGATGAACAGGCTGCGGATCATCGCGGAAGACGAGGGGTTCATCAGCACATGGGTGAACCAGCGCGCCTCGATCTTCAGCGCCGTGTCGAAGGGCACCAGCGCGCCTTCATAGACCGCCGAAAGCAGCGCCTTGGCCGCGGGGTAAACCCCCTGCGTCTGGCCGTTGACCATGGCCGAGGCACCGACGAAGGTCATGAACCCCGCCGGGTGATAGGGTGCGCCACCGGGCATCTTGTAGCCCTTCTCGTCCCACGGCTTGACGATGGCGGGCGACGACAGGACCCAGGCCTTGGCGGCAGACAACAGCTCGTCGGCCGGCACGACCTCGTCGATCACACCCAGCGCCTTGGCCTTCTTCGGGTCGTTCAGCTTGCCTTCCAGCAGCAGCGGCGAGGCCGCCATCGCGCCCATCTTGCGCACCAGCCGGGTGGTGCCGCCCGCGCCGGGGAAGATGCCGACAAGGATCTCGGGCAGGCCGATCCGGGCCTTGGGATTGTCGGCGGCAAAGATGCGGTGGCAGGCCAGCGGCAGTTCCAGCCCGATGCCCAGCGCCGTGCCGGGCAGGGCGGCGGCAATCGGCTTGCCGCCCTTGTTGGTCTTGGGCTCCATCCCCGCGCGCTCGATCTTGCGCAGCATCTTGTGGCCGGCCATCGTGAAATCGAAGAGGCTTTGCGCGGGATCGTCGCCGCCCTCGTCGCGGATCTTCGCCAGCGTGTTGAGGTCCATGCCGCCGGCAAAGCTGTCCTTGCCGGAGGTGATGACGATGCCCTTGACGGCGGGGTCGGCCAGGGCGGCGTCGATCAGGTCGTTCAGATGCGCCATCGACTCGCGCGACATCACGTTCATCGATTTGGTTTTCACGTCCCAGGTGATGACGGCCACGCCGTCGGCGTCGGTGACAGAGGTGAAATCGGTCATGATGTCAGGTCCTTACACGCGTTCGATGATGGTGGCCGCGCCCATGCCGGACGCGATGCAGAGGGTGGCAAGGCCGACTTCGCGGTCGCTGCGCTCCAATTCGTCCAGCAGCGTGCCGATGATGATTGCCCCGGTCGCGCCCAGCGGGTGACCCATGGCGATGGCCCCGCCGTTGACGTTGACGAGGTCAGGATCGACGTCAAAGGCCTGCATGAACCGCAGCACGACGGAGGCGAACGCCTCGTTCACTTCGAAGAGGTCGATGTCCGATATCGCCATGCCGCTGTCGCGCAGGATCTTCTCGGTCACCGGCACGGGGCCGGTCAGCATGATGGTGGGATCGGTGCCGATCTTGGCGGTGGCGCGGATGCGCGCGCGGGGTTTCAACCCATGCGCCTCGCCCCATTCCTTCGAGCCGATCAGCACCCCGGCCGATCCGTCGACGATGCCCGAGGAATTGCCGGCGTGGTGGATGTGATTGATCCGCTCCAGATGCGGGTATTTCATCAGCGCGACCTTGTCGAAGCCCGGCATCACCTCGCCCATCGCCTTGAAGCTGGGCTCCAGCGCGCCCAGCGCCTGCATATCGGTCTGGGGCCGCATGAACTCGTCATGCGACAGGATCGGCAGTCCGTTGATGTCGCGCACGGTGATGATCGACTTCGCGAAACGCTTGTCGTCCCAGGCGGCCTTGGCGCGGCGCTGCGATTCCACCGCCAGCGCATCGGCCTGGTCGCGGCTAAAACCGTATTCGGTGGCGATGATGTCGGCGCTGATGCCTTGCGGGACGAAATAGGTCTCCATCGCCACCGAGGGGTCGACGGCGATCGCGGCGCCATCGCTGCCCATCGCGACGCGGCCCATCATCTCGACCCCGCCGGCGATATAGGCCGCGCCCGCCCCGCCGCGCACCTGGTTCGCAGCAAGGTTCACCGCCTCCATACCGGACGCGCAGAAGCGGTTGATGGCCAGGCCCGGGATCGACTGGTCCAGCCCCGAGGCCAGCACCGCGGTGCGCGCAAGGCAACCGCCCTGTTCGCCCACCTGAGTGACGTTGCCCCAGATCACGTCCTCGACGGCATGGCCCTCCAGCCCGTTGCGCTCCTTCAGCGCATCGAGCACCTGCGCCGAAAGGCGCACGCTGGTCACCTCGTGCAGGCTGCCGTCGGGCCGCCCCTTGCCGCGGGGTGTGCGGACGGCGTCATAGATATAGGCTTCGGTCATCGATGATCTCCTTCAGGCGCGGGGCGCAGGCGGAAAGGCCCGCTGCATCATGTCATAGGGGTGTTTCCAGCCCGGCTGGGCGGCGATGCGGTCCAGCCAGGCGTCGATCGCGGGCCATGCGGCGCGGTCGAACGTGAAGTCCTCGGGGTAGTAGAGATAGGAACAGCAGGCGATGTCGGCGATGGTGATGTCGGCCCCGGCCAGCCAGTCGCGCCCGGTCAGCTGTGTTTCAAGGATCTTCAGTGCGGCGCCAAGGCGGCCGGCGAGAAATGCGTTCACCTCGGTGCTGCGCTTGGCCTCGGGCAGGAAGTTCATGTTGAAGCGGAGCGATCCGGCCACGCCCGAGACCTTGTGATTGTCGAAGAACATCCAGCGCAGCACCTCGCGCCGTTCGGCGGCCGAACGACCGCCCAGCTTGCCGGTCTTGGAGCTGATGTAGTCCTGGATCACGCCCGACTGGGTCAGCACGTTATCGCCGTCGATCATCACCGGCACTTCACCCATGACGTTGAGCGCCCGGAATTCCGGTGTGCGGGTTTCGCCGTTGAAGAAATCGACGAAGCGCGGCGTCCACTCCTCGCCGGCCAGCGTCAGGGTCAGCGCCGCCTTGTAGGCATTGCCGCTTTCGCCGAAGCAGTAGAGTTCCATGGCCATCGCGTCGTTCCTTCCCTCTGGTCCCGGCATCGGCGCCGGGGGTTTTCCACCCCCGGACCCCCGGAGAGTATTTCTGGCAAGATGAAGGGGCGCGTTCACGTCCCCTTAACCTTGATCGGTCATCCTTGCGGCAGGGTACAGGCTGGAGAGCCGATGGCCCTGCAAGGTGAAGCCCTGTCCCGCGTCCCGCTCCGGCCGGACCGGGACAGGCAGCCCTTGCCCTTCATCTTGCCCCAAATACTCCCCCGCCGGAGGCGTCCCGCAGCCCGCCACGGGAGCGTCGTCATTTCTTGCGCGCCTCCAGTTCCGCGTTGAAAAGCCGCAGGCGGTGGCCAAAGGTCTCGCCGTCGATCACGCTGTCGAAATTCTCGAAGAGAAAGGACAGCGCCTCGCCCTCGTCCAGACCTGCCTCGGCCGCAAATCGGCGCAGGCGACGGTAACCGTCCTCGGACATCGCCACTGGAAAGCGGCGTGTCAGGCGCAGACGTCGGGGCATCCTCTCCTCCATTCCGGTCTGGTGGGCGGGCCCGCCCTCCAGACCTTTCAGAAATTCGCAGCCTCCAGCGCCATCACGGTGTTGGCGCCGGTCATGATCCGGGCAAGGTGCATGGCCGTCGCCGGCAACTGGCGCGCCATGTAGTAGCGCCCGGTGGCGATCTTGGTTTCGTAGAAGGCGGTATCGGTCGCGCCGTTCTCGAGCGCCTCCATTGCCGCCCGGGCCATCCGCGCCCACATCAGGCCAAGGCAGACATGGCCCATCATGTGCATGAAATCATAGGACCCTGCCAGCGCGTCGTTGGGCGCCTTCATGCCCGATTGCATGAAGAACATGCCGGCGGCCTGCAGATCCTTGCTCGCCGCCTTCAGCGGGTCGAGGAAATCGGCCTTGAGCGCGGCGTTGTCCTCGTTTTCCTTGATGAAGGTCTTGACCATGTCGAAGAAGGCCATGACGTGCTTGCCGCCGTCCAGCGCCAGCTTGCGGCCCACGAGGTCGAGCGCCTGAATGCCGTTGGCGCCTTCGTAGATCATCGCGATCCGGGCGTCGCGGGCGAATTGCGACATGCCCCATTCCTCGATGTAGCCATGCCCGCCGTAGACCTGCTGGGCGGCGACCGTCATCTCGAAGCCCTTGTCAGTCAGGAAGCCCTTGATGACCGGGGTTAGCAGCGAGATCAGCCCATCTGCGGCGGCATCGTCGCATTTGTGCGCGCGGTCGATCAATGAGGCGCCCCAGAGCGTGAAGGCGCGCGCGCCTTCGACGAAGGACTTCTGGTCCATCAGGTTGCGGCGGATGTCGGGGTGCACGATGATCGGGTCAGCGGCCTTTTCGGGGTATTTGGCGCCGGTCACGTCGCGGCCCTGCAGGCGGTCCTTGGCGTAGGTCAGCGCGTTCTGGTATGCGGCCTCGGCCTGGGCATAGCCCTGCAGGCCGACGCCCAGCCGCGCCTCGTTCATCATGGTGAACATGGCGCGCATGCCCTTGTGTTCCTCGCCGACAAGATAGCCCGTCGCCTCGTCGTAGTTCATCACGCAGGTGGCGTTGCCGTGGATGCCCATCTTTTCTTCGACCTTGCCGCAGCTGACGCCGTTGCGCGCGCCAAGGCTGCCATCGGCGTTCACGAGGAATTTCGGCACGATGAAGAGCGAGACGCCCTTGATGCCCTCGGGTCCGCCGGGGATCTTGGCCAGCACGAGGTGGATGATGTTCTCGGCCATGTCGTGTTCGCCCGCCGAGATAAAGATCTTCTGGCCGGACACCTTGTAGGTGCCGTCGTCCTGCGGCACGGCCTTGGTCCGCATCAGGCCCAGGTCGGTGCCACAATGCGGCTCGGTCAGGTTCATCGTGCCGGTCCATTCGCAGCTGACAAGCTTGGGCAGGTAGGTGCGTTTCTGGTCGTCCGAGCCGTGGAAGTAGATCGCCGAATAGGCGCCGTGGGTCAGGCCCTGGTACATGTTGAAGGCCATGTTGGCGCTAACCATCGGCTCCTGCGCGGCGGTGTGCATGACGTAAGGTAGGCCCTGCCCGCCATAATCGGGGTCGCAGTCGATGGCGGTCCAGCCGCCCTCGCGCATCTGGGCGAAGGCCTCCTTGAAGCCGGTGGGGGTGCGCACGATCCCGTTTTCCAGCCGGCAGCCCTCCACATCGCCCACGGTGTTGAGCGGGGCGAGCACGTCGGCGGCCATCTTGCCGGCCTCTTCCAGCACGGCGGAGGTGAAATCGCGGTCAAGCTCGGCAAAGCCGGGGATGTCCTGCGTCTCGACCTTCAGAAGATCGTGCAGGACGAAGAGAAGGTCCTTTGTAGGCGCGGTGAAGCTGGGCATCGTGGGTCTCTCTCTTGGCGTGATCTCAGGCGGCGGCGTGGCCGGATTTGGACAGGCTGGCGAGCTTCTTCTCGCCCCAGTCCATCTGCTCTTTCAATTCAGCGATGGCCTCGTCGAGTTCGGCGCGTTGCGCCTCCATGTCGGCAAGGTGTAGTCGGGCGAGATCAAGCGTGCGTGACAACTGGGTCAACTGGCTGTCGCCCATATGATAAAGGTCGAGAAGCTGGCGAATTTCCTCGAGGCTGAAGCCAAAGCGCTTGCCGCGAAGGATCAGCTTGAGCCGGGCGCGGTCGCGTTTGGTGAAGAGGCGCTTCTGGCCCTGCCGGATCGGGAACAACAGTTCCTTGGATTCGTAGAAGCGCAGGGCGCGCGGCGTCACGCCGAAGGCGGCGCACATCTCGGAGATGGTCAAGGTATCGTCAGGCATCGGATTGGCACCGGTTTGGACTGGTCTTGTCCATCCATGTGTCGCGCCGGAGCCGGCATGGCAAGCCAAGATGACGTTAACGTCAACGTAACGCTGCGTCGCGTGTGCGTTCAGCCCAACGAGCGCGCAGTTTCGTCGCGCAAGGCCTTCAATTCGGCAATGGTTTCGTCAAGGTTGCGTTTCTGCTCGGCCAGATCCACCAGTTGCCTGTCGGCCAGCGCGACCCATTTGCGCATTTGCGCCTGGGTGCCTTCCTTTTCGTAGATCAGCAGCCACTGGCGGATATCCTCAAGGCTGAAGCCGAACTTGCGTCCGCGCAGGATCAGCGTCATCCGGGCCAGTTCGCGCGGGCCGTAATACCGCGCGCGGCCCTCGCGTTCGGGCGCCAGCAGTTCGATGTATTCATAGTAGCGCAGCGTGCGCGGGGTCACGTCGAAGCGCGCGCACATCTCCTTGAAGCTCAGGCGAGTCTCGGGCATTCAGACCTCCCTCGCGCGGCATGGTAGCGGGGCGGTCGGGGGTCGGCAACCGCGTGGCGCGGGGTGGGGCCGCCACAAACCGCTTGCCCCTGCCGCCCGAGGTGACAAGCTGGACCCAGACCGCCGGAGAGCCCGATGACCGACAGCCCCCAGGACCGCCGCGACCGCATCGCGCGCCAGTTCATCGCCGCGATTCCGCATGCTCGCGCGCTGGGGATGGAACTTCAGGAGGTGGGCGAGGGGCGTGCGGTGATCGCGATGGCCCACGCGCCGCATCTTGTGGGCGACCCCGAGACGGGGGTGATCCACGGCGGCGCGGTGTCGGCGCTGATGGATACCTGCGGCGGGGCGGCGGTGATGGCGCATCCGGCGGGCCCGATCGGCACCGCGACGCTGGATTTGCGGATTGACTACATGCGCCCCGCCACCGCCGGGCACCGGATTACCGCGACGGCGGAGGTGTACCAGATGACGCGCTCTGTCGCCTTTGTGCGGGCGGTGGCCGTCGATCAAGATGACACCCGGCCGGTGGCCACGGCGACGGGCGCCTTCACCGTGGAATGGGCGAAGGAGGCCCGCGCATGATCCGCCGGCCCGAACCCGTTCAGGTGGTCAAGCAGCGGCGCGACGGGGCGTTGCAGGCGCTGGTCAATCAGGTGCCCTATATCGGCTTTCTCGGTGTTCACTTCGACCGGCGCGGCGACGAGTTGACGGCGGTGCTGCCCTATGACGACAAGCTGATCGGCAACCCGGTGCTGCCCGCGCTGCATGGCGGGGCGACGGCCGCATTCCTTGAGGTCACCGCGATCATCGAACTGGCCTGGGCGATTCTCTGGGACGAGATGGAGAGCGGCGCGCCGCCCGAGGCCCTGCCGCCCGTCCGCCTGCCCAAGACCATCGACTTCACGGTAGATTACCTGCGCTCGGGCCTGCCGCGCGATGCCTATGCGCGGGCGCGGATCAACCGGTCGGGTCGGCGCTATGCCAGTGTTCATGTCGAGGGCTGGCAGGACAACCGCGACCGTCTGTTCGTGCAGGCGACGGGGCATTTCCTGATGCCGTCGCGCGAGGGGTAAGTACCCGGCTTGACCGACCGCGGGCCCGGGTCTACGCCTGAGCGCATGACACGGGTTTTCGATATTGCCGACCGCGCGCGCCTGCCGTGGCGTTTTTTCAGGGAGACCCGCGCGGCCCTGTCGCGGCGCTAGGGGGCTTTCGCGCGATGCGCGGCCGAATCCCCTGTCGAATTCCATGCGGAGTGGACCGATGTCCCCCAGACAAGACGATGACGTGATGCCCGCCGCGCGCGAGGCGGCCTCACATGACGTGCGCCTGACCCACGGTCGGGTGCTGAAGATCGCGCTGCCGATCGTGCTGTCCAATGCCACCGTGCCGCTGCTGGGCGTGGTCGATACCGGCGTCGTGGGCCAATTGGGGCAGGCCGCGCCGATTGGCGCGGTGGGCCTTGGCGCGGTGATCCTGACGACGCTTTACTGGGTCTTCGGTTTCCTGCGGATGGGCACCTCGGGCATGGTGGCGCAGGCGCATGGCGCGGGCGACCTGGCCGAAACCGGGGCGCTGCTGACCCGCGCGCTGATGATCGGCGGCGCGGCAGGGGCGGCCTTCATCGTGCTGCAAGTGCCGTTAATGGCGGGCGCCTTTGCGGTGGCGCCTGCGACGGCGCAGGTCGAGGGGCTGGCGCGGGAATACCTTGCCATCCGCATCTGGGGCGCGCCCGCGGCCATCGCGCTTTATGCCGTGAACGGCTGGCTGATCGCGGTGGAACGCAGCCGCGCGGTGCTGGCGTTGCAGCTGTGGATGAACGGGCTGAACGTGGTGCTGGACCTGTGGTTCGTGCTGGGGCTGGCCTGGGGCGTGCAGGGCGTGGCCGGCGCGACTCTGATTTCGGAATGGAGCGGCCTGGCCTTCGGCCTGTGGCTGGCGCGGCCGGCCTTTGCCGGGGCGCAGTGGCGCAACTGGGCGCGGGTGTTCGACCGGGGGCGGCTGAAGCGGATGCTGGCGGTCAATACCGACATCATGATCCGCTCGGTCGTGCTGCAGCTGAGCTTTACCGCCTTCACCTTCCTCGGCGCCCGGCAGGGTGACGTGACGCTGGCCGCCAACCAGGTGCTGCTGCAGTTCTTCCAGGTGACTGCCTATGGCCTTGACGGGTTTGCCTTTTCCGCCGAATCGCTGGTGGGGCAGGCGGTTGGCGCGCGCAGCGTCGGGCGGCTGCGGCGGGCGGCATGGCTGACCAGCCAGTGGGGCGCGGCGGGGGCGCTGTTGTTGGCGCTGGGCTTTTTCACCCTCGGTCCCGCGATCATCGACGCGATGACGACTGCGCCCGAGGTGCGGGCGGCGGCGAAGGGTTACCTGTTGTGGGTGGTGCTGTCGCCGGTGCTGGGCATCGCCGCGTGGATGTTCGACGGCATCTTCATCGGCGCCACCCGCACCCGCGAGATGCGCAACGCGATGGCGCTGTCGGTGGCGATCTACGCGGCCAGCCTTGCGGTGCTGATCCCCGCCTTCGGCAATCATGGCCTGTGGGCCGGGCTGATGGTGCTGTTCGTCGCGCGCGGCCTGACGCTGTGGCAGCGGTTCCCGGCGCTGCTGGCGGCGGTCTAGCGCGTCAGGTCCAGGCCGCCCGCCCGGTACCCACCGCCTGCGCGACATTGGCGTAGCCGTCGCGCTCCAGCAGGGCGTCCAGCCCCCGTGCGATCTCGGCCGCCAGCCCCGCGCCGCGATAGACCAGCGCGGTGTAAAGCTGCACCGCGCTCGCCCCGGCGCGGATCTTGGCATAGGCGTCTTCGGCGCTGCCGATCCCGCCCACGCCGATCAGCGGCAGGCGCGTCATGCCGGCCAACTGCGCCAGGACGCGCGTGGACTTTTCGAACAGCGGAGCGCCGGAAAGGCCGCCTTTCTCGTCGCGGAATGCACTTTTCAGACCATCGCGCGACAGTGTGGTGTTCGTCGCCACGATGCCGGCCAGCCCCGCCCCCTCGGCCACGGCGACGATATCGGCCAGTTCGTCCAGCCCGAGGTCCGGCGCGATCTTGAGGAAGATCGGCAGCGGGCGGGGCAGGGCGGCATTGGCCTCGGTCACGCGGGCCAGCAGCCCGGCCAGCGCGGCTTTGCCCTGCAACTCGCGCAGCCGTTCGGTGTTGGGCGAGGAGACGTTGACGGTGGCGAAATCGAGGTTTGCGCCGCAGCGCGCCAGCACTTTGGCGAAATCGCCCGCGCGGTCTTCGCTGTCCTTGTTGGCGCCAAGGTTCAGGCCGATTACGCCGGGTCGGCGTGCAGCCAGCCGCGCGGCCACGGTCTCCATCCCCTCGTTATTGAAGCCGAAACGGTTGATCGCGGCGGCATCCTCGGTCAGGCGGAATAGGCGCGGGCGGGGGTTGCCGGGCTGTGGGCGGGGCGTGACCGCGCCCACCTCAACAAAGCCGAAGCCCAGCCGCGAAATCCCGCGCAACGCCACCGCGTTCTTATCAAAGCCTGCGGCCAGCCCCACCGGGTTGGGCAGCGCCAGCCCGGCCACGCGACAGGCCAGCCGCCCGGAGGTGACAGGCCCCGGATGCGGTCCAAGGCCCATCCGAAGGGCGGCCAAGGCCAGCCCATGCGCGCGCTCGGGGTCGATCCGGCGCAGCGCGGCCAATGCAAGATCGTCGGCCAGGCTCATGCCGGGGGGAAGACGTGGCGGCCGTTTTCCAGCGGCAGCGGCCGGTGCCAGGCGACGTCGCGCATCCGCAACTCTCGGTAAAGATGCGGGAAAAGCGCGCCGCCTCGCGACTTTTCCCAGCGCAGCGCGGGGCCCAGCGTGGTGGCCTCGCAAGCGACGAGTTCCAGCCCCTCGATCCCGGCGAAATACTTGGCCGCGGTCTCGGGTGCCTGTTCGGGCGTGGAGAAATGGATATAGCCGTCGGCAAGATCGACCGGGGCGCCGCGGGTGCGCCCCTCGGCCTGAAGTGTTGCCCATTCGGGGGCGCGGAAGATCTTGTAGATCAGCATGGCGAAGGTGATGCCCGCGCCCCGCCGCAACGTCAATGCCCGCCGCGCAGGCAGTGTCACCGGGACGTCATGCGGGCATGCGACCAGCCCGCTATCGGGCTTTGACTCTCGTCCGCTTTGTCGCGACGATGCCCGCAGACATTATCCACATTGGGGAGACTGCCACATGAAACGCACAGCCACCCGCCTGATGGCGCTGGCCCTTGGCGCGACCGCGATCAGCGGCGCGTTTGCGCTGCCTGCTCTGGCCGACACGGTGAAGATCACCATCTTCGGCGTCGGCGACATCTATCAATTCCAGGAAGACCACGGTCGTGGCGGTTTTGCCCGCATGAACGCAGTGGCGCGGGCCGAGCGCGAGGCCAATCCCAACACGATCTACGTCATGGACGGCGACATGCTGTCGCCCTCGCTGCTGTCCGGCTTTGATAAAGGGCAGAACACGATCGACCTGACCAACATCGTGCCGTTCGACTACGCGGTTCCGGGTAACCACGAGTTCGACTTTGGCCCGGCCAACTTCATGGACAAGATGGCCGCCTCGAAATACCCGTGGGGTGCGGTCAACATCACCAATGCCGACGGCTCGCCCATTGCGGGCCTTGGCGGGACGATGATGAAAGAGGTCGGTGGCCTGAAGATCGCGCTGGTGCCGATCGCGCAGGATACCTCACCCGAAGTCTCGACCACGGGTGACCTGAAGTTCCTCGATTCGGTCGCTACCGGCATCGCGGCCGCCAAGGCCGCGCGCGATGCAGGCGCCGATCTGGTCGTCGGCGTGGCCCAGACGCCCGTGACGCAGGACCGCGAACTGATCGCCAGCCATGCCTTCGACGTGTTGATGTCGGGCGACGATCACCAGTACGGCACCTCTTATGACGGCATCACCGCCTACGTCGAAACCTCGATTGACGGGCGTTTCCTGTCGCCGCTCGACCTGATGGTCGACGTGACCGAGAAAGACGGCAAGCGCAGCGTGAAATGGACGCCGAACTTCCGGTTCATCGACACGGCCAACGTCACACCCGATCCCGAGACCCAGAAGATGGTCGATGCCTTCGCGCAGAAGCTGGATGACAGCCTGAACGTGGTGATCGGCAAGACGTCGACGCCGCTTGATTCGCGTCGCAACGTGGTCAGGGGCCAGGAATCGGCGATGGGTGACCTGATTGCCGACGCGATGCGTGCGGCAACCAACGCCGATATCGCCATCACCAATGGCGGCGGTATCCGTGCCGACCGGACCTATGACGCAGGCACCGAACTGACCCGCCGCGACATCCTGTCGGAACTGCCGTTCGGCAACGTGACGGTGTTGACACAGATCCCCGGGAGCCAGGTGCTGGCCGCGCTTGAAAATGGCTTCAGCCAGGTCGAACAAGGCGCCGGCCGTTTCCCGCAGGTCTCGGGTCTGCAGGTGGTATATGACCCGACCGCCCCGGCGGGCAGCCGCGTCGCTTCGGTCATGATCAATGGCGCTGCGCTGGATCCTGACAAGCTCTACAAGGTCGCAACCAACGATTACATGCTTGCCGGCGGCGATGGCTATACGGCGTTCGGCGGTGGCAAGGTCCTGATCAATAAGGGCAACGGCAACCTGATGGCCAATGACGTGATGGATTACGTCGAGGCGAAAGGCACCATCGATCCCAAGGTCGAGGGCCGGATCAAGACCGTCGGCCAATAGGCCACAGTCCATACGGAAATGACACAGGCGCGCCCCGCGGCATGATCCGCGGGGCGCGTTTTTCGTCGGGCGGCATTGGCGCGGCTTGCGGTGGCGGCTAGGGTCGCCGCATGGTCGATGTCCGCAGCCAGTATGAGGCCTACCCCTATCCCGAACGCGACCCCGCGGACGAGCGGCGGCGGCTGATCACCGGTTCGCCCTCGCCGCTGCGGGAGGTCGATCATTACCTCTTCGCCGGGCGGCGCGACTGGTCGCAGCCGTTTCGCGTGCTGGTGGCGGGCGGTGGCACAGGTGACGGTCTGATCCAGATCGCGCAGGGGGCGAAGGATGCGGGTGTGAAGGCCGAAATCACCTATGTCGACCTGTCCACCGCCGCGCGGCAGATGGCCGAGGCGCGGGCAAAGGTGAGGGGGCTGACGGGCATCACCTTTCACACCGGCAGCCTGCTGGAGGCCGCCGAGCTGGGCCGGTTCGATTACATCGACTGCTGCGGCGTGCTGCACCACCTGCCTGACCCGGCGGCAGGCTTTGCCGCGCTGCGGGCCGCGCTGGCGCCGGGCGGCGGCATGGGCTTCATGGTCTATGCGCCGCTGGGGCGGTCGGGCGTTTACCCGCTGCAGGAGGCGTTCGGAACGCTCTTTGCCGGGCTTGCACCGCAGGCCCGGCTGGAGGCCGCGCGCAAGGTGATGGCACAGGTGCCCGAGGGGCATCCGTTCCGCACCAACCCGCACCTTGGCGACCACCAGCAAAGCGATGCGGGGTTCTACGACCTGCTGCTGCACGGGCAGGACCGTGCCTTCGCGGTGGAGGAATTGCTGGAGGTGATGGGTGCGACCGGCTGGCACCTCGCCTCGTTCTGCTGGCCCGCGCTTTACGAGCTTTCGCGGCTGGTGCCGGATGCGCCGCCGCTCGACCCCGCGGTGGCCATGGCCGTGGCCGAGAAGCTACGCGGCACGTTCAAGGTGCATGTGGGCTATGCCGCGCCCGAGGCGCGCGCGCCCGCGACGATGGCCGATATCGGGCTGGTGCCGCACTTGCCCGGCACGCCGCCCGCGCGTCTGGCGCAGGCGGTGGCGCAGGGGCGGCCCCTGCCGCTGACGCTGGGCACGACGAAGGTCACGCTGCGCCTGCCGGTCGAGGCGGCGCCGCTGATCGCCGCGGTCGATGGCCGCCGGACGCTGGCCGAGATTGCCACGCTGACCGGCGCCGACCGCTTCGCCGCGCGCTGGGCTCCGGTCGAGCGGGAACTGACCGGCTGGGGCATGCTTCTTTATTCGGGGCTCGGGGGCTGAGGCGATGTGCGGGCGCATGGCCATCACCCTGCCGCATGACGCGATGGCGCAACTGTTCGAGGCTGCGCCCGCCAACGACCTGCCGCCGGTGCCGAACTACAACCTCTGCCCCACGATGCCGATCGCCGTCTGCACCTCGGATGCCGGGCTGCGGCACCTGCGGCCGATGCGCTGGGGGTTCGTGCCGACATGGTACAAGACGCCGACCGACGGCCCGCTGCTGATCAACGCGCGGGCCGAGACGGTGGCCGAAAAGCCCGCCTTTCGCGCCGCGGTGCGCGCGCGCCGCTGCCTTGTCGCCTGCGACGGGTTCTTCGAATGGAAGCGGGAAAAGGGGCAGACCCCCTTGCCGTGGTTCGTGACCCGCGCCGACGGCGCGCCGCTGGTAATGGCGGGCATCTGGCAGGACTGGGAGCGGGATGGCGAGCGGGTGACGGGCTGCGCCATCGTCACCTGTGCGGCCAATGCCGCGATGGCCCGCATCCATGACCGGATCCCGGTGATCCTTGACCCCGCCGATTGGCCGCTCTGGTTGGGCGAGGCCGGGCACGGCGCGGCTACGCTGATGCATGCGCCGGCCGAGGAGGCGCTGACCTTCGTCCGGGTCGGCACCGCGGTCAATTCCAACCGGGCCAGCGGGCCGGAGCTGATCGAACCGGTGGAGCAGGGCCGGCTCGTTTGAAGAGGAAAGGGCATCCCCCGACCGCGGGAGGGGGAGAAGCCCCGGCCCGGGGGGCGGTCGGGGGCTGCCCGGCGTGCCGCCGGGCGAAACGCCGTTTGTCGCCGCCGCCTGCTTACGCCCCGGCGATGGCCTTGGCCTTGCTCACCAGCACCTCGGCCTGCCGGATCGAGGCATAGTCGATCAGCCGCCCGTCGAGCGAAACCGCGCCCTTGCCCTCGGCGGCGGCTTGTTCCATCGCCGCGATGATGCGCTGGGCGCGGGTCACCTCGGCCTCGGACGGGCTCATCACCTCGTTGGCCAGCGCCACCTGGCTGGGGTGAATCGCCCATTTCCCCTCGCAGCCCAGCACCGCGGCGCGGCGGGCGGCGGCGCGGTAGCCGTCAGGATCGGAGAAGTCGCCGAAGGGGCCATCGACCGGGCGCAGCCCGTTGGCGCGGGCGGCCACCACCATGCGCGCCAGCGCGTAATGCCACATGTCGCCCCAGTGCACCTGCCGGCTGCCATCCTCCAGCGGGTCAGTCAGCACGGCGTAATCGGGGTTTGCGCCGCCGATGATCGTGGTGCGCGCGCGGGTCGAGGCGGCATAATCGGCCACGCCGAAATGCAGGCTTTCGTTGCGCTTCGAGGCGGCGGCAATCTCGTGGATGTTCTGCATCCCAAGTGCCGTTTCGATGATATGCTCGAAACCGATCCGGCCCTTGCGGCCGATCGCGGCCTCGATCTGCGTCACCATCATGTCGACGGCATAGACATCGGCCGCCGTGCCCACCTTGGGGATCATGATCAGGTCCAGCCGTTCGCCCGCCTGTTCCACCACGTCGACTACGTCGCGGTACATGTAATGCGTGTCCAGCCCGTTGATCCGGACCGACATCGTCTTTTTGCCCCAGTCCAACTCGTTCAGCGCCTTGATGATGTTCTTGCGCGCCTGCGGCTTGTCATCGGGCGCGACCGCATCCTCGAGATCAAGGAAGATCACGTCGGCGTCCGAGGCCGCGGCCTTGGGGAAAAGCTGGGGCTGGCTGCCGGGGACGGCCAGTTCGCTGCGGTTCAGGCGTGCGGGGGCCTGCTCGGTCACGTGAAAACTCATGGGGTCGGGTTCCTTCGGGTGTTTCGGGGCAAAACTGGGTGGAGGGGGAGGGGCCCGTCAAGCCCCGCCCGTGCGTCAGCCCGCATCCATGCGGGCGGCGTAGTATTGAGCGATGGCCTGGGCGCGGTTCTTGACGCCCAGCTTCTCGAACAGGTTGGAGAGGTGAAACTTGACCGTGTTGGCGGAAATCTGGAAATCGCGCGCCAGTTCGCGGTTGGTCAAGCCCTTTGACAGCGCCTCGAGCAGGGTACGCTCGCGCGGGGTCAGCTGGTGGATCGGATCGGCCTGCAGGGCGCGCACGTCGAGGAAGGGAAACATCATCTGTCCCGCCGCCACCGCCGCGCAGGTGTCGAGCAGTTGCGCCACCGGCGCGCCGCGCCCGACGAAACCCGCAGCACCCGCCGCCATGGCCAGCCGCGGCAACTCGCCCCGCGTGTCGTCGCCATAAACCACCAGCCGCGGCGCGCCGGCCTGATCGCGCAGGATCTCGATCAGCCGCCGCCCGCCCAGCACGGGCAGGGTCCAGTCGATCACGCCCAGCGCGACCTTGACCCGCATCACGGTGCCAAGGAACCCCTCGGCCGTGGCGGTGGTGGTGACGAGCGAGAATCGGGGATCACGCTCGAATACTTCCGACAGCGCCGACAGGACCAGCGGGTTGGCATCGCCAAGGGCGACGGGGATCGGGGTCTCTGGCAGGATTGTCATGCGCTAACACTACCCGAAACCTACCCGTTCTTCCGCTGCAATGCGGCGAAACTGGCGATTTCAACCGTTATGGGCGGGTAATTACCTACCCGGTTGGATATACCTTTGCACGACTATCTGACGTTGCGGAAATCCGGTCAAGCCCTATCCCTCATCCTTGGAGGCGTGGGTGCTGAGGCCCGCGCATGAGGAGGAGTTATCCCATGATCGGCACCCGCGGCCTGTTCGTTCCCGGCCCCACCAACGTCCCCGAATCCGTGCGCAAGGCTATCGACGTGCCGATGGAGGACCACCGCGCGCCCGATATCCCCGATTTCATCCTGCCGCTCTTTGCCGACCTCAAGAAGGTCTTCAAGACCGAGACCGGGCAGGTCTTCCTCTTTCCCGCCTCTGGCACCGGCGGCTGGGAGGCGGCGATCACCAACACGCTCTCGCCCGGCGACAGGGTGCTGGCGGCCCGCTTCGGCCAGTTCAGCCATCTCTGGATCGACCTCTGCCAGCGGCTGGGCCTGGAGGTCGAGGTGGTGGAGTGTGACTGGGGCACTGGCGTGCCGGTAGAGATCTTTGCCGAGCGTCTGGCAGCCGACAAGGAACACCAGATCAAGGCGGTGCTGACCACCCACAACGAAACCGCGACCGGCGTGCAGAGCGATATCGCGGGCGTCCGCCGCGCGCTGGATGGGGCGCGCCACCCCGCGCTTTTGTTCGTTGATGGGGTCAGCTCGATCGGGTCGGTCGATTTCCGGATGGACGAATGGGGCGTGGACCTGGCCGTCTCGGGCTCGCAGAAGGGGTTCATGCTGCCGGCGGGGCTGGCAATCATGGCGGCCAGCCGCAAGGCGGTGGATCTGTCGGCCAAGGCCGGGTTCCGCCGCTGCTACTTCGATTTCAAGGACATGATCGCGACCAACGCGACCGGTTACTTTCCCTATACCCCGCCGATGAACATGCTGCGCGGCCTGCGCGCCTCGCTCGACCGGATCGAGGCCGAGGGGCTGGAGACCATCTTTGCGCGCCACCATTTCCTTGCCGAAGGCGTGCGCCGCGCGGTCAAGGCGTGGGGCCTGACGCTCTGCGCGAAGGAACCCAAGTGGTATTCCGACACCGTCAGCGCCATCGTCGTGCCCGAGGGGCACGACGCGAAGAAGGTGATCGCGCGGGCCTATGCGCGCTACGGCCTGTCGCTGGGCGCAGGCCTGTCGGTGGTGGCGGGCAAGGTGTTCCGCATCGGCCACCTGGGCGACCTGAACGAGCTGATGCTGATGTCGGCGCTGGGCGGGGCCGAGATGGCGATGCGCGACGTGGGCATCCCCGTTGTCGCAGGCAGTGGCGTGGCGGCGGCGGGCGAATACTGGCGCAGTGCCAGCCCCGCCGTGGCAATGGCCGCGGAATAGGGGCCGGAGACATGGACATCCACGAATATCAGGCCAAGGAAATCCTGGCCCGCTTCGGCGTGACCGTGCCACCCGGTGCGCTGGCCTACAGCCCCGAACAGGCAGCTTACCGCGCGCGTGAACTGGGCGGCGACCGCTGGGTCGTGAAGGCGCAGGTCCACGCGGGCGGGCGCGGCAAGGCAGGAGGCGTGAAGCTTTGCGCGTCGGAGCACGAGATCAACGAGGCCTCGGCCGTGATGTTCGGGTCGCGGATCGTCACACACCAGACCGGGCCCGAGGGCAAGGGCATCTACCGCGTCTATGTCGAGGCGGCGGTGCCGTTTACGCGCGAGATCTACCTGGGCCTCGTCCTTGACCGCGTGTCGCAACGGGTGATGATCGTGGCCTCGTCCGAAGGCGGCATGGAGATCGAGGACATCTCGGCCAGCCGTCCCGACAGCATCGTGCGCTCGACGGTGGAGCCGGCGGTGGGCCTGCAGGAATTCCAGGCGCGCGAGATCGCCTTTTCGCTGGGCATTCCGGCGGCGATGACGCAGCAGATGGTGCGCACCTTGCAGGGCTGCTACCGCGCCTTTCGCGAGCTGGACGCGACGATGGTCGAGATCAACCCGTTGGTCATCACCGCCGACAACCGCATTCTTGCGCTGGATGCCAAGATGACATTCGACAACAACGCGCTGTTCCGCCATCCCGCCATCGCCGAGCTGCGCGACAAGAGCCAGGAAGACCCCCGGGAATCAAGCGCGGCGGATCGCGGGCTGAACTACATCGGCCTGTCGGGGAATATCGGCTGCATCGTCAACGGCGCGGGCCTTGCCATGGCGACGATGGACACGATCAAGCTGGCGGGCGGCGAGCCGGCCAACTTTCTCGACATCGGCGGCGGCGCCACGCCCGAGCGGGTGGCCAAGGCGTTTCGCCTCGTGATGTCGGACAGCAACGTGCAGGCGATCCTCGTCAACATCTTCGCGGGCATCAACCGCTGCGACTGGGTGGCCGAGGGCGTGGTGCAGGCGCTGCAGGCCAACCCGGTGGACGTGCCGGTCATCGTGCGGCTGGCAGGCACCAACGTGGAGGAGGGGCTGAAGATCCTTGCCAAGAGCGGGCTGCCAATCATCCGCGCGACCTCGCTGATGGAGGCGGCCGAGCGGGCCGTGCAGGCATGGCGCAGCGACAGGGCGCTTCTGGGAAAGGTGAGGGTGCCGGCATGAGCATCTATCTCGACAAGACCAGCCGGGTGCTGGTCCACGGCATCACCGGGCGGATGGCGCAGTTCCACACCAAGGAAATGGTTGAGTATGGCACCAACGTCGTGGCCGGCGTGGTGCCGGGCAAGGGCGGTGAGACCATCTTTGGGATCCCCGTTTTCAACACGGTGAAAGAGGCCGTGGCGCAGACCGGGGCGGATGCCAGCCTTGTCTTCGTGCCGCCGCCCTTCGCCGCCGACAGCATCATGGAGGCGGCCGATGGCGGCATCCGCTATTGCGTCTGCATCACCGATGGCATCCCGGCGCAGGACATGATCCGGGTGAAACGCTACATGATGCGCTATCCCAAGGAGCGGCGGATGGTGCTGACCGGGCCCAACTGCGCGGGCACGATCTCGCCCGGCAAGGCGCTGCTGGGGATCATGCCGGGGCATATCTACCTGCCCGGTCACGTTGGAATCGTCGGCCGGTCGGGCACGCTCGGCTACGAGGCCGCGCAGCAGTTGAAGGACCTTGGCATCGGCATTTCCACCAGCGTGGGCATCGGCGGCGACCCGATCAACGGCTCGTCCTTCCGCGACGTGCTGGCGCAGTTCGAGGCCGACCCCGACACCCATGTCGTGGCCATGATCGGCGAGATCGGCGGCCCGCAAGAGGCCGAGGCGGCGGCCTTTGTCCGCGATCACATGACCAAGCCGGTGGTGGCCTACGTTGCGGGCCTGACCGCGCCCAAGGGCCGCACCATGGGGCACGCGGGCGCGATCATCTCGGCCTTTGGCGAAAGCGCCTCGGAAAAGGTGGAAATCCTGTCGGCGGCGGGCGTGACGGTGGCCGAGAACCCCTCGGTCATGGGGGCGACGATCGCACGGGTCATGCAGGCGGCCTGAGGCGGCAGGCGGCGCGCGGGGCCGTTGCGCGCCGCCGCAAAAGGCGGCAGCTTGCGGCGCGCAGCGCACGGAGGTTTCATGCCCGCCCTTGTCCCGACCGACTACATCGGCACCATCACATGGCTGGGCCGCGTGCCGCACCGCGACGCGCCCGAGATCGCGGGCGAGCCGCTGGAGGAAATGGTGCTGGGCTTTGCCGGGATGGCGGGCGAGGTGCATGCCGGGCTGACACGGCCCTCCTGCAGCCGGGTGGTGGCGCAATACCCCAAGGGCACCGAGATCAGGAACGTGCGGCAGCTGAGCCTTGTCAGCGCGGAAGAGCTGGCCGCGATTGCCGCGGACCTCGGCCTCGACATGATCGACCCGGCCTGGCTGGGCGCCTCGGTCGTGGTGTCCGGGCTGCCCGATTTCAGCCACCTGCCGCCCTCGTCGCGGTTGCAGGGGGCGGGCGGCTGCACGCTGGTCATCGACATGCAGAACCTGCCCTGCCAGTTCCCGGCCCGCACGATCGAGGCGGCGCGACCCGGCCACGGCAAGGCCTTCAAGACGGCCGCAAAGGGCCGGCGCGGCGTCACAGCATGGGTCGAGCGGGAGGGGACGCTGCGGCTTGGCGAAGCGGTGCGCCTGCACATTCCCGATCAGCGCGGCTGGCGGCCATAGTTTCGGATCAGAAACGACAATTCCGGTCGCAGACGATTCCAGCGCCGGAAATGTCGCAATCGCGTCGCGCGCCGGGGCTGGAGCGGTTAGGACATGGCGCATCAGACGGGCGCCCGGCCCGCCGACAGGGAAGAGATGACCATGACCTTCAAGACCGACATCGAGATTGCCAGAGAAGCCAAGAAGCGCCCGATTCAGGAGATCGGCGCCAAGATTGGCATCGGCGCGGAAGATCTGCTGCCCTATGGCCATGACAAGGCGAAGGTCAGTCAGTCCTTCATCGATTCGGTGCAATCGCGCCCGAACGGCAAACTGGTGCTGGTCACCGCGATCAACCCCACCCCGGCGGGTGAAGGCAAGACGACCACCACCGTCGGTCTGGGCGACGGTCTGAACCGCATCGGTAAGAAGGCCGTCATCTGCATCCGCGAGGCCTCGCTTGGTCCGAACTTCGGTATGAAGGGCGGCGCCGCGGGTGGCGGCAAGGCGCAGGTCGTGCCGATGGAGGACATGAACCTTCACTTCACCGGTGATTTTCACGCCATCACCAGCGCCCACAACCTGCTGGCCGCGATGATCGACAACCACATTTACTGGGGCAACGAGCTGGAGATCGACATCCGCCGCGTCGTCTGGCGCCGGGTGCTGGACATGAACGACCGGGCGCTGCGCCAGATCACGGCAAGCCTGGGCGGCGTCGCCAACGGTTTCCCGCGGGAAACCGGGTTTGACATCACCGTCGCCTCGGAGGTGATGGCGATCCTCTGCCTCGCCAAGGACCTCAAGGACTTGCAGAAGCGGCTGGGCGACATGATCGTGGCCTATCGCCGTGACAAGACGCCGGTCTATTGCCGCGACATCAAGGCCGACGGCGCGATGACGGTGCTGTTGAAGGACGCGATGCAGCCCAACCTGGTGCAGACGCTGGAGAACAACCCCGCCTTCGTGCATGGCGGACCGTTTGCGAACATCGCCCACGGCTGCAATTCGGTTACCGCGACGACGACCGCGCTGAAGCTGGCCGATTACGTCGTGACCGAAGCAGGCTTTGGCGCCGACCTGGGTGCGGAAAAGTTCATGGACATCAAGTGCCGCAAGGCGGGCCTGGCCCCCGATGCGGTGGTGCTGGTTGCCACGGTCCGCGCGATGAAGATGAACGGCGGTGTCGCGAAGGCCGATCTGGGGGCCGAAAACGTCGCCGCGGTCGAGAAGGGCTGCGCCAACCTTGGCCGCCACATCGCCAACGTGAAGGGGTTCGGCGTGCCGGTCGTGGTGGGGATCAACCACTTCGTCTCGGACACCGATGCCGAGGTGCAGGCGGTGAAGGACTACGTCGCCGCGCAGGGCGCCGAGGCGATCCTGTGCAAGCATTGGGCCAAGGGTTCGGAAGGGATCGAGGACCTGGCGCGCAAGGTGGTGGAACTGGCCGAGACGCCCAGCACCTTCACCACGCTTTACCCCGACGACATGAGCCTCTTCGAGAAGGTCGAGACGATTGCCAAGCGCATCTACCACGCGGGCGAGGTGACGGCGGACAAGTCCGTGCGCGACCAGCTGAAGGCGTGGGAGGCCGCGGGTTATGGCAATCTGCCGATCTGCATGGCCAAGACGCAGTATTCCTTCACCACGGACCCCAACATGCGCGGCGCGCCTTCGGGCCACACGATCCCGGTGCGCGAAGTGCGCCTTTCGGCCGGTGCGGGCTTCGTCGTGGTGATCTGCGGCGAGATCATGACGATGCCCGGCCTGCCCAAGGTGCCCTCGGCCGAGACGATCCGGCTGAACGCGGACGGCCAGATCGAAGGGCTGTTCTGATCATCGCCACCGGGGTGCGGGCGGGGCGGGGAGGCATCGAGCCTCCCCGCCCCGCGGTCGCCTCCGGCGGGAGTATTTCTGGCAAGATGAAGGAGGCGGGCGGATGACCGCGACGGTAATCGACGGACAGGCCTTCGCGGCCACGGTGCGCGAGAAGGTGGCGGCGCATGTTGCCCGTCTGAAGGAAGAAAACGGCATCACCCCCGGGCTGGCGGTGGTGCTGGTGGGCGAGGACCCGGCGAGCCAGGTCTATGTCCGCTCCAAGCACAAGCAGACGGTCGAGGCGGGGATGGCCTCGTTCGAGTTCAAGCGCGATGCGGACCTGACGGAGGCCGAGCTGCTGGCGCTGATCGCCAAGCTGAACGCCGATCCGAAGGTGCACGGCATTCTCGTGCAGTTGCCGCTGCCGCCGCACCTCGATTCGGACCTTGTGATCAACAGTATCGATCCGGCCAAGGACGTGGACGGATTTCACATCTCGAACGTCGGCCTGCTTGGCACCGGGCAAAAGGCGATGGTGCCGTGCACGCCGCTGGGGTGCCTGATGCTGTTGCGCGCGCAGCATGGCTCGTTGTCGGGCATGAACGCGGTGGTGATCGGCCGGTCCAACATCGTGGGCAAGCCGATGGCGAACCTGCTGCTGGGTGAAAGCTGCACCGTGACCATCGCGCATAGCCGCACGCGCGACTTGCCGGGCGTCGTGCGTCAGGCCGATATCGTGGTGGCTGCGGTCGGCCGTCCCGAGATGGTGAAGGGCGACTGGATCAAGCCGGGCGCGACGGTGATCGACGTGGGCATCAACCGGGTGCCGCGCGGCGAAAAGACAGCCTTGGTGGGCGATGTCGATTTCGCCAGCGCGGCCGAGGTGGCGGGCGCGATCACCCCGGTGCCGCGCGGCGTGGGGCCGATGACCATCGCCTGCCTGCTGGCCAACACCGTGACGGCCTGTTGCCGGGCGCATGGCCTGCCCGAACCCGAGGGGCTGACAGCCTGATCCCGGTGGACCCGGCGGGGCCTGCTAGCCCCGCCATTGCACCTGAGGGTTGCAGCGGCCGACTTGCGCGCTATGGTTGCTGCGTGTCGGAAATTTGAAGATCAATATTAAAAGATGAATCGCCTTGAGGCCTTGTTCCGGGGCATAGCGCCCAGCGGCAGGGAAGGCCTGCGTTTGCTGGTGATTTGGCTGGCGATGTCGTTGGTGATGACTGCGCTCGGCCCCTTTGGCAGCTATCACGAGGTGCCGACCGTGCCGCGAGCGGCCTTCTGGTTCGGCATCGACGCGGTGGCCATCATCCTTGGCCTTGTCGTGCGGCGCGCCACACAGGGGCTGATGGCAGGGCGTTCGGAATGGGTGCGCGAAGGCGTGTCCATCGTGATCTTCACGCTGCTTTTCAGCCTTGGCCTCGATACGTTGATCGCGGTCATCGGCCACCACGCGACCCCGATCCCGCCTCTCGCAGAGATTGTCGCGCTGGTGTTCGTCATCACGCTTGCGGTGACGGCGGCCTACCGGATTGTCGGAGAGCATCTTCGCAGCGGGCGGAAGGCGCCCGAGCGGCCGCGTTTTTACGGGCGGTTGGCGGTCGGGCCGCAATCGGCCCTTCTGCGGCTTGCCGTCGACGATCATTACGTCGAGGCGCATTTCGCCGATGGCACGTCGCAGCGCGTTCTGATGCGCTTTTCCGACGCGATCGCCGAGATGGAGGGAGTTGAGGGGTTCAGCACCCATCGCTCGCACTGGGTCGCGCGCGAAGCGGTACGCGGGGCAGCCCGCCACAAGGGGCGCGACGTGCTGGTGCTGATCGATGGCAGCGAGGTGCCGGTCAGCCGCACCTTCCGGCCCGAACTGGTCGAGGCGGGGCTGATCGAGGAGTCATAGCGGCCGTGCCAGTGCCCGGCGCCCGGTCAGGATGGCCTGCCCCGGGGGCTGCATCAATGCGCGCAGCACTGCCGCATCGGACCGCAGGCCGCCAGTATAGGTGCCGTAGGCGGGCAGGATGACGCGCTGCGCATCGGCAAGAAAGGCGGGCCGCCACCCCGCGCCGGGCAGATGGGCCTTGGGGTGATAGTGGCCCGAAACCTCGGCTGCGGCGTTGGGGATGGCGATGTGACGAAAGGTCAGGCCGGCAAGCGCGAGTTCGGCCAGATGGCTGCCGCCAATATCCACCGGCCCGGGGTCATGGTTACCCTCGATCCAGATCCAGCGTCGCCCGGCCTGAAGCCCCATGAGCCTCAACCGCGCTTCTTCGGCCAGTTCAACGCCGGCAATCAGGTCATCAAAACTGTCGCCAAGGCAGATGACCTGTTCGGGCGCGGTAGCGGCGATATCCTCGGCCAGCCGGTCAAGCGTGGCGAAAGTCTCGTAGGGGGGTAACAGGGCGCCGCCACGCCGCGCCATGCGGTCCGACTTGCCTAGGTGCAGATCGGCCACGCAGAGCGCGCGCGCCTGGTCGATCCAAAGTGCGCCCGAGGGCAGGGCCGTCAGCCGCACCCCGGCCAGCGTGAAGTCATGTCCGTTCATGTTACGTTCTTGCCGCGAAGGCGCCCTCAGCGCAAGGGCCCTCAGCCCGCGTCAAGACCCGCCGCCTGCATCAGCGCCGCGGCAGCCTCGGCGGCCAATCGCTCGCGGCCCTCGCCGGCGATGGGCACGCGGCCCATCTCCAGCAGCAGCGGCGCGGCCAGCGGCGAGGGCCTGTCGAGCACGACATGGTCGATCCGGCCCTCGGTGCGCGCCAGCATGTCCTCGATCCGGCCAAAATCGACCAGCCCGCGCCGGGCCTCTTCGCGGGTGATGCGCAGCATCAGGTGGTCGGGGTCGTATTTCGTCAGCGTGTCATAGAGGATGTCGCTGGAAAACGTCGCCTGCCGTCCCGATTTGCGCTGTCCCGCGGTGTTGCGCGTGATCAGACCCGCGATGGTGGCCGCGGCGCGAAAGGTGCGCTTCATCACCGCGTTGCCGGCCAGCCATGTCTCCAGCCCCTCCCGAAGCTCCTGCGGGGTCAATAGCGGCGCGGGGTCGTCCACCTGCCGCAGCCCCCAGAGCAGCGTCGCGTAATCGGTGGCGACAAAGCCCAGCGGTTGCAGCCCTGCCGCCTCCATCCGCTTGCTGACCAGCAGGCCCAGCGTTTGCTGCGCGTTGCGCCCGGCAAAGCCGTAGATGCAGGTATGCTGCCGCCCGTCATGGGGAAAGCTTTCCACAAGGATCCCGCCAGCCTCGGGCAGGCGCGAGACGCGGGCCTGCAGGTCCAGCCATTCGGCCGTGTGCGCGGGCAGGCCCGACCAGTCGCCCTCGCGGAACATGGCGAGGATGCGCGCCGACAACTGGGTGGAGGTGGCAAATTTCGTGCCCATGAAGGTGGCGATCTTCGGGGTCTTGCTGGCCGACCGCGTGACCTCGATGGTCATTTCGCGCAGGGCGTCGAAACGCACGATCTGGCCGCCGATCAGGAAGGTGTCGCCGGGGCTGAGGGTGGCGGCGAAATCCTCTTCGATCTCGCCAAGGGCCGCCCCGCCGCGCAGCCGCACCTTGACGAGGTCGGTGTCCTGGATCGTGCCAATGTTCATGCGGATGGTGCGCGCCGCGCGCGGATCGCGCAATTCCCACATCCCGTCGGGGCGCTGGCGCAGGCGCTGCCAGCGGTCATAGGCGCGCAGCGCGTAGCCGCCCGTCGCCACGAAATCGAGGCAATCGTCGAAGGCCGCCCGCGACAGGCCGGCATAGGCGCCGACGCTGCGCACCTCGGCCAGCAGCGCGTCGGCGTCGAACGGCCCGGCGCAGGCGCGGATCAGGATATGCTGGCACAACACGTCGCGCGGCCCCGGCCCCTTGGGGTCGCCGTCGAGTTCATGCGCGCGCGCGGCCTCCAGCGCGGCCACGCATTCGACCACCTCGAAGCGGTTGGCCGGCACCAGCAGCGCCTTGGACGGCGCGTTGTAGCGGTGGTTGGCGCGCCCGATCCGCTGGATCAGCCGCTTGACGTTCTTGGGCGCGCCAACCTGGATGACAAGGTCGACATCGCCCCAGTCGATGCCCAGGTCCAGCGACCCGGTGCAGACGATCGCCCTGAGATCCCCCGCGACCATCGCCTGTTCCACCGCCGCGCGCTGCTCTCGGCTGAGGCTGCCATGGTGGATGCCGATCGGCAGGTTATCGGAATTCTGCAACCAGAGGGCATGAAAGAACAGTTCCGCCTGCGCCCTTGTGTTGTGAAAGATCAAGGTGGTCCTGTGCCGGCGCACCGCCTCCAGCACCGCCGGGATTGCGTAACGGCCACCGCCCCCCGCCCAGGGCGGGCGCTCGGGCGTCACCAGCATGGAGATGTCGGGATCCGGCCCCGGCTCGGCCAGCAGCACCGCGCAAGGGTCGGGCGCGCGGGCCAGGCTGCGGGCGATCGCGCCCGGATCCTCGACCGTGGCCGACAGGCCCACCCGGCGCAGCCCCGGCGCCAGCGCCTGCAACCGCGACAGCGCCAGCATCAGCTGGTCACCCCGCTTGCTTTCGGCCAGCGCGTGGATCTCGTCCACGATCACGCGGCTCAGCCCGGCAAAGATCCGCGGCGCATCCTCGTAGGAGGTCAGCAGCGCCAGGCTTTCCGGCGTGGTCAGCAGGATATGCGGCGGGTCGGCGCGCTGGCGGCGTTTCTGCGTGTAGGAGGTGTCCCCCGTCCGGTCCTCCACCCGAATCGGCAGCCCCATCTCGGCGATCGGCGTGCCGAGGTTGCGCCAGATGTCGGCCGCCAACGCTTTGAGCGGCGAGACGTAAAGCGTGTGCAACCCCGCGTGCCCGCCCTCGGCCAGTTCCACCAGCGTCGGCAGGAACCCCGCCAGCGTCTTGCCGCCCCCGGTCGGAGCGATCAGCAGCAGCGCGGCCTCGTCCGTCCGCGCCAGCATCTCGGCCTGGTGTGGGTGCAGGTCCCAGCCGCGCGCGGCGAACCAGCTGGCAAAACGGGGGGGCAGGGCGCTCATGCCCGCCAACCTGCCGTGCGCCGGCGGCCGGTCAAGCCCCTTCTTCTGGCTGGAAATACTCTCGGGGGGCGAGTTTCTGGGGGTTGCTGGGGAAGGCAGTGATTTCCTTCTTCATTCCATACCGTTGTTTTTGTTGACTTCCTGTCTTTCCGGTCGTTGCTTTCTGTCGCATGGGGAGGCGTCGGATTGCGTCCGGTTGCCGAACCATGGGTGTATCAGGAGGTGGAGTTCGGCATGGCGAGGATCACAAAACGGCTGCTGGATGCGGCACAGACGCCCGAAGCGCGGCAGGTCCTCTGGGACGACACGCTGAAGGGATACGGCGTGATCCTGCGGCCCTCTGGGGTGCATTCCTTCGTATTCTCGTACCGTAACGCCAGGAACCGCAAGCGCAACATCACGGTTGCCAAGGTCGGCACCATCGCCCCGGAGCTGGCGCGCAGGCGGGCCGAGGAGTTCCGGGCGATGCTGCTGCAAGGGCGCGATCCCCTGGAGGAGAAGCAGGACGCGCGCGACCGCATGTCGGTCGGCGGATTGATTGACGCCTATTGCGCCAGCCCGACCTTCAGGGCCAAGCGTGCCTCGACCCAATACGTCGATCACAAGAGGATCGATGGTCACCTGCGGCCCCTTCTGGGCGGGCTGCGGGTTGATGAAGTGACAATGCCCGCCGTCGAGAAAGCGTTCCGGTCGATCTGCGAGGGTCGCCACGCGGGCAAGGACGGCACAAACAGCCGGGTGAGGGGCGGTGAGGGAATCGCGCGGTCGTCCATCAGGCTCTTCCGGGCAATTCTGAACTGGGGCTACAAGGCCGGATCGGTCGAGTGGGACGCGGTGCGGGCGGCGCGCAATGTCGAGATCGGGCGCGACGGGCGGCGGGAGATTATCCTCGAAGACCCGGCGGCCTATGCGCGGCTTTGGCCCACGCTTGACCGGATGGTGACCCCGGATATCGACAACCCCGCGCCGCTGCTGCGCCCGTTGGTGGCCGATGCGATTCGGTTGATTGCCCTGACCGGCGCGCGGCGGGGCGAGATTGCCGGGCTCCAGTGGCGGCATGTGGACCTGGCCAAGGGACTGATCGTCCTTCCACCCGATCGGCACAAGACCGGCGGCAAGACCGGCGAGGCGCGGGTGATCGGGTTACCTGCGTTGGAGGTGGAGATTTTGCGGCGACAGCCGGGCGGCGGGCCAGATGAGCCCGTGTTCCCGCCGCTGCCGGGCCATGCGAAGCTGTACCTCGATGCGCCTTGGCGCAAGGTGCGCCTGGCCGCGGGCCTGCCCGCGGGGATCGGCCTGCATGGGTTGCGGCACACCTTCGCGTCCTACATGGCGATGCAGGGCGCACAAGCCGCGGAAATCATGGCGGCGCTGGGTCATAAGGATATGTCCACGTCGCAGCGCTATATCCATTGGGCCAATGACCGGCGGCAGGCTTTGGCCGAACGGGCAGCGGCGACGATCACGGGGGCTCTTACAGCGACGGAGAAAGCGGCATGAAGGAATTCGCGGGCGTTCTTTGCGACCCCATCCCGGAACTGACACAGCACGACGTGTTCAATGAGGAGCGCCGCGCGGAACTGCTCCGCGAGAAGGCCGCGCGGGAAGAGGCCCTGATCCGGCATTTCGGGTATCGGCCCGGTGAGCCTGATGTCTGGTACAAGGTTGCTCTGTCCTTGGCAGAGCTTGTGGTTCCGGCCTACCGGCCTCCGCGTGGTCGACCCAAGACCTCGGACCTGCGCGTCCAGGGCTGGGCCTGCCTGTGGACCACATTGCGCCAGACCGGCACCAAGACGGATACTGCCGCGTTCGAGACCATCAGCGCGGTTGTTGGCGCCGACACGAAGACTGTCCGCGCGAGACTGACCGCGTTTCGGCGGACGCGCCCTGAAGCATTTGCCGAGATCGAGCGCCACTACATGGACGAGATCGGCGTCGTGGGGGCGGAGACAGCGCTCAGGTATGCGAAGGGTCAAGTCTTGAGCGACCCCTTTGATTTCTGGTTTGAGCAAGACCTAATTCGGAAGGTTCAGGGCCGCGCTCCGTCGCCGTATTTCGCCACCATCAACGAAAGAATAGAATTTGCCGAAAGGCAAAAATATTGATTTTCGCCCTTAGAACCACCTGTGCCTAGGCTGTCCACCATCACCTGATGGAGGACCCATGACCAACTCGTTCCTGACCCGGCCTGAGGCTGCTGCGTATCTCACGGCGCGCGGGTTTCCGGTGGCCAAGGCCACTTTGCAGAAATACGCGACCGTGGGCGGCGGCCCGGTTTATCGCCGCTTCGGCAATCGCGTGCTCTACCTCGCAAGCGATCTCGACACCTGGGCGCAATCCAAATTGACGCCCGCACTCACCGCCAGTTTCGAGGCGCCACTTGGCAAGGCCAAGCTGCTGCCCCTTCGGAGGGGCACATGAACACTCGCCTGGTCTCTCCAAGACCCGAAACATGGCCCGTACTGGCCCCGTGCCCGACCGCCGCGCTCGCCAGCAAGCTGGCGGCGGGCGGGCACGGCGCGCGCCCGCCGACAGCCGTTCGAGGGGGGTCCTTGTAACACCCCCCTCTAGAAATACATGGCATGGAAATCCCCAAAAATGCACTTGATCCGCAAAGGCTTTGACGGCCTAGACATCTCCTATCCCCTGACCATCAGCGAGGAGCTTGCCGACAAGATGCGGCTGGGCCGCGCCGTTTCGGAAGCGAACAATGGGGAGGTCGGCATGGTCGAGCACAATGGCGTCCGAATGCAGGTTGCCGCCACCGGCGCGCGCGGCGGCTATGCCTTCCGGTGCGACAGCGGAGTCGCGCCATTCGGGGAAAACTGGTTCTTCAAGCAGCCCAATGGCAAGGCCGATAAATGGGGTGTGCGGGTCTCGTGTCGCGCGCTGCCACTGGCCTTTGACGGGCTCGCCAAGACACGCGCCCGGCTCGAAGACACGCTGGCCCGGCTGGAGCTCGACTATGTGCCGGGAACGGAAAGCATCGGGCGGGTGGACGTGGCTTTTGACATTCTCGCCCCTGACCTGGCCCCGGACCGGTTGCATTTCGTCGCCCATGCGCGCAGCCGTGTGCAGGAAATCTCGGACACTCTGGTACAAGTGGTGGGGCGCTCAGGACGGGTGGAGAGCATCACCATCGGCAAGAACCCGAACCGGCAGGTCGTGCTCTATGACAAACGCGCCGAAGTGATCGCGACGCGCAAACCCTATTGGTGGAGGGTCTGGAATGACGCGCTGGCCGCTCAAGGCCTGCCCCCACTTGATCCGCGCAACCGTGACACCAGTACCGTCTGGCGCGTGGAAATCCGCGCCTTCAAGCGGCACCTGAAAGACGACTGGGCCGTGACGACCTGGGGCAATCTCCGTGATAATCTCTCTCCGATCCTCCAGCTTGCGCTGGGCGAGGTGCGCTACACGGTGCCGACCGCCGACACGAACCGCGCACGCTGGCCGGTCCATCCGCTTTGGGCGCTGATCGCGGCTGCGGCGGTAGGGGACATGGAAGACTTGGCAAGCATGGTGGACCGCTCCAGCATCGATGCCCTACTCACGGCCGAGCGCGACGAGATGTTGCAAAAACAGATCGCCGGGTGCTCCTTGTCACGCGCGGCTCTGAATGGTGTCCCCATCGAGCTCCTTGATGTCTACGCCCTCGGCAACATGCACCAGATCATCCGAGAATGGCAGCGCAACCCAGACTGGACACAGGATCGGTTGGCGCAGGCACGGGCCAAATATGGCGTGGGCGAGGAGCGACGGGGGGAGCCAGAAGAGGTTGGCGGCCCTGAGCGGACCTTGGTGCGTGGCGCGGCTAACGGCAAGTTTGAGCCCAGACTGAAGGATGCTGCAAATTGTTCGAGCGGCAGCTTCGCGCCCTCATGACGGCAGTTGACGGTTTCGACTTCCCTGTCCAAAACCTGTCGTTCATTGCGCTCCTCTCGATACTGCAGCATTCAGACCACCTGCTGCAGCGGGGTATGAATGCGAAATCATGAAGGTACACGCATCTGCCGTCAGCTGAGGAGATGATGTTCAACGTAGGATAATAGGCACCCCTCGTAGAGCTCTCGCCTCTCTGCGATTATTTACGAAAACAACATCCTTCGACTTTGCAATTAACGCGAGAAATACCATTTCAATGAGGCTCAATCTAAATTTGGCCCTGCCAGTCAAACGTTTCTAGAAACCTCGCGACGCCGTCCGCATCTCCGCGCCCCGTGCAGTAGGTCGCAATTCTCTTGACATCATCAATGGCGTTCTCTACCGCCACAAAGTTTACATAAGTCTGCGCAAGGGAAAGATCGTTGTAGCCATCGCCGAATGCGACGACCCGAGATAAAGGAATTCCCAATCTAGAACGGAGCCTCTCCGCCGCTCTCCCTTTCTCTGCTGTCATCGGCAGAAATTCTAGGATCGTTGATCCGTTTCCATACCAGCGCAGTGTTTCGAAGCGCTGGCCCTCCAGTCGCCCGCGAATCCTTCTAATGACTTCCTCGTCGTCCCTGAGCATCAGTTTGTGGGCCGGATCACTCCACTCAACATTGAAATCCCGAAGATGCACCTTTAGCCCAGTGTTGGACTCTTCCCGATCAGACCAGCGACTAAATTTCTCGCACCACCAATTATCGTAATAATAGAACCCGAAGTATGCTACCTGCCCAGCAATGTCGTGCACTGCTCGTGCTTCGTCAGCCGATATAACTGGTCCACGCTCTCCTCCTACTTCGTCATAGCCCGCAACGAGTGTAACCGCGCCATCGTAGGCAACAAGATGACACGACACACCGATTTCATCGGCGAGGCGAACCAGAGACAAGGGCATTCTTGATGAAGCCAACACAATTTCGACTCTGTTAGAACGCTGAAGTTCGCCGAGAACTTGGGAGGTTTTGGGCGAGATCAGTTTCTGGGAGTCCAAAAGTGTTCCGTCTACGTCGGAGACGACTAACCACTTTGCCTCAGTCACAGTAAACTACTTTCATATGCCCAAAACTTTCGCTGGATGCGCGCAGGCGATCGACACTTGGCTCCGATGCTCTCTCAGTAATAACGGTTATCCTCTCAGAGAACTCTGCGAACATCCGTGGCTGGTTGGTTTCAAACTTACTCTTGTCACACAGTACAATTACCTGCCTCGCAGCACGACAAAAGCCTGTCTTCGCGGGCAATTCGAACCTGTGAGTTATGCCAAACCCCTTGTTTTCGGTGATCCCACTGGTACCCATGAAAGATATGTCGACACCGCCGCCCAAACCTGGAAACGCTTCCGTGAAACCGATAGCACTATTTTCCTCAAGAAGCGTACACATAGAGTTGTGGCGACATTTTCCACCCATCATCGTAACCGTGCACGTGGAGTCTCGATCGCCGAGATTGAGATCGTTAAGCGCATTTAATATTACTCCGGCTACAGGAATAGAGTTGGTGAATATTTCGAGACCTGATATCGCTCCAGCTGTAATCAATTTCGCCACCTCCTCAGCTGCAGCGTAGGTCGTTGAACCACCATCGATCGCGACTTTCATGTCGTCCTCAAGCAAAGATACAGCAATTCGCGCTATCTTTGCTTTTACGGAATCTTCTACTTCCCGCTTTTGAAAGAATTTCTCGTATGCCAGGAAGATTATCTCTCCGTCATAGTAATAACCTGACATGTATCCTTTTCCGAAGAGCTCAGAAATGGCGTGATTTAACTCTTCGACACCCGAGAAGAGCCCGGGTCTCGAAGCGTTCAGTTTTTCCAGAAGCTCCTCGACGGTTATTGGATTCTGGCGTCGGAAGGCGTGAATTTCGGATTTTAGCACAGCGGCAAGTTTCTTGAAGACGGCTTCCGCGTCTTTAAGCTTCCCAGTCGCCGGGGCGTCTTTATCCCTTTTCTCGCCGTTGGTCTTGGAAATAAGCCAGTCAAATATCGACTCGGTGAATCTTGCTGCTGCCATTCGAATGCTGTCATCGAGCTGGTCGAAGCATTTAATGTACTTTCTATTCGGGCCTAAGACATCCCTCAGGGAGTTCCAGCCGACTTCGGAAAGAACAATTGGGATCAGAATCGGTCGACCGAGCTCCTTCTCTCGCTCGAGTGCGCGTGAGACCTCATACGCAACCCAGCTTGACCTAGCCGAGTGCTCCTCAACAAAGAGTGCGACGAAATCAAGGTCCCCGGACAACGCTTCGTCGATCTTGGTGAGAATATCGTCTCCGGCATTTATGGACTTTTCATCCACCCAAAAGTCAATCGAGGAGGGGCAAAGCGACAAAAACTCCCGCACAAATAGTTTTTGGGTAGAACTGTGGCTAGCAAATATCTTCATTTAGGGACTCCCGCTCCTCTTGTTTCTTGTAGGCTACTAGGCGGCGGACGTCTCATCAATGGTGTGGGTCAGAGCAGCAAGTGGCGCCCGTACGTCGATGCCGGCACCGGCGTTCTTAGCAAGTCCTCGCAGAGTATGTTGACCACGCGTTTGGTCCCACGGGAGCGTTAAGCGGACGGACAGGACGCTACGCCGTGGTTCTAAACGTGGGGCCGCTACGCACGACAGCCGCCCCGCCCTCATGTACCGAAACCTGCCAGTCCTCAGACGGCTCACAGCAGACGTTGCCTATGGAAGGTCCAACTGCAGGAAAGTCCGCAGTGCGGACATTGTGGCATGGCGCGGCGAATGTCCGGTTTCCGCCCAAACGCGTCGTTGCGCGCTTCTTCTGTCCCCTATCGGGCAGTGCCTAGGGGGTTTGAGAAGGGGGCCATGGCGAATGGCCCCCTCGGGGTCTGGGCGGGGCGGCACAGCTGGATGCGGCCCGACATCCCGCGCGATAGACGCGCCGAGCGTAAGCGAGGGTAGGTGCGGGCTGCATGAGTGCTGAAATCGGTTCCCGGCGCCCTATTCGAGGGTTCTGAGACGTTTGTACGTTGGTCTTTCGCATGTTGGGACTTCCTGTTGCCAACATGCACCGCATTTTCAGGTGACCTTGTGGTGAACTGATATCACCTGGGTTTCTGCAAAGTCCTCTATGCCATTGATAAAGGACACTATAAGTACAAACATGAACTGGAGCTCTTGCCCTCGGGGGGGGTGAATGCCGAAGGCAGAGGGGGGCAGGCAGCCCCCCTGCCACCGCCGGGGCTGGACAGGCCCGGCCACCCCGATATGAAGACCTTGATGAGCACCGCGCCCGATATCGCCGCCCTCGCCACCCGCATCGCCGCCGGCGACCGCCGGGCGCTGGCCCGCGCGATCACGCTGGTGGAAAGCGCCCGGGCCGACCACCGCGCACACGCGCTCGACCTGCTCGACGCGTTGGGCGGGCAGCGGCAGGCGCTGCGCATCGGCCTGTCGGGCACGCCGGGGGTGGGCAAGTCCACTTTCATCGAGGCGTTCGGCCTGCGGCTGACCGAGCAGGGCCTGCGCGTGGCCGTGCTGGCGGTCGATCCCTCCTCGGCGCGCTCGGGCGGCTCGATCCTGGGCGACAAGACGCGGATGGAACGGCTCAGCCGCGATCCGCGCGCCTTCATCCGTCCCTCGCCCAGCCAGACGCAGCTGGGCGGCGTGGCGCGGCGCACGCGCGAGGCGGTCAGCCTGTGCGAGGCGGCCGGGTTCGACGTGGTGCTGATCGAGACGGTGGGCGT
Source organism: Limimaricola sp. (assembly GCF_016125575.1). GTDB lineage: Bacteria > Pseudomonadota > Alphaproteobacteria > Rhodobacterales > Rhodobacteraceae > WGLM01. The sequence goes on from NZ_WGLM01000001.1 coordinate 167,061, forward strand.
CGGCCAGTCCGAGACGATCGTCGCCGAGATGGCCGACCTTTTCGTGCTGCTGATCGCGCCCGCGGGCGGGGATGAGTTGCAGGGGGTCAAGCGCGGGATCATGGAGATCGCCGACCTGATCCTCGTCAACAAGGCCGACGGCGCGCTGGCCACGCAGGCCGCAGCGACGCGGGCCGATTATGCCGGTGCGCTGCGGCTGATGCGCCGCCGCCCGCAGGACCCGCCCGATTTTCCCAAGGCGCTGACCGTTTCGGCGGTCACCGGGCAGGGTCTGGACGCGGCCTGGGACGAGATGCGCGCGCTGGCCGACTGGCGTCGCACCCATGGCCATTGGCAGGCGCGGCGCGCCGCGCAAGCGCGGCACTGGTTCCACGAGGAGGTGCGTGCGCAGCTTCTGGCGCGGCTGACGGCAGACCCGGCCCTGCGTGCAAGGCTGCTTGAAAGCGAGGCCGCGGTGGCCACGGGAGGCACATCGCCCGCCCGGGCGGCCGCCGCGCTGGTCGCGGCGATGGCGGCCGAAAATGCGGGCCCGGACGACGTGGAATCGGGTTGACGCCCGCGGCGTTTGGGCCTATCCGACGCGGACGGAATTCATGGCCCTGTCCCCGCAGGGCCGTTCTTGTTTGAACGGGCGGCGCCGCCGATAGGCCGGACCCCCACCGCACGAAGGAAGACGAGCCATGTCGCGCCGCTGCGAATTGACCGGTAAGGGCCCGATGTCGGGCAACAACGTCAGCCACGCCAAGAACCGCACCCGTCGGCGGTTCCTGCCCAACCTGCAGGAGGTCACCATGACCTCCGAGGCGCTGGGCCGCAGCTTCAAGTTCCGCATCTCCAATGCGGCGCTGCGTTCGGTCGACCACCGTGGCGGCCTCGATGCCTACCTTGCGAAGGCCAAGGACGACGAGCTGTCGCCCGCCGCGCTGAAGGTCAAGAAGGAACTGGCCAAGGCTGCTGCCTCGGCCTGATCGCCGTCTGGCACACCTGGATGCAAGGCCCGGTCGCCAAATGGCGATCGGGCCTTTTTCTTGGCGCTTCCGCAGTCAATGAGGCCATGATAGTGCGCCTGTCATGGTCCTGCCGCAGCGCTTCTTCGGACTGATCCTTGCCGCCCTGCTGGCCCTGACCGCGCAGCAGATGGCGGTGGCGCGCGGGCAGACGATGGTGGCGGGACAGGTCGTGGTCTGCACCGGGCAGGGCCCGGTCACCGTGACGCTGGATGCCAACGGCAAGCCCACCGGACGCGTGCATCTTTGCCCCGATTGCGCGCTGCGCCTCATCGTGGCGCTGGACGCGGAGCCGCTGGTGCTGATGCGGCAGGTGCGCCTGGTCCGGGCGTGGTTTGCGGTCACGGTAACCCGCGGCGTCACCCCGCCGGCGCTGTCGCCCTTGGCCCGCGGGCCGCCCGTTCTGGTCTGAAACGACGTACCGATACCCCTTTTCAGACCAAGGACAAAAGAACATGATCCGCATGATCCTGGCGGCACTGGCCGCCACATTCCTCGCAACTGCCGCCCGTGCGGGCGCAGATGTTGAAATCCACCACCCCTATGCCATTACCACCGGCATGGGTGGTGCCATCTACTTTGCCATCCACAACCACGGCGATGCGCCAGACCGGCTGATCGGGGCCTCGTCGCCCGCGGCGGCGATGCTGCAGATCCACCAGAGCAAAGAAGACGCCAACGGCGTGATGACGATGACCGAGGTCGCGGGCGGCCTTGCCCTTCCGCAGGGGGCCGACATCACGCTGGCGCCCGGCGGCTACCACATCATGTTGATGGGGTTGGTCAAACCGCTCAAGCCCGGTGACACGATCAGCGTCACGCTGACTTTCGAGACGACACCGCCGATGACCTTCGACGTGCCGGTTCAAGCGCCCGGCGCGATGTTCCAGCCGAAGGCAACCGACGACAACTGAGGCAGGCCAACCGGCCCGGCGGGGATTGCCTTGCCGGGCCTGATCAGCGGGAACACTGGGCGCGGGCGGCCTCGGTGAAGGCGCGGTAGCGGGTCCAGAACGCGGCGGTGCCATCGGCGACGCGCGATTCCTGCGCCTTTTCGGGGTTCTCGAAGAAGCTGACCGCGCGGCGCTGGTCGCTGGCCGACAGCGTCTGGTTGGCGACCTGCTGGACACAACTGCACAGCGCAGGGCTGGCCGCGTCACGGCCCGAAGCGACGCAGGCGCGGCTGATATCGCCAGTCACGCGACGTCCCCCGCAAGAGCCCAGGGCCACCAGGGCAACCATGGCGATAACCGCCGGAATGTAACGCATCACACCGCCTCGATCCTCTGCGGGCCGCCCGGCTTTGCGGTGTCGCCCCGCGATATCCTCGCCCCATGCATAGCAAGAATCGGGGCCGACAGGCAATTGCCGATGCCCGCCTGCCCTCGACGCCCGGTCAATTCCCTCGGCGCAGGGCCGCGCCCCTTGCAGCGGGGGGGTGCGGCCTCTACCTCTGGCCCAAAGAACAAGGCCCCGTTTCCATGCATGACCTGATCGCGTCCGAAGTCATCGCCGCCTTTTTCGGCGTCGTGATGATCGACCTGACGCTGGCGGGGGACAATGCGGTGGTGATCGGTCTGGCCGCGGCCGGGCTGCCGCCGCAGCAGCGCACGCGGGCCATTCTCATCGGTATCCTTGTCGCCACCGTGCTGCGCGTGGCTTTCGCCTCGGTCGCTGTGCAGCTTCTCAACATTGTCGGGCTCTTGCTGGCCGGCGGCGTGCTGCTGCTGTGGGTGGCTTGGAAGATGTATCAGGAGTTGCGGGCGGCGATGCCCGAGGATCTGGACGGTGCGCGCGCCGATTGCGCACCCAAGACGCTGGCGCAGGCTGTGACCCAGATCGTGGTGGCCGATGTCTCGATGTCGCTCGACAACGTGCTGGCTGTGGCGGGCGCGGCGCATGAGCATCCCATCGTGCTGGTCTTCGGGCTGACGCTGTCGGTGCTGCTGATGGGGCTGGCCGCGGGGCTGATCGCGCGGCTTTTAAACCGGCATCGCTGGATCAGCTGGATCGGGCTGCTGATCATCCTCGGGGTGGCGCTGAACATGATGTGGGACGGTGGCATGGACGTTGTGGGCGCGCTGACGCCCGAGGCGGCATCCCCCTTGCAAAACAGCCCCGTTCCCTCCATTGACGGCCTCTGACACAGGCAACAGGCCGCGCCCCATGACCGACCTTTCGCACATTCGCAACTTCTCGATCGTGGCGCATATCGACCACGGCAAATCCACGCTGGCCGACCGGCTGATCCAGCTGACCGGCACCGTGGCCGAGCGCGACATGAAGGCGCAGCTGCTCGACAGCATGGATATCGAGCGGGAACGCGGGATCACCATCAAGGCGAACTCGGTCCGGATCGAGTATCCGGCCAAGGACGGGCAGACCTATATCCTGAACCTCATCGACACGCCCGGCCATGTCGATTTCGGCTACGAGGTCAGCCGGTCGATGCGCGCGGTCGAGGGATCGCTGTTGGTGGTGGACGCGACGCAGGGCGTCGAGGCGCAGACGCTGGCCAACGTCTACCAGGCGATCGACGCCGACCACGAGATCGTGCCGGTGCTGAACAAGATCGACCTGCCCGCGGCCGAGCCCGAGCGGGTGAAGGCGCAGATCGAGGACGTGATCGGTATCGACGCCAGCCACGCCATCCCGATCTCTGCCAAGACGGGCCTGGGCATTCCCGACGTGCTGGAGGCCATCGTCACGCAACTGCCGCCGCCCAAAGGCGACCGCGATGCGCCGCTGAAAGCGATGCTGGTCGATTCGTGGTACGACAGCTACCTCGGCGTCGTGGTGCTGATCCGTGTGATGGACGGGGTTATCCGCAAAGGCGAGCGGATCAAGATGATGAAGACGGGTGCCGTCTATGGCATCGACAAGCTGGCGGTGCTCAAGCCGCAGATGGTGGACATTGCCGAGCTGGGGCCGGGCGAGATCGGCATTTTCACAGGCTCGATCAAGCAGGTGCGCGACACCCGTGTCGGCGACACCATTACCCATGAAAAGCGCGGTTGCGCGGTGGCTTTGCCGGGCTTCAAGCCGTCGATCCCGGTGGTGTTCTGCGGCCTTTTCCCGGTCGATGCCAACGAGTTCGAGGACCTGCGCGACGCGATCGAGAAGCTGGCGCTCAACGACGCCTCCTTCACCTACGAGATGGAAACCTCGGCCGCCCTCGGTTTCGGGTTTCGCTGCGGGTTCCTCGGCCTGTTGCACTTGGAGGTCGTGCGCGACCGGCTGGAGCGGGAATATGATATCGACCTGATCACGACTGCGCCCTCGGTCGTCTACCAGATCTACATGCGCGACGGCACGCTGCGCGAGCTGCACAACCCCGCCGACATGCCCGACCTGACGTTGGTCGACCATATCGAAGAGCCGCGGATCAAGGCGACCATCCTTGTGCCCGACGAATACCTTGGCGACGTGCTGAAGCTGTGTCAGGACCGGCGCGGCATTCAGGAAGACCTGACCTATGCCGGCAGTCGGGCGATGGTGGTCTATGACCTGCCGCTGAACGAGGTGGTGTTCGATTTCTACGACCGGCTGAAATCGGTGACCAAGGGATATGCGTCGTTCGACTATCACCTGACCGGCTACCGGCAGGACAACCTTGTCAAGATGCAGGTACTGGTCAATGACGAGCCGGTGGACGCGCTGTCGATGATGGTCCACCGCGACCGGGCGGAATCACGCGGGCGGCAGATGGTGGAAAAGCTGAAAGAGCTGATCCCCCGCCACATGTTCAAGATCCCGATCCAGGCCGCGATCGGCGGCAAGGTGATTGCCCGCGAAACGCTGAGCGCGCTGCGCAAGGACGTGACCGCCAAGTGCTATGGCGGCGACGCGACCCGCAAACGCAAGCTGCTGGACAAGCAGAAGGCGGGCAAGAAGAAGATGCGCCAGTTCGGCAAGGTCGAGATCCCGCAGGAAGCGTTTATTAATGCGCTGAAGATGGATAGCTAGGGCTGGGGCCTGCCTGACCCTCACCCTGCCGTCTTGATGGTCGGGGGCTGTGCGCTGGCGTAGAGCACCAGCATCTACCCCGAAAGCAACTATGTGCGTAGGGCAGGGGCGGACCGCCGGGGGGACGCGAAGCGGCCGCCCGGGGGGGGCGGTCGGCCGCTGCCCGGCGTGTCCGCCGGGCGGGTCTGCTTAACCGGGGGACGACATTCCCCTTTTGCCGTCAGGTTGATCCACCTCAAACTCGCCCCGCCCATAACATGCTAATCTCCGCATGTATTCATGCAGGAGATTTCCCATGTTCCGCCTTGCCTCTGTCCTCTACTCCCTGATCGCCACCACGCTGGCCGGCAGTGCCGTGGTCGTCGCGCTGGTGGCTGGCTATGTCACTTTGCAGCCGATCCTGATCGCCGCAGCCTTGGGCGCGGTGCTGGCGGTGCCGGTCGCGCTTTACGTGGCGCGGCGGATGATGGCGGCCTGAGCGGATTTCTTGGGCGGGCTTCGCCGGAATGACACACGCCGCGCGTATCACCCCTGACAACAGCCGATGGAGTGACCGATGCGTACCGTGCCCCTTGCCTTTCTCCTGACCGTTTCGGCGCTGAGCCTTGCGGTGATCGCCACCTCGCAGACGCTGGCGCTGGCGCTCGCCGCGCTTTGATCAGACGCGCAGCGGGTCGGCCTTGGCCAGCCGGTCAAAGGCCATCAGGCTGCCGACCAGCGCCTCCATCCGGTCGAGCGGGATCATGTTCGGCCCGTCCGACGGCGCGGTATCGGGCGCCTCGTGCGTTTCGATGAAGACCGCACCGATGCCGAGGCTGACCGCGGCGCGCGCCATCACGGGCGCAAATTCGCGCTGGCCGCCAGAGCTGCCGCCCTGGCCGCCGGGCTGCTGCACCGAATGGGTCGCGTCCATCACCACCGGGTAGCCGGTGCGCATCATGATCGGTAGGCTACGCATGTCCGCGACCAGCGTGTTGTAGCCGAAGGAGGCCCCCCGCTCGGTCAGCAGGATGCGGGTGTTGCCGGTGCTTTCGATCTTGGCCACGACATTGGGCATGTCCCAGGGCGCAAGAAACTGGCCCTTCTTGACGTTGATGACCGCCCCCGTCTCGCCCGCGGCCAACAACAGGTCGGTCTGACGGCAGAGGAAGGCGGGGATCTGCAGCACGTCGCAGACGGCGGCCACCGGCGCGCATTGGTCGATCCCGTGGATATCGGTCAGGACCGGCACGCCGAAGGCGCGTTTGACCTCGTCCAGCACCCGCAGCCCCTCGTCCATGCCCAGCCCGCGCTTGCCCGAAAGCGACGTGCGGTTGGCCTTGTCATAGCTGGCCTTGAAGATGAACTGCGCGCCCGCCTTGGCGCAGATTTCGGCCATCCGGCCCGCGATCATCTGCGCATGGTCAAGGCTTTCCAGCTGGCAGGGGCCGGCGATGACCGTCAGCGGCCGGTCGTTGGAGACCGTCAGCGGTCCGATAGAGACATCCTTCATCATGCCGCCATCTGCTCTCGCAGGATGGAGGCCGTCAAGGACAGCATCAGGTAAATGCCCGCGAAGATCAGGAATGTGAGGATCGTGTTCTCGAAGGCGCGTGGGTAGGTGGGCTTGTCCGGCGCGATGGGTTGCACGCCCATCGACAGGTAGCGCACCTGCCGGTTGGCCTCGGTCCGGGCGACCTCGAGCATGCTTTGCGCCTGTTGGACGCGCAGCACTTGCGCCTGGTAGTTCTCTTCGGCCATGCGCACCTCGGAGGATTTCGAGGCGAGCGAGGCGTTGTTGCCATCGGTCTGCGTCAGTTTCGAACGGTTGTCGGCGATCAGCTGGTTGAGGTTGCTGATCTCCTGTTGCAGCGCATCCACCCGGCCCTGATTGGGCCTTGTAGCGCTTTGCATCGTTGCCAGTTCCAGTTGCTTGCGCGACAGTTGCGTCTGCAAGGCTGTGATCTGGCTCATCACCGAGGCCGTCTCGCTGACCGGGTCGATCACAGCAACCTGGTTCTGCACGTCGAGCAATTTTTGCAGGTAATCCACCCGCCGCGCCTCTTCGAGGTCGAAGTTCTTTTGCGCGCCGGCCAACTGGTCTTCACGAAGTCGCCGGGTCAGCTGGTCGACCTGTTCCTCGGCATATCCCACCAGTGCCTCGGCGAATTCCTGACTGGTCTTGGGATCGGCTGCGATGACTTCCATCTTCAGGATGCCCTCGGTCGGGTCGTAGCTGAGCTTCACATGGCTTTGGTAAAGCTTGTAGGCATCCTCGTTGCTGGCATTGGCCGGCAGGCGCTGGATCGGGTCGATCCATGTCTGGCTGAAATGCGCCTTGAATCCGTGATCCTGGTCCAGCCGCATCATCGCTGCGCGCGAGGTCAGGTAGGCCTGTACGGTGATGCTGTCCTGCTGGGTTGCCATCGAGGTGCCCGCAAACAGGCTGCCAAGGCCCGCGGCCGCCGATGTGGATTGCGCGTTCTGGATCACGAACTCGGTGTTGGTGGCGTACATCGGGGTGGCGATGACGTAGAAGTAATAGCCCGCGAGGATCGTGGGCAGCATCACGAAGGTGAACAGCCGCGCGGCCAGCATTGCGGTGGCGCGGCGACGACGGCGGGCGATGTCACGCTGAATCGCGCGGATTTCCGAGGCGCGCTGGGCCGCCGCGGCGACACGATCCGTCGAGGGCAAGTTGCGCTGCGGGTCGGGCACGGTTTGGGGGAGCTGCACCCGGCCATTGCCAGTGGTGACCTGCGGCAACCGCTCCTGACCACCGGGGCCGCCATCAAGCTCGTCGGTGTTGGGGATGACCAGTTCAAGGATGTTGGTGCGCTGGAACGGGTCGATGCCACGTTCGCGCAACTGGCGCACTGCGTCGAAATCCGAAGTTACGGCAAGCCCGTTCTTCTGCGCCACGCGGCGGGCCATGCGCAGCTGGCGGCCTGTCAGCCCTTCGCGGCGGATCGCGTCGATGTCGTTCTCGCTGGCCACGGTGCGGGGGCTGTCGATATTGCCCGAGATGCCATCCTGCCCGGACTGCGTGGCCGAGGACGCCACCACCCGGATCCCCTGTTCGGGGGCGCGGGGCTGGGTCGCGCCCCTATCGGTCGCACCGTCACCGGTCGCTGCGCCACCCGAAAGGGGTTCGCTGCGCCGGATGCGGAATTTGCGGGCCTTAGGTTTGGTAGTCATAAAGCTGTTTCGCTTCTTCCAGGGTGTCGAACATGTGCAGCTGGCCGTCGCGCAAGACCGCCGCGGAATGGGCGAAACGCTCCAGCGTCTTGGGCTGGTGCGAGACGATGACGACGGTCGTCGTTTCCAACCTTTCGCGCAGCACTTCGCCGGCCTTGCGGTTGAACTCGACATCGGTGGTCTGCGGCATGCCCTCGTCGATGAGATACATGTCGAACTCCAGCGCCAACATCAACGAGAACATCAGCCGCGATTTCATACCCGTGGAGTAAGTGCCCACGGGCATGTCGAAATATTCGTCGATCCCGCACATCCAGCGGCTGAACGCCTCGACATAGTCGGGATCGAGCCCGTAGATGCGGGCGATGTAGCGGGTATTTTCGCGGCCCGAATGCTTGGGGATCAGCCCGCCCATGAAGCCCAGCGGAAAAGATACCCGGCAACTGCGTCGGATCTGCCCTTCGTCGGGTTTTTCCAGCCCGGCCATCATGTTGATGATCGTGGTCTTGCCGGTGCCGTTGGGCGCCAGAATACCCAGCGAACGGCCAAGTTCGACGCGAAACGAGGCACGGTCGAGGATGACCTTGCGCTGTTTGCCTGTCCAGAAGGACTTGCTGACGTTCACAAATTCGAGCATCGCCCAACCGCTCTCGCCCTGCTCGGACAGTCCGCCATTGTTGCGACGGATCATCGTTTGCGCCCGGTGGCCGGGCGCGATTTGGAACATTATGCCGGTAAAGGGCGCCGCAACACAACTGTCTTGCCGCCCGTCTCCTGCGCAGATCACCTTGTGCAACGCAATCGTGAGGAAAATAAGGCAGGTTTCCGGGCCCGGCACCCGCGGGGCCCGAGAGGAGTTGCACAAGGCTTGCCGGACCATTACGCAATGCGGACCCCTGCCGGATGCAGAGATTGCGCCGGGCAGGGACCACAGCAGTCAGGACCGCGTGCGGTCCGCCCCTTGGAGACATGGAGCCCCGCATGCGCATCCTGCTTGCCATCCTCGCCCTGCTTGCCAGTGCCACTCCCGGCCTTGCCGCGACAGATTACGCCGTGCCGAACCTGACCACCGGCGCGCTGCCATGGGGCGTCGTCGTGACGCTGGTTCTGGCTTACCTCGTGGTGATCTGGGGTGAACGCCACGAATTGAAAAAGTCGATCCCGGTTTTGATCGGGGCGGGCGTGATCTGGGCGATCGTTGCGGTCGTCTACGGGATGCAGAATGATGAACACCTGCTTGCGGTGATGGAGGCGGGCTTTGACCATTCCACGATCGAGATCGGCCAGCTGACCTTCTTCCTCGTCACCGCGATGACCTTTGTCGTCACTTTGCAGGAGCGCAACGTTTTCGAGATGGTGCGCTACAAGATGCTGGATGCAGGCCTCTCGCAGCGGGCGATCTTCTGGGCGACGGGTGCCTCGGCCTTTCTGCTTTCGCCCTTCCTCGACAACCTGACGACGGCGCTGGCGCTGGTCAGCGTGGTTCTGGCCGTCGGCACGGCCACGCGGGACGTCAAGTTCGTCTCGCTGTCGTCGATCAATCTTGTCGTGGCCGCCAACGCGGGCGGCGCCTTCAGCCCCTTTGGCGACATCACCACGCTGATGGTCTGGCAATCGGGCAAGGTCGAGTTCTTCGAGTTCTACTCGATCTTTCTGCCGTCGCTGGTCAACTGGCTGGTCCCGGCGCTGATCATGTCCTTCGCGGTCAAGTCGTCGGAGGCGCAGGTCTATAATGCCCCTGTGACGATGAAGCGCGGTGCATGGACCATGATCGCCCTCTTCGTCTTCACGCTGTTTCTTGCCGTATCGGCGCATGTCATGCTGAACCTGCCACCGGTTATCGGGATGACGACGGGCCTCGGCCTACTGATGCTTTACGGTTATTTCCTGCAGCATCGGGAACACGGCGAATACGAGGCGCCGGTACTGCCCGATGGGGTCGACAGCGAGTTGCGCGCGGTGCTTGAGCGGGATTTCAAGCCCAAGTTCAAGCCGTTCGACCCGATGATCAGCATCAAGAACCTGGAATGGGACACGCTGCTGTTCTTCTATGGCATACTGATGGCGGTGGCGGGCGTGGCGCAGTTGGGCTTTCTCGTCGAGGTGTCGCGCGTGATGTACGGCGATTTCGGCCCGACGCTGACCAATACCTTTGTCGGCGTCTTGTCGGCAATCGTCGACAACATCCCCGTCATGTCGGCGGTGCTGTCGATGGACCCGAGCATGGTGCATGGCCAGTGGATGCTGGTGACACTGACCGCAGGCGTGGGCGGATCGCTGCTGTCGGTCGGTTCGGCGGCGGGCGTGGCGCTGATGGGGGCGGCGAAGATGCCCAATGCCAGCGGGCGCATGGTGTCGGTCTATACCTTCATGAGCCACCTGAAATGGACCTGGGCCGTGGCGCTGGGCTATGCCGGCAGCATCTGGGTGCATACGCTGATCCACGTCATGCAGTAGCATGACGGGGGCGGCCGATCTGCAGGCGGGCATCGCGGCCTGCCGGCTGTGCGCCGATCGGTTTGCCGCCACCGCCACGGCCCACGCGCCGCGCCCGGTGGTCTGGTTCGCCCCCGGCGCGCGGTTGCTGATCGCGGGGCAGGCGCCCGGCGCGCGGGTTCATGCCAGCGGGCGGCCCTTCACCGATCCCTCGGGCGATCGTCTGCGCGACTGGCTGGGGCTGGACGAGGCGGCGTTCTATGACCGGACCCGCGTGGCGATCGTGCCGATGGCCTTCTGCTTTCCAGGCTATGACGCGTCAGGCGCCGACCTGCCGCCGCCGCCCCTTTGTGCGCAGACATGGCGGGCGCCGGTGATGGCTGCGCTGGGGGCAGTGCCCTTGACGGTGCTGGTGGGCGGCCATGCGCTGCGCTGGCATCTGGGCGCGCGGAACGTGACAAGGACGGTCGCAGGCTGGCGCGATCATGCGCCGCGCGTCTTTGCCTTGCCGCACCCGTCATGGCGCAATACGGCATGGCTGAAACGCAACCCGTGGTTCGAGGCCGAGCTGGTCCCGGCGCTGCGGGCGCGGGTGCGCGACGTGATGGAGCAGGCCGATGGATGAGACGACCGAACTGGACGAGGCCCATGCCGCGATGGAGGCCGCGCCCGAGGATGACGGCGCGCGCCTGCGGTTCTACGAGCGGCTGGCCGATTCCGAGCTGTTCCTTGTCCTCGATGCCGAGGCGAGGGGCGAGGCGATTACGCCCGCGAGTTTCGAGGTGGAGGATCAGGAATTCGTGCTGGTCTTCGACCGGGTCGAGCGGCTGGCGGGATTCGTGGGCGAGGGGGCCGACTACGCCGCGATGGCAGGTCGGGCGCTGGCGGTGATGCTGGCGGGACAGCGGCTGGGGCTTGGGCTGAACCTTGCCGTGGCGCCCTCGGCGATGCTGATCCCGGCCGAGGCGGTGGACTGGCTGGCCGCAACGCTGGCCCGCGGCCCCGAGGCGCGCGACGCGCAGCCGGTGGAGGTCTTCGCGCCGACGGGCCTGCCCGAGGCGGTGGTGCGCGGGCTGGACCGCAAGCTGGCGTTGGCGGCGGGCATGGCGCGCTGGGCATGGTTGGCAGGCGTGGCGTATGACGATGGCACGCGGTCGCACTTGCTGGCCTTCGTCGACGCATTGCCGGTAGCCCAGGCCGCGCTTGCCGCGGCGGTGAGCGAGGCGCTGACCTTTTCCGGGATCGAGGCAGGCATGATCGACGTTGCCTTCATCGCGTCATCGGACCCGATGGCGGCGCGGCTTGCAAAGGTAGGCCTGCGCTTCGACCTGCCGGAGCCCGCGCGCGCCGAGGCACCGGGCGCACCGGGGATGGACCCGGACCGCCCGCCAAAGCTGCGCTGAACCCGGCGGAGCGGGCCTGACGGCCCGCGCGCCTTTCGTCTCGCGGCGTGCCGCCGCTCGGGTGTTTGGGGGCGCTGCCCCCGGTCTGCCTGCGGCAGCCCTCCCCCGGAGTATTTTCGGCCAGAAGAAGGGTCAGTAGCCGCGGGCGCGGTCCACCATGTGCAGAAGCGGCTGGCCCGCTTCGCTGCGGCGGATGTTCGCGGCGATGACGCGGGAGGCAGTCTCTGGCCGGGTATCGGCGGCGATATGGGGCGTGACGGTGACGCGCGGATGGCTCCAGTAGGGATGATCCGGCGGCAGTGGTTCGATGCGGAAGACGTCCAGCGTGGCGTGGCCGACCTGGCCCGTGTCGAGCGCGGCGAGAAGCGCGGTGTCGTCGATCAGGCCGCCGCGGCCGGGGTTGATGAGGGTGGCCCCCCGCGGCAGCAGGGCCAGGCGGCGCGCGTCGAGCAGGTTTTCGGTGTCGGGGGTGAGGGGCAGCAGCGTGACGAGGATCTGCGCGGTGGAGAGCGCCCGGGCGAGGCCCGCATCGCCGTGCAGGCAGGTGAGGCCGGGGACGTCATGGGCGGTGCGGCTCCAGCCGGTGACGGGGAAGCCGAGGGCGGTCAGCGCCCGTGCGCAGGCTTGGCCCAAGGCGCCAAGGCCGAGGAGGGTGACAGAGCGTTCACTGGCCAGCGGTGGCGCGACCTGCCTCCAGCCCGCTTGCCGCAGGATATGCGCATCCATCCCGAGGTGATGGCGCAGGACGTGGCCGGTGACGTATTCGACCATGCCCTGCGTCAGGCCGGGATCGACCATGCGGGCCAGCGGCTGGGTCAGCGTGGGGTTGGTGACAATGCTTTCCACCCCGGCCCAGAGGCAGAGAACCGCCTTGGCGCGGGTGCAGGGGGTGAAATCGGTCAGCGGGCCGCCCGGGGCATAGACGATGTAATCGGCTGTCTCAGGCGGATGATCGGGCGAAAGGTCGGCGGCGAGCCCCTCGGCCGTCAGCGCGGCCTGAAGCGGCGCGCGCCAGAGCGGCCAGCGGTCGGCCCGGGCGGCGAAGAGGATGTTGAGGCTCATCGCGGGCGGTGGACATGGGCGGATTGCACCAGCCCGAAGGCCACCAGCAGCACCAGCATCGCCGAGCCGCCGTAGCTGACCAGCGGTAGCGGCACCCCCACGACCGGGGCCAGGCCCATGACCATCGACATGTTGACCGCGAAGAAGAGGAAGAAGGTCATCGCGATGCCGAGGATCAGCAGCGAGGAGAAGCGGTCTTTGTTCTGCATCGCCGAGCTGATGCAGAAGGCGATGATGAGGGCGTAAAGCACCAGCAGCGACATCGCCCCGATGAAGCCAAACTCTTCGGCCAGCGTGGTGAAGATGAAGTCGGTGTGCTTTTCGGGCAGGAAATTCAGCCGGCTTTGCGTTCCCTGCATGAAGCCGCGCCCGGCCCAGCCGCCAGAGCCCAGCGCGATCTTGGCCTGTGTGATGTGATAGCCCGCGCCGAGCGGGTCGTTGCCGGGGTCGAGGAAGGTATCGATCCGGGCGAACTGGTAATCTTTCAGGAGTTGCCAAGAGGTGCCGCGGCTTTTCAGGACCGTCGCGACAAGGCCGACGCCCGCGCCGATCACGGTGACGAAATAGGCCCAGTGAACACCGGCGAGAAACATCACCGTGCCGCCGCCCAAGAGCAGCAGGATGGCGGTGCCGAGGTCGGGCTGTTTCATCACCAGCGCGGTCGGCACAAGGATGATGGTGACGGCGACAAGCACCCAGCCGGGATGCGATGCCTTTTTCACCGGCAACCAATCATAGAAGGCGGCCAGCAGCATCACCAAGGTGATCTTCATCAGCTCCGAGGGTTGCAGGCGGATCGCGCCAAGGTCGATCCAGCGTTGCGCGCCCATGCCGATCGACCCCGCGACATCGACGACCACGAGCAGCGCGAGCGAACTGAGATAAGCCAGTGCCGCCATGTTGCGCCAGAACCAGATTGGCACCATGCCGACCGCGATCATCAACACCATGCCGATGCCGAACCGCTTCATCTGCGGGTCCATCCACGGCTGCGCCGACCCGCCGGCGACCGAGTAAAGCATCAGGAACCCGACACAGCTGACGGCCGTCAGCAACAGCACGATCGGCCAGTTGATGTAGAGCAGCTTGCGCAGTCCGGTGGGGACGTATTTGACGTTATACTCAAGATAGCTCATCGCGCGCCCCCTCAGGCCTGGTCGGCGCTGGTTGCGGTCGCGCCGGGCACGGTGCGGTTGCGGATGTGTTCCTGCTGCGCGGCGATGCCCCGGCGCAGGTGCGAGGGATAGGCAGTGAGCGGGGGTGGACCGTCGTAGAGCGCCTGCAGCATGATATCGCGCGCCAAGGGGCCCGCGGCAGTTGACCCGCCACCGCCATGTTCCACCACGACGGCGACGGCAAACTTCGGCGCTTCGACCGGCGCAAAGCAGACGAAAAGCGCGTGGTCGCGTTGCTCCCATGGCAGCTGGTCGTTGCTGGTGATCCCGTTGGCGCGTTCCGCGGCGGTGATCTGGCGAACCTGGCTTGTGCCGGTCTTGGCGCCCATCCGCATGCTGGCCTCGGCAATGCGCGAGCCATAGGCGGTGCCGCGCGGATCGTTGCAAGTGATATCGAGCGCGGCACGGACCCGTCGTAGGGTGTTCTCGTTGATCCCCAGCGTTTCGCCCGCGCCGCTGGGCTGTTCGACGCCGTCGATGGCGCGCACCAGCCGCGGTTCAATGCTGCGGCCCGAGGCGATGCGCGAGATCATCACGGCCAGCTGCAGCGGCGATGCAAGCACGTAACCCTGACCAATGGCTGCGTTGACTGTATCGCCGATGCGCCAACTTTCGGCGCGCACGCGCGACTTCCAGTACTTGTCGGGCGCAAGGCCCTCGGCCACGGCCGAAAGCGGCAGATCGTGCTTGACGCCTATGCCGAGGCGGCGCGCCATCGCGGCGATATTGTCGATGCCAACACGCTGTCCGACCTCGTAGTAATAGCTGTCACAACTGAAGCGCAGGCTGTCCTGAAAGTTGACATTGCCGTGCCCGGACGCCTTCCAGCAGTGAAAGCGGGTTCCGGAGATATCAGTGAAGCCCTTGCAATAGATGGTTTCTTCGGGGTCAAGGACGCCAGCCTCGAATGCGGCGAGTGCGGTGACCATCTTGAAGGTGGAGCCCGGCGGGTAAGTGCCTTGCACCGCCTTGGCAGCGAGCGGACGAAACTTGTTTTGATTGAGTGCGGTCCAGTCGCTGACCGAAATGCCGCGCACGAACAGGTTGGGATCAAAGCCCGGTGTTGACGCCACGGCGCGCAGGTCGCCCGATTGCAGGTCAATCACGATTGCGCCGGCTGATTGCCCGTCAAGCCGCGCCTCGGCATAGCCCTGCAACGCCGAATCGATGGTCAATTGCACGTCGGAACCCGGAACGCCCTCTTGCCGGTCGATCTCGCGCATGACGCGGCCCAGCGCATTGACCTCGATCCGCTTGGTGCCGGCGGATCCACGCAATGTGCGCTCCAGCTTGTTCTCAACCCCGGTCTTGCCGATCTGAAAGCGCGGGATCTGCAGCAGCGGATCCTGATCGTCCAGACGGCTGAGGTCGTAATCGCTGACCGGGCCGACATAGCCCACGACATGGGCCATGTCCGCGCCCATCGGATAATGCCGCGACAGACCCACCTCGGCAGTGATGCCGGGCAGGGCAGGGGCGTTGATCGAGATGCGCGAGACATCTTCCCAGCTGAGCCGTTCCGAGATCGTGACCGGCACGAAGGCCGAGCGGCGTTTCATCTCTTCGATGGCGGTGGCGATGTCGCTGTCACTGATCGCCACAAGATCTTGCAGGCGGCGCAGCACGGCTTCGACATCGCCGGCATCCTCGCGCACGATGACAGCGCGGTAGTTAGGCTCGTTGGTGGCGAGTTTCACGCCGTTGCGATCAAAGATCAGGCCCCGCGCGGGCGGGATCAGGCGGATGTTGATGCGGTTCTCGTCGGCCAGAAGGCGATATTTGTCGGCCTGTTCGATCTGCATCGAGCGCATTCGCAGGCCCAGCACGCCCAGCATGCCAACCTGCAGCCCACCAACGACAAGCGTGCGGCGGTTGATGGTGCGGGCGCTGTCGAGCGTATCGCGTGTCGGTCGTCTCATAGCGGGTGCCCCAGTCCGTCCACCTCACCCGGCGCCGGGCGGCGCACGCCGAAGAGGACCTGCGAGGCCATAAGGATGACGGGATAGATCAGGATGGTCAACGCAAGCTGGCTGAGCGTCAGGCCAAGCGGCGCAAGCGGCGCAAGAAGGATGGCGAGGATTGTGCGGTTGAGAACGGCAATCAAGATGAGGCCAACAGCGACAGTTGCCCATTCAAGCATGAACGGGACATCGCGCAGGCCTTCGGAGCGGCTGCGTAGCCCTTCGGTGAGGAGGAGGACCATCAATGTCCAAAGGCCCGGCGGGCGCTGAAACAGGATGTCGCAGAGCAGAAAGATCGTGACGATCAGCCATGACGGCACGAAATCGGGGCGGCGCACGACCCATGCCACGGTGATGGCCAGCACGATGTCGGGCGGCGCCCAGTGCCGCGGCATGGTATCAAGCGGCAAGAGCTTGGCGAATATCAGCACCAACGCGATCAGCGTGAAACTCAGCCGGCCAAGCCAGCGGCGGGTTGAGGGAAGCTCAGCCATTGGTGCCCCCGTTGGTCGGTCCGGCGCCGGTATCAGTCCCCGTTCCCGCATCCGGCGTGGAGGCCGATGGTGCCGAAGTCGGGCCTACCACCAGCCCGCCGGGATCTGCGAGCGTTTCGGTGGGTTGGCTGCGCAGCACGCGCAGGAATTCCAGACGTTCGTAATCGGCGGCCAGCCGCACCCGCAGGCGCCGGTCGCTGCCCAGCACCACCTGCCCGACCAGCAGGTCGGCGGGAAAGACATCGCCATCGCCCGACGACACCACGCGGTCGCCGGGGCGTACAAGGTCGGCGTTTTCGAGAAAGTCGAGCGGCGGGGCGATGGTGTTGTCGCCTGACAGGATCGCGCGTTGTCCCGATGGCTGGACGACCACGGGGATCTTGCTGGAGGTGTCGGTCAGCAGGATCACGCGGCTGGTCTGGTGGCCCACGCCCGAAATACGCCCGACAAGGCCGATGCCGTCCATCGCGGGCCAGCCATCGACCACGCCGTCGCGTGCGCCGACGTTCAGCAACACCGATTGCCGGAAAGGCGAGCCGCTATCGGCCATCACGACGCCGGTGATGTAGGTAAGTTTCGGGTCCAGCCGGACCTTGTTGAGGTCCCGCAGCTTGGCGTTTTCCTGTTCCAGCTGAAGGGCGGCCTCTTTCCACGCCTTCATCTGCTGCAATTCGCGCCGGAGATCGGCGTTCTGGGCGGCAAGGCCGGTATAGCTCTGAAAATCGGCGACGAGGTTGGCCATCAGCGTTGCTGGCGCCATTGCCCAGTCCATCGAGGGCACGACGCGGTCGATGACGGCAGCGCGGAAGCGTTCCATGCGCGGGCTGTCGATGCGCCAGACCAGCACCATCGCGATCAGCACCAGTGCCGTCAGCCCGACAAGAAGCCGGCGCAGCGGTCCGATGAAATCGTCGGCTGTCTGTCTGTCGCGCGCCAAGGGTGCAGGTCCCCGTCTGTCTGCCTGGGTCGATCCCGCCCCGGTCCGAAGCCGGGATCAGCTATCGTAGTCTATCACATGCCGGAGCTGTTTTTCATATTCCAGCGCCTTGCCGGTGCCCAGGGCGACACAATTGAGTGACTCGTCCGCGACCGAAATCGCCAGCCCAGTCTGCTCGCGCAGGGCCAGGTCAAGCTGGCCCAGAAGGGCGCCGCCGCCGGTCAGCATCACGCCGCGATCGACGATGTCGGCGGCAAGATCGGGCGGGGTGGCCTCGAGCGCGGTCATCACCGCCTCGCAGATCTGCTGGACGGGTTCGGCCAGCGCCTCGGCCACCTGGGCCTGGCTGATCTCGGTTTCCTTGGGCACGCCGTTCAGAAGGTCACGGCCGCGAATCATCATCGACTGACCGCGCCCGTCATCGGGCATCCGTGCAGTGCCAATGGTGGTCTTGATGCGTTCGGCGGTGGATTCGCCGACCAGCAGGTTATGCTGGCGGCGCAGGTAGTTCACGATCGCCTCGTCCATCCTGTCGCCGCCGACGCGGACCGAGCGGGCATAGACGATGTCGCCAAGGCTGAGGACCGCAACCTCGGTCGTGCCGCCGCCAATATCGACCACCATGTTGCCGGTGGGGTCGGTGATCGGCATGCCGGCACCGATAGCGGCCGCGATGGGTTCGGCGATCAGCCCCGCGCGGCGGGCGCCGGCGGAGAGAACCGATTGCCGGATCGCGCGCTTTTCAACGGGCGTCGCGCCATGGGGGACGCAGACGATGATCTTGGGCTTGGAGAAGGTCGTGCGTTTGTGAACCTTGCGGATGAAGTACTTGATCATCTCTTCGGCCACGTCGAAGTCGGCGATGACGCCGTCGCGCATCGGGCGGATCGCCTCGATACTGCCGGGCGTGCGGCCCAGCATCAGCTTGGCGTCCTCGCCGACGGCCAGAACCTTTTTCACGCCGTCCTTGACGTGGTAGGCCACCACCGATGGTTCCGACAGGACGATGCCGCGCCCCTTGACGTAGACCAGTGTATTCGCCGTGCCGAGGTCGATCGCCATATCCGACGAAAACCAGCCGCCCATGCTCGCCATTCCGAGGCCTTCCGTTCCCAATGTCCCTACGGGCCCGCGACTCTGACGAGCGGGGCCGGGCCTCGTTATAGGCGGGTCGGCCAATGGGCGAAAGGCCTTGTTTCATTGGGGTTCGGCAGGAAGACGCCGCTTGTGAAAACCCGACATTTCCGGCGCGGAATCGGATGGTGACTGGCCCGGAAATTGCAGTTTTCATGCATGATGCGGGGCGGGGCCCTGTCCGGCCCCGCCCCGTTCGGGTCGGCTTAGCCCGCGTCCTTGTAGTTGACCGACTTCACGTCGTCGCCCGGCGCCGATTTCTCGCGCCGCACCAGCAGCCGGTTGAGCGCGTTGACGTAGGCCTTGACGCTGGCGACGACCGTGTCGGTATCGGCCGACTGGCCTGTCGCGATGCGCCCGTCCTCTTCCAGCCGGACGCTGACCGTGGCCTGCGCATCGGTGCCCTCGGTCACCGCGTGGACCTGGTAGAGTTGCAGCCGCGCCTTGTGGGGGAAGGCCTGCTTGACCGCGTTGAAGCTGGCATCGACCGGGCCGTCGCCGGTGGCGTGGATGGTGCGATCCTGCCCGTCGATCTCGATCACCATGTCGGCGGTCTGGGGGCCGTCGGTGCCGCAGACAACCTTCAGGTGCTTCAGCTTCAGCCGGTCCTCGGCGGCGTCGTTCTGGCGGACCAGCGCGATCAGGTCGTCGTCATAGACCTCCTTCTTGCGGTCGGCGAGGTCCTTGAACCGCACGAAGGCATCGTTGAGCTGGTTCTCGGCCAGTTCGAACCCCAGCTCCTTGAGCTTTGCCCGCAGCGCGGCACGGCCCGAATGCTTACCCATGACAAGGCTGGTTTCCGACAGGCCGATATCGGTGGGGCGCATGATCTCGAACGTCTCAGCGTTCTTGAGCATCCCGTCCTGGTGAATGCCGCTTTCATGGGCAAAGGCGTTCTTGCCGACGATGGCCTTGTTGAACTGCACCGGAAAGCCCGAGACGGTCGCGACCCGGCGCGAGATGTTCATGATCTTGGTCGTGTCGACGCTGGTGTGGAACGGCATGATGTCACCGCGCACCTTGATCGCCATCACCACCTCTTCCAGCGCGGTGTTGCCCGCGCGCTCGCCCAGGCCGTTGATGGTGCATTCGATCTGCCGCGCCCCGCCCTCGACCGCGGCCAGCGCGTTGGCCGTCGCCATGCCAAGGTCGTTGTGGCAATGGGTGGCAAAGATGATCTCGTCGGCGCCGGGCACCTTCTCGATCAGCATCCGGATCAGGTCGGCGCTCTCGCGCGGCGCGGTGTAGCCCACGGTATCGGGGATGTTGATGGTGGTGGCGCCCGCCTTGATGGCGATCTCGACCACGCGGCAGAGATAGTCATGCTCGGTCCGGGTGGCGTCCATCGGCGACCATTGCACGTTGTCGCAGAGGTTGCGGGCGTGGGTCACGGTATCGTGGATGCGCTCGGCCATCTGGTCCATGTCGAGGTTGGGGATGGCGCGGTGCAGCGGCGAGGTGCCGATGAAGGTATGGATGCGCGGAGAACGCGCGTGCTTCACCGCCTCCCAGCAGCGGTCGATGTCCTTGTAGTTGGCGCGCGCAAGGCCGCAGATCGTGGCGTTCTGCGCCTGTTTCGCAATCTCGCTGACGGCGCGGAAATCGCCCTCGGAGGCGATGGGAAAGCCGGCCTCGATGATATCGACGCCCATCTCGTCCAGCATCTGGGCGATTTCCAGCTTTTCCTCGTGGGTCATGGTGGCGCCGGGGCTTTGCTCGCCGTCGCGCAGCGTGGTGTCGAAGATCAACACGCGGGTCTTGTCGGTCATGTCATGTGTCCTTTGGTCCTGTAGCGTGATCCGGCGCTGATCCCCTCCGAGCGGTCGCGCCGATGGCACGCTCAGAGGCGGCTAAGGAGAAGCAGGGCGCGCAGCGTCAGACCCGAGGGGGCCGAGGCGATGATATGGGCGCGCGTGTTCATGAGGCATTTTCTATACCGGGCGAGGCGCCTTTGAAAAGCCGTTTCCGCCTCCGGCGGGAGTATTTGGGGCAAGATGAAGGGGCTGGCGAAGGCGGCGGGGCGTTCTAGGTGGCCCGGCATGAAGGATGCTCTCATCATCGGGGCCTCGGGCGGGATCGGCGCGGCGCTGGCCGCAGCGCTGGCGGCCGACGGCTGGGCGGTGACCGGGCTGTCGCGGAAGGCCGACGGGCTGGACGTGACCGATCCGGCCGCGGTCGAGCGGGTGCTGGGCGCGCTCGAGGGGCCGTTCGACGCGGTCTGGATCGCGCTGGGCATCCTGGCCCCGCCGGGCGGCGCGCCGGAAAAGGCGCTGGCCGCGATCGAGGCCGAGGCGATGGCGCATGTCATGGCCGTCAACGCCATCGGGCCGGCGCTGATCCTGCGGCATGTGCCGCGTCTGCTGCGCCGGGACGCGCCGGGGCTGGTCGCGGTGCTGTCGGCGCGGGTGGGCAGCATCGGCGACAACCGGATCGGCGGCTGGCACAGCTACCGCGCGTCGAAGGCCGCGCTGAACCAGATCGTGCGGGGCGCGGCGGTGGAGCTGGGCCGCACCCATCGGCAGGCCGTCTGCGTCGCGCTGCATCCCGGCACGGTCGCCACGCCCTTTACCGCTGCCTATGCCGGGCGGCACCCCACCGTCGCGCCGGAGGTGGCGGCGGAAAATCTGATCCGCGTGACCTCGGGCCTGGCCCCCGCGCAATCGGGCCGCTTTTTCGACTATTCCGGCGCCGAGGTGCCGTGGTGAGACTGATCCTTGTGCTGGGCGACCAGCTTTTGCCGGGGCTGAGGGCGCTGCGCGAGGGTGACCCCGCGCGCGATGTCGTGGTGATGGCCGAGGTGATGGGCGAGGCGGGATCGGTGCCGCATCACCCCAAGAAAATCGCCTTTCTCTTCGCCGCGATGCGCAAGTTCGCCGCGCGGTTGCAAGAGGCGGGCTGGCAAGTAGCCTATAGTCGGCTGGACGACCCGGAGAACAGCCAGAGCATTGTCGGAGAACTGCTGCGCCGCGCGGCCGAGAGCGGGGCTGTCGAGGTGCTGGCGACCGAACCGGGCGACTGGCGGCTGATCGCGGCGCTGGAGGAGAGCCCGGTTCCCGTCCACCTCTTCGAGGATGACCGGTTCCTGTGTTCCCATGCCGAGTTCGACGCCTGGGCCGAGGGGCGCAAGGAATTGCGGATGGAGTATTTCTACCGCGAGATGCGCCGCCGCACGGGCCTGCTGATGGAAGGGGGCAAGCCTGCGGGCGGGCAGTGGAACTTTGATGCCGAGAACCGCAAGCCGCCGCCGGGCGCGGTGGAGTTCGACGGGCCGTTGCGGTTCGAGCCGGACGAAACGGTGCGGGCGGTGCTGGACATCGTCGCCGAGCGCTTCGCCGGCCATTTCGGCACGCTGGAGCCGTTCTGGTTCCCGACCGAAGAAAATGCCGTGCAGGCGCATTTCGAGCATTGGCTGGCGGCGGGCCTGCCGCGGTTCGGCGATTACCAGGACGCGATGATGGCCGGCCAGCCCTTCATGTATCACGCGGTGATCGGCCAATACCTTAACGCGGGGCTTTTGGAGCCGCTGGCGATCTGCCGGCAGGTTGAGGCGGCGTGGCAGGCGGGCAGGGTGCCGCTTAATGCCGCCGAAGGGTTCATCCGGCAGGTGATCGGCTGGCGCGAATACGTGCGCGGGGTGTGGTTCCGCGCGGGGCCGGATTACGAGGCGCGCAACGCGCTGGACGCCCACCGCCCACTGCCCGCGCTATACTGGGGCGCGCCCACGGCGATGGCCTGCATGGGCGCTGTCGTGGCGCAGACGCGCGACGAGGCCTATGCCCATCACATCCAGCGGCTGATGGTGACGGGCAATTTCGCGCTGCTGGCCGGGCTCGAC
Organism: Limimaricola sp.; assembly: GCF_016125575.1. Classification (GTDB taxonomy): domain Bacteria; phylum Pseudomonadota; class Alphaproteobacteria; order Rhodobacterales; family Rhodobacteraceae; genus WGLM01. The sequence goes on from NZ_WGLM01000001.1 coordinate 189,648, forward strand.
CCGGCCGAGGTGCAGGAATGGTATCTTGCCGTTTATGCCGATGCTTATCCGTGGGTCGAGGCGCCCAACGTGGTGGGCATGACGCTGTTCGCCGATGGCGGGCTGCTGGCGTCGAAACCTTATGCCGCCAGTGGCGCCTATATCGACCGGATGTCGGATTATTGCGGCGGTTGCGCCTATGCCGTGAAGGACAAGACCGGGCCCAACGCCTGCCCGTTCAACCTGCTCTACTGGCATTTCATGGACCGCCAGCGCGCCCGGTTGGGCCGAAACGCGCGGCTGCGGCAGGTCTATGCCACCTGGGACCGGATGGACCCCGCCCGGCGCGAAACCGTGCTGGCCGAGGCGGAGGCCTGGCTCGCCCGGCTGGATGCGGGCGAGGTGGTTTAGTTGCCGTTGATGTCCGTCGTCGCCGCGTCCGGCGCCGTGGCATCAGGTGCGGGTTGGGCGGGCAGGAGGTTGTCCTGCCAGACGCCGGTCTGCGTGTCGCCGTTGGAAAAGCGCAGCGTGCCCTGGCCCTGACGTTGCCCGGCGGCAAACTGCCCCGCGTAGACGTCGCCATTGCCGTAAGTGGCCGTGCCCATCCCGCTCATCTCGCCGTTGGACCAGTCGCCGTCATAGGTGAAGCTGTCATCTTCGGGCGTGGCCGGGTCGTCGGGGACGGTCAGCTTGCCGGTGCCGCTGCGCAGCCCCTCGGAGAAGCCGCCGATATAGACCGCACCATTGGGATATGTGGCGGTGCCGGTTCCGTCGCGCTGTCCGTTCTTCCAGTCGCCGTCATAGCTGTAGCCATCAGGGCGGGTCAGCTTACCCTTGCCATCGAATCGTGCGGCGACAAAGCCGCCGGTATAGGTCGTGCCGTCGGCATAGGTGGCGGTGCCCTGCCCGTCGATCAGGCCGTGGGCCCAGCCGCCTTCGTAGGTGGCGCCATCGGGATAAGTGATCTTGCCTTGCCCCTCGGGCAGGCCGGCGACGAAATCGCCGTTATAGACAGAGCCGTCGGGGTAGGTGAGTGTCCCGGTCCCCTCCATCTTGCCCGCTTTCCAAGTGCCGATGTAGGACATGCCGTCCTTGCCCTGAAAGCTGCCTTGCCCCTCGCGCAGGTCGTTGTGGAAGCTGCCCTGGTAGACATCGCCATTGGCGTAGGAGACCTTGCCGCTGCCCTCGCGCTGGCCATCGACAAAATCGCCCTCGTAGCTGTCGCCATTGGGCCAGGTCAGCGAGCCTTGCCCGTTGATCTGGCCCATTGTCCATGTGCCCTTGTAGATCAGCCCTGCCGCGGTGGTCAGTGTGCCGTCGCCGTCGCGATTGCCGTCGGCCAGCTGGCCGGTATAGCTGCTGCCGTCGGGATAGGTCAGCGTGCCTTGGCCCTGGCGCACGCCGTTGGCCCATGTGCCTTCGTAGATGAAGCCGTCAGGCGCGGTCATCTTGCCTTGACCGTTGGGCAGGCCGCCGCGCAGCTCGCCCTGATAGGTGACGCCGTTGGCGTAGGTCACAAGGCCGATGCCGGTCATCTTGCCGTCGGTCCAGTCGCCCTCGTAGCTGCCACCATCGGCAAAGGTGATCTTGCCCTTGCCCGAGGGTTTGCCGGCCGCGAACTGGCCCACGTAGACCGCGCCGTCGGGGAACCGCGCGGTGCCCTGGCCGCTGATCTCGCCATTCACCCAGTCGCCGGAATATTGGTAGCCGTTGGGCAAGGTATAGGTGCCGGTGCCGTCGGGCCTGCCATTGGCAAACGTCCCTTCGTAGACGCCGCCATCGGCATATTGCTTTGTCTCGACGGTCTGGGCTGTCGCTGTCGTGGCGGCGGCGAGGCCAAGCCCCAGCCCGATGGCGGTGGCGCCAAAGGTCATCTTGTGCATTCTTCGCGGTTCCTTTTGCCAGCAGCCAAAGCCTAATGGAGCACGCCCGGCGAGACAACGGGATTGGCCGTGGTCAAGGGCGCATTCATCTTTCCCTTGCGCGGGGTTCTGCTAAACCCGTCAGGGTTTGCCGAGGAGTTGCCGATGACCGAACGCTTCCGCCTGACGCTGGGCCAGCTCGACCCCACGGTGGGTGATCTTGACGGCAATGCCGCCAAGGCCCGCGCCGTATGGAAGCAGGGCCGGGAGGCGGGTGCCGACATGGTGGCGCTGCCCGAGATGTTCATCACCGGCTACTCGACGCAGGACATGGTGATGAAGCCCGCCTTTCACCGCGCGGCGATGGCTGCGATCGAGGATCTGGCGGTGACCTGTGCCGATGGTCCGGCGCTTGGCATCGGCGGGCCCTTCGCGGAAAATGGGCGTCTTTACAACGCCTTTCACATCTGCGCGGGCGGGCGCGTGCTGACGCGCCGCTATAAGCATTACTTGCCAAACATGGATGTCTTCGACGAGGTGCGCCAGTTCAACCGCGGGCCAAGGTCGCAGCCATCGGCTGCGATCGGCGCGCTGAACCTCGCCGCGCCGATCTGCGAAGATGCGTGGTACCCGGAGGTTTGCGCGGCGGCGGCCGATGCCGGCGCGGACCTGCTGCTGGTGCCCAATGGCTCGCCCTATTTCCGGGGCAAGTTCCCGATCCGGCGCGACACGATGCAAGCCCGCGTGGCCGAAACCGGACTGCCACTGGTCTATCTCAACATGGTGGGCGGGCAGGACGACCAAGCCTTTGACGGCGGCAGTTTCGTGCTGAACCCGGGTGGCGAGATCGTGGTGCAATTGCCGCTCTTCGAAGAGGCGGTGGTGCATGTCGATTTCACCCGTGGCCCCGAGGGATGGCGGGCCGAACCGGGGCCGCGCGCGGACTTTCCCGACGATCTGGAGCAGGATTATCACGCGATGGTGCTGACCTTGCGCGACTACCTGCGCAAGACGGGATTTTCGAAGGTTCTGCTGGGCCTGTCGGGCGGGATCGACAGCGCGCTGGTTGCTGCGATTGCTGCAGATGCGCTGGGCCCGGCCAACGTGCGCTGCGTGATGCTGCCCTCGCGCTATACCTCGCCAGCCTCGCTGGAGGATGCCGCGGCGGTGGCAAGAAGCCTAGGCTGCAAGCTGGACGAGGTGGCCATTTCCGGGCCGCAGGACGCGGTGACAGAGGCGCTTGCGCCGCTGTTCGCGGGCCGCGCGCCGGACCTGACGGAAGAGAACATCCAGTCGCGCCTGCGGGGCCTGCTGCTGATGGCGCAGTCCAACAAGTTTGGAGAGATGCTGCTGACCACCGGCAACAAGTCCGAGGTGGCGGTGGGCTATGCCACGATTTATGGCGACATGGCGGGGGGCTACAACCCGATCAAGGACCTCTACAAGACTCGGGTCTTTGCCACCTGCCGCTGGCGCAACGCCAATCACCGCGACTGGATGCTGGCGCCCGCCGGCGTGGTGATTCCCCCCCGCGTGATCGACAAGCCCCCCAGCGCCGAATTGCGCCCCGACCAGAAGGACGAGGACAGCCTGCCACCCTACGAGGTGCTCGACGGCATTCTCGAGATGCTGGTCGACGGCGAGGCGTCGGTCGCCGATTGCGTGGCGGCAGGGTACGATCGCGCGACGGTCAAACGGGTGGAACACCTGATTTACATCAGTGAATACAAGCGATTCCAGTCGGCGCCGGGCACGCGGCTGACGCGGCGGGCGTTCTGGCTGGACCGGCGCTATCCCATTGCCAACCGCTGGCGTGATCCCGGCTGAGGCGTCGGTCGTTCATGTCGGTTTCCGCCTTCGCTGTCGCGCATGGGCCAGCGGGGAGGTGGCGCCCGCTCTAGATCGCGGCACCCTGCCTGAATTGCGTGCCCCGATGATTGCCGTTCACAGCCTGCCTGATGCCCTGAGCGATGCCGAATGCGACCGCATCGTGGGCTATGCCCGCGCCGCCGTTCCGCGCGATGCCCGGCTTGTCGGTGCCAATCGCGACCACAACCTGCGCCGGGCCGAGCTGACATGGCTCGACGACGTACCCGAGGCGGGCTGGGTGATGGACAGGGTGATTGACATGGTGCGCGGCGCCAACCGCGATGTCTTCGGTTTTGACCTGACCGAATTCGGCGAAAGCCCGCAGGTGGCCCGATATGGCGCCGAGCGCGAGGGGCATTTCGACTGGCACGCCGATATCGGCGACGGGCGGCTGGCGGCCAAGCGCAAACTGACAATCGTGGTGCAGCTGAGCGCGGCAGACGATTACACCGGCGGTTTGCTGGAAGTCATGCCGTCGGGCCACGCGGTGACGGCCAACGCGGCGCGCGGCACGGCGACGCTGTTTCCGGCCTTCCTGCTGCACCGGGTGACGCCCGTCACGGCGGGCGAGCGGTTTTCACTGACGGTCTGGGCACACGGGCCGGCTTTTCGCTGATCTCGGGCGGCTAATTCTCGCCGTGGACGTGACATTTTCGCGCAACCCGCTATCTGTCGCGACAACGTCGGCCCGTTTCGCCGCCTCCCATACCCCAAGGAACCCCCCGATGACCGATTCGCATCACGACGACCTGTTGCCCGGACGCTGGATCGCCATGGCAGCATTGCTGGTGGCGGGTTTCATGAACCTGATCGACGTGACGATCGTCAACGTCGCGCTGCCGTCGATGCAAAATGCGTTCGGCGCAACCGACAGCCAGATCGAATGGGTCGTGGCGATCTACATCCTGACGTTCGCGCTGTTTCTGCTGCCGTCGGGGCGGCTGGGCGACGTGATCGGACGGCGGGTGATGTTCGTTGCGGGCGTCATCGTCTTCACGGTGGGCTCGGCCGCCTGCGGCATGGCCCCGACAATCGAGGCGCTGGTGGCTTCGCGCGTGCTGCAAGGTATTGGCGGTGCGATGATGACGCCGCAGACGCTGGCCATCGTGCCGGTGATTTTTCCGCCGAAAGAACGCGGCATGGCGTTCGCGCTTTTCGGTCTGTCGGCCGGGTTGGCCTCGGTCACGGGGCCGGTGCTGGGTGGGTTCCTGATCGGCGCCAATCTCTGGGGTCTGGACTGGCGGCCAATCTTTCTGGTCAACCTGCCGGTCGGCGTGATCGCAGTGCTGGCTGCCATGCGCTACGTGCCCAAGATTCCGGGTCATGCAGGGCTGAAGCTTGACTTTGTCGGTATTGCGCTGGCCGGTGCGGCGCTGCTGATGGTTCTTTTCCCGCTGATCGAGGGGCGCCAACTGGGATGGCCGGTGTGGTGCTTCGTGATGATGGCGGGTGCGCTGGTGATGGCGGGTCTGTTCCTGTGGTGGGAACGGCGGCAGGCGTCGCGCGACGGGGCCCAACTTTTGCCGGTCAGCCTGCTGGCCAACCGCGACTACCTGATGGGCAGTGGTTTGGTGATGCTGATTTTCGGCGGCGTGCCGGGTTTCTTTCTGGTGCTTGCGATCTTCCTGCAAGTGGGCAACGGGCTGACCCCGCTGCAATCGGGCCTGACGACGATGCCCTTCTCGGTCGGCGTGCTGTTGGCCTCGCTCGCGTCGGGGCGGCTGGGCATCCGCTGGCCGCGCGAACGGATCATGGTGGGCGCATTGTGCCTGACGGCCGGCATGATCGCGCTGCGCTTTGTGTTGCCGGGCGCGGGCGAGCCGTTCTCGCGGGTTGCGCTGATGCTGCCGCTGGTGCTTGCGGGGATCGGCCTTGGCACCTCGATCTCGCCGCTGTTCCAGACGGTTCTGGCCAATGTTCATGGCCGCGATACGGGCTCGGCTTCGGGTGCGCTGCAGGCGTTCCAGCAGGTGGGCGGCGCGCTGGGCGTGGCCATCATGGGCGAATTGTTCTTCTCGACATTGCGTGGCGGCATGGCGGGCGGTGGCGATCCGCATCCCGTTTTCACGCTGGCGCTCGATACCGCGTTGATCTTCAACACGGCGGTATTCCTGCTGGTGTCGTTGCTGGTCTGGCGGCTTCCTGCCCCGCAGTTGGACGGGCAGACGGGCCGCCCGCCGGTCAGCGCCGAGTAGGCGCCGTCAGATCGGCGCCACGATGCACTGCGGCAGGAGGGCTTCGAAATCCTCGGCCCGGCACAGTTCGGTCCCTTCGGTCATCACTGCGGCGCTGGCAGCGGCAGACCCGTGGGCAAGCGCCTCTTCCAGCGGCAGATCCATCGCGAGCGCGCGGGTGAAGGCACCGACAAAGGTGTCACCCGCGCCGACCTTGCTGACAACCTGCACCTTGGCGGCGACGACGTGGACCTGCATGTCACGCGTGACGAGGACCGACCCTTCGGCCCCGCGTGCCACGATCACGATCTCTGCCGCGCCACGTGCGACGAGGTCGGCCGCAAAGGCGGCGCTGTCGGCACGACGGGGAAGGGCGCGCAGGGCCAGCCCCTCGGCCTCTTCCTGGTCCATGCGCAGGACCAGTGGATGCGCATCCTGTCCACGGGCGAGATAGGCAAGCGCCGGGCCGGAGGTATCGACGATGACCTTGGTTCCGGTGGCGCGCAGATCGGCGCAGAGGCGGGCGTAAAGATCGGGCTGGGCGCCGGAGGGGCCGCTGCCACTGAGCACGACAAAGCCGTCAGAGGGTGCAACGGCCACGATTGCGGCAGCAGCCGCATCAATATCTGCCGGCGCCCAGACAGGGCCGGGCAGCATGAAACGGAACTGGTCGTTCAGGCCCAGATCGGTCACGGCGAGGCTTTGCCGCGTTTCACCTGGCGCGGGATGCACGACCGGATCAAGGCCGCCATCGCGCAGCATACGCTCTAACCGTTCGCCGGTATCACCGCCAAGCGCCACGAAGGCCCGCACCCCTCCGCCAAGCTGGTGGATGGCGCGGGCCACGTTGATACCGCCGCCGCCCGGATCGATCTGCGGTGCGCTGCAGCGTAGTTTCACCCCCGGCTCGACATGGCCGACAGAGGTCGCGATATCGAGCGCGGGATTGAGCGTAATGGTCAGGATCGGGTGCATCGGCGGAATCGTCACGGTATTGCTGTTAGCGCTACCTTACAGGACGGCCCGCCGATGCCAACAGGGCTAGAGCATCAACTGATAGCTTTGCGGTACGAAGCGGAAACCCTCACCCGCGGCCTCGACAAAGCCGGCGCCGGGGAAGGGCATGTGGTAACCGATCATCGGCACGCGGTCGGCGGCGAGCATGCCCAGCATCTTCTGGCGCGATTGCGCCGCCATTGCCTTGTCCGCGTCAAAGCTGACCTCCCAGGTCGGGTGGGCCAGCGAATAGACGTAGTGATTGGCAAGGTCGGCGGTCAGCAGCAACTGTTTGCCGCCGCTTTCCAGCATGAACACCATGTGGCCCGGCGTGTGGCCGAAGGCGTTCATGCCCGTGATGCCGGGGCGCACATCGGTCATGTCGCCGATGAAGGTCATCTTGTCGGCCAGGGGGCGCACCTTGGCCTCGAAGCCGTCGTCGTTCATCGCGGCCCAGGCGTCATACTCGGTCTGGCCGGTGATGTAGGCGGCATTGGCGAAGGTCTCGGCGCCGTTGGCATCGGTCAGGCCGCCGATGTGGTCGCCGTGCATATGGGTCAGCACGACATGGGTGATCTGGTCGGGCGTGTAGCCCGCGGCGGCCAGCGCGGCGATGGTGCCTTCGGCGGCCGGGCCGGTATCGAAGAGGATTTTCTCGGCTCCGGTATCTACGACAGTCGGGGTGAAGAAGAACTGCGCCACGTCGGCGGGCAGGAAGGCCTGCTGGCTGACCTCGGCGAAGGTCGCGTCATCGACGTTCAGGCCAAAGATCTTGTGTGGTTCGGGCACCGCGCGCGAGCCAGACAGCAGGGTGGTTACGCGGAATTCGCCCAGCGTGAAATCGCGAAATTGCGGCAGCGAGGCCGAGGTAGACGCGGCTGCGGCCGGGGTTGCAACAGTGGACAGGGTGGCGGCCAAAGGCAGGGCGGCACCGGACAGAAGGGCCTGTCGGCGGGTCAGTGTCATGGTCGTCTCCTCATTAGGAACGGGTTACAGTTCTTAAGAGGTAGGTGACGGCGGCGCGACTGCGGCCTTCACGGATGCACGGGGACTTGTGCGCTTTCGCTCAGGTCCACCACTGGTCGATGGCGGCGATCTGGTCGTCCGACCAACCGAAGTGGTGGGCGAATTCATGCACGGTGACATGGGCCACCAGTTCGTCCAGCGTGACGCCGGGCCTGTCCTGCAGTTCCTCTAGGATCGGCGCACGGAACAGCCAGACGGTATCGGGGCCGTCGGGGATGTCGTCGTAACGCTTATGGGTCAGCGGCACGCCGGTATAGAGGCCGGTGATGTCCCAAGGGTCTTCGCCCTCTTCCAGCATCTCGTCGGGGATCAGGTCCTCGACCACGATCTCGACCATCACGGCATGGCCGCGAAATTGCGGCGGAAAGGCCGCGACGGTCGCCTCGGCGATGCGCAGGATGTCTTCGGGGCTGGGATCGGTGCTGCTCATGGCCCTGATATGGACAAAACCGGGCCGGTGTGAAAGAGCCAAGCGCGAACAGGAGAGCGCCATGACAACGACCCGTTTCGCCCCGTCCCCTACCGGCTGGATCCATATCGGCAACCTGCGCGCGGCGCTTTTCAACTATGCCATCGCGCGCCAGAACGGCGGCCAGTTCATCCTGCGCATCGACGACACTGACCCCGAGCGGTCGAAGGAAGAATACGTCGAGGGGCTGAAGGCCGACCTGCAATGGCTGGGCCTGACCTGGGACCGGATTGAGCGGCAGTCGCTGCGGCTGGACCGCTACGCCGAGGCAAAGGCGCGGCTGGTGGCCGAGGGGCGCGTTTACGAATGCTTCGAGACGCCGGTGGAGCTGGACCTCAAGCGCAAGAAGCAACTGAACATGGGCAAGCCGCCGGTCTATGACCGCGCCGCGCTGGCCCTGTCGGAGGCCGAGAAGGACAAGCTGCGCGCCGAGCGGCCCAGCCACTGGCGTTTCAAGCTCGACCTTGAGCGGATCGAGTGGGAGGACGGCATCCTTGGCCCGATTTCCATCGACGCCGCCAGCGTCAGCGATCCGGTGCTGTTCAAGGAGGACGGGCAGGTCCTTTATACCTTCGCTTCGGTCGTCGATGACGTGGAGATGGGGATTACCGACATCGTGCGCGGCGGCGACCATGTGACCAACACCGCGACGCAGATCCAGATCATCAAGGCGCTGGGCGGTACCGTGCCGCGCTTTGCCCACCATTCGCTGCTGACCGGCCCCGATGGCGAGAAGCTGTCCAAGCGGATCGGCGCGCTGGCGCTGCGCGACATGCGGGCCAAGGGCATCGCGCCGATGGCGGTTCTCAGCCTGATGGCGCGGCTGGGGTCGAGCGACCCGGTCGAGATGCGCCAGACGGTGCAGGAGGTGGTCGATGGCTTCGTGCTGGGCCATTTCGGGTCGGCACCGACCAAGTTCGACCCGGCCGACCTGGAACCCCTGACCGCCCGCTACAATGCGGCGCTGCCGTTTGCCGCGGTGGCGGACCGGATCGCGGCGCTGGGCGTGCCGGATGCGCTGGCCGAACGGTTCTGGGACACGGTGAAGGGCAACATCACCTTCCTCGACGACATGGCGCCGTGGTGGGAGCTGTTTTCCAAGGGCGTGAAGGCCGAGGTGGCCCCCGAAGATGCCGATTTCGTGGCCCAGGCGCTGGGCCTGCTGGGCGAGCCGCCCTATGGCGCCGAGACCTGGGGCACCTGGACGCAGGCGGTGAAAGAGGCGACGGGCCGCAAGGGCCGGGGCCTCTTCATGCCGCTGCGCAAGGCGGTGACCGGCCGCGACAGCGGGCCGGAGATGGCCGATGTCATGCCGCTCCTGCAGGTCAAGCCGCACCTCTGAGCGGCGGATCAGGCCCGGACGACCGCGCAGCCAAGCATCGAGAGGTGATGGTCGACAAGGTCGCGCTCGGCGCTGCCGAGGCGGCGGTGACGCGGATAGCGCGGCGCGGCGCGGTCGTCGATCACCGGCGCGTCCCATCCGGCGGTGGTGGCAAAGAAACGCACCGCGCCCGCTTCGCCGTGGACCTGAAGGAAGCCCTGCACGACGGTGTCGATATAGCTGAGGATCAGCGGACCGCTGGCCGAAGGTGGCGCGATATTACCCTCTGCCACTTCGTAAACGGCGACGGGCGCGGGCGGGGCATCGTGGCTGACGGCGTGGCTGACATCGCGGCGGACATAGGCGTGTTCGCGCGCGTCGAGTGCGGCCCAGTCCGCGCCAGGGACGCGGGCGACGATGCCGTCGATCACCGTTTCGGCGTGGGGTTCGACCGACAGGAACGCGACATCGCGCAGGCTGGTATGCCGCCATACCCGCCGCCAGCCGCGCAAGGTGGCCGGGCGCGGATCGTGGTAGTCATGCGTGGCAAGGTTCACCAAGCTGCCATAGCCGAAAAATAGCGGACCCGTCATTCGCGCCCCCGCAGTGCCTGCGCCGGGCGCACGGCCATGGCGCGCAGGGCAAAGCCAAGGCCCGCCAGCATCGAGGCCGCGATGCCGCCGAGGATGACGGTCAGCGCATTGCCCCAGATGACTGTGAAATCGGTCTCCATCACGAAATGCAGCACGGCCCAGCCGCCCAGCACGCCCGCCCCCAGCGCGACCAGCCCCGCCGCCAGCCCCAGCAGCCCCGACCGCAACGCGAATGAGGCGAGGATGCGCGGCCGCGTGGCCCCCAGCGTCTTGAGCACGGCCGCCTCGTAGGTGCGGGCCTGTTCGCCCGCCGCCGCGGCCCCGATGAGCACCAGAAATCCGGTCAGCAGCGTGGCAAGTGCCCCGTAGCGGACGGCCGAGCTGATGCCGCCGACCAAGACCATCGCCTGCGCGATGGCATCGCGGATGCGGATCGCGGTGATGTTGGGATAGGCGCTGGCCAGTTCGCGCAGGATCGGCCCCTCGGCCTCGGGCGTGCAATAGACGGTGGCGATCCAGCTATGGGGCGCGCCGCGCAGCGCCGCCGGGTCCATCGACATCACGAACCCGATGCCCGCGCTTTCGAAATGCACCTCGCGGAAGCTGGAGATGGTCGCGGTAATGTCGCGGCCAAGGATGTTGACGGTGACGGTATCGCCCAGTTTCAGCCCGATCTCTTTCGCCTCGGCTGCCGAAAAGCTCATCAGCGGGGGGCCGTTGTAGTCGGCGGGCCACCACTTGCCCTCGGTCAGCGTGGTGTTGGGCGGCAGATCGGTGGAATAGGTGACGCCGCGGTCGCCCTGCACCACCCAGTGCCCGTGGGCAAAGGTCTGGGCGTCGATCCCGTTGATCTTGGTGATGATGCCGCGCAGCATCGGGGCGGCGTCGACCTTGGACACTGCCGGGTTGTCGGCCAGTTTCTGGCGGAAGCCGTCGATCTGGTCGGGCTGGATGTCGACGAAGAAGTAAGACGGCGCGACCTTCGGCAGATCGGCCGAAAAGGCGCGGCGCAGGTTGCCGTCGATCTGACCGATGCTGGCCAGCACCGCAAGGCCAAGACCCAGCGACAGAACGACCGGCACCGCCTCGCCCCCGCGGGCGCCGATGGCGCCGAGCGCGAGGCGCAGGGCGGGCCGGCCGCGCGCGGCGCGACCGCCGCGCCGGGCCAGCGTGCGGATCACGATCGCGGCCAGCGCAAGAACGACCAGCGCACCCGCCACGCCTGCGGCGGTCCAGAGCGTCAGCATTACCGCGCCCGACAATGCCGCCGCTGCCCCCAGCAGAGCCGCGAGGAGAAGCGCGGTGGCGACCAGGTAGCGCGGCGCGGGCAGGGCGCGGCCGCTGGCGGAGGCGTCGCGAAAGAGCGTTGCCGCGCGGATCTCGTCGGTGCGGGCCAGCGGCCAGAGCGTGAAGATCAGCGCCGACAGCAGGCCATAAAGCGCCGCCTCGGCCAGCGGCGCGGGGTAAAGGCTGAAATCGGCCGGAATTGGTAGGGCCGCAGCGATGGCAGGGGCGAAGACAAGCGGCAGCGCGCCGCCGATCACAACACCCAGCGCGATACCAAGAAGCGTCAGCGCGCCGATCTGCAGGAAATAGGTCTGAAAGATCGTCGCGCGCGTGGCGCCCAGCGTCTTGAGCGTGGCGATAACGCCGGTCTTGCCCGCAAGATAGGTACGTACCGCCGCCGAGACGCCCACGCCGCCCACCGCCAGCCCGCAAAGGCCCACGAGGATAAGAAATGACCCCATCCTGTCGACGAAACGCGCAGTTCCAGGCGCGCCGTGGCGCGCGTCCGACCAGCGCATCCCGGCGTCACGGTAGAGCTTTTCGGCACGGACCTTGAGCTTGGCGAGGTCTGTGCCGGGCGGCACCAGCAGGCGGTAATCTGTCGAATACAGGGTTCCGGGCTGGATCAGGCCGGAATTGGCAAGATCGCGCGTCAGCACGATCATACGCGGGCCAAGGCCGAAACCGCCCGCCGCGTTGTCCGGGTAATGCGTAAGGATCGCGCTGAGAACAAAGGTTTGCGTGCCAAGTTTGAACGTATCGCCGGGGGCAAGGCCCAGACGGTCGGTCAGTGCCTTTTCCACGACCGCGCCGGGCAGGCCATCCTTCCCGGCCAGGGCGGTCGCCAGCGGCATGGCAGGGTCGAGCGTGACCTTGCCGATCAGCGGATAGGCGTCATCCACGGCGCGGACCTGCGTTAGGCCGCGCTGGGCGGTGTCACCGCTGCCGACCACGGCCATCGAACGGAAATCGACCGTTTCCGAGACCTTGGTGGCGACCGAATGCAGGAATGCCTTCTCGGCATCGGTGGCAAAGCGATAAGTGAATTCGGCCTGCGCATCGCCGCCCAGAAGTGTAGCGCCCTGCTGGGTCAGGCCCGCCTCGATGGCGCTGCGGACCGAACCGACGCCGGCGATGGCCGCGACACCCAGCGCAAGGCAGGCGAGGAAAATGCGGAAGCCCTTCAGGCCCCCGCGCAATTCGCGCCGGGCCAAGCGGGCGGCCAGGCCAAGGCTCATTCCGCAGCCTCGGCGCGGGCGTCTTCGCCGTCGATGCGGCCGTCGCGCAGCCGGATCACCCGGTCGCAGCGGCGGGCAAGGTCGGGCGCGTGGGTGACCATGATCAGCGTGGCGCCGTGCCGGTCGCGCAGGCCGAAAAGCAGGTCGATGATCGCCGCACCATTGGCCTCGTCGAGGTTGCCGGTCGGCTCGTCGGCCAGCAGGATGCGGGGCCGGGGCGCCGCGGCGCGGGCCAGCGCCACGCGTTGCTGTTCGCCGCCCGAAAGCTGGCCGGGGTAATGGTCGGCCCGGTGGCCGAGGCCAACGGCGGCCAGTTCCTCGCGTGCGCGGTCGAAGGCGTCGGGCTTGCCGGCCAGTTCCAGCGGGGTTGCCACGTTTTCCAGTGCGGTCATCGTCGGGATGAGGTGGAAGGATTGGAACACCACCCCCATATTGTCACGGCGGAAGCGCGCCAGCGCGTCCTCGTTCATTCGCGTCAGGTCCTGGCCCAGCGCAGTGACGGTTCCGCCGGTGGCCTGTTCGAGACCGCCCATCAGCATGAGGAGAGACGACTTGCCCGACCCGCTTGGCCCGATCAGCCCAAGGCTTTCGCCCGCCTTCACCGACAGCGTGATGCCGTGCAGGATGTCCACCGTGCCGGCATTGCCCTTCAGCGACAGGCGTGCGTCGGTCAGGGTGAGGATTGCGTCGGTCATGCGGGCTGCCTCCGTTCTGGTCCGGGCCGGGGCCCGGTCAACTGGATATGGGGCGGTCCGGGGATTGCGCAACCTGAGTTTGGCGCTGCTGCTGGCAGCGGGCGCGGCACATGCCGAAACCGTGACCGTGGCGGCGCTGGGCGACAGCCTGACGCAGGGCTTCGGCCTGCCGCAACAGGACGGGTTCGTGCCGCAATTGCAGGCATGGCTCGATGCCCACGGCGCCGATGTGAAGCTAATCAACGCGGGCGTTTCGGGCGATACCACGGCCGGCGGCCTCAGCCGCGTGGATTGGACCCTGACGCCGGACGTGCAGGCGATGATCGTGGCGCTGGGCGGCAACGACCTGCTGCGCGGGATCGAGCCCTCGGTCAGCAAGGCCAACCTAGACGGCATCCTGGCCAAGGCGCAGGCGGCGGGCGTCAAGGTTCTGCTGGTGGGCCTGCCCGGGGTCGGCAATTACGGGCCCGACTACAAAGCGGCCTTCGACGGGATGTTCACCGAGCTTGCCGCGAAATACCACGTCCCGCTCTACCCCGATTTCTTCAAGGGCATCGAAGAGGCGGCCGGCAGCATGGCCAAGGCCGGACCGCTGATGCAAGCCGACGGCATCCACCCTAACAAGCAGGGCGTGGCCGACAACGTCGCAGCCATTGGCCCGGCGGTGCTGGCGCTGGTTCAAAGCGTGGGAAAATGACGGGCCCGAGGGCCGGGCCCGTCGGGATCAGTCGAAACGGCCTCAGGCCAGTTTCAGGTTGACCGCCGATTCACGGCCGTCGCGTCCGGCCTCGATGTCAAACGTGACCTTCTGGTTGTCCTTCAGGCCGGTCAGGCCCGACCGCTCGACAGCCGAGATATGCACGAAAACGTCCTTCTTGCCGCCATCAGGCGCAATGAAGCCGTAACCCTTGGTGGTGTTGAACCATTTGACGGTACCCGTCGCCATGTCCAGTTTCCTTCTTAACTCCGCTCGCGGGATGCAGCGGACCGGCTCGTCAGTGCTGATCGATTGACTGGGCCGATAAGGAGACAGGTGGTCGATAGAGGTAACGTCGCGCCCATAAGTATGAGCACGAATCGGCGCAAAATCAAGATTCATTGATTGCGCGTGATCCGCGCGGAGACATGCCCCGCGCGGGTCGTATTTTCCTGACGGGCCTTAGGCCAGCGACAGATTGACAGCCGATTCGCGGCCGTCACGGCCGGCTTCGACGTCGAAGGTGACCTTCTGGTCGTCCTTCAGGCCGGTGAGGCCCGACCGCTCGACGGCGGAGATGTGGACGAACACGTCCTTCTTGCCACCATCGGGGGCGATGAAGCCGAAGCCCTTGGTAGCGTTGAACCATTTCACGGTGCCGGTAGCCATCGTGATCTTCCTTCTCATGTTGCTGCCCGCGGAAGTGCGGCAGCCTGGCGTCGTCAGTGCAAAATCGAATGACTGGTGCCTTGGAAGGTGATCAGTGGTCGATGGAGATAACGTCTGCGCGGGTCGTATGGGGGCAGAGGCTGCGAAAAGCAAGATAAATCGTGGTCTGGTCGCAATCAGGCGACGGGTGTCAGCACGTCGAGATCAGTGCAAGACTGGATCGGGATCGACTGGCCGAGCGCCGCGGCGAAGGCTGATTCGGTCGCCTCAAGCGTGGCCCGCGGAACGGCCTTCCACTGGTCTCGGCTGGCCCAGCGGATAATCAGGTGCAGCATCTCTGGCGTCGCCGCATCGCGCCAGGTTTCCTTGCTGATGAAACCCGGCTGGGCGGCCAGCGTTGCCGTCCAGATCGCGGCATCATTGGCAAGATAGGCGGCCTGCAAGGACAGCGGGACGCGGACAGTGAGATGTTCGATGACCATGATGCGGTCTTAGCGCCGTGTCTCACGCTGTCCAGCGCCCTCTTGAGCGACAGGGCCCGAAAACATATCTGAATGGAAATGTTTTATGGAGGCTGATGATGGCGGGACTGAAACTGACATGCCTCGACTGCGGGCAGGTGAACCGGGTGCCGGGCGAAAAGCTGTCATCCGGGCCGAAATGCGCGGTCTGCGGGGCCAAGCTGGTGACCGACAAGGCGGTGGAGGTGGACCTGTCCACGCTGGAGAAGGCCGCGCGCAACGACGACTTGCCGCTGGTGGTGGATTTCTGGGCGCCGTGGTGCGGCCCATGCCGGATGATGGCGCCCGAGTTTGCCAAGGCGGCCGGCACGCTGGCCGGCAAGGCGCGGCTTGTGAAACTTAACACCGAGGCCGACCAGGGGGCGGGAATGAAATACAACATCCGCGCAATCCCGACGATGGTGAAGTTCCAGGGCGGACGCGAGGTGAAGCGGCAATCGGGCGCGGGCAACGCGGCGCAGATTGCCGGGTGGGTGGGGGTTTAGGCGTATTCGGTTGACGTTGACTGAATGGCCATCCGTCCCCGACTTTCAGTTGAGATGGCAGCCCTGCCCGGCGTGTTCGCCGGGCAGGGGTCGACGATCGCCTTTGGCGTCTTACCGCACGAACTTCTTGAACTTCACGCGCTTGGGCTCCAGCGCGTCGGCGCCCAGCCGGCGTTTCTTGTCTTCCTCGTAATCCTCGAAGTTGCCTTGGAACCATTCGACATGAGCGTCGCCCTCGAAGGCGAGGATGTGGGTGCAGATGCGGTCGAGGAAGAAGCGGTCGTGGCTGATCACCACCGCGCAGCCCGCGAAATCGACCAGCGCATCTTCCAGCGCGCGCAAGGTTTCGACATCGAGGTCGTTGGTCGGTTCGTCGAGGAGCAGCACGTTGCCGCCCGATTTCAGCAGCTTGGCCATGTGGACGCGGTTGCGCTCGCCGCCCGACAGAAGGCCCACCTTTTTCTGCTGGTCGCCGCCCTTGAAGTTGAAGGCCGAGCAATAGGCACGGCTGTTCATCGTGGCATCGCCCAGTTCGATCAGTTCGGCGCCGCCGCTGATCTCTTCCCACACGGTCGCCTTGGGATCGAGCGCGTCGCGGCTTTGGTCGACATAGGCCAGCTTGGCCGTCTCGCCGTAGCTGATCGTGCCGGCGTCGGGTTCGATCTGGCCTGTCAGCATGCCGAAGAGGGTGGATTTGCCCGCCCCGTTGGGGCCGATCACGCCGACGATGCCGCCCGGCGGCAGGTCGAAGCTGAGGTCTTCGATCAACAGCTTGTCGCCCATGTGTTTTTTCAGGCCCTCGACGGAAATGACCTTGCCGCCAAGGCGTGGCCCGTGCGGGATGATGATCTGGGCGCGACCCATCTTCTCGCGCTCCGACTGGCCGGCCATCTCGTTATAGGCGGCGATCCGCGCCTTGGACTTGGCCTGCCGCGCCTTGGCGCCCTGCCGCATCCACTCCAGTTCGCGCTCAAGTGTCTTCTGGCGCGACTTGTCGTCCTTCGCCTCGCGCTCCAACCGCTTGGCTTTGGCCTCGAGCCAGCTGGAATAGTTGCCCTCGTGCGGGATGCCCGCGCCCCGGTCCAACTCGAGGATCCAGCCGGTGATCGCGTCGAGGAAGTAGCGGTCGTGGGTGACGATCAGGATCGTCCCCTTGTAGTCGACAAGGTGCTGCTGCAGCCACGCGATGGTCTCGGCATCAAGGTGGTTGGTGGGTTCGTCCAGAAGCAGCATGTCGGGCGCCTCCAGCAGCAGCTTGCACAGGGCCACACGCCGTTTTTCACCGCCCGACAGGGTGGTGACATCGGCATCGTCGGGCGGGCAGCGCAGCGCCTCGAGGCTGACATCGATCTGCGCGTCGAGATCCCACAGGTTCTGCGCGTCGATCTCGTCCTGCAACTTTGCCATTTCGTCGGCGGTCTCGTCGGAATAGTTCATGGCAAGTTCGTTGTAGCGGTCAAGAATCGCCTTCTTGGCGGCCACGCCCAGCATGACGTTCTCGCGTACGTTCAGCTTGGGGTCGAGTTCGGGTTCCTGCGGCAGGTAGCCCACGCGTGCGCCCTCGGCGGCCCAGGCCTCGCCCTGGAAATCCTTGTCCTGACCGGCCATGATCCGCATCAGCGAGGATTTCCCCGAGCCGTTGACCCCCACGACGCCGATCTTCACGCCGGGCAGGAAATTCAGCCGGATGTTCTCGAACACCTTCTTGCCGCCGGGGTAGGTCTTGGACACGCCGTCCATGAAATAGACGTATTGGTAAGCAGCCATCGGAAACTCCTGTCGTCGCGGGTTGCGGCCTCAATACCGGGGCCGGGCGGCAGGGGCAATCGGCTGCGGGACCGGCATTTGACAGCCGCCCGCTTTCGCGGTTTGACTGCGGCGACCGAAGCGTAAACGATTTAGGAGTCCGCCATGACCTACCGCCCCGCCGCCGACCGCTACGAGAAGATGGTCTATCGCCGCTGCGGGGCCTCGGGGGTGAAGCTGCCGGCGATCAGCCTGGGCCTGTGGCACAATTTCGGCCACGACATGCCGCACGCCACCAAGCGTGAGATCTGCCGCACGGCCTTTGACCTCGGCATCACCCACTTCGACCTGGCCAACAACTACGGCCCGCCGCCCGGCAGCGCCGAGGAGGCGTTCGGCGAGATCCTGCGGACCGATTTCCGCGGCTACCGCGACGAGCTGATCATCAGCTCCAAGGCCGGCTACCTGATGTGGGATGGGCCATACGGCGAATGGGGCAGCCGGAAATACCTGGTGGCCTCCTGCGACCAGAGCCTGAAACGGATGGGCCTTGATTACGTCGACATCTTCTATTCCCACCGCTTCGACCCCGACACGCCGCTGGAAGAGACGATGGGGGCGCTGGATTACATCGTGCGGTCGGGCCGCGCGCTTTATGCCGGGATTTCCAGCTACAATTCCGAACGCACGCGGCAGGCGGTGGCGATCCTGAAGGATCTGGGCACGCCCTGCCTGATCCACCAGCCGAGCTACAACATGCTCAACCGCTGGGTCGAGCGGGACGGGCTGAAGGAGACGCTGGCCGAGCTGGGCGTCGGCTCGATCGCGTTCACGCCGCTGGCGCAGGGGATGCTGACGACGAAATACCTTGGCGGCATCCCGAAGGACAGCCGCGCGGCGCAGGACAAGTCGCTGGACAAGGCGATGCTGTCGGACCGCGCGCTGGCCCATATCGCGAAACTGAACGAGATCGCCCAAGCAAGGGGCCAGACGCTGGCGCAGATGGCGATTGCTTGGGTACTGCGCGAGGGCGGCATCACCAGCGCGTTGATCGGCGCCTCGAAACCGTCACAGGTTGAGGATTGTGCGGGTGCGGTGCGCAATCTGGATTTCACCGCCGAAGAATTGGCGGAAATCGACAAGTATGCCGACGAGGAGCAGATCAACCTCTGGGCCCGGTCGTCGGATGCGTGACGGCGTGAGCGGCCCTTGCCTCGGGGCTCCGCCCCGGACCCCGGGAGTATTTAGGGCCAGAAGAAGGGGGATCGGGGGGGATTGAGCGCATCGAGACTCTCCACGGACGCGTTGAGCCCGGCGACTTGGCCGGGATATGCCGCCCTGATCGAGCGCCACGGCGGCGTGTTCGGCGGGTGCTGGTGCCTGGCCTTTCACGCGGGCACCAAGGGTGGCAGTTTTGCCGAGCGGCGCGCGCTGAAGGAGAGGCTGGTTGCCGAGGGGCGCAGCCATGCGGGGCTGGTGTTTGACGGCGCGGACTGCATCGGCTGGGCGCAGTTCGGCCGGGTAGCGGAATTGCCCGCGATCAAGGCCAGACGGGCCTACGAGGCGGGGCGCGGGGACGATCCGCTGCCGGACTGGCGCATCACGTGCTTTTTCGTCGACAAGGCGCATCGCCGGCAGGGCGTGGCGGCGCGGGCGTTGGAGGCGGCGCTGGCGGAGATCGCGCGGGAGGGCGGCGGCGTGGTCGAAGCCTATCCCGAGGCGCTGGAGGGGCAGAAGACCGCGGCCGGGTTCCTGTGGGGCGGCATGCTGGGGCTATTCGAACGGGCGGGTTTCGCGCCCATCCGCAAGATCGGGCTGCACCGCTGGGTGGTGCGCAAGACAATCGAAGGGAGACGTTCATGATCCGCAATCCGGTCCTGCCGGGGTTCAACCCCGACCCGTCCTTCTGCCGCGTAGGCGAGGATTACTACCTCGCGACCTCGACCTTCGAGTGGTATCCGGGCGTGCAGATCTTTCATTCGCGCGACCTGGTGAACTGGCGGCTGGTGGCGCGGCCGCTGAACCGGGCGGCCCTTCTGGACATGCGCGGTAATCCTGACAGTTGCGGCATCTGGGCACCCTGCCTGAGCCATGACGGCACCGCGTTCTGGCTGGTCTATACCGACGTCAAGCGGCTGGATGGCGCGTTCAAGGACGCGCATAACTACATCACCCGTTGCGAGACGGTGGACGGGGTCTGGTCGGACCCGTGGTATGTCAATTCCAGCGGCTTCGACCCCTCGCTGTTCCACGACGATGACGGGCGCAAGTGGTTCGTCAACATGCGCTGGAACCATCGCGGCAAGGGGTCGGGGGCGAACCCCGCGCATGATGCCTTCGACGGCATCCTGTTGCAGGAATGGTCGCCCGAACGGGGGCTGATCGGGCCGGTGACCAACATCTTCAACGGCAGTCCGCGCGGGCTGACCGAGGCGCCGCACCTCTTCAAGCGGGAGGGCTATTACTACCTGACCACCGCCGAGGGCGGCACCGGTTATGACCACGCGGTTACGCTGGCGCGCTCGCGCGACATTCGCGGGCCTTACGAGGTGCACCCCGAGGCGCATGTCATCTGTGCTGCGGGCAGTGACGGGCCGATCCAGCGCACCGGGCATGGCCAATATGTCGAGACGCATTGGGGCCGGCATTACCATTCCTTCCTGATGGGGCGGCCGCTGCCGGGGCCGGATGGCAAGCCGTTCTGCGCCACGGGGCGCGAAAGCGGGCTGGAAGAGGTGGTCTGGCGCGATGGCTGGCTTTACCTTGCCGCGGGCGGTCAGGTGCCGCGGGCCGCGGTGCCCGCGCCGGTGGATATCGTACCCGCCCCGCGCGGGCCGGTGCGGCGGCAGTTTTCGGGCGCGCTGCCGGACGAGTTTCAGTGGCTGCGCACCCCCGAGCCTGACCGCATCTTTCGCATGGAGCCGGACGCGCTGGTGCTGATCGGGCGCGAAAGCATCGGCTCGTGGTTCGAACAGGCGCTGGTCGCCCGGCGGCAGGAGGACCAAGTCTATACGGCGGAAACCACGGTGGATTTCACGCCCGAGACTTACCAGCAGGCGGCAGGGCTGACGACCTATTACAACCGGCACAAGTTTCACGCGACGCTGGTGACGCACGAGGCCGGGACGGGACGGGTGCTGGTGGTCATGTCCTGCGCGGGCGACTGGCCGGGCGAGCGGCTGACATGGCCCGCGGCACCCGTGCCGCTGGAGGACGGGCCGGTCGAGGTGCGGGTGACGGTTAATGGCGCGCGGCAGCAGTTCTGGTGGCGGCAGGGCGGCGACTGGCAGGCTCTGGGGCCGGAGCTGGACGCAAGCGTGGTCTCGGACGAGGGCGGAAAGGGCGAACACGCCTCGTTCACCGGGGCCTTCGTGGGCATGGTCGCGTTCGACGTGACGGGGCAGGCGGCCGAGGCGCGGTTTGCGCGTTTCGACTATCTTCCAGCGGACGGTGGCGCATGATCAGCGAACTTTGCACCGCGAATCGTGAGGGCGACGTGCGCGTTGTCCTGCGCCACGAGGGACGGATCGAGGCGCCGAACTGGCACCCGGAGGGCTACCTGATCGTCAATGGCGACGGGCTGCTTTACCGCGTCCCGCTGGACGCGCCGCGGCTGGATCGGATCGACACCGGCTTTGCCACGGGGTGCAACAACGATCACGGCCTTTCGCCGGACGGTGCGTGGCTGGCGATCTCGGACAAGACCGAGACGGGCGCGTCCTGCATCTACATCCTGCCCGTCGGCGGCGGGGTGCCGCGGCGGGTGACGCCGAAGGTGCCCAGCTGGTTTCATGGCTGGTCGCCCGACGGGGCGCGGCTGGCCTATGTCGGCGCGCGCGACGGCGGGCCGATCCTGCTTTACAACTGCGCGCTGGACGGGTCGGACGAGCGGCTTCTGACGCCGGGCTTCGACCATGTCGACGGGCCGGATTACACGCCGGACGGCCAGTGGATCTGGTTTAACGGCGAAAAGGACGGCGCGGTAGACCTTTGGCGCGTGCGGCCCGATGGCCGCGACATGGAACGGATGACCGAGGGCGCGGAGGTGGACTGGTTCCCGCACCCTGCGCCGCTGGGCGATGACGTGCTGTGGCTGGCCTTTCCGCCGGGCACGAAAGGGCATCCGGCGGACCTGCAGGTGCGGCTGCGGCTGATGCCGGCGGCAGGTGGGACCGCGCGCGATATCCTGACGCTCTTTGGTGGGCAGGGCAGCCTCAACGTGCCATGCTGGGCGCCGGACGGGTCGCGTTTCGCCTTCATGCGTTACGTGCCTTGAAACGAAGGGACGGACGTGGTGCAGGGATTTCCGCAGGCGGGCCGCGGGCAGGTCGTGGGCCTACTGGGGGGATCGTTCGATCCGCCACATGACGGGCATGTCCACATCACCCGCGAGGCGCTGAAACGGTTCGGCCTTGACCGGGTCTGGTGGATGGTCAGTCCGGGCAATCCGCTGAAACCGCGAGGGCCGGCGCCACTTGCCGCGCGGCTTGCCGCGGCGCGCGCGATGATGCGTCATCCGCGTGTCACGGTCACCGATATCGAGGCGCGGCTGGGCACGCGATTTACCGCCGAGACCATTGCCGCACTGCAGGCGCATTATCCGGGCGTTCGTTTTGTCTGGCTGATGGGGGCCGATAACCTGGTGCAGTTTCACCGCTGGCAGCACTGGCGCGAGATCATGCAGCGGGTGCCGGTGGGCGTGTTGGCGCGGCCGGGCGAGCGGATCTCGGCGCGGCTGTCCAAGGCTGCGCGGGTTTACAGGCGTGACCGGCTGAGCGGGGCGGACCTGCGCAAGCTTGGCCGAGCCTCGGCGCCGGCATGGGCCTATGTCGATCTGCCGCTTTCGGACATGTCCTCCAGCGCGATCCGTGCTGCGGGCCGCTGGGTGCCACCGCAGGGCGCACCGTGATTTGCTTACCGGCCGGCGGGCAAGCCGTTGCCGCGTTTGTGGAAACCACGCTAGGATGCGGATGGATCGGATGATTTGCGAGTGGGAATGGCGGGGATGCTGACACGGCGCGCAGCCCTTGCGGGGCTGCTGGCCACGGCTGCAGGTGCGGCCGCGCCGGTCTGGGCCGATGCACCGCTGCGCTCGATCCGGCCGCGGGCGCGCGATCCGGTCTATGGTGCCCCAGCGCTTGGTCCCGATATTGCGCAGGCGGTTGCGGCGGCCGGCCTAGCCGGCAAGGTCGGGGTGATGCTGGAGGGGCTTGGCACCGGCGGGACACTGGGCAGCCTTGATCCTGATACCGCCCGCCCGCCGGCCAGCGTGGCCAAGACGGTGACAACACTTTACGCGCTTGATGCGCTGGGCGCGGCGGCCCGCTTTGCCACGACGCTGATCGCGACCGGGCCGGTCGAGGGCGGCGTCCTACAGGGCGACCTGATCCTTGCGGGTGGGGGTGATCCGACGCTTAACACCGATGATCTTGCCGCGATGGCCGCCGATCTGAAGGCCGCGGGCGTGCGGCAGGTCAGGGGGCGCTTCGGCTATTGGGAGGGGGCGCTGCCCGCCCGCGCGGCGATCGACGACGGCCAGTTGCCGCAACTCAGCTACAATCCGGCCCTGTCGGGACTTAACCTCAACTTCAACCGCGTTTATTTCTCGTGGAACCGTAGCGGTTCGCGCTTTGCGCTGACGCTGGATGCGCGCAGCGACAGGCTGCGCCCGCAGGTCAACATGGCAAGAATCGACGTGGTCGATGCCGGCTGGCCCCCCTACACCTATCGTCAGGAGGGCGGGGTGGAGCGATGGACGATCGCGCGCGCATCGCTCAGCAACAGCGGGGGGCGTTGGCTTCCGGTGCGCGAGCCGGGCGCGTATGCGGCGGACGTGTTTAGAACATTGGCCCATGCGCAGGGGATCACGCTGGGCGCGCCAGTGTCGATGCGCAATCGGCCACAGGGCACGGCCCTTGTTACCCATCAAAGTGCGCCTTTGACGCAGATCCTTCACGACATGCTGAAATATTCGACCAACGTCACCGCCGAACTGGTTGGGCTGTCGGCGAGCGTGGCGCGCAACGGGCGCATCGGCTCGACCGAGGAGTCGGCGGCGGCGATGACGGCATGGCTCGCCTCGGCCCTTGGCGTGAGCGCGCATTTTGTTGACCATTCGGGGCTGGGCGCGGCCTCGCGCATTTCGCCCAGTGGGATGGTCGCGGTGCTGAGCGGGCAGGGCGTGGCCGACAAGCTGACGCCGCTGCTCAAGCCGATCACGCTGCTTGACGAGCGCGGGCGCGCCTTGAGCCAGCAGCCGGCACGCGTTCTGGCCAAGACCGGCACGTTGAATTACGTCAGCAACCTTGCCGGCTACATGCAGACCTCGCGCGGCAAATCGATGGCCTTTGCGATTTTCTCGGCCGATATGCAGGCGCGCGCGGCGCTGGGCGAAAGCGACAACGAGGTGCCGCCGGGCGTGCGCAGCTGGACCGGGCGGGCCCGACGACTGGAGCAGACGCTTCTGCGGGGCTGGAGCGCGCTTTAAAGCGTCATGTGCCGGGCGCGGGCGCCGCGTTCGATCGCCGCCGCGCTGAGCCGGTCGATGGCCAGTTCATCGCGGATTTCCTCGAGCATCCGGTTCTCGGCCGCGGTGACGTTGCCATCGGCGGCGGCGACATCGCAGGCAAAGGCATAGGCCGTCTCGTTCAGCTTGGCAGGAAGCGCGTCGCGCACGAGGCCGAACAGGGCATCCAGCCCGTCTTCCTGTTCCAGCAGGTCGAAGACCATCTTGGAGACACGGGTCACGCGCGCCATGTCGTAGCTGGCAAAGATCGGCAGGTTGTTCATCTGGTTGGTGATTTCCAGAAGCTCGGCGGTGCGGATGTCCTCGTCCGAGGCGGAGACCGCGATCATCAGCGCGACGAGCGCGTCCTGCGGGGTCATGGGAGAGTCTTCGATCATGTGGCGGTTCCTTTCGGCCTGACCCATTTATTGACGCCATGCCCCCCTCGCAATAGGGAGTGCGCGGGGTTGCGCCGCGGGGGTGCGGCCCGGCAAGGATGCGAGACGAACAATGTCCGAACTGCGCAAGCTGGCGATGGAGAGCAAGGCCTGGCCCTTTGAAGAGGCGCGGGCGCTGCTGAAACGCTATGAAAAAGCGCCCCCCGCCAAGGGCTACGTGCTGTTCGAGACGGGTTACGGCCCCTCGGGCCTGCCCCATATCGGCACGTTCGGCGAGGTCAGCCGTACCACGATGATCCGCCGCGCCTTCGAGGTGATCTCGGACATCCCGACGCGGCTGATCTGTTTCTCGGACGACCTCGACGGGATGCGCAAGGTGCCCGACAACGTGCCGCAGCGCGACATGCTGATCGAGAACCTGCAGCGCCCGCTGACCTCGGTGCCCGATCCGTTCGGGCAATATCCCAGCTTCGGCGACCACAACAACGCGATGCTGCGGCGGTTCCTCGATACCTTCGGGTTCGAGTATGAATTCTACTCGGCGACCGAGTTCTACCGCTCGGGCCGGTTCGACGACACGCTGCGCCTTGCCGCCGAACGCTATGACGCGATCATGAAGATCATGCTGGCCAGCCTGCGCGAGGAACGCCAGCAGACCTATTCCTGCTTTCTGCCGATCCACCCCGAGACGGGGCGCGTCCTTTACGTGCCGATGAAGCATGTCGATGCGAAGGAACACACCATCACCTTCGACGACGAGGAAGGGCGCGAATGGACGCTGCCCGTCACCGGCGGCAACGTGAAGCTGCAATGGAAGCCTGATTTCGGCGCGCGCTGGGCCGCGCTGGGCGTCGATTTCGAGATGTATGGCAAGGACCATTCGACCAACACGCCGATCTACGATGGCATCTGCGAGGTTCTTGGCGGCAACAAGCCCAACCATTTCACCTACGAGCTGTTCCTTGACGACAAGGGCCAGAAGATTTCGAAGTCGAAGGGCAACGGCCTGACCATCGACGAATGGCTGACCTATGCCGCGACCGAAAGCCTGTCGTATTTCATGTATCAAAAGCCCAAGACCGCCAAGCGGATGCATTTTGACGTGATCCCCAAGGCGGTGGACGAGTATCACCAGCAGCTGCGCGCCTATCCGGGGCAGGACACCGCCGCGCAACTGGCCAACCCGGTGTTTCACATCCACGGCGGGCAGGTGCCGGCCTCGCACATGGTGGTGCCCTTCGCGATGCTGCTGAACCTCGCCTCGGTGGCCCATGCCGCCGACAAGGAGGTGCTTTGGGGCTTCATCCGCCGTTACGCGCCCGAGGCCAGCCCTGAAACCCATGCCGACCTCGACCAGGCGGCGGGGTTCGCGGTGCGCTACTACAACGACTTCGTGAAGCCCACCAAGACCTTCCGCGCGCCTACCGAGGCCGAGCGCGCGGCGCTGGAGGACCTGCTGGCGCGGCTGAAGGCCTGGGACGCCCCCGCCGAGGGCGAGGCGCTGCAGACGATGGTCTTTGCGGTGGGCACCGAACACGGGTTCCAGCCGCTGCGCGACTGGTTCACCGCGCTTTACCAGGTGCTGCTTGGCGCCGACCAGGGGCCGCGTTTCGGCTCGTTCATCGCGCTTTATGGCGTGGCCGAGACGGTACAGCTGATCGAGGACGGGTTGGCCGGGCGGCTGGCCGCCTGAGGTTTTTGAAACTTTCGGGCCTCCCGCTACGTATCTTCGTCAGGTCAACCCCGACGGAGTTGCAAGATGTTCAGGATCGTCGCGATCTGTTTCGCCCTGACGACGGCAGCCCTGCCGGCCCGCGCGCAGGATGCGGGCGCCATCGAGGCCGTCATCACCAGCCAATTGCAGGCATTCAACGCCCATGACGTGGGCAAGGCCTGGGGCTATGCCAGCCCCGGCATCCAGCGGTTCTTCCACACGCCCGACAATTTCGGGTCGATGGTGGAAAACGGCTATCCGATGGTCTGGACCAACCGTGACGCGAAGTTCCTTGAACTGCGCGAGATCGAAGGCGCGCCCTGGCAGAAGGTGATGGTGCGCGGTCCGGATGGCGGGTTATGGATCCTCGACTACAAGATGATCGAGACCGATGGCGGCTGGAAGATCGACGCCGTTTCGATCCTGCCCGCGCCCGACGTCGGCGCCTGAGGCCCGGCCCTCCACCGTGACGGTGGCCTCAGGCCGCCTTTACGCCCCGTTGTTACCCCTTGCCCCCGTGACCGGCGCACCTTGCCGGAGGATGCGGGACAGGCCGGGCGGGTCCGGCGCGGACGGGAGAGCAGACCCGCATCCGCGCCCATGGACCCGCCCCGCGGAAAGGGGATGTCATGAACGTGGTGATTACCGATGGGCTGGTGCTGATGCCGGCGCCCTTCGCGGACGGGCTGACGGTGTGGTCGAGCGGCGATGGCACGCCGGGATCCGATACCTACGCCGTCTCTGGCACCGGGGCTTATGTTCCGGCCGATCAGGATTTCGCGGGCTGCCTTGAGATCACCAAGACCCAAAGCGTGACCAAGTTGCGCTACATGGGCCAGACGCCGGTGATGCCGGGGGTTTGCCTGCGCATCCGCGCGCGGGTGAAGGCCGTGGCGGGGCCCTTTCCCGCGGTGCGCATCGCGGGCTGGGCCGGCAGCGCGGGCGGCGCCCATCTGGCCGGCGTGACCGAGACCGGGCCGAGCGTGCAACTGACCAGCTATGGCGAGGTCGTCGAGGTCAGCGCGATCGTCGGCAGCGGCCGGCGCGGCGGGGTGGACATGGTCTGGCCCGGTGCCACCTTCGGCCATTTCGGGCTGGACCTGACGGGGCCGAACGGCGCGGTCGTGCGCATCGACGACATCGTCATCGAGGACATCACCGACGCCTTCCTGCGCGACATGCTGGCCGAGGTCGACGTGCGCGACTACGGCGCGGTGGGCGATGGGGTGACCGACGATGCCGCCGCCTTTGCCGCGGCTGATGCGGCCGCCGCTGGCGCGGTCGTGCTGGTGCCGCGGGGCGGCTACTTCCTTGGCAGCAACGTGACCTTCGACAATCGTGTGCGGTTCGAGGGCACGCTCACCATGCCCGCCGACAAGGTGCTCGTGCTGCAGAAGAACTTTGACTTCGTCAGTTACCTCGATGCTTTCGGCAACGAGGAGCTGGCGTTCCGCAAGGCGTTTCAGGCGCTGATCACCTATGCCGATTACGAATCGCTCGACCTGTGCGGGCGGCGGATCGCGCTGAGCGGGCCGGTGGACATGCAGGCGGCCGTCGCGATCAAGACGACCTTTGCCACCCGCAAGGTCATTCGCAACGGCCAGTTCCAGCCGCTTGACGGCACCGCATGGAACACCACCGTGGCCACCTCGCAGGCGACATATTCCACCTCCAGCCCGCTGAAGCTGACCGGCGTCGTGAACGCGGCCAACATCGCGCGGGGATCGCTGGTGACGGGCAACGGCGTGGGGCGCGAGATCTACGTGACCGACGTGGATGTCGCCACCTCGACGATCACGCTGTCGAACCCGCTGTTCGATGCCGCGGGCACGCAGGTGTTCACCTTCACGCGGTTCAAGTACCTGCTGGATTTCTCGGGCTTCGACAGCCTCAGCCAGTTCAATTTCACCGATGTCGAGTTCTACGGCGACGGGCTGGCCTCGGGCCTAATGCTGGCGCGCGACGGGATGATCTTTGCGCTGCAGAACTGCTTTATCACCAAGCCGAAGGACCGCGGCATCACCTCGATCGGCAACGGCTGCCAGGGGATGCTGCTGGACCGCTGCCAGTTCATCTCGAACGAGCAGGGGCTGAAAGTGCAGGACCGCACCTCGATCGGGTTCAACGCCAATGCCAACGACATCAAGATCCGCGATTGCCGCGTCGTGCGGTTCAAGCATTTCTGCGTCCTGGGCGGCACCGGCAACCTGATTGCGGGCAACCACTGGTTCGCCGACGATTCCGAGCCCGACGGCGTGCGCAAGGGCGGCATCGTCATCACCACGCCCAACTGCAAGACGGTGATCACCGGGAACTACATCGACAACAACTTCGTCGAATGGACGAACGAGTATGAATCGGCCCCCGATTTCGCCAACCAGTATTCCTTCGGCGGCCTGACCCTGACCGGCAACATCTTCACCACCAACGATGTCGCGCCCTGGTTCAACTGGATCGTGGTCAAGCCCTATGGCGCGGGCCATTACATCCAGGGGTTGGCGGTGCAGGGCAACGTGTTCCGGTCGATCAACGGCAACATCACCCGGGTCGAGGCTGTGGATACGACGTTCTCGGACCTCGATTACGGGCGGATGCGCAACATCACCTTCACCGGCAACACGTTCAATTCGGTGGTCGAACCGGTGCAGAACCCGGTGCTGCTGAGCCACGTCCAGTCCACCGCCGACCGCTACTGGGTGGTCGACAGCGGCACCTTCCTGCCCTTCAAGGGCAAGCTGCGCACGGTCGAGGCGGTGGTCCCTGACAGCAAGGTCGCCGATGCCGGCAACGTGGCGACTTATGAGCAGCCCTGGGTGCAGACAGAGTACGGCACCGCCGGGCGGCAGGCGCGGCTGGTCTGGAAGACGGCCTGCACCGGGTCGGTTCGGGTGCAGGCACGGATGGACGAGCCGACCTGACAGGGCACGGCCGCGGCAGAAAGAGGGGGGCGCCGGGGGAGACCCGCGGCGCCCCTTGCGCATGTGGCGCCCAAGAATTGGGCATTGTCCCCGGCAAAGGCGCATCGGCAGGCGCGATGAGGGGGCCGGGGGTGGCACCTGCCGCGGCTTTCGTCAGTATGGGCTGGAAGATGCCTTGCCGGGCCGCGCCACGATGACCGTCATGACCCATGTCCAGCCTGCCCAGACGGTGCCGCAGCCGCGCGCGCGCGGCCTGCTGCGATTGGCCCTGCGGCAGGCCCGCGGCGCGGCCCGGATCGACAGGCTGCATCAGGCTGGATCGCTCAAGGTGCTGTTCCCGCGCGAGGCAGGGCCGGCGCTGGAGGCGGTGCTGCTCAATACCGCGGGCGGACTGACGGGCGGCGACCGGATGGAAGTGGAGATCGCGGCGGGGGCGGGCGCGCGCGCCGTGATCTCGACCCAAGCGGCCGAGCGGGCCTATCGCGCGCCGCCGGGCCCCGCCGCCGAGGTCGAGGTGCGCCTGCGCGCCGAACCCGGTGCGCGGCTGGACTGGCTGCCGCAGGAGACGATCCTCTTCGAGGGCGCAAAGCTGGACCGGCGCCTCAAAGCCGAGCTCGATTCTGGCGCGACTGCATTGATCGTCGAGCCGGTGATTTTTGGCCGCATGGCGATGGGCGAAGTTCTGCGTGACGCGCATCTGCATGACCGCTGGCAGATCCGCGTGGGCGGGCGGCTGGTGCTGGCCGATGCGCTGCGGCTGGCCGGCGATGTGCAGGCGCAACTGGCGCGGGCCGCGGTGGCAGGCGGCGCCGGCGCAATGGCCACGCTGTGCCTTGTGGGCCCGGGGGCCGCAGCGAAACTGGGCCCGGTCCGCGCTTTGGGTGCCGCCGCCAGCCTGATCCGTGACGAGGTCCTGTTTCTGCGGATGCTGGCCGTCGACGGGCAGGCCTTGCGCCGGGCCCTCATTCCGGTGATCGAATGCCTGACGGAGGCATCGCTGCCAAAAGTCTGGAGATTGTGAACGATGCAACTGACCCCGCGCGAAAAGGACAAGCTGCTGGTCGCCATGGCCGCCGAGGTGGCCCGCCGTCGCCTCGCCCGCGGCGTGAAGCTGAACTACCCCGAGGCGATCGCGCTGATCACCGACGCGGTGGTCGAGGGCGCGCGCGACGGACGGTCGGTGGCCGAGATGATGGAGGCGGGGGCCGAGGTGATTACCCGCGATCAATGCATGGACGGTGTGCCCGAGATGATCGACGAGGTGCAGGTGGAGGCGACCTTCCCCGACGGCACCAAGCTGGTCACCGTGCACCAGCCGATCCGGTAAGGATCGGTTTTTCTGGCGAAAACCCGATGCCTCCGGCGGGAGTACTTGGAGCAAGATGAAGGGGATGGCGATGGTTCCGGGCGAAGTGATGGTGGCCGAGGGCGAGATCGAGCTGAATGCCGGGCGCGCGGGCGTCTCGTTGCAGGTCGCCAATACCGGCGACCGGCCGGTACAGGTGGGCAGCCATTTCCATTTCGCCGAGGCCAATGCGGCACTGGATTTCGACCGCGCGGCGGCGCGCGGCATGCGGCTGGATATCGCCGCCGGAACCGCGGTTCGGTTCGAGCCGGGACAGCGGCGCGAGGTGCGGCTGATCGCGGTCGCGGGCGCACAGCGCATCTTCGGGTTCAACCAGCATGTGATGGGAGACCTCTGATGCCTGCCCGCATTTCCCGCCGCGATTATGCCGCGATGTTCGGCCCCACCACCGGCGACCGGGTGCGACTGGCCGATACCGACCTGGTGATCGAGGTGGAGCGGGACCTGACCACCTATGGCGAGGAGGTGAAGTTCGGCGGCGGCAAGGTGATCCGCGACGGGATGGGGCAGTCCCAGGTGACGCGGGCGGCCGGCGCCGTGGATACCGTCATCACCAATGCGCTGATCGTCGACTGGACGGGCATCTACAAGGCCGACGTGGGGCTGCGCGACGGGCGGATCGTCAAGATCGGCAAGGCGGGCAACCCCGACACGCAGCCGGGCGTCGACATCGTCATCGGGCCGGGGACCGAGGCGATCGCGGCAGAGGGCCGCATCCTGACGGCGGGGGGGATCGACAGCCATATCCATTTCATCTGCCCCCAGCAGATCGACGATGCGCTGCATTCGGGCATCACCACGATGATCGGCGGCGGCACGGGCCCCGCGCATGGCACGCTGGCCACCACCTGCACGCCGGGGCCTTGGCATATCGGGCGGATGCTGCAATCGGCCGATGCCTTTGCGATGAACCTGATGTTCGCAGGAAAGGGCAATGCCAGCCTGCCCGCCGCGCTGGAAGAACAGGTGCTGGCCGGTGCGGCCTGCCTGAAGCTGCACGAAGACTGGGGCACGACGCCCGGCGCCATCGACTGCTGCCTGTCGGTGGCCGATGCGATGGACGTGCAGGTGATGATCCATACCGATACGCTGAACGAATCCGGGTTTGTCGAGAACACCGTCAAGGCGATGAAGGGCCGCACGATCCACGCCTTTCACACCGAGGGGGCGGGCGGCGGCCATGCACCGGACATCATCAAGATCTGCGGGGAAGAGCACGTGCTGCCTTCCTCGACCAACCCGACGCGGCCCTTTACCGTCAACACGGTGGACGAACACCTCGACATGCTGATGGTCTGTCATCACCTCGACAAGTCGATCCCCGAGGACGTGGCCTTTGCAGAAAGCCGGATCCGGCGCGAGACCATCGCGGCCGAGGACATCTTGCATGACATGGGCGGGTTTTCCATCATCGCCTCCGACAGCCAGGCGATGGGCCGGGTGGGCGAGGTGCTGATCCGCACCTGGCAGACGGCGCACAAGATGAAGGTACAGCGCGGGCGGCTGGCCGACGAAACCGGCGCGAACGACAATTACCGCGTCCGCCGCTACATCGCGAAATACACGATCAACCCCGCGCTGGCGCATGGCATCTCGGGCCATGTCGGCAGCATCGAGGAGGGCAAGCGCGCGGACCTCGTGTTGTGGCACCCGGCGTTTTTCGGTGTAAAGCCCGAGATGGTGCTGATCGGCGGGACCATCGTCGCGGCCCAGATGGGCGACCCCAATGCCTCGATCCCGACGCCGCAGCCGGTCTATACAAGGCCAATGTTCGGCGCGTTCGGGCGGTCGGTGGAGCGCTCTGCCGTGACCTTCGTCAGTGCCGCGGCGCAGGATGCGGGCGTCGGCAAGGCGCTGGGCCTGGCCAAGGACACGGTGGCGGTCGCCGGGACGCGCACGATCGGCAAGCGCGACCTGAAGCTGAACGACGCGCTGCCGAAGGTAGAGGTGAACCCCGAGACCTACGAGGTGCGGGCCGATGGCGAGTTGCTGACCTGTGAGCCGGCCGAGGTGCTGCCGATGGCGCAGCGCTACTTCCTGTTCTGAGGCGGGCCATGATCCGGGCCATGACGCGGCTGCAAGGCGGGAGTGCGCAAAGGGCAGTTGTGCCCGGTGCCGTGGGGGATATGTTGCCGGGCAGGGGAGGAAACAACCTGTGATCACACGAGGTGTTTCCAATGGCACAGACTGTAACCGCCTTTCATGGCAATGGATTTTCGTTGCGCGCACTGGCCGCGCGGGTGGCGGCGGGCGTTTCGCGGGCCGTCGTGCGGATGACCGAAGCGGGGCCGCATGCCGCCGAGATCAAGCGGCTGAACGCGCTCAGCGACGCGCAACTGGCCGCGATGGGCAAGACCCGGGCGGGCGAGGTGCGGCGCATCTTCGGGGCGCATTACTACATCTGAGCGGTGCCGCGGCATGAGCGCGCCCGATCTTCCGCCCGCCGTCGCGGTGGTGCAGGGGGGGGCGGCCATCGCCACGCTGCGGCTGAGCTACGAAGAGCGGCTGGTGCGGCGCAAGCGGCTGGCCACGCTCGAAGGGCCGATGGTGCTGGTGGACCTGCCGCAGGTCGCCAGCCTGAACCACGGCGACCGCTTGCGGCTGGCCGACGGGCGGCTGGTGGCGGTCGAGGCCGCGGCCGAGCCGCTGATGGACATCCGGGGCGATCTGCCGCGGCTGGCTTGGCACATCGGCAACCGGCATGCGCCCTGCCAGATTGAGACCGACCGACTGCTGATCCGGCGCGACGTGGTGCTGGAGAAGATGCTGGCGGGGCTTGGCGCGCGGGTCACCCACCTGATGGCGCCCTTCACGCCCGAGGGCGGGGCCTATGGCCACGGGCGCACCTTCGGACATGACCATGCGCATTGACGACCTTCTGACGCTGGCGCAGTGGCTGGCGCCGACATTTCCGACCGGGGCCTTCGCCTGGTCGCACGGGCTGGAAGCGGCGGTGGCGGGGGGCGAGGTGCGCGATGCGGCGGGCCTGGCCGACTGGCTGGCCGCGGTGATCGACCTTGGCGCGGGGCGGGCCGACTGCATCCTGCTGGGCGCGGCCTGGCGGGCCGAGGCGGACGAGGTCGCGGCGCTGGCCGAACTGGCCGATGCGCTGGCCCCCTCGCGCGAGCGGCGGCTGGAAACATTACAGCAGGGCGCGGCCTTCGCCGCCGCGGTGCGCGCGGTCTGGGGTTTTGACCTGCCCGACATTGCGCTGCCGGTGGCGGTGGGCCGGGCGGCGCGGCTGGCCGGGCTGCCCGCGGGGCCGGTCGCGGCACTGTGGTTGCAGGGCTTTGCCGGAAACCTCGTGCAGGCGGCACTGCGGCTGATGCCCCTGGGCCAGACCGCGGGGCAGCGGGTGCTGCACGGCCTGCAGCCGCTGATCGCGCGGGTCGCGACCGAGGCGCTGGCGGCCACGCCCGATGACATCGGCACCGGCACGCTGGCCGTCGACATCGCGGCGATGCGGCACGAGGCGCAGTATTCCCGGATCTTCCGGTCGTGACCGGGGCGGGCGAGAGGGAGGCAGCGATGAGCGGGAACGGACCCCTGAAGGTGGGCATCGGCGGGCCGGTGGGCGCGGGCAAGACGACGCTGACCGCGGCGCTGGCGCGTGCGCTGAAGGACCGCCTGAGCCTTGCCGTGATCACCAAC
Source organism: Limimaricola sp. (assembly GCF_016125575.1). Taxonomy (GTDB): domain Bacteria; phylum Pseudomonadota; class Alphaproteobacteria; order Rhodobacterales; family Rhodobacteraceae; genus WGLM01. The sequence continues at coordinate 223,827 of NZ_WGLM01000001.1, forward strand.
GACATCTACACGCAGGAAGATGCCGAGGCGCTGATGCGGATGCAGATCCTGCCCGAAGACCGGGTGATGGGCGTGGAAACGGGGGGCTGTCCGCATACCGCGATCCGCGAGGATGCTTCGATCAACCTCGCCGCCGTCGCAGAGATGCGCAGCCGTCATCCCGATCTGGACCTCGTGCTGATCGAAAGCGGCGGCGACAACCTGTCGGCCACGTTCAGCCCGGAACTGGCCGACCTGACGATCTATGTCATCGACGTGGCCGCGGGCGAGGAGATCCCGCGCAAGGGCGGCCCGGCGATTACCCGCTCGGACATCCTTGTCATCAACAAGACGGACCTCGCGCCTTATGTGGGCGCGAGCCTTGAAGTGATGGAGCGCGACGCGACGCGGATGCGCGCGGGCCGGCCGTTCCTGTTTGCCAGCCTGAGGCATGGCAAGGGGGTGGAAGAGGTTGTCGACCTCATCGGGCAGATCGGCGGCATCGGTCCCTGAAGGGGGGCGCTGCCCCCGCTGCGCTCCCCCCGGAGTATTTCGAGCCAGAAGAAGGCCCGATGTTTAGCCGATGTAGCGGCGCAGGGTTTCTGCGACGCCGTTGGTCCAGAGGCTGGCCAACTGTTCTGTGAAAGCCGCGGCGAAGGCCTGGTTCTCGCCCAATGCGCCGAAGATCGTGGTGTTGCCGATGAAGGCGTCGGCGTTGTCCTTTGCGGCCAGCGCGCGCGCCTTGAGGTCGGCGGCAGCCTCGTCATTGGGCGGGATTGGCTGGCCCGCCTCGTCGGTCCCGGCGCAGTAGCGGCACCAGAGGGCGACTTCGAGCGCGAGACCCGTGATCGGGCTGCCCTGTGCCAAAGCATCGCGGAGCATTGGCAGGATGAACTTGGGCTGGCGGTTTGACCCGTCAAGGCAAAGGCGCGGGATAGTGTCGCCCACCTCGGGGTTGGAGAAGCGCGCGATGATCGTCTGCTGGTAGTCGCTGTAGCTGACGCCCGGCAACGGCGCGAGGGTGGGGATGATCTCGCGCGTTTGCAGCGCGCCCAGCCAGTCGCGGATCAACGGATCTGCCATGGCGTCATGCACGAAGTGATGGCCCAGCAGCGCCGACGGATAGGCAATGGCCGCGTGACCGCCGTTGAGGATGCGCAGCTTCATCAGCTCGTAGGGCGCGACATCGGCCACAAACTCGGCCCCCACCTCTTCCAGCGCGGGGCGGCCCTGCGGGAAGTTGTCCTCCAGCACCCATTGCCGGAACGGCTCGCAGGCAACGGGGACGGCATCGATCAGGCTGAAACGGTCGGCCACCATCGCGCGTTCGCGGTCCGAAGTGGCGGGCGTGATGCAATCGACCATCGAATTGGGGAAGGCCACGTTGGCCGCGACCCAGTCGGCAAATGCGGGGTCCGACAGGCGGGCAAGCCCCACGACCGTGCGCTGGCAGACATGGCCGTTATGCGGAAGGTTGTCGCAGGTCATCACGGTGAAGGGGGCCGCGCCCGCGTCGCGGCGGACGCGCAGGGCGGCGAGGATCATCCCGAAGGCCGAGCGCGGCGTGTCGGGGTGGGCGGCATCATGGACCATGTCCGGATGGGCCGCGTCGAACCCGTCGGTCTTGGCGTCGACGTAATAGCCGCCCTCGGTCACGGTGAGCGAGACGATGCGGATCGCCGGGTCGGCCATGCGGGCGATGGTGGCGGCGGCCTCGACCGGGCAGAAATCGATCATCGCGCCCACGACGCGGGCATTCAGGCCGGTCGGGTCAAGCTCGACCACTGTGGTCAGCCAGTCCTGTGCGGCAAGGCGTTCACGCATCACCGCGTCGGCGGGGCGCACGCCTGCGCCGCAAATCGCCCAGTCATGGTCGCGCCCGGTGGCGAACAGCCGGTCGAGATAGACGGCCATGTGTGCGCGGTGGAAATTGCCCACCCCGATATGCAGGATTCCGGCCTTGAGGCCCGCGCGATCATAGCCGGGGCCGGCGACGTTTACTGGCAGGTCGGCCAGCGCGGCAGAGGTTAGAGGTGTCGGCATCAGCTCATCCAGTTTCCGCCATCGACGTTGTAGGTCTGGGCGACGATGTAGTCGGCTTCGGGCGTGGCAAGGAAAATGGCCATCCCGGTCAGGTCGGCGGCGGTGCCCATCCGGCCAAAGGGGACGGCGGCGCCCACCTGTTTCTTCTTCTCGCCCGGTTGCAACCCTTCGAGGCGGGCAAAAAACGCGTCCACCCCGTCCCAATGTTCGCCATCGACCACGCCCGGTGCGATGGCGTTTACGTTGATGCCATGCTTGATCAGGTCCAGACCGGCCGACTGTGTCATGCTGATGACGGCGGCCTTGGTTGCACAGTAGACGGCGACCAGCGCCTCGCCCCGGCGGCCGGCCTGGCTGGCCATGTTGATGATCTTGCCGCCCTTGCCGCGCGCGATCATGGATTTCGCGACGGCCTGCATCGTGAAAAGCGTGCCCGCAACGTTGACCGCGAACAGCTTGTCATAGGAGGCGCGGGTGATTTCGACGATCGGCGCGGCCTCGAAAAGGGCTGCGTTGTTGATCAGTATGTCGATGCCGCCCAGCTGTGCCTCGACCGCCGCGATGCAGGCGTCGATACTTGCCTGGTCGGTGACATCCAGCGCAAAGGCATGCGCCTGCGGCCCGATCTCGGCGGCGGTTGTCTCGGCCGCGGCGACATGGATGTCAGCGATGGCGACGGTCGCGCCCTCGCGCACGTAGGCCTCGGCGAAGGCGCGGCCGATGCCCCGCGCCGCGCCGGTGATCAGCGCCGTTTTGCCGGCAAGCCGTGTCATATCCGCAGCCCCTTCGCGTCGAAGCGGTGCAGTTTGCCCTCTTCGGGGGTGAGATAGATGGTGTCGCCGTAGCGCAGGCTAACCTCGCCGCCGGCCCGCACGGTGATCGCGTCGGCCAGCCCGGTGCCCGTGACGTGGAAGAAGGTGTCGGAGCCGAGGTGTTCGGAAACGCCCACCTTGCCTTGCCATGTCCCCTCGGTCGGCGAGATGGCGATGTGCTCGGGCCGGATGCCGATGGTTGTGGCATCATGTTTCGCGGCCTCGGCGCCCTCGATCAGGTTCATCCGGGGGCTGCCGATGAAACCGGCGACGAAGGTGTTGCGCGGGCTTTGGTAAAGCTCCAGCGGGCTGCCCACCTGTTCGATGTTGCCAGCGCGCAGCACAACAATCTTGTCGGCCATGGTCATCGCCTCGACCTGATCATGGGTGACGTAGATCATCGTCGTCTCCAAACGCTTGTGCAGTTCGGAGATTTCCAGACGCATGCCCACGCGCAGCGCGGCATCAAGGTTTGACAGCGGCTCGTCAAAAAGGAAGGCAGCCGGCTCGCGCACGATGGCGCGGCCGATTGCCACCCGCTGACGCTGACCACCCGAAAGCTGGCCGGGCCGCCGGTCAAGATAAGCGGTCAGGTTCAGCACCTCGGCGGCGCCCGAGACGCGCTTGTCCTGCTCATCCTTGCTCAGCCCCGCCATGCGCAGCGGGAAGGCGATGTTCTTGCGTACGCTCATATGCGGGTAAAGCGCGTAGGACTGGAACACCATCGCCAGCCCCCGCTTGGCCGGCGGCACCTCGGTCGCGTCGCGCCCGTCGATCTGGATATGGCCCGAAGACACGTCCTCCAGCCCCGCGATCAGCCGCAGCAGCGTGGACTTGCCGCAGCCCGAGGGGCCGACGAAGACCACGAATTCGCCGTCCTCGATAGTCAGGTCCAGCGGCGGGATAACTTCGACTTCGCCGAACTTCTTGGTCACCTTGTCGAGCGTGATGCGTCCCATGATGGTTTCCCTTGTTGCGCTGCCGCCGCGCGGCCTGAGCGCCTGTTGCCTACTTCACCGCGCCGAAGGTCAGGCCGCGGACGAGTTGTTTCTGGCTGAACCAGCCCAGCACGAGGATGGGGGCGAAAGCCATCACCGAGGCCGCGCTGAGCTTGGCGAAGAACAGGCCCTCGGGGCTGGAATAGCTGGCGATGAAGGCGGTCAGCGGCCCGGCATTCGCCGCCGTCAGGTTGAGGGTCCAGAACGCCTCGTTCCAGGCGAGGATGACGTTGAGCAGGATCGTCGAGGCGATGCCGGGCAGGGCCATCGGCGTCAGCACGTAAAGGATCTCGGCGCGCAAGGTGGCACCGTCCATCCGCGCGGCCTCAAGGATTTCGCCCGGGATCTCGCGGAAATAGGTGAAGAGCATCCAGATGATGATGGGCAGGTTGATCAGCATCATCACGATGACAAGGCCGGTGCGCGTGTCGAGCAGGCCCAGCTGGATGAACATCAGGTAGATCGGGTAAAGCACGCCCACCGCCGGCAGCATCTTGGTGGACAGCATCCACATCAGGATGTCCTTGGTCCGGCGCGACGGGACAAAGGCCATCGACCATGCCGCCGGAACCGCAACGACGGTGCCCAGCAGCGTCGAGCCGCCGGCGATCACGATCGAGTTCCACAGGTGACGCATGTAGTCGGATCGTTCCTGCACGACGGCGTAGTTTTCCAGCGTCCAGTGGAAGAACAGGAACTTGGGCGGCGCGGCAATGGCATCCGCTTCGGTCTTGAAGCTCGTGAGGATCGTCCAGAGGATCGGGAAAAAGATGAGCAGGCCGACGCCCCATGCGAGCACCGTATAGACAATCTTGCGGCGGGTGGTGACTGAACGGGCCATCTCAGGCTCTCCCGTGCGGGGGTTGCGGTGTGGCGTGTGCGTGGAACTCAGGCATCGAGGTTCTTTCCGACGATGCGCATGAGGAAGATCGCGACGATGTTGGCAAGGATGATCGCGTAGACGCCGCCCGCGCTGCCAAGGCCGACGTTCTGACTCTCCAGTACGCGCTGGAAGATCAGGTAGGTCAGCGTTTTGGTGCCGAAGGCGCCCGCGGTGGTGACGTAGATTTCCGCGAAGATCGACAGAAGAAAGATCGTCTGGATCAGGATCACGATGGTGATCGCGCGCGACAGGTGCGGGATGACGATGAACCAGAACCGCTTGAGTGCCGGCGCGCCGTCCATCTCGGCGGCTTCCAGTTGTTCGCTGTCCAGCGACTGGATCGCAGTCAGCAGGATCAGCGTGGCAAACGGCAGCCATTCCCAGCTCACGATCAGGATGATCGAGAACAGCGATTGCTGGCTGACCCAGTCCACCGGGGCCGCGCCGAATGCCCGCCAGAGATGGGCGAAAAGGCCATTGGTGGAGTCCATGAACATGTTCTTCCACACGAGGCCCGAGACGGTCGGCATTACGAAGAAGGGCGATATGACGAGGATCCGCACGATGCCGGTGCCCCACATCGGCTGGTCCAGCAGGACCGCCAGAAGCGTGCCGAGCAGCACCGTCACGACAAGGACGCCACCAACGATGATCAGGGTGACCTGGATGCTGGGCCAGAACGAGCTGGACGTGACAAACCGCGCGTAGTTCTGGAAACCGACCCAATCGAGGCCCTTGCCCAGCGAGTCGCCGCGCAGCGGCAGGTATCTCTTGAAACTGAAGTAGAGCGTCAGGATCAGCGGGACGAGCATCCAGCCCAGAAGCAGGATGACCGCCGGGGCCATCATCAGTCTTGCGGCGGCGCGGGAATGCTGGGTTGCCATGGCTGACCTGTTCTTTTGAAGGGTAAGCCGTCCGGGTGGCAGTGATACGGCACCGGGATCGGCAGGCAGGTGGGCGAGAAAAGGGGGCGGGGGCCGGGGCGAACTCCGCCCCCCGCCAGGAGGAAACCTTAGCGGTAACCGGCCGCAGACATCGCGTCGTTGGTCATGGCCTGAGCCTTGGCTAGCGCATCGTCAACGCTTTCCTGTCCGGCATAGACCGAGGCGAATTCCTGGCTGACATCGGTGGCGATGCCGGCGAATTCAGGGATCGCCACGAACTGGATGCCGACATATGGTACCGGTTTGACGGTCGGGTGCAGCGGGTCAGCCGCGTTGATCGAGTTGAGCGTCATCTTCGCGAACGGGATATCCTTGTAGTTCGGATTCTCGTAGAGCGAGGTGCGCGCGCCCGGCGGGACGTTGGCCCAGCCCTCTTTCGAGGCGACGAGGTCGATGTAGTGCTTCGAGGTCGCCCATTCGATGAACTGCTTGGCGGCATCCACCTTCTGCGAGCCGGCCGGGATGGCCAGCGCCCAGGCCCAGAGCCAGTTGGCGCGCTTGTCGACGCCCTCATGGTTGGGGGCCATCGCGAAGCCGACCTTGTCAGCAACGGTCGATTGGCTGGGATCGGTCACGAAGGACGCGGCCACCGTGGCGTCGATCCACATGCCGCACTTGCCCTGCTGGAACAGCGACAGGTTTTCGTTGAAGCCGTTGGTGGCATAGCCCGACGGGCCCGATTCCTTCATCATGTCGACGAAGAAGGTCAGCGCCTGTTTCCATTCCGGCGTGTCGAACTGGGCGTTCCAGTTCTCGTCGAACCAGCGCGCGCCGAACGAGTTGGCAAGCACGGTGATGAAGGCGCCGCCCTCACCCCAGCCGGCCTTGCCGCGCAGGCAGATGCCGTTGATGTCGTTGGCGCGGTCGGTCATCGCCGCGGCCGCCTTGCGGATGAACTCCCAAGTCGGCTTCTCGGGCATGGTCAGCCCGGCCTTTTCCATCAGGTCCTTGCGATACATGACCATCGAGCTTTCGCCGTAGAACGGCGCGGCGTAGAGCGTGTTGTCGTAGCTCAGACCGGCGCGCATCGCGGGCAGCAGGTCGTTGACGTCATAGTCGGCGGGCAGGTCGTTCAGCGGCACCAGCCAGCCGTTCTTGCCCCAGATCGGCGTCTCGTACATGCCGATCGTCATGATGTCGAACTGGCCACCCTTGGTGGTGATGTCGGTGGTCACGCGCTGACGCAGCACGTTCTCTTCCATCGTTACCCAGTTCAGCTTGATATCGGGGTGCGACTTGGTGAAGTCGTCGGTCAGCCCCTGCATCCGGATCATGTCACCGTTGTTCACGGTCGCGATCGTCAGCGTGGTTTCCGCATTGGCCATCGCGGCGAGCGTGCACAGCGCGGACGCGCCCAAAAGGGCGCGAACAGAAATCGTCATGGTGGTCCTCCCTCATGCCCAATGGGCATTTGCTTAGTCAGTGGGCAATTATTCGCTTGGCCAATGATTCGAGTCAAGACGGGTTACACGCCGCGCTGCGGCGTCGCGTAATTGTTTGTGATACCGAGAAAAAATCTTAAGGCTTGGTTTTGCCACATGCTGTTGCCCGCTGCCGGGGCTGCGCTGCGGCATAAGCTGGCGAGCTTGATCGGCGCTGCTCAGGGCAGGGCGATCAACCGTTCGGCGGTCAGTTCATTGGTGATCAAGCCGTTCACGAGGTGGCCTGTCAGGGCTGCGCGAATCGCCTTGATCTTCGATTCACCCACAGCCACAGCGATCACCGGGCGGTCGGCCGCGCGCGGCAGCGGGGCCGAGGCCACGCGCCGATTATGGGCGCAGTCGATGACATGTCCACGATCGTCGAAGACCCAGCTGGTGATCTCGCCGGCGGCACCGGCGGCCCGAAGTTCCGCCATTTCGGCGGGCCGCAGGAAGCCATCCACCAGCACCGGCGCGCTCATGTCCATCTGGCCAACGCCGACCATCGTCAGATCCGCCTCGGCACACAGTGCCAGTGAGTTGCGCACCGGCTCTTGCGCATGCAGCGCGCGCAATTCCTCGGCGTCGCGGGCCAGCACCGGCAGCGGCACCGGGTAATGCCGCGCGCCGACCCGGTCGGCCATCGGGATGACGGCGTTGTAAGGCGTCGCCGAGCCGTCCGACATCACGTTGCCCAGCAACGAGACGATCTTGTGCTGCGGGCATTCCATCCGGCTGAGCTGTTCCACCGTGGCGCGCAATGCCCGGCCCGTGCCCATCGCGATGATCCGTGGTTCGGGCGCGCGCAAGGTCTTTTCCAGAAGGGCCGCAGCGGCAATGGCGATGCCTGTCAGCAATTCCGGGGCACCCGGATCAGACGGCACCACCTCGCATGTGGTCAGCGGGAAACGGTCGCACAGGGTTGCGGCCAGGTCCATGCAGCGTCCGATCGGGTGGTCAAGCCGGACCTTGACCAGTCGTTCCGACACCGCCATCGCCACCAGCCGCTGTGCCGATTGACGCGACACGCCCAGCTTGCGCGCGATCTCGTCCTGCGTGTTGCCGGCGACATAGTACAGCCATCCGGCGCGCGCGGCGTCGTCGAGGCGGGTCGTCTCGGGGGTGAAGCGTCCGGTGCTCACTGCGCGGGCTCATCCTGGGCAAAGCTGTCGGTCAGGGCGTCGAACCGCGCCCATTCCGAAAAGGACCGCACAGGCGCGCCGGTGTCAAATGCTTCGCCGCCCAGATGCGCGCCGCCGGTATAAATGGCCACCTGCATGCCTGCGGCTTGGGCGGCGGCGACGCCCGGCGCGCTGTCCTCGATCACCAGCGTGCGCGTGGGGGCGGCGCCCATCTGCGCGGCGGCGAACAGGAAGAGATCGGGCGACGGTTTGCCATGGGCGACCTGGCTGGCGGTAAAGACCCGCGGTCCGAAATAAGGCGCAAGCCCCGTCACCTCGAGCGATCGGGTCACCCGCGGCGGGCTGGACGACGTGGCCACGCAAAAGGGTATGGCAAGACGTGACAGCACCTGCTCGACCCCCGGTGTCGGCCGCAACTCGCTGGCGAACCGGTCGAGCAGCACGGCGCGATAGCGGGCCTCGAACCCATCGGGCAGGTCCGCGCCCAGACCAGTGCGGATCTGCTTTGCGACCGTGGGAAAGCTGCGGCCAAGGAAGTGACGACGAACATAGGCGAAATCGACGTTGACGCCGACCTCGGCCAGCAGCCCGATCAGCACCTCGGCGCTAAGAACCTCGCTGTCGACCAGAACGCCGTCGCAATCGAAGATGATCAGATCGGGGTACGGCATCGGTCCTCTCGGATTGGGCGCGGCCAACATGACGCCAGCGCGAAGCAAACGCAAAGCCAGATTGGGGAGGGCAGCAAGGCGCGGCTCGCCGGTGCAATCGACATCCTGCCAGACGATATCAGGCCAGAAGACCGGAAAATCAGGCCTTTGGCAGACAAACGCCATCATGGCTTTTGCCGTGAACACCAAGCCTGCGCGAGGGGCGGTTTGGCGGCCGGCAGGCCACAACGGTCAGCCCGTCGCGATTGCCCGGCGCATAGGACACGCGCGCCTCTCCGGGATCAAAGCTGGCCGTGGCACCCGGGGCCAGCGTGACGGATTGCAGGCAAGGCGCCGGGTTCAGCTCTCCGGGCATGCAGAGGCCGACCGTAATCGGAAAATCGCAAACGTTGGTGACGCGCCGCGGCTGAACTTCTCCCAACATGCCAGTTGTGCAACGGTTTACGTCCGTGCGCAGCGACGCCTCCTGATAGGATCCGCTGGCCCTGTCGATCAGTGGCGGCACGCCGAAGGCCGCGACGATGGCCACCAGCAGGCCGGCCCAGATCGGGACCCGCCGGGGCTGCCCCTTGCGCTCGAACAGCGTCAATGCCGCAAGTCCCGCCCAAAGCCCGATGAAGGCCATGCCGGGCGTGACATCCGGCAAGAACGGGCTTGCGCGCCAGGCCTGTTGCACGACAGCAAATACCGGGGGGCCGGCAATGGCCGCCGCCGCTCCGATCAGCGCGCAACCCCAGAGGGGAATGCGCCACCGCGTCTCGCTGCGCCGGCCCAGAACCCACGATAACACGGCCGCCGCAATGCCAAAGAGGTAGGCGCCGTCCATCAGTTCCGGCATCAACTGGCCCCCTGTTTGCCGCGGATTTCGATCTGTCGCACCAGTCTGGCCCAAAAGACCGCGCCACTCAACGTTTCCGCCCGCGGGGCCCGGGGCAGCGCCATGCCATTGCAATCCGCAGTCGCGCGACGGCGTTCAAGGGATTGGTATCAGGGTGATTGGTGGAGACGATCGGGATCGAACCGACGACCTTGTCATTGCGAACGACACGCTCTCCCAACTGAGCTACGTCCCCACTGCGCCGCTATTTGGCGAATAGGGCCGGGCGTGTCAAGGACCCCACGGAGCGAACCGCGCATGATCTGGATCAAGGCGTCTGGCCGGGGCACAAAGGATGTTGGGGCAAGCCTTGAAGGAGAGTGGCCATGTACAAAAATATTCTGGTCCCCGTTGCCTATGATCACGATCATTCCGACCTGCAGCCGCTGGAAGTGGTCCGTCTGCTGGCCGATGCCGGCGCGCGTGTCACCCTTCTGCATGTGATGGACGAGGTGCCCAACTACGCGATTTCCTACATGCCCGAGGATTTCCGCATCAAGGCGCGCGAGGCGATCTATCGTGACCTAGAGGCGCGGGCGAGCGCGATCCCGGGATGTGAGGCGCGGGTGATCGACGGAACACCGGGCAGCACGATTCTGGATTTTGCCGGCGAACACGGGGTTGACCTGATCGTCATTGCCTCGCACCGGCCCGGCATGCGCGACTACTTCCTTGGCTCAACCGCCGCGCGGGTTGTGCGCCACGCCGATTGCGCGGTGCACGTCTTGCGTTAGGTCGATCAGGCCTGCAGGGCGCGCACGCCCACGTCGCCTTCCTCGCGGGCCTTCATCGCCAGTGCGGCGGCATGGCTGGCCGCTGCCGTGGTGAAATACGGGATCTTGTCGTAAAGCGCGACCGAGCGGATTTCGCGGCTGTCCTCGACGGCTTGCGCGCCTTCGGTCGTGTTGAAGACCAGCGCGATATGCCCGTCCTTCAGCCTGTCGACAATGGTCAGCCCACCTTCATAGACCTTGTTGACGGTCTCGGCGGCGACGCCGTTTTCCGTCAGCCACGCGGCGGTGCCGCGGGTGGCGACGATGGCAAAGCCCATGCTGACAAGTAGCCGTGCTGCCTCGAGCATTTGTGGTGTCTTGTCGGTATCGCGGATCGAGATGAAGACGGTACCCTCGGTCGGCAGGATGGTGCCAGCGCCCATCTGCGCCTTGAGGAAGGCGCGGGCAAAGCTGCGGTCCCAGCCCATCACCTCGCCGGTCGAGCGCATTTCGGGGCCAAGGATGGTATCGACGCCGGGGAAGCGGGCGAAGGGCATCACGGCCTCCTTCACGCTGAACCACGGCATGTCGGGATCGACCAGCGTCAGCGGGTCGCCCAGCGGCAGCGGCGTGTCATAGCTGACATTCTGGTAGGGCGGCCGATCGGGGAAATTCGACATCGGCTCGCCCGCCATCAGCCGCGCCGCGATCGACGCGATGGCCGAGTCGGTGGCCTTGGCGACGAAGGGCACGGTACGGCTGGCGCGCGGGTTCACCTCGATCAGGTAGACCTCGCCGTCCTTGACCGCGAATTGAACGTTCATCAGGCCGACCACGCCAAGGGCCAGCGCCAGCGCCTCGGTCTGTCGGCGCAACTCGGCGACGACGGATGCAGGCAACGTATGGGGCGGCAGGCAACAGGCGCTGTCGCCCGAATGCACGCCCGCCTCTTCGATATGTTGCATGATGCCCGCGACATGCACGCGCTTGCCATCGCAAAGCGCATCGACATCCACCTCGACCGCGCCGGCAAGGTAGCTGTCCAGAAGGACCGGACTGTCGCCCGACACGACGACCGCCTCGCGGATGTAGCGGCGCAGGTGGTCCATGTCGCGCACGATCTCCATCGCGCGGCCGCCCAGCACGTAGGACGGGCGGATCACCAGCGGAAAGCCGATGCTTTCGGCAATTTCCAGCGCCTGCTCATCGGTCGATGCGATGCCATTGACCGGCTGCTTCAGGCCGAGTTTCTGGACAAGTTGCTGAAACCGCTCGCGGTCTTCGGCAAGGTCGATGGCGTCCGGAGTGGTGCCCAGGATCGGGATCCCGGCCTCTTCCAGCGCATTGGCCAGCTTCAGCGGCGTCTGCCCGCCGAACTGGACGATCACGCCGTGCAGGGTGCCGTTTTCCTGCTCGACGCGCAGGATTTCCATGACGTGTTCAAAGGTCAGAGGCTCGAAATAAAGGCGGTCGGAGGTGTCGTAATCGGTCGACACCGTCTCGGGGTTGCAGTTGATCATGATCGTCTCGTAGCCCACGTCCGAGAGCGCGAAACAAGCGTGGCAGCAGCAATAGTCGAACTCGATCCCTTGCCCGATCCGGTTTGGCCCGCCGCCGAGGATCACCACCTTCTTCGCCGTGGTCGGCCGCGCCTCGCATTCGACCTCGCCCATCGCCGGGCTTTCGTAGGTGGAATACATGTAAGGCGTTTGCGCCTCGAACTCGGCACCGCAGGTATCGATCCGCTTGAAGACTGCTGTCACACCCAGCCGTTCGCGGGCGCGGCGGACCTGCCCCTCGGTGCGCCCTGTCAGCGTCGCCAGACGTGCATCGGTGAAGCCCATCATCTTGACCCGGCGCAACCCTTCTTCATTGACGGGCAGGCCGTCGCGGCGGATCGCGGTCTCGGCTTCGATGATCTCGCGGATGCGGGCGAGGAACCACGGATCGTACTTGGTGACGGCATGGATCTCGTCGTCCGTCAGGCCGTGCCGCATCGCCTGCGCGATCACGCGCAACCGGTCGGGCGTGGCCTTGGACAGTGCGGCGATAATTGCCGATTTCTCGGGCGCGCCGGCAATCGCGACCTCGTCGAAACCGGTCAGCCCGGTCTCCATGCTGGCCAGCGCCTTTTGCAGCGACTCGTGGATCGTGCGGCCGATCGCCATCGCCTCGCCGACCGACTTCATCGCCGTGGTCAGCTCGGCCTTGGCGCCGGGGAACTTTTCAAAAGCGAACCTGGGGATCTTGGTGACCACGTAATCTATGGTGGGTTCGAAGCTGGCCGGTGTCACTTTCGTGATGTCGTTGTCCAACTCGTCCAGTGTGTAGCCCACTGCCAGCTTGGCCGCGATCTTGGCGATCGGGAAACCGGTCGCCTTCGAGGCCAGCGCCGAGGAACGGCTGACGCGGGGGTTCATCTCGATCACCACCATGCGCCCGTCGGCGGGGTTGATCGCCCATTGCACGTTCGATCCGCCGGTCTCGACCCCGATCTCGCGCAGCACGGCGATCGAGCCGTTGCGCATGATCTGGTATTCCTTGTCCGTCAGCGTCAGCGCGGGCGCGACGGTAATGCTGTCGCCCGTGTGGACGCCCATTGGGTCCACGTTCTCGATGGAACAGACGATGATGGCGTTGTCGGCGGTGTCGCGCACCACCTCCATCTCGAATTCCTTCCAGCCCAGCAGCGATTCATCGACAAGGATCTGGCCCACCGGCGAGGCATCCATGCCAGAGCGGCAGTAATGCTCGTATTCGGCGCGGTTGTAGGCCACGCCGCCACCGGTGCCACCCAGTGTGAAAGCGGGGCGGATGATCGCCGGCAGACCGATATGCTCTAGCGCCTCCAGCGCGATGGCGACGCCCGCCTTGATGTCACGCTTGCCGTTGGGCAGCTTGGGCGCGGTCACGATTGTGGCCTTGGGGTTTTCCAGCCCGATCCGGTCCATCGCCTCGCGAAACAGCTTGCGGTCTTCGGCCATCTCGATGGCCTCGCGCCGCGCGCCGATCATTTCGACGCCGAATTTTTCCAGCACGCCCATGTCGGCCAGTGCCAGCGCCGTGTTCAGGCCGGTCTGCCCGCCCATCGTGGGCAACAGCGCGTCGGGCCGCTCTTTCTCGATGATCTTGGCCACCACATCGGGCGTGATCGGCTCGATATAGGTCGCGTCGGCCAGCCCCGGGTCAGTCATGATCGTGGCCGGGTTCGAGTTGACGAGGATCACCCGGTAACCTTCTTCGCGCAGCGCCTTGCAGGCCTGTGCGCCGGAATAGTCGAACTCGCAGGCCTGTCCGATGACGATGGGCCCGGCGCCGATAATCATGATCGACTTGATATCGGTTCTTTTCGGCATGGCGGCATTCCCCGGTGGCGGCGCGACGCAAATCGGACCGGGTTATAGGCAAGGGCCGGATGGGCGCAAGCGCAGACGCGGTCACGTGCTGCAATTTCATGCGACGGAGCGCGGCGCAAGGGCCCCGGCGCAGCGCGGCTCTGGGCAAAACGGGGAGGAACGCCTACCTTGTGGTGAAAGACGGGTGACACGACGATCGCGCGAAGGGATACGCGGGTATGGCTGCACGACCTTCCGGCTGGATCAGGCGCCCTGCGGATGGCGACAGCGTCGGTGCCGAGATGGTTTTTCCACTGGCAGACCAGTTGGCCGCCACCGAAGGCAAGGCCGCCGCACGTGCGCTGGAGGCCGAAATCTGGCCCGGCCGCCCACCCGATCGCGAGGCACCGGTTGATCAGGCCCGGGCCGTGGCCTTTCACCGCGCCGTGCAATCTCGCTTTGCTGACAATTACGCCAAGATCGCCACTGATGCCGGTCGCGAGGCGGCCGACCTGATCCTTGAACGCCGAATGTCGCCGCGCGCCCGGCGCCTTCTTTCTAATGCCCCTTGGCCGGTGGCGGCGTGGCTGCTGGGGCAGGCGATCCGTCAGAACGCGTGGTATTTCGTCGGGAGCGGGCGGCTCGACTTGCCGGGGCGGCTGGAACTGGAATTGCATGATGTGCCGCTGCTGGTCGGGGACGATCCGGCGCTTGCCTGCCGGTTTCACGTCGCGCTTTTCGAGCGGCTGTTCCAGCGCGTCGTCGACGAGCGTTTGCGGTGCTATGAAGGGATGCTCGGGCGGCCAGCCGCCTCGTGCCGGATCGCGCTTTACGCCGAAGAGATCGGCTAGGCCCCGCGCGTTTCCCGCCGCCGCGATGCCGTTTTCAGGGCTGCCTTTCGGAGCGCCGCAGCCTAGATGAGGCGCAGGCGGGGGCTGGGACAGGATGAAACAGCGGTGAGATTGCGCTTTGATCGCGGGCCAGAGGGAGAGGCCGCCGCCTTTGCCGCGCCCCTGCGTATCGTGCAGGCCGATACGGCTGCCGACGTGCCCGCCGCGCTGGCCGCCCTTGATGCCGCTCTGGCCGACGGCGCGTGGCTGGCCGGTTATGCCAGCTACGAACTGGGCTATGCACTGGAGCCGCGGCTGGCACCGTTGATGCCTGTACATCGTCGGCTGCCACTGATCCGCTTTGGCGTCTTTGACGCGCCCACCGCCCCGCCGCCACTGGCCGTGGGGCCTGCCGCACTTGGCCCGCTGGTTCCGCTCTGGTCGCCCGGCCGCTATGCCGCGGCCTTTGCCCGCGCGCATGACTGGATCGGCGCGGGTGACATCTACCAGACCAACCTCACCTTCCGCCTGCGCGGCCCTGCCACCGGCACGCCCGAGGCGCTTTACGCCGCGCTGGGCAAGGGGCAGGCGGTGGGCCATGGCGTGCTGGTGGAGCAGGAGGGGTTGCCCGCGCTGCTGTCGCGCTCGCCGGAACTTTTCTTCCGCGTCGATGCGCAGGGGCTGATCCAGACCCGGCCGATGAAGGGCACCCAGCCGCGCAGCGCCGACCCGGACGAGGATGCCCGCCTGCGCGCCTTCCTGCAGGCCGACCCGAAAAACCGGGCCGAGAACCTGATGATCGTGGACCTGCTGCGCAACGACCTGAGCCGCGTCTGCACCACTGGCAGCATCCGGGTGCCCGAGCTTTACCGGGTGGAAACCTATGCGACGGTGCACCAGATGACCTCGCTTGTCGAAGGGCAGCTGGAGCCGGGCACCGGGCTAGGCGCGATCTATCGCGCGCTCTTTCCCTGCGGCTCGGTCACCGGGGCGCCCAAGGTGCGGGCGATGGAGGTGATCGCGGAACTGGAAGAGGGCGCGCGTGATATCTACTGCGGCAGCATCGGCTGGGCCGCGCCGGACGGGCGGGCCGATTTCAACGTGGCGATCCGCACCCTGATGGTCGAGGATGGCATCGCCGACCTGTCGGTGGGCGGCGGGCTGGTCTGGGACAGCACCGCGGCCTCGGAATACGAGGAGGCGCTATGGAAAGCGCGTTTCGCGGCCCCCTTCCGGCAGGGCTGAAACTGATCGAGACGATGGGCTGGCGCCCGGGCGAGGGGGTGCGCTGGCGCGACCGGCACATGGCGCGGATGGCGGCCTCGGCCGCGCGGCTGGGCCTCTACTTTGAGGGCGCGGCGGCGGCACGGCTGCTGGACGCGCTGACGGGCGAGGGGGCGCTGCGGGTGCGGCTGACCTTGGGGGCCGACGGGTTCGACCTGACAACCGCGCCCCTGCCGCCCGCAAAGACGCAATGGCATCTCGCGCTGGCCGAGGAACGGCTTGAGCCGCACGACCCGTGGCTGGGGGTGAAGACGACGCAGCGCGCGCTTTACGACAGTGCCCGCGCCGCCCTGCCGCCGGGCATCGACGAGGTGCTGTTTCTCAACACCGACGGGCTGCTTTGTGAAGGCACCATCACCAATGTTTTCCTGACCATGCCCGACGGCGCGCACCTGACCCCCGCGCGGCGCGCGGGCCTGTTGCCGGGCATCCTGCGTGGCGTGTTGCTGGAACAGGGCTGGCGCGAAGCCGACCTGACGCTGGCCGACCTGCGCGCGGCGCGCGCCGTGGCGGTGGGCAACGCGCTACGCGGCCTGATCCCCGCGCGCCTTGCCTGAATAGAGGTAATCGCGCGTCAGCGGCACGGACCGCTGGTCGCGGGCAAGCTGGAACTGGAACACCACCTGGTGATCGTGCCGGAACGTCATTTCCGAGGCGATCAGGTAATACCGCCACATCCGGCAGAACCGGTCATCGTAAAGTGCGCGTACCTTGTCGATGTTGGCGTCGAACCGGTTGCGCCAGTGCTTGAGCGTTTCGGCATAGTGCAACCGCCAGACCTCGATGTCGCAAGGCATCAGGTCTTCCTTCTCCAGCACCTTCAGCACCTCGGACATCGAGGGGATGTAGCCGCCGGGAAAGATGTACTTGTCGATCCAGGGCGAGGTGGCGCTGGGCGGCGCGGTACGGCCGATGGTGTGGATCAGCGCAACCCCTTCAGGGGTCAGCAGGCGCCGGACGTGGCGGAAATACTCGTGGTAATGCGGCACGCCGACATGTTCGAACATGCCGACCGAGACGATGCGGTCGAAGGTTTCGGTCACCTGCCGGTAGTCCTGCAGCCGAAACTCGACCTGTCCCTCCAGCCCGGCCTCCTTCGCGCGCTGGGTGGCCACGCCGTGCTGTTCGCGCGACAGCGTCACGCCCACCACCTTCGCCCCGAAATCGCGCGCCAGCGTCAGCGCCATGCCGCCCCAGCCGCAGCCGATATCCAGCACGCGCATCCCCGGCTCCAGCATCAGCTTGCCCGCGATATGCGCCTTCTTCTGCGCCTGGGCCTGTTCAAGGCTGTCCTCGGGCGTCTTGAAATAGGCGCAGGAATACTGCCGGTCGGTATCGAGAAAGAGGCTGTAAAGCTCGCCCGACAGGTCATAGTGATGCGCCACGTTGCGCTGGGCGCGCGGCGCTGGGTTGAACTGGTGAAACCGGCGCAGCGCCTTGCGCCCCAGCACGGTGGGCATCTGCATCCACGTGGGGCCCGTGGTCGCCGAATTCTTGACTGCCAGCGCGATGAATCCTTCCAGATCATCGCCATCAATCGTCAGGTCGCCGTTCATGTAGCCTTCGCCGACGCCCATGTCGGGGTTCAGGCAGATCCGGCGCAAAATTGCAGGGTCATGCACCTCGACGGTGATGGGGGGCGTGTCGTCCTTGCCGTAATGGCGGACCCGTCCACCGGGCAGCCGCACATCCAGTCGGCCGATCACGATCATGCGCCTTAACATGGCGTCCAGCAAATTTTCCCACATCGACCACCTTCCTTCGCGCCCGCTGCGGGCGCTATGACGATTGTTCTTGAGGTTTTGCGCGAACGGGGCCGAACTTGGTCAAGCTTGGGCGGAATGTAAAGGCCATTGGCCCCGCGATGGGGCAGGGCGTGCTTGACTTCCCAAGGCGGGCAAGGTGTATCGGCGCGACGAATGACCGCCCCGAAAGGACGCCCAAGATGCATGCCTACCGCAGCCATACCTGTGCCGAACTGACTAAGGCCGATGTTGGACAGACGGTGCGCCTGTCGGGTTGGGTGAACCGCGTGCGCGACCACGGCGGCATCCTGTTCATCGACCTGCGCGACCATTACGGCGTCACACAAGTGCTGTGCGACCCCGACAGCCCGGCCTTTGCTGCGGTCGAGAAGGTGCGCGCCGAATGGTGCATCCGCATCGACGGCGAGGTGAAGGCACGCGACGCCGCGTTGGTGAACCCCAAGCTGCCCACCGGCGAGATCGAGGTCTTCATCCGCGAGATCGAGGTTCTGGGCGCGTCGGCCGAATTGCCGCTGCAGGTCTTCGGCGATCAGGATTACCCCGAGGAAACCCGCCTGCGCTATCGCTACCTCGACCTGCGGCGCGAGGCGATGCAGGACAACATGAAACTGCGCTCGGACGTGGTGCGCTCGATGCGGCAGCGGATGTGGGACAAGGGGTTCCGCGAATACCAGACGCCGATCATCACTGCCTCCAGCCCCGAGGGCGCGCGCGATTTCCTGGTCCCGAGCCGCCTGCATCCGGGCAAGTTCTATGCCCTGCCGCAGGCGCCGCAGCAGTTCAAGCAGCTGATCATGGTCTCGGGATACGACAAGTATTTCCAGATCGCGCCGTGCTTCCGCGACGAGGACCCGCGCGCCGACCGTTCGCCGACGGACTTCTACCAGCTCGACCTCGAGATGAGCTTTGTCACCCAGCAGGACGTTTTCGACACCGTCTCGCCGGTGATCGCGGGCGTTTTTTCCGAGTTTGGCGGCGGCAAGAAGGTGGACGCGCCAGAAACCTGGCCGCAGATCAGCTACCGCGATGCGGCGCTGTGGTACGGCACCGACAAGCCCGACCTGCGCAACCCGATCAAGATGCAGGTCGTGTCCGAGCATTTCCGTGGCTCGGGCTTTGCGATCTTCGCCAAGCTGCTGGAGCATGAGGGCAACGAGGTGCGCGCAATCCCCGCGCCCACGGGCGGCAGCCGCAAGTTCTGCGACCGGATGAACGCCTTTGCCCAGAAGGAAGGGCTGCCGGGGATGGGCTATATCTTCTGGCGCAAGGCCGAAGACGGCACGATGGAGGCCGCCGGCCCGCTGGCCAAGAACATCGGCCCCGAGCGGACCGAGGCGATCCGTCAGCAGCTGGGCCTCGATGTCGGCGATGCGGCCTTCTTCCTGGGCGGCAAGCCTGCCGCCTTCGAAAAGATCGCTGGCAAGGCGCGCACCGTCATCGGCGACGAGCTGGGCCTGACCGAGAAAGACCGCTTCGCCTTTGCCTGGATCGTCGACTTTCCGATCTACCAGAAGGACGAGGAAGGCGGTTACGAGTTCGAGCACAACCCCTTCTCGATGCCGCAAGGGGGCATGGAGGCACTGTCAGGCGATCCGCTGGATGTGCGCGGCTTTCAGTATGACCTTGCCTGCAACGGCTATGAGTTGGTCAGCGGCGCGATCCGCAACCACAAGCCCGAGATCATGTTCAAGGCCTTCGAGATTGCCGGTTACGGCGAGGACGAGGTGCGCCGGCGTTTCGGCGGCATGGTCAATGCGTTCCAGTTCGGCGCCCCGCCGCACGGCGGCTGCGCGGCAGGTATCGACCGCATCGTGATGCTGCTGGCCGACACCGCCAATATCCGCGAGGTCATCATGTTCCCGATGAATCAGCGCGCCGAAGACCTGATGATGGATGCCCCCTCGGCACCCACCAACGATCAGTTGCGCGAATTGCGCCTGCGGGTGCTGCCGAAGGAAGAGTGATCCTGCTCAGCCGTGGCTGGCGGCAGCACGCGCTGCCCGCCAGTCTTGCAGCCGCAGCAGGCCCATGACGCTGCCCCAGTAGACCAACCACGAGCCAAGCGTCACCATGTCAGGCTGCGCGCGGTATCCGGTCAGGGCCGAGATCACGCCGCCGATCCGGGCGCCATCGTCCAGCAGCCAGGACGTGTCCCAAAGCGGCATGCCATAGGGGAGCCATCCCAATGAGACCATGCGGCCGACGCCATCGGTGAACAGCGCGCATCCCAGAAGCAGCAAGACCACCTCGGACACCTTGAAGAAGCGCCGCCATGGCAAGAACCGGCTGCCCAGTTGCAAAAGCGCGAAGGTGCCCAGCGCGGCGACAAGACCAACGCCCGCCGCCAGCACCGCACCGACAACCTGACCAGATCCCGACCCGGCCATGATACCGTAAAGAAACACCACCGTTTCGCTGCCCTCGCGTGCCACGGCAATGGCGGCAAGGAAGAAGACGGTCCACCACTGGTTGCGCTGCACCGCGACCGACAGGCCTTCTTCAAGTTCGCGCTTTAGCGTGCGGCCGTGGCGGCGCATCCACGCCACCATCTGCACGATCAGAACCGCGGCGATCAGCAGCATCGCCATCATCAGGTAATCCTGCCGCTCGCCGCCGAAGTAGTGAGCGAACCCAAGGATCAACAGCGCGAAGAGCAGCGCGGTTGCCACACCCGCCGCAACGCCGCCCCAGAGGAACGCCGCTGCGCGACCCGCGGCACGATTGCGCGCCAGCCATGAACTGAGGATGCCGATGATCAGCAGCGCTTCGATGCTTTCGCGCCAGATGATGAAGATGATCTGTCCGCTCATCGGCGTTACTCCTGCCCGACGACGATCACGCCATGGGCGCTGTCCATGTCCTCATGGAACTCGTCAACGAAATCATACTCACCCGCGGGCAATCCGCGCAGCGAAAACTGCGTCTCTGTCCCGGGAGCCACTATGATTTCCTTGCGCAGACGCTTGCTTTCGAATTCTGCCGCCGTGGTGCCAGTGTTGCGCACGACGATCGTGACAGTGGCACCTGCGGCCAGTTCCAGACGCTGTGGGGCCACGACACCGTCTGTCATCTCGATGACCAATGGGGCGTCACCTTCGGCGCGCAAGGCGGCTGGGGCGGCTAGGGCAAGGGCGACAAGCAGGGATTTGAACAATACGCGGAACATGAGACCTTCATCCTCGGGACTGATGAGGGAGTGATACCTGATAGAAGAACTCGGGAAAAGAGAAAATTTCCGACAATATCACTCGGGATAAGCGTTCGGTCCGCGCAACTTTCCGCGAAGGGCCCATGCTGCCCCTGCCGTGATGGCGGGGGGCATGCTACGATTATTCTCTCAGAGGGCGATACAGAGGATGGTGCGAGGCATCATGAGCGCCACATCCACCCTTGCCGCCACCCGATTCGGCACAGGTCTGTCGCCCACGGTCCCGCCGCCCTCCGATGCCGCTGCGATCCTTTCCCGATTGGCCGGGCCCGATACCAGCGCCGCCAAATGGCCGATCCCCACCTATTCGGCGGCGCATCCGAACCTTGTTGAAATGAACACGCTCTTGCGCGCCGTCCACGCGGCGCGCGGGCAGGGACATGCGGCAGAGGCGGCGGCGCGCCTGCCCCTGCGCGATGCCTACGTCAAGGCGCGCGCGTTGCGGGCGGCCACGTTGCAGGCCACGCTGGTGCGCGGCGCAGCGGGCGACGACGGCTTTCGCGAGCGGCTGACATGGTTCTGGGCCGACCATTTCACCACACGGGCAAAGAACGGCAAGCTGCAGCACCTTGTGACACCTTATGTCGAGGAAACCATCCGCCCGAATATGGCCGGGTCATTCGCCTCGCTGCTGCGTGCGGTCGTCACCGCGCCGATGATGCTGATGTATCTCGACCAGGTCAGTTCGATCGGGCCGGACAGCCCGGTTGGCCGCCGTTCTGACAAGGGCCTGAACGAGAACCTCGCGCGCGAACTGATGGAACTGCACACGCTGGGCGTCGATGCCGGCTATACGCAGGATGATGTGCGCGAGATGGCCCAGTTGCTGACCGGGCTCAGCTACACCGCCGAGCGCGGCTTTTTCTACGCTCCTGCGCGGGCAGAGCCGGGGGCCGAGACGGTGATGGGCGTTACCTACGGCGCGGCCTCCAACCTTGCGACGGTTTACAAGGCCATCGACGATCTGGCCGTTCATCCCGCGACGGCGCATCACATCAGCACCAAGCTGGCCCGCCACTTCGTCGCCGATGACCCCGACCCGGCGCTGGTCGCCGCGATGGTGGCGGCATTCATCGCATCGGACGGCGACCTGCCCAGCGTCTATGCGGCGATGCTTGATCATCCGGCGTCGTGGGTGATGCCTGCGCAGAAGGTCAAGCGGCCGCTGCATTTCGTGGTCTCGGCACTTCGCGCCCTTGAGGTTGCGCCAGAACGGCTTCTGGCGCTCGACTACCGGCTGACGCAACGGCTTGTGGTGGTGCCGATGGGGATAATGGGGCAGGCGTGGGAACAACCCACCGGTCCCAACGGCTGGCCCGACGAGGCCGCGGCATGGCTGACGGCCCAAGGTATTGCCGCGCGAATCAACTGGTCCATGCAGGTGCCTGCGCAGCTGCGCGACGTGCTGCCCGATCCGCGCGATTTCGCGACCGTGGCGTTGGGCCCAGACATACCCGACACCGTGCGCTTTGCCGCCGCGGCGGCAGAGACGCGGGCCGACGGCGTGGCGCTGGTGCTGCTCTCGCCCGCCTTCCAGAGGAGTTGAGCCATGTTGACACGCCGCCGCCTGTTGCTGACCGGGGCCGCACTTGGCTGCTCGGCGGCGGCGTCGCCTTGGCTGACGCCAATCGTGCTGGCCGATGCGCCATGGCAGAGCCGGCTGGTCGTGATCGTGCTGCGCGGTGCCATGGACGGGCTGGACGCGGTGCAGCCGGTGGGTGACCCGGCCTTTGCAGGATTGCGCCCGACGCTGGCCGCCGGTGACGCTGCGCTGCCGCTTGACGGTTTTTACGCCATGCATCCGGCGCTGGCCCCGCTGATGCCGCTCTGGCGAAAGGGCGAGCTTGGCTTTGTCCATGCCGTCTCGACACCCTATCGCGACAAGCGCAGCCATTTCGACGGGCAGGACATTCTGGAGGCCGGGGTCGCCGGCTTGGGCACCGGCGTGCGTGACGGCTGGCTGAACCGGCTGTTGCAGACAACACCGGGAATGGCTGCGGAAACCGCCTATGCGGTGGGTGTGGACGAAATGCTGATCCTGACCGGCAAGGCACCCTACTTGCACTGGGCGCCGCAGACCCGGCTGGACCTGTCGGCGCAGGCGCAACGGCTGCTGGGGGTGCTCTATCAGAACGATCCGCCGTTCCGTGCCGCGGCGGACGAAGCTGTTCGCATTGCTCAGGACATTGCCATGAGCGACGGTGACACCGATGCAGCGATGCCGGGCCCCGATGGGGCCGATGGCACCGGTATGTCCGCAATGGCGCCGCCACCTGCCCGCGCCCCGGCGGTGGCCGATCATGTGCAGTTGGCGCAATTCGCCGCTGCGCGATTGCGCGGGACCACCCGGATCGCCAGCTTCTCGCTCAGCGGGTGGGACAGTCATGTCGGCCAGAGCGGGGTGATGAAGCGGATGTTGGGCAAGCTGGCCGAGACGATCCTGGCACTGAAGGCGGGGCTGGGGGACGACTGGGCGCGAACGGGCGTGATCTGCCTGACCGAGTTCGGGCGCACCGCCTACGAGAACGGGACACGTGGCACCGATCACGGCACAGGCGGCGTGATGGTCTATGCCGGGGGCGCGTTGAAGGGCGGGCAAGTGGCGGGTAGCTGGCCGGGGCTGGCCGAGGCGCAACTGTACGAATCACGCGACCTGATGTCGACGCGCGATGTTCGCGCCCATGCGGGCTGGATCATGCGGGGGCTTTTCGGGGTCGAGACCGGGGTGATCGACCGGGTGATCTTTCCCGGTGTCGATCTTGGTACGGATCCGCGACTAGTGCTTTAGGGGCCGCGACCGTCAGACGGCGGCGTCTTGCGCGGCGGTGACGGCGGCAGGCGCTTGAGAGGTTCGTGTTGCGGCGCCGGGCAGGATTGTGCCGACGATCGCCAGCGCCAGAAGCAAGGTTCCAGTCATCAGAACCATCCAGTCGATGCGCGCATCCCCGGCATCAGTATGGCAGTAACGTTCCAGCAGGCGATCCATCTTGCGCTGTCCTCTTTCTCGGCGCGGCCCGGCAGACAGATCATGCCGTCGGACCATGCCCGACACTGGCAAGTCGATGCGGCACGATCTGGGCAGGGTTTGGGTGATTTGCGGGCCGTGGCGCTAGAACGGCCCGGGCCGGGCCAGCCGCTCCTCGACCAGTGCGCTCAGGCGCGCCAATGCAGGGTGAAGCGCGGCACCCGTGCGCCGGCGTGCGGCGACCCGACCTACCGCGTCGCCCAGAACACGGTCGTCGGCGCTGCGTGCAACCCCGCCAAGGAACTGGGTCAGGTAGTCCACCGTTCCGCTTGCAGGCTGTCCGCGCAGCCGGTCCGAGGCTAGCCGCAGGTCATCCCGAAAGGCCATCGGATCCGGTCGGATCGTTTCGATCCGCGCGGGCACCGGTCCTGCCTGGGTTCCCAGCGGCCTCATCTCCGGTGGCAGATGGGCCAACAGCGTCGCCTGAAAAGAACCGAGACTGGTGATGGGTTTGGGCAGGAATCCGTCGGCCCCGGCCGCCAGCGCCCGCGTCTCACCCCCCGGATCGCCGCTGGTGCCCAGCAAGGCCGGGATACGGGGCACGGCGCGGGCGATTTCGGCAATCAGATCCTCGCCCGCGCCATCGGGCAGGCCAAGGTCCACGATGACCACGGCCGGACGATACACACCCAAGTGCCGCCGTCCTGCCGCGATGCTGTCGGCGCGCCGTAGCCGGGCGCCGGACCGCTGGCACAAAAGCCGCATCGCCTCGCTGGCGAAACGGCTGTCCTCGACAGTCAGTACGGTCAGGCCGAAAAGCGGCCGGTCGGGCGGCGCGGGCCGCTGCATGAGAAAGGCGTCGATCTCGTCCATGGTTATGTCCCCCGGGGATTGGTGATGGCAGTCACGCAGCCGAGTGAACACCGGCGAGGTTAATGAAGTCCCAACGTGGCTGCGCCCCGGTTGCCTTGCGCGCACGCCCGGCCTACATCGGGGCAACCCCAGAAGGAGCCTCACCATGATCGGCCGCCTCAACCATGTCGCCATCGCCGTGCCGGATCTGCCCTCCGCCATCGCGCAATACCGCGACGCGCTGGGCGCCGAAGTGGGCGCGCCCCAGGACGAACCCGACCACGGGGTGACGGTGGTCTTCATCACCCTGCCAAACACCAAGATCGAGCTACTGCATCCGCTGGGCGAAGGTTCGCCCATCGCGGGGTTCCTGCAGAAGAATCCGTCAGGTGGCATCCACCATGTCTGCTACGAGGTCGAGGATATCCTCGCCGCGCGCGACCGCCTCGCCGCCACCGGCGCGCGGGTGCTGGGCGACGGCACGCCCAAGATCGGCGCGCATGGCAAACCGGTGCTGTTCCTGCATCCGAAGGATTTCAACGGCTGCCTGATCGAGCTGGAGCAGGTCTGATCGTAACCCGAAAGGCCATTAAATGAACTGGTTCTCCGCAATCATCCTGCTCGCCGTCACGTGGTGGCTGGTCTTCTTCATCGTGCTGCCGCTACGGCTGGTCACCCAAGGCGAGGATGGCAAGGTCGAGCACGGCACGACGGCCTCGTCGCCGGCCAGTTTCAGCTTTCGCCGCAAGGCGAAGATCACCACGATTTGGGCCTTGCTGATCTGGGCGGGCCTCTGCGCGATCATCGTATCGGGTGTGATCACGCTTCAGGATATCGACCTCTTCCACCGCTTCAACCCGCCGCACTGAGGCCGGTCAGTCCAGCTGCCAATCGACGATCCGGGCAAGGTCGGGCCGGGGCCGCTCGGGCGGCGCGGCGGTTTCGGTCCCGATATGGACGAAACCCACGACCGATTCCCAATCGGATAACGCCAGCGCGGGGCCCATCAGCGCGCGGTCATGCGCGGCCCAGCCGGTCAGCCAGTTGGCCCCCCAGCCCGCCGCCAGCGCGGCGTTCAGCAGCGCGAGGCACGCCGCGCCGGCGGACCATGTCTGTTCGATCTGCGGGACCTTGTCCTGTGCCTTGGGGCTGGCGATGACGACGACGGCCAGCGGGCTGTCGCGGTATTGCGAGACGGCCTTTTCGGTGGCCGCGGCATCGAGGCTCAGCGTGGCGGCACGCGCGGCTACGGATTGCGCCAGCCGGTCCAGCGCGGCACGGCCCAGCACGACAAAGCGCCACGGCTCCAGCTTGCCATGATCGGGCGTCCGCGCGGCGGCAGTTAGGATCTCGGTCAGCTGGTCGCGGTCGGGCGCGGGGCGGACAAGCGTTTTCGCGGGGCGCGAGCGGCGGGTCAGCAGGAAATCGAGGGCGGGCTGGTTGCGGGCGGGCATGGCGGCTCCTGTCGTTGTGCCCGTTCAATAGCCCGTGGCCAGCGCCTGCGCCATCTCGTATAGCCGGGCCTCGACGAAGGCGTCGAAGGCGGCATCGGGCTGGCGCAGGGCAAAGACATCGCCGAAAGGATCGGGCGCCGCGATGCTGCTGCCCGCCATCTCGGCCAGTACGGCATGGCCGCAGAAGGGCACGTAGGTTTCCGAATAGCCCCCCTCATGCGCCATCATCAGCCGCCCGCCGCAGACATCATGGGCAAGCTCCATCACCGCCCGGGTCATTTCGGCGAAGGTGCCCTGGTGCGCCAGCATTCGACCAAGCGGATCGTTCGCGGCAGCGTCAAAGCCGCAGGCGACGATGATCACGTCCGGCTGATGCGCGCGGATCGCCGGCAGGGCCAGTTGGCGCAGCGCGGCCAGATAGGTGACGTGGCCGCAGCCCGGCGGCAGCGGGATGTTGAGGTTCGCCCCCTTGCCCGCGCCTTCGCCCCGGTCGGCGAAGGCGCCGGTATCCATCGGGTAATTCCGGTCCTGGTGGATCGAGACGGTCAGCACGTCGGCGCGGTCGTAGAAAATGGCCTCGGTCCCGTTGCCGTGGTGCACGTCCCAGTCCAGAACGGCAAAGCGCGCGGCCCGGCCAGCGGCGCGCGCAGCCTCGATCGCGATGGCGATATTGGCCATCAGGCAGAAACCGTTCGGCCCCTCGGGCAGGCAATGGTGCCCCGGCGGGCGCGACAGGGCATAGGCATTGTCCAATTCGCCACGCAGCACCGCGTCGAGCGCGGCCACCGCCAGCCCGGCCGACAGCGCCGCAATCTCGTATCCGCCGGAACTGAAGGGCGCGCGCCGGCCCAATTCGCCCCCACCCGCGTCCGACAGCGCCTTGAACCGGTCAAGGTAGTCGGCCGGGTGGACGCGCAGCAGGTCCTCGCGGCTGGCCTCGGGCGCGCCGCGCAGGTCCAGTTCGCGCGCCAGCCCCGTCACCTCGATCAGGTTCTTCAACCGCCGCTTGGTCTCGGGGTTTTCCGGCAGGCCGCCGCCGGGCTGCACCAGCCCGCCCACCGGCAACATTCCGGCGTAATTGCCACCGCCATGCCAGAACGTGCGTTCGTCCCAGAAAAACCCCGTGCTCATGTGAATACCTCTTCTTCTGGCTCCTAAATATCCTCGCCGAAGGCGAAAGCCCTGCCAAGGGCGGATCGGGATGCTATCAGGGCGCATGACCGATCTGTCCCACCTTGCCCGGCCGGGGGCCGAGATTGCCGTGCGTGTCACGCCCAAGGCCGCGTCCAACCGGATCGTGGCCGAGGCGGGGGCGATCCGGGTCTATGTCACCACGGTCCCCGAGGACGGCAAGGCGACCGCCGCCGTGGTCAAACTGCTGGCCAAGGCGCTGGGCGTGCCGAAGTCGCGCCTTGTGCTGGTCCGGGGCGCCACCGCGCGCGACAAGGTGTTCCGGCTGGACTGAGCCGGGGCAGAGCGCTCAGCCCTCGCCCTCTTCGGCGGGGCGCAGCCGGTAAACCCCTTCGGGCAGGTCCAGCGCCGCTTCCAGATCGCGCAATTGCACCATCGACAGCGTGATCTTGACCACACTGTCGGTGCGCGCGTCGTATTGTTCCAGCGTCACGCAATCCTCGAAGGCGTTGATCGTGACGTCCTCTGTCAGCGGCGCGGGCCCTTCATCGACCAGCGTCACCACGGTCGCGTCGAACTCGTGTTCAATGGTAAACATGCTGGGCAGCCTAGCGCGCCCTTTCGCCGATGCAAGCACGGGTGCGCGCCTTTCCCCTCTGGCCTGCGGGCGTGACCGGGCTAGACTGCGGTGCATGTTCCTGCGTCGCCTTCTGATCGTCATAGTTTGCCTCGGGCTCGCCGCCTGCGACGTGGCTGCGCCCAAGACGCCGTCGGCGCCTGTTTCGTCCGAGCGCAGCGCGGCGGCGCGGGCGGCGGTGCAGATGTTCCTCGACGTGGTCGACAATGTCGCCCCGGTTGCTGCCAGCGATTGCCGGGCCCGCGCCCCCGGTCGCGACTGCAACTTCGTGATCGGTGTCGACAGCGATCCACGCCAGCCGCCCAACGCCTTTCAGACCACCGACCGAAATGGGCACCCGGTGATTGTCTTTACCATCGCACTGATCGCCAGCGTGCAAAACCCGGATGAGTTGGCCTTCGTCATGTCGCACGAGGTGGCGCACCATATTCTTGGTCATCTTGCGCTGACGCAGGCCAATGCCGCCGCCGGGGCCGACGCGATGGTGCGCATCGCTGCGGCCAATGGCCGGACCACGCGCGCGCAGTTGCGGGCAGCACAGCAGCTTGGCGCCGAATTGGGCGCGCGGCGATATTCGAAGGAATTCGAGTTGCAGGCGGACGCCCTTGGCACCGTCATCGCCCATGATGCGGGCTATGACCCGGTCAAGGGCGCGCTCTTTTTCTTCCGGCTGCCAGATCCCGGCAACGATTTCATGAGCACCCATCCCGGCAATGCCGAGCGTTACGCGCTGGTGCAGCGGGTGGCGGCGGGGTTCTAGGCGGCAAACGCACCGATGCTGATCGCGGCAAAGAAACAGCCTGATCCGGCCAGCACGAAGCCGTGCCAGATGGCCATCGCATATTTCAGGTCTTCCCACGAAAAGAATAGCGTGCCCGCGGTATAAAGCGCGCCGCCCAGTCCGATCAGGATCAGCGCCGTCATCGGCAGCACCTGCATCAGCGACAGCGCCAGCAGCAGGCTCATCCAGCCCAAGAGCAGGTAAAGCGTGGTGGAATAGCGCCCCGCCGCACGCCAGAAGAACAGCTTGGCTGCGGCGCCGATCAGCGCCAGCACCCAGACCACGGCCAGAACAACATAGCCAAAGACGGACCCCAGCATGACGACAAGCGGCGTGTAGGTGCCCGCGATCTTGACGTAGATCGCGGCATGATCGAGCCGTTGCAGCGACGGGCGCAGCCGTTCCCAAGGGGTGAAATGGTAGAAAAGCGATGCGATGAAGCTGAAACTCATCGCGCCGCCGTAAATGCTCAGCGCCGCAACCCGGCTTCCGCCAAGGCGCGGACTGGCCAGCACGATCAGCAGGATGGTTCCACACAAGGCCAGCGTAACCGCCAGCGCATGAACCAGCGCGTCGGCAATCCGCTCGGATCGGGCAAAGGCTGGATAATCCACGCGATCCCTCCCTGAATACCGGACCCATCATAACCGGGGATCATGACATTATTTGGAAATTGTGATGAATATTGCAAACATGCCGTTGGGTCAGGCAGGGCCGGGTCGTGCGCGGGAGTCCGCCGGAGCCGGCCATGCCCGTGGCAGGCGCGGGGAGGCGCAGGGGAGCATGGTGATCGAGACGATGCGGCGGGTTTGGCTGCGCGCGAAATGGTCGTGGCAGGGGGTGGTGCATGTCTGGCGTACCGAGGGTTCGCTGCAGCAATGGCTGTGGGCCAACGCAGTATCGTTGACCGCGGCGTTCCTGTTGCCGCTGTCCAGCACGGAACGTGCGATGCTGCTGATGGGGGGCGTGATGATCCTTGCCGCCGAATGCATGAACACGGCAATCGAACGGGTGGTTGATGACATCTCGACCGAACGGCGCGACCGGGCGGGGCAGGCCAAGGACGCCGGAAGTGCAGCCGTGGCGCTGACGGGCGTCGCGGTAGGCCTTGTCTGGGTCTGCGTGATCTGGCGATTGCTCAGCTGACGCGCAGGCGGCGCATTGTCACCACCTGCTGCACCAGAGCCATCGGGCCCACGCTGCGGGCCATGTCACCGATCATCTTCGCATCGGCAACCAGCCCCTTGCGCCAGCCATACTTGCGGCCCTTCAGCGGGCTTTGCACGCCACGCCAGCGCACCACGGCCACCGGTGCGCGCCGCGCGATCAGCAGGCGGTTGAGATAGACCTCGAAGCCGAAGCGCGGCAGGTTCAGCAGCGCGGCCTCGTGCCCGTCGAGCAGGGCCTTGGGCAGCACCCGCTCGCCCGAAATGTAATCAATCCCGATCATCCGCCAAAGCGCCGGTGCATTGTCGCGCAAGCTGATCGCCACCTCGGCGCGGCCTGCGGTCACCGGCGCGATCAGCGCGTCCAGATGGGCAGGTGTCAGCCCGGTCAGGTCGGCATCTATCAGCATCAGGTGGGCGCCCTGCGCGGCGGCCACGCCGGCCAGCAGGGCCCGCGTCTTGCCGCCGTTGCGGTCCATCTCGATCAGCCGCGCGCCGGTGACCGCGCGGACCAGCGCGGGCGTGCCGTCGGTCGAGCCGTCGTCCACGACGATCACCTCGTCCACGCCCGGATGGCCGACGACCGCTTCCAGCACCGCGCCGATACGCGCCGCCTCGTTATAGGCGGGGATGATGCAGGTCAGCCCGCTCATTCCTTCTGGCCCTTGGAATGGACGTACCAGAACAGCGCCGCTGCAACGAGCGCGATCAGCATGACGACCGAGATCTTGCCGATATAGCCGTTGATGCTGGCATAGGCATGGCCAATCGTGAAGCCGACGATGGTGAAGAACAACGTCTTGGGCACGGTGCCGACAAGGTTGTACCAAAGGAACGGCCAAAACGGCATCCGCGCCGCCCCGGCCGCCAGCAGCACCAGAAACCCCGCCGAATGGGTGATCTTGCCGATCACGATGGTGCGCCCGCCCTTGGCCTTGAAATGCGCGACAAGGGCGGCCAGCCGTGCTTCGTCGCCGCCGATCCGGGCCAGCCAGTGTGCAGGCAAGAAGCGCGGCCCGGCCCGGCCCAGCGCGTACATGCCGGCATCGCCCACAAGGTCGGCCAGCACACACACGCCATAGACCGCAACGACGTTCATATACCCCAGCCGCGCGAAGTAGGCCCCGATCACGGTGACGATCGGTCCTTCGAGGATGGCGATGGGGAACAGCAGCGCCAGTCCGTAGGTCTGCAGAAGTTGCGCCAGTGCGGCCGTGGTGAACATCAGCCGCGCCCCTTTCCGTCCTGTCCTGGGATCTGGGCCACGGTCATCTTGTTGCCGCGCCACTCAAACCCGCTGCCCGCCCAGGCCGAGACCCAGAGCGCCGGGATCAGCGCGTCGCGCAACAGCCACGCGGCGATGTCGGCGGGGCCGGCCGGCCAGCTTGCGCGCCGCGCCAGCAGCCATTCGGCACCGTACCACGCCAGCGCGCCGAGGGCCGCCATGGGCCATGACAGCACGCCCGTCGCGCCGAGCAGGGCGAGGCCCAGCATCGGAAAGAACCCGCCCGAGGCGATCTCGGCCATGAAAAGGCCGAGAAAGCCCAGCCGCCGCACACGCGCCCAGCGCACCTGCCGGTTCCAGACCTCGGCCCAGTTGCGCCGGCCCAAGGGCTGCGGCAGCGGCGCGGTCAACAGGCGCACCTTCAGGCCGCGGCCTCGGACCGCTTTGGTCGACGCCACGTCTTCGGCCATTTCCTGGCCGAGCTTCACCAGCCCGCCCGCATCTTCAAGGATATCGCGCCGCCAGAACAGCATCTTGCCTTGGGCAAAGCCGTTGCCCATGCTGTCGGACATCAGCTGCATCCGGTCCTGGTAGGTGTTGAGAAAGGCCGCCTCGAGCGCGGCCCAGAATCCTTCGGGGCGGATGCCTGCAGGCGGAGAGCTGACCAGCCCGGTGCCCGGCGTCCAATGCCCGAGAAGCTGGTCGAGATAGTCGGGCGGCAGCAGGACGTTGCTGTCGGCCATCAGGATCCAGTCGTATTTCGCGGCGTACCAGCCCTTCACGAGGTTGTTGAGCTTGGGGTTGCCGCTGGGCCGTTCGTCGCCGATCAGCAGCCGCGCGTCGACCTGCGGATGCGCCGCGATCAGCCGTTCGACCACCGGCACGATCGGGTCGTCCGCATCGGCGCAGCAGAACAGGATTTCATAGTCCGGGTAGGCGGGGGTAAAGGTCGAGGCCAGCGTTTCCTCGATATGGTTCTCGATCCCGCGCACCGGGCGCAGCACGCTGACCGGGGGGCGACCCGCGATGCCGCCCTTGGGCGCGCGCCGACCGAGCCTCATCCAGACCGTACCAACGGTGATCGTCTGAATGACGAATGCGACAATGACAAAGGCCGCGATCCAGAATTCGGCCTGCATACTAGTTGGCCAGCGCCAGCCCGTCTTCGTCCTGCTGCCCGGCCTCCGGCGTGCCGGGGACTGGCCGACGATCGGACCAGTCCAGAAGGCGCAGCGTGCCATCGGCCTCTTCGGCAATGGCGCTGCGGTTTTCCACCCAGTCGCCGCAATTGGCATAGGCCACACCGAAACGAGCATGCAGGGCAGGCTGATGGAAATGACCACAGACGATGCCATCAAGGCCCTGCGCCACGGCCAATGCCGACAGCCGCTCTTCAAACCGGTCGGAGGCGCGCAACATGCCGTTGACGACGTTTACCAGTTCCTCGATCCCGTCCCAGCGCCGCCAGCCAAGGCGTTTCAGGCCGCGGTTTACCTGCTTGTTGACCTCGCGCAGCAGGCTTTCCATCCACGCGCCGACATTGGCAAGCCACGGCACGGTACGCGCAAACACATCGCAACTGTCGCCGTGGATGACGAGGTAGCGCCGCCCGTCAGCCGCTTCGTGTATGCATTGCTGGGCGATGGTGACCGCGTCGAAATGCCGTCCCTGAAAGCGCATGAAAAGGGCGTCATGGTTACCGGGAAGATAGGTGACCTGCGTGCCCGATTGCTGGATGTCCATCAGCTGGCGCACGACGGCATCATGTTCGGGGGTCCAGTTCGGGCCCATTGGCCGCCACGTATCGAAGACATCGCCCACAAGATAGAGATGATCGGCGCTGTGATGGCGCAGGAATTCGGCCAGTTCGACAGCCTGACACCCCTTCGATCCAAGGTGGAAATCCGACAGGAACAGGCTGCGATAGTGACGGCGCGCAGGCGCGGGCACATCGCGCGTCACACGCGGAAGCATGGTGTGAGGATGCGAGGTGCGGGCCGTGGCCAAATCATGTCCCCCAGCCTGCTGCGGCGTCAGGTTCCGGCCACCCTCATAAGGACTGTCCATCGATCGTCTCGCCTTGTCAGCTTCGCCGTCGCGACACCTATTAGGGTGGTATCACGAAAAAGTCACGGGTGCATTACAGTTTTGTAATACGAGTCTGCGCCCGCTCCTTTCCCGCCGCCTAATATCGTCATTCGCGCCGGTTCTGCAAGGGAGGGGTGCCCGCCGCCGGTCAGCCCAGCGTCAGGTTCGGGCACCCCCGGAACGGCCGTTCAGCGGCCGTTGCGCAGCAGGTTGGCGGCAAAGCTGAGAACGCCCAGCATCACCAGAACCTCCGCGATGGGGGCCACCGGGAACATCGCCGTCTCGGCGATGCGGCCGGTCAGCAGCAGGACAAGCATGGTGACAAGCAGCAGCGTGCCCACTTGGTGCAGCCAGAAATGGGCCGTGGCCAGCCCGCTTTCGGCCATGGCAGGAACGACGCGATACACAAGACCGAAGACACTCATCAACGTGAAACCGAGAAGGTTGATATGCGCATGGGCCGGCACCAGCGTGTGGTCGGTCGATGCGCCCATGTACATCCCGATGCTGATACCAGCGATCAGGTAGAGGCAGCCCATCACGAGAAATCCACGAGATACGTTCATCTTGTTCCCTCCGATCGGCGCTTGTCGACGCGCCGCGGGATCAAGGTATCACGATTGTGTTTGCACAGGCATACGGCAAATGCCTGTCTTTTTGGCATAGTCCGGAAATCAGGCCCGGCGCGCCCAGAGATCGTATTCGTCGGCCTCTTCCACCACGACATGTAGCCGGTCACCGGGCGCCAGCCCGGCAAAGCCCTCGTCGATGAACAGCGTGCCGTCGATCTCTGGCGCATCGCCCCTGGTGCGGCAGGTGGCG
Source organism: Limimaricola sp. (assembly GCF_016125575.1). Classification (GTDB taxonomy): domain Bacteria; phylum Pseudomonadota; class Alphaproteobacteria; order Rhodobacterales; family Rhodobacteraceae; genus WGLM01. The sequence continues at coordinate 257,854 of NZ_WGLM01000001.1, forward strand.
GCCTCGTCATCGACGGCATCGACGATGACCTCTATCGTTTTTCCAACCTTGGCAGCCAGTTTCGCCGCCGAAATCGCCTGCGCCTTTTCCATGAAGCGATCATAGCGCTCCTGCTTGACCGCGTCGGGCACGTGGTCGGGCAGGGCGTTGGCGCGGGCGCCCTTGACGTTCTCGTACTGAAAGCAGCCGACCCGGTCGAGCTGCGCCTCGTCCAGCCAGTCCAGCAGCGTCTGGAACTCGGCCTCGGTCTCGCCCGGATAGCCGACGATGAAGGTCGAGCGCAGGGTGATCTCGGGGCACACCGCGCGCCATGCGGCGATTTCATCCAGCGTTTTCGCCGCCGCCGCCGGCCGGGCCATGCGGCGCAGCGTGTCGGGATGGGCGTGCTGGAACGGCACGTCGAGATAGGGCAGCACAAGGCCCTCAGCCATCAGCGGGATCAGGTCGCGCACATGCGGGTAGGGGTAGATGTAATGCAGCCGCACCCATGCGCCGAGACTGCCAAGATCGCGCGCCAGATCGGTGATGTGGGCGCGGTGGCCCTTCTCGGTCGCGTGGCGCAGGTCGAGGCCATAGGCCGAGGTGTCCTGGCTGATGACCAGCAGTTCCTTCACCCCCGCGTCAACCAGCCGCTCGGCCTCGCGCAGGACCGCGTGCGCCGGGCGCGACTGCAGCCGGCCGCGCATATCGGGGATGATGCAGAACTTGCACTTGTGGTTACAGCCCTCTGAAATCTTGAGGTAACTGTAATGCCGCGGCGTCAGCGAGACGGCGCTGGCGGGCAGCAGGTCGATGAACGGGTCGGGCGCGGGCGGCACGGCGGCATGGACCGCGTCCAGCACCTGTTCGTATTGATGCGGCCCGGTGACGGCCAGCACCTTGGGGTGCGCGCCGGTGATGTAGTCGGGCTCGGCCCCCAGGCAGCCGGTGACGATGACCCGGCCATTCTCGCGCAACGCCTCGCCGATGGCCTCCAGGCTTTCGGCCTTGGCGCTGTCGAGGAAGCCGCAGGTATTAACGATCACCGCATCGGCGCCGGCATAGTCGGGGCTGATCGCATAGCCTTCGGCGCGCAGCCGCGTCAGGATGCGTTCGCTATCGACCAGCGCCTTGGGGCAGCCAAGGCTGACCATGCCGACGGTCGGCTGGCCCGGGCGCGCGGCGTCGGGCACGCGGGCGCGGGCAAGGTCGGGGCGAAGGTCGGGCGGGTTCTGGCTCATCCGCGCGGATATACGCGAGCGGCGGGTGTGGGGGAAGGCCCCGTCAGACCCGCTTTTTCTGCATCCGATGCACCATTCCCAGGACCGTGCGGCGCGGCAGGAACGGCAGGACCCAGCCCAGGGCCAGCGCCATGCGCCAGTCGTCGATCACCAGCGGCTTGCCCGCCAGCATCGCGTCATAGCCGATCCGCGCGACCTTGCCTGCCGGGGCCGCGCTGTTGCCCAGCGCGGTGGAGGTCAGGTTCGCCGTCTCGAAGAACTCGGTCGCGACGGGCCCGGGTGCCAGCACGGTCGAGGTGACACCCTGCGCGCGCAACTCCTCGCCCAGGGCCTGGCCAAAGCTGTTCACGAAGGCCTTGGAGGCATAGTAAGTGGCCTGCAGAGGCCCCGGCAACATTCCGGCGGTCGAGCCGACATGCAGCATCCGGCCCTTGCCGCGCGCGGCCATCGCGCGGGCGAAATGGTGGCTCAGCACCATCGGCGCGCGCACGTTCACCTCCAGCATCTGCAGGTCGCGCGGCAGCTCGCGGTCGGTAAAGGCGCCGTGGCCGCCAAAGCCCGCGTTATTGATCAGCACGTCCACCGACAGGCCCGCCGCCTCGACCGCCGCGATCAACGCCTCGGCCCCGCCCGGCGTGCCGAGATCCTGCACGATGACATGGACCGCGATGTCGTGCTTGCCCTGCAACTCGGCCTTCAACGCCTCCAGCGCATCGCCGCGCCGCGCCGTCAGGATCAGGTCGCCGCCGCGGGCGGCATGGATGCGGGCAAACTCGCGGCCAAGGCCGGACGAGGCGCCGGTGATCAGGGCTGTATTGGGCATGGGCTTGGTCCTTTGTCAACGTTTGTTGACTTTCAGGTAGCTCTGACAGGGCGTCTTGTCAACGGATGTTGACGAAATTTGCCGCGCGCGTCACAAGGACAGGATGCGCAAGGCCGACCAGACCCGTGACAAGCTTGTCGAGGCTGCCCGCGCCGCATTCTGGGCGCGCGGCTATTCCAACGTGCCGCTGCGCGACATCGCGAGGGCGGCGGGCGTCGATGTGGCGCTTATCTCGCGCTATTTCGGCGGCAAGCAGGGGCTGTTCGAGGCCGCGCTGAACGGCGCCTTCGACTGGCCTGACCTGTTCGACGGCACCGAAGACCCGTTCGGCACGATCCTGGCCAAGTTCTCGAACCCCGCGAAAGAGGGTTTCGAGCGGCAGGTGGTGCGCATGATCCTGATGAACGCCACCGATCCCGATGTCGGCCCGCTGGTCCGCGCCGAGATGGAACGCAAGCTCTTGGCGCCCCTGCGTGCGCGGCTGGGGGGCGAAGGGGCGGCGGCCAATGTCGCGCTGTTCGTTGCCGCACTTCTGGGCGCGTCGCTGGCGCGGCAGGGGCTGCAACTGCATGGCCTGGCCGACCAGCCGTCCGCGGTCTACGCCGCGCAGCTGCGCCACCTTGTCGATGCGGCGCTGTCCTTCGATGTAGCGGCGGGGACTCAGGCCGGGGCGGGGCGGTAGCCGAAACCGGGCATGATCTCGGCGATGCCCGGCAGGTCGTCTTGCCCCGTGGCGCCCGCCATCTGGCCCGACATGGTCAGCACCGCGTAGCCGTGCACCATGGACCACAGCATCATCTCGGTCTTGAGCAGGGCATCGGGGCCGGTGCCCTTGTCCCAGTCCAGCCCTTCCGAGATGCCCGCCAGCACCGCGAAGCTTTCGCCCGCCGCGGCGACAAGCGCGGGATCTTCGAAATCGCAATGGATGGGCGAGAACATCATGCCGAAAAGGTGCGGATGCGTCGTGGCGAAGCGGACATAGCCCTCCATCGCGGCACGCAGGCGGGCGGGCCTGTCGGGCGCGGCGCCCAGCCCTTCGCGCATGAAGGCGGCATGGCGGCGGAACCCCTCGGCCGCGATCGCCGTCAACAACCCGCGCAGAGAGCCGAAATGGTTCTTCGGCGCGGTATGGCTGACGCCCACGCGCGCGGCGATGGCCCGCAGGGTCAAGGCCGGCAGGCCCTCGGTTTCCAGTATCTCCAGCCCCGCGGCGACAAGGGCGTTCTTGAGATTGCCGTGGTGGTAGGTGTCGCGGGTCTCGGGGCTGGTCATCGCTTCTCCGGGCTTATCTTTCCAACGTAAATATTTCCGCTGGACAGATCAAGCGAATCGCTCCATCTATATTTCCAATGGAAACTTACAGTGGAGAGATGCCGTGACGCCCGATGCCCTGTTCAGCCTTGCCGGCACGCTGGCCCTGCCCGGATGGGCGATCCTGATCTTCGCGCCGCGCCGCTGGCCCGCGCTGAATGCGGTGCCCGCCGTGGTGCTGCCGCTGGTCCTGTCGGCAGGCTATACCCTTCTGATCCTTGCCTATTTCGCCGGGGCGGGGGGCGATTTCAGCTTGATCGCCGGGGTGCGGCAGCTGTTCATGGACGACTATGTCCTTGTCGCGGGCTGGGTGCATTACCTGGCGTTCGACATGATCGTGGGCGCGCTGGCGGCAGGCCTGATGGACCGCGCCGGGATCGGCCGGATCGTTCAGGCCTTCGTCCTTGGCACCGTCTTCCTGTTCGGGCCGCTGGGCTACCTGCTGGCCCGGTCGCTGGTCGGTGCGCTGGGGCCAATGGGCCTGTTGGCCCGCACCTTTCAGCCGCAGGAGGGCTGATCCATGATGTCGCTGTCCATTTCCGCCGCCCGGCCCGACCCGTTCCTGACCCTTACGGCCGCCGCGGCGGTGCTGCTGGCCCTGGCCGTCGGCTGGTCTGCGGTCGATCACCGGATGGTGGGCGACGCGCAGGTCTGGGTGAAGCCGGCCAAGTTCGCCCTGTCCTTCATCGTGCATTTCGCGACGCTCGCCCTGATCATGCGCGTGCTGTCGCCCGAATGGCGCGAGGGGCGCGCGCTGGGCCTGACGGCCGGGGTGATGGCCACGGCGTTCCTCGGCGAAATGGCCTATATCTTCGTGCAGGCCGCGCAGGCGCAACCGTCGCATTTCTACGTGAGCGACGGCTTTCACAGCATCATGTATCGCCTGATGGGCTTTGGCGCGGTGCTGCTTATCCTCGGGCCGCTGGTGGTGGCCTGGGCGGCGGTGTCCGACCGCGCGGCGGCCCTTGGCCCGGCGACGCGGGCGGGCATCGGCTGGGGCGCGGCGGCGTCCTTCGTGCTGACAATGATCACCGCGGGCACGATGGGCGCACGGCTAAGCCATTTCGTGGGCAACCCGCCCCCCGGCGCGCCGACGCTGCCCTTCTTCGGCTGGTCCGCGGCGGTGGGCGATCTCAGGCCCGCGCATTTCGTGGCGCTGCACGCGCTGCAGGTGCTGCCGCTGGCAGGGCTGCTGCTGGACCGGGCCGGACTGGGCGCGGGGGCGGTCCGCTGGGTTGCCTTGGGCTGGGGCGCGCTGAGCCTCGGTCTTTATGCGCAGGCGCTGATGGGGCTGCCGCTGATCCGCCTATGACATTGCAAAAAGACAAGGCCGCCGGGCGTAACCCGGCGGCCGTTCATGTTCGAGATTGGAAAAGTCCTAGCGGCGGCGATCGCGCCGGCTGCTCATCGGCTGGAAGGCGACTCCGACATGCGCCTCGCAATAGGGTTTGCCGGCTTGGCTGGGCAGGCCGCAGAACCAGAAATTGTCGGTCGCGGGGTCGCCCACCGGCCATTTGCAGGTCTTCTCGGTCAGTTCCATCAGGCTGAGGCGCCGGGCGGTCTTTTCCACCTCGTTGACCTTGGCCAGCGCCTCGGGGCTGATCTCGTTGGCCGAAGGTTGCGGCGGCAGCGGCTGGCCCGCGGGGATGATGGCGCGGCGCGCAGCACTCATCGGGATACCGTTCTCGTCCGCAATAACATCTTGCTGTTCGGCGGCCTCTTGCGCCGGGGCGGCAGCCGGAGACACCTCGGCGGCGGCCTCGGCCGGTGCCGCGGCGGCGGGCGCAGGGGCCTCGGCCGTCTCGGTCTCACCGCTGGCGCCGGCCCCCACGCGGTTGGACAGGCCAAGGCGATGCACCTTGCCGATGACCGCGTTACGGGTCACGCCGCCAAGTTCCTTGGCGATCTGGCTGGCCGACTGGCCGTCGGTCCACAACTTCTTGAGCAGCTCGACGCGCTCGTCGGTCCAGGACATGGCTTTTCCTCTGGTTCATTTGCCACCGGTGGCCCAACGGGCGTTCCGGTCTTGCATCATCGGGCGATCCCCTATTCTAAGCAGCCTGACGGCGGATACAAGGTTGCGCCGTGCAGAAAGGAGACCCCGCGATGGCGATGGAGATGGGTGTGCGGCGTTTCGGCCGGGTCAACTGGCTGGGAACGTGGTCGCTGGCGACGCGCGAAGTGCAGCGCTTCATGAATGTCTGGTCGCAGACGGTCATGGCGCCACTGATCAACGCCGCGTTGTTCCTGATGATTTTTACGCTGGCGATCGGCTCGCAGCGCGGCGACGTGATGGGTGTGCCCTTTTTGCGGTTCATCGCGCCGGGCATCCTGACCATGACGGTGATCCAGAACGCGTTTGCCAATACCTCGTCCTCGTTGGCCTCGGCCAAGGTGCAGGGCAATATCGTCGACACGCTGATGCCGCCGCTCAGCGGGGCAGAGCTTGTGGCGGGCTATTTGGCCGGCGCCGTGGCGCGCGGCCTGCTGGTGGCGGCTGTCATCGCGCTGGGGGTCTGGATCTTCCTTGGGGTGGGTCTGGCGCATCCGCTTTGGGTGCTGGTCTTCACCTTTCTGGGGTCGGTCTTCATGGGCGCACTGGGTCTGATCGCGGGTATTTTCGCCAACAAGTTCGACCAGCTTTCGGCGATCAGCAACTTCCTGATCACGCCGCTCTCGTTCCTGTCCGGCACCTTCTATTCGATCGATGCGCTGCCCGACCCGATGCGGACGATGAGCCATGCCAATCCGATCTTCTACATCATCGACGGTGTGCGGTTCGGCATGCTGGGCGTCTCTGACAGCCCGCCGTTGACGGGACTTGCGGTGGTGTTGGTGGCATCGGCGGCAGTCGTTGCTTTGTGCTGGCACTGGTTCCGGCGCGGCTATCGCCTGAAGGCCTGAGCGCGCGGAGGGGCACTGCCGGGCGTTGACACGCCCGCGCCCCTCGGCCACCAACAGGAACGGCCTTTTCCGGCCGCGACCCCTGTGGAGAGAACGATGATTTCCTCGATCCTGCCCACCTACAACCGTGCGCCCCTGAGCTTCGTCAAGGGCGAGGGAAGCTGGCTGACCGAGGCATCGGGGCGACGCTACCTTGATCTTGGCGCGGGGATCGCGGTGAATGCGCTGGGCCATGCCAACCCCGCGCTGGTGGCCGCGCTGACGGCACAGGCCAATGCGCTTTGGCATGTGTCGAACCTCTACACCATCCCGCAGCAGCAGGAACTGGCCGACCGGCTGGTCGAGGCGACCTTTGCCGATACGGTCTTTTTCACCAATTCCGGGACCGAGGCCTGCGAATTAGCCGTGAAGATGGCGCGCAAGCATTTCAATGACACCGGCCGCCCCCAGCGGACCGGCATCATCACCTTCGAGGGGTCGTTTCACGGCCGCTCTAGCGCGGGCATCGCCGCGGCCGGGTCCGAGAAGATGACCAAGGGCTTTTCGCCGCTCTTGGCGGGCTTCATTCATGTCCCCTTCGGCGATCACGACGCGCTGCGCGACGCCGCCGCCCGCCATGACGTGGGCGCGATCCTGATCGAGCCGGTGCAGGGCGAGGGCGGCATCCGCCCGGTGCCCGACCAGTGCTTGAAGGGATTGCGCGACCTTTGCGACGAACACGGGCTGCTCCTGATCTTCGACGAGGTGCAATGCGGCATGGGCCGGACCGGCAAGCTTTTCGCCCATGAATGGTCCGGCATCACGCCCGATATCATGATGGTGGCCAAGGGCATTGGCGGTGGTTTCCCGTTGGGCGCGGTGCTGGCGACCGCGATGGCGGCCGATGCGATGACGGCGGGCACGCACGGGTCGACCTATGGCGGCAACCCGCTGGCCTGCGCGGTCGGCAACGCTGTGATGGGCATCATCGCGACCGATGCCTTCCTTGCCGAGGTTAACCGCAAGGCGGGCCTCTTCCGCCAGGGGCTGGAGGCGCTGGTTGCGGCCTATCCCGACATCTTCGAGGCGGTCCGCGGATCGGGCCTGATGCTGGGCCTGAAATGCCGCGCGGCCAATACCGACGTCGTCAAGGCCGGCCTTGCGGCAGGGGTGCTGACCGTGCCTGCCGCCGACAACGTGGTGCGGATCCTGCCGCCCCTGAACATCCCTGACGAGGACATCGTCACCGGCCTTGCCCTGCTCGACAAGGCCGCGGCCAGCATGGCGCCGGCCTGAGCGAAGGATCTGCAGATGAAGCACTTTCTCGATATCAACAAGACCGACCCCGCCGCGCTGCGCGGCATGATCGACGCGGCCCGCGCGATGAAAACCGCGCGCAACGGCCGCCCCAAGGGGATGCCCGACGACGACCAGCCGCTGAAGGGCCGCATGGTTGCGCTGATCTTCGAAAAACCTTCGACCCGGACGCGTGTCAGCTTCGACGTGGGCGTGCGGCAGATGGGCGGGCAGACGTTGGTGCTGTCGGGCGCCGACATGCAACTGGGCCATGGCGAAACCATCGCCGACACTGCCCGCGTGATGAGCCGCTACGTCGACCTGATCATGATCCGCACGTTTGAAGAGGCGGTGCTGCTGGAGATGGCCGAACACGCGACCGTGCCGGTGATCAACGGCCTGACCAACCGCAGCCATCCCTGCCAGATCATGGCCGACGTGATGACCTTCGAGGAGCATCGCGGGCCGATTGCCGGGAAAAAGGTGGTCTGGTCGGGCGACGGCAACAACGTCTTTGCCAGCTTTGCCCATGCCGCCGGGCAGTTCGGCTTCAACCTGACCTTCACCGGCCCCGAAACGCTGGACCCCGAGCGTGTGTTTCTTGACGAGGCCCGTGCGAAAGGGGCCGAGATCACGATCGAGCGCGATCCGCATAAAGCGGTGCAGGGCGCCGACCTTGTCGTCACCGACACATGGGTCAGCATGCATGACCCGCAATCGGCCCGCGAACGGCGGCACAACCAGTTGCGTGGCTATCAGGTAAACGCGGCGCTGATGGCGCAGGCGAAACCCGATGCCCTCTTCATGCATTGCCTGCCCGCCCACCGCGATGACGAGGCGACAAGCGAGGTGATGGACGGCCCGCATTCGGTGGTCTTCGACGAGGCCGAGAACCGGCTGCACGCGCAGAAGGCGATCATGCGGTGGTGCCTCGGCGTCTGATGGGGGTTTCCGGCGGGGCGCTTGCGTTCTATCTGACAGGTCCGGGCCGCTGAAGCCCGCCATAGGAGAGACCCATGCAATCCCCCATTCCCGGACTTGTCCATTCGCTGAACGCGCTGAAAGCGATCCTTGCCAAGGCCGAGGCGCACTGCGTCGAGAAGAAGATCGATCCTTCTGTCCTGATGCAGGACCGGCTGTTCCCCGACATGCTGCCGCTCTGGCGGCAGGTGACCATCGCCTGCGACAACGCCAAGGGCGCCGCCGCGCGGCTGGGCGGGGTCGAGAACCCCAGCCATCCCGACACCGAAACCACGTTCGAGGAGTTGCGCGCGCGCATCGACAAGACCGTCGCCTTCATGCAGAGCGTGCCGGCGGAAAATTTCGAGGGAGCCGAAACCCGGCCGATCGTCATGAAGTTCGGCCCGCGCGAGGTGAATTTCACCGGTGCGAGCTACTTGTCGAGCTACCTGATGCCGAACTTCTACTTTCATATGACGACGGCCTACAACATCCTGCGCCATGACGGCGTGGTGCTGGGCAAGGGCGATTTTCTGGGCGGCTGAGGCCGGCCTCAGAGCATTGAGAAGACGTCACGCAAAGCAGGGTCGCCAATCATCTTGGCGGCCTTTTTCGGCGAGACCCAAGCGCGCTTGCGCTTCTTGACCTCGGGAAAGACCTTCGACATCGATTGGACCTTGATCTCGAACACCTTGATTTCACAAGGAATCTCTTCACCGTCGTCAAAGCGCTTGATGCTTTCGAAACTGCCCAGTGCCGATTTCGAGGGTTTGCCGCGTTTTACGCCGGCCTCTTCCCAAGCTTCCTGAAGCGCCGTCTGGCGGGGATGTTGCCCGTCAATCGGCCAGCCTTTGGGCAGAATCCAGCGCCCACGCGACGATGTGACCAGCAGCACCTCACGCCCCTTGCGTCCCCGCCGGTGACAAAGCGCGGCGAATTGCAGGGCCGGATCCCGGTCCTGATCGTCGTCGGTCATGCGGTTGGCCTTGGCCAAAACTGCTGCCTCCATGCCTGAGTTTCTTGTTTTATGAATATAACTTAGCAGAGTCTCGCGGCCAAGGCAAACAACCCGAGGTTTCCGGGCATGGTCACGTGCCGCGCGGTTTGGCCCTTAGCGTGGGTTCGGCCACCGTGGGGTCGTCTGGCCACGGGTGGCGGGGGTAGCGCCCGCGCATCTCCTTTCGCACATCCGCGTAAGATGTGGCCCAGAAGCCGGGAATGTCCGTCGTCGTCTGCACCGGCTTGCCCCCCGGCGACAGCAGCGTGACCCGCAGTGGCACGGGCCCGATCATCGGGTGGCGCGTGACGCCGAACATTTCCTGCAGGCGCAGGGTGATCTCAGGCGCGGGGCCATCATAGTCGATGGGCACCTTGCGGCCCAGCGGGGTTTCGAAATGGGCGGGTGCTGCACGGTCGAGCATCTGCATCTGGCCGTGGTCGAGCATCGCGCGCAACGCCGGCAACAGGTCGAACCGGCGCCAGTCCTCGGCGCTGCGCACGCCCTGCAGGAAGGGGGCAAGCCATATCTCAAGGCCGTCGAGCAGCGCATCGTCCGTCATCGCGGGCAGAGAGGCGCCGCCGCCGCGCACCAGTTCTACCCGCGCGCGGAACCGCGCGGCCGGCCCGTCCAGCCGAAGGCCCAGACTGCGCACGCCCTCGCACATCGCCCGGGCAAGGGCCTCGGGCGGCGCGTCGGGCCAGGGCTGGTCATCCAGCACCAGCGCGCCAAGGCGTTCCTGCCGCCGCGCGCGCACGCGCCCCTCGCGCCGCGACCAGTCGCAGACTTCGGCACGGGTAATCTGGTCTGCGAAAAGGCCGCGCAGTTCGGCCTCGCTCAGCAGGGCGGCCTGCCGGATGCGCGCCTCGCGCGGGTCGCCGTCAAGATCGGTCGCCACGATCAGGCGTTGGCCCGCCAGCGGATCGGCCGCGTCCATCACCGCGCCCTTGCCCCCCGACAGCAGGTAGCGCGGCGCATCGCCCGGGCGGCGCAACCCGATCCGGTCGGGATAGGCCAGCGCCGCCATCGCGCCGGGCGACAGCGCCACGCCCTGCGGCAGGCCGCGCGACAGGCGCGGCACCTCGGCCTTGATCCGCGCGATGACGGGATCAAGCGCGGTGCCCGGTCCGGCATAGCGCCCGGCCAGCGCGCGCAGGCGCAGCGCCAAGTCCACCGACGCGCCCTTCAGCGGATCGCGCTCTGCCAATATCGCGGCGAGGGGCGCGGCCTGTTTTCCCGCCACCTGCAGCATGTGGCCCAGCCGCGGATGCAGCGGCAACGCGGCCAGCGCCCGGCCATGTGGTGTGATCCGGCCGTCCGGGCCGATCGCGCCCAGCCCGGCCAGCAGGGCGCGCGCCTCGGCCAGGGCCCCGGCGGGCGGCGGGGTGAGGAAGGCTAGGTCGTCCTCGCCCCAAAGCGCCAGTTCCAGCGCCAGCGGGGCCAGATCGGCCGCCTCGATCTCGGCAGGGGGGAAGGCGGGCAGCGCGCCGTCCTCGCCCTTGGTCCACATCCGCAGCGCCAGCCCCGGCGCGACCCGCCCGGCGCGGCCCGCGCGCTGCGCCGCCTCGGCCCGGCTGACCCGTTCGGTCACCAGCCGCGACATGCCTGCGCCCGGATCGTAGCGGGCGCGGCGGGCGAGGCCCGCATCGACCACGACGCGCACGTCTTCGATCGTCAGCGATGTTTCCGCGATCGCCGTCGCCAGCACCACCTTGCGCCCCGACGAGACGGGGGCGACGGCCGCGCGCTGCGCCGCGAAGGGCAGGGCGCCGTAAAGCGGGCGCAGCGCGACATCGGCGGGCAGATGCGGGGCCAGGGCCGCCTCGGTCCGGCGGATCTCGGCCTCGCCGGGCAGGAAGACCAGAACGCCGCCCCCGGTTTCCGCCAGCGCCTGCCGGACGGTATCGGCCACTGCCTGTTCCAGCCGTGCCTCGCGCGGCAGGGCGGTGTCGCGAAAGCGGATCTCGACCGGATAGGCGCGCCCCTCGGAGGTGATCAGCGGCGCGTCGTCCAGCAGCGCGGCGACCGGCCCGGCATCAAGCGTGGCCGACATCACCACGATCTGCAGGTCGGGGCGCAGAAGGCCGCGCACCTGCCATGTTAGCGCCAGCCCCAGATCGGCATTGAGCGAGCGTTCGTGGAATTCGTCGAAGATCACCGCGCCGATCCCGTCAAGCCCCGGATCGGCCTGCAACATGCGGGTCAGGATGCCCTCCGTCACCACCTCGATCCGTGTAGCGGGGCTGGTCTGCGTCTCGCCGCGCATCCGGTAGCCGACCGTCTGGCCCACCTTCTCGCCCAGCGTCTGGGCCATGCGCTCGGCCGCCGCGCGGGTGGCCAGGCGGCGCGGCTCCAACATAACGATGCGCCCCGTGACAAGGCCCGCATCAAGCATCGCAAGTGGCACGCGCGTCGTCTTGCCGGCGCCGGGGGGGGCCTGAAGCACCGCGCGGCCATGTGCGCGCAGCGCCGCGACAAGGTCGGGCAGGGCGGCGTCGATGGGCAAGGGCGCGCGGGCGGTCATGCCGCCTTATCGGCCAGCGGCGCGGTCACGTCCACCGCGCTCAGACCCCGTCGAGCGGGCCAAGAGACAGGATGGCGGCGCGCAACTTTTCCGGCAAAGAGGTATCGGCGCCGGGTGGGGCAGCGTCCAGTGCGGCGGCCACGTCCTTGGCCAGAATGCCGATGGAATTGTCATCCGCCAGCCCGTCGCGGGCAAATTCGATCCGGTCGAAGCCACTGGAAAACCACGTCTGCCCCGATGAATCGTTGACGAGGTCCAGAAACGCGCGGGGGTCCAGCCCGCCTTCCATCGCCCAGTCCAGCGCCAGCCGCGTGGTGGTGACCGAGGCCGCGGCAATCATGTTGTTGAGGACTTTTGCGCGCATCCCCGCGCCATAGGGCCCCATCCGATGGCTGACACGGCCCATCGCGTCGATCAACGGCTGCACAGCGTCCAGACCGGCCGCATCGCCCCCCAGCATGAACGACAGCGTCCCAGCATCCGCGCCCGATTGCGCGCCGGACATCGGCGCGTCGATCAGGGTGATGGCTGTTGGCACCCGGTCCTGCAATTGCAGGACGTAGCGGGGTGACAGGGTGGAACAGACTAGGATGTGACGCAGGCCGGGTGCGCGCGCCACGATGCCTTGCGCACCGAAAAGGACGGCATCGGTCTGCTCGGCGTCACGCACGACGGTCACAAGGGTGGTCAGGCCGGTTGCGAAGGTTCCCGCGTCGGTCGTCACCTCGGGGCCGATGCCGCTTCGGATGTCGAGGCCACGCGCGCTGAAATTGGCGCGGCGCAAGCAGCGCAACATGCCAAGGCCCATCCGGCCACATCCCGCCACGCCGATTATCGCGTTTTGCATCCGCCCCTCCGTTCCTACCGCCCGATCCGAGCGTGGCACGGCGGTGAATGCAAGGCCGGCCTCAGCGGACGATCACCTCGTCGCGCACGAACATGTTGGCCCAGGCGAGATCGACAAGTTCGGGCGTCATCCGGCGCGGCCAGCCCTCGAAATCGCAGATCGCGATCATCTGGTCGATCAGGAAGATCGGCTGGTAGTTGGCATAGATGTTGTTGATCGTGGGGTATTTCACCTTCAGCAGGTGCACCAGCGAAGCCTGATCCAGCTCAATCCCCCGCTTGCGGGCGACCATCGCAAAGATCTTGAGATAGTTTTCCTGGTTCGGGCCATCGATCTTGATCTTGTAGAAGATCCGGCGCAGCGCGGCCTGGTCGAAAATCTCGTTGGGGTGGAAGTTGGTGGAGAAGACGACGAGCGTATCGAAGGGCACTTCGAACTTTTCGCCCGATTGCAGGGCGAGAATGTCGCGCCCCTCTTCCAGCGGCACGATCCACCGGTTGACGATCTTCTGCGGCGGTTCTTCCTGCCGGCCAAGGTCGTCGATGATGAAGATGCCGCCGGTGGCCTTCAGCTGCAGTGGCGCCTGGTAGGTGCGTGCGACGGGGTTGAAGACCAGATCCAGCATCGCCAGCGACAGCTCGCCCCCAGTCACCACGGTCGGTCGCAGGCAGCGCACGTAGCGGGGATCATGCCGGCCCGCGCTGCGGCGCAGGGCGTTGTTGTCTTCGGGATCTTCCTCGATCGAGGTATGCATGATCGGGTCATAAACGGTGATGACCTGCCCCGCATATTCCAGCGCGCGCGGCACATGGATGGTGTCGTTCAGCGCGGCGCGGATACCGTTCGAGATCGAGGATTTGCCGTTGCCCGGCGGGCCATACATCAGGATCGAGCGGCCGGCGCTGACAGCCGGACCAAGCCGCCCCAGCAGACCTTCGGGCAGGATCAGGTCACCCATCGCGGCGGTCAGCTGCTCGCGGGTGATCTGGGTGTTGCGGATCGACTGGCGCTTGACCTGCTCGGCATATTCGGCAAGCGGCACGGGCATCGCGCCATAATATTCAGATTGCTTTAGCGCCTCTAGCGCACGCGCCTTGCCCATCTCGGTCAGCTGATAGCCCATCTCGTTGCCCGCGGTCGGGCTCATCGAACCGGTGGCCTCCAGCAGGCGCTGGCCACGCGCCATGTCGACGAGTTGCTGGGTGATGGCGCTGGTCATGCAGATGGCTTGGGCGATGGCGCTGACGGTCTGCACGTGCTGGCGGAACATCGTCTTGATCAGGATGTCGCGCATCATCACCGGCGAAAGGCCCGCGGTTTCGATCGAGCGCGGCGGCAGCGGGATCAGCGCTGGGGTATTGAGCATGTTCATCGACGTTCACCTGTCTCGACACGAGGACCCTTGTGTCCGATGCGCCGCGTTGACCGCCCATTCTGGCCGCCGCGGAGATCGGTTTTTGCAATGCAAGAGGTGCGGACTTATTGTGGCGCAAAAATGGATAAATACGTACCAGAGGCGGGCAATGCAGAAATCCAACCCTATTGTGCTGGCGGGTGTGATCCTTGGCGCCCTGTTGCTGCTGGCCGGAGCCGACGTCCTGAAGGGCGGCTTCTACATGGGCAAGCACGAGGGCGACGCCTACCAGTTCATTGATATCGTGATGCGGATGGCGCAGGGCGAGGTCGCGCATCGTGATTTCATGACGCCCATCGGCGCCTTGGCCTTTGCGCCGGTGGTGTTGCTGGTCAAGGCAGGCATGGGCATCGGGCATGCGATCATCTGGGCGCAGGTGCTGGTCGCCGTTGTTTTGGCGCCACCCCTTTGGTGGATCGCGCAGCGCCGGCTAACCCCTTTGGCTGCCGTCCTTTTCAGCATTGTGGTGATGGTCTTGATCCTCGCGCTGGTGCATGGCGAGGCGCAGCGCAGCGTCTCTATCTCGATGCACTACAACCGATGGGCATGGGCTGCCGCATACATTGCCGTGCTGGCTGCGATCCTGCCGCCGGACGTCCCCCGGCGCGCGGGCTCTGAACCGCAGGCGCAAGGCACCGTCGACGGGCTGATCGTGGGCGCGGCAATGCTGGCGCTGTTGCTGATCAAGGTCACCTATTTTGCCGCCTTTGTCATACCGGTGGTGCTGGGGCTGGTTCTGACCGGGCAGCGGCGCACGCTGCTGATCGCGCTTCTGACCGGGCTGGCCGCGATGGCCGCGCTGACCGTGTGGCTGGGGATTGACTACTGGACGGCCTATATCGGCGACCTGCTCACGGTTGCCCGCTCTGACATTCGCCCGCAGCCGGGCGAGCCATTTGGTGCGATTCTTGGCGCACCGGCCTATATCGGCGGGTCGCTGGTGGCGGTTGCCTCGGTCATCCTGCTGCGGCGCGCGGGTGCGGCCACGGGAGGTCTGGTACTGCTGACCCTCTTGCCCGGCTTCTTCTACGTCACCTACCAGAATTTTGGGAACGATCCCCAGTGGTTGCCGCTTCTTGCGGTGATCGTTCTGGCGTTGCGTCCTATGCAGGAGGTGACGCATGGCGGGGGGCCGCTGACACTGGCCGCGGCGATGGCACTTGCGCTGGGGGCGCCGTCCTTTTTCAACCTTGCCTACAGCCCCTTCCGCCACCTTGCTGTCGATACCTCCAAATACGCGCCGCTTCTGCCTGACGGCGGCCGCAACACGGACCTTCAGACGCTGGCGATCCGGGCCAACCGGGTGGATGCGCGGGTGGCGCTGGACGGGCCGGGCTCGGGGCTTGAGGCCTATCGCGCCGCTGCCGAACGCGATCCCGCGCCCAGCTTCGCGGGTCAGACGTTTCCGATCTGCAGTGTAGAACTGGGCTTGCCGCTGTTCTTCCGGGCGATCGCGCAGGATCTTGCCGGCGCAGGCTACGGCGGGGCGCGCATCTTTGCGGCTGACCTGCTGTCGCCGTTCTGGCTGTTCGGGGATTTCCGTCCGCTGGCGCATGCCGCGCCGTGGTATTACGGCGGGCTGCCGGGCTTTGATGGGGCCGACTATCTGCTGGTGCCGGTCTGCCCGATCGAGCAGGACGTTCAGGCCAAGATCCTTGATGCGGTCAAGGCATCGGGCGAAACGCTGACCGAGGTCCGGCGGACGCCGCTTTATATCCTCTATGCGCGGGGCTGAACCGGCTTAGCCCAGAAGTGGGACACTGAGGTAGACCACCAGCGCCAGCGCCAGTGGAAAGCCTAGCGGAAACCGGCGTCCGGCAGTCCAACTGGCCCAATTCGGGGCAAGTTGGCGCAGCGCCGTGAAGCGCACGATGCTGTGCAGGGCCAGTGCGACGACGATCGTCGCGGCCAGAAGCATCATCATCGGCCCGCCATCCTCGATCGCGACAAACGGGGCCGCGGCGGCAATGAACTTTGCATCGCCCGCGCCCATCATCCCGGCCGCGTTCGCCAGCATGCCCAAGACCAGCAGTACGGCCAGATGCGACCAGCGCCAAAGGTAGACGGGCAGCGGAAAGACCCACAGGCCCACGATGGCGAAAACCGCGACAAGGGCCAGCACGGCCCGGTTGGGGATCTTCATCTTGCTCAGATCGCTCCACGCGACCCAAAGGCAGATCGGTGCGACGAAGGGCAGAAGCCACATGGCCTTGGCGGCGGTCATCTGCATTGGTCTAATGTGTCACGTTCGCGTCGAGGGCCTGCAGCGAACGGACCGCAGCCTCGAAATATTGCGGATTGGTGTCGATGGCGTCCTGCAACAGGCCCCTGCCGATCGTCACGTCGTTCTGTTTGATGGCTGTCAGCGCCATCGTGTAGAGAAGCTGCGACCGCTCGCTCTGGGTCATCGGGAAAACCGGCAGCGTATAATTGTGCTGGGCCCCACGGGCGAGGACGAGGTTGTTCTTGGCGGTGAAGAGGGTGGGATCCTGCCGGATCGCATCGCTGAACAGCTTCTCGGCACCGGCGAAATCACCGCGGGTCAGCTTTGAATAACCCCAGTTGTTAAGCACGCCCGCCGGCTGCGTTGTCATGCCCACGGCGGTTTCGTAGAAACTGTCGGCCTTTGTCCATTGCTTGTTGGCATCGGCGATCATCGCCTCAAGCTTGTAACGCTGGAAGGTTTCGTGCGTGGGCGGCACGCTGTCGAGCGTGGCCTTCGCTTCCGTCCACTGGCCCGCGCGGATCTGCGCCTCGGCCATGTTGACCTTGTCATCCTCTGTGGCGCCGGGCATCCCGATCACCGCCTGCCATGCCGCCACGGCCTCTGCTGCCTTGTTGGCCCGGCCAAGCGACAGCGCCAATCCGCGCTTGAGGTCGATCCGGTCGGGGCTGTTGGCACTGGCGCGGCTGAAGTAGGTGACCGCCTCGTTGGGGTCGGCGACGGTCAGCATCACGTCGTTGAGGCTGCTGGCGTCAATGACGTTGACGTCCTGCATGGCCTGCTGAACTTCTGTCGCGCCATTCTTGGCGCAGCCCGCGAGGGCCGTCACGCCGATCAGCGCGATGGTGATGAAAACCTGCTGGCGCATTGCCTGCGTCCTCTTGCTGCTCTTGCCATCAAGGCGCGTCGAGGATCACGTAGCTACCCGGCCCCCGGCGCACCAATTGGAACTGTCCGTTCTCTTGGGCAGGAGCATAATCGCGATTGTCCAGCTTTGCGAGCGCCAAGCGCAGGTTGTCGCGAATCTGGTCGGAATCGCCGTTGTCCGTGGCATAGGCGCGACGGAACATCTCGGCGGCTTCGGGAATGTTGCCCTTGTCCATCAGCACCACGCCAAGGTTGTTCCACGCAGGCGGAAAGGTGCCGTCCATCGCCACCGCGCGGCGCAACAGCTGCTCGGCCTCGTTGAGGCGGCCAAGTTTCAGATCGGCGGAACCCAGCGCCGAAAGCGTATCGACATTCAGTCCTTGCTGCGCTGCCGCGCGCATATAGGCCTTCAGCGCCAGTTCGTATTCTCCGGCCGCCATCAGACGATGACCGACCAGCAGGCCGTCGATGTCAGACTGGCCAGCGACGCCCGGCGCATAGACACCGTCGGGGCGGTTGAGGTTGCCGTTGTCGCAGCCGCCCAGAAGGAGGCTGGCCAGCACGCCAAGAGCGGCCATCAGGGTCTGCTTGGCCGGGGGCAGGGGCATGTGGCGTTGGTCCCGATCAGAGGTTCGATCCGCCCAACGTCACCGCGATGTTGTAGACAGAGGGCCCGATCAGGATGATCAGCAGAGGCGGCACCGTCAACATCATGGTGGCCAATGTCATCTTGGTGGGCAGTGTATTTGCCTTTTCCTCGGCGCGCATGACGCGCTTGTCGCGCATTTCGCCGGCATAAACGCGCAGCGCCTCGGCGATTGATGTGCCGAACTGCTGGCTCTGGATCAACACGGTGACAAAGCTGGTCACGTCCTGCACGCCGCAGCGTTCGGCCATGTCGCGCAACACGTTGGACTTGTCCTTGCCCGCCTTCATCTCGTAGCTGACCATCTCGAATTCTTCGGCAAGCGCCGGGCAGCCCGAGCGCAGCTCGCGCGCCACGCGGATGATCGACTGGTCAAGCGATTGGCCGGCCTCGACGCAGACCAGCATCATGTCGAGGCTGTCGGGAAAGCCGTTGGTGATCTGCTGCTGGCGTTCGCCCTGACGGCGTGTGACCCAGTATTTGGGCAGCATGTAGCCCACGGTGCCCGGCAACAGGATCTGCAGGATCATTCCCTGGGTGCCGACGGTGGCGCCGCTATGCTGCTTGACCAGCGTATAGGCGATGCCCGCGACCAGCAGACCAAGTCCCAAAGCCATCTGGCTGAAGTGATAAAGCCGGACCG
This sequence comes from Limimaricola sp., assembly GCF_016125575.1. GTDB lineage: Bacteria > Pseudomonadota > Alphaproteobacteria > Rhodobacterales > Rhodobacteraceae > WGLM01. The sequence goes on from NZ_WGLM01000001.1 coordinate 276,509, forward strand.
CGTTGCGCGACCGGTAGCCGGCCTGAATCAGCTTCAGCCGGACAGACGAGAATTCTTCAGCATTCTGCGGCTCAAGAAAGTTGGCGTATTTCTCCAGCTTGTCCTTGCCCTGCGGCTGGCGCAGTCGTTCGGGCTTGGTCTTGTCTGCAGTGGGTTTGGCATTGCTGGCCTTGAGCTTGTCGAGCGGGTCGGGCCGGCGCTGCAGGAACATCGGGATGGTCAGAAGTACCATCACCAGTCCCAGCCCGCCCACCGCGATAAGCGGTCCAAATGGGCCCAGGGCATTGGTCAGAAATTCGTTGAACGTAGTCAGCATGATCAGACCCGCCTCAGACCTTGATGTTGGTTAGCGTCTTCATCACGAAGATGTTGACCGCCAGAAAGCCCGCGACAACGAGGCAGGCCGGGATGAACAGCGAGGTCGTCTTGACCTGGTCGTAATAGTTCGGCTGCAACACGTTGATGCCGACAAGGGCCGCCAGCGGAAAGCCCGACAGGAACATGCCCGACCATTTCGCCTCGGCGGTGATCGCCTTGACGCGGCGGAACAGCTTGAACCGGGCCCGGATCACCTTTGCCAGACCGTCAAGGATCTCGGCAAGGTTGCCGCCCGAGGTCTGCTGGATCGTCACGGCGACCGCAAGAAAGCGCAAGTCCTGCATATCCATCCGCTCGGCCATCGCCTTGAGGCTTTCGCCCATGTCGCGGCCATAGGCGGCCTCGTCCGCGATCACGCCCATTTCGGTTCCCAGCGGGTCGGACACTTCCTTGGCGACGATCCCGACGGCGGCCGAGAACGGGTGGCCCACACGTAGGCTGCGCACCATCAGTTCCACCGCGTCGGGCAACTGCTCTTCAATCATCGAGATGCGTTTCTTGGCCTTGTTGTTGATCCAGAGATAGACACCACCCACCCCCATGCCCACGGCCACGACGGCGCGGATGGGAAGGCTTGTCGAGGTGCCGATCGTTAGCCCCGCGAAGGCCGCCACGGCAAGCCCGGCCATCAGCATCAGAAGCTGGCTGGGCGTGAAGGCGATGTTGGCCTTTTGCGCCTTGGCCGCCAACAATGAATAGATGGGAATGCCGCGCGAGTTGAGGTGCTGGCTCATCTCCTTGCGGAGTTGTTCCAGCACGTGTTCGCGTCCGGCGCCCTTTTCGAGCAGGGCGAGCCGCCGGTTGACCTTTCGGTTGGCGGTGATCGATTTGCCGAAGACGGTCAGGTAGATGCCCTCGACCAGGACGAGGACTGACACGAAGATCAGGCCGTAGATGATGGGTTCTGGAGAGATCATGTTCTGGGCCTATTCCGCGGCGAAGGGTTCGAAAATGGCCGGGGGCAGATCGTAGCCCCACAGCTTGAAACGTTCGGAGAAGTGCGAGCGCACCCCGGTCGCGGTAAAATGGCCGAGGATCTTGTTGTCGGGGGTCAGGCCGACGCGTTGGAAGCGGAACACCTCCTGCATCGAGATGACTTCGCCTTCCATCCCGGTGATCTCGGTGATCGAGACCATGCGGCGGCTGCCGTCCTGCAGACGACTGGCCTGAACGATCAGGTTCACGGCCGCCGCAATCTGGCTTCGGATCGCCTTGACCGGCATTTCGATACCGGCCATCGACACCATGTTTTCAAGGCGGCTGACGCCGTCGCGTGCAGAGTTGGCGTGGATCGTGGTCATCGAGCCGTCGTGGCCGGTGTTCATCGCCTGCAACATGTCGATCACTTCCTCACCACGGGTCTCACCCACGATGATGCGGTCCGGACGCATACGCAGCGCGTTGCGCAGACAGTCGCGCTGGCTGACGGCGCCCTTGCCTTCGACGTTTGCCGGTCGGCTTTCCATCCGGCCGACATGGGTCTGCTGCAGTTGAAGTTCCGCGGTGTCCTCGATGGTCAGGATGCGTTCAGAGTTGTCGATGAACGAGGATAGGGCGTTGAGCGTTGTCGTTTTACCCGAACCCGTCCCGCCCGACACGATGATGTTCAGCCGGGTCGCAACCGCCGCCTGCAGGTAGGCGGCCATTTCCTCGGTGAAGGCACCATAGCGGATCAGATCCTCGATCTTGAGCTTGTCCTTCTTGAACTTGCGGATCGAGACAAGGCTGCCATCCACGGCGATCGGCCCCACCATCGCGTTGAAGCGCGAGCCGTCGGCAAGGCGGGCGTCGACGTAAGGGTTCGATTCGTCCACGCGCCGGCCCACCGCCGAGACGATCTTGTCGATGATCCGCAGAAGGTGGCGTTCGTCCTTGAAGGTGATGTCGGTCATCTCAAGCTTGCCGCCGCGTTCCACGAAGATCTGCCGCGGGCCGTTGACCAGGATGTCGTTGACGCTCTCGTCCTTCAGCAGCGCCTCGAGCGGGCCAAGGCCCGTCACCTCGTCGTAGAGGTCCTGATTGAGGGTCTGACGCTCTTCCCGATTGAGAACGACGCCCATCTCTTCAAGCGTCTCGCCCGCGATGGCCGCGATTTCGGTCCGCAGGTCCGATTCGGTGGCCTTTTCCAGCGCAGCGAGGTTGAGATTGTCGAGAAGGGCCTTGTGGACCTCAAGCTTGATCTCTGACAGGCGCTCCTTGCGCTTGCGTTCCTTGTCCTGAGATACCGGCTCGGCAGGTTTGGCCGCTGCCGGGCGCATCAGCGATTTGGGCGGCGCGGCCGGCGTGGGATGCGCGGCCGTCGACGGGGCAAGCGATGCTGTGGCCGGCCGGGCAGGGGCCTGACCATTTGCCGGCTTCGACTGGCTCTTCTTGTATTTCGCAAACATCGCTTTCGCTCCTTACTTGGCCGCGACCGCGTCGGCCTCGTTCACCTCGTGAACCGACTTCGCAAGTTTCGCGATTTCCTTGCGAAGCGCGTTCTTGGGTGCACTTTCGGCCAGCGGTACGCCGTGATCAGCATTCTGCGCCACCGGCTTGCCGCCGTCGGGCAGTTGCAGGTCAATCGAGATGCCCAGCGACTCCGCCATCCGTTTGACGCGGGTCTTGCCGGTCAGGTCGGTAAAGCTGGGCGCGCGGTTCAGTACGAAACGGATCTTGCCAAAGGGCAGATCCTCGGATTGCAACGCGCGTTTGAGCCGTAGCGTGTTCTGCGCGCTGCGCATCTCCAGCTCGAGCGTGGCGAAATAGACGTGCGCGGCCTCCAGCACGGCCTGGCTCCACTCTGCCACTGTGGTGGGCATGTCGATGACGACATAATCGAAATTGCCGCGCGCCATCTCGATCACGCGGTTGATGTCGCCGCTGTTGACGATGTCGAGCGGCACAAGATCGCTGGGCGATGTCAGGACATGCAGCTTGCCGGCATGGGTCTGCAGGGCTTGCATGAAAGCATCACCGTCCATCGCCTCGGTATCGGACAGCAGTTCCAGCACCGCTTCGCGCCGTGACAGGTCGAGATAGGTCGCCACGGTGCCGAACTGCAGGTCAAGATCGAGGATGCAGACGCGGGGCGGGTCCTTGGGGTCAAGCTTTGCCAGTTCCCAGGCGAGGTTGACGGCCAGCGTCGTGGCGCCGGTGCCGCCTGCCATGCCCTGAACCGCGATAACCACGCCGTCACGATCATTGCCGGCCTTGAGGGTGTTTTGCGTCTCTGGCGGCGGCGGGGCCACCTCTTCGGCGGTGGTGATGCGCGTGATCGCCTCGGCCAGTTCGCCCTCTGGCAGCGGGTAGGGCAGAAACTCGTCTCCGCCGACGCGCAACAGCTGGTGCAGGTCGGCGGGGCCGACATCCTCGGTGATCAGGATCACCTTGACCTTGCGGGCCTTTGCGGCCGAGATCACGTCGATGATCAGCGATATCTCGGCGATGTCCTGCTGGTCTATGGCGATGGCGACGAATTCCAGTGTGGCCGCTTCTGGCTGATCCATGAAGGCAATCGCATCGGCAAAGCCGAGATCGCCCCACCTGTCGCCGACAGCGGATTCCATATCCTCGATCAGCAGGTCGAAGATCTGCACGTCACGGCTGACAGTGCAGGCCACGATCGGCTGGGGCTCGGCTTTCAACACGGCGTTAGCAGTCATTCCTCACGTCCTTTCAGCGGGGAAATCGCGTGGCCCACCGGGCCGCGGCAATTCAGTCAGGCAGATCGGCTGCCCCCGTCATCACCCCGGTCACATGGTTCGACCGACGCAATCCCACAAAGCTGAAGATCACGTGAAATCATGACCACAATTGGGCCGAAAGTTTGAATTAATGCGATGAGTTCAACGATCTTGCCAGATCTGTCCGACCGTTCGCAAACCCTGCCCTACTGGGTGATTTGCCCGGTGCTGGTCGGTGTCGTGCCCTGCTGCTGGGTCGCGGAAGTGACATAATCGCGGAAAACGATCTCGGCGTACTTCCCGTTGAGCACCAGCCCGTTGCTTTGCACGAAACCCGAAACCTCGGTGACGGCGCGGCGGTTTGCGCGTTCCTGGTTCGGGGTATCGATGATCGGGCGCGTCTCGCCGTAAGAGACGACCGCCTGCAGGCGCGAGCGGCTGATCCCCTCGGACACGAGGAAGCCGACCACCGTGTTGGCCCGGCGCAGGCCAAGGCGATAGTTATAGGCATTGGTGCCGACCGCGTCGGCGTATCCGAAGACCTTGAAGCGGACCTCGGGGAATTGCTTGATCCAGTCGGCCTGCCGCCTCAGCGTGGCCTGCGCCTGCCCGTCCAGAAGGGACGAGTTGAAGGCGAAATTGACCGTGTTAGGCACCTCGGCCGCAAAGCGTCGGGCCAGCATGACGGTATAGCCCTGGTCGCCGGACTGCACGAGGGTGTTGTTCTGCGTGGAATTGCCGAAGTCGCCGGTATTCACCATCGAGCCGGCCTCGCGATTGAAGGCGGGAAAGAGCGTGTCCATCTGGCTGCAGCCAGTGGCCAGCGTAAGGACCGACAGGGCGAGGGTGAGCTTCATCGATGTCATGTCGGGGCGCGCCTTATTGCAGAACATAACCGTAAGAGCCGCTGAAATCCTGCCGGGCGACCTCGCCGGCGGCGCCGGTCGGAGCGTTGCCAGACCCGGTGACCTTGCCAAAAAGGAACAGGTCCTTCTCGCTTGGCGGGGTCACGCGGTCGGTTGGCAGGGCCAGCGCTTCGCCCCGGGTCGGGGTGACAAGATGCGGCGTGACAATGATGACAAGCTCGGTCTGCTTGCGCGCGTACTCGGCGCTGCGGAACAGCGCGCCGAGCACCGGAATGTCGCCCAGCCATGGCACCTGACCCGACAGGTCGGTGAAATCATCCGACAAAAGTCCTGCAATCGCAAAGCTTTGACCGTCGCGCATCTCGACCGTGGTCGAGGTTTGCCGCTTGCGGAAGGCATCAACCGTAAAGCCGTTGGCGGTGAACCCGTTGGTGGGGTCGATCGACGACACCGACGCGTTCAGTTCGAGGTTGATGATGTCACCGTCGACGACACGCGGCGTAAAGTTCAGTTCGATCCCGAAGGGTTTGTACTGGATCGCGATGCTGCCGTTGGTCTGGCTGACCGGGACGGGATATTCGCCACCTGCCAGGAACTTGGCCTCTTGTCCCGACAGCGCGGTCAGGTTGGGTTCGGCCAACGTGCGCACAACGCCGCGCGATTCCAAGGCTTCCAGCAGGATCCCCAGCTCCAGTCCGCCGGCGTTGAAGCCAAACAGGAAGGCGCCGTTATTCGTGTTCGACGATGGTACTGACCCGGACAGCGCGTTGGTGATCGCGGCCGAGGCATTGAGGGTATTGCTGCCGCCGGAGATGTCGACGGTGTTGCTGCCACCGCCCAGCGAGGTGCCGTTGATTGCCAGTGACGACGACAATGATTTGCTGACTGAGCGCTGCATTTCCGCGAAACGGACCTTCAGCATCACTTGTTGCGTGCCGCCGACGCTGAGAAGGTTGGAAACCTTGTCAGGGGCATAGCGCTGCGCCAGTTCCATCGCCCGGTCCAGGCGCGCGGAGGAGCTGACAGTGCCGGACAGCACGATGCCGTCGTTGGCGGTGCGCACTTCGATATGCTCGCCGGGCAGGATCTGCTGGAGGCGTTCCTTGAACTCGGCGATGTCGGGCTCGACATGGACCTCGACGTTGGTGATCAGGCTGCCGTCGGCGCCGAGCAGTGTCAGCGTGGTGCGCCCCGGCGCCTTGCCCAGCACGTAGATCGTCTTGTCGGATAGCGACGAGATGTCGGCGATACCGGGGTTGGCGACCGATAGCTCGGTGAAAGGCACATCGCTTTCGACAACGACTGCGCGGTTCATCGCGACGTTGAGATTGCTAGACGTCGCACCGTTCATGACGTGCAGCGTCTCTGCGAACGCTGGCATGGCAACCGGAGCTATGGCCAGCGCAAACCCGAACGTTGCGGCCTTCAGAACATTAACAAATTTCATGTGACCTGCCTCTCGGATCACGCCCAATCGCGGGCATTTTCGCCCGTCGTTCCAACCACAATGCAGTGAATCGGGAATTTTTTCAAGAATCAATGTCTTGTTCGGCACGGTTTATGTTGGATTCTGGCAACTGTTGTTATTCGGCATGCAAAGGCCCGCCACGTGGGCGGGCCCTTGGGATCTGTCCGGCGGGCCGACACCGGCCCGGTCACGTCCGTTCAATTTGTGGGGCAGGGGATCGGCAGTTCCACCACGTCGCTGCCCTTGCGGGTGCGGATGGTGCAGACCTTTTCGGCGGGTGCTGCCGTGACGGCTTGCGGCGCCTGCAGGCCCAGCAGCTTGGCCTGATCCACTTCGACGGCCTGCGCGACCGTATCATCGGCATTCCCGACCAGCGACAGCGCAAGGGTGCCGGTGGCCTGTGCCTGCGCCAGGGAGGCCACCTGTTGCGGAGACACCTCGACGGTGACGGTCCGGGCGACACTGGCGGTCGAGTTCGACACATCAGAGGTCTGGTCCACGGCGACAACCTGCACGCCGCTTTCGATCAGCTTGGTCACGCCCGAGCCGCCAAGGTCGCTGCGACCGGCGGAGCCCGACCAGTAAACATCAACCTTGTCACCCGGCCGGACAAAGCCCGATACGCCGCTTGCCGCGTCCACGCGGATGGCAAAGGCGCGCATGCCGCGGCTCAGGCGGCCGGTGATACCGGCATCGGCGCCGGGTTCGGTCACTTTCACGGCAAGGATCGGTTCTTTGGCTTCCATCGGGCGCAGAACCACGCGGGTCACGTCCGGGCCCTTGGGAAACAGCTCTTCCTGGGTGCGGAAGACGCCGTCAGGCAGGAAGGGTTCGGCATACCGGATGACTTCGACGTCGTCGGGGGTGATCGGTGCGCCATAGGGCATGGCATGTTTGACGGCCAGCACCTCGACCGTCGGCACGATCTTGGCCATTTCAGCCCGCTGGGCCTGAAGCTCCAGCCGTTGTTGCTGGAAGTAACCTTGAGCCATGTAGACGGCAAAGCCGGCAAGGCCCAGTCCGGCCACCAGCACGAGGGCAAACACAGCGCGCATCTGCGGTTCCTTTCACGTCTTGGGCCGGGGATGAAACCCCCGGATTGATTCATTCGTGGCGATCAGCATGCGTGGGAATTGCGGCGTAAACGCGACTGATGAATGTCTTGAAGGCGGTTTTTCCACTGGATGGAAACGATCACCGACAAATCCGGCCGGCGTCGTTCCCGTCCAGGGGATGTCAGTACGTCGCAATGGAGTGCGAACTCAGCGCAGCTCCAAGGCCCGTCGATTTGTTCGTAGCGCCCTGGCCCACGGTCGTAATGACCGCCACGCCGAGCCCGACGATCGCGGCGGTAAGGACCACCCAATCGACGGTGACGGCGCCGTCCTGAACGCGACGGAATTGCCGCATGAAATTCAACATGACGTCTACTCCGAAACCAGCCGCCGCAGGATGCAGCAACCTAAACGGGAATTTTATCGGCCGCGATTGTGTCAAGAAGGGGGACCTGATGCGGTATTAGGGTGTCGAGATGTTTGGCCCCGCGCCTTCAAGCACCGTCGCGACAACGCAGAAGGACCGCCCCGTTTCCGAGGCGGTCCTTTTTGTTGGCCTTCAGGCCGACTTAGTAGGTCGCGAGCGACTGGCTCGACAGGCCGCTGGAGATCTTGTCGCCCAGCGCGGTGGTGCCTTGGCCGACGGAGGCCATCACGGCGATGCCGAGGCCGACGATGGCGGCGGTCAGCACGACCCAGTCAACGGTGACGG
>NZ_WGLM01000005.1 GCF_016125575.1 Limimaricola sp.
CGGCAGCTACACGGGCATCGAGAGTGTCTCGGCCCTGACCGGGGCAGATGCCGGTAACTACAGCATCGGCACGATCTCGGGCGATTACGAGGTCGCGAAGCTGGCGCTGACCGGGTCCATCGCGACGGGGTCGTCGACCTATGGCGAGACGCTGGCGCCGGGGGCGGTGAGCTTTGCCAACCTCGTCTCGGGCGACACGGTCGATGGTACGGTGGCCGTGGACACGACGGGGAACCTGTCGGGGAGCAGCAACCTCAAGGCCGGCAGCTACACGGGCATCGAGAGTGTCTCGGCCCTGACCGGGGCGGATGCCGGTAACTACAGCATCGGCACGATCTCGGGCGACTACGATGTCGCCAAGCTTTCGCTGACCGGGACCATCGCGACGGGGTCGTCGACTTACGGCGAGACGCTGGTGCCGGGGGCGGTGAGCTTCACCAACGTCGTCTCGGGCGACACGGTCGATGGCACGGTGGACGTCGACACGACGGGGAACGAAAGCCCGGGTGGGCATCTGCACGCGGGCAGCTACACCGGCATCGAGAACGTGTCGGGCCTGTCGGGTGGGGATGCAGGCAACTACCGCGTCGGCAGCGTTGCGGGTGATTACGACGTGTCGCAGCGCGCGCTTGACGTCAGCATCACCGGGACGCCGACCAAGACCTTCGACCAGACCAGTGCGGCAACGCTGGTGCCGGATGACTTCACCCTTGGCAATCTCGCCTCGGGGGATGTCCTGACGGTGACGCAGACGGCCGGCACCTACGCGCAGATCACAGTTGGCACCGGGATCGTCGTCACGGCGACGCTGGGGGCGTCCGATTTCAGCGGCGTTGGCGGCACCGATCCGGCCGATTACCTGCTGCCGGGCAGCGCCACTGGCTTTGGCACCATCCTGCCGCAACCGTCCAATTCGCAAACTGGTCAGGCCGGAATAAATGCGCTGACTGGCCTGCCGCAGGATCCGCAGACCAACGGTTTGACAGGGCCGGGCGGGCCGGCGGATGCCGCGCTGAACATTTTGTGCGGCGGGGTGAGCGGGACGCCCGGATCGGCCTCTTGCCCGGCGGATCAGGGACAATGACGGGGGGCGTGGCACCCCTGCGGGACAGGCGAATGAGCGACACGAAAACAAGCGTGAGACCGGGCCGCCGGGTTGCCGAGCAGGCGGCGCTGGCAGGATGGATAATGCTGATGGCGGGAGGGGCCGTGGCGCAGACGGCCCCGTCACCGGGCGCGGTGCTGCAACAGACGGCCCCCGTTACGTCGACGCCCAGCGTGCCGGGTACTGTCTTCAGCCTGCCAGCCCCCGCTGCGCAGGCAAGGGACAACAGCGTGCAGATCCCGGTTTCGCATCTCGTCATCGACGGTGCGACGCTGCTTTCGCCAGAAAGCCTGCACACAGCTGTTGCCTCTGCCGAAGGGCAGAGCCTGACACTCGATCAGCTCAATGCGCTGGTGAGCCGAATTGGCGAGGCCTATCATGCCGCGGGATATCCGGTGGCCTTCGCCTACCTGCCTGCGCAGACGGTTGCGAACGGGGTTATCCATATCGCGGTGGTCGAGCCGCGTTACGATCGTGTGACGGCGACAGGTACCTCACGCCTTGATGCGGCGCGGACGGTCGGGACGATGGGCGTCAAGGTCGGCGATCCGGTGGCGCAGGCCCCGCTTGAACGTGGGCTTTTGCTGTTGCAGGAGACGCCGGGTGTTCAGGTCCGCGGCGTGCTTGTCGCAGGCGGCAGCCCCGGCACCAGCGCACTGGAGCTGGAACGAACCGATCTGCCGGTTCTGAGCGGCATGGTCTCGCTCGACAATCATGGCAACCGCTATACCGGCAAGGTTCTCGGCCGGATCGACGTTGCCGCGAACGATCCCTTCGGGCAGGGCAGCAGTCTGGGTGCCAACGCCCTGTCTTCGACGACCGGCGGCATGACGGCGGCCGGGCTGCGGGCGAGTTCGCCTGATCTTGGCAACGGGCTGCGCCTTGGTGCCTATGCCAGCGCGACGCACTATACGCTTGGCGAAGACTTCGCCAATCTTGACGAAAGCGGAACCTCCACGCAGGCGGGCCTGAGCCTCAGCTACCCGTTGGTGCTGCAGACCGGCAAGCGGCTGGACCTGCGGTTTGACCTGTCGCGCAACCGCTCGACCCAAACCGTCGGCGCGACCGATACCTGGAGCCGGCAGAACATCACGCTGGGGCAGATCACGTTGAGTGGCGCGGCCAGTGGTCAGGGCGGTGCTGTGACTTCGGGCCGCGTGGCGCTCAGTTTTGGTGATCTGGCGATTTCGCCCGATGCGGCGCTGACCGCGGATGCCGCCGGGCTGAACACGGCCGGGCGGTTCCAAACCTTGCGCTTCCTGCTGTCACGGACCCAGCCACTGGGCACGGCGCTGACCTTCTCTGCCGATCTGAGCGGCCAGATCGCAACGCGCAATCTCGACAGTTCGCAGAAATTCTACCTTGGTGGGCCGGATGCGGTGATGAGCGTGGCGGTCGGCGATGGCGGCGGGGATGCCGGGGCGCTGTTGCGGTTGCGGCTGGAGCGCGCGTTTGCCCATCCCGGCACCGGAACGCTGTCGGGAGCCTTGATTGCGCAAGCGGGTGAGGTCTGGGTCGATCATACGCCGGCCTCGGGGTCAACCGACCCCAACCGCCAGTCTGCTGGCGCCGTTGGCGTGGCACTGGACTACGCGCAGGGGCCGTGGCAGTTCAACGCAGCGGTTGTCGCGGCGGTGGGTGCCCAGAACCTCGACGCCGGAACCCAGCTGTGGCTGGGTGCACAGATGACGTTCTAGCCGCCCAGCAGGGGCAACGGGGGGCCGCGCGTGGTCGCGTTCAACATTTCTCTGCGTTTCCAGCCGTCAGGCTGGTTCCTTGGCATCATCGCCGAACTGAACGAGCGGTTCTCGGACTGGACCGACGGTTCCTACGATTGGGCCGCGCAAACCACCGATTTCTTGCATAACCCGGTGGAACTGCCGCAATTCGACGAAACCCTATTCGAGACGCCGCTAAGCAAGCGGGCCGTCAACGACGTGCTGCACCTTGCCGTGGCCATCCTGTCCGGCGACTTCATGCTGGTCCGCAATTACATCCAGCATATCCGTTTTGCTTTCGTCATCGGTTACCCGCGATCGGGCGGCAGTTACCTGACCAAGGAATTGCTGCGCAGCATCGGTCTGGATCATACCCGCGTGTCCGAGGCGCTGGCGCATGACGGTTTTCCCGAACTGCGCGAGATCTGGTACGACATTGAAGGCGACAGGCCCTATTACCACCTGCAGGCCGCGATGTTTCAGGTGGCGGAGTTCCTCGTCGTCTCGAACCTCTATTACCAGCTCAAGACGCCGCGCCATGCCTCGGGCCTGTGGTTCTCGCCGAAGAAATTCCACAAAATCATCAACTGGGGCGGCAGCTTCAAGATGTTGTTGGGGCAGGGTCGGGCGGACTATTTTGTCACGCTGCGGCACCCGCTGCCCACCGCAATCTCGGTGGCGGAAAAAAGCGGCGGTATGCCGGCAGACCACATGTTTCCCGCCATGCAGCCGCGCAGCGCGATTGAACGCTGGGTCCTTAATGACCTGATGCTTCTGGGTTGGACGATGCCCGAGATCACGCAGTTGAGCTATTTCGACGCCATTTGCGCAAGCTGGAGCAGTTTTTACGGCCGGATGGCAACCTCGGGTTTATTCCTCGGCGATCGCTCCGAGATCCGGCTGGTGCCCTATGGCAAGGACAGCCTCGAAGGCGTCGTGCGAGATTTCCGTGTGCGCCTCGACAACACGGACGCGCCCGAACCGGTGATGATTCACACCAAGGCCGCCGAATACCCGATGTGGCAGGAGAAGGGTGACCAAGCCGTCGCCGCGATGGCCGGCCATTGGCGTGCGCTTGGTCTGCCCTTTCCTGACCTCGGGCAGGATTGAAACGGCACGGCCTAACTGGGGGCGGTCACGGTGATCCCGACCCGCAAATCACGTAGACGCCGAAGAAGAAACTCCGGCGCAAATGACGGCATCCATGCGACTTGTGGTCAGCAGCAAACCAACGCCCAGTGAGTGTTGATCCTAACTGGCCTCAAGCTCTGCCTGAAGGGCCTCTATCTCTTCTCCGCCCGCCATGAGGTTCAATACCTCCAGTTTGCTCTTTTCACCCCGTGAGAAGGTTGCCGCGATCTCACCCTGAATAAGGACTGCAAAACTGTCGCCAACCGTTAGGGCGTGATGGGCATTGTGCGTTATGAGGATTACCGATGTTCCCCGCTCGCTCACCTGCTTGATCAGGCGAAGCACGGTGCTGGCTTCCTTGACGCCGAGTGCCGATGTCGGTTCGTCCAGAATGAGCACGCGAGCGCCAAAGTAGACGGCCCTTGCGATCGCCAGCGCCTGCCTTTCACCACCGGAGAGGGTGCCAACCAGTTGGCCGGCATCCATGACGCGGCGGATGCCCAGTTTCTGAAGTTCCTCAAGGGCGACCCGGTTGGCCAGTTCGGTATCCAGCCGACGAAATGGCCACCTGCCAAGCGTCGGCTCTGCACCAAGGAAGAAGTTTCTTGCGACACTGATGAGGGGCACCGTCCCGCCGTATTGATGCACCGTTGCAATGCCGCGTGATCTGGCGTCTCCAGGGTTCTGCAGGTGAGCCACCTCACCATCGATAAGCAGTTCTCCCGACGATTGCCGGAAGACACCCGAAAGGATCTTGATAAGGGTGGATTTGCCTGCGCCATTGTCACCCAACAGGCAGAGAACCTCGCCGGTCTTCACCTGAATGGAAACGTTCTGCAGGGCAGGGATGCCAGCGAAATACTTCGAGATTCCCTTTGCCTCGATGACGGTTTTGTTCACCCGAAAACTCCCTTCAGCCCCGTAGCGCAAGCTTCTGAAACAGGTTGTTGGCCAGCACGGCGATCAGAAGCAGGATCCCGAGCAGAAGCTGCGCCCAGTCGGCGTTCCAGCCCGTGTAGTAGATCCCAAGGCTCACGATCCCGTAGGTCATCGTCCCGAGCGTGACGCCGAACGCCGACCCATAGCCGCCTTGGAGAAACACACCGCCGATGACCGACGCGATGATGCTGTTGAAGACATAGACCTGGCCCCGGGTCGCTTCACCGCCGTTGAACTCCAGCGTCTGGATGATTCCGACGAGGACAGCCCCCAGTGCTGTCGCGACGAAAAGGCTTATCTTGACCCGGTCGGTCGGCACGCCGGCCTCTCGCGCGGCGTTCTTTTCGCCGCCGGTGGCCAGCACCCAGTTACCAGCCCGCGTGCGCGATAGCACCCACCAGGCAACGGCAGATATCGCCAGCCACCAGGCAATCGAGATGTTGGCGTTGCCCAAATGGGACGCGAAAACCTGCTTGATGTAACCATCGACCCGGAGTGAAACGTTTGGCGTTCCGGCCAACATCCGTGACAGCCCGAGCGCCGCTCCCGAGAGTGAGAGCAGGCTGACCAAGGTCACGATGAACGATGGCAGGCGGGTTCGGGTGGTCACGATACCGTTGAACAGGCCAACACCAACACCCATCAGCAGCGCCGCCAGTATCATGATCTCGATCGGCACATGGTAGGTGCTATGCCCGATCGCGAGGAGGATCGACGTCGCGCCGATGACCGAACCGATTGAGAGGTCGAATTCTCCGGCGATCATCAGCATGGCGACGGGGATGGCCACGATGCCCAGTTCAGATGCGGTGTTCAACCAGCCGGCGGTGCCAGCAACCGTGACGAATCCGTTGCCATGAGTTGCAATGGCAAAGAACAGGTAGACCGTTATGACGCCGATGAGGGCTCCGAACTCTGGTCTGCGCGATAGTCTTGTGAGTCTGCTCAGCATTTAGTCGTCATTGCCTTCGTTGGATGGGATACGGGTTGGTCTAGCGGTCAGGAAATCCTTGCCGGCCGAGGACTGCGCGCGCTCGACCGGGATTGTACTTCGCCATCCCATGGTCCGTTTTTTGGGTGCATTGGGCCACTCCAAAAGTTGGCGCGGCCCAATGACCCATTCTTCAAGCTCAGCCGGCGCCCCGCACCCCGAGCTTTTGCGCTTCCAGCACGGCATCGACGTTGGTCTTGTCGATCACCATTGGACCTGTCTTGATCATGCCGATCGGCTGAAGCCCGTATTTGAGCCTCTGGGCCGCGATCAACACGCCATAGTAGCCCTGCAGATACGGTTGCTGGTCGATGTCGAACAGCAGATCGCCCGATTTCACCGCGTTGAGGGTGTTCGTCGAAATGTCCGTGGTTCCGACCTGCACATTGCCGCCAAGACCGGCCGAGGCGACGGCCTGCATGGCCTGCTCGGCGATGCCCGATCCGAGCGTGAACACGCCATCAATCGTGGAGTCAGCTGTCAAGGTGCCCATGATGGCCTGTTTGACCTGCTGAGGGTTGCCCGAGTCGGAGTAGGGCAGGTTGAAAGCAGTTCCCTTCGCGCCCGCCTCGGTCATCGCAGCGACCATGCCATCACATCGCGCTTGGGTGCCGGGGTTGCCGGGGACGTGATTGACGCAAACCGCGTTCTTCACGCCGGCAGCAAGGAAGGCACGGGCGGCTTCACGGCCGGCGAGGGCTTCGTCCTGTCCGACGAACGCGATGGCACCGTCGTCCTCCCACGAGTCGGCTCCGGTGTTCACGATGACGACCACGATGCCGGCAGCAACTGCCGCCTTGATCCCGGGGTCCTCGGCATCAGGGATGAAGTCGCCGATGACCATCGCGTCGGGCTTTCTCGTGATGCCGACCTCGATCAGCTTGGCGAGGTCCTGAGAGAGGTTGTCGAAGCCGTTTGGTGCGGTGAATTCGAATCTGACCCCCTCTGCGGCGGCGGCATCATCCCCGCCGCGCTTGAAGGTGCTGAAGAACGGGTCGGAAAGCGGCCCGCCGACCTCCAGAATAAAGGGCTGATCGGCCCATGCGCCGGTTGCTGAAAGTGCCGCGAGCGCACCACCCAGCAGGGCAGCGCGAAGGGTATGCCCTGACCACGTCCTGTTTGATCTCATCATGTAATTCTCCTCCCCTGTGGGGCGAGTGGAGCCCCGGTTTCCAGAAGGTGATTCCTCCATCACCGTCTGCCTCAAAGATAATACGTATTATCTTAAGTTCGCAACTAGATTGTGCTGGCCATCCTCAGAATGGCAGCTGCCTCCACCGCCAGGGCTCGTCCGAGAGTTTCGTGCGCGGCGGCATCGATGTGCACGCCATCGGCGCCGACCTGGATGACGGAGTTGGAATCGAAGTGGAAGCAGCCCGTTCGTTCGGCAACCTGGGCGATGTAGTAGGCGTGATCTTCCGCTCGCTTGTGCGCCCCGTCCCATATTGCAGGCTCCGCCGCCGCCGTGATCGTCGGCGGCGTCACAATCAGGATTTCCGGCCCCTTAGCCACCAAGGCAAAGTGCCCCTTAATGGCTTGAATCAAAGTCAATATTCCACGTGCCGATGTGAACGAGCTGTTCCCGAACTGCTCTTTGAAGTCGTTCGTTCCCAGCAGGATGATGATAAGATCCATCGGGGCATGGCTTTCAAGCGCCGTGACGATCCCGTGAGTCCCGTTCTTGTGCTGGCCTTCGATGGGGTCATCAAACGCCGTGGTTCGTCCGGGCAGGCCTTCCTCGACAACCCAAGTCGGCTTGGGCATGGCCTTGGCCATGGTATTCGGCCAGCGCCGGTGATGTGGAATCCGATCGGGGGCCTGCGCCATCGAGGCGTAGGGTGGGCACCCCCATGTGTTGGAGTCGCCGTAGCAAAGGATTGTCGTCATTTTGACCTGCGCTGCATGGTTTGAGGTGAGAATGCACCTCAATGGTAGGATGAATAAAGGAACCTCGCAAGCTCAGACTTGAAAGATATGATATTTTGGACTACCCGAGGCTCATGACCGTTTATCGCCGCCCAGATCCGATTCCGCGCCCCTCAAGTCGTCCTCAGGTTGTCGAAGACTGGGCCGTGTCGACACGTAACGCCGTCGGCCCCACGGAGGGGGGCTCCAACCTGACGCGCAACCTGTTTCTTTTCGTTCTGCGCGACGGGTTGACCGAGGGGGCGGGCTTTCCTGTCGAGGCTGACTTGTGCAAGCAATTCGAGGTCAGCCGGACTGCCCTGCGTGAAGCAATCAAGCGTCTTGAAGCGAAGGGCGTGCTTGTCGTGAAGCGGCGATCTGGAACTGTGGTGGCCGCCCGGTCCAATTGGGCGTTGCTGGATCCGGATCTCCTGCGTTGGCAGGTTGAAGCTGGCCATCGCGAGGTGTCAGCCGATCTTTGGGGCGCGCTTGGCCACCTGATGCCGAATCTCGCCAAGGCCGATACCGTCGACAGCCAGCTCAAGGCCTTGGAGGTAGAAGTCCGGCTCATGCGAAATCCGCTGCTGGCCTCGATTGCCGGACGTATTGTCGCGCATTTCCATGCTGAAGGCCGTCCGTGGCTGGAGATGCAATTGGCATCGCGGCAAGACATTGATCGATCGAGTGAGCCGCCTCATCTCGGGAAGGCGACAGTTTAGGCCGGTTGGTGTAACTCTGACTGCTGCACCTGATCCCTTGCAGTAAGGCTGTAACCGGGGCTGATATCCAAGATCGGCTACGGGCGGGGCAGAGGCAGGTTGGCGTCCACCCTCGTTGGGCGTCTCTCACTTGAAAAGGCCGGGACGGCCTTGAGATCATTCACTCACAACGACGTTTCTCAAATCATTGCGCTGAGCGCCAACGCATCCGATCTGCGGTGCCGGGGGTAGACCTGACCCGGTCTGAACATTACGCCTTGGAATGCCGGCCGTCGGGCAAGACTGCGGTGTCGGGGGGAAGCTTGGAACAGGATTTCAACGTCGGGGGCGCCTACCTGAAGAGTGCCTCACAGCGCCCGAGCGAACCGGCCATTCTTGTCGAAGACGGTGCGATCAGCCATGGCGAGCTTGCTTCGGCCAGTATTAGTATGGCACGGCACATGCGCCGTCTTGGCGTCGGGTGGAACAGCACGGTCGCATTGCGCTCGGACGATCTGGTCGTGGTGTTGGCCGGTCTGTTTGCCACGGCTCTTCTTGGCGCCCGCTGGATTAATGGTGATGCCAACACTGACCTGATGCGCCGCGCGGGTGTAACGCTCGCCCTCGATACCGATCCGGACCCGGCAACACAGCTAAGTGGCTCAGTCTTGGTTGATGCGCGATGGGGCCAGCCGCCAAAGGGTGCCCAGACGACTGAGCCGCCTGTTTTTCCCGGTTATGGCAGCCCAGACGATATCTGGATGATTGGCAAGACATCAGGGACGACGGGAACGCCCAAACTTGTGGGGCTGAGCCCTCGGGTGGTCAGTTTGCGCAATCAGGAGAACTTTCGCAGGTTCGCCCGTCCCGGTGTGCGCATCGCTGGTTTGTTTCCCTTTGGCACAGGTCCGTTCCTGTCACGGGCAATCAGTTGTCTTGTCGCCGGTGGGCAGATTGTGACCAGCATCGATCCGGATCGGTGGGTGGCGCAAAAGGTCGATCTGGTGTTCGGTTCGCCCCGCCAGATCGAGGCGGTGCTGGG
Organism: Limimaricola sp.; assembly: GCF_016125575.1. Classification (GTDB taxonomy): domain Bacteria; phylum Pseudomonadota; class Alphaproteobacteria; order Rhodobacterales; family Rhodobacteraceae; genus WGLM01. The sequence goes on from NZ_WGLM01000005.1 coordinate 9,530, forward strand.
CGCGCGCGTCTTGCCGGACCGTCTGCCCTTGGTGCAGTTGTCGGGCGGCACCGCGCCGGAAAGCCAGGTGCGCCACCTTCTGCGGTCGTTTGAAGTGGTGGCAAACGGCTATGGCTCGACCGAGGGATTCAACTGCCTCGCGGTCAACCACACGTTGGCCGAAGATGGTACGATCCGGCGGCAGACGGTCGTCAATAACGCGCTGGTGCAGATTGTGGATGGCGAGGACCGGCCACTTCCCGTGGGGGCAGAAGGCATCGTGCGTATCAGCAATGCGCATCTTGCCAGCGGCTACATTGACGCCCCGGCGGCCAGCGCTGCGGCCTTTCGCGACGGTTGGTTTTATCCGGGCGATCTCGGCCGCTGGACCGAGCATGGCGACTTCGAAGTGACGGGTCGCGTCAATGACCAGTTCAATCTGGGCGGCGTGAAGCTGAACGCGGTGCTGCTGGACCACACGATGCAGTCAGTCGCGGGGATAGAGGATGCGATCTGCTTTATGCTGCCACGCGAAGGACAGCCGGACAGGCTAAGTGCGATGGTAGCGATTTCACCCGAATATGCGGCACCCGACGTGCTGGGTGAGGTGCGGATTGCGCTCATGCGGCTGGCCGGAAAGCCGGCCGTTCCAGAGCGTTTTTTGCAGGTTGACCGACCACCCAGGACCCCGACGGGAAAACCCGACCGGCAGGCTTGCGTTGCCATGGTTCAGGCCGCCCGTGCCCGGCGCCGCGAAACTGTGGCCCTTGGGTTCCACCCCGGAAGGACCACCGACTGGACTACCTGATTGTCGTTGGACGGACAATTCGTGCCGTGTTAAACGAAAGTTGTAATTGCTGACGACTGCCAAAAGTTTCGAGGAGGCGCTGTTATGTCGGAAAATATCGTGAAGGACATGATGTACTTCGGGACCGCCGCGTTGTCGGTCGGTGGCCTGATGTCGGCGGCAGATCAGGTGCAGGCGCAAACCTGGACTGGTCCCTATGCCGGGTTGTCCTTCGGTGCGCCGTCAGGCACTGCCGACTTTAAATACGGGGGGACCTATGCCTATACCGGCATGCCTGGCGGAGCTTTTGCTGGCTACAACATGGCCATGGGCGACTGGGTATTTGGTGGTGAGGTCGCTTATACGAACGGGTTCAAGACCGACACATCCGCTTATGGTGAATTCGCGGTTTCCGATCTGCTAGACCTGCGGGCGCGTGCCGGCCGGGTTTTTGGCAGTACCTTTGTCTATGGCGCGCTCGGCGCATCGTTTGGGCAGGCAAGCTACGTTGACAGCTCATACTCGGCGAGCGGGTCGATCCACGGCACCAATGTCGGCGTTGGTTTTGAAATGGGCCTTGGTGATCGCGCGACGTTTGGTTTCGATGTGACCCGGCGGATGATGAAGTATAACTCCGACATCTCCTCCCTTGTGACGCCCGGCGACCTTACGACCGTCTCTGTCCGTGTCGGGATGCGGTTCTGACCATCTGGCATACGTCTGGGACGAAAGCATCGGCCGGGGGATCTCCCCGGCCGTTTTCGTCATACTAGGCAAGGTCAGGGTTCCGGGGTCACGATCTGAGCCCGCAGCGCCTCGGTATCGACCTTGCCGGATGCGGTGAGGGGCAACTGGTCCACTTGCACCATGCGCGTGATCACCAGACCCGGAAACAGCGGTGCAAGGACGGCTTGTGCAGTATCTGCGGCGATCGTGCCGGCGCGCGCGCAGACCAGAACCAGCCGCTCCAGCCCATGCGCATCGGTTTCGATGAGCAGCGCAAAACGCGCCTTAGGATGTGCCGCGCCAAGTCGCGCGGCGATGTTCTCAAGCGAAAACTTGTTGCCGCTGAAATTCACGATGTTCTTGATCCGGCCAATGTAGTGATAGCCATCGTTATCCCGGCGCAGGATGTCGCCGGGAAAAAAGACGTCGCCGCGCAGACCGCTGTCGTCTCCATCACCCGCCGCACCGAAATAGCGGCGTAGCATCGCGGGGTCCGTCATCCGAAAGCCCGCAATCCCTTCGGTCGCGTCCGGAAGTAGAACGAAGTCGGGATCGTAGAACCCGATTTCGAGGTCCTGCCGCACAGGGTGGCCGAGAAAGCCACTGGGTGCGGGGTTTGCGGGGTCATGGACATAGGCCAGCATCGTCCCGATCTCGGCCGCGCCGTAGCTGACGTGAATGCGGGCCGGACAGATCCGCTCGAAGGCCGCAAGCAGGTGCCCGGCTGCCAGCGCCCCTCCAACACGAATGTCGCGAAGCGAGGTCAGGAACTGTGACGCGTTTGGCATGGTCAGGATCTGCGCCAGTACAGATGGTGTCGTCGAGAGGGCATCAACCCGGTAAAGGTCGACGTAAGGCAGTATCTTGTCGCGCTCGTCGCCCAGCATCATCACGCTGCCCCCCGACAGCAGGACCGACAACCCCGCGCTGATGGCCCGGCTGGTATTGGGCAAGAGCGTGGTGGCAAACCGGCGCCCGCGCATCGAGGTTTCCACAAAGCCCGCGCTGCTTGCGACGGTCCTCAGTCGCTCGGCCTCTGTGCTCAGAACAAACTTCGGTGTGCCGGTCGAACCGGAGGTCTGCGTGATGAAGACGCCGCCCTTGCCCGCCTTGTGTGTGGTGTAATCGGGCCGTGGCAGTGTGCCCAGAGTCTGGAACATCTCGGGCCCGATGACGATCTGCCGGTCCGGGTTGGCAAGGTCGGTTGGTTGCAGAACGATGGCGCGGTCAAAATCAAGTCCGACTGCCAGCGCCACGCGCAGGCTGCTATAGGCGACGCTGAACCCGCGCAGGCTGAGCAGCAGGGCGAAGGCAGTGCAAAGCTCTGCCCGTGAGGTATCAAGGATCAGTGTCTGACCCGGTTTGACGCCACGCGAGGACAACTCGACATCAAGCAGATGAACCAGATCGATGATGTCGCCATATGACATCTGGCTTTGGGCGGTGATCAGGGCAATCTGTTCGGGCCGATCGGCGGCGATCCGGGCGAATGTTGCGATCAGGCTGGCGTCGGCTTGCATGGACAGGTGGTTCCTTGGCCGGGGCCCGTCCCGTTGCAATGGACGGGTTCACTTCATTGTAGAGGGGTTCTAGCATGCCCTGATGTCAGACCAACAGGCTTGCACGTGACCGAGCATTTTTCAGCAGTGGTCGAGGCGCGGTGCCGGCAATTCGCTGACCGGGTTGCCGTGCATGACGTGACCGCCGAGGCGATTTCTTATCGCAGTCTGTTCGCCGCGGTGCTGTCATTTGCTGCAAGCGCGCAGGATGCCGGCGTAAAGGCCGGAGATCTGGTGGCGATCGATATGGCAGACGCGACGGCAGGCAATATCCTTCGGTTGGCGCTGTTGCGTCTCGGCGCTACGTTGATCAACGGACGCCGAAGTGCGATCGCGAGCAAGTTCGGGCTGGAGCCTGCATGGGGATTTCAAGATGCGCCGCCAGAGGCCATCTATGATGCGCGCGATGTAACGGTCGAACCCGGCTGGATTAGGCCGCCGGCCCGGCCAATCCCGATCTCCGGTGCCGGTGCGCTGGTTTCCAGCAGTTCAGGAACAACCGGGCTGCCGAAACTGCGCCTGATGACGGGGGCCACCCTGTTGGCGAGGCTCACGCGGGCCGATGATCGACGCGGTGCGCCGGCGGGGCCCAGCCTGATCGGCTATCGCCCCGCTTCATCGCCCGGGTTCAATCATTTTCTACGTTGCCTGTTGGCGGGGGTCGCAGCAGTGCCGACCCGCGCGACACCCGCTGAAAGCCTGCGCGACATTCGCGCATTGGGCGTTACGGATGCATATCTTTCGCCATTCAATTTCAACCAGTTGCTGGCCGCAGTTGAGGCTGACCAAGGCCCACTGCCATTGCAACGGATCGTGGTTGGTGGGGGCGCGCTGGATCCCAAGACGGCAGCGCGCGCTGAGGCACTGGTGGGATGCGCGGTGTTCAACACCTATGGAAGCAGCGAGACGAGCGGAATTGCCCGGTTTCAAGTGACACGGTCGCCAGATCAGTCTGGCGTGGTCGGTCGGGTCGCCGATGACATGGAAGTGAAGTTTGTGCAGGCAACGGGCATGCCGGCCGATCCGCGGACCGGAGGCGAGATCATGATCCGCGTCCCGCCTGAAATTCAGGTTCTGAACTTTCCCGGCGGAAGCCCGGTTTGCGATGAAGATGGCTGGGTTGCGACGGGGGATATCGGTCAGTTGCTTGCCGACGGCAGGCTGAGGTTGACCGGGCGCAAGTCCGAGCTTCTCAACATTGGCGGATCCAAACACGCGCCATCATTTTTTGAGGACCTGGCGATGGATCAGCAGGGCATACGCCGGGCCGTCGCCTTTGCCGTCCCGGCAGGTGGCGGGACAGAGCATGTCGGACTGGCAGTGGAGGTGGGTGCGGGATTTGACCTGCGCGCTTTTGGCTTGCGGATGCAGCATCTGCTGGGGCCGACCTATCCGTTGCAGATCGGTGTGGTAGATGACTTTGCGACCACCCCGGCGGGCAAAGTTGACCGGCGGCGGCTTGGCGACATCTTCGCGGCAGCTCACCGGGAGCGCGAAAACAACATACTGCAGAAGACCGACTGACCGAGGGAGGACAACGATGTTGAAACGAGCCTTGCTGGCGATCGGACTGGCCGTTGGGCTTGGGTCTGTTGCTTCCGCCGATGGCCTTGTGACCCTTCAGGTTGGTTATTCGCCGGGCGGATCCTATGACCTGAACGCCCGGCTGGTCGCCGAATATCTGGGCAAGTACCTTCCCGGCAAGCCTGACGTGATCGTGGAAAACGTGCCCGGAGCCGGATCGCTGGTCTTGGCGCGGCAGATGATGACCGACCCGACGGTTGACGGGACCCACTTGGCGACCATCAGTTCGGCCCTTGCGCTGGCCCCGGTATTCGATCCTGACAACACCGATTTCGATCCGCGCAAGGTGCATTACATCGCGAGCCTGTCTGACCATGCCTCCTACTGCGTCACCTCGAAGCGGTCGGGGATCACCACCTTTCGGCAGCTGCTGGATTCACCCGATGCCAAGGTCGGCAGTACCGGCCGCAGCAGCACAACCTACACGTTTCCTGCAGCGATCCGGGCGGCGCTGAACGGCAAGTTCCAGATCGTCACAGGCTTTCAGGGCGCCAACGAAATTGACCTTGCGATGGAGCGAGGCGACATACAGGCACGCTGCGGGATCGGGTTGGACACGATCTCGCAGGGTGACTTCGCGGAGCGTATCAACGTGGTGGCCGAACTTGCGTTGAGCCCGCAGGGCGAGATGGAGGGCCCGGCCTTTGCGCTGGATTTCGCCCCGGATCCTGCGGCGCGGGCAGCGCTGGCGCTGGTCTTTGCATCCAGCAGTGTACATCATCCAATCATTGCGCCGCCCGCGACCCCACCCGCGGTCGTTCAGACGCTGCGCAATGCCTTTGTTGCCGTTGCGTCCGACCCGGCCTTCATCGCCGAGAATGCCCGGCGAAAGACCGGGATCGTGATCACTGACGGTGCGACGGTGGAGGCGAAGATCGCGGGCTTTCTGGCAGCGCCGGCAGACGTGCAAGCCCGCGCGCGCGACTACGTGCGTTAGCGCGCGGGGCTGCGCAGAGTGCACGTGCTCGTGTCAGCCCTGTTCGAACTGGCCGAGCCTTTGCGCTTGGCGATGCTTGTATTGGGGGTCCTTCTTGGGCTGACGATCGGGGTTATTCCCGGCATCGGCGGCGTGTTCGGCCTGACCGTTCTGGTGCCGCTGACCTATACGCTAGATCCGGTTTCGGCTTTTGCACTTTTGTTGGGGATGTCGTCGGTCACGACGACGTCGGACACGGTTCCGGCGGTGCTGCTGGGCGTGCCGGGTACGGTGGGGGCGGCAGCCACCGTGATCGACGGGCACGAGATGGCCAAACAGGGGCGCGCAGCAGAGGCGTTGGGCGCGGCCTATACGGCGTCATTGATCGGTGGGTTGTTTGGCGCGGCGCTTTTGGCGATGGCGCTGCCTGTCATGCGTCCGTTGGTATTGTTCCTCAACTACGGTGACCTTCTGGCAATCACCATTTTTGGCATGACGCTGGTGGCGATGTTGTCTGGTGGCAGCCAGGTCAAGGGTTTGCTGGCGGCACTGATGGGCGTGCTTGTCTCGCTGGTCGGCCTTGATCCTTATGAGGGGGTCGAGCGGTATACCTTCGGCGCGCTTTATCTCTGGGGCGGTTTTCCCACGCCAATCGTCTTTCTGGGGCTGTTTGGCCTGTCGGAACTTGGCGCATTGATGGGGCGAGGGAAGATCCTGCGCGGGCAGGCCCAGCCCGAGCCGGGAGGGTTGGGCAGGGGCGCGCGTGCCGCGCTGCGCAACTGGCCGCTGGTCCTGCGCTCCAGCGCGCTGGGGTCACTTCTGGGGGCGGTGCCGGGCGTCGGCGTGATGGTCATCGAATGGATCGCCTATGGCAGTGCCGCACGAAAGCCGGGCCCGGGTCCAGCATTCGGCCATGGCAATGTGCGTGGTGTGATCGGCCCGGAAAGCGCGAACAACGCCAAGGAGGGTGGTGCATTGCTGCCCACGCTGGCCTTCGGGATTCCGGGCTCGGCGACGATGGCGATCCTGCTTGGCGCATTTTCGATCCATGGTCTGACGCCGGGGCCACGGATGTTGGACACGGACGCGGTCCTGCTCGTGACGATGATCCTGTCGATCGCGCTGGCCAATCTGCTGGGTGCGGCCATCTGCCTTGGTCTGACGCCACTTCTGGCGCGAATCGCTTTGGTTCCGGCACGCCTGTTGGTGCCGCTTGCACTGGTCTTTGTCCTGCTTGGTGCATTCGACACCAACAAGAGCCCGCTCGATCTCGCGGTCTTGTTCGGGTTCGGCGTGCTGGGCATCTTGTTCAAGAGCGCGGGCTGGTCGCGTCCGGCCTTTGCGCTGGGGTTCATTCTGGGGCCGAATCTGGAACGGTTCTCGGTTCTCACCTACCAGATCTCTGGCTGGACGTGGCTGTCGCAGCCATTCGTCGTAGTGATACTGGCGATGACCTTGGCGGGCTTGTTGCGGCGGCTGATGCCAGCGCGAAATGACATGACCAAGGTAGGTGCGGCTGTCATGTCCTCGCCGATCAGTCGAGACATCTGGTTGACCGGGGCACTGACGGTCGTGGCGGCGGCGATGGTGCTGGGAAGCTGGAACCTGCCTTTTGCCGCGGCTTTGTTTCCCCGGGTCGCCGGCGCCGCGGCGGTGCTGATTGGCGGCGGCATATGGATCAGTGAAAAGGTAGCGCGTCGCGTCAAGGGCGCGGCTTTGGCCGAGGGAAGCTCTGTCAGCTCCGCACCAAACCAGTCGATGGCGGGGCGGCCAAACCAGCGACTGGTCGCAATGGCCGTCTTGCTGGGGGCGCTGATACTCGGATTTGGCCATCTTGCCGGCCCATTCCTCTTCGTGCTGCTGACGCTGCTGGCAACGCCGTCGCGCAGGCCGCTGCGGGCCGTGATCGCGGCCTTGGCCGTCTTGGCGATCATCTATCTGGTCTTTGATCGGTTGGTGCCGCAAACTTGGCCCGCACCGTTGATCACGAGCCTGTTTGGCTGACCTCGGGCGCCGGACTTTTGCCTGGCGACTTGTGTCTGGCGCACCACGCCACGCCGCACGGCTGTCTCAGTCGACAGGGCCCAGACGGGCGGCAAGGAATTCGGTGCAGGCGGCCCGCGCGGCCGGGCCGCTGAGGCCCTCGGGGTCAAGGCTGCGTTCAAGCCAGAGACCATCCACCAATGCGATCAGCGTGACCGCCAGCGCCTCGGCATCGATCTTTCGGCCGCGCGCGCGCGCGACGGTGGCAATCACGCTGGCCACGCTCGTGCGGTAGCGCGTGTAATGCTCGCGATGCACCGCCATCAGCGCAGGATTGCTGCCAATCTCGCTCCAGAGTGCAAGCCACGCCCGCAGCGCACCGGGCGCAAAGAGGTCTTCGGACAAAACAGCGTCGATCAGGGCGGCGAGGTCGGTCGCTGATTCGGCCGCCAGCACGGTGTCCAGCAGCCGGTCGTACATCTGGCGGTAGACCGCAACCAGCAGCCCGTCCTTGGAGCCGAAGTGATGCGTGATCAGCCCGCGCGAGACCTCGGCCTCGGCGGTGATCCGGTCAATCGTGAAGGCCAGAAGGCCGCCGTCCTTGAGGCATGCCAATCCTGCCGCGATCAGCATCTCCCGCCGGTCGTCGGGTTTCAGGCGGCGATAGCGCGGTGCGCGTTCGGGAGTAGATGCCATGCGCAATTTTACGTTGAAACGTCCCGATGTCGACAGGCCGAGGGTGCAGCCGCCGGGAAGACCGGCGGCTGCCCCATTCTTAGACCTTGGTGAAGCGGGTCGGGTCGGGATGACCGTCGGCGAGGATCACCGGTTTGAGATCGGACTTGTGGACCGCGAGGTAGGGCTCGAAGCAGATGAAGACGAAATCACCTGACTCTTCCATCAGGTCTTCCATCCGGTTGAACATTACCTTGCGCTTGGCGTCGTCGGTCTCAAGCTGCACCTTCTTGTAGAGGTCCGCATATTCGGGACTGTCGAAGAACGACCAGTTGTAGACGCCGATCTGGTCGGGCAGGAACCACACGAGGTTCTCGGTGGGCTCGATCCCGCCAGCGAACGACATCAGCACCAGTTCGATCGACTTGTAGCCGTCGCCGGCGGTCTTGTCGCCGACCGACCAGTAGGCGGCCTCGTCGGTCGACTGGATGTTGATGGTGATCCCGGCCTCACCGAGGCTGGCCTGAATGATCTGCGCCACGGTCTGCGACTGGGAATCGTTGAGCGCGATCAGGGTGAGCGTCAGCCCCTCGGCCCCGGCCTCTTTCAGCAGTTCCTTGGCCTTGGCCACGTCCCGTTTGTCGATGATGTTTTTGGCGCGTGCGAAACGCGACGTCGGCTGGATCACCCCGGCCGACCGCCCGACAGCACCGTCATAGGCGCCTTCCAGCACCGCATCGCTGTCATAGGCATACTGGATGGCCTGCCGCACCCGCAGGTCCTTCAGCGGTTCGGCGTTCTGGTTGATCGTCAGCCAGGTATAGGTTGTCGATGGCGCCTCGATCAGGGTGGTGTCGGCGGGCAGAGCGTTCTTGATGCTGCGCAGGCCGGTCACCCCGATCCGCGTGAAATCAAAGCTGTCGGCCTCGTAGGCCAGAAGTGCTGCCTGATCGTCGGGCACGATGAAGAACTCGATGGTCTGGAACGTCACCGGCTCGCCCTTCCAGTCGGGGTTTGCCTTCAGCGTGACCTTCTGGTTTTGCTCCCACGAGTCAAAGAGGTAGGGGCCGCATTCCGCCGGGGCCTTGGTGGTGAAACTGCCCCCGGCCGCCTCGACCGCCTTCTTGCACACGATGTGCCCGGCATAATAGGGCAGGGCGGTGACCATGAAGGGGGCGTAAGCCTCTTTAAGGTGCAGGATGCCGTTCAGGTCATCGACGATCTCGACATGATCAAGCTGTTCGAACTGGTAGGCCCATGCGCTGTCGGACCCGGCGATGCGTTCGAAGCTGTATTTCACGTCTGCCGTGGTGACCGGGCCAAAGCCGTTGGTCCAGGTCAGGTTGTTGCGCAGCGTGAAGGCAATCGAGGTAGGCGAGGCCCAGTCGATCTTCTCGGCGGCGTAGTTGCTCAGCAGGTTGCCGTCGCGCATATCACCCACGCGGACCAGCGTCACCGTGGTACAGCGCGGGATGATGTCGTCCAGCTCTCCGATCTCGCCGTAGGGGTCGATCACCTGGTAATCGCCGGCCATCCGGATACGCAGCGTATCTCCCATCGCGGCCCATGCCATTTTCGGCCCCAATGCGAGCGTCGCAATGGCGGCGCCCCCGGCCTTGAGCAGGCCACGTCTGTCAGTTCTCCACTCCATGTCGTCTCTCCTTTTGTTGGTCTTCAGGTCGGTTCGGGTTCGGCAAGATGGCAGCGCGCCTGCCACCCCGGCGCGATCGCGCGCAGGGCGGGCGGTTCGACGCGGCAGCGGTCGGTGGCGCGCGGGCAGCGGGTATGAAACTCGCACCCAGCAGGGCGTTGCAGAAGGCTGGGGATTTCACCCTTGATGGCCAGATCGTCGCGGCGGCGGCGCGGGTCGGGGTGTGGCTCTGCCGCGATCAGGCTGGCGGTGTAGGGGTGCCGGGGATTGGCAAAAACCTGTGCCGTTGGCCCTGATTCCACCAGCCGCCCAAGGTACATGATGGCGATCCGGTCGGTGACGTGGCGCACCATGGCAAGGTTATGGCTGATGATCATGAAGCTGAGGTTCAGCCGGTCGCGCAGCCCGCTCATCAGGTTGAGCACCTCGCCCTGCACCGATACATCCAGCCCCGCCGTCGGTTCGTCGGCAAGCACCAGCCGGGGCGTCAGGGCCAGTGCCCGCGCCACGCAGACCCGCCGCGCCTGGCCGCCGGATAACTCGTGCGGGAATCGTTCGGCGATGGCGGCGGGCAGGCCCACCGTTTCCAGCAGTTCGCGCGCCCTTTCGCGGCGGTTGCCCATTGGTTCGCGATGAATGACGAAGGGTTCTGTCACCAGCGCACCCACCCGCATCCGCGGGCTGAGCGAGGCGACCGGGTCCTGGAACATCAGCGCGGTTTGTCGGCGCAGCGCGGTGAAACTGGCGCGGCTGCCAAGCGGAGCGCCCTCGAAACGCATCGTGCCGGAACTTGCCGGCATCAGCCCCAGCATGGCCCGTGCCAGCGTGGTTTTGCCGGAGCCGCTTTCGCCGACAAGCCCAAGGCTTTCTCCCGACGCGATGCTGAGGGTGATGTCGGACAAGATGTTCAAGCGAGGCGCGGCCTTGCCAATCAGACGCGGCCACAGCGCACCGCCCAGCGGCAGGTCCACCTGCAGCGCTTCGATGTCGAAGACCGCGGTCATGGCACCACCTTGTGGCAGAGCGCGGCCTGCCGGTCAGAAACGCGGACGCGGGGCGGCGCCGTGCTGCGGCAGGTCGCATCAGCCTGCGGGCAGCGGGGGGCAAAGCTGCATCCCGGTGGCGGCGCGGCAAGGTCGGGCGGGCGGCCGGGAATCGTGGGCAAGACGCCCTGTCGTGTCGCGATCGCGCCGGGGTCACAGGCGATCAGCGCGCGAGTATAGGGGTGGCGCGGCGCGTGGTAGAGGTCGTCGACCGGAGCCTCTTCCACCACCTGGCCCGCGTACATCACGTAGACCCGGTCACACAGCTCGCCGATGACGCCGAGGTGGTGGGTCACGATCACGATCGCGCCGTTGATCTCGGTCCTGAGCGAGCGCAGCAGGTGGATGATCTGCGCCTCCATCGTGACATCCAGCGCGGTCGTCGGTTCGTCGGCCACCAGAAGCGCCGGGTTGGCCATCAAGGCGGCGGCAACGGCAGCGCGCTGGCGCATGCCGCCAGACAATTCATGGGGATAGCGGCGCAGGCAGAGATCGGCGTCAGCGATCCCGACCTTCAGCAGCATCTGGCGCGCGCGTTCGCGGCGTGCCGCCCGCGACAGCCCGGTATGCTGTTGAAAGTCGATGATCTGGTCCCCCATCGTCAGCACGGGGCTGAAGGCGGTCATCGGGTCCTGAAATATCATCGCGATGTCGCGCCCGCGCAGCTTGCGCCGGGCGTCTTCGTGAAGGGACAGGATATCACGGCCGTTCAGCCGCACTTCGCCCGCCGTGACATCGGCATTGGCATCAAGCAGGGCGATCAGGGCCGCGGCGAGGGTGGACTTGCCACAGCCGCTTTCGCCGACGATTCCGATCACTTCGCCCGCTTGGGCGGTCAGGCTGACCCCGCGCAGCGCAGCTACGTCGCCACCTTCGGCCCGGTAGGCGACAGACAGGTCATCCACCTCCAAAAGCGCGCTCATCGGGCCGCCCTGAGTTTAAGCTTTGGATCAAGAGCGTCGCGTAAACCTTCGCCTAAAAACGTAAAACCGAGCGTGCAGAGGACCAGCGGAATGCCGGCGGCAATGACCATGTAGGGGGCCGAGCGCAATGAGGTGTAACCGTCATACAGGATATTGCCCCATGACGGCGTGGGCGGCCCGACGCCAAGGTTGAGGTAACTCAGCCCGGCCTCCAGCATGATGACCACGGGAATATCCATGCTCAGCAGGATCACCAGCGGCCCCACCACGTTGGGCAGCAGGTGCCGCAGGATGATCCGGGCCGACGATGCCCCGATGGTGCGTTCCGCCTGGATGTAGTCGGCGCCCTTCAGCGCCAGCGTCTGCGCCCGGATCAGCCGGCCATAGCCCGGCACCGAGACCAGCACGATGACGAGGATCAGCGTCGGGATGCCCGGCCCCAGCACAGTGATGACGGCCAGCGCGAACATGATCATCGGCAGCGATGAGAAGCTGTCGAAGAACAGCACCAGCACCGCATCCAGCCAGCGCGGCCCGAACCCCGCGACAAGGCCCAGCAGCAGCCCCAGCACGCCCGCGATGCCGGTCGCGGTCATCGAGATGCCCAGCGCCACGCGCGCGCCCCAGATCAGCCTCGACAGCATGTCGCGGCCTAGCTGGTCGGTCCCGGCCCAGTGGGCGAGGTTGGGTGGCTGGAACTTGTGGCGGACGTCGATGTGGATCGGGTCGTAGGGGGCGAGCAGCGGCGCGAAGATGGCCAGAATGATGAACGTGATGACAAGAATCGCGCCGGTCATGCCCATCGGATCACGCAGCAACTGGCCCAGCGCGCTTCGGCCGGGTGGGGGCAACTCTTCGGTGATCTCCTCAGCCGCGAAGGACATCGCGCACCCTTGGATCCAGCCGCGCGATCAGAAGATCGGCGGCGGTGACGACGACAAGGTAGAAGGCGGTCATGAACAGGACCGTGCCCATCACGACGGGATAGTTGCGCTTTTCCACTGCTCCGGTGATCAGTGTGCCGATGCCCGGGCGCGAGAACACGGTTTCCACGAAAACGGCGCTCGACAGGATCGAGCCGGCGCCGATGGCGACGATCGCGATGGTCGGCACGATGGCAATGCGCAACGCGTATTTCAGCACCACCACGGTTTCCGGCAGGCCGAAGGCGCGGGCGGTGCGGATGTGGTTGGCCCCCATCACCTCAAGCATCGAGGCGCGCACCAGCCGCGCGATATAGCCGATCCAGGTGACGCCGATGGCGAAGGAGGGCAGGATCAGCGCCCGGGCCTGGCTGGCCCAGTCGCCCTTCTGGCCTGCGCCGATGGCGGGCAGCCAGCCCAGCCAGACCGCGAAGATCAGCAGCGAGTAAAGCGCGATCACGAAGGACGGGACCGAAATCATGCTGACCGAAAGCACCCCCAGCAGTCGGTCGATGAAGGTATCGCGCCAGATCACCGCAAGGCAGCCAAGGGCGATCCCCAGCACCACCGCCCAGCCCAACGAGACGACGCCCAGCAGCAGGGTTTGCGGAAAGACCTCAAGGATGACGTCCAGCACCGGGCGTTTTGACCAGACATCGATACCCAGATCGCCGGTGGCCGCGGCCCGGAAGAAGTGCCAGATCTGGCTCAGCAGAGGCTGGTCCAGTCCCATCCGCTGGATCAACAGCGCCTTGAGTTCGGGCGTCGCCCGTGGGCCAAGGGCAATCGAGGCCGGATCGCCCGGGATCACGAAGACCATCGCGAACATGCCCAGCATCACGACCACCAGGATCAGCAGCGCCAGTGCGATCCGCTTGATGGCATAGCCTAGCATCCGGGGGCCTCAGACCATTTCACGCGGGATCCTTTCGTGCCAGGATTTCGCGAAAACCTGCTTGCCGTCCTCGTGCAGGACCAGCTCCATGTCGATGATGAAGTGGGTGGCGTCGCAGGACATCGACCCCTTGGAGTGATGCGTGATCGTGGCATCGGGGCGGCGGATCTCGACCTTGTTGTCGGTGTAGGTCACGGCGCTGAGCGGATCGCCGTCGATGATCTCGAACCGGGCCACGCCGGTCGAGGCATGGGTTTGGGAAATGTCTGGCATTTCCTTGACATAGGTCCAGCGCGGAAAGTCCACGGTGATCTTGCCCGACAGCAGGTCGCGCACCACGCGGCGCGGGTGCAGCTCGGGGGAGGGGTGGCTGATAGAGGGGGTGTCCTGCGCTTCTTCGGACGGGTCGAATTCGCGCAGCGCGGCATCCTCGGCGCGCGGCGGGCGCACCGGCAGCACAAGGTGCGAGGCGCCCAGGTGCACCGTCAGCGTAGCCAGTTCCGGCGAGGGCCAGGCGATGGGCCAGTAGGTGGTGGACAGCGACACGGCAATGCGGTGACCGGCGGGGAAGTGATGGGCGATGTCGTCCATCTCGACCGTGGCGGTATAGGTCTTGCCGGGCTCCAGCGCTGTGGCGTGTTCGTGGCTGTCGCGATGGGTAAGGTTCAGCAGGCCGATGCCCACGCGGGTAGAGCGGCCATCGGGCATCACGTCGTTCAGCCGCGCCGCGACAAGCGCCTGCGGCTTGTCCGACGAAAAGGTCAGCTTGATCAGTGGCGCGCCGAGAATCTCGACGGCTTCGGTCAGAGGTTCGGTGACAAAGACAAGGCTGCCGCCATCATCCTCGCGCTGGTCGCCCGCCCATTCGGCATCTTCGCCATAGCGGCCAACCTCGCCCGCTCCTGCGCCCACCCAAAGCGGCGAACAGATCGCGGCCTTGCCGGTGCCGGGCGCGCCGCCCAGCGTGCCGTGGGGATTGAGCGACATTTGCCGCATCTCGATCCGCGGGCTGGGCCAGCTGTCTTCGCCCACCCAGCGGCCGGGCCGCTCAAGGTAGCAGGTCTGCGGCGGCACGCTGTCCTGCATCCAGACGCGGTACATCGGTTCGTCCATGATGCCGGTGGCGCGGCCCTTCATCCAGTGATCGCACCAGCGCAGCACCTCCTGCAGCCAGCCGATATCAGGCTTGACCGCGGCATCGTAAGGGAAGGAATGCGCCCAGGGGCCGACCAGCCCCAGCCGCGGCCCCGAGAGCCCGGCCAACAGGCGCGGCACGCTTTCGGAATAATTGTCTGCCCAGCCCGAGACCGCGTAGACCGGGATGGTGATCTTCGAGAAATCCTCGCAGACTGAGCCCTGTTTCCAGTAGTCGTCGCGGCGCTGGTGGCGCATCCAGTGTATGATCCACGGATACTGGTGTTCCATCCGGGCCTGCCACATCTCGCGCCAGCGTTCTCCCACGATGGCGGGGTCGGGGGGCAGGTCGTTATGGGCCATCATCGTCGCGGCCCAGTCGAAATTGTCCTTGGACAGGCAGCCGCCGACCCAGTGGATATCGGTCGCGTAGCGGTCATCGGTGGAGCCGACGGTGATGATCGTCTTCAGCGCCGGCGGCTGGCGCGCCGCGATCTGAAGCCCGTTGAAGCCGCCCCAGCTGATGCCGATCATCGCGACCTGCCCGTCGCACCAGTCCTGCGCGGCGATCCAGGCAATCGCCTCGACCCCGTCAAGCTGCTCTTGCACGGTATATTCGTCGTCGATCAGCCCGTCGCTGTCGCCGCTGCCGCGAATGTCCAAGCGGACACAAACGTAGCCATGCCCGGCAAGATAGGCGTGCATGCCCTGGTCGCGGGTGCGGGTCCCGTCGCGCTTGCGGTAGGGGAGGTATTCCAGGATCGCCGGAAAGCGGCCCGGCGCGTCGGGCATCCACACCTTGGCGGCCAGACGGGTGCCGTCGGCCAGTGGGATGAAGATGTTCTCGATGACCTTCACCTTGTTCGGAAAGGTCGTTCGGGTGGTGGGCATTGCCGTGTCTCCCCCTTATTGAACGAACATACAACTGAGATTTTTGGCGGCGCAACAGTTAATCGCGAAGACAGGACCGGGCGCTTGACCGGACGCAGTTCCCGTCCTTATGATACGGTCATTCAACAAGGATGCTGCCATGCCCCGCAATCCCCGATACGACGTGTTGTTCGAACCGGTGCGGATCGGGCCGAAGGTGGCGAAGAACCGGTTCTTCCAGGTGCCGCATGCCAGCGGCATGACCAATGCCGCGCCGCATGTCCGCGCAGCCTTTCGCGGCATGAAGGCCGAGGGTGGCTGGGGCGTGGTTTGCACCGGGGCCTGTTCGGTCGACCCGTCGTCGGACGATTCCCCCTTTCCCTTCGCGACGATGTGGGACGAGACGGACGTGCGCAGCCATGCCGTGATGACTGAGGCCGTGCATGCCCACGGCGCGCTGGCGGGGGTGGAGTTGTGGCACGGCGGCGCCGCGGCGGTGAACCGCACCAGCCGGGTCGCGCCGCTGTCGCCCTCGGGCGTGCCGTGGATGGCGACGCATGTGGGCTTCATGTCGGCGCAGCGGCCCAAGGTGATGGATGCCGCCGACATCCGCGACCTGATCCGCTGGCATGCCGAGGCAGCGGTGATGGCCGAACGCGCCGGGTTCGATATTCTCTATGTCTATGCCGGGATGGGCTATCTGCCTTACCAGTTCCTGCTGAGCGACTACAACAAGCGCACCGATGCCTATGGCGGCTCGGTTGCCAACCGGGTGCGGCTGGTGGCCGAACTGATCGACGCGGTGCGCGAGGCGACGCATGGCCGCTGTGCCGTGGCGTTGCGGATGTCGATGCAGGAATTGCGCGCGCGCCCCTCCGACGTGGCCGAAAGCGAGGCGCACGAGGTGGTGGGCCTGCTCAAGGACGCACCGGACCTCTTCGACGTCAAGATGGACTATTCCGCCTATGATTGTTCGCCCTCGCGCTTTACCGCCGAGGGCAGCCACGAGCCGGTGATTTCCTTCATGAAAGAAGTGACCGACAAGCCGGTGGTGGGCGTCGGCCGCTTCACCTCGCCCGACACGATGGCGGGGATGGTGCGGCGCGGCGTGCTTGACCTGATCGGCGGCGCGCGCCCTTCCATCGCGGACCCGTTCCTGCCCGCCAAGATCGACGCGGGCCGCGAAGAGGACATCCGCGAATGCATCGGCTGCAACATCTGCATTTCCAGCTGGCATGACGGTGTCTGGGTCCGCTGCACGCAGAACCCCACCGCGGGCGAGGAATGGCGGCGCGGCTGGCACCCCGAGGTGGTCACGCGCGACGGCAAGGGGCAGGTCCTTGTCGTGGGTGGCGGGCCCGCGGGGCTGGAGGCGGCGCTGACGCTTGCACGGCGCGGGCATGACGTGGCGCTGGCCGAGGCGGGGCGCGAGTTCGGCGGGCGGCTACTCTATGAAACCGCGCTTCCGGGCCTGCGGCAATGGGGCCGGGTGGCCGATTACCGGCTGGGGCAGTTGCGCAAGATGCCCAACGTATCGCTCTTCGCTGAAAGCTTGCTGGACGCAGACGCAGTGCGTGAATTCGGCGCGGCCGAGGTCGTGATTGCTACCGGCGCGCTCTGGCTGCCCAACCTCTGCGGCGCCAACGAATTGCCCACCGGCCCGCTGGACGCGCCGCGCGTCTATACGCCCGACGATCTTGCGGCGGGCGTGGTGCCCGAGGGGCCGGTCGCGGTCTTTGACTTCGACAATTACTACCTCGGCTCGGCAGTGGCAGAATCCATTGCCGCCACCGGGGCCGAGGTGACCTACATCACCACCGGTGGTGCCGCCGGCGCATGGAGTTTCATGACCAATGAACAGCCCGGCATCCACGCCGCACTCCATGCGCGCGGCATCGCCTTGCGCACGCTGGAGATCGTCACCGGCTTCGACGGTGAAACGTTGGAACTGGCGCAGATTTTCAGCGGGGCCGCTGCGCGGATCGCGGCGCGCAGCCTTGTCATCGTGGGCCAGAGGGCGGGCGGCAGCGCGCTTTACGAAGACCTTGCGGCGGCGCCGCATGACTTCGGCCTGCACCTGACCGGCGACGCGCTGGCGCCCGGCGCCATCGCCCATGCCGTCTACCAGGCCCACCGCACGGCGCGCGAGGTCGGCAAGGGCCGGGCGGTGCCTCGCCGCGATGCGCCTTTCGCGATGCGGGATATCGCCCGGGCCGCGGAATGAGCCGCCGCCCCGGCCGCCGCCCGGCCCGCGTCGCAGGGACCATTGCTCAAACCTCATTCCGGCAGGTCAGCCGCCCCTATGCGCCGATCGAGGTGCTGAGCGCCGATCATGTCGCGGCGATTCACGCCGCGGCCCTACGGGTGCTGGCCGAGATCGGGATGCGCGTGCTGCACGCCCCCGCGCGTGCCCTGTTCCGCGACGCAGGCGCGACGATTGCGGGCGACATGGTGCGCCTTGACCCCGCGCTGGTGATGGAGCGGCTGAAAACCGTACCGCCCACCTTCACGCTGGAGGCGCGCAACCGCGCGCATGACCTGCGGCTGGGGGGGCGCGACCTGATCTTCGCTTCGGTCGGCGGCCCGGCCTACGTGATGGATGCCGACCGCGGCAAACGCGACGGCACATATGCCGAGATGTGCGACTACCTGAAACTGGTCCAGCAGCTCAACATCCTGCACCAGGAGGGTGGCGGCCCGTTCGAGCCGATGGACCTGCCCGCCAATACCCGTCACCTCGACATGTACCGCGCGCAGATCACGCTGCTCGACAAAAACTGGCAGACGCAAAGCCTGGGCCTTGCCCGCACCATGGACGGGATCGAGATGGCCGCGATCGCGCTGGGAACCACGCCCGAGGGGCTGCGCGACCGGCCGGTGCTGCTGGGGATCATCAACACCAACTCGCCCCTGCAACTGGACGTGCCGATGGCCGAGGGGCTGATCGCGCTGGCAGGACACGGGCAGGTGCTGGCGATCACGCCCTTCACGCTGGCCGGGGCGATGTCGCCGGTAACACTGGCGGGCGCGCTGGTCCAGCAACATGCCGAGGCGCTGGTGGGCATCGTACTGACCCAGATCGTGCGGCCGGGCGTGCCGGTGATGTATGGCGGCTTTACCTCCAACGTTGACATGCGCTCGGGCGCGCCGGCCTTTGGCACGCCGGAATATGTCAAGGCGGCGCAGGCCAGCGGGCAGTTGGCGCGCCACATCGGCGTGCCGTTCCGGTCCTCGAACGTGACAGCGGCCAACGCGGTGGACGCGCAGGCGGCTTATGAAAGCCAGATGTCGCTTTGGGGCGCGATGATGGGGGGCGCGCACCTTGTCAATCACGCCGCGGGCTGGATGCATGGCGGCCTGACCGCCAGTTTCGAAAAGCTGATCCTCGATGCCGAGATGCTGGCGATGATGGCCGCCTATTTCGACCCGATCCCGGTAGAGCCTGCCGATCTCGCGATCGAGGCGATCCGCGCCGTGGGGCCGGGCGGGCATTTCTTCGGCGCCGAACACACGATGAGCCGGTACGAGACGGCCTTTTATACGCCCTTGCTGTCCAACTGGGACAATTACGGGCAATGGCAGGAGGCCGGCAGCATCACCGCCGAGGCGCGTGCCAACGTGATCTGGAAACAGCTGCTGGCGAGCTACGAACAGCCGCCCATGGACCCCGCCATTGCCGAGGCGCTCGATGCCTATGTCGCCCGCCGCAAGGAGGAAGGCGGCGCGCCGATGAACTGATTGGGCGCCGCGGCAGGAACGTTAAGAGACGAGGCTGCAGAGGGCAGGGGTCAAGTGTCCCTGCGCACAGGGCCGACTGACTGTCGGCGAGGTGCCGATCACTGCGTGCCGGCGTCAGCCTTGCGGTATTTCTTCTGGGTCACGTAGCCGGCGAGAAAATCGAGGAACGCGCGGATACGTGGTTCATGGCGCAGCTTTTCGGTGGTGATCAGCCAGATCGGCGCTTCGAAGGCCACCGGGGGTGTGAAACAGCGGATCATGCCCGCGGCCTCTGCCATCATGTCGGATGCGAGGCCCACACCGATGCCTTCCTTCAACCCGGAAAGAAGTCCGGGGGCATCATGGTGACGCATAACGATGTTGCTGTCGGGCACAACCTCTTCAACCCAGCGGACGATCGGCAGGTCTTTGAAAGCATCCGACACGGTAAGGACCGAATGTTGGGCAAACTCCTCGGGCGTTCTTGGCACGCCGTGTGCGGCAGCGTAATCGGCCGAACAATAGACGGCCCAGCTGTCTGTCAGCAGGCGCCGTATGACCAGGCCCGTTTCAGTCGGCGCGGCGCCGACCCGCATCGCAACATCCGCTTCTCCCTTCAGCAGCTCTTGCCGGCCCTCGGTCGCCACGATTTCGACCGTGATGTCGGGAAATGCCCGCCGGAAATCCCTGACCGCGGCCGCGATGAAACTCTGACCGGAGGTCACGAAAGTGGTGAAACGGATCCGACCGGCCAGGTCGCGCCTTTGCTGACGAGCGGAGACGAGGGCCTCGGCAATGGCCCGTTCGATGGCTTCGGCCCGCACGACCATTTCGGTCCCGACCGGGGTCAGCACATAGCCCGCGGGACTTCGATCAAACAGCTGCAGGCCAAGCGCCTTTTCAAGCGCGGTAATCCGGCGTGACACCGTGCTTTGGCTGACATGCATGCTGTGCGACGCCGCG
Source organism: Limimaricola sp. (assembly GCF_016125575.1). Classification (GTDB taxonomy): domain Bacteria; phylum Pseudomonadota; class Alphaproteobacteria; order Rhodobacterales; family Rhodobacteraceae; genus WGLM01. The sequence goes on from NZ_WGLM01000005.1 coordinate 29,858, forward strand.
AGCGTCGATCCCTGCCGGGCGACGGCAAGGAAAATGTGCCAGTCGGTGTCTTCCATGACGGGACTATGCAGTTCTGGATAGCCATTCGGCAAGACTGGTGTTTGCCCGGCGCGAGCCGGCGGCCGTAGGGTCTGACATGCAACAGGGAGATACCGTCATGAAACTCTACTGCGACCCTCTGTCGACCAGCTCACGTCCGGTGATGATGCTGGTCTCTGACTTTGATCTGGACATCGAAATCATCCATGTCGACCTGTTCGGCAACCAGAACCAGGCGCCTGAATTCCTGGCGATCAACCCGCTTGGGACGGTCCCGGTTCTGGTCGACGGTGATTTCACGCTGACCGAAAGCACGGCCATCCTGAAATACCTCGCCTTCAAGTTGGACCTGCCGGTCTATCCCAAGGCGCTGGCCGCCCAGATCCGGGTCGACGAGGCGACGGCGCGGTTCGGCACCACGTTTCACGGCTACCATTGCCTTTACGGAACCTACCCGCAGATGCTGCAGCAACTGGCATGGATGGCCGACACCACGAAGGCCGAGATGGCCCAGGTGGGCAGCTATGGCTCGCAGCGTTATCTCGGCGTGCTTGATCGTCAGCTTGCAAGCCACGGGCCCTTCGTCTGCGGGCCCGAGGTGACAATTGCCGATTATGTCGGCCTTGCGTTGGTAACACTGGCCGATTTCATCGCCTTCGATTTCGCCCCTTATCCGTCAGTTCAGGGCTGGATTGCCCGCATGCAAAAACGCAAGGGTTGGGAGGCAGAGTATGCCGGGTTTACCGGCATGGTGGCTGCAGCACGAAGTGCGGTCGCGGACTCCGCGGCCTGACCGTCCGCCATTCGTTCGTTGACACTGCGGGCCCGACAAACCGGGCCCGCGCATACCAGACTTTCGAAAGGGAACTACCATGAACGTCTCTGTCATCGCAGTCACCGTTCACATCATCAGCGTCATCCTGTGGGTGGGGGGCGGACTTGCCCTGCTGCTCGGGGCCCAGATGGCAAGGCACAAGAGGGGCGCGGCCGCGGTGCTGCCCGTCGTCGATGTCGTCGCCCTTCTAGGACCGGTCTTCTTCGTTCCGGTGTCGCTGGTGACGCTTCTCAGCGGGCTTGCCGCGGCATGGTTCGGACCGGGGTTCGGGCATCTCTGGATCAACCTCGGGCTGGCCGGTTTTGCGACAACGTTCCTCACGGGCATCCTGCTGATCAAGCCGCGTGCCGAGGAGATCGCCCGGTTGATGGCTGACGCGACCACGCAACAGGCCACCCTTGTGGGCAAATCGCTGGATCTCGTGACGATCGCGCAGTTCGATTATGTCATCTTAGGTCTGGTAGTGCTGGATATGGCGCTGAAACCCACCTTGAACGATATCACCCTGCTGGTCGTCTTTGCGGTCATTGCCGTGATCGGGGCGATGTTGACCTTGGTCAAGGGACTGCAATCGAAGGCCGTCGCGACCTGATCCTCGGGCTGCGCCGGACGACAGCCGTGCGGCGAAGATCCGGCAACCCTTCCGACCTTTTGACGAAGATCGTAACGACGATGGGCCGGAGAACCGCGTTTCGGTTCCGGCCCATCCTGACCTGCCGCATCACGCGCGGCTCTCTCGATATTGGACCGGTCAGGCGCGGATCGACGGGTCCTGCCACAGGCGGAAACCACCGGCAAAGGCATTGGCGTTGTCGCCCCGCCGCGTGCCCGGTGGCAGGGTCGTCAGAAATGCCACGTTACCGCCGCCAATCACGATGTAGTCGGGCTCGGTCGCGGCGCGAAGGCGTTCCACGGCATCCAGAACGTGGCGGCGCCACCGTTTCTTCCCGCGCTTCTTCAGCCCGGCTTCGCCAAGGTAGTCCTCGAAGCTGCGGCCTTTCTTGTAGGGCAGGTGACCCAGTTCCATCGGCTGGGCGATATTGTCGACGATCATCGCGGCACCCAGCCCGGTGCCCAGCCCCAGAAACAGCATCCGCCCGCCATCATAGCTGCCAACCGCCTGCATCAGCGCATCGTTTACGATCCGCAGCGGTTTGCTCAGCGCCGTAGCAAAGTCGAAGCCGACCCAGCCCGGGCCAAGGTTGTGGGGTTCCGACAGGATGCGGTTGTGCACGACCGGGCCGGGATAGCCGATGGTGACCACGTCATAGGGCAAGTCCTTGGTCAGATCGGCCAGTTTGCTGACGGCATCGGCAGCGGTCATGTCCGGCCCGGAGACCACGCGCTGCTCTTCGGTGTCGATACTGCGACGGATCTTCAGGTGGGACCCGCCGATATCGACGGCCAGAACAACGGGGGTCGGTTCTGCGGACTTGGTCTCTGGCAAGGGTCGTCCTCCTGAAGGCGTTTGGCTTACACTGCGGGGTCGGCCCAGCCGCCGGGCGGGGCAAAGCTGGTGATGGCGGCCTGCGGCCCCCACGTTCCCGGCGCGTAGACCTCGGGCGCGGCGTTGCTGTTCAGTACCGGCTCGACAATGCGCCAGGCCAGTTCCGCTGCGTCCTGACGCGTGAAAAGCTGCCGCTTGCCGTGCAGTGCATCGCCGATCAGACGTTCGTAAGGCGTCATGCCTTCGCCGGTATTCTCGACAAAACACAGCTCGACCGGCTCGCCCGTCATGCCTTCACCCGGTGCCTTGCGCCGCGCGCCGATCCCGATCGCGACGGCCGGGCCGACCCGGAACCGCATGTAGTTCGCACCCTGCCTGCCGGTGCCGCCAAAGACGTCAAGCGGCGGGCGCCGGAAGGTCACGATGACCTCGGTCGCATGCACCGGCAGGTGCTTGCCGGCGCGGATGTAGAAGGGCACGTCCTTCCACCGCCACGTATCGACATGCAGCCGCACGGCGGCAAAGGTTTCAACCGCGGATGTTGCGGCGACACCCGGCTCTTGGAGGTACCCGTCGAACTGGCCCCGCACGACATCGCGCGCGGACAAGGGCCGGATCGCCTTGAGTACCTGCACCTTCTCATCGGCCAGATCGTCGGAGGCGCCACTGACCGGGGGCTCCATCGCCAGCAGCAAGAGCACGTTCAAAAGGTGGTTCTGGATCACGTCGCGGATACACCCCACCTCTTCGTAGAATCGGCCGCGCCCGGCGATGCCGAAATCTTCGGCCATGGTGATCTGCACGCTTTCGACATGGGTGCGGTTCCAGACCGGCTCCAGAAACGAATTGGCGAAGCGGAAAAAGAGCAGGTTCTGGATCGCCTCCTTGCCGAGGTAGTGGTCGATGCGAAAGATCGCCTCCTCGTCAAAGACACCATGCAGAACGGTGTTGAGCGCGCGGGCCGAGGCAAGATCGCGCCCGAAAGGTTTTTCCACCATCAGCCGGGCACCCTTTGCCAGCCCGTGCCGGCCCAGTCCGCCCACGACCGTGGCGAACATCGAAGGCGGAATCGCAAGGTAGAAGAGCGGCGATGTCGCGCGGGCCAGGGCCGTCTTCAGGGCCGCGAAGGTCGTGTCATCGCGGTAGTCGCCCGGCACATAGCGCAGCAGCGCGGCCAGCTTGCCAAAAACCGCCTCGTCAATCGTGTCGACATGGGTCTGAACCGCGTCGCGGGCCCGCGCGATCAGGTCCTCGACACTCCAGTCATCCAGCGCGACGCCGATAACCGGCTGGTCGAGATGCCCGTGCGCCACCATCTGGTAGAGCGAGGGAAAGATCATCTTGTGGGCAAGGTCCCCCGTCGCACCGAAAACGACGAGGGCATCGGAGCGGCTTTCGGTCATTCGCTGGCGCCCTTCTTTTCCAGGTGCCCGCCGAAGGCAAAGCGCATCGCCGACAGCAGCTTGTTGGCAAAATCCGCTTCGCCTTGCGAGGTGAACCGCTCGAACAGCGCCGAACTCAGCACCGGCACCGGCACGCCGGTTTCGATCGCGGCCTGCAGCGTCCAGCGCCCTTCGCCCGAATCCGAGACGCGGCCGCCGAACGTGGCAAGGCCGGGGTCGGATTTCAGCGCATCGGCGGTCAGGTCCAGAAGCCACGAACTGATCACGCTGGAATGGCGCCAGACCTCGGCCACGGCCGCCAGATCGACATCGAAGCGGTAGTATTTCGGATCGCGCAACGGGGCTGTTTCGGCATCGGCGGTTTGCTTGGCCGCCCCGGCATTGGCGGCCTTCAGCACGTTGATCCCCTCGGCATAGGCCGCCATCACGCCGTATTCGATACCGTTATGCACCATCTTGACGAAGTGGCCCGCCCCGGTGGGCCCGCAATGCAGGTACCCAAGGGGCGCTGTGCCCTGCGCGGCGTCCACCTGCGTGCCCGGCGGGACACCCGGCGCCAGCGTGGCAAAGATAGGGTCCAGCCGTTTGACCGCCGCGGCGGGCCCGCCGATCATCAGGCAATAGCCACGCTCCAGACCCCAGACGCCGCCGCTGGTGCCCGCGTCGATGATGTCTACGCCCAAGGGGCGCAATTGCTCGGCCAGATCGATGGCGTCGCGGTAGAAGCTGTTGCCGCCATCGATGATCACGTCGCCGGACGACATCAGCCCGGCCAGTTCACGCGCGACTTTCGAGGTGATCGCGGCGGGCAGCATCATCCAGACTGCGCGCGGCGGAGTCATCTGCGCCAGCATCTCCTCCATCGAGGAGGCCCCTTGTGCGCCTTGCGCGACCATGGCCGCGACATTGTCGGCATTCACGTCGAAGACAACGCAGTCATGGCCCCCGGCCATCAGCCTGCGTGCCATGTTGGCGCCCATGCGCCCCAGTCCGATCATCCCGATCTGCATGTTTTCAATATCCTGTGCTGTGGCTGGCGTCGCGCGGGGTCAGTCCTGCGCGATGCCGATGGTGAAATCGGTATTCTCCCATGTGCCCGCCCCCAACCAGAAAAGGGTGAAGACGAGTGTCGCGCCCGGCTCCATCTTGGCAACCGGCAGGTCGGCAAAGTGCGAGCCCAGCGACGAGGGGACGGTTTTGACATCGGTGCTGGTAGCCCAGCCATCGCCGCTCCAATGGACCATCGCGGGCGTTGCCAGCTCGATCCGGAGCGTCTTGCCCTGCCGCACTTGCGTGATCCTGTTGTTGAACCGCCAGATCCGCAAGGTGGCGGGCGTCTTGTCGCGGATATAGCGTTTGACGCCTTGTGGCGGCATGTCGAACACCGCCCCGTCTTCCAGCGAGCGTAGCAGCTTGAGGTGTTCGGAATGCGCCCAGACCAGCGGCATCGCGCTGCCCGAGGGGCGCCCGAGGAACAGCTCGCGCTCGGGGATGTCGGGGGCGTCCCAGCTTTGTTCGGGCAAGAGCCCGCCATCGCCGGCGGATGCCTCGAGCGTGGCCAGCAGCGCCTCGGCCGCCTTGGGGTGCCCCGCGGCCAGTTCGTAATGCGCCCGCTCTCCGGCCAGCAGCGGCCAGGGCCGGCCCTTGCCCGTTCCATCGAAGGGCGCGCCATCCTCGTGCTCGCCATAGCCGTCGCCGGTGTAGCGGTACCAGAGCGGGCCTTGGGGCAGCTCGATGCGCAGGGCGTGGTCGATCGCCTTGACGGTTTGCAGGATGTGGGGGTCGTCGGCGGCGCGCAGGCCGAACCGCACCAGCGCCAGCGCATCGGGGCTGATGACCTCGCCGACCGGCAGGGTGGACCGGTCCGGCGTCTGGTTGCGGATCGCCGTCAGGCCGTCCGTGGCATTGGCCCGGTCAGTGGCACCGGGCGGTGCGATCCGCACGTAATGCCCCGAAATCCCCACGCTCTGGCAAAAGTCGGGGTCGCCGGCAAAGGTCCATTTCTCGACCTGTTCGTTCCAGCAATCGGCGGTTTCGCGCAGGTGGGTTGCGGCGGCGGCATCATTGTCGGCCTCCAGCAGGTCGGCGGCGCCCAGCAGGGCGGCGATTTCGACGGCGAGCGAGAAGGGGCTGTAGCCCGCATCCTCTTCCCAGCGGTCCTCGGCGGTGGCCGGACCGTTCATCAGGATATAGCCCGCGGCCCTGCGCACCATCGGCAGGGCGCGATCCCGCGCCGCGCCGGTCAGATGGTCCATCCGGCTGAGCATGTCGGCCAGCAGGATCGGAAAGGCGCATTCATCCATCTGCACGCCGCGCCAGTAAGGCCGGCCGTCAAGCCAGAGGTTTTGCGGCCAGCGGCCCGATGGCTCCTGCACCTCGCGCAGGTAATCGAGGATCGCCAGCGCCTCGTCGGCATCGCCCGCGGCCAGGAACCCGCCCGCGGTTTCCACAAGGTCGCGCGGCCAGACAAGGTGATAGCCGCCCAGATCGCCGTCGCCCTTCGCCGCACCCCAGGGGATCGACAGGCTGGCCACCACCGCGCCCGGCCGGTCGGCTGCGTGATGCGCGGCCAGCGTTGCAGCCGAGGTGCGGTAGGGCGCGTGCTGGCCGCCATTGCGCGCCAGCGGCCGCAGGCCCTTCTGCCAGGCCGCCCACTGAGCGACATAGCCGTCCTTGGCCTTGTCGAACCCCTCGGCCAGGCTGGCCAGCGCGTATGCGGCCGCTTCATGCTCGGTCTGGCCGAAGCCAAGCGCCAGCTCGGCCGTCGCCCGGTCGGGCGCAAAGCCGATCTCGCCCACGAGTGCCACGTTGCCGTCGTCGGCGCGGTGGTATTGCGGGTCGATCCGCCCGGTTTCATGCAGCTGCTGCCAGCCGTCGGAAACGCCGACGAAGCCCGCTGAGGCCGCGCGCCAGGGCACGGAGGCGGCAAGGGCGAGGTAGCGTGACTGGCCCACGGCAAAAAGGATCTGCACGCCCTCGACCTCGCCCACCCAGGCCGCGTTATGCGCCCCGGCATTCACCAGGTGCGGCGCCAGCAGGGCATGGACACGGTAATCGGCGGCGTCGCCGGTCAGCGCGGTGAAGGTCAGGCGTTGCAGCACGCAGGGCCGGTCGGGATCGGTGATGATCTCCTTGTCGATCCGGTAGCGGCCATCATGCGCGGTATTGGTCACGTGAAATGCCGGGATGCCTGTCCGCACCGGCGCGGTCTGTGACTGGCAATGCCGCTTTTCTTCCGAGAAATACCCCTCCGGCCCGGTGACGATCAGGCCGAAATCGCGGGTGCAGGCGCTGTCGACGCGGGGGTAATAGATCTCGTTGAGCACACCATGGCTGAGCGTGAACCAGACCGGCGAGTGCCGGGAGAGGGCGGTGCCCACGCCGTTCTTGGCGCTTGAGGTCCACCTCGCCTCGATCCCGGGCCCGCCCGGCGCGACGTCGCTGACATTGGCCATCGGGCCCCTCGCTTTCCTGATCGGCCGCCGCGAACGGGGCGGCCTGATCACCACCTATGCACAAAGCGGGCGCTCCGGGAGCGACGGTAGCAATACGCCGCAGAACGTGATCCGGGGGACGTCGACAGCGGCCCGATAAGGCAAGATTCGCTGCAAAAAGCGATTTTACAGGGATTCTTCTGGAGTTTTGACCGATTGTGCTGCCGGATGACCGTTTTTAGGCATTAAAATCAATTCCTTGAATGCGTATTCCCTACGCAAAATGACAGGGAAATCTCTTGCACGGAACAGGGAAGCGATTCAAGATATCAGGGAGCGTGGGTAAGCTTAGTGGAACCGTACACTTGGGGACGGGTGAGGGTTTACGATCGACATTTCAAAGCGACCTCTGTCATGAAGGCGATTTCGATGTCGCGGGTTGCTCCCTGGCCTTGCAACGTTACTGAAATATCCTTGAAAGCTTGGACGAGACCCCGGATGCTGCCCTAAGTTTCATTTGGATACTGCTCGATGCTTTTCAAGAATTTGATCTCGACCTACGGCAGCTCATTGGCCGCCAAGTCAACACCTCGGGATGATCCAATGTGGCATCTCGGCGGGACAGAAGAGCATCTTAACTTCCGGCGTTATGCATTGGACGCACTTCAACGGGCCAAGGTGTACTTGCTCGATCATGCGGCGGCGGCCTACGTCGACACACTTCATGATACAATCCAAGAGACGGATACAGAAGCGGACGTCGCGGCCCTGACCTTCTTGGGCGAGGTCGAGCTTCCCGGGCAAGTCGTCTGGGTCGAGTTCGACTACCGCGTACTAATGGCCGCGCGTGTTCAGCGCAAATCTTCCTCGATCTTGGACCAACAAAATCCTCTTGGCTCAGGACAACGAGGTTACCTGATCGACGATCGAGACGGTGAAGCTCTGAACGTGACGATGTTCAGCTGCGACTCTCGGGGCAGGGTAGTCGACCCGTTCTTCACCCTACGATTCGCCAAATCCAAGGAGAACGCGGGAGGTCTGTCGTCATTTCAGCCAATGATCCACCGACATATGGCCGATATCCTTTCAGAGCGCGGTATGACCGCGCAGGAGATTGAAAGCCGACATCAGATTAGCCTGGTTGATGCTGCATCAGATCTATTCATACCTTACGCTCTCTTCGCCATGTTGGTTTCTCCTGATCTGGGGGGAATCATCCCGACCGAAACAGTCCTGTATTCACCCAAGGAGCAAAAAACAGCACGGAAGTTTGGGAAGTCCTGGATCCTTGGAACCCAGAGATCACATCTCACCATAAGGATCGGACCTCAGGCTGCGGCGCATTTGCACGAAAGGCGCGCGCGTCTCGAATTTGAACGGAACGTTCGAGAGGGGCGTAGCGGTCCCGTTCGCCACTGGGTGAGTGAACATGAGCGGCATTATCGGAGTGGCAAGGTAGTATTGATCAGAGGGCACCATCGAGGTCAGGCACCTGATCCCGGCCTGCCTACTCGGGTCATGGGGCCGAGAGGGCCCGATGTTGATTTTGCGGTCCCGGTCAGAGAGCAACCCGACGCCGATTGAACCGTGCTCTTGCTTCAGGCCTGCGGTTTACCGATGCGGATTCCGGGGCGGTCATCGGGCGATCCGATGAACTCGATGCCGGCTGCTTCGAAATGGGTGCGGAGCAGCTGCAGGTGCCCCTTGCGGGATTTTGGGACACCGACCTGCGCTTCGTATCGCTTCAGGGTCGCGAGACCAATTCCGGTTTCTTCTGCGATGCTCCGAACGGTCCATCCCAAGGCCGTGCGTGCTGCCCTGATCTGCGCTGACGTAATATCCACCACTTGAACTATGATCCCTATAGCATCATAGTTGGGCCATAGGAAACATGCAGAATCTCAATTGGCGCTCCGAGTTCCAGCGCCTCGAGGGCGCCTATGCACCCGCGACAATGCTCAGCTATCGCTCTGATGTTGAGGCCTACGAGCGCTGGTGCGCGGAGCAGGGCGAGATCCCGTTTCCCGCAACCGTAGAAACCATCTGCCGGTTTCTGGAGGCGCAGGGCAAGGAGAAGGCGCCCGCCACCGTGCAACGGCGGCTCTACGCCATCCGCAAGGTGCACAGGTTGTTGCGGTTGCCGGATCCGACCGATCATGAGGATATCGCGCTGGCAATGCGGCGGGTAAAGCGGGCGCGGCACACACGGCCAAAGCAGGCAAAGGGCCTGACGCGCGACTTTCTCACCAGGTTTCTGGCCAGTGAACCGGACACGCCCTGGGGCCTTCGTAACTGGGCGATGTTGTCTCTGGGATACGAGCTGCTGACGCGGCGGTCGGAGCTGGTGGCGCTGCGCAGCGACGACGTCGAGGCGCGCGCTGATGGCACGCTGCGGGTCTTGATCCGGCGGAGCAAAGCGGACCCGTTCGGTGAGGGCCGCGCCGCGTTTACGTCCAACCGTACTGCCCAGTTGGTGCAGGATTGGCTCGACTGGAGGGGGCCGCGGATTGGCTGGCTCTTCTGCCCGATCTACCAGGGCCACGCGCTGAACCGCGATCTCAGCGCGACGACGGTCAAGCGCCTCATCAAGGAAGCGGCGGCACGTGCGGGCCTCGATCCATCAGACGTGGCGGCGTTCAGCGGGCACTCGATGCGGGTCGGGGCCGCGCAGGACCTCTTGAGGAACGGCTTTGACACCGCGGCGATCATGCGCGCCGGCGGTTGGAAGTCGATCAATACGCTCGGGCGCTACCTGGAGAATGTCGATGACCTGCCCTCCTTGGGTCCCTCGTTCAAAACGAGAGTCTGGGGGTTTGAGATTGGTAGTCTGGGGGGGCGTTCTGGGCAAGCGCGCCGGGCGCGGAGCCCTCAAATTGCTCAAGCGTCCGGCGCGCTTCGAGCGGCGTCTGGTTTCCCAGAGACGAGTGCGGTCTGACGGCGTTGTAGTCGTAGCGTCAGAGCGCCAGCTTGCGCCGGGCGTCGTCCATAGTGTCGAAGATCTCCTCGTTCAAGAGTTCGTCGCATAGGCTGCCATTTAAGCTTTCGATCAAGGCGTTCTGCTGGGGCTTGCCCGGGTCGAAGTAGTGCCATGGCACACCGTTCTTGTCGGCCCACTTCAGGATGGCGCAGCTGGTGAACTCGGTGCCGTAGTTGCTGACGATGCAAGCGGGCTTTCCGTAGATCCGCACCAGCGCATCCAGCTCGCGGGCGGTCGCTAATTGTCGCGCCATTGGTCCGAGCGACAATGGCGAAGGCGCCCGAAATGCTGGTGTCGGCAGTCAGGCACAGGTTCTCCCGGCAGCAATCGTCGATTACTGCCAGGATGCGGAACTTGCGCGCGGCGCCGAAGCTGTCGGCCAGGAAGTCGAGCGACCAGCGGGCATTGGGATGCGCCGCCTCCGGCATCAGCGTGCGTGACCCGCAGGCCCGCTTGCGCCTGCGCCGTCGCTTCACCGACAGCCCTTCCTCCCGGTAGAGCCGATAGAGCTTCTTATGGTTCATGAGCATGCCCTTGCGCTCGAGCAGGATGCCGATCCGGCGATAGCCGAACCGGCGCCGCTTCCCGGCGATCTCCTTCATTTCCTCGCGGATCTCGGGGCAGTCCGGCGGGCGTTCGCGCCGGACCGTCTTGGGATCGACACCGACAAGCTGGCAGGCCCGACGCTGCGAGATATCGTGATCCCGCATGGCCCTGAGCGCTGCCTCTCGCCGCCTGGTCAGCGTCGTCAGTTCTTTCCCAGAAGATCTTTCAAGACGACATTGTCGAGTATGGTGTCGGCCAGCAGGCGCTTGAGCTTGGCGTTCTCATCTACCAGCGCCTTCAGCCTCGCGGCCTCGGAGACCTCCATGCGGCCATACTGGGACTTCAGCTTGTAGAACGTCGCAGGGCTGAGACCATGCCTGCGGCACACCTCAGCTGTTGGCATGCCCGCCTCCTGCTCCTTTACGGTTGAGCAGACTCTACATCAGACTGAGGGATCTCGCGTGGGGGGGCAGGTCACCGAGCATAATGTGTGGGAGACCTGACGCAGGCCGCGAACCCGTTGATGAACCTTACCATTATGTTTGCGCTGCCGTCGTCAAACGCATAGCTCATCAATAAGGACAGCTAGGGCCCATCTCAGCAATGTTCAAGAGGCCAGCCCTAAAACAATTTAGCGAGGGATCAAGAACCGGTTCTCATAAGTTCAGCTGAGCGCATTGGGACGACTTGATCTCCTCGGCTAGAAGGAGTTGACTTTGATCGAGATGCAGGATTGCAATGTTAGGGCGCGCCCCTAGCTGGATCGTACAAGTCTTTTATTATTGCATGGTAAGGCAAAGGCCTCAATGTTTTGGCTTCGATTAGATGCTCAAGCGGGCTAGTTTTTCTAGGGGGCGTAGAGCCGAATTATTTAGGAAGAACAGTGCTTGAAGTTGCGAACAAAATCTGGAGGCGAGTTGGCAATGAATCAAAGCAAAAGAAGGATCGTGGATGCAATAGTGCCACAGGGTCAGCAATTAGCCATGAGATATTTCTGGAGGCGATTAAACGGAAAATTAGATAAAGAAATGTTCTTTGTGAAGTCTGTAATCAGGAGCCGTCGCCGGTTTCTGGATATCGGCGCCAATATCGGAGTCTACACATATTACTTTTCGCGATATTTTTCCGATGTCAACTCGTTCGAGCCGATTTCAGAAATAACAAGCAGGATAAGCGCCTTGGATCGAAGGAACGTAACCGTTCACAACGTGGCTCTTTCAAATGCAAAGGGGGTGTTGGATTTCTTCATACCTATAGACAAAGGCGCCCTAGTAACTGGCCTCGCTTCGCTAGAACCGCGCGAACCTCCTTTCGAGATCAGAAGAATTGAAGTTCACACTATTGATTCATACAAGTTTACCGACGTGGATTTGATAAAGATTGACGTTGAGGGTCATGAGTATCACGTAATTGAGGGCGCACTTGAAACAATAGGAAGAAACAAGCCCATATTAATTGTCGAGATAGAGCAAAGGCACACCTCAATGGATATTGGTGTGATATTCGGACTCATTTTGGATCAGGGTTACATTGGGTTCTTCTTGACTGATCGAGTCTTAACGCCGTTAAGTCAATTTAGCTATGCCATACATCAAGAGCCCTTTCTCAATAACGTTGCAAGCGCTTCATACATGAATAACTTCATTTTCTTGCCAATAAGCGAGTTCGGATAGAATGGGGTAATGTGCGAAGCTTAGATTGCCGTGCTTAATGTGGTTGAAATTTAAAAGTTCTTCATAGAGGGGCGGTTGTGACATGTTATGGACCATCTTCGATGGTTGATCGGTAAAGCAGTTAATTGATGAGGCTGCTGCGCTTCTGGAAGAGCGATACCCGACAAAAAATCTAGAGTCAAGAATCGGCTCAGCTGTGCGACGCGCACTTGCCACATGACACCTAAGTCAGCTCCGATCCGAAAAACGGGTTGAAGTCGCTTGGCGCGATGCGGACGTAGCTATCAGGACTAGGGTCGCATAACTCCAGAAACGTGGAGTTGTGTATGCTCCAAAGCTATTCGATAGAAGCAAGAGGAATATCCAAGCTATTCCACACCGCCGGCCACAAAGCATTCGGAAGTAGGAAACGATCGCGAAACCGGCAGTCAGCCCGCCGAGCACACCGAAATAGATCCAGTGCTCCCAGAAAGCGTTTGGGATCGCATCCGCGACAGCGGAGTTCAAGAAGGTTGGGATGATGCCAAGACGGTCAAAAACGTATTGCACTTCGCTGGCGATTGCGTCCCGACCTCCAATGCCAGCTCCAAAGAGCGGTGCTTTCTGGAAAACTAAAAAGGCGGTCATCGGGGGAGCCTGAATGCGTACCATCAGGCTCTGGTCACCGAAAGAACCACTTGATTGATTTCGGGCTTCAAGAATTGCCTGAAGGGCGAATCCGCCAACTAAGAGGGCGACCAAGACCAAGAGCCCTGCGAGATACATGGCGATGACCTGCCGCAAGCCACGCCTTTTGGCGGCAAGGTCAGTGAATGCAGACGTCGCTATTGGGATCATTGAAATTGCCGAAATCGGACTCCTTTCCAGATAGAATGTGGCGAGTGTAACCAGAATAAAAAGTCCAATACGGTCGCGCGATCTGGTAGTTAGGTACCAAGTGTATGAGAAAACCGCCTGTCCGATCGCAACGTAGCTAGGCTCCTGGGTGAATACTTTCGGCCTCAGGAAACCGGTTAGTACTAGGTCGCGGGAGTCCGACGCATAAACGATGTTGGAGTTCCATGCCCTGAATGCATCGGAGATCGTGCGCAACGGCCCGAGCACCTCCAGAGTGGCGGCCGCAAGAATGCCCCACATGAGCCATCCTGACAGCCAAGCGATGTCGGCGCGGGTCGCTCGCCCGATCTCCAGTCTCAGCCCATAAACCATTACCAACGAATAGGTGAACAAGAGCAATGACGAAGTGCGCTCGCTGAAAAAATTGGTATCGTAGCCGAGGAAAACCGACACGACAGCCACGATCCATAGAATGAAAAGCGGCAAGAGTTCCCGCGCTGATACCTGCTGCAAGTTACGAAACATCATGACTGCGGCTGCGGGTGCTGCAAAAAAGCAGGTCACTGTCAATCCTGAAACGCGTAAGCTAAAAACGCTGAAGATTACAAACATGTACCATAGCAAGAGCGCCCTACCAAGCCTGCCGACGCCGTTGGTGTTGGGTTCGTTTACTCCGGTCCAAGCGGTCGCATCAGCCATGCCTTAGCCTTCCAGAAATTGGGTTAGATCATCCAGCAAATGCCGGCTGTCGTGGCCAGCCTCAAACGCGCCAAGCGCAGCTTGGCGCAAGGCGTGGAGAGACTTGGTGTCGTCAATCCACTCCGCGATACCGCGCCAAAGCATATCCATCGAATCAAAAGCTCTCATTGACTTGCCGTGGCGCAAGGGCAGTCCCCTCAGCCCGTTCTGGAGGCCAAAGATTGGGAGACCAGAATAGACATAGTCGAGGACTTTTAGTTTGAAGCCACCACCTTCCACTTCCGGGACTACGCCAATTCGGCATCCATTGAGGTGGTCTTCGACTCTTGGTACCGGTCCGATAACCTCAATCTCGGGATACTTGTCCAGTATGCGGCGCCGGAGCGCAAACGGGATTGACCCTACGACGCGAACAGCAATGTCGCGCGCTTCTGGAACACTGGCACGCGCGGCCAAAAAACGCCAAAGATTCTGCTGCTTAGCACGCCAGTGAAAACTACCTATAAGTACGATCCGGCGGGGTGTTTCAGATGTCAATGGCACGAAGCGTGCATTACCCGGATAGACCGGATTAACTACCAAAAGGGAGGCAGTCGCGCCGAGATGATGAAAGCGTTGGCAATCATCGTCGCTGATGCAAACAACCGCGTCCGAGCGATGGAGAAGTTCGTGCTCGAACCGCTCAATACGCGTAGTATCGAAACGGGCGAAGGCACCTCGCAGCCCACCAGCACCTACAGCGCTCCGACGTGTATCGGATTCGACGTTGTGCGCGACATGCACGATCCTCGATCGACTTGTGCGGTCTGCGAAAGCAAGATCCAGGGCCCAAGTCGAACCAATATGGTCGAGCACGACGAGGTCAGCTTCGGCGAGTTCGGCCTTTGCGCAGTTTCGGAGTTCAGGCGTGAACATTTGCAATGCGGCATAGGGCAGACTCGAGCTGAAGTACCGCATCGCCGACACTTTGCGAGCCGGTGCGGAAACCACGCGGATCCCGCGGGGTGCTATTGCCACTGTTCGTGGATGCTCTGCTGCAATGAGCACCGTTTCTGCGGCCATCTGAGCAACGAGTTCAGCAATGAAGGCGGAGTACAAAAAAGCGCCAGTGTCTGAGGGCCATGGCATAAAGCGGCTTAGAATTACGGCCTTCTGGAACACCATCAGTCTCCTTTTTTGGGATCTAGATTTGCCGCTGCAGTCTTACGCCCCGCCAAGAAGAACTGCAGAACGAAACGGACTGAGAGACTTGCAGTAGTCAGGACAGACAAGGCGAAGGTCGGATTCTTAAATGAAAGATTACCGACTATCAAAGTGCCGGAAACCAAGATCGTCAGGGCTGCTACGGTGGCAACGATCTCTTCGCGGAAGGCGCGGATCATCCACAGGAAATAGCTTACCGGGCCAACAAAAGCATAAATCAATCGCCCTAAGAGCAGAACGATAAGAATCTCCTGTGCAAAAGCCACTTCCTTGACGCCGAAAAATCTGAGAATTGGCTGCGAAAATACGATCAAGAGAATCGTGATGGGCACTGCTAGTGCGACAGCAGCGCGGCGGCTCGCCGAAAAGCTGCGCTGTAGGAGTTGAATCTCGCCCTTGGTGTGAAACTCTGCAAAGGAGGGACCACGGATCGCTATGATTACGTCTGTTCCGATCATTGATATGGCGGCAAGCCGCATGCAAAGACCAAATATCCCTGCAGCAGCAGCATCTGCGAGGATTGAAACAGCAATCAGTGGTGCGTTTAGGAGAATACTCTGCATCGCCACAGCAAACCACTGTGGACCGACTCCAAGCAGCAATTGGCGGACGGCTGTTAGCAGGGCATATTTTCCGGGAACCGTCCTCCTAATATGGTGTGTGAGCACGACTATCGCACTGAAAATGGAAAGGAATCCGCCCAAAACGTGAAGCCAAATGAGATGGGTACTGTCAAGACGGCTCGATTCTCCGAAGAACCATGCTCCGATCACCAGTGGTGTGAAAGGAATAACGAATTCTGTATAGAGGCCCAAGGTCACCAAACGACACGATTTCAGCAACTGCGCTGCTACTCGGCTGCCAACGAGCCCGGTTACGCCGAAGGCGGTAATGACAGGCTCTGGCAAAGCGCTTGGCGACCAAATCGCTCCAGTCATTGATGGGAATATTATTCTAAGCTCACTTGGTATACTGACGGCGAGTTTGAGCACCAAGAATGTGAGTGCGCCTGAGGCGAGCGAAAGCGACAGTGCCGTCAAGCAGAGGCTACGCGCCTGTGTTTGGCCAACGCCGGAATATGCCACGCTTACGATACGCATCGCTTGTTCTGGCAGCCCAAAGCCAAGGACCCAGCCCAACGTCAATGTCCAGGCCACGAAGACATAATAGTGCCCGAGCTCCGCTGATGAGGTATAATGCAGTGTCAGCCAGCCAACGGCTGTCTGGACCAAGAGTCCGAAGACGCGCGCTAACAGCGGGAGACTGAACCCTCGCACGGAGGAGGCGAATTGGGACATTCAGCCTTCAGACCACGCCAATTAGGCGCAGCCATTCCGCGCTCAACTCTGTTGCCTTCTCGAAGGACGTTCTTGGGGTGAACCCGCTGTCAGCCGTCAACCGGTCGCCTATGTAACGAGTCACGCGCGCGTAGCCCTCCATCTCCTCGAGTGAAGGGAACAGCTTAAGGTTGCCTTCAGTCGCCTTGAAAACACTACGAGTCATTTGGTTGGCAGCGTATAGGTTCATGACTAAAGCTCGGTTGCGGCGAAGCATGAAGTTTCCTAGTTCACGAATGGGCATCAGCAGGCGCGCACGGCGCATCACCGGCCGCGGGTCGATTTCCGGTAGTTCCTTGCCCGTGAGTAGAACAGACAGGCGGCTCCAATATGCATTCCAGCTGACCTGCTCCGTTCCGTTCAAGTTGTAAGCTTTGCCAATCGTGGCCGGGCTCTCGACGCAGGCGATCATCGCCTCAGCGACGTCTGGTGCGTACACAAGATTGCAGGTTCCTTCACCGTATTTGCCTAGTGTCCCCCAGCGGCCCGAGACTACACGGCGTGCAACGTTCTCAGTCCAGACTTTTCCATAGGGTCCATGCACAAGGCTCGGGCGCAAGAGGGTAACGTCGATGCCCTTTGCCGAAAGCAGAACGCGCTCTGCGTCCTGTTTTCCTTTGGCATAGGGGTTTACCCGCGTCGGGAGGGGGGTGTCTTCTGTCAGATTGCCCTCAGCTGCACCATATACCGCGATCGAGGAGAGGTAGATTAAACGACGAACGCCCTTGGCTCGCATCGCTTCGACGATCGTCCTGGCGGCCTCACTTTCGCTGGCAGGGGGGATCATGGCGCAATGGAGTACCGCATCAATCCCTTCGAGCGCATTTTCGAGAGCTTGACGGTCCATGACGTCGACAATCGCCACGTCTTTCATCCCAAAGCGTGACGTCCGAACAAGCGCTGTTGAGTTGCGGACCCCTAGCCGCGGTGACGCTAGGCCGGTAAGGTGAAGATATTCCGCCACCCAGGCGCCAATGAAACCGCCTGCTCCCGTCACTAGAACTTTCATGTCATCATTCCTTGTTACCTGGCATGTTTGATGGCGCATACCATCCATACTCGAACTTTTCGGCCCGATTGTAACAGTCGTCGATCAATTTCATTCCCGCGATGCTTCGCTCTGCTGGAAACAGCGGATCTCTGCTGCAGGCAACCGCGGCGATGAAATCCGTGAGTAGAACGTCACCCATGTCGGCATATGTTTTTGCCTGGGTGTCAATCGTCTCCCGGGTCAGGTGCCCTTGCTGTTCAATATTGATGGACGACCAATTATAGATGTCACCGAATAGCCGCGCGTCCTCGAATTGCACCTCGAAGTAGTTATTCATCCGCCCTAGACGCGAGATCTTCACTGAGGCCTCGGCCATTCCGCCAAGCTCAATATGGGCGAAAGCTTCAGGTCCCGCCCAACCATCATGTCTGCACCGTACCAACCCCACCATGCCGTCGGTCCACCAAGCGATGACGTCCAGCACATGGCTTCCGAGGTCGGCGATAACGCCCACACGGCCGAGATTGGTTTGGGTATATGCTCCGTCGACCGAGGTCCATTTGAACGGCGCACCTTCTTCATAGCGCACGGACCTCAACTCTCCATAGGTACCTGCAGCTATGGCGTCGCGGATGAAACGCGACGTACCGAACAGCCGGCGTGTCTGGTTAACGGCGAGGATGCGACCAGCATTTGCTGCGAGATCCACCATCTCTTTCGCCTCATCGTGGCTGTCGGCGAGCGGCTTCTCGACCAGCACGTCCATTCCGAGTCGAAGCGCTTCGTGCGTAACTGGGGCATGAAAACGGTTGGGCACCGCGATGATTGCAGCCCTAAATCCCGCAGCAGCTGCCGCTTCGAGCGACCCAAATGGGATTAAGTCGTACGCAGTTGCAATCATCTCACGCTGCGCCAAATTAAGGTCGATCACACCAATCCGGCGAACCTTCCCCCTGAGCTTTGCAAGGGCCGGGAGGTAGAACTTCTCGACGATAGCCCCGGCACCTACAATTGCGATATCCAAGCCGTACATTATTCTTTTCCTAACATCTTTGTTGCAACTGGGCATTGATACCGGAGGTAGAGTCACGTCTATCCGTGCCACCCGAGTTCCAAGCAGACACGTCGGAGCATCGACCGACTGGTCTAACTCCCCATATCAAAATAGATAACCGTTCCTTCATTTGGCATAGCCGAAGGCCTCCAGAGATGGGCGAAGCCGTGACGTCAGGGCTTCGGCCTCTGACTCAGTCAACCGACGACGCCATTTACCGGTACCTCCCTCGCGGAAGGTGTGCGACCGCTCGGGGTCGATTGCGGCAATAAGACGGGCGACAAGGTCGTCGATAGAGTCTGTGCGCCCTCCTTGCACACGCCAAGCCTCGACAATTCGCTCTATCTCCTTGGCTTGGCACTCTCCGGTCAGGTCTTCGTATCGTATTGGGACTACGCCCGGTGCTCGTATCCAGCCAGCATACGGAAGAAGCCGCGCGTTAGCCTCCGGGTATCGCTCGTCCAGTCCGTCGAGTGAAAGCGCTAGACGGGCAGCGTTATCCGGTAGCTTTTTGAAATACTTATGCATCCGGTGCCAGCGGTTCATCTGGGCAAGGTAGAATGTCTCTGACGTGATCACATCGCGAGGGTCACGGTAGATGAAAAGGTGCAAGGCTCCAAGTCGCGACATGGCCTCCGCAACTTCTGCAGAATAGTAAAGATGCGCCCCGAGCGTTTCCCCGGGCAGCACTTTGGCGATTCGACGCGACAGTGCCACCGGACTGCGTTCGCGCAGTGTAAGTGAGGGGCAAGTGGCGATGAAGCGGCCAAGGTAACGCGAGCAGGGCAACGCCCGGGTGATCTGCAGCAACAGATGCGTTCCACTCTTGGGCACAGAATTTGCAAAGACCGGCGGGCGGGCATGATAGGCGCTAGGAGGGGTGGCGAGACGCTTCAGAAGGGCCATTGGTTCTTGGGCGAAGGTAAGACCCTTCCTCAGAATTGCAGAACGACTTACAACTGCGTGGTCTAACAGGTTTTCAAACGCCATGGGGCGCCCCTCTCTGAGCCGAGGCCAGCCCGGACTTGGACCCCTGAGCGCTGAAGCCACCTCGCCCGGACCAGCCCGGGCCTGCTGGCTGCATTTTGTGGAGTACGAAATGCAGCGCGTCCTCGCGCATCGGTTGCGTCACGGCGCGGGGGTGGATGCAGGATGAGCCGAACTGGAGCAGTCGCCGCACCCCGGCGGCAAAGGCCTGGTGGATCAGGTTGCATTCGATCATCAGGTTTTCGTAGATGAAATCGGCGGGGTAGGTGTCGTTGACAAGGATGCCGCCGAATTTCGCCGCGGCCATGATCACCACCTCTGTGCGCTCGGCTGCCATGAAGGCGCGCACGGCGACCTGATCGGTCAGATTGAGCGCGTCATGCTTGCGGGTGGCAACCCCAGCGCCCTGCACCTGCGATCGGCGCAGGATAGCGCCGCCGACCAAGCCGCGATGCCCTGCGATGTAGATGCGCTTTCCCTCGTGTTCAAACACTTGCAGCTTCCCTGATGATTTCTTCAAATCGGTCGGTCACGCGAGAGAGATCGAAATTGGCCTCGGCATAGGCCCGTCCAGTGGCGGCAGCGGCCGCGGCAAGTTCGGGATCATTGCGGAATGCCTTGGCCGCAGCGACGAAGCCTGAAATGTCCTCGGGTTCAACTACCTTGCCGGCTCCGGTCTGTAGCAGGATGCGGGCTGCTAGATTGTCATGCGGGGCCGCCAACACAATCGGTCGGCCAGCACAGAGGTAGCTCAGAACCTTCGACGGCACTGAGAAAGTGCCGGCATCCCGTTCGATCACCGCTAGCAAGACGTCGGCCGAGGCCAAGACCTCTGCGAAGACCTCGAACGGTTGCAGCGGAAGGATTCGCATTCGCTGTAGCGTCCTTTCGCGGATCTTGTCGGCCAGTTTGTCGGCCCCGACCCCGGCCGACACCAGCACTAATTCGTCGGGGTCCGAAAGGGACTGGGCCAGCGCTTCGAGCAGGGCTGGATTGTGCTTTAGAGCCAGCGTACCCGAGTAAAGAAATCGTCTGCCTGAACCAAGAGCCATAGTTTGGGCCCACGCATTGTCTCTCGGCATCATTTGGATCTGATCGATCGCGCCCCAGTTCGGGATCACAGAGATCTTGTCGCGCGCGATACCCCATTCATCTGTAATTTCGAAGAAAGCATCGGTTATGTGAACAATCCTGTCGGACCGGCGCATCTGGCGTTTTTCCAGTCGGCGATAATAGGCGCCGACAACATGGCCAACACCAGGAAGTTTGCGCTCAAGCAGGCGGGAGGCGGCAATCGAGTAGAAATCCTGACACCAATAGATGAAGCCGGCGCTGGCTCTTTCAGCTCCAGCAAGGATAGCTTCCTGCACTTCCGTGGGTGAATTGCCAGAGAGTACGACGTCAGGCCGAGCTTCTTCGATCCACGACCGAACCGTACGGGCATATGCGATGTCGCCCGCCCGCCGTTTCAGTAAGTTCGATTTCGAGTAGTCGACGTCTTCGCCCATAGGCAGGAACGAGAGGTCTTGCGGGTCGTTGTCGCGCCGAACCATCTCGCCCTTTGGCCCGCTGTCGCGGGCAAACCACGAGTGTGTCACGCGATGGCCGCGTGCGGCAAGTGCGCGGGACAGCTCGACTTGGAACGGGTGACCTGCGAAGTCATGCAGAAGAATGTGCATTGAACACGCCCTTGTCTGAGACATCGAATGGCCGCTTTGTTGCAAGCCATGTGCGGCAGGGAAGAGCAGACTCCCTTTCCCCCCGTTGCGCTTCCGTCATTGCCGGTTGTGGCGCCGTGCGACCTCGCCGGAGATCCAAGCGTAGACCCGTTCGATTCCAGCCTTGAGCGGTTCGTTGGGGGCCCAGCCCAGCTTCTCGCGGATGAGCCGGTTGTCCGAATTGCGGCCGCGCACGCCTTCGGGGCCGGGAATGTTGCGTATCTTCAGATCTTTGCCGGATATCCCAATGACCATGCGGGCGAGGTTGTTGATCGATATCATCTCTTCCGAGCCAATATTCACCGGCCCTTCGAAATCGTCCGAACGGGTCAACCGCAGCACGCCTTCGAGGCATTCGTCAATATAAAGGAACGACCGGGTCTGTAGACCGTCCCCCCAGACTTCGATCTCGCCCCCATCGTCGGCAGCGGCGACTTTCCGGCAAAGCGCTGCAGGGGCCTTTTCCTTGCCGCCTTCCCAAGTACCTTCGGGACCGAAGATGTTGTGGAACCGTGCAACGCGGCACTCCATGCCGTAATTCCTGTTGTAGGCGAGGTAGAGCCGCTCCGAGAACAGTTTTTCCCAGCCATATTCGCTGTCGGGATTCGCTGGATAGGCGCTTTCCTCGGAGCAGTTCGGATTGTCGGGGTCGAGCTGGTTGTGCTCGGGATACATGCAGGCGGAAGACGAATAGAAGACCCGCTTGATGTTGCGCTTGTGGCAGGCGTCCAGGACGTTGAGGTTGATCATAGCCGAGTTGTGCATGATGTCGGCGTCGTGGTCGCCGGTGAAGACATAACCGGCTCCGCCCATGTCGGCAGCCAATTGATAAACTTCGTCGAACCGGCGATCGATGATGGAGCGCACGAAATTCTGGTCGCGCAGATCGCCGATGACGAAATCGTCGGCAGCGGTTTCGGCGTGTTCGTGGAATTTGAGATCCACCCCCCTGACCCAAAACCCCTCGCTCTTGAGCCGTTTCACGAGATGGCCGCCAATAAAGCCGCCCGCGCCGCACACCAACGCTGTCTTTGTCATCTTGAAGGCCATCCTTTTGCGAATTGAGTAAAGATTGCTTGGTTGATCCCTTAACGAAATTGCTACATTGCGGCAACTCTCCGGCGGGACGAATGCACGGCTTTGCCCCCGATTTGACTAATCGTTAGCCTTTTGCTCCTTGACCGCGTGAATAGACATCCTCGTAGCGAATAATGTCGTCTTCGCCGAGATACGTTCCAGACTGCACCTCGATCAGCGTCAGGGGAACCTTGCCAGGGTTCTCCATGCGGTGCACAGCACCGAGCGGGATATATACTGACTCGTTCTCACTCGCTAACTTGACCGATTCGTCGATTGTAATTTTTGCGGTGCCCTCGACGACGATCCAGTGCTCGGCGCGGTGGTGGTGGCTTTGCAGGCTCAGCGCCGCGCCGGGATGCACCACGATCCGCTTGACTTGGAAGCGGGGGCCGACGACCAGGCTTTCGTACCAGCCCCAGGGCCGGTAGTCGCGCGGCAGGGTTTCGGCCTGCGCGGCGCCGTTGGCCTTGAGGGCGGCAACCGCGGTCTTGACCTCCTGCGCGCGGGTCTTGTCGGCAACGAGAACGGCATCGGGCATCGCCACGACGACGATGTCCTTCAGCCCGATCCCCACGACATGCTGCGCCGCCTCGCTGGTGGCCTGCAACAGCGTGTCGGTACAGTCGATCGCTGTTGCGTGGCCGCGGGCGACGACACCGTCGGCATCAGGCCCGGTTTCGCGCCAGACGGCCTGCCAGTCGCCGAGGTCGGACCAGGCGCCGCCATAGGGGACCACGGCCAAGTTGTCGGCCCTCTCCATCACCGCGTAGTCGATCGAGATGTCTTGCAGCGCGCCCCACGGCCCGGCGGCGAGGCGGGTGAAGGCCAGGTCGGTGACGGCCGCGTCAAGGGCGGCGCGCACCTGCGCCAGCGTCTCAGGCGCATGTTCGGCAAAGGCCGCAAGGACGGCGGTGGTGGAAAAGAGGAAGATACCGGCGTTCCAGAGGTGCAACCCGCCCGAAAGGAGCTGTTCGGCGGCGGCGCCGTCGGGCTTTTCCACGAAGGCGCGCAAGGGCTGCGGCGTGGCGGAAAAGGCGGCGTCGGGCGCGGCGGCCAGTTCCAGCCAACCATAGCCGGTCTCGGCTCTGTTGGGGCGGATGCCGAAGGTGACCAACTGGCCGTCGCGGGCCGCGGGCGCGGCGGCGGCGACGCCGGCCTGAAACCGGTCGACGTCGGGAATCACGTGGTCCGAAGGCGCCACCAGCATCAGCGCACCGGGCGCGCGGGCATCTAGCGTTAGTGCCGCCGCGCAGATCGCCGCGGCTGTGTTGCGCGCGGCAGGCTCGATCAGGATATCGGCGGGCGCCATTTCCAGCGCGGCAAGCTGTTCGGTCACGACAAAGCGGAAATCGGCCCCGGTCACCACGATGGGCGGCGCGAAGTCCGGCCCGGACAGCCTCCGCGCGGATCCCTGGAACAGGCTCTCCTCGCCGATGAGTCGGACGAACTGTTTCGGATAGGATTTGCGAGACAGCGGCCAAAGCCGCGTTCCCGCCCCCCCGCATAGCAGAACAGGGTGAATCTCGAGGCTCATGGTCACTTGGCCTTGCCTGGCCAAAAGCCTGACGCAGCAAGAACCGCGCCCCGCCTCAGGCGCATCTTGTCGATCCCGGCACTGCGGTCGGGCCTGTCTGTGTGAAGATGTGCGACAGATTGGTAACGCAAATGGCCAAGGCCGCAAGGATAGGATCGCATGGCAGCGTCACTCAATCTTGGAAGTAGTCAATTCGGTTCAACGACCGCGGCATTCCCGTCGCGGACCTCCCATCCAAACCGCGGCCGGTTCGCTCAGCCGTTCGGGCTGGCGACCTTAACGGTGGCGGCGACCGACGTCAGCTGCTCTTGCGAGCCAGAACTGATCAGCGTCGTTGTCGATTGAAGCGCCTGCTTCTGCACGGGGTCGGAGCTGGAGTTCGCGATCGTCGACACCGCCGTCGCAAGCGAGGCCCTGACCTCCGGGTGCGCGGCGGCAACCTTGATCGCGACGTTGGCCAGTTGACCCACCAGGACATTCACGCCGGCCGGGTCGGCCCCCGGGTTATTGGCAAGGTAAGTGTTCAAAGCGGCCTCGATCTGGGCGGCGCAGGTGGTCGGATTGACGCCGCACTGGGCGTAGGCACTGGCAACAATCGTGTTGATGGCAGCCGCGTCGTAGGCAGCCCAAGCGAACGTCGGGGTCGTGAAGACGGCGGCGGCGCTGACGACAGCTGCAACTGCAAGGTTTTTCATGGCATACCACTCTCGAGCGAAAATCATGATGTTGTGTCCCACACATGCACATGAAGATCAAGGCCGGCATGGAACGCATTCGGCGTATTGCTGCTCCTTTCTTGCCCCAATTCATGACACTGTTGTAACGTGTCGCAATAATCATGCGGCCCGCCTTCCAATTAGGCAGTCGGTAATCGCCGCGGGCAACTTGACGGGTAATCAGCGCGACACGGAAAAGCCATAATTGGAACGCGCTTTGACGGTGCCGGTTGCGCATCGTCCCGGAACCTGCACAAAGGGTTTGTTCAGGACGGGTTAGGCCTTGGCACGGATCATTCTTGCACTCTTCGCGGTTGCGCTTCTGGCTGGTGCGGTTTCGCTGATGCCGGGTGAATATGGTGTGCTGCGCGACGAGGGACGCCATTTTCGGGACCTCTCGGTCGAGGGCGCCGTCAACCTGGCAAAGGCGCAGTCGCTTTCCGGTTCGATCGCGCAGATGCAGATGTGCGAGTCGTCACAGGTGACGATCGAGGCCATGCTCAGCCCAACGGCCAGCCGCGACATCGCCGCGAACCTCTGCCTGGCGAGGGCCGATTCGATCCTCGCCCAGAACCCGACCATGGCCATCGCACACCTCGCGCGGGCGGTGTCGCTGATGACGCTGCGCGAGACGGAGAAGGCGGCGGAATCCCGCCGATATTCGGCCCAATTCGCGCAGAGCGAGAATTGGATCAGGGCCCGGCGGCTGATTGCCAGTTTCTTCTTTTACCAGTTCGACGGTCAGTCTCCTGATGAATTGGATGCAACCGATGTGCGCATTTTGCTGAAAAGCAGTACCTATCGCCCCAACCTGGCCGATCTCTACCTGGCCTATCCCAAATGGCAGGACTGGTTCGCCCAGACGATGCAAGGGCAGGATGGGCGTTACCAGCGGGCTTTCCTGGCGCTTGTCCGAACCAGGAAGCAGGCGGAGACGGCTCAGTGATCGATTTCGAAAGGCTGCAGCAGGAAGCGCGCGCGCGGCAGGCCACCCCTGCAAGACCGGTCGAGCCGCTGGTCTTCGAGGAAGTGGCGCTTGACGAGACGCAAGGCACGCGATCGTCGCGCGGGGCCAGCCGGGTGAACACAACGATCGGCTGGTGCCTGGTGGCCGTGGCGCTGCTGGCGGCGGTACCGCGCGGCGGCAACGCGCCGCTGGCTTGGCTGGTGCTGACCTTCGTCTCGGCACTGCTGCTGATCACGCACCTGGGTCTGACCTGGCAACTGGTGCCCGAACGCCGCCATCCGCTGCGCCAGCATCCCTGGATCGCAGTGCCGGGCGTGCTGGTGCTGGCGGTGATCGCGCTGCAACTTGTCCCGCTGGGCGGCTGGACCTGGGCCACCCTGCCCGAGGCGGTGCGGCCGCAAACCTTTACCATGACCACTGGCGCAACCTGGCTGGGCGCCGTTCGCTGGGCCGGCTATGCCTCTTTCTTTGCCACCTTCCTTGCCGTCACCCGCAACGCGCGGCGGCAATCGCGGATGCTGATGGTTCTGTTTCTCGGCGTGGCGGCGCACGCGGTGCTTGGCCTCGCGCTGCTGGGGCCGCTGGGAGATGTTTCGCTGTTCGGTGAAAAGACCGCCTATCTAGGCAGCGCCACCGGGGTTTTCGTTAACCGCAACTCTTTCGCGACGTTCCTGGGCATGGGGCTGAGCCTTGGCGTGGCCGCGATGCGCCACCTTGCCGCCGCCCCGCAGACCCGCGTGCCGGCCGGCCGCAACAGCCTGACTCCGCGCAAGATCGAGCTGATCTTTCTTGGCATCGTGCTGGCCATCATCGCGGTGACGCTGCTGGCCACCTCGTCTCGCATGGGGGTCTTCGCGTCGTTTCTTGGCGCGGCGGTGACATATGCTCTGCTTGACGCCAAGAGCGGCGCATCGAAGGGGCGCACGGCAGTGCGGCTGCTGGTGGTCTTTGGCGGGCTGGGACTTGTCCTGCTGGTCCTGAGCGGCCAAGTCGTGGTGCAGCGCGCGCTGTTCGCCTCGGTCAGCAGCGAAGTCCGGCTCGAACTCTACCGGCAGATCCTGCCGATGCTGCGGGATCACTGGCTGACCGGGTTTGGCTTCGACAGCTTCCCGCTCGCCTTCGAACTCTACCACCAGGCCAGCCTCTCGCCCGACCTTGTCTGGGACAGGTCCCACGATACCTATCTGTCGAACTGGGTCGAACTGGGGCTGATCGGGGGTAGCCTGCCGATCATCGTGGTGGCGGCCGGCGGGCTGCAGTCGCTGGCCAACCTGCGGCGCCGGTCAAAGGCGTTCGCGGCATCGGCGGCGGCCTGCGGAGCGACAGTGACGGTCGCGGTCCATTCGACCGTGGATTTCAGCCTAGAAATGGCCGGAAATGATTACCTGTTCCTGGCGATCCTCGCGTTGGGCGTGGTCCGTTTCGGCCATCGCGGATCAGGCGAATGATGGGTCTGTTTCGCGCAGATCC
Organism: Limimaricola sp.; assembly: GCF_016125575.1. Classification (GTDB taxonomy): domain Bacteria; phylum Pseudomonadota; class Alphaproteobacteria; order Rhodobacterales; family Rhodobacteraceae; genus WGLM01. Next base: position 56,805 of record NZ_WGLM01000005.1, read on the forward strand.
GGTTGCGGCCCGGCCGCCACGGCGCTTTCTGAAGCTGCCAGCGCTGCCTGCCGCGATCTACGCGGTGGGCGATATCCACGGTTGCATCGACCAGTTGCGCGCGGCCGAGGCCCGCATTCTGGCCGATGGCGCGGACCTGTCGGGCCAGAAACTGATTATCGCCCTGGGCGACGTGATCGATCGCGGACCCGACAGCGCCGCGGTGATGGACCACCTCTCCAGCCCGGCCCCGGCAGGCTTTACCAGGCTGACCGTCTGCGGCAACCACGAGGACATGTTCCTGCGTTTCCTCGACGATCCGCCGGCCAATGCCGACTGGCTGGACTTCGGCGGGGCCGAAACCTTGCGCTCCTACGGGGTCAAGGTCGGCATCGACTCGAACTCGCGCGGGCGATTGCGGGAGATCGCGCGCGATATCGATGCGGTTCTGCCGCGGGCACATCGCGCCTTCCTGGAGGACCTGCCGCTGGGGTTGCTGGTCGGCGATATCTGCTTTGCCCATGCTGCCTACGATTTCGGCATGCCGCCCGAGAAGCAGTCATCTGACGTGATCCTGTGGGGAAGAGGCGATGAAGATGCGCGCGAGAATGGCGATGGGCTTCTGGTTCACGGTCATTACGTTGTCGACAATCCTGAAGTAACGGAAAAACGAATCAACATAGACACGGGCGCCTATATGACCGGTCGCCTCTCGACCCTCAAGATCACCGGACCCGATGGATCGATCTCGTTCCTGTAGGTCTCGTATTTTCATTATGCCGGGCAGGTGATAACAGCCTCCATGTCTAAGTCAGAGCGGAAAATTGCAGGAAAATCCAATGAAGGAAGACCAAGACGAGGTTATCAATATTCTCGATATCCTCGGCATTTTCCGCAGACAGCTTCGGCTGATCCTGTTGACTGTCGGCATCATTTTTGGGGCTGCGCTGATCTATCTCGCCCAGGCGACGCCGCTTTTCACCGCGACGACGCTGTTGATGGTCGATCCCGCTGGCAAGAACTTGCTGACCCCGGACGCGGCCATGACCAACAACAGTTCGGACAATGCCAAGATCGAGAGCGAGGTCGAGATCCTGAAATCCGATAGCCTTGCGATCAAGACTATCCGCGACAGCAAACTCTATCTGACCGATGAGTTCGGGCGCTCGCTGGGAACGCTCGACAGGATCAAGATCGCACTAGGCTTCGGCCCACCACCGGATCCTGAGGGCGATGCCGTCCTGCAGGCTGCCTTGTCCAAGTTCGATCATGCCTTGTCGGTCCGGCGCCTCGGACTGACGTACCTGATCTCGGTCTCGGTCACGTCGGAAAGCCCTCAGCGCGCCGCCGATCTCGCAAATGAACATGCCAAGACCTATCTTGCCGATCAAGTCTCCTCAAAAGTTGACGCTTCGCTCGCCGCCGGTGACGTGCTGCAGGGGCAACTGGCACAAGCGCGTCAAAAGCTTGCCGCCTCGGACGGTGCCTTAACTAATTATATCAAGAGCCATCTCGATCAGCTGCAGGCCGAAACTGGCTCGGCCAAGATCGGCCAACTGCGCACGCAGTTACAGGACGCCACCCAACAGATTGCCCAAATCACGCAGACTACTGATCTTGCCAAGTCGGCGCTCCAGAACGGCGACTGGGACAAGCTGGCGGCTCAAGTCAATGACGAGACCATCGCCAAATTGGCCCAGCAGAAGCGCACCTTCGAACAGCAGTTGGCCGGCGCCCAGCCTGGTAGCGCCGCGGCGATCGACATTGCTGCGGGCCTCGCTGAAATCAACAAGCAGCTTACTCAGACCGGGCAGCAGAAAATATCGGAGCTTGAAAAGTCGGTTCAGTCCGAGAAGGATTCGACCACCGAGATCACCAAGTCGATCCGCGACGAGGTGCTGAACTCGACCCTCACGCCGGAAACCCTGGCCGACATCTATGGACTGCAGCAAGATGCCCAAATCGCCCAGCGCCAATACGACACCCTGTTGACCCGCCTGCGCGACGTCCAGACGCAGGCGCTGGTGCAAGTGGCAGATGCGCGGGTCGTCTCTCAGGCGCTGGCGCCGCAAGCGAAATCCTATCCCAATACCAAGCTGGTGTTGGCGCTAGCGCTGGTGCTTGGCCTTGGGGTAGGCGCGGGCCTTGCGCTTTCCAATGAATACCTCTTCGGCGGTGTCACGTCCGAGGCGCAGCTGGGCAACATCGTTCCCGCCAAGGTTGCCGCCGTCGTGCCAAAGGTTTCACTGACAGGGACCCAGATCACCTTTGCTGACAAGGTCGCAGACGAACCGATGTCTCTTTTTGCGGAAAGTTTCCGCAAGCTTCGGGCGACCATCGACAGGCAGATTCCGGCGACGCCGGCCATCGGCCGGGTGATCATTTTCACCTCGTCGATCCCCGCCGAGGGCAAGTCGACCGACGCGCTGTCGCTGGCCCGCACTTATGCTCTGGCCGGAAAACGGACACTCCTAATTGACGCCGATCTGCGCAAGCCTAATCAGCACACCTTCATTGGTGTCGAGACGTCATCGGGTATCCTCGAATACTTGACAGCCAGTGATGCGGGCTATGAAGATGCTGACTGTTTCGCAGCGGATCCGAAGTCGACGCTTGGCCTGATCCTTGGACGTCGACGGAGCAGTATCCCAACTGACGCGCCGCTCCAGACGCAAGCCTTTGCCGACCTGATCGCCGATGCCCGCAAGTCTTTTGATGTCATCATCATCGACACCGCGCCACTGGTCCCGGTTGTTGACGCCCGATACATCGCCCCCTTTGCCGACGCGGTCGTGCTCTGCGTACGCTTCGGCATGGCGCGTCAGGCCGATGTGCGCACTGCCTACGAGCAACTCGAGGAGTCGATCTCGAAAGGTGCGGTCATTGTAACATCGCTCAATTGTTTCGAGGGAAAGTCGGCCGACTACCGGTACTCGGGCTATTACGGTTACACGACAAGTTGAAGGTGACGGGTCGGAGTAACCCCCCCTTGACCTGCGCGAGTAGTCGGCGAAGCAGAATCAGTGGCCAGTGCGGCGGAAAACTGCGCCAACTGTGCCGATGATGATCCACAGATCGAGCAGGAAGTTGGACCGCGACGCGTAACCGACGTCCATCGCCACGCGGTCGTCATAGGATACATCGTTGCGCCCAGAGACTTGCCACAGGCCTGTGATGCCGGGCCGCAAACTGCAATAGGCCGGGATCGCCGCTCCATACTTGCGAAGTTCATCTCGCGGCACTGGACGCGGACCGACGAAGCTCATGTCGCCGCGCAGGACGTTCCAGAGTTGGGGAAGTTCGTCGAGGCTGCTTTTGCGCAGGGCTCTTCCGATCCGAGTGATCCTCGGATCCTTGCGAAGTTTGTGGGTTTCCGCCCATTCCTTCGCGGCGCCTGGATCGGCGGCTAGCAAATCCTTCAACACCTCTTCCGCGTCAGGGACCATCGTACGGAGCTTCCAGCAGATGAATTCCTTGCCGTCTTTGCCGACCCTCTTGTGACCGAAAAAGCCTGGACCACCGTCTTTCCTTGCGACCAACCAAACGACCGAGACAACAGGCACCACCACAGGCACGAGAGCGAGGGCGAACGCAATGTCGAATATCCGCTTGCCGACCGATGCGTACAGGGAGGTCCCTGCAGTTTGGCTTTTGAGCTCACGCTGCGCAGATTCACTGATCGCGAAATCCTCGATCGCTTCACGCATGGTCACCCCCCGGATCATTGGTGGACCCTGATATACCGTGAGGCCCTGACAGACTTAACAAACTGTTAACGTGTTTATCTCAGGTGTATGCCAGATTCAATGATTGGTCTTTGGCTTCCCAGTCGGGCTGCAAGGCAGGCAAAATCCTGCCCAGTTGTTAATCACTTCCAAACGCCTTGGTTCATTCGGGCGCGATTTGGTTGCAGATGCCGCCCAATTAAGTCGCCGACTCCGTCGAATGGATCAATGGGGGGAAATATATATTGGCAAATTCATCGACTCGGCCAGGAAATCGCGCTCGATCCCCGTCTAGCTGCTGTCGAGGTGTTCCAGGTTCTGCTCGTTCTGGTTCTTTCGGAACAGGTCGGCCAGCGCATGCAGCGCGTCGCGACCGATGAAGCCCAGCCGGTGGGCAATTTTGCCGGGCGAGCCTGCCTGCTGGCCCAAAGGTTCCGACAGCGTGCGCACGAAGTTTCCGGCGTCCAGCAGGCCGCCATATGAGGTGCCGCTAAATTAGTAGACGCTTTGACCCCTAACTTTGCAGAGAGGAAGCCGACAGGGAACACGCAATTGCAGCGACCAGTTCAAGCGTGATGCGGCGCATCAGATTACGGTGCGAAGCTATCGTGTTCGGGCGATTGGGTGGCAGCAGGCATTCGCTCTGCAAGTGGCTCAGGCTGTTCGCGATCCAGCACCCAGGAACCCTGGCGTGGATCATGAGGCCGAAAACCGTCGGCTGAAGCGAGAACTGGCCCGTGTATCAGAGACGCGCGATATCTGAAGAGAGGGCGAGACCTTTGTCCGCTATTGATCCGAGGACTATGGGCGCGCGCGCTTCTCGCAGAATGCAAAGTGAAGTACGCGTTCATGCCCGCACCGATGCAGAGGTGCAGCGATGTATTCCGCGCAATCGTAACCAGGGCGGTCATCTTGCATCTAAGTTATTGATTTCGTTGATCAGAAAATCGTCTTGAATTTCTCTTTTCAAGACGTTTTCAACCCGAATGCCCGATAACGCAAACTCCCAACCATCACCTGGATACCCCGATGGATGCCGTGTCGTTAGCGTCCGCCTCGCGGCGGATCTCTTCGATTTCCTGGCGCAGTGCCTCGTATTCTTCCAGCTTGCGGGCTAGGAACCGCTTGGTGATGGCGGCCTTGTCGGCGATGCCGCGGGGGGTCAGCACGTAGGCATAGCGCCGCTTGTCTTGCGCGGCGGTGAAATTGGCGAGTTTGACGAGGCCTTTCTCGATTAGGGCGTTCAGCACGTAATGGGTGGCCCCGACGCTGATGCCGACGGCTTGCGCCAGCTCGCGCTGCGACATCTCTGGGTTCTTTTCAAGCAGGTGAAGCACACGGAAATGCGTGTCTTCCTGCAATTTGCTGCGATTGCTGGTCATGGCTGGATGGAAGGCTGGCAGGCTACCGCACAAGGACTGCCTGCGCGGCGCCTTGGCTCAACTTCAACGAAGGTCATGGAATCCTGTACTTCGTTCAGTTTTGAACGTTAGCACGGTGCTGCGGATGCGAACAAGCGCAAACCTGTGCGATGAAGCGAAGGGCAGGGGCGCGCCGCCCCTGACTCCGCCGACACAAGTCCTGCGCTGTTCTTCCTCTCCTGTCGATAGCCGTCTCAACAAGGCAGCACCGTCGCCGCGTCAAGGTTGCGAGAGCACGCAACATGCCGCGATGATCCGCGGCGCCCGTGGTTCGGCGGGGCAACCGTTCCCGCCTTTCACACGGACATTTCGCTGCGCAATGCGTCCTTGCTGATCTCATCGCTGCGGCCTTGCATCACCACGCTGCCCCGGCGCAGCACATAGAACTGGTCGGCCAGCGCATAGGCGAAATCGAAATACTGTTCGACCAGTACGATCGCGATATCGCCGCGTTTTTTCAGGTAATCGATAACCTGGCCGATCTGCTGGATGATATTGGGCTGGATGCCTTCGGTCGGTTCGTCGAACAGCAACACCTTCGGCTTCATGATCATCGCGCGGGCGATGGCCAGTTGCTGTTGCTGGCCGCCCGACAGGTCACCGCCGCGCCGCCGCGTCATCTCCTTGAGCACAGGGAACAGGTCGTAGATTTCGTCAGGCACGACGTGCTCTGCCTTGGGCAGCACCGCGAAGGCTGTCTCGAGGTTTTCCTGCACGCTGAGCAGGGGAAAGATCATCCGGCCCTGCGGCACCACCGCGACGCCGCGCTGCGCCATGTCCTGGGGCCTCAGCCTGCCCAGACTTTCGCCGTTCAGGATCACCTCGCCGCCGGAACGGGGATGGGTGCCTGCCAGCGCCTTGAGAAAGCTGGTCTTGCCCACGCCGTTGGTGCCCATGATGCAGGTGACCTCGCCGACCTTGGCCGTGAAATCAATGCCGTATAGGATTTGCGAGCCGCCGTAATGCAGCGTCAGACCGCGGGTTTGCAGCATCAGCCTCGCCCCAGGTAAACGTCGATCACCTGCGGATTACCGGTGACGTGATCAAGGCTGCCTTCGGCCAGCACCGCGCCTTCGTGCAGCACCGTGACCCGGCAATTCAGCCGGCGCACGAAGTCCATGTCATGCTCGACCACGACGACGGCACGCGTGCGCGCGATCTCGACCAGCATCGCCGTTGTCCTTTCGCGTTCGGCCAACGTCATGCCGGCGGCGGGTTCGTCCACCAGCAGCAGCCGCGGTTCCTGCGCCAGCAGCATGGCGATCTCCAGCCATTGCTTTTGTCCGTGCGACAGCTCGCCCGCCTTGCGCGGCAGCGCTTCGGCAAGGCCCACTTGGGCTGCAAGTGCCGCGACGCGCGCGCGCCCCGGGCCGGTCAGGCCGAACAGCAGCGCCGCGCCGGCACCGCGAGGTGACTTGAGGGCAAGGATCAGGTTTTCGGCCACCGTCTGGTCTTCGAACACGGTGGGGCGCTGAAACTTGCGGCCGATACCCGCGCGGGCGATGGCGGCCTCGGACATGCGCAGCAGCGACCTGCCGCGCTCGCCCCAGGTGACAGTGCCGCTGTCGGGCCGGGTCTTGCCGGTGACGATGTCCATGAAGGTGGTCTTGCCCGCGCCGTTCGGCCCGATGATCGCGCGCAGTTCCGCCGGGCCGATGGAAAAGCTGAGATTGTTGATCGCCTTGAACCCGTCGAAGCTGACGGAGACGCCGGAGACCTCAAGAAGCGTGCTCATTCCACGGCCTCCTGTTCTTGCAGCGATCCGTCCTCGGGCCCCAGTGGCGCGCCCTTGCGGTCAGGTGTCCGCAGGCCCTGCGCGAGGTCGAACAACCCACCGATCCCTTTGGGCGCCAACAGCGTCACCGCGACGAAGGCCAGCCCAAGCAGGACCTGCCACCAGTCGACCCAGTCGATCGTGTAGAACCCCAGCGGCACCGACGGGACCCGCCCGCCGGTGAACCATGTCGACAAAAGCGAGACGAAGGCCGCGCCGATCACCGCGCCATAAAGCCGGCCACGCCCGCCGATGGCGACCCAAACGGCGAGGTAGATCGAGGCGATCGGCGCCAGTTCGGCCGGGTTGATGATGCCGGCCTGCGGATAATAAAGCGCGCCTGCGATGCCGCAGATCACACCGGTGGCGACAAAGACCGTCAGCTTGTAGCTTTCGACCGGGTAGCCAAGGAACCGCACCCGCGCCTCGTCATCGCGGATCGCCCGGATGACCGAGCCGAACTTGCCCGCCACCGCGCGCACCAGCACGAGGTAGATCAGCGCCAGCGCGAGTGCCGAGGCAAAGAAGAACCACACAGAAAGAAGGTCCTGCGAGGTGCCGCGCATCCCGGGCATGTTCTGTAGCCCCGACAACCCGTTATTGCCGCGCAGGCCGCTGTCGTTCTGAAAGAGGTAAAGCGACAGCGCCAGCGTCATCGCCTGCGTCAGGATCGACAGGTAAACCCCCGTTACCCGGCTGCGGAAGGCCAGCCAGCCAAAGACCAGCGCCAGCAGTCCGGGCACCAACACCACCAGCGCCAGTTGAGCGGGCAGCGAATGGGCAAAGGTCCACACGGCCGGCATGTCCGATCCACCGACCACGCCGAAGATCTGGGTGGCCACGCCTTGCGCCACTTCCTGCGGCGTTGGCGGGATCGGGTTGCTGGCCAGCGCATGCACCACGATTTCCTCGGTGCGGGCATACATCAGCCATTGGCCGATCATGTAGCCGCCTAGCGCAAAGAACGCCATGTGCCCCAGCGACAGGATACCGGTATAGCCCCAGACGATATCCATCGCGAGGGCGGCAAGGCAGAGGCACAGCGTCTTGCCCAGCGTCTTGACGAAACTGGTCGAGATTGCGCCATTGCCAAAGGCAGGGTTCATCACGCTGACCGCCAGGACCAGCAGGGCCAGCGCCGCCATCACCCAGATGATCGAGGGGAAGCGCCGCAGCAGCGGCTGGGGGCTCAGCGCGTCAGGGGGGGCAGGCTCAGTCACCGGCGGCGCGTCCCTTCAGCGCGATGATGCCGCGGGGGCGGAACTGGATGAACAGGATGATGAACAGGATCATGTAGGTCTGCGCGGCCAGCGTGTTGGAGGGGTTCAGCCATTCGATCGCCTTTTGCAGCCCGCCGATCATCGTGGCCCCGGCCAGCGCGCCCCAGATGTTGCCGACGCCGCCCACGACGACCGTCATGAAGCTTTGCACGATGTAATCGGTGCCCAGCTCCGACGTGACCTTGGCGAAAAGCCCGATCGCCACCCCGGCGATCCCGGCGATGCCAGAGCCCAGCCCGAAGGTGAGCATGTTGATGCGGTCGGGGTTGATCCCCATCGAGGCGGCCATCGTCGGGTTCTGGGTGACTGCGCGCACTTCCAGCCCCAGCCGGGTACGCTTCATCAGGTAGAGAAAGAATGTCAGGAACAGCAGCGCCAGCACGAAGATCGCGATGCGGATATAGCTGATCTGAACGACATCGTTGAAGCTCAGCGCGCCGCCCAGCCAATCGGGCGAGGTTAGCGGGCGGGCCTGCGTGCCGAAGATGTTCTTGAACAATTGCTGCAGGGCGATGGAGATGCCGAAGGTCGCCAGCAACGTCTCCAGCGGACGCTTGTAAAGGTGCCGGATCACCAGCCGTTCCAGCGCGACGCCAGCCCCGAAGGTGATCACGAAGGCCAGCGGGAAGGCCACGATCAGCGAGGCGGTGTAGTCCGGCACGATTTGCTGGACCACGAAGCCGGTATAGGCGCCCATGGTGATGAATTCGCCATGCGCCATGTTGATCACCCCCATCACGCCGAAGGTGATGGCAAGGCCGATGGCCGCGAGGAAATAGATCGACGCCAGCGAGAGGCCGTCGAGCGCAAGATCGGCCACCTGCATCGCGCCGACGCTCATGCTGATCTTGCCAAGGGCCTTGGCGGCCGCGGAGGTGATGACCGGGTCCGCCTCGGTATAGACATCGAAGAAACGATGCGCCGCGATGGCGGCGGTCACGTCGGCGTCGGTGGCTGCTGCCGGCACGGCGCCCGCCGCCGCCAGCGCCTTGTAGGCGCGGTCGCGCGCGGATTGCACGGCCAGTTGCGCCACGGGGATGCCGGCGACACGGCCGTTCTCGATATGCGCGGCCAGCGCCTGTTCCTGCGCGTCGCGGGTGATCCGCGCCGGCGCTTCGCCTTGTGCGACCAGCAGGTCATAGGCCTCGGTCGGGGTCAGGTCGCGACCGACTTTCATCTCGCGGGCGATGTTGCGGCCCTCGGGTGGTGCCGTGGCGGCGACCTGCGTTGTCGCGACAAGCGGACTGAGGGCGGCGCGCAGGTCCAGCCCGGTATCGGCGCCGAAGCTTTGCATCGCGGCCACACGCGCGGCGGTGTCGGGATCGAAACGCAGTGTCAGCAACCGCTCCAGCCGCTGCTTCTGAGCCTTCAGCGCCGGATCTGTTTCGGTGGGGATTGCCGCGCGCAGCGGCTCAAGACTGTCAGCGCGGGGGTCCTGCGCGATCGAGGCCAGCGCGTCGGCCCGCTTGGCCGGGTCCGGGTCGGACAGCGTGAACCGCACCAGCGCAGAGGCGATCAGCCCCCGCACACCGCCGTTGGGTTTCAGTTCGGTGATATCTTCGCTGGCTGCCGTTCCGGCCGGGTTGCCGGCAAGATCGGTCAGGGCAAAACCCCCAGCATCGCGCGACAGGATGAAGAAAGCCTTGTCGGCCTTGCGTTGGCCCAGCGCCTTGTTGCCCCATGCCTCCAGCATCCGCGGCGCCATCGGGTCGCCGCTGGCCGCGATCTCGGCAATGACCGGACCGATCGTCTGGCGCGACGGGCGGGCAATCTGGCCCGCATGAGAGGTCACGATCTCGGCCACGGTATCGGCCAGGGCCGGCAGACCGAGGCAGGCCATGACAACGGCAAAGATGATGGCGCGCATGATGGTCCCTGCTTGGTAGGCGGAGGGGCCGGCACGGCCCCTCCTTGTCAGATCAGTAGTTGGATTTGATCTGCACGCAGGTCTTGGTCTCGGTGTTGTACATGCCGCATTTCAGCGTCTTCCAATCCGATTCCAGAACCGCCGATTCCGGCAGGTAGTCGGTCCAGGCATCGCCCGGCACCGGGTCGGTCTGGCTGATGATGTCGAATTGTCCATCGGCCCGGATCTCGCCGATCAGCACCGGCTTGGTCAGGTGGTGGTTCGGCAGCAACTCGGCCGTCGAGCCGGTCAGGTTCGGGAATTTCTGACCGATCAACGCATCCAGCACCGGGTCCACATCGACGGTGCCGGCCTGCGTCACCGCGTTCACCCACATGTTGAAGCCGATGTAATGCGCCTCCATCGGGTCGTTGGTGACGCGTTTGTCATTGCCGATGAAGGCATGCCATTCGTCGATGAAGGCCTTGTTCGCAGGCGTGTCGGCGGATTCGAAGTAGTTCCATGCCGCGAGGTGGCCGACGAGGTTCGAGGTGTCGAGACCCGACAACTCTTCTTCACCGACCGAGAAGGCGCAAACCGGCAGCACGTCGGCCTTGACGCCCGCGGCGGCCAACTCCTTGTAGAAGCCGATATTCGCATCGCCGTTGATGGTCGACAGCACGCCCACCTTCTTGCCATCGGCACCCAATGCGACGACGTCCGAGACGATCTTGGCCCAGTCGGACTGGCCGAACGGGGTGTAGTTGATGAAGATGTCTTCCTTGGCGATGCCCTTGGACAGCAGGTAGGCCTCGAGGATCTTGTTGGTGGTGCGCGGATAGACATAATCGGTGCCCAGAAGCGCGAATTTCTCGATCCCCAGCTCGTTGAGGAAGTAGTCGGTCGCCGGGATTGCCTGCTGGTTCGGTGCGGCGCCGGTATAGATCACGTTCTTGGACGATTCCTCGCCCTCATACTGGACCGGGTAGAACAGCAGCCCGTTGAGTTCCTCGATCACCGGCAGCACCGATTTGCGGCTGACCGAGGTCCAGCAGCCGAACATCACCGAAACCTTGTCCACGGTCAGCAACTCGCGCGCCTTCTCGGCAAAGAGCGGCCAGTCGGAGGCCGGATCGACCACGACCGCCTCTAGTTTCTTGCCCAGCACGCCGCCCTTGGCGTTCTGTGCCTCGATCAGCATCAGCATGGTGTCTTTCAGCGTGGTTTCCGAAATCGCCATCGTCCCCGAGAGCGAGTGCAGGATACCGATCTTGATCGTGTCTTCGGACGCGAAGACCGGACGTGTGAACAGCGGCGTGGCGATCGTGGCCACGGTGCTGGCCAGCATCGAGCGGCGCGTGAGTTTCATGAATAATCCCCCGTCAGGTCTGCCTGTGGAGCCTTCCCATGAGGGAAGAAATCGCCCATATCGGACAGGCAGCTATGTGTTGCACCCGTGCGGTGATGGCTTGCCTGAAGAACCAGCCGTCACCGCACATCTTACGCCCGGACAAGCGCCGGACCCCTGTCAGCAGGCGCAGAGCCATGCCGGATGGCAACCCGTTTGACGGTCTAGGCCTCTGGTCTTCGACGTGGTTCGGGAGGTGCCGCAATTTTGATCGCCTTCTTCATGCTGCAGCGCAGAAAGGTGGCGGTGGCCGGATCGTGAAATCCGGAATCGCGATGCGCGGCCCCGATGAGGCACCCGACAACTGGTCGGATGTTCCGGGCGGATTATTCTTGTCCGTTTTCGCGCTACTGCCCGAGGTTCAACTGGCAGCGGCTGCCGGCAAGGATGTCGCCCGCGGCATTATCGAGGACCAGTCGCAATCCGAACGTGGCGGTGGCGGCATCGAGGACCGGGTCAATCACGTCGACGCGGGCCGTCCTTTGCCGCCCGTCCTCAAGTGTGATGGTGATCGGCTGTCCCTGTGACAGCTCCGCGCGCCGGTCGAAGGGCAGGAACGCCTCGACATAAAGATGATCGATCCTGGCCAAGGTCAGGATGGGCGATTGTTCGGAGTAGAATTCGCCCGGGTGCATCAGCCTTGCGATCACCACGGCATCGAAAGGTGCGCGGATGGTCTTGCGCGCCAGTGCGGACTCGGCGGCGTCAAAGGCACTTTGGGCCCGTTCCAGCGCCAGTTTGGCCTGTTCAATCTCCAGCCGGGCGGTCGCGGCCTCCAGTTCGGCCTGCTCAAGCTCCGTCTCGCGCCCAAGCTGCTGCGACACCAGCGTCCGAAGCCGGGTCACCTTCAGGTCCGCGGCCGCCGCCTTGGCCTCGGCCAGACGGACCGCCACATCATTTCCCGCCTCGATACGGGCCTGCTCCAGCAGCGCCTGCTCCTCGCTGGATTCAAGTGTGGCCAGCACCTGCCCGGCGCTGACGCGCGCGCCGCGATCGACATCAACCGTAGCCAGAACGCCCTTTGCCTCGGCTCCAACCTGAATCGTGGCCTGTGATGTGACGATGCAGTCCTGCGCCACGGCGGGCAGGGCATGAAGCAGTCCAGCCGCCATCAGCGCGGCCAGAATGGGGGCGCGCATAATCATTATCAGATGATGGCTGGGAAGGTTGCGTTTACGCAAGTGTAAATAGCTGCCGTTGGAATCCCTTTGCCTTGGGGGTGATTCGGTTCTTATAGTTGGGCTATCGATGTCTGCTGCCGCAGCTTTGGCGCGATTCGATTTCGGAAAGGATTTGTTGGAACCAAAACTGTGACGCAGCATTCCGCGAGATCGTCGCGAGCCGAGAAATTCCTTTTCTCGTCGGTCTCACGCAGGGTTTTCATGGAGGCATTGGAACCGAGGGTCCTGCTCTCGGCCGATCTCATGCCGATTGCCGGAGCAATCTCTGTTCCGGGTGAAGTCGACCGCTACGTCATTGCCATGGCCGATCCGGCACGGGTCAGTTTCGATGCGCTGACCCAGAGCGATCTCAGTTGGGCCCTGACCGGACCGGACGGCAATACGGTTGGGGCTGTCTTCTCTCAAAGTGACGGACCGGGGCGAAGCCAGTACGCGCTGGACTTGATGCGCGGCAGCTACACGCTCAGCGTGTCCGGGCAGGACGGCCAGACCGGCGATTACTCATTCCAACTCAATGATATGTCTGAGGCGACGGTCATCGCCTCGGATACGGACGTGGCGGTATCCCTGCCCACAGGGCGCGAAAGCCGCAGTTTCGCCATCGATGCAGCGGCGGGGCAAACGCTGCGGCTGGCGTTTTCTTCGGGCGCGCAGACCAACCTTGGCAGTTGGTATCTGGTCGATCCGTCGGGCAACGCGGTGGCTTATCACAACTCTTTGGGCAACGAAGATATCACGTTGAGCGAGGACGGGCGTTACACGCTGGTGACCGAAGGTGATATTGGAAATTCTGCATCTGTCGATTTCAGTTTCCGTTATGCGCTGTCAACATCGACGACGCAGGGCTATTCGCCCGGCGATACCGTCAGCGGATCGCTGACCGGTACCAATGATCGAAATGCATACGTCTTTAGCCTGAGCGCTGACGCGGATGTCTCGCTGACCGGCACGCTCAATTCGGGCAGCGTCAACTGGGAGTTGCGTTCGCTGTCGGGCACAATTGACGGCGAGCTTGCCGGGTATCTGAACCGCACCAGTGATGTCCGCAACTATTCTCTGAAAGCGGGCACTTATGCCTTTGTCGTGACATCGCGTGGCGGACCGGCGGATTACGATTTCACGCTGGCGCAGACCGGCGCCTTTACCGGCACCGCCCCGGATGAGACGCGCAGCAATGCCACGCTGGATACCGCACTGACAGGCACCCTGACGCGCGCGGGCGAGGTGCAGCGGTTTGATTTCAGCCTGACTGGCGCGACGGATCTGGCGCTGGATGCGCTGCTGACCAACAACAACCTGCAATTTTCGATCGAGGCGATGGATGGCACGCGCCTGACGCTGTCCTCGGCCAGCCAGTCCGATTTATCCCGCTCTGTCGTGACGCTGGCGGCGGGGGATTATGCGCTGCTGGTCAAGGCACGCAACGCGACGGCGGGCGATTTTGGCGTCAGGCTCAGCGATACTGGCGCTGCCACGTCGATCGCCCCCGGGGATACGGTCGACGCGGCGCTTGACGCGACCCGCCGCACGCAGAATTTCACGGTGAATCTGACATCGGGCGACCGCATCGTGCTGGATCCGACCGCGGCCAGCGTGTCTGTGGGCCGGACCGATAATGGTCAATGGCGGCTGATTTCGCCTACGGGCAAGGTCGTGACGTCGCTGGACGCCGCAAGCAATGCGGTTGCGGTTGTCGTGACCGAGGACGGGCCTTACCGGCTGGAGGCCACGCGCACGTCGGGGTCCAGTTTCACGCAGATGAGCCTGCAACTGCGGCTGGCGCCTGTGCCCGAACACGTGCTGACCCTTGGTGATGTCCAAAGCACGACAATCGCCGCCCCGGATGACCAGAGCGACTATCTCTTCACGCTTGCCAGCAGCGGTGATGTCTTCTTCGACTACCTGACTTCGGATCTGGATCAGGGCCGGTTCCGCTACGAAATCCTGAACGCCGATGGCACGGTCGTTGCGGCGCAGGCGCCCTATGGAGCGCCCGACGCCACCCTGCATCATCTTGAGGCGGGCAGCTATCGTCTGCGCATCTCCACGGTCTATGAAGATACCGGCACGATGGATTTCCGGCTGTTGCGGGCCAGCCCGATCGTTCCGGTGACGCTGGACCAGCAGTTGACCGGCGCGCTCGATCCGGCCGGGTCTGCACTTCTCGTCAGCTTCGATGCGACAGCAGGCCAGCGCCTGACGCTGGAAGTGGCCGAATTTGCTGGCAATACAACCTATTACGGGGCGCAAGCGCGGGTGATCGGGCCGGATGGCACGATCGTGTCAACGGCCTCGCCGCAAAACGGCAACCCCGCGTTCGATATCCCGCGCAGCGGGCGCTACCTGCTGATCGTCGATCCGCGCAACGGCCAGTCGCAGCCGATCAGCTATGACATGGTCCTGCGCGATGCCAGCCGCAAGACGGGCACGCTGACGATCGGGCAGGAGGTGGCGGGCAGCATCGACGTGCCTTATCAGCAGGCCAGCTACAGCTTCAGCCTCGATCACCGCACGCAGCTTTTCCTCGACCAGCTCGACTACGGCACGGCCAGCTGGCAGGTGGTCGATAGTCTCGGCCAGGTTGTCAATACAGGTGCCGATCAAAGATTTGGCGCCTATGTGCCAGACCGCCGGGCCTTTGCACTGGATGCCGGCCAGTACCGCCTTGTGGTCACCGCCGACGGGACAACGACGCCCAGCTATCGCTTCATGCTGCGCGACCTGGCCGAGGCGACACAGGCACCGCTGCGCAGCACGATCGCGCTGGACGACAGCGCGCTGGCAACCTTTTACAAGCTGACATTGGGGTTTGGCGACACGGTGGTGCTCGATCAGATCGTGACCGACGGCAAAGGGCGGTGGGCGCTGCTGGATCCCGATGGCGTGCTGGTGAGCAACGGTATCGCCACTTACGACTGGTCCGGCACCGTCTGGAAGCCCGGCGATTATACCCTGATCTATGATCGCAACCCCGGTGAAACGGCGCCCTTTACCCCGCAATTCCGCCTTTCGACCACGCAGGTTGCGACCGCGGCCCTGACCATCGGGGACAGCGCCACCGCCAGTTTTGCGGTGCCCGGCGATGCGGTGGATTACAGCTTCACGCTGGCGGCCGACACCCGGCTGATGATGGATTACCTGTCCAATAGCGGCCACACTCAATGGACGTTGTGGCGCGCCGACGAGGCAGGGCAGGTGGACCGCGCGCTGCTGACTTCCGGCTCTGCCCGCGAGCAGGTTTTCGCGCTGTCCGCCGGAGACTACGTGCTGCGGATGGAGGGCACGTCCGACTACAAGGGCGACGAGACGTTCCGATTGCTGGATTTCGCCACCGCCACGCCCCTGACCGACAACGTTTCGACCAATCTGGTCACGCTTGATCCGTCCAGCGGGACCGCCCTGTTCGACTGGACCGGCAGCCGCGGCGATCTGGTCGATCTGACACGCTTGGCCGCCTCGGGCGGTTCTTTCTATTTCCAGATGTATGATGACGCGGGCACGCTTGTTGCCGCGGACAATTCGTTGCGCGACCAGACGGGCATCCTGCTGCGCCGCAACGGGCATTACACCGTCCTGATCAACGGTGTGATCGGCAACTCCGCCCCCAGCGCCAGCTTTGCCTTTGTCATGCACAAGACCGGATCGCAGCCCGAGACGGTGCTGAGCGGTGACACGATCAGCCTTGGCCAGACGGTCAGCGGCACCACGGGCGCCGTGGGCGAGGTGACCAGCTACCAGCTGACGCTGGCCGCGGCGCAGGCGCTTCTGATCGACGGGCAAACGGCGGTGGCGGGTGTTACGATCGAGATCGTCGATGCGCTGGGTCGCGTGGTGGAACCGCGCGCGCTGAACAGCTCCCTTTCCGGTCCGCTGAAAATGACCGGGCCTGCCGGCGATGCCTGGCAAGCGGCGCTGCCTGCCGGCGATTACGAGGTGCGGATATCCGCGACCACGGCCAGTGCCGGCTACGCGTTCCGGCTGGTGTCGCGGGCCGAGGCGCCGTCGCTTGTGCCGGACGTGCCACAGGTTGTGCCGCTTGACCCGGCCAACGGCATGCAGGTTTTCGACATCGCCGCGACGGCGGGCGACTGGATCGATCTGGAGATGTCCAGCGACGGCGACTACCAGGACTGGATGCTGCTGGACCCTGACGGCAGACGCGTCGAGTACGACACATACCTCAAAGGGGTGTCGCATCATGCGTTGCGCACCGGGTCCTACACGCTGGTGATCGATCCGCGCGCCGGCAACGTCGTGCCACGCACGCTGACGGTCACGCGCCGCGATGGGGCGCCGCAGCCATTGACGCTGGGCACGCCGGCCGAGGTGAGCCTTGCACAGGTGGGCTCTGTCGCGCGCTACGCCTTCACGCTGGACGAGGCGAAACAGGTTTATCTGGACACCCGCTATGCCTCGGCAGGCATGACCTGGCAGATCCTTGGTGCCGATGGCCGGGCGGTGATCGATTCACGGATGGACTTCGCCCTCGACAAGCTGGTGCATCTGGAGGCGGGCGAGTACCAGCTTGCGATCCATTACAACACTTTCAGTGCGCCCCCCTTCAGCATCCGACTGCTTGATGTCGGGGCCAGCCGCCCGATCGGGTTGAACGAGATCGCCAGCGTGTCCCAGGTCGCGTCAAGCGATGTCAGTCTCTTTGCCTTCGACGCTGTGAAGAACCAGCCGCTTGTCGTTGATATCACGTCTTTTTCGACCAGCACTTATGGTGGCAGCTACTGGGTCATCGGCCCCGATGGCCGGATTGTCGCGAACCGGTCGCTGGACGATTTTTCGGCCTTCCAGCCCGAGGTTTCGGGGACCTATACGCTGGTCATCATTCCCCCCGGCGGGCGTCCGGACGGGCTGGACTACGGGGTTCGGGTGATCCCCTTCGCGCAATCCATGCGCGACATCTCGTTTGGCGAAAGGGTGCGCGAAAACCTTCCCGAAACCGGGGGTGCATTGGTCTATACTTTCCGTCAGCCGGCAGAGGGCGAGGTCTATTTCGACAGCCTGACGAACGACGCTGGCCTCTACTGGACGATCCTGTCGGGCGACGGCGTGGCGGTGGCGTCGGGCCAGTTTTCACGCGACGGCGGCGATCTGTCGCGCGTGTTGCTGACCGCTGGCGATTATCGGCTGCGTGTCACCAATGCCAAGGACGATACGCCCGAGGTGGCGTTCCGGCTGCTGTCATTTGCGGATCTGACGCCGGCCACGCAAGGCCAGCCGATGCAGATCGAGATTGACCCGGCCAGCCTGACGCGCGGGTTCCGGATTGATGGCACGGCCGGACAGCGGGTGACGCTTGACCTGCCTGAAGGCCGCCAGAACTACGTGACGATGCGGCTGGTTGCGCCCTCTGGCAAAGAGGTTTTCGTTCAGTCCAACGTCGCAACGGGCAATATCATCACCCTGCCGGAAACCGGCACTTACGCGCTGTTGTTCGAAGGGCCGATCAACAGGACCGACAGGATCAGCTTCACCGCAAACATGCTGGATGTGCCGCTGCCCTCGCGCATCCCGGTTTCGGCAGCGGCCCGCGCCGCACCAGACTTCGTACCCGAAACACTTGCTGTAACGGCCACCGGACCCATCACCGCAGGCGGGCCTGTCACTGTCCACTGGACGCTCCGCAATCAAGGCAGCGCCGCCGCCGCTGCCGGGCGCGATCGGGTGGTTCTGCGCCGCGCCGATACCGGCGAGATCGTAGGCCTGAGCGTGACGGCGGGCGGGGCCGTCATCGCCCCCGGCGATACGCTGTCGCGCGCGGTCAACATCGTGCTGCCCTCGGGCGCATTGGGCGCGGGCGACCTGATTGCCGAGGTCGAGGTTGATATCACCAACAGCGCCGACGAGACCGATGCGGGCCTTGCCGGCGAGCAAAACATTCGTGCCAGCCTCGCATTCTTTTCGAACAACAACCTGCTGCCCGATCTGGTGATCGCAAACGTCACGACGACACCGGCGACGGGCTATGCCGCGGGCGATCCGGTAACGGTCAGTTGGGACGTCACCAATGCCGGTGGCGCGCCGGTGACCAATGACTTCGCGGTCCAGCTGCGGGTCGTCAACGTCTCGGCAGGAAACAAGACGCTTGCGCTCGTCTCGTTGCCCGTCTCGGCGTCAGGGTCGGCACCGCTCGGGGTTGGCGATACCCGCACGCAAAGCACGACCATCGACTGGCCCGCAGGCAGCGACGGCGCGGGAGAGTTCAATTTCGTCGTGACAGCCGATGTCGATACCGTGGTGACCGAGAATAATTCGGACGGCACGGGCGAGAGCAATAACAGCACCGTTCTGCCGCTCACTTCGGCCGCCGATCTGGTGCCGGCCGATCTGACCGTTGACGCGACCGATCCGCATGCCGGCGACACCGTCACGCTGACATGGACCGTGCGCAATGATGGTTCGGCCGGTCCCTACGGCGATTGGGTTGACCGTGTGCGCATCTACAACGAGACGACGCGCCATTACGTCTTTTCGAAGGACATCACCTTTGTCCCCGGCAGTGCCGGATTTCCGGGCCCGGGCGAAAGCCGGGTGCGCACCCTGACGCTGGCACTGCCAGAGGGTGCGGAAGGCGCGGGAACACTGCGCGTGGATGTGCAGCTTGATGTGGGCGGAGCGCTGCGCGAGGTGAATGACACCGGCGATGCCGAAACCAACAACCGCACTGTCCTGACCTTCACCTCGGCCGAAAAGGCCTATCCCGATTTGAGCGCGGCCGCGCCCGTGCTTGCCTCGACGGCGCAGGCGGGCGCACCAGTTACCCTGCACTGGGTGGTGGACAATAGCGGCACCGCCGATGCGGGTGCGCGCCGTGATGCGGTCATCCTCAGCCGGGATAACCAGTTCGGCAACAGCGATGACATCACGCTGGGGCTGGTCGATGTGGCAGGCCTTGCGGCTGGCGCCAGCCGCGAGGAAAGCGCCACGCTGGTGCTGCCGATCACGCTGAATGGCGATTACTACCTCGCGGTGCGGGCCAACAGCGATGGCGCGGTCGAAGAAGGCGGTAACACCACCAACAACCTTTCGGCAGCGACGCCGGTCACCGTTGCACCGGCCAACACTGCCGACCTTGTGGTCGAAGCGGTGGCGGCGCCAACCGTGGCCAGTTGGGGCGACCGGATCGACGTCAGCTGGCGGGTTGCCAATACCGGAACCGCGGCTGCCAGCGGCTGGTCCGACCGCGTCTATCTTTCGGCCGATGGCACGCTGGATTCGGGCGACCTGCTCTTGACCGAACAGGCGGCGGGACAGGCGCTTGGCCCCGGCGAAAGCGTAACCACAACGGCGCAGGTCGATGTGCCGGGCGGCCTGACAGGCAGCTATTACGTGATCGTCGTGACCGATATCGGCAATGATGTGGCCGAGGGCGATGGCGAGACCAACAACAGCCGCACCGCGCTGGAGCCGATGACGATCTCGGCCCGCCCGACGGCCGATCTTGCCGTGACCGATATCGTCGGGCCAGAGCGCGCCGCACCCGGCACGACCGTGACCGTCGGGTGGACAGTCAAGAACGAGGGCGAAGCCGAAGCCCGCGCCCCGTTTTCGGACCGTGTCTACCTGACCCAGACCGGCAGCCTGAGCGGCGCGCGTTACCTTGGCGTTGTTACTCGCAATGCGCCGCTCGCGGTGGGCGCAAGCTATGATGCCAGTCTTGATTTCACCATGCCGGATCTTGCCGACGGGACATGGACGTTCCTTGTCGTCACGGATGCCGCCGGGCAGGTGTACGAGCAGGGGCGCGAGGCCAACAACACCCTGCTTGATGACGTCTCGCTGGGCCTCGACACACCCGATCTGACGATCATCAACGCCGCCGCGCCCGACACGGCGCGTTCAGGCGATCTGGTCACGCTCAGCTGGACGGTCGAGAACCGGGGCACCGGCGAGGCCGTCAACTCCCGCGTCGACAGGGTGTATCTCTCGCGTGACGGCACTCTCGACAGCGGTGATATCCTGCTGGCCGAAGAGACGACCGGGTCCTTGGCGGCGGGTCAAACGCAAAGCTTTCAGACCGATATCGCGCTGCCCTTGGCGGCAGACGGCGCTTATCAGCTTTTATTCGTCACCGACGCCGGCGATGCCGTGGTGGAAAAGGCGGGCGAGGACAACAACGTCGCAAGCCGAGATTTCACCATCGCCATCGCGCCCTATGCCGATCTTGCCGTCAGCGACGTGACCGCGCCATCGCTGACCGTGGCTGATCCGGCGACGATCACCGTGGCATGGACTGTCAGCAACCTGCGTAATGAGAGGGGGTCCGAGACCGGCTGGCAGGATCGCGTCTATGCCTCGCGCGATGGCGTTCTTGGCAACGGTGACGACTTTCTGCTTGGCAGCTTTGATCATGCCGGGGCGCTGGACGGCGGCCAAAGCTATCGCCGGTCCGAGGCGATTGACCTGCCGCCCGGTTTTTCCGACAGGCTGACCGTTTACGTCGTGGCCGACTATGGCGGGGCGGTCTTTGAAAACGGTTCGACCGCAAACAATCGTGCGGCGGCACCCGATCCGGTCGATGTCGCGCGCGCCCCGTTCGCCGATCTGAAGGTCACCTCCATCGCCGCTGATGCGACGGCACAAAGCGGCACACAGCTGGCCTTGCAATGGGTGGTGCAGAATGATGGCATCGGCCTGACCGATCAGGCGCAGTGGAGCGACCGGATCATCCTGTCACGCAATCCCGATGGCAGCGGCGTGGTGGCCAGCCAGTCCTATACGCACCTTGGCGTTCTTGCGGTGAACGAGACTTACCAGCGCAGTGGTACCATCACGGTGCCCGACGGGTTGGAGGGGACGTTCTACGTCCGGGTTGAAACCGGCGGACCCTACGAATTCATCCATACCGACAACAATGTCTCGGCCCTGCGCGAGGTGGCGGTGACCCTCGCCCCGTCGCCCGATCTGCGTGTTGCCGATATCGCCACGCTGGACACGGCCAATGAAGGCCAGGAGATTGACGTGGCCTGGCGCATCCTGAACGACGGGGCAGGGCTGGCCGACGGGCAATGGACCGACAGGATCATGCTGGTCCCTGTCGATGCCGGCCTGCCGACGATCCAGCTTGGCAGCTTCACCACGGCGCGGACGCTGGCGCCCGGGGCCTCTTACCAGCGCACCGAGCGGGTGCGCCTGCCGGCGCGTATTCAAGGGGCCTACCGTTTGACGGTGGTGACCAACGCCGACCGTGGTATCTATGAAAACGGGGCAGCGGCAGACAATAACACCACCGCCGATGACCGCCCCATCACCATCTCGCTGAACCCGCGGCCCGATCTTGGCGTTGCCTCGATCGTCGTGGCGCCGACGGTATCGGCGGGTGCCGGGATCCAGGCGACGTTCGAGATCGTCAACCAGGGAAGCGTCGCTGCCACCGGCACGTGGCAGGATAGCGTCTATCTGTCGCTTGATGACAAGCTGAGCCCTGACGACATCCTGATCTCGCGCGCCGGCAACCCCACGTCGCTGGCAAATGGCGAGCGTTATTCGGTGACCAGCGATATCGGAACGGTCCCGCTGCGCTGGTCGGGCGACGCCTATGTTCTGGTTGCGGCCGACAGTAGTGGGTCGGTTGACGAGTATCCGTTCGAGGGTGACAACGTCGTCGCGCAGCGGTTCAACGTTGAAGGTCTGCCGCGGCCCGATCTTGTCACCTCTGGCGTGGTTGCGCCGTCGCAAGCGGTGTACGGCTCGCAGATCGAGGTGCGTTACACCGTGACCAACAACGGTGTCGGCGCCACGCTGGACGATACATGGCGCGATACGATCTGGATCGCCCGCGATCCGCGGCGGCCCAACACCGCCGCCTTTGCCGATGTCGCGGGGGCCGATTTTCTGAAAGGCAACTCGGCGCGCCTGCTGGCCACCGTAACCCATCAGGGCATGCTGGCGGTGGGCGAAAGCTATGACGTGGTGATGCAGGTCACCATCCCGCCGGACCTGCCTTCCGGCAAATATTACATCACTCCGTGGTCCGACAGTTACGATGCGGTGCTGGAAGATACGCTGGCGATCAACATCAACCCTGACGACCCCAACGAGATCGACAACAACAACTACAAGGGCAGGGCGATCGATATTCTGGGCTACGAGCCTGTCCGCCCCGATCTGGTGGTCAGCGACGTGACCAGCGCCGGCCCGGTTGTCGCCGGGGCCGCATCGCTGGATGTGTCTTGGACGGTCAGCAATGACGGCCTTGTCGGCACCGATGGCGGCTGGGTCGACCGGGTGTACCTTTCGGACCAGGCGGAATGGGGGGCAGCTGGCGCAACGCTGTGGTCGCTGGGTGATGTCCGCCGCGAGGCCGGATTGGGCGCAGGTGAAAGCTACACCGCGTCGGCCAGCTTTGATCTGCCGCCGACTGCGACCGGGCAATACCTTTACGTCATCACCGATGCCTCGGTCCACGGGCATCAGGCTGTTGTCGAAGAGAACGAGGACAACAACATCGCCAGCGGCAACGCCGACGTGACCGCGGAACTTGCAGATTTGCGGGTGATCGACGTGTCGGCCAGCACCGGCAACCTGTCGGGCGAGACGGCGACGGTCAACTGGACGGTAGAGAACGTTGGCGCCGCCGTCTGGGATGGCACCGCCTATTGGCGGGATTCGGTCTGGATTTCGCGCGACAAGACGTTCGACCGCAGCCGCGCCACCTATTTGGCCAGTGTCATCCATTCCAACGCCGACGGGCTGGCGGCGGGCGGACTTTATTCTGCCAGTACCGAAGTGACGATTCCGGCGGGCTTTGACGGCGTCTATTACATCCATGTCGCTACCGATACCGACGCCTATGGCAACCTGCCGCTCTCCGAAACCTTCAAGGGGGATGCGGCGACCGTGCGCGATGGCTACGCGCGCAGCGTGGCTGAAAACCCCGATGACCCGACAGGCAATTTCGGCCGTGGCGTGACGCAAGTGACCTATGCCGAGCCCGATCTTGTCGTCTCCGATCTTGTCCTGCCCGATGCGGCGACGAGCGGCGACAGCCTCAACATCGTCTTTACCGTCACCAATTCCGGCAGCAGGGCCACACGCGAGAGCCGTTGGACCGACCGGGTGTTCCTGTCGCGCGACGGCTCTTTGGACTCGCAGGATTATCTGCTGGGCAGCTTCGATCGCAGCGGCGCGCTGGGGATCGGCGAAAGCTACATGACGCAGGCGCTGGTGGATCTGCCGCAGGGGATCTCGGGCGATTTTCACGTGATTGTCGAGACTGACAGCCGGTTCAGCAACGGCAACGTCTACCAGGGATCGACCGTGCGCACCGGCCTGCCCGGACTGGGAACGGCCAAGGATCTGGTCCCTGAATTCGCTGGAGAAGGCAACAACCGCACCAGCGGCGTCGTTTCGGTCGCGGCGGGGCCGCTGGCCGATCTGGCGGTTACGACGCTGACCATTCCGCAACGCGCGGTGACCGGCCAGCCGTTTGACCTCAGCTATGTAACCCAGAACCTCGGCCAGCGTGATACCAGCGACGGCTGGCGCGACCTGATCTACCTGTCTCGCGATGAAACGCTTGATCCGAAACGCGATTTCTACCTTGGTTTTGTGGACCAGATCGCGCCGCTTGAAGCCGGGACCAGCCGACAAAGCTCTGCCACGGTCAAACTGCCCAAGGGCATCTCTGGCAGCTATTACGTCTTCGTGCTCAGCGATCAGACTTCGGCCGCGCGCCCGGCGGGCACGGTTTTCGAAGGCGGTGGTGCGCTGGAGGACAACATCACCAGCAGCGCCCAGCCGCTGTTGATCGAACAGAACCCGCCGACCGATCTTGTGGCCTCGAACCTGACGGTGACGGGCGGCGACATGCAAGGTGGATCGATCACCGTCGATTGGACTGTCACCAATGCCGCGCCGGTGGCAAAAGCGGAAGGTGCATGGTCCGACGCGGTTTACCTGTCGCAAGACGGCACGTGGGACATCGGCGACATCTACCTGGGCCGGTTCCAACACGCGGGCGGGCTGGCCAGTGGTCAAAGCTACGCCGGTACACTGACCACCAAGTTGCCTGTCGTTGCTGACGGGGCATGGCGGGTGATCCTGCGCAACGACGCGCGCAATGACGTGCCCGAGGGCGCGGGCGAGGCCAATAACGAACTGGCCTCGCAAAACGCCATCACCCTGACCTCCCCGGTGCTGACGCTGAACGAGGCGGCAGAGTTTACCGTGCCGGAGGCGGGCGAATACGTTTATCGGCTGGATGTTCCAGCGGGCGAAACCTTGCGCGTGCGGCTGAGTGGCGGGGATCCGCAGGCGCTACGCGAGGTGTTCGTCCGCGCCGCCAACATGCCGACACAGTCGGTTTATGATGTGGCCGCGACAACGCCCTTCGGGGCCGAACAGGTGGCGGTCGTCTCCTCCACCGAGCCGGGGGAATATTTCATCCGCCTGCGCATCGATCCGGGAACCGCGCCCTCCGATGCGCCCTATCGGCTGGTGGCCGATTTGATGCCGTTCCAGATCACGTCTGTCACGCCGGATACCGGCGGCTCGGCGCGCTTCGTGACGATGACGATCGACGGTGCGGGGATCAAGGAGGGTGCAATTGCCAAGCTGTCGCGCCCCGGCATTGCCGAGTTCCTGCCGGTATCGGTCAAGCGGATCGACGCCACCCGGATGATCGCGATCTTCGACCTCGCCGGTGCGCCGCACGGGCTTTACGACGTCGTCGTGATCAACGCCGATGGCGAACAGGCGATCGACCCGTACCGCTATCTGGTGGAAGACACGCTGCCGCAGGATGTGTCGGTCGGCCTCAGCGGGCCGCGGGTGGTCGCGGCGGGGCAGGCGGGTCAGTACGCGGTGGTGCTCGACAGCCTGACCAATGTCGACACACCTTATGTGTATTTCACCTTCGGTGCGCCCGAGATGGGCACGAGCGACATGGTTTACGGCCTGCCTTACCTGTCATTCTCGACCAATGTCGGTGGTGGGTCGGATGCCGCGACGGACGGGCTGGGGCTGACCGGTGCGCAGGCAGAGGTCAATCTTGCGGGCCGGCTTCTGGCGCCGGGCTACGCGGTTGATCTGGCGGCCAAGGACACGGCGCAACTCAACTTCTCGGTGCAGACCTATCCCGGTCTGCAGGCCTTGATCGACCGTGACTTCGACGCGCTGCGCGCGGCCCTTTACGATCATGATCCCGCGTTGGCAGAAGCCGATGCGCTGGCCGGCGGCGTCGAGGATCTGCAGGCCGTCGATCCGCTGCTTTACCAGATCATGACCGATCCGAGCTTCAAGGTCGTGTCGGGCGATCTGCCGTGGTACCTACCGTTCCAGTTCAACGTGATGGCGGCGGCAACCCCCATGACGCGGGACGAGTTCATTGCCGCACAGACGGCCGATGCCGAAACGTTGCGCCAGGCGGTGCTGGCCGATCCCGATGCCGCGCCTGCCCTGCAGACCCTGGCCGCCGATGCCGAAGGCTGGACCGGCGGATTCCTCAAGGCGCTGATGGATGCGGGGCTGTTGCGGGACGAGGCCGCGGCCCCGCCTGTCTATGAACAGACCCGCGTTGCCGGTCTTGTGGCCACGCTATCGCAAGGGCTGGTGTTGGGCCCGGCCGGCGATGAAATTCGCACCAGCGGCGATCTGGTGTCGTTCTATGCCAAGGTGCGCGAGTGGTATGGCAGTTCGACTACGGGCGAGGTTGCCCCCGTGGCGCGGCAGGACCTGCGCGCGCCGCCGTTTGGTATTCCGTTCGATGTGCCAGTGCCGGCCTTGCCCGATCCGGCCAGCTTCGATCTGGGCCTGTCGCACGCCACCAGCTTTACCGCGTTCAATATTTACGCGCCCTGGGTCGGCGATGGGGCTGTCAACCTTCCTGACTTCGGCTCTGACGCGACAACCAGCGCGCTGGTCGCCCTCAATCTTGGCCGCCTGACCGATGTCGCTGCCGCAAAAGGCGCGTCCTACCTGCGCGGCCCGGTGGTGGCCACCGGTGGCGACTGGGTGCCGGGCGGTGTCGCGCTGCCCCACGAAATCGGATTTTCGCTCGATTCCGCTTCGCCGCAATCCTCGCATGATCTGCAGATCGTGACGCGGCTGGACCGATCGCTTGATGCGCGCAGTTTCCGGCTGGGCGGGATCAGGCTGGGCGATCTGGACGTCAAGGTTCCGGCCGGACGGCCCGTTTATCAGACCGATATCGACCTGTCGGGAAGTCGCGGCTTCGTGTTGCGGGTGTCTGCCGGTGTCGACATCGCCTCGCAGACCGCGACATGGCGCTTGCAGGCCATTGATCCCGCCACTGGCGAGGTGATGGAGGGCGACAACCTTGAGGGCCTGCTGCGGCCGGGCGAAACGGGTCAGGTATATTATTCGATCTACCCGGCCGATGATGCGGTGGACGGTGTTACGGTCACGGCCAGCGCGACCATCCTGTCCGATGTCAGCGCCCCACAGGATACCGGCGATTTCACCTATCGGCTCGATCTGGCCGGACCGCAGACCAGCGCAAGCGTCACGCCGATTGCCGGCACCGATGACATGCGCATCGACTGGAGCGTGACCGACGCCGGATCGGGTGCTGCGACATCGACCATCTACGTTTCGCGCGGCGGCGGCGCCTTCGAGGTGGTCGCGAGCGATCTGACCACGCGCAGCTATGTCTGGCATGGGACGGGGGGCGAGACCCCTGAATTCCTGGTTCTGAGCACCGACAAGGCGGGCAATATCGAGACTGCACCCGCCGGGGTGAGGGCGGTTGCGCCTGCGCCCGATTTCGGCGTTGCCGACGATATTGCCCAGACGGTGGCGGCGGCACCCGCAGCACCGGCGACAGCGCCAGCAGCTGATCCGGGCAACGCGCTTTTCATCGCAGCGCTCGATGCGGTGCCCGGCTCGCCCTCGGCGGCCCGCCCATCGGTCTATACCGGCGTGATCGCACCTTTTTCGTTGGCGGCCTTTGCCGGCTACGACGCGGGCGGGCAGGGCGGGGTTGGTGTCTTGGCCCTCGCCGAACTTGACGATGGATCCATCCTTTATTCGGCCGGTCCCGACCGCGCCTGGCTTTACAAGGTCGACAGCACCGGCGCTGGCAGTGGCGAGCCGCTGGCCCGTCTGGAAGCCCCGGTCTACGACTTGGCGCAGGCGCCTGATGGCAGGCTTTGGGCCACCTCCGGCGGTGGTGCGCTGCTGGAACTCGATCCGACCACGGGCGAGATCCTGAACCGGTTTGGCGCAGGTATCGGCCAGTCGGTCGTTGTGGACGGCAGCGGGCAGATCTTTGTGACCACCAATGACGGTATCGCGCAATTCGATCCTGTCAGCGAAACCTTCACCACCTTTGCGACGGGCCGGGTGGGCGATCTGGCGATTGCGCCAGATGGCGCGCTCTGGGCCACTGGCTGGCCCGACCGGGGCAACATCCTGCGCTATGACAGCGATGGCACGGCAACGCTGATCGCTGCAACCGGCGCGCCGCTTGACAGCCTGACCTTCGGGCGCGCGGGTACCGAATTTGAGGGGCTGGCGCTAGCGACCTCGGTGGGCGAAGGCGGCGTGGCGCGGCTGTTTGCCGTCGATCTGGCCTCCTACGACGTGGTGTCGATTGCCGCCGGGCAGACCCGTGGCGAGGGCATTACCACGCTATCGGACGGGCGCATCCTCGTGGCGCACAGCACCGGGATCGACACCTTGCAGCCGCTGCGCACCCCTGCCGTCGTGGCAACATCCGTGCAGGACGGCGCGACCTTCTCGCATCCGATCGCCACCTTCTCGGTTCAGTTCGACGATGACATGGCAACCGAAGGCGCAGGCTCTGTCCTGAACCCGGCCAATTACGCGTTGGTCGATCAGAACGGTGACATTCGGCCCGTCACTGGCCTCTCTTGGGACGCCGCGACACGGACGGTGACTGCCAGCTTCGAGAGCCTGCCGCTGGGCATCTATGCGTTCAACGTTCTGGACACGCTGCAAAGCAGCCGGGGCCAAAGCCTGGGCGCTTTGACAACCGTCAATTTCACCCGGCTGAACGATGTTACAGCCGATGTGAAGATCTCGTTCCGCGATACCCGCTACGATCGGCAGACAGGTGTCGTGACCTATGCGGTGACGGTCGAGAATATCGGGGTCAAACCGTTGCGCGGCCCGATCCGGCTGACCCTCGACCCCGCCGATATCACCGGCGATGGCACCCCGCTGGTGGGCACGCAAAGCGGCGATATCTGGCTGGTCGATCTTTCGGGGCAGATCGGCCCCGATGCCGAACTGGCGCCCGGCGAAAGCACCGAGGCGCTGGCCGTGTCGCTTCTGCTGGACGACGCGCAACGCGCCATTTTCCGGCATGGTGTGCGGCTGCTGCCGGGGGTCAACGCCGCGCCGGTCTTTGGTGACGTCGGACCGAATAGCGCGCAGGTTGGCGTGCCATACCTGTTTCAGCCGATCGCCACGGATATCGACAGTGCCCAACTGGGCTACACCCTGGTCTCTGGGCCTGCGGGCATGACCGTCGACCCGGTCACCGGCGCGGTTGCCTGGACACCTGACGCGGCCACGCCGGCCGACGTCGATGTGACCTTGCAGGTCTATGACGCGCAGGGCGCGTTTGACGAGCTGAACTGGCAGATCTCCGTCGCCGGAGCCAACCATGCGCCGGTGCTGCAAGCGCCAGCAGCGCAGATCCAGATTGCCGAGGGCGAGGTTCTGCGGCTGCCTTATCTTTATGATGACGCCGATTCCGATGCGGTGGCCATCTTCGCCGACAACCTGCCGCCCGGTGCCTATGTCGATCATGCGACACAGGATCTGGTCTGGCAGCCGCAACCGGGGCAGGCCGGCCAATACAATGGCGTGGTGATCGGGGCCACCGATGGCACCCTCTCGACCCGGCAAAGCTTCAATCTGGTGGTCACGCCGGGCGTCTTCGCGCCAAAGGTGGCCACGCCGGTGCCCGAAACCCTGCGCGAGGGCGATCCGCTGCGGGTGCAGATCGTCGGGGCCGACGCGCGCGATGCACCCTTGACCTTTACCTCGCCGCTGCTGCCTGCCGATGCCCATCTGGATCCGAAAACCGGCATATTCGAATGGACGCCGCGCTACACGCAGGCGGGCGCGTATCACATCCCCGTTGATGTCTCGAACGGCAGTGCCACGACACGCGTGACGCTGGATATCACGGTCGAGAACGCCAATGGCGCGCCGGTCCTGCAAGGCTTTGACAACTGGACGGTGACGGAGGGCCAACAGCTTGAATTCCGCACCAACGGCTTTGACCCCGACAATCCCGGCTACGTCTTGCCGGAACGTGCGGCGGACGGTTCACTGCTGGATTACGCAGGCTCGATGCGGGCAAGTCTCAGCTACACGGTCGAGGGGCTTCCGGACGGCGCCACCTTCGACGCCGAAACCGGCACGTTCAACTGGCTGACCGATTATAGCTCGGCAGGGCTGTACCATGTCCGCCTGACAGCCACGGATGACGGTGATGGCACCGGCACACCGTTGTCCTCTTCGGTCATGATCACAATCAAGGTGGAGGATTTCAACCGCCCGCCAGTGCTGGACGATCTGCCCAACATCACGGCGCAGGGCGGCGAGGTGGTGCGCATCCCGCTGACCGCTCTGGACCCGGATGGCGGCCCGCTGAGCGTGCAGGCCACGGCCACCCGCGCGGCCGGGGCCGACCAGATCAGCCTCGATCCGACGCCGATTGCTCTCGATGGCACCTCCGGCTTTGGCCGGGTCGTCCAGACGGCGCAAGGTCAGGTGCTTGAGATCACGCCCGGCGATCTGGACCGGGGTGACTGGCGCATTGACCTGCGACTGCAGGACGATGGCAACGGGAACCCGGCCGGCGCGCTGGCGGCCGAAGGTAGTTTCATCCTGACGGTTGAGGGGGCCAATCTGCCCCCGGTTCTGTCGCCGGTGGCCGGCTTGGTGGCCGTGGTAGGACAAGAGCTGAGCTATACCTTCACCGCGCAAGACCCCGAGCGCGGCAGCCTCAGCTTCGAGATGTCGGGACTTCCGGACGGTGCGGTGCTGGATACAAGCGAGCCGGGCAAGGCCACGTTGCGTTACACGCCACTGGCTGGCGACAGTGGCAGCCATACGCTGGTTCTGACGGTCACCGACGCGGGCAATGGCGATCCCACGGCACGGCTTGGCGACACGATCAGCCTGCCGGTCCTCGTCCGCAGCGCCAACGCCGCCCCGCTGATACAGCCCCTGGGCCCGTTGGAGGTGGCCGAACTGGACACGCTTGATGTCAGCGTGCTGGCCTCCGATCCGGACGGTGATCCGCTGACCTTCACGGCGACGGGGCTGCCGGACGGGGCCGTGCTTGACCCGTTGTCGGGCCGGCTGACCTTCACGCCGGGCGTGTTTCAGGCCGGCGTCTACAACGATATCACGCTGGGCGTGACGGATGGCAACGCGACCGACACGTTCACGACCAGCCTGCATGTTACGAACACAAATCGTCCGCCCGTCGTGCTGGACACCGCGCCGCAAACCGCGCTGGAAGGGCAGGCGTTTACGTTCCGGCTGCTGGCCTCTGACATAGATGGTGATCCGGTCGTCTTCGCCGTTGCCGACGCATTGCCGAAGGGCGCCAGTCTGGATCCGCGTACCGGCGTGGTGACGTGGATGCCGGGCTACGATCAGGCAGGCAGCTATACATTCAAGATCGCGGCGCGCGATCCGTCGGGCGCGCAAAGCGTGGCTGATGTCGCTGTCAACGTGCTGAACCAGAACCGCCCGCCGGTGCTGGCGCTGGAGACGCGCACGGTGGTGCTGGGTGAAACGCTCGACATCACCTTGCCGGTCACCGATCCCGATACCGATGACACGCTGGCGCTCTCCATCGCCAACCTGCCCGCCAATGCCAGCTTTGACCGCAGCACAGGACGTCTGATCTTTACCCCCGATGCCGGCGACCTAGGCGATCTGGTGTTGAAGGTCAGCGCGGATGACGGCACGGACGTCGTCGCGGCCAACATGCTGATCAAGGTCACCCGGACGCCGATCCTGCCGACGGCGGTGCTGGATGTCACCCCCGGGTTCCCCGCGCAGCCGGGCCAGACCATTACACTATCGGCCACCGGCGACGGTGTCGTGCCGATCACGGCGATGCGCCTGACCGTCGATGGAAAGGTCCTGCCGCTGAATGCGTTGGGCCGGGCGCAGATCGTCGCGCCCGCGCCGGGCCGGCTGCATGCGGTGCTGGAGGTAACCGATCGCGATGGGCGCACGGGACAGGTCGCGCGAGATATCGTGATCCGTCAGCCGGGTGATGTTGCCGCGCCGCAGGTCACGCTCGATCTGCCTGAGGGGCCGCTGGCCGGCCCGGTTTCGATCAGCGGTTCAGTCGCCGATCAAAGCGTCGCCGGCTGGACGCTGACACTCGTTTCACGCAGCGGTGTGGCGCGGCAACTCGCCGATGGCGACACCGAGACGATCGGCGAATTGGCGCAGATCGACGCCGGAGAAGTGCCGTCGGGCTTTTACACCCTGCGGCTGGACGCCCGCGATCTGAACGGCCTGAAAACGATCGTCGAGAAACAGATCGAGATCCTGCCCGCCGCCGCTGATCCCACATTGCGCCTGACCGAGGCGGAGGTGACGTTGTCGGGCATTGATATTCCGCTGACGCGTGTCTATCAGCCCGACCGCGCAGGTGAGACGCTGGACTTTGGCCAAGGCTGGGCTGCGCCATGGCTGGATGCGCAACTGGATGCAGGGCCGGCGGGCGTGGCAGGTGCGGCGCTGAAGGCCGGCCAGCACATCCATCTGACCGCGCCTGATGGCCAGCGGATTGTCTTTACCGTGGGCATTGCAACGCAGGAGATCTCCGGGTTTCACAAGGCGACGCTGACCTTCACGGCCGACCAGCCCGGCTATGCGCTGTCTTTTGACGGCCCCCTGCTGACAGAGGCGGATGGCGCCATATACAGCGCCCGCTCGGGCCTGCCCTATTCGCCATTTGCCCCCGGCGCGCCGATCACGCTGCGCCTGAGCCAGCCAGATGGCACTGTCTGGGAAATGGATGGCGGCGGCTCGATGACCGGGGTTGCGCGCGGCGATGCGCATGTCCTGATCGCCGATAGCGGGCTGATCGGCGCGAACGGCAGCGCGGTGACGGTTCTGCGCAATCCGGCCGGGGCGATTGCCGGTCTAACGCTGCCCGATGGCGAAAAGCGGTTGTTCCTTTACGACGCGGCTGATCGGTTGACCTTTGTCGGCGGCAGCAGTGGGGCAGAGCCCGATCTTTACGGCTATGACGCGAGTGGGCTTTCAATCGCGCAGGGCAGGCTGGCGGGCGTTTATCAGGGCGGGGTGGCGCAGCCCCTGAACCATGCCTTCGGCGGCATTACCAACACCACCGACTGGCAGACCACGATCGCTGCGGGCGAGGTGCAGACCGCCTCGTTCGTTCTGCGCGACAGCGAGTTGGCCTCGGCCGGCGGGCAACTGCTGATCTCGGTCAGGATGAGCGCCCCGGGGGCCAGCCTGCAACTGGACGGGGCCGGGCCGGTATCGTTGCAAACGGCCGCTGATGGCAGCCAGACGGCGATCTTCGCCGTCTCGGAGGCCGGTCTGAAGCAGTTGACCCTGCATGGTGACAGTGCCGCGTCGATCGACCTGCACCTTGCGCCAACGGGCGACCTGACAGGCGACGGCGATGTGTCGAGCGCCGACAAGGCAGCCTACCAGAACACCCCCCGCGACATCGATGGCGACGGCAACGTTGATGCGACCGATCAGGCGCTGCTGTTGCGCAACTACGGGCTGCGCGCCAACCGCCCGCCAGTGCTGACGCCAGTAGCACAAAAGACCTACACCGATCTGGCCATTGCAGTGTCGCTGCGCGACATGGCGGCCGATCCCGAAGGCGATCCGGTGTTTTTCGAGGTGCTTGGTGCCAGCGGCGGCACGGCAACGCTCAGCCCGGATGGCGCGACGCTTCTGGTGACGCCAGATCCCGGCCAGACCGGGCCGATGCATGTAAGTCTGCGTGCAAGTGATGGCTACCGCAGTTCGGCCAGTGCCGATCTGAACATCGAGATTTCCGACGCCGCGCTGACCGGGATCACGCTGGAGGATCGCGCGCCGCTGCTGGCCGATGGTGAAACGGTCGATTTCGGGATCACCGGCAGTTTCGCCGATGGTGGTACGGCGGCGCTGAGCGAAGGTTATGTGACGGTCAGCTTCGATGACCCAACCGTCGCGCGCCTTGTCGGCACGCAACTGCAGGGCCGGGGGAACGGCTATAGCGTGATCGAGATCGCGCGCGGGGCGATCCATGCGGCAACTGTCGTGCGGGTCGGGGCGTTGTCGTCCTACGATCAGGCGCTGATCGACGGGCCGGGCAGCGATATCTATCCCGACGCGGTCGAGATCACTCCCGGCGCGTCGCGTCAGTTGCTGTTGTTCGATCATCTGGGCGCGAACGTGGTGCAATCGCACATGGACGAAGTCAAAAGCTACGTCCAGAACAACGATATCGCGCAAGTCACCTCCGATGGCCGGGTGATTGGCCTTGCGCCTGGCCATACCGAGCTGACGGTAATCTACCGCGCCTCGGAAATCACCATTCCGGTCAACGTGATGACGCCGGTGGTTGGCGATGCCGTTCCGGTGGGGTCTGCTGGTGGCGTGGTGCAGAACGCCGATGGTTACCAGGTGGCGATCGCCGAAGGCGCGCTGCCGCGCGACGCGCAAGTCACCATCACAACGCTGAGCGCCGACGAGATCGGGGTGCCGCTGCTGCGCCCCGAAGACGGCTTTACCTTCGGTGCGGCCTTCAATCTGGATACCGGCAACGCGCCACAAAGCATTCCGGCGCAGTTCGCCATTCCCACAAGCCTTGCCGAAGGGGCGCATGTCATATTCTACCGCATCAGCGATTTCGTCACCGATGCCGGCATCGTCAAAGGCTATCAGGAGGTGGAAAGCGGGGTTGTCGATGCCAACGGGATCGCCCGCACCACCTCGCCACCGCATGCCGGCACACAATCGGACGGGCCGCTGGTGGTCATGCAGATCGCCGACGATTTCGCCCAGAAGGTGGTCAGTGCCTCGGTCCAGCAAATGGCCCCCTCCGACCATATTCAGGCCACCGCCACGGTTCAGTCCATAGGTGGCGCGCTGCTGCCGATCGGCGCGCTGTCGGCAGGGGCCAAGATGGTGCTGACGCTGCCGCATGCGATCACCGCCATTGCCACAAAGCTGGTCAATTCCGAAACTCTCGACATCATCAGTTCCAACACGCTGCAGATTGCCGCGGACCTGCCCAATATCGTGACCAACCTCTTTGGCTCGCTGCTGGAGCATCTGCAGAATGCGGCCTATCCGCTGGTCGAATCCGCCGAGGTCGTACAGCTCACAACACAGGCCAGTGCCGTCACCAAGGCACAGATCGAAATCAAGGGGCTGAACCTGACGCCTGACAGCCGCTTGGACGGGGGCGCACATAGCTGGGTGGTGTTCGGCGACGTGTCTGACGATGTGCTGAATACCGCCTTGTTGAAGGCCGAGACCGAGGGCGGGCATGGCGCGGGCTATTCGGTGCGGTTTGATCAAACCGGGGCAGTCGCCGTGCTGGCCGAACAGATCATGCGCGACGGGGCACCCGCATTGCGCGTGACACCGCCGCGCAACGTGTCGACGGGTGTTTTCCGCGTTGCACGTCCGGCGCTGACCCAGACCGCGGATACCGGCACTGCCCCCAGCGCACTGGCCCAGGGCAGCGAAGTGGCCGGGGCGGTGATGGATGCCAAGTTCCAGTTGTCCGACAGTTTTGCCTTGGCGCCGGGCGAAGACACGTTTGTCGCCGTGCAACAGGGCTTCAGCCAGCCCGATGGCGCGGATGTGGCGGTCGACACTTCGGTGACGTTCGATCAGCTCGCGGTGTTGCGCCCGCTGGCGCGGACCGGCCCGGACACCACGCCAATCCCGCAGCTCGTGGGGCGCATTCCGATTGGGTATCTGGATCAGAACGGCGTGCCGCTGCCCGATCAGCCCAGTGCAGGCCCGGGTGCGGTTGTCTTGTCACAGGACAACAGTCTTGCCTTCGTGGCGCTGACGGCGGCAAAGGGCATCGCGGTCGTCGACACCATCGCGTGGCGTCAGATCGACGTGAACCCTGCCGATGACAGCCACGTCAATTTCATCCAGCTTAACGCCGACGCGGGCATTCGGATCGGCGACATGTTCGTCGATCGTGGCGACAATTACCTCTTTGTCACCGACCAGGGGTCCAACAAGATCCATGTGATCGGGATCAACCCGGCGGATAGCGCGACCTACCTGCGTGATTTCCTCAGCCTGACGTTGCCCGATCCGCGAGCCATCACCTCGGCCGCCTTGACGCAGGACTTCAAACAGATCGTCGTTGCGCAATCGGGCGCAGGCACCGGCGCGCGTTCGCAGGGCCTGGTGTCGATCTTCGATCTGCCCACCGCGTTGGACGAGTCGTCCGATCCGCTGCTCAGCCCGGTGGCAAGCTTTGGCGACCCGTCGACGGCGACCGATACCAGCGGGTTGTTCCTGCGCGAGCCGCGCAGCGTGACCAGCTATTTCTTCGCAGGGGACAACCACCAGAAGATTGTCATCCTCGATTCGACCCGCACCGTTTCGGGGCCGTCCAATGGTGGCCTTGTCGTGGTGCTGGACAGGGACGCGAAGGGCAACTGGTCGGTCCAGAACAGGATGAACTTTGCATTCCCGCCAGAAGCGGCCAGCCAGAACGGTCCGAGGGCCCCCTTCGCCGTGGCCGATCCTGTTGACATCGTGTTTTCCGAAACCGGCGAGACGGCGTTTATCCTTGGTCAGCGCCGCTTTGCCCCCGACGATCCGCAACGCGATCCGGACTATTCCTTCACCAGCCTGATCGGGCGCTACCGGGCCAATCCGCCGGGCAGCAACATCGCCGTGGTCACCAACCTTCTGAGCGCGACGCGCGAAAGCACGGGCAGTCAGGCGTCACGGGTCGTTGCCGCCACGTTGGGCATTCCCGAAAGCTGGGGCACGACCTTGGGTCTCTCGCCCGACCGTAAATTCGTCTACATGTCGGGCGGACGGCTGGGCAACGTGCTTGCCTACGACATCCAGGCGATCGACGATTTCATCAAGACCCACCCGGACGAGTTGTATTACCGCTATGCGCTGGACGATCTGGGCGGCACCGCAACGGCGCCAAGCGGTGTGCTGGTCCCGCGCATCGACCTGAACGAGACATTCGGACCCCGCGCCGCCTACGGCGCGTATTACGCGGTGCCCTACGGGCCGGGCGAGCCCTATGTCGGCCCCGGCCTGAGCCCAGAGGAGAAACCCAACCAGCCGATCCTGCTGGGCGGCCTGATCGGCGGGATGGCCACGGTGCGCAATGTCATCTCGCTGGATCCGGTGGATGATGGAAGCTTCACCGATCTGACGATCACCCGCACGCACAGCGCAATCGACGTGCCCAAATACGACAGCACCGATAACCCGCAGCCCAACTTCGCGTTCGACCTTGATCCGAACTCAAGGCCCGTTTCCGTGATCGTGACGGTGTCGGTCTATGGTCCGCGAGAGGGGCTTTTCGTCAGTGACACGACGCCGACGCAAGGCAAGGCGCTTGAAAACCTCGGCTACAAGAACCTGATCGACGCGAACGGCAGCTATGACGCCAATCGCAACCGGGTTGCCACGGTCTATCTGACGGACGCGCAAATTGCCGATGCGATGGCAAATGGCGGACATTTCAAGGTGACGCTGCCCGGTGACACTGTACTGACTGCCGGTCAAAGCTACTTCTGGGGGGCCGAGGCGGTCCTGTCGCAGAACGGGCACCAGCCGGAGGTCAACCGGCAGTATGGCGAGTTCTACGTCAACCCGGTCAAGCCGGCGACGGGGCAGAAATATGCCGGTGTCGCGGTCCTGACCCACGGGTTGAGTTTGCCATTCCTTGGCCCCCAAGCTGATCAGACGGCGCTCTTTGATATGGCCGTCAAGATGGCTGCGGCGACAGATGGTGTCGTCCTTTTCTACAAGCCGTTGGGGCGGGGCGTGACCTCGTCGGACAGCAATCGCTATGGCGACTGGGTCAACATCACGCCGGGCAAGTCGCTGGAAGATGCCAATGCGCTGATCCTCGTGCCGGACTGGACCGACTCCACCACGATCGACGATACCGGATTTGCCGAGGCCGCGGCGGATGCGTTCTTTGCCGAGATCGTCGATTTGGACAACCGCATCGGCGACGTTCTGAGTGCACCGCTGCATTTCATCGGCGAGGGGCGCGGCACCTCGGTCAATACCGAGATCGTCCAGCGGCTGTTGGCGCAGATTGGCAAAGACAAGCTGGGGCCGATTCAGGTTACCACGATCGACCCGCTCTCTGGTGCGCAGCCACAGCGCCAGCTCAACGTGACAAACGTTCTTGATTTCGTGTCCACCACGGCCACGCTCGCGTCTTACGGCTTTGCGCTTTACGCGGCCGCCAATGTCTATGCCACGGTCGAGACGGCGGGCCTGTCGGCCGAAGTGACAGTCGCCAATGTGGTCAGCGCAATCCGCTACTACGAACAGACCAAGGCCTTTGCAGCCAGCGTTGACACGATCAGCACGTCGCTGAAATCGCTGAAGATCAACACCATTGACCTGTCGGATTTCTCTGACCCGGTCACGATCAACTGGAACGGCGTGTCCTTTGCCGACAACTATTTCCAGACGGTCGCCGATACCGATCGCGCGCTGTCCTTCACCACCAAGGGCACGGCGCTGGCGACAGCCAACGTCAACCTGAACCTGACGAACCTGCCCGGCTTCATCGAGGACGATGCGCTGCCCGATACCGCGTTTCTTGGGATCGACAAGACGCAGTTCGGCATCGGGCTGGGCAGTCTCAATTTGCGCGCAGTGGGCTGGTACACCGGAACGACGGCGCTGCGCAGCTATTACTTCGACGGTTTCGGGCAGATTAAGACCGGTATCTGGCGCGGCCCGCTCGACCGGTTCCAGGACGTGGTGACGGCCTCGGGCAAGGACGGCTATCTGGAGAAATTCGGCCGCATCGCACGCTATTACAACGACCCGGCCCCGGCGACCCCGGCGGCCGTGGCCCAAAGCGCCTCCGGTTACGACAAGAACCTAAAGAGCTGGTATGTCGCGCGCGAGTTCGAGGCCAACTCGATTGCCGGGCAAAAGGAAAATGCGCCGGTGCGCACCAACAAGGCGGCCGCCATCGACACCACAGCGTGGGAAGGCGTGGGGACGGGCTGGTTCTATTCGTCGCTTGGCGGTGGCGGCCAACGTCAACTCCGGATCACCACAGTTGATCGATCGAAATTTGATCCGGCCAGCTACAACAACTCGGCCAAGGACGGCAAAGGCACCGCGATTGCCAGCGTGTTCAACGGCGATTTCCAGGCTTCCGAAAAGCCGCTTTACGGGCGGATGCCGATCCCGGCGCGCAGCGCCTATGAAACACCCGGCTGGTCGATGTTGGGGGGCAACAGCTATCGCGTGATTGGCGGCCTCGACAGTTCCAGTGTCTCGGGACTGCAAGGGCTGTTCTTCCTGCCCGAGAATACGCTGGGATGGGAGATTGATTTCACCCGGATCGACAAGTTCAAGCCCGAAGCTATCGCGGACAGCGCCTGGAAATACTACGAGGACACGATAACGTCCCTTGTGTCGAAAGTCCGCGAGGGGATCGATTCAGTTACGCACAAGACACCTGAATCCGACAGCGATCCCGATTATGCCGGCAAGGTGCTGAATACCGTCGTCAACGCGGTCCTTGCCGGGGTTCCGGCCGCCGCCAGTTTTGCCAACGACCTCATCGAGAGTGGGCTGGGCGCAAAGTTCTTTGAAATCCTTCAGGAGGATTTCGATGCGATCACCAAGGAAGCGGATATTCAGGATCATGCGACGAGGGGGTTGGCCTATGTCAATCCGCCGCCGGCACCCGACAGCCGCTTCAAGTCGCTCGTGGGAGCGGGCGTTGATGACTTCCTGTCCAAGCTGCCCGACATCCTCGCATTCATCCAGAAGAACATGGTGGATTGGTACTACAAGTTGGGCGCGGGTGCCGAGCTTGTCCACAACACCATGTATTTCAATGATAAAAACGATCAACTTGGCGTTGATGTGACTTGGGATGACCCTGTGGCGGGCGGCAATTCCACGCTGGCGCTCTTTGCCCAGATCGACGGGACGTATATTGAACTGACGCCGATGAAGGCCGCGCAAGTGCGTAACGACAGCAGCCAGACCGGGGCTGACAAACGCCAGTATTTCGAGATACCCGAAACGGTGCGGGGCAAGGCGGGGCAGCTGGTGATCCGCAACGTCACCGATACGGGAGCCACCGGATCGCTGGCGCGGATCGACAACATATCGTTCCGCCAGACCCTCAAGATAACCGATTCCGATGTTGGCGCGGCAGCCGGGGCCAGCGACCTGACGGTTCTGTTCACCGATAACGGCCAGCAGATCACCGACGGGACCGGACGCGAGGCCTTGCGTGTCAGCGAGACGGCTGGCCTTGGCATCGACCGTCATGAATTCGCGTTCGAGAACCTCTCGGACCGGGGCATGGATGTGACGCTGACGCTGGACCCGTCAGAGTTCCTGACCCTTTCTGCCTTGCCCGATGTATGGACGCTGGCCAATGCGCCGAACGGAACAACCGGGTTTCCGGTGTCGCTGCAGGATGGCAGCGCCGGCATACAGCTCAAGACCAACCTGCGGCCCGGGGAAAAGCAAAGCCTGACACTGACCGCCAGCCTGACCAATGATTTCCTGCAAAACACCGCGCCGGACGCCCAGGCATTGCTGTTGGGCACACGGATGGTCGTTCATTACGCCGATGACACCCCCAGCACCGCGCCGGGGATCACGCGCATCGACGAAACCCGGACCGCTGCCATCCTGTATCTGGCTGACATGGGCGATGACGCGGCCAATGACGGGACGTTGCGGTTGGCCGATACCGCTGATGGCCAGACCCGCACGCTGCACATTGAAAAGCGGTTGGGCAACCTGTCGGATATCACGCTGTCGCTGGCCGGGGCAGACAGCAAATGGCTGACCGGCACTGACGGGCTGAACAGCTATGACATCACCTTTGCGCCGGTCGGGGTGGGCGACAAGCCCGGCAATGCCGCGCCGCGTTTCGTTGATGCCAGCACCCTTGTGCTGACCCGTGGTGGCGAGCAGATCGGCAGTTTTGCAGTCGAGGCGGCAGCGACCCGCAAACAGACCGTCGGGATCGAGGCCGACAAACTGCGGGCCGAGATCAAGACCCAGTTGGCCGCCCTGCGCGCCAAGGAAATTGCCGACGGTGTGGCTGATCAAGACAGTTTTGCGCTACGCTTTGCCGGGCTGACCGATGCCAATTGGGCCGACGTGATTGCCGGCATCAAGAACCAGCTTGCCTCCGTGCTGGCGGCAGGCGACGGGGCGGTGCGTGTCACCTCCGGCGCGGGTGATTTCGAGCTGGTATTTGATTCCGGCACACAAGGCTCCGACGCATTGATCCTGCCGGTCGATGCGGCCCAACAGGCGCGTAATGACGGCGCCAGCGCCGCGCATGATGCCGCCGAAGCGCAGCAGCAAAAGGCCCTGAGCCTGAAGGACAAGAAACAGGGTCTGAGCGACGCCTTGAACAAGGTCTATGTCGGCGCGCCCGAGGTTCAGGCACAATATCAGGACTACGCCAATGCGCTGGCCGATGTCGCCAGCACCGCCTTGCCCGCCTTCAACGATATTATCGATCAGGGGCGTCACACATTTACCAGCGCGGCGCTGGTCTATGACGCGCTGGATGGTCAGGCAGAGGCGCAGGCAGGGCTGGTTTCGCAGTTCGCCACGGTCAGTGATCAGGCCGACACGGTGCTAAGCCAAGTGGGCGCGGCCCAGGCCGAACTGATGTCCAGTCTGGGGGGGCTTTTTGACGGCATAACGCTGGACACCGATCAGGAGAAGGCGGCCAGCGCCAGCTTGGGTAATTTGCAGGGCAGTCTTGGCACGGCGTTTGAAAAGATTGGCGACGCGGTTCGTGGTCTGGGGCTGATCAGTCCGTTCGCCACGGCCCAGAATTCGTCGCCCGGTACTGGGCCCTCCGGTGTTCTGAGTGCGGCATTGAATGTCGTGCGCGGCCCGGGCGGTACATTTGGCGGATTGTCGCAGACGATCAGTCAGGCCATTGGCAGCACACAACTTTCCACGACGCTCACCGATATCGGGCAGAACGTGATGTCGTCGGTGCAGGGTGGCAACGAGTTGCTCGATAACCTGCTGAGCCAAACGCAGACCTTGGCTGGTATTTTCGGCAGCAAACTGCCGGCCGAGCGCCAAAGCGAACTTGCCGCGACGGTATCGTCGACGAAGGGCCTTTTTGCCCCCCTGATCGCCACGCTCACCAACAGCATCAGCAGCACCGAAACACTCGTGGGAACGGCGACCGGTAGCAAACCCGTTCTTTCGGGCGTGCTGGGCAAACTTGGCACCTCGCTGCGGGACCTGACAGGGCAGATCACCTCCCAGATCGATGACCTGCATGGCACGTTCACCGACAATATCGCGCTATTCGGTCAGCTTGAGGCCACCACCGACGGGGTTGATCCAATCCCGGCAGATACCTTGCAGGGCATCCTTGGGCAGGTGAACCGGCAGAACGACCCGTTTGGCGCGCTTTCGGGCCATCTGAACGGACTTCTCAATTCGATCGTTGGCGCAAATTCCGGGCTTTTGGATGGGCTGGACAGTGGCGCAGCACCGTCCACCGGGGGTGGTGGTGGCGGTTCCGGCATTGGCGGGTTGGCGCGCAAGCTTATCAACGATCTTGACCTTGCCGGTGTCGGGGCGGACGGAATCTTCACCCAGCTTGGCCAGCAATTCCGCATGGCGGGCGGATCGCAAACCGACGTCGCCGATGCGCTGTCCGAGATCGGGAAGGCAGCGCAGGCGCTTGGGCAGGATACGTTCCTTGAGGAATTGAGGAACAGCGCCGAAAACGGCCAGCCTCTGGCCGCCGAGCAGCAGGTTCATGCGCTTGCCTCCGATGGCCTGGCGCAGGCCCAAAGCGCGATTGATGGCGAAGGCTCCGGCGGCATCTTTAGCGGGCTGTCGGGGCTGATGGGGGGGCTGAAGACGGTCGTCGACAACGTGGCGGGTGCCGTCGGAACAACTGGTACCGTGCCCAGTCCGTTCCATGTCGATAGTCGTGCGACCACGGCCGCGGTCGTGGACCTGACAAACCTGATCGGGGCGCTGCCGGACGGGGCGGGCCAGTCCATGGCAGACATGCTTTCCGGTATCGGTCAGGCCAAGGACCTCGACGCCAGTGCCAATTTCGCAATTGATGCGCTGGTGACCAATACCGGCAATCTGCTGGGCCTTGCGACCGCGCTGGACAGCCAGGACGGTCAGGGCACGCACAGCCTCGACAACCTCGCTGGCTTCTTGCAGGGCGGCAATAGCGGGGTCACCGACGCCTTGAGCCACGTGCGCGCGATCAATCAGGGCGTGGCCGATCTGGCGCGATCGGTGGAGGATTCGATCACCAATGCCCAGACTGTCAGTAATGACGAGATCCGCGCGCTGATCTCGGACACGGCCGATCTGCAGATTGCCAATGTGGCCGCCGGCAGCAAGACCGCCGACTACGGCTGGGGCCTCAAGAGCCTGCTGGACCTTGCCGGGTCCGACAAAATCGCGTTGGGCGATGGCGTTTCCGACGGGGCCGCGGCCGCCGCGCAGGCGGTGCAGGCGCCGCTGGCCGCCGCACTCAACGACTCGGCTGCGCTGGCGCAGATGATGAGCGCGTTGCAAGGCGCGCTGGCGGGCGACGCCGGAGATGCGGCCCAGATCATCCACAATATTCGCAGTCAGACCGCCGGGATCGAAACGCAGGTGAACGAGGCGAGTCTCAAGCTTGATGGCCTGAAAACGGCCGCCACCGACGTTCTTGGGACGGTTCAGAACAGCGTGAGCGCGAGTGGTACCGGGGCGCGCTTCGGCTTCGCCAGCTTTGATTTTGCCGCCGCGCCGTCCGATGCCACGGCGGCAAGGGCCGAGCTTGCCTCGCTGATCGATCAGACCGTTGATGGCACCTATACCGGGCAGCAGCAGACTTACCGGCAGGA
The DNA here is from genome assembly GCF_016125575.1 of Limimaricola sp. Classification (GTDB taxonomy): domain Bacteria; phylum Pseudomonadota; class Alphaproteobacteria; order Rhodobacterales; family Rhodobacteraceae; genus WGLM01. The sequence goes on from NZ_WGLM01000005.1 coordinate 100,510, forward strand.
CGCGCTGTTCAACACCCGACTGAAGGGTGACAAGGTGGTCCTTGATGTCGGCGCCGTATTGCAAAGCCTGCGGAGTGCCAGCAGTGGCGCGACATTTGATGCCGCGAAGGCCTTCACCGATGCGATGGCCTGGGCCTATTCGCACGAGACACTGCACACGCTTGGCCTGCCCGATCTTTACGATGCCCAGACCGGGAATATCCTGGGCGATCCCACGGTGTTGAGCACGCCCGGCAATTTTGACACAACGCCGGCGATCCAGGCGGCGCTGCGACTGGCGCTCAACGTGCCGGCCGCCAGCCCCACCGATTATGTCGGTGTGCGCACCTTGCTGCACGGGGCCAATGCCGCCAGCCTGCTTTCCCCGTCCGATGCACAGGGGCTGGATTATGCCTTTGCGCCCGGCAGTGGCGCGCAGGTGCTGTCATCGGGCTGGTCGGTACTGGGCAATGTCGGGCAGACCGCCGATGGTCTTGCCCTGCTTGAAGGGCCGGCAACCCGGACGGCCGCCTACCGGTTGCTTGATGTCCCCGGCGGGGCGAGCCAGCTGACATTCACCATTCTGACCCGGATGGCACCGGACACCTCGGGCCCGCAGGATGCCTTCGAGGTCGCCCTTTTGAACCGGCTGGGCGCGCCATTGTCGCTTGTGCCGGGCCTCTCGAATACCGATGCCGCCCTGAACCTGCAGGCCAATGGCATGTTGCGCGTGGGCCCGGGCCTGCAGGTGGGCCCGGCGACGCTGTTGAGCGACGGGTTTACCGCCCGTGACGTGACCGTGGATCTGGGCGCGCTCGATCTGTCAAACGGGCTGCAGATCTCCCTCGATCTGCTGGGATTTGGCGCGGTCGATGCCGAGGCGCGCATCGCCGGGCTTGCCTTTGACGTGCCCAGCAACCTGACAAACAACCCGCCCGTTGCCGCCAGCCAAAGCGTGGTTCTGGACGAGGATGGCAGCACGGTGATTGATCTTGGTCTGCTCAGCGGCGACCCGGAGAATGACCCGCTGACGCTGGCGATTTCGCGTGGGCCGGGGCATGGCCAACTGGAAAAGATCGGCGAGACGCTGTGGCGCTACACTCCCAACCCCGATTTCAACGGGTCTGATTCATTCAGCTTCACTGCCAGTGACGGGCTTTTCACCAGCGCCCCGGGGCTTGTCCGGCTGGATGTGCGGCCGGTCAACGATCCGCCAGACGTGGCACCAATTGAGGATGTCGCGCTTGCACGTGGCGATCACCTGCAGGTGCAGGTCATCGCCAGCGACCGCGATGGTGATCCGCTGATCTACAGCCTGTTGCAGGCGCCGGACGGGGCCACGATCAGCGCCACTGGCCTGCTGGAATGGACCGCAACTGGCGGCAACGGCAGCCGGGCCTTTGCGGTGGGCGTGTCCGACGGGCAGGGCGGCCTTGTGCAGCGCAGCTTTGATGCGATCGTCGGTGATGTGCCGTTGGTCGTGTCGGTAAATGCGCCATCAAGTGCCGTCATGCGCGAAAACGTCGATATCAGCTTTGACGTGCGCGACAACGGCGTCGATCTGATCTCGGGCCTCAGCGTGAACTGGGGGGACGGCACCGAGGATGTGCTGGCCACTGACAGCCGCACGGCGGGGCATGTCTATGCGCTGCCCGGTGATTACCTCATTTCAGTGCAGGCCGAGGACCAGAACGGCGTGACCGCGGCTGACAGCAAGCCGATTGCCATCGCCACGCCGGGCCTTGAGGTAACAAGCGTGGTGGCCGCGACATGGGGCGTGTCGGTGCGGTTTTCGGGCGTTGTCGATACCGGTCTGCCGAACCCCTACCGGCTGCTGGAGGATCAGGGCGAGCCGATCGATATCGCGCTGCTTGCCCCCGACGGCACGCCGCTGCGCGGATCGCTGGTGCCCGATGCCGATGCGCGCGGCTTTACCTACCTTGTCAGCGGCGCGCCGCTTGCGCCCGGCGATTACACGCTGCGTCTGCTGGGCAACGTGCAGGGCTGGCGCAACGATTTCGACACGCTCGCCGCCGATACCGGCGGACTTTATGAACGTGTCATCGCGGTGCAGCCGGCCCCGACGCAGGTGCATGTCGAGGATGCGGTGGCCCGCCCCGGCGCGCGCCTTGGCCCGGGCGGACGTGGGCTTGAAGTGTCGCTCACGCAGGCTGGCGGCATTCAGTCGATGCTGCTCGATCTTGAATGGCAGGTCGATACGTTGTCGATCGAGGGGCTGAGCACGGCGATTGCGGGCGCCACGATCACCCGCGAGAGCGGACAGGGTAGCGGCCCCGGGCATACGCTGTTGCGCATCACTTTCGACACGCCGCCGGCTCCGGGGGCGCTGGTGCTGGGCTATCTTTCGGGCGCCATCAGCGACACGGTCGCTTACGGCAAGGTGGCCAGCGCCGTGGCCCTGCGGATTGTAGAGATCAACGACATGGCGGTTGATCTGGGCGTGGCCGACCGGTCTGGCGCCAAGGCGCTGGCGATTGCCGCGGCCCCCGGCGATGCCAATGCCGACCAAACGGTGGGTGCTGCCGATACCGCGCTTTTCAATGCGGTGGACGGGATCGCCATGGGCGGGGTGTCGGCCTGGCGGCAGGTCGACATCAATCTGCTGCGTCCGGACGGCCCGCTACCGCCGACCGGTGGTGATGCGGGCGGCGGCGATGACATCGGCATCGGCGGGATCATCTTCGGCGGTACCGGCCACACCGGGTTCGGCGCGGCGAGTGGCTCCTTTGGCGCGGCAGCTGTTGAACTCGCCTCGGCCCAGAACCCGGATCAGGCCGTCTTCGCATCTGCGCGTGATATCGCGCGCATGTTGGGCGCGGTGCCATCCGGCGGGGCGTCGGCACGGCTGTTCCAAGGCAGTGGAGGGATCGTCAACGTCTGCCTCGTGCCCGAGCGGGACGGGTCGGACAGGGCTGCGGCGGTTTGTCTGCGGACCAATGCCGTCGATTTCCTTGCGCTTGGCCGCAAATGGCATCTCGATCATACCGAGCAGGTGACCGACGGCACCGTGCCGCACCCGCAGGCCATGCCTTACATTGATTTCGACAATGCCGATCGCAGCCATTTCTGTATTGTCGAGGAGGTGCCGGAAGGGTTCTCGGGCAACCCGATCTACGAATTGATGCGCGGCCCCGTCGATGCACCGCAACAGGCATCAACCGGGCCCACCAAGACCCTGCGGATGTGCTTTGAGGTTGTAGATGACGACGCCGCCGCGTTGACCCCGCCACAGGCTGATACTTTCGATACGGCGCAGGCAGACCCGCCGTCGCTGACGACTGTGCTTGGTGCAGTTTCGCTGCTGGCCGTACCGCGTGCGCCCGAGGCCGGCCGGGGGACACGGCGCCGGCCCGCCGCCGCCCATGCGATGTTGCTGGACGGCGAGCCGGAGATCGGGCCAAGCCCCTGAAAGGAAACCGTGAATGGCACAACGAAGAATGCCACGACTGAAGCTTTGCCTTTCGCGTGACGCGTCAGGGCGACGCAGGAGCCAAGGCGGCGCGCGGCATCGTTCGCCAGCGGAGTAGATCCGGTTTGGCGGATGTCGCACATAAAGGATCAGAAGCGCCTCGCGTCGAGGCCGCGTCAGTTGCCGCACTGGCGACCAGCGCGGATCCGTGGCGCGATTTTCTGGTTCCCAAGACCGGCGCGAATTTCCTGGCAGGTTGGCTGGCGCTGACCGCCGGGCGGCTTAGCGATTGCCGTGCGGCGGTTCTTCTTCTGCAGGGGGAAAGCGGCGTTCTGGGCTTTGCCGCAGGCTGGCATCTTGACGATACGGTACAGACACTGGCGGGCAAGCTGGCCGCAAGGCTGGCCCAACGACCCGAGCCGCTGATCGAGAAGGCTGGCCAGGATACGCTGATCGGTTATCCGCTGGAGCAGGGCGGCCACCCGGTGGCGGTGGCCGTCTTTGTCCTGTCGCGTGATCCGGGCACGGGGCTGCGCCCGTTGTTGCGCGAAATACACTGGGCGGCCGGGTGGCTGGACGCGCGACTATGGCAGGGGCAGGCGGCCACGGGCATCGAGCGTGCGGATAGCGCCAAGCTCGTGCTGGACCTTCTGGCGGCGGCAAATGAACATCAGCGTTTTGACGGCGCCGCTCTGGCCCTTGTCAACGCCATCCCGGAGATGACGGGGTTCGACACGGCCGCGCTTGGCATGGTGCAGGGGCGCGGTGTGCGTCTTGAGGCGCTGTCGCGCGATGCGGGGTTCACTGCCAAGGCCCGGCTGACCCGCGCTGTCGAGGCCGCGATGGCCGAGGCGATGGACCAATCTGCGCCAGTAGGGTTTCCAGAACGCCCCGACGGGCGGCAGATGATCACGCTGGCCCATGCCGCCCTCGCGCGGGAACTGGGGGCGGCCCTGATCCTGAGCGTTCCGTTATTGGTCGAGGGGCGGGCAGAAGGCGTTTTGACCGTCGCGAAATCGCCGCAGCCGGGGCAGTCGCTGGCGCTTGATCCAAGCGCGGTCGAAGACTTGCGGCTGGCTGCCGCTGCCATCGGCCCGGGGCTGAAGACGCGGCTTCAGGAGAGGCGCTGGATATCCGGCAGGGGCCGGGCGTTGGCCGGTCGTGCAGCGACGGCCGTGTTGGGCCGCCGCCCGACGCTCTCACTGGCCGCTCTGGCCGGGGTTGCTGCAATTGCTGCGCTGATATTGGTCCCGGCCGATCTGCGCGTGCATGCCGATGCTACGCTGAAGGGGGCGACACAGCGCAGCATCCTCGCGCCGCAACAGGGCTTCATCGCCGAGGCCAACGTCAAGGCCGGCGACGCCGTCAGCGCTGGCACGGTGCTGGCACGGCTGGATGATCGCGAGTTGCGGGTGCAGCTGGCCGCGGCACAGGCGCGTCTGGCCAAAGCCGAGCAGGATTGGCGCACGGCCTCGGCCGCGGGCAAGCGCAGCGAGGCCGCCATCGCCTCGACCGCGCTGGACGAGGCCAATGCGGCACTGTCGCTGGTCGAGGCGCAACTGGCCCGTCTGACCATTACCGCGCCGCAATCGGGCTTGGTGATTTCAGGCGATCTGCGCCAGCGCATCGGCGCCCCGGTTTCGCCCGGCGACCAGTTGTTCGAGATCGCCTCGACCGGCCAGTACCGCCTTTTCATCGATGTCAGCGAATATGACCTTGAGTTGGTGCGCCCCGGCCAAACGGGGCAGGTCACATTTTCAGGTCTGGCCAGCCACAGCCTGCCATTCACCGTCGCCACGATCGCGTCGGTGTCAGACCCCGGCGCGGGGGAAAACCGGTTCCGGGTGGAGGCCGACATTGACCCGGTCGAAGGGCTGCGACCCGGCCTGACCGGCACCGCCAAGATCGATACCGGCAGTGCCTGGCTGGCTTGGGTGCTGTTGCGTGGCACGGCCGTTCGGTTGTGGTTCTGGAGTTGGCGGATGCTGCCATGAGCGGGCAATTCCTGTCACAGGACTGGTATCGGGTTGCCGATCTGGCGCCACGCCTGCGGCGCGATATCGAGGTGGCCCGGCATGTGTATCTGGGTGAACCATGGGTGGTGCTGGCCAACGCCACCGGCCGGCGAGTGCACCGCATGACCCGGGCCGCTTATGCCATTGTCGGGCGATTTGACGGACGCCAGACTCTGTCCGAACTGTGGCAGGATGCGCAGTCCGAGATGGGCGCCGAGGCGCCGACCCAGCAGGATATCCTGACGTTGCTCTCGCAACTTCACGAGGCAGACCTGCTGGACAATCAAGACACGCCGCTTTTGGATGAGGTTCTTGAACGGCGCGACCGGGAACGGCGCGCGTTCTGGAAAAAACTGTTCCTCAACCCGCTGTCGGCAACCCTGCCGCTTTTCAATCCCGACCGGGTCCTGATCGCGGTCGCGCGGCGGCTGTCGGTGCTGCCATCGGCCCTTTGGTGGTGGATTGGCGCGACCATCATCCTGACTGCGCTCGCGGTTCTTCCAACACAATGGCCCGCGCTCAGCCATCGCGGTTTGTCGGGGTTTCTCGATCTGGAAAACCTTGCGCTGATCGGCTGCATCTATCCGGTGGTCAAGGTCATCCACGAGTTCGGCCATGGCATTGCAACCCGGTCGCGCGGCGGGATGGTGCCGGAAATGGGCGTGGTGCTGGTCGCCTTTTATCCCATCCCTTATGTCGAGGCCTCCAGCGCGCTGATGTTTCCGTCAAAATGGTCGCGTGCGGCTGTCGCCGCCGCTGGGATCATGATCGAACTGGTGATCGCAAGCTTTGCCCTTGCCCTCTGGAGTGTGACGAACGACGGCGTCTTGCGCGCGGTGGCGTTCAACACGATGGTCATCTCTGGCCTGTCGACCCTGCTGATCAACGGCAATCCGCTGCTGAAATTCGATGGCTACCACATCCTGTGTGACCTGATTGAAATTCCAAACCTGAGCCAGCGTGGCAATGCGTGGTGGGGTGAGGTGTTGCGCAACCGGTTGCTGGGCACACGCGAGCGGCGGCGACTACGCGTCACCGGGTGGGAGGCGTTCTGGTTCACAGTGTTTCCACCAGCGGCCTTTGTTTACCGCGTGGGTATCGCGCTTTCGATCGCGCTTTACGTGGCCGCGAAATATCGCGCGCTGGGGGTCGTTCTAGCCATCTGGTCGCTGGTGCTGGGGGTGATCTGGCCCGCCGTCACGCTGGTTCGTCAGACGCTGAACGATGGCCGCATCCGGCTTGCCGGGACGCGCGCCATGCGGGGCGGCGCTCTGGCAGTACTGGCGCTGGTCGGGCTGGCGGTCTTGCCGCTGCCCCATCACGTGGTGGTGCAGGGCGTGGTCTGGCTGCCGCAGGAAGCGTTCCTTCGGGCGCCGCAAAGTGGGGTCGTGCAGGTCCAAAGTGCCGAGGCAGGGGCACGGGTGCAGGCCGGCGCGCTGCTTTTTGCACTGGACGCCCCGGCCATCGACAGCCGCCTTGCGCAAGCCCGTGCACGCGTAGAAGGCGCAAGGCTGGCAGTGGAAAAAGCGCGGCTGGACAACCGCAAAGAGGTCAGCCGGCTGGAACAGGAACTGGCCGCTGCACAGCAGGAAGAAGCGGAAGCGGCCCGACAGGATGCGGCCCTGCAGATTGTCAGCCCGCATGACGGACGCCTTGATATCACCGGCGGCGCCAGCCTCAGCGGCCAATTCGTCGCCAAGGGCGCGCTGCTGGCCTATGTCCTGCCGGACGGCGCGCGCGCCATTCGTGTCGCCGTGCCGCAGCGCGAGGTGGGTGTGCTGCGCGAAACGCCGCGTGCCATCGGCGTGCGCTTTGCCGATGCCCCGTTCACGGAAGTCCCAGCGCATATCCTGCGTGAGGTGCCGGAGGGGGCTGCCGTCCTGCCATCGGCAGTGCTGTCATTGGCAGGCGGCGGACCTTTTGCAACCACTGGCAGGCAAGGCGCGCTGGAGACGACGACCCCGATCTTCTCGGTCGATCTGGCGCTGGACCGCCCCGAATTGCGTCCGGCCTTCGGCATGCGCGCCTTTGTCCGCTTCACCTTGGCGCCGCAATCTTTGGCCGTGCGGGCCTGGGTTGCCGCACGCGAGCGTCTGCTGAGCGTGTTCAATGTCTAGCAAGTCACGTCCTTGGGCTGCAGGGCGGCGCGCCGATCTTGCCCTGCCGGAACGACGACCCGTCGAGGTGAAACCATCCGACCGGGTGGTGCGCCAGGTGCTGTCACGGCTGTCGCGCGCCGACCGTCGCCCGGGGCTGTTCGAGCGGATCGAATACTTGGCCGTGGCACGGCAGGCGGCGCGGTGGCGAGGGGCCGAGGATGCAGCGCTGCGCGAGGGGCTGACCACAGCCGCGCAATGGTTGCTGCGCCATGGCGTGCAGGGCCCGCCCTTGTGGCGCGCAGCAGCGATCGTGCGCGAGATGACCCGCCGCAAACTCGGCCTCTGGCTGCATCCGGTGCAAATCACTGCAGGGCTGGCCCTGTTGCGCGGCCGGATCGTCGAGATGGCGACCGGCGAAGGCAAGACGGTGACAGTGCTTGTCCCGGCCGTCATCGCCGCCTCGATGCGGTTTCCGGTCCATATCGTGACCGTGAACGATTATCTCTCGGCCCGCGATCACAAGATCCTGCGCCCGGTGCTGGACGCGTTCGGGCTGACCTCGGCGGCCATTACCGAGGACGTCGCCCCACATCTGCGCGCCGGGGCGCACGACACCGATGTCGTCTTCACCACAAATACCAGTCTTACGTTCGATTACCTGCGCGACCGGGTGGCGCATGGGGCGGATCGCAGTGCGCTGGCCGAACTGGCGCAGGCCCGGCTTGGCGGCAAGTTTGGCCGCGCGCCGCGCAACCTTGGCCGAGGGCTGGGATTTGCCGTACTGGACGAGGTCGATTCAGTGCTGATCGACGAGGCGCAGACGCCCCTTATCATCACCGCCGAGCGTCAGGATGGCGAGACGCGCGGCCGGGCCGAGCGACTGATGCTGCATTTCGCGGCGTCCTTGCAGGCCGATCTGCACTTCCGGCTGCATGGCAGGACACGCCGGGTCGAATTGCTGCCGGCGGTCGATCCATTGATTGCAGGATGGCAGACGACAGAACCGGCCCTGGCCAGCGAAACGGCGCGGCGCGACATGCTGGGCCATGCGCTGTCGGCGCTGCATTTCTACCACCGTGACGATCAGTATATTCTCACCCCTGACGGGATCGAGATCATCGACGAATATACCGGCCGGGTGATGCCGGACCGGCAATGGCAGCAAGGGCTGCACCAGATGATCGAGGCCAAGGAAGAGGTGGCGCGCTCTGCCGACCGCGAAACGCTGGCACAAATCACCTATCAGGCTTTCTTCAATCGCTTCTTGTGGTTTGCGGGCATGACCGGCACTGCGCGCGAAATCGCGCCGGAGCTGCGCACCAGCTATGGTCGCGCCGTGCTGCGTCTGCCCACCCACCGCCGGATGCGGCTGCGGTTTCGTTCGATCAGGCTTTATCGGACCTCTGCCGCACGTTGGCGTGCGGTGGCGCGTGAGGCGGGCCGGATCGCAGGGCAGGGCCGGCCAGTATTGATTGGCACAAGATCGGTCGCGGCCTCCGAATACCTGTCGGACCTGCTCAAGGCGGAAGGGCTGGCACATGTCGTTCTGAATGCCCGTCAGGACGCGCAAGAGGCCGAAATCGTGGCGCAGGCCGGGACCGCGGGGCAGATCACCGTCGCCACCAACATGGCCGGGCGCGGCACCGATATCCCGGTCTCGCCGGCGGTCGAAGCGAGGGGCGGGCTGCATGTCATCCTGACCGAATTTCATACCTCTGCGCGGATCGACCGCCAATTGATTGGACGGACCGCGCGGCAGGGGCAGCGCGGCAGTGCCGCGGCATTCGTTTCGTTGGAAGACCCGCTGTTTGTAGACATGGCGCCACGGCTGACGGCACTGCTGCGGGGCGCGGTCCCGTTTGGCACGCGCCTGCCGGGCAAATGTGCCGACCTGTTGCGCAATGTCGCGCAGTCCCGCGCCGAGCGGCAGGGCCAAAGGCAGCGCCGCGCCACCACCCGACAGGCAGAACGTCTGCGCAAATCATATGGCTTTCGCCATGACAGGATCTAAGACCGCAGAAGGTGAAGGTGTCGTTTAGCGAAGAGCACCGCCTTGATGGGCACTTTGCCGCCTGCGTGATAGGGTGGGGTTGGCAGATGCAACAGACAGCTACGGAGGGCACTCCATGGCCATCGATTTCTGGTTCGCGATCGGCAGTACCTATACCTACTTCCCGGTCATGCGCCTCGATACGGTCGAGGCGGAAACCGGCATTCACTTCAATTGGCGGCCATTCAACTTGCGCAAGGTACTGCTTGCGATGAACAGCATTCCCTTTGCCGACAAGCCTGCGAAGCTCGCCTATATGTGGCGCGACATCGAGCGTCGGGCCGCGGCGTTCGGGCTGAGCGTGTCGATGCCGCCGCCCTACACGATCACGGATGCGGAGCGCGCCAATCGCATCGCGCTGCTTGGCCTGAAAGAGGGTTGGGGCAAGGCCTATATCCGCGCCAGCTATCGCCGCTGGTTCGCCGAAGGGCAGGATGCCGGCGCCGAGCCAAACTTCGTCGCCAGCCTGCGCGAGGCGGGTCAGGACCCGGACGCAACGCTTGCCCGGGCCGATACCGCTGAGGCCGCCGAGGCACTGGACCGCGCCACGGACGAGGCCGTTGCGCTGGGTCTCTTCGGCGCGCCAAACTTCGTTGTCGGCGACGAGGTATTCTGGGGCCATGACCGCCTCGACGACGCCATCGCCTGGCATCGGTATAAAGGCTGAGGTTTGCCAAGTCGAGGCAAGAGCCCTGGCCCCGTCAGGCCTCCGGCCGCGCGTCGCGATGCAGTGTCAAGGTAAATTCCAGCCGATCGCGCACCGGGCCATTGCAGACCAACCGCCCGAATGGAATGCGATCCAACGCAATGAGACAGTTCAGGATGTCGGCCAGCGCGAGTGGATCGAAACGCCATGCATGGACGTCGTTATAATTGTCGCGGTTGTTGTCGTAGAAGGTCAACGCCTCGGCGACCCGCGCTGGGTCGGTCGGACGAAAGGGCAAGGTCCCTGCTTCGCGCCAGTGCTGGGCAGCATCGTTGTGGACAGATAGGGCCCGCGTATTGATGATCGACGTCAGTGTATGCAGATCTCGCCCTGCGGCATGCGCCTCGAAAACATCCGAAATCGAGGACAATGGCAGGGCGGCGTCGAAGCAATAGCGCGCGTTTGGCACGATCAACGCCAGGCGCCCGCCACTTTCCAGCCGATCGCCGACATCGCAGAGGTGACCGATGAGATCCGGCTGATGTTCAAGGTTATGGGACGAAAAGATCAGCTCATATGTCTTGTCGACGCATCTCATCGTCCGGTCGGTCGAGACATAGTCGATGTCTGGCACGCCGGCCGCATCGAATTCCAACGCAGTCGCCTTCTGTTGCAGTTCTTCGGTGGTGAAAACGTCGAGGTAATCGACATCCGCTCCGCGCAGGCAAGGGTTGCAGAAGGGTCCGATTTCAAGCGCGCGGTTCGGAGTGAGGCGCGCAAGAAAACCCTCCCGCATCGCCTGCGCGCTGCTCGGGCGGCCCTCGCGGTAACCATGCATGAAGTAGTGAAGGTACAGCGCTTCGTCCGAGAACCCCCGCAGGTCGATGTTCACGTCGCGGTAAAACGTCAGATCGAGCGCAATCAGCCCGGACAGGCGCTCGAGTATCTCCGCGGGAATGGTCATGGCGCGCAACGTTGCCCGTCAGAGGGGATCATCGCTGGTTATCCATTGGTGCCCGCGATCTCGTCGAAAAGATGCCGAGCGGCAGCAGCATTCTCTTTTCCGTCTAGCTCTGCATGGCGGGCCATATTCCGTAACATGCGGGTGCGCAGGTGAGCGCGGGCGAGAACAGCCTCGTCAGGGGTGTCATAGTCATACCCGTTCCACTTTCGAAAGAACTTTGCCGCGCTTTCGAGGAAACGCGTGGTCGATGACATCTGGGTCGGGTGAAACCGCCAGCGATAGACCGACAAAGGCAGATAGCTTGCCCCAAATCCCGCGAGGTGTAGTCGCACGAAAAGGTCGTCATCCTCGTAGCCCGCAAATTGCGGGTCGAAACCGCCAACTTCGAGCAACGCGTCGCGCGAGATCAGCGAGGCCGATGGAAGCATGCAAAGGTCGCGCGAAAGGAATTGGCTTATGTCTTCGGGAATCGGCTGGCCCGGGTAGGGAAATGCGGCCTCGGCAGTCAGGGTCAGGTGCGGGTCGATCTGGTCGAAATTGGCAAAGACCCAGCCGAGGCGAGGCCGGTGCGGCGGCGCTGCACGCCAATGCGCGGCCAGCGCCTCGTTATGGGTGTCGAGGTAGATGTCGTCATGATCCAGAAAGCAGATATGGCTGCCGCGCGCGTGTTTCACGCCGCTGTTGCGCGCGCCGCCCTGGCCCTGGTTTGCCTGCCGCAAGATGGTAAAGTCCGCATCACGCGCAAAGGCATCCAGCCAGCGGGCCTCGTCGGCGTCAGAGCCGTCATCGACGACGATGATCTCTTCGGCCGGCATGGTCTGCCGCAGGACCGACTCGATCGCCTCGGGCAGGTACTTGCTGCCGTTGTAAAATGCGACAACGACCGAAATTGAAATCGGCTCGGCTGGATCGGACACCATTGGCGTCTTCGGGTCGGTTGCGACAAACGCGGTTGGCGGCCTGCAAAGGTCGCCGTCAAACCCCAGCATGGCTGTCTGAACCTCGGCCAAGGAACCGCGCACAAGCCGGGGGCCCAAATTTTGCTGACCGAAAGTGCACTTGCGCACGAAGACCATCGAATTGGCGAATTCGATTGCGCCGATCCGCTTGAGCATCGCGGGGTCAAAGCTTAGCCGATGGTGGACGAGGATGTCCTTGAGGTGCCCGATGGCGGTCTGGTCACTATCCCAATGCTCTACATTGATGATGTCGGTCAGCCTGCGGAAGAAGGCGAGCGACGAGGCCGGTTCATCCAGCCCGCCGCCAAATGCTTTCCAGTAGCTGCAATGCAGGTCTTCAATCACGAAGACGCCGTCGTCGGCCAACAAGGGAAAGTAGGCAAGAAAAGCTGCGATGATATCGCGCGAGGTATGCGACCCGTCGTCGATGATGATGTCAAACCCGCCGGTATGCTTCATCAGCGCCGTGCGTGTGACGTGGCTGTTTGCGTCGCCGACGATAACCTTGATGCGCGGGTCGTCATAGGTCAGGCGGGCGCAGGCCGGGTCGATATCGCAGCCGATGAAGACGCGACCTTCGGCAAAATATTTTGCCCAGATCTCCAGCGATCCGCCATTCTGCACACCGATCTCCAGCAGGCGCACTGGCCTATCGCGCAGCGTGGCAAAGTTGCGGTCGTAATGGCTTAGGTTCCCGCTCCACTTGTCCGATATGCGCCCGGTGTGCGCCTCGTAGAGGGTGCGCAATGGCCCGGACGCGGCCCTTGGTGCGGCGGGCATGTTGGCCGGAGCGGTAGCGTCAAAGGCATTGTAAATCGTGCCGAAGTCAACTTCTGCCTCGATTGTGCGCGCTTCGGCAATGGTTGCGGTGCCGTCCCACAGCATGATGCGCGCGTCACGCTGGCTGACGCCAAGCCCGATTGCGCGTTCAACGACATGCTCGGGGTGGCCGTCGCTGTCGAGATGGGCTCGAAAGACGTCGACCGGGTAAAGCTCTGGCAGCTTTGCCAACACTCTCGGCCGAACCCAAAACATGGTTCCTGCGAAAAAGCCCCAACGCTCGGGCAGGGGGCCATGTTGCATTGCCAGCGCAATCCCCGACTGAGTCGTATTGCCCGGTCCGTCAAGATAGGCGCTGCGCGGCCCCGAGAGTTCCACCTGCGGGTCCTGCGCGAAGGTGTCCAGATGCGCGCGAACAGTCTTTGGCGTGCCAATAAGGTCGCGCATGACCGAACGGCGCCAGCCAAGGTGGCTACCTTCCGACCGCTTGGTATGCAACTTGCACACGACATCAAGGTCCTGCAGGCGCGGCAGAAGGTGGAGAAACGGTGCCACGTCGCGCCCGATATTGGGAAATCGCACGACGTCGGCATCTGGGAAGCTGCGCCGGATCTCGTCGGCAATCGTGCTTTCCGGCGAGACCGTGACGTAAAGCCGGAACGGATCGTCAATATTGCCAAGCGTTGCCGCAATTTCCGGCCACTGATCTTCGTAGTGCAGATGCAGCACAACGCCGACGCGCAGCGGCTTGGACGCAACAGAACTTGCAGGCTCGCTCTTGCCGGTCATCGGCTTGCCCAAATCGTCAGTTCACAAAGGAGGACGTGAGAATACAAGTGGTTCCTTTCGCGGTTTGATTGTCGCGAAGGCAGCTTGCAAAACGCCCCCGTTGAACAGTTGCTTGGATGCCGAGGGTGTCCGGTCTTGTCAATCAGCGCCGCAACCTGCGCAGCTTGGTCCGGTTTGGTCTTGCCTCCCATGCGGCCACGATGCGAAGTGGCGGAAAGACGGCCCGGTGGGCAGGCGCGAGAGGGCTTTGAGGTGAGAGACGAGGGCAGCGACCACGAAGTCAGTGCGCTATGGCATCAGGGGCGCTTTTTTGGAGCTCTGGCAGCTGCTACGCGGCAGCAGGCGCGTGATGGCGAAAATTACGCCTCCCACGCCATGATTGCCAAGATCGAGTCGGCGCTTGGATTACGCGTGCGCGCGGCAGTGTCCTGGGCCAGCGCGATGCGCTTTGCCGAGGATCAGCCTGAGGCGCATGTGGCTTTGGGCTCGCTTGCCTTCGAGGAAGGCAATGTAGCGCGCGCGAAGGAACTTTACGGAAATGCCTTGTCGCTCTCGCCCGAATTCGTCCCGGCGCTGGTTTCTCTAAGCGTAGCTTGCCTGCACACCAACGACTTTGATGCCGCGCGCCGTTATGCGAGTTCCGCATTGCGGGTTCAGCCGGGCCTGCCCGAGGCGCTGCTTTGTCGGGCTCGGGCCGAGGTTGCCTGCGGCAATCTCAACCTCGCAGAAATGGACATCACCCGGTTGCAGCAGGACAATTACCGCCCCGACGAAGTGCGGCTGCTGGAATGCGACCTGAGCCGCCAGCGTGGTGATTACGAGGTCGCGCTCTGCGTCGCCGCGGAACTGTGTGACAGCTATCCCGCCGCACAAGATCCATTGACGGCCTTCCGTCGCGGTTTTCTGGAGTTTCGCAAGGCCGCGCCAGACCGTTTCCGCGACTTTGCCGAGGCACTCGAGTTGGTGCCTGCGCCGATGTCCAACGATCGGCTTGAGCTCAACATTTCCCCGTCCGGCATCAACCGCCGTGCCGGCAGGGTGGGGCAGGTGGATGTCATCGTCCCGGTGCACAACGCGCCGGAGGCTGTTGACGATTGCCTTTCGGCGGTGTTGCGGCATGCGACGGACACGATCGCCAAGATCATCCTTGTCGACGATGCCAGCGACCCCGAAACCGTGGGCCGGATGCGCCGCCTTGCCGCACGCGATAAACGGATCGAGACTATCCGGCTGGAAACACGGGTTGGTTTTACACGGGCATTGGGCGCGGGCCTTGTCCAAAGCAAGGCGCCCTACTTCGTCGCTCTCAACAGCGATACAATTGTGCCAACCGGATGGCTTGATCGCCTGCGCGACGGCTTCGAGACACGCCCGGATGTCGCCATGGTCGGCCCGATGTCAAACAACGCGGCATGGCAGAACGTCTTTCCCGTGTTCGACAATTTGGGCACGTTTGCCGTTCGCGACATCGACCCGACCGACCTTTCAACTGCCTTTGCGCAGGCCGAGGTGACGACACCCGGATTTGTTCCGACGCCTCTCGTACACGGATTCTGCGCGATGGTGGATCGGCAGGTCTTCGACTTGGTTGGCGGCCTGGATGCAGAAGCGTTTCCCGAAGGCTATGGTGAGTTTCAGGACCTTTCCATCCGGCTGCGCCAACAGGGAAAGATCTGTCTCGTCGCCAGCGATTGCCTCGTCTGGCACGCGCGGGGCGCGAGCATTTCTGCGAGGCGCCGTGGTGCGCTGTCGGAAAGGGCGCGAGGCGTCCTTTACCGCAAGTACTCGGCGCTCAACTATCTTTTCATAGAGATGGAAGCCTGCGCCAACGAGGCGCTGGATACGTTGCGCGATCGGCTGGAGCCCTGTTTGCGCGGAATCGGAAAACAGCCCTGACGACGGCGAAGCGGTAGCCCCGCCGTCACAACGTTCCTCGTGCTTAGCAGACGGTCGAATAACCGAGGCTGAACTGCGGGCGATTGTTGAGGAAATCGTAGGTCAGTGTGGTGGCGAAGTTCTGCTCGAACAGATAGCCAAAGCCGGCGTCGACGCCGATATAGCCGCCATGATCGAAGAAGTAGCTGACGCCGGCCGCGCCGACAAACTTGTCAGGCTCATTGCTTGACAGGACTTTCGCAGTGATGCCCGACGACACCGGTTTGCCACCCGCGAAGTTGAAGGCGAAACCAACCATGAATGCCGGGTCGGCCATTGCGGGTGTCGCCAGCATCAGGGCGAGGATCGCCGTCGAAGCCTTGTATCTGTTCATGTCCTCACTCCTTCAGCTTTCACGCAGGCCAACTGGACTCACGTCTTTTGATTGCCCCATTCCTTCCTTCTGTCAGGACTTTTGTCCAGTCCGAAGTCGCGATCTGGTACAACTATGGGGCAATTTCCAAACAAAAAAGCCACAACTTCGGGCATTTGGCGACTGCAGTGTCGGTTTAAGTGCCATCGCGCCCCGCACCCGCGGTGTCAGGCCGGTGTGACGCCGGCTGCGATTTCGGACAGGCGGTAGTGGCTCAGCCGCTCCCAGACGGCGACCTCGACGGGGCGGGGGTTTCCGACCAGTCTGACGGCGGTCACTTCGAGGCTGCAGCTGGGCAGGAAATCGGACAGGTTCACCAGTTTGCCCGCGGAAATCCTCTCTTGCGCAAGCGATTGGGGCACCCATGCAACGCCGATCCCCATGGTCGCCAGTTCAAGGGCTGCAAGCGTCAGCGCGGTTTCTGCCCTCGGGGCCGCCTCGATGGCGCTGCGGACGCGAGGCATCACGCTGCGTTCGAGAACCTGGCCAAGGAACACTTCGGCAGGATAGGCGACATAAGGCACCACCGTTGCGTCGGGACCGGTGACGAGATTTGCAAGTGCATCGGGCGCCAGGACGGGGATCAGCGCCTCGACCCCCATCGTGATGCTTTCGATGTAGGAGCCGAGAATCGGATGCTCTGTCTCACGCAGGCGATAGACGATCAGGATATCGGCCTGTCGCGACAGCAACTGCGAGAAGCACTCGGCAAGGTTGGCCGAGCGCAGGCGGATATAGATGTCGCCCCGGTCACGATTGAGGTTCTTGATGATCGAGGGCGTCAGGCTGGTGGTCAGCGAATGCTGGCTGGAAATGACGAGGTTGTTGGCCGACATATGGTCACCGCGGCGCAGTTCCGCCCCAAGTTGCCTGAGTTGCCGCGCCAGCATGGCGATCTGGTCGCGCTGCGCAGCTGTATGGGTCAGCAGCTGCACCGGCTTGCGCGTCCGGTCGAAAAGTTCGACGCCAACCTGATCCTCGATGTGCTGGATGCGCCGTGAAAAGGCGGAGGGCGTCAGGTGGCGCCGCTCGGCTGCTTCACTGAAAGATCCGGTTTCCGCAACCGCAAGGATATCTTCCAGCCATTCCAGCCGCATTTCGCCCCCTAACTTGCGCAAGATGCAAGTTATCTCGAGATATTCGCATTTGCTATTCAAATCGGACGGGATGAGAGTTGTCTTACGCAAGTTCCAACAAGGACGCACCATGCATCTCGCGCGATTCCCCCGGGTCTTTCTGGCCCATCTCCCCACTCCGCTGGAAAAGCTGGACCGCCTGTCGAAAGAACTGGGTGGGCCGGAAATCTGGATCAAGCGGGACGACTGCACCGGCCTCTCGACTGGCGGCAACAAGACCCGCAAGTTGGAATTCCTGATGGCCGAGGCGCAGGCGATGGGTGCCGACACGGTGATGACCCAAGGCGCCACGCAGTCCAACCACGCGCGCCAGACAGCGGCGGCAGCGGCCAAGCTTGGCATGGGTTGCCATATCCTTCTGGAAGACCGGACCGGCTCGAACGACGCCAATTACAACACCAACGGCAACGTCCTGCTGGATCACCTGCACGGGGCCACCACCTCGAAGCGGGCCGGCGGCATGGACATGCAGGCCGAGATGGAGGCCGTGGCCGACAAGCTGCGCGCCGAGGGGCGCAAGGTCTACCTGATCCCCGGCGGCGGCTCGAACGCGACCGGTGCGCTTGGCTATGTCAACTGCGCCTTCGAGATGATTGCGCAGGCCAATGACCGGGCGCTCGCGATAGACCATATCGTGACGGCGACCGGCAGCGCGGGCACGCAAGCGGGCCTGATTACCGGGCTCAAGGCGATGAATGCCGGTATCCCGCTGACGGGCATTGGCGTGCGCGCGCCGAAGGAGCGTCAGGAAGAGATGGTCTTCGCCTTGGCGCAGAAGACCGCTCAGAAAATGGGCTGCCCCGATGTGGTGCAGCGCGGCGACGTGGTCGCCGACAGCAACTATGTTGGCCCCGGATATGGCATTCCCCGCGAGGACACGCTGGAGGCGATCCGCATGTTTGCGCAGCTGGAAGCGATCCTTCTAGACCCAGTCTATTCCGGCAAGGGCGCCGCTGGCCTGATCGACTATTGCCGCAAGGGCAAGTTCAAGAAGGGCGAGCGTGTGGTGTTCCTGCACACCGGCGGTTCGGCGGCACTGTTCGGTTATGATGCCGTCTTTGCCTCCGACACCAAGTCCTTGAGCGTTGGATAGGCAAATGGCGCAAGGGCGGCTTTGCGAAACCCTCTGTGACGGGCCACGGTTTGCCGGTCATGGTATCGCCGCCACCCGGGGGCGAGCGATCTGATGCAGTTTGAAGGCATCCGCGCGGTCTCGAAAGCGGTCCTTCCGCAACTTTGGCTGGCAGGTGTCGGTGGGATCACCGCAGGCGCTGCACAGCGGTACTTTTCCCCGGCATCTCAAGCTGATGCGGTGTCTGCCCGCGGGGCGGGCATCGGGCCGCGCGCCTGCATGGTTTCGTTGCGTCGTGCAGATTCCTTTGGCGAGGGCACCAGAATCTTTGACGCAAGCGGCATTCTCGTGGACGTTAGTGACAAGCTGCGTTGCACGGGGTACACGTGACGAGGGGTTTTGCCCAAGTCACGACCTGACGATCAACAACAGTGACAACAATACAGACGACAAGGAGGAACGACCCATGAAACTGACACTGAAGAAACTCGTTCTCGGCGTCATGGCTTCGGCCATGATGGCTGGGACCGCCTCGGCCGAGAAGGTGATCATCGGCGATTTCGGCAACCCCACGCCGATGCAGCTGCTGGCCTCTACAGATGCCATCCAGAAGGCGACCGGCTGGGATGTCGAATGGCGCAAGTTCGCGTCCGGCACCGACGTCATCGCGGCCATGGCCTCGGGCGACGTGGTGCTGTCCGAGCTTGGCTCGTCGCCGCTGGCGATCGCCGCCAGCCAAGGCGTGGACCTGCAACTGATCGCTTTCTCCGACGTCATCGGCAAGGCCGAGTCGCTGATCGCGCATAACGGGTCGGGCATCTCGAGCGTGGCCGATCTGAAGGGCAAGCGCATTGCGGTGCCGGTCGGTTCGACCGCGCATTACTCGCTGATGGGTGCGCTCAAGCATGAGGGCATTGCCGAGGGCGACGTGACGATCATCAGCATGCCGCCTGACCAGATCGCCGCTTCATGGGATCAGGGTGTGATCGACGCCGCATGGATCTGGCAGCCGGTGCAGTCGGAAATCCTCAAGACCGGCACGCTGATCATCGGCGCCGACGAGACCGCCGCCTGGGGCTATCCGACCTTTGACGGCTGGGTGGTGAACACCAAGTTCGGCGAGGCCAACCACGACAAGATCGTCGCCTTCCTCAAGGAAGTTGACCGGGTCAACAACATGTACCTGAAGGACCCAGCCGCATGGACGGCCGACAGCCCCGAAGTGCAGCAGATCGCTGCGGCCACCGGTGCCGATCCGGCGCAGGTCCCCGGTATTCTTGAGGGCTTCACCCTGCTGCCGATGTCGACCCAGATCACCTCGACCTGGCTGGGTGGTGCTGCGGCGACGGTTCAGTCGACAGCCGAGTTCCTGAAAGGCGCTGGCCGGATCGACTCGGTCGCGTCCGACTATACCGGCTTCGTGAACGCCAGCTACGCGGAAGACGCGGCGAAGTAAGTGCCGAACGATCCTGCCCGGCTTCGGCCGGGCAGGACACCTCCAACCGTTGGGGAGATGCCAGATGGGGCTGACGATTGAAAACGTGTCGGTGGTGTTCCCGGCCGCCAACGGGCGCCCGCCGGTCTCCGCCCTAAGCGAGATCAACCTTCAGATCGACGATCGCGAATTCGTCGTGGCACTGGGAGCCTCGGGATGCGGAAAATCAACCCTTCTCAACCTGATAGCCGGGTTCCTTGCGCCGACGTCGGGCGAGTTGACCTTGAATGGCAGGCGGGTTGAAGGGCCGGGTGCCGACCGGGCCGTCGTGTTCCAGAAACACGCGCTTCTGCCGTGGCTTAACGTGATCGACAACGTGGCCTTCGGGTTGCAGATCCAAGGGATCAGCCGGGCCAAACGCTATGAGACAGCCAACAAGTTCGTCGGTCTTCTTGGCCTTGACGGATTTCAGAAATCGCCCGTCTACATGCTGTCGGGCGGGATGCAGCAGCGGGTGGGTATTGCCCGCGCGCTGACCTGTGACCCCGACGTTCTGCTGATGGACGAACCGCTTGGCGCGCTGGACGCGCTGACGCGGGAAAAGGCGCAGGAATTGATCCTGAACATCTGGGATAACACCCACAAGTCGATCTTCTTCATCACCCACAGCGTGGAAGAGGCGCTGTTCATGGGTACCAAGCTGGTCGTGATGTCGCCACGCCCCGGCCGGATCACCCATGTCTTCGACCTGCCGTTTTCGCGGCAGTTCCTGGACGGCCAGTCGGCCCGCGAGGTCAAGGCCGCGCCCGAGTTCATCCGCCTGCGCGAGGACGTCCTCAAGATCATCTTCGCCGACGAGGAGGCCGCAGCATGACCGACAAGACCGCAGCAGACGCCCATGTCGAACCACGCGCAGAACCGCAGCGCGCCCCGCGTCCCAGCCCCGGCCTGATCGCGCGGATGTCGCGGGCACGCCCGACGAAGCCCGGCGAGATTTACGGCGTGCCGGGACATGGCAACACGCTTTGGCTTTCGGCCTTTTCGATCGGGCTGTTCTTCTTCGTCTGGTGGGGGGTCACCGCGATCGGCTGGGTCAAGCCGCTGTTCATACCGCCGCCGATGGCGATCGTGACGAAGTTCATCTCGATCTGGAACACCGGCTTTACCGGCACACCGTTCCTTGAACACCTGTCAATCTCGACCTTCCGGGTGTTCAGCGCATTTATCCTTGCTTGCGTCATCGGCTTGCCGCTGGGGCTTGCTATGGGGATGAGTCCGCTGATGCGCGGCTTGTTCGATCCGCCGATCGAGTTTTACCGCCCGATCCCGCCGCTGGCCTACCTGCCGCTGATGATCATCTGGTTCGGTATCGGCGAAACCTCGAAGATCCTGCTGATCTTCCTGTCGGTCTTTGCGCCGATCGTGCTGGGTGCGCGCGCGGGGGTGAAATCGGCCGCGATCGAACAGATCCATGCCGCCTATTCATTCGGCGCGTCGCGATGGCAGGTCATGCGCTATGTCATCATGCCGTCGGCGATGCCCGAGATCCTGACCGCAATGCGGGTGGGCATCGGCTTTGGCTGGACGACGCTGGTTGCGGCCGAGATGGTCGCCGCCACCAAGGGCCTGGGCTACATGGTGCTGTCGGCGAGCCAGTTTCTGCAGACGCCGGTGGTGATCATGGGGATCTTCGTGATCGCCATCATCGCCTTCGCGTTCGACCTGCTGATGCGCTTTGTCGAGCGGCGCGTGGTGCCGTGGAAGGGCCGGATGTAGGTCTGGCCCTTGATGGGGTGACGTGCGCAGATGGTGCAACTTTCCTACGCGCGGCAGGGCGCAGGGCCGCCGCTTGTCCTGGTCCATGGCTTTCTAGGCGGCAGCGCGATGTGGGCGGCCCAGCGCGCGGCCTTCTCGGCCACGCATGACGTGATCTGCCCTGATCTGGCGGGTTTCGGTGACAGTGCCGCGTTACAGGCGCCTGAGACGGTCGAGGGCCATGCGCGTCTGGTACTGGACCTGCTGGATGAGCTGCGCGTCGAAAGCTTTGATCTGCTGGGCCATTCAATGGGAGGCATGGTCGTGCAGGAGATGGCGCGCCTTGCCCCCGGTCGCATCAACACCTTGATCCTTTACGGCACCGGCCCGCAGGGCGTGTTGCCGGGCCGGTTCGAAACCATCGCGCAATCGCGCGCACGATTTGTCGCGGACGGCATGGAACGCACCGCCGCGCGGATTGCCGCGACGTGGTTCCGTGAGGGCGAGGCGGCAGCCGATTATCCGCTATGCCTCGCGTTGGGGCGCAAGGCGAGCCTTCAGGCCGCACTGGCCAGCCTGACAGCATGGGAAGGCTGGGACGGGCGTGCGGCGCTTGCGGGGATCAGGGCGCGTACCCTAGTTCTATGGGGCAGCCATGACCGGTCTTACAACTGGTCGCAGCCGGAAATGCTGTGGCGGAACATCCCCGGTGCCGACCTCGCCGTTGTGCCCGAGGCTGCCCATAACGTGCATTTCGAGCGGCCGGACATCTTCAAGGCCCTTGTCGGCCATTTCGTAGGTGACCGGGCAAGGGCCGCGACTGGAGAATAACGCTCAGAGGTTCTCCAGTAGGACGATCTCGATCCGGATCTTTTCCTGCGAGGCCAGCAACATGCTTTGGCCCGCCTTCGCCCGCAACGTCCGGATCGCGCTGCGCACCAGGTGGCCCGGGTTCTGGGCGATGACCGCGTCGATATCCCCCTTGCGCAACCCGTCCTCTGTAAAGGGCGTGCGTTCGTGTACGATCACGATCTGCGGGCGGGGCGCGGCCACTTCGGCGGCCGCAGCAAGAGCCACCCGGGCCTCTGAGCCCAAGACGTAGAAGCCGACCACAGGTTGCCGGCTTTGCATGGCGTTGCCGATGATCTGCCTTGCGCGCGCATGATCGCCATAGGTTTCCAGCGAGGGCAGGGCGGTCAGCCGGGGAAAGTCTCGCGTGATGACCTCGTCGAAGCCCTGACGGCGTTCAATGCTGTCGCGTGCGTGCATGGTGTCGGCGACGACAAGGATGCCACCTTCTGCTCCACCGGCGAAACGGCCCATCAGACGCCCGGCGGTTGCCCCGGCTGCGTGGTTGTCGATGCCCACGAAATCGCCGGCGGGCGTGCCGGGTTGGCCGGTGATGAATGCCAGCCCCTCGATCCCGCGCTCGGGCAGCCGCAAGACCGCGTCGCGGACGGGGGGTGATTCCGGTGCCATGATCGCCACGCCGTCCACCTCGGCCGGATCAAGGCCGGTCAGGTACTTGGCCAACAGGTGCGGGTCGAGCGTGTCGATCTGCACGACCTCGGCCACGACCATTTCCGAGGCGAAGGCAGCGTTGGCCTCGGAAATGCGGGCAATGACCTCGCCCAGGAACTGGTCTCCGGTGCGCGGCAGGACGAAGAGAAACCGGTAAGGCCTGCGCCGGGCGAGGATCGCGGCAGAGGCATTGCGCACAAAGCCCAGTTTGTCGATCGCCTCGTTGACGCGCCGGACGGTTTCGGCGGTGACACCGGGCCGTTCGTTAAGCACGCGGTCCACCGTGGCAAGGCTGACACCCGCTTCCCGCGCTAGATCTTTTGTTGTCGGTCGCATCGGGACTGTCCGGGCTCATCTTTGCTCGTTTGGTACAATTTCTGGCAACAAGGCGGGAAAGGCAAGGCGTTTGAGGTACGCACCTCACAATTACCTTGCCATGAGGTACGCACCTCACGTAATAGAATTACAGGGCGAGTCGCGGCGTGGAAGCCGTGCCCTTCAACCGGGAGGACAAGAGATGAAATCCAAACTGCTATTTTCGGCCGCCGCGGCAGCGTTCGTCGCTGGCGCCACGGGGGCCAAGGCCGAGGATCTGACGCTGTGCTGGGCCGCCTGGGATCCGGCCAACGCGTTGATCGAACTCAGCAAAGAATACGAAGCCCAGTCCGGCAATACGATGCATTACGAATTCGTGCCATGGACCAGTTTCGCCGACCGGATGCTGAACGAGCTGAACTCGGGCGGGCACCTGTGCGACCTGATGATCGGCGACAGCCAGTGGATTGGTGGTGCAGCCGAGAACGGGCAGTACATCAAGCTTAACGACTTCTTCGACGCCAACGGCATCAAGATGGACGACTTCATCCCCGCCACCGTGGTGGGCTATGCCGAATGGCCGAAGAACACGCCCAACTACTACGCCCTGCCGGCTTTTGCCGACGTGGTCGGCTGGACCTACCGCAAGGACTGGTTCGCCCGGCCCGAGCTGCAGGCCGAGTTCAAGGCGAAATACGGCTATGACCTTGCCCCGCCCGCGACCTTCGCGCAGCTCAAGGACATTGCCGAATTCTTCCAGGGCCGTGAGATCGACGGCAAGAAGGTATATGGCGCCTACATCTACACCGAACGCGGCTCCGAAGGCATCACGATGGGTGCGATGGACGTGCTCTATTCCTACGGGTTCAAGTACCAGAACCCCGACAAGCCCTATGACATGGAGGGATTCGTCAACTCGCCCGGCGCCATCGCGGGGCTGGAATACTACAAGGCGCTTTACGATTGCTGCACCGCGCCGGGGATGTCGAACGCCTACATGGGCGAGGGTGTGGACGCCTTCAAATCCGGGCAGGTGGCGATGCAGATGAACTTCACCTTCACATGGCCCGGCTTCAACACCGATCCCAATGTCGGCGGAGACAAGACCGGCTACTTCCCCAACCCCGCCGGCCCCGATGGCGAACAGTTCGCCCAGCTGGGCGGGCAGGGGATCTCGGTTGTCGCGGCCTCGTCCAAGCAGGCGGCAGCGCTGGATTACATCAAGTGGTTCGCACAGCCTTCGGTGCAAGCGAAGTGGTGGCAGCTTGGCGGTTACTCGGCACTGAAGTCAGTTGTCGATGCGCCTGATTTCGCCACCAGCCAGCCCTACGCACAGGCCTTCCTCGACTCGATGGCGATCGTGAAGGATTTCTGGGCCGAGCCCAGCTACGCAGCGCTGCTGCAAGCCTCGCAGAAACGCTTCCACGACTATGTGGTGGCCGGGCAGGGCACAGCGAAAGAGGCGCTTGACGGTCTGGTCGCCGACTGGACCGAGGTGTTCAAGGAAGACGGCAAGCTCTGATCCTCCCTGGCGTCCGGCCCTCGGGCCGGGCGTCCCCTTGCTGCGGCGCGTGGGGGCTTCCGGGGCCCCTGACCCTCGCGCATGATGACACTGCACGTTCTTGCCCCGGGAAGGTCCCACCATGTCCGAACCTTTGTCCCAACGCGCTGCGACAGCAACGCCGCCCGTCCTTGCCCACCGCATCCGCGGCCTGTCGGACCGGGCCATCGCATGGATCTTCGTGGCACCGACAATCGCGCTGCTGTTGGCGGTCAATATCTTTCCGCTGATATGGACGATCCGGCTAAGCCTGACCAACTACCGCTCGAACCGACCCAACGCGCCGGTGAAGTGGGTGGGGCTGGAGAATTACCAGAAGATCCTGCACGACCCCGACATCTGGAACACCTTTCAGGTGACCGCGCATTTCCTGATCTGGACGCTGGTGTTGCAGGTTCTGCTGGGGTTTGGCCTTGCCTACCTGATCAACAAGAAGTTTCGCGGTAATGACCTGTGGACGACGATCATCGTGCTGCCGATGATGCTGTCGCCCGCCGTCGTCGGCAATTTCTGGACCTTCCTCTACCAGCCGCAGATCGGGCTCTTCAATTACGTGATCGCATTCTTCACCGGTGCCGATCCGTCCAGCTTTTCGATGATTGGTGACGTGGGGCTGGCGCCTTGGGCGATCGTGATCGTCGATACCTGGATGTGGACGCCCTTCGTCATGCTGATCTGCCTGGCAGGGCTGCGCTCGATCCCGCCAAGCATTTACGAGGCGGCCGAATGCGACCGTGCCAGTAAGTGGCGCCAGTTCTGGACCATCACCCTTCCCATGGTGCTGCCCTTCCTGATGCTGGCAGTACTGTTTCGCGGCATCGAGAACTTCAAGATGTTCGACCTTGTCGTGCAGCTGACGGGCGGCGGGCCCGGGTCCACGACCGAGCTGACCTCGATCAACCTCAAGCGTGAGGCCTTCGAGAAATGGCGCACCGGCTATGCCTCGGCTTATGCGGTGATCCTCTTCGTGACCGTCTTCGGTCTGGCCTCGATCTACGTGAAGGCCCTCAACAAGGTGAAGGACAGATGAGCGCAGTTTCCGTCACCGTGCCGTCACGGCGGCAGAAATGGATCGCGGGCACCGTGGTGATCATCTACGCGCTGGTCACGATCATGCCGCTGCTGTGGATCATCGCAACCGGGTTCAAGACGCCGTCGGACGCGATCTCGTACCCGCCGAAGGTGATCTTCCAGCCCTCGCTGGAAGGATACGTCAACCTCTTCACGACGCGCAGCCGGGTCGCCCCCGATACGCTGGCCGCTCTGGGCGAACCCACCACCTGGTATGACCGCATCGTGCGCCAATACGACATGGTTATCACCGGCCCGTCGCGATACGGCGCGCGCTTCCTCAACTCCGTGATCATCGGCTTTGGCTCGACCTTCCTGTCGGTCTTTCTCGGCACCATCGCGGCCTATGCGTTTTCCCGCTTCAAAGTGCCGTTGAAGGACGACCTGATGTTCTTTGTCCTGTCGACAAGGATGATGCCGCCTATCGCCGTCGCGATCCCGATTTTCCTGATGTATCGCCAGCTCGGCCTGAGCGACACGCATCTCGGCATGATCCTGCTTTACACCGCGGTGAACCTGTCGCTGTCGGTCTGGCTGCTGAAAGGGTTCATCGACGAGATCCCGGTGGAATACGAAGAGGCGGCCCTGATTGACGGCTACACCCGGTTTCAGGCCTTCGTGAAGGTCGTGCTGCCGCAGGCCGCCACCGGCATCGCCTCGACCGCGATCTTCTGCCTGATCTTTGCATGGAACGAATATGCCTTTGCGGTGCTGCTGACTTCGGGCATCGCGCAGACGGCGCCGCCTTTCATCCCCACGATTATCGGCACCGGCGGCAAGGACTGGCCCGCCGTCGCCGCCGGCGCCACGCTGTTCCTGCTGCCGGTCATGGTCTTTACCATCCTGTTGCGGCGCCATCTGCTGCGCGGCATCACCTTCGGAGCGGTGCGCAAATGAGCGAGTTCATCAGCGGCCTTTTCCGACTGCGTCGCGGACCATGGGAAATGCTGGCGACGATCCTGATCGCGCTAGGCGTGGTGATGCTGATGCAGCCCTTCGTGCTGATCCTGTTCACCTGGTCCTTTCTTGTGACCCTTGCCGGCACGGTGATGTTCATCATCGTCAGCCATTTTCCGGAGTAGCCCCGTGGCGCAGATCATTATCAGGAACCTGCGCAAGGACTTCGGTGCCTTCACCGCGGTGCAGTCTTCGACATTCACCATCGAGGATGGCGAGTTCTTCATGCTGCTTGGGCCCTCGGGCTGTGGCAAGACCACCACCTTGCGGATGATTGCCGGGCTGGAGTTGCCCAGTTCGGGCGAGATTTTCATCGACGGCGAGGAGGTCAGCCAAAAACCTGCCAGCCAGCGCGACATCGCCTTCGTGTTCCAGATGTTCGCGCTCTATCCGCACATGAACGTGCGACGCAACATCTCTTACCCATTGATCAGCCAGGGCATGCCGCGCGCGCAGGTGCGCGAGAAGGTGGCCGAGGTTGCGGCCATCCTCGGTATCGAGGACCTGCTGGACAGGCCCGTGGGTGGCCTTTCGGGCGGCGACCGGCAGCGCGTGGCGCTTGGACGGGCGATCGTGCGCGATCCGGCCTGTTTCCTGATGGACGAGCCGTTGGGGGCGCTCGATGCCGAGTTCCGCGAGCGCATGGCAGAAGAGCTGCGCGCGCTGCACGACAGGATGGGCGCGACGACGATCTACGTCACTCATGATCAGCTGGAAGCAATGCAGATGGGCGACAAGATCGTCGTGATGAACCACGGCGTGGTCGAACAGTTCGGCACGCCACAAGACATCTACGATTGGCCCGCCACGCTGTTCGTGGCCAATTTCATCGGCTCGCCGCCGATGAATGCGCTGCGCTTCGAGGGCGCTGTCGGGCCGGGGCAGGATAGCGTGATGCTGGGCGATGCTGCCGTTGCCATCCCTGCCTTGCGCGCGCAGGCCAATGGTGCGCTGGTCCTCGGTGTTCGGCCGGAACATGTTCATCCTGACGATTCCGCACCTTACCGTGGCCGGGTGACCGCGACGGAATACCTTGGCACGACCCAGATCGTCAGCTTCGACACACCGAATGGCCCGCTGAAGGCGCGGCTGCCCTCATCCGTGCCGGTTGCGGTTGGTACCACGACCGGGCTGCGCTTTGATGCGCGCAAGCTGAGCCTCTTTGATGGATCGAGCGGCCATGCGCTGGTCTCCGAAGCAAATGCCGGAGTGCTGCAACATGGCTGAAGTGATCCTGCGCAATGTCACGCGGCGCTTCGGCGAGACCACGGCGCTGGACGACGTGTCCATGACGGTGCCCGACGGCGCGTTCGTGGTGTTGTTGGGCCCGACGGGGGCCGGCAAGACGACAACACTGCGGCTTGTCTCGGGCCTTGATGTGCCGGACCGGGGCGAGATTTTCATTGGCGGGCGGCCGATGAAGGGGTTGACGCCCGCGCAGCGCAACGTGGCGATGGTGTTCCAGCAATACTCGCTCTACCCCCATCTGAGCGTCAGGGAGAACCTCGCGTTCCCGCTGAAATCGCCGCTGCTGCGCACACCGCGGGCCGAGATCGACCGCAAGGTCGCCGAGGTGGCGAACGTGCTGCAGATCGCGCACAAGCTGGATAACAAGGCGACCGCGCTATCGGGCGGCGAGATGCAGCGCGTCTCGATCGGGCGGGCGTTGGTGCGCAACCCGGCGGTCTACCTGATGGACGAACCGCTCAGCTCGCTTGATGCCAAGCTGCGGGCGGACTTGCGTACCGAGTTGAAGAACATCCAGGCCAATTCAGGGGCCACGCTGATCTACGTCACCCATGACCAGATCGAGGCGATGACGATGGCCACACATGTGGGTATACTGGACCAAGGGCGACTGGTGCAGTTCGGCCCCCCGCGCGAGGTCTACGAGAACCCGGTCAGCATCTATGCTGCGGGCCGCCTTGGCCAGCCGCGCATCAACATCCTGCCTGCAGACCTTTTTGGGACGGCCCCGGATGGCGCGCGGTTCATCGGCCTGCGGCCCGAGCAGATCGTGCAAGGCGAAGGGCAGGACAGCGTGGTGCGGCGTGTCGAACATCTGGGCGACCAGACACGACTGCACCTGAATTTTCGCGACCATGATCTTGTCACCGTGACGGACGCGCATACGCCGCTACGACCGGGTGACGCCCTGCCAATCCGCCCCGACAAACCATTTTACTTTGACGCCAATGGCGCGCGCATCGTGTGAGGACCATTTGATGACCCAATTCATTAACAGGAAAGAGGACCTCGTCACCGAGGCCATCGACGGCGTGGTAATGGCCTCGGGCGGCCGGCTGGCGCGGCTTGACGGCTATCCGCATATCCGCGTGGTGGTGCGTACGGACTGGGACCGCAGCAAGGTGGCGCTCGTCTCGGGCGGCGGATCGGGGCACGAACCGGCCCATGCGGGTTTCGTCGGGCAGGGCATGCTGACCGCCGCTGTCTGCGGCGATGTCTTTGCCAGCCCGTCGGTCGATGCGGTGCTGGCCGGCATCCTTGCCGTGACGGGGCCTGCGGGCTGCCTGCTGATCGTCAAGAACTATACCGGCGACCGGCTGAATTTCGGCCTTGCCGCCGAACGGGCGCGCGCCTTCGGGCTGAAGGTGTCGATGGTGATTGTCGACGACGATATCGCGCTGCCCGATCTGCCGCAGGCGCGGGGCGTCGCAGGCACGCTTTTCGTGCACAAGATCGCGGGCGCGATGGCCGAGCAGGGCGCCGACCTCGACACCCTGACCGCGACCGCACAAGCGGTGATCGAGGGGACGCGGAGCATCGGTATGTCACTTGATACCTGCACGGTTCCAGGCTCTCCCAAGGAAAACCGCATCCCGCAGGGCATGGCGGAACTGGGCCTTGGCATCCATGGTGAATCGGGTGTCGAACAGATTGCCTACGAGACCGCCGCGCAGGCGATGCAAGCGGTTGCGGCCAAGCTGGCCCGCGATATCGGGCCAGACATGCATGTTGCGCTACTGAACAATCTTGGCGGTGCCTCGGCGCTGGAGATGTCGGTGCTGGCCTATGAATTGGCCCGCTCTGAATTGGGCCGGCAACTTGCCCTGATCGTAGGGCCAGCGGCGATGATGACATCGCTGGACATGCGCGGGTTCTCGGTTTCGCTCTTGCCGTTGACGCCGGAGTTTACCGCTGCGCTGCAGTCACCGACGCCGCTGGCCGCCTGGCCCGGTGTCCACGCCATGACACCGGTCAACGTTGTCGCCCTCCCCGATGGGCTGACGCCGATCCGCGCGCTGCCCTCCGACCATCCGCAGACACGGGCGTTCCTAACGCGCTGCTGCGAGATCCTGATCGCGGCAGAGGCGGATCTTAACGCGCTGGATGCCAAATCGGGCGACGGCGATACCGGATCGACGCTGGCCGGTGCGGCGCGGGCGTTGCTGGTGGCGATGGACAGGCTTCCGCTGGCTGACCAGACCCAGCTTTATCGTGCGATCGGCCTTGAACTAAGTCAGACGATGGGCGGCTCGTCGGGGGTGTTGCTGGCGATTTTCTTTGCAGCGGTGGGCGATGCCTCGTCCAGCGGGCTGCCGATGGACAGTGCCTTGCGCGCGGGCCTCGAACGGATGCAGCAGATCGGTGGCGCGCAGTTGGGCGATCGGACGATGATCGACGCGCTGGAGCCTGCCCTCAATGCCCTTGGCAAGGGGCTGGAGGCTGCTGCGGCGGCCGCGCGCAAGGGGGCCGATCACACCGCGACTTTGTCGCGCGCCAAGGCCGGGCGCGCCGCCTATATCGGCGCGGGCCAGTTGATTGGCCATGTTGATCCAGGGGCCGAAGCGGTGGCGCGCCTGTTCGAAGGGCTTTGCGCCCGCGTCAGTTGAGCCGGGCGTGTCGCCCGGAGGCCACTTGTCCACACCACGACCCCGGTCGAGCCGCCGATGGCCGGTTTTTACAAGCGCGCCCCGCTGATCCCCGATTAGGACCGGACGGATGAATGCAGGCTGAACCCCGGTAGAAAGGTGCGCGGCATGGCGGACAGGCGGAAATTTGGGCAGGGCCCGTGTCGATGAGGCGCTTCATCGGCGCACGCATGAGACTTCTGACACCGCACGACACCCTGCCGCTTGAGATCGAAGTTCGCGCGCCGGTCGGTCGGGGGATCGCGCGGCTGACGGTGCCTGCAGGTCTGGCGATCGTGGCCGGGGTGGTCATGGTCCAGACGGCGGGGGTTGCCCTGCCGGGGCTGGCCGTTGGTATCCTTCTGGCTACGGCCGCGCTGGCCGTCCTGTCCGGACCGGCGCTCGTGCTGCTACGCCGTGGTGCGCAGGTGCGCCGCTATCGGATCGACCCCGATCTAGTCACGTGCCTTGCTGCCGATGGAAGCGGCGGCGCGGTTTGGCGAGAGCCGTTTGCCAACTATACCAGCATCCGCTGGGAGCGTTTCGTCGAACACCGGGGCAGTGGCGAGATAAACCGGCGGCATTTCGACCACGACATCGTGGCACTGGCCCATCCCGATCCATCGCGCACCGTCCCGCTCTTTTGCGCGACGAAACAGCTGGAGCCGACACCGGCCCAAGAGACCGAGAGCGTCTCGCCACGCGCCGCTTGGGAGGGCTTTTCGCGCCTGTTGGACCTGCCGGCCATTGATGGCCGTGACGGAGCGGACGACGCCCGTGCGCCCGAAGACCTCGACAAGTCGCTGCAGCAACTCGCGATCGAGGGCAAGATCGACAAAAGCTGGATGGATAGCCCGGCGCCGCCCGGCCTGATGCTGGAGGTGATCGGCGCTGAAGGTGACGCCGAGGCCAAGCGTCTGCGTGTGACGCTGCGCAAACCGGCGACTGGCCTGTTCACGTGGCTCCTCGTTGCTTTGGGCGCGGTCCTGTTGGGCGTCGGTGTTGTTGTGGCGGCCATTGGCCTGATCGTGGCCGGCGTGCTTTTCATCGCACTGGGCATAGGCCTGCGGGTGCTTCAGATCCGTGCGCCCCGGCGGATCGAGATTTCGCGGCAGCAGTTGTCGCACACCAACCCGTTGGTCGAAAGTGACAGTTTCAACCTGCCGCTTGCAGAGATCGAAAGTGTCACGCTGCGCCGCACTGGCAGAGCCGATGTGCGCCGGTTGATGCCGGGGCCTGGTGTACGGGAGCTTGTGATCGGCACCGATGCTGGCGAGCATACCCTGGGCGCGGGCCTGTCTGCGCCAGAGCTGAGCTGGCTGCGGCGCTATATTGTGGCGGCTATCGTCAACGCCTGAGGCGCGTCAGTCCTCCGGCAACCAGACGTCGAATTGCCCGCCCGTCAGGTGCGATACCTTGTCAGGATCGGAACTGTCCTTGCCTGTTATCCGGAAAAGCAGCGTCGCCTCGATCGTGCCGGCAAGGTGCAAGCGGTCACCATCCATCTCGGCCTTAGTCAGGGTGATCGTGGCGCTGCCGTCGCCTTCGGATGTGTAGTTGTAGCGCGTCCAGTTGAGATCATCGAGCATCGTGACGGTCGGGTGCAGCGCCTGAGGATTGTTAGTGCCCAATCCCCCAACCGTGAAGCCGATCGAGATGCCGTGATAGCCGCGGATCCCTTCGTGCAACGTCGTGATGTCCCAGCCGAAGATCGCAACGGAGGTGCCGTCATAGTCGTCGTGAAAGCCGCTTTGCGAGCGTCCGTGGTGTATCCACGGCTGCCAGATTTCATCCGCGCCATCGCGCTGCGCGGTGATCGTCCCCAGCGGTGTGATGTTCAGTTTCGCCTCGGCATCGCTGGGCGCGGGCGGGCCGGCATTTGCCACGGCGGCAACGCTGCACAAGGCGGCGACAAGGGCGAGGCGGGGTGTGGTGGCGTGGCGCATGGGGCTCCTTCCCGATGGGGTTCAGTTTGCAAGGGGCAGGGCAAGGCCTTGTGCGTTTTGCTGTCCATCGCCCAGCAGAACGAAGAATAGCCCGTCACGCGCGCCGGCCTTGAGCACCGACAATTCGGCGGCCTGCGCGATGGAGGCGCTGCGCCGGGCCGCGTCCGCGTGGATCCGTGGTGACCCGACCTGCACCTGCATGGCTTGGTCGTCAGGATGGAAAAGCCGGGCAATGTCGGGCGAGGCCAGGCCTTGGGACATCGACATTCTGACTTGCCCGGGGGGACTGAACTGGTCCCCTGGAATATACTGATCCCCCGGCAGATACTGATCTCCTGGCAAGTATTGGTCGCCGGGCACCACGCCCGGCGTGAAACTGTCAGAAACGGCGATCGGCCCAGCCTTGCCGTCCGTCACGCGCACCGCGTAAAGCCGCGCGGTGCTTAGCGGGGCATCGCCCACGGCCAGCATCTGCGCACCTAGTCCTTGTCGCAGCGCGTCACCCTTCAGGTCGGTCAGCTGGTCGATCTGCGCGATATAAGGAACGGCTGTGCCCGTCATCGGGGAGGCACCCATGGGGGCCGGCGCAGGGCCACGCGCTGTCTCGATGGCGCGCCACGGCTGATCGATGGTGGCTGACCCGACATCGCTGGCAGCATCAAGTTGGCGGCTTTGCGTGGTCCGCAGGTCATCGATCTCGGCCCGCGTCAGGGCAGCGGGGTAAATGCGCACGTCGTCGATGGCCACGCCGACCGGCGGCCAGGCGAAATTGGCCAGCGTGGTCGCGCCGACGAAGATATAGGTCTGCTTGTCATTGGTGTTGGACTGCGGATCGCGGTAGGGCGTTGCGTTCTTGGTGTTCGAAGTATCAATCCCGGTGAAATCCGCCGATTGCTGTCCCAGATACAGCGTGGCCGACCCGGCCGTCACCCCACGCGGCGCGCCGAAATCCATGACGGCGCCGAGAAACACCCATTGGCCGGTCGGAACGGGCTGATGGATGTAGACCGCGCCGCGTCCAAACTGCACCTTCAACTGTCCCCCGATCAGCGAGACCTGTGGGCCACGGCCGCCGAAGGTGACGATCTGCTTCTCTCCCGATGGCGCTGTGGGGTCGATCCGCACCCACGCGGTAATCGTCAGGCTGCGGCGGCTGTCCAGATGCAGGTCGATCGGCAGTTGCAGGCCGGCAGCCCCATCGAAATGCAGCGCCTCGCCAAGAATGCCGGGGACGCTGTTTGGCGCCGCGGCACCCGGCGCGACGCGCAGATCAAACGCGCCACCTTGCGTGCCGCTGTTGGCGTATCCGCCATCAAGGCGCAGGCGCACGACGGGCGCATCGGCCGATGCAGTGCCTGCCATCAAGAGGGTGGCAAGGACCATGGCCAAACAGGCAAGGATGCGGTGGTGGATCAACGAAACCTCGCTTTCGCGCGGCCCCATCCGGGGCAGGTCATCAGAAATGCTGCTGTCTGAACCGGCTAGCACGCAGGAAATGACGGGCGCTTGTAAATAGCGGACGGGTAGGCCGTTCCGCTGAAGTGAGGGCGGGCCTGTCTCACGAAATCGTGAATTCATGCCCGCGGTTGCCTTGCGGCAAGCTGTCACTGCTCAACATGCGGGGAGGCCGCACGACCTTGGTGATGTCTGCTCTCCCGCCTCCGCAACCCGCGAACGAGGGAAGGGAGCCTGATGCCCGATCTGCCCTACGAGGTTCATCCCGTCAGAGCCGATCTACGTCCCTTCGTTCGCCGCTTCCTGATTGCTGACACGACGATCCGGGGATCGTTGCGCGTCCGCCCTGCGCCAACCGGCTACAACTACCTCAGCTGGTACAGGGGTGAGCGCTTGCGCACCATTGTCGATGGCGTCAGCCGTGACGTGGTCGAAGCCTTCCAACTTGCCGGCCAGATCCAGCGACAGAGCATCGAGGTTATTCATGATGGTCCGCGCATCGGGCATATCCTGACCGAATTTACGGCGACGGGGCTGGCGCGGCTGCTGCATGTGCCCGGCGACCGGATCAGCGGCGAGACCGTGCCGCTGCGCCGTTTTGCCCCTGCCGTGGCCGATCAGCTGGAGGCGGCGGTGCGAGACGTGCCCGACAGCATGTCTGTAAGGCTGAGCGCGTTGCAGGACGCGCTGGTTGCACTTTCGCCTCGGGCCGCACCCCCGATCGACTATCTTGAGGCAGCCGTTGCGCTGATCGAGGGCAGCGGCGGACGCATGCCGGTGCAGGAGGTGGCCGGCGCTGTCGGGATCAGCCCGCGGCAATTGTCGCGCCGGTTCATCGACGTGGTTGGCTGCAACCCGAAATTCTTCGCAAAGGTTGTTCAGATGAACGAGGCGCTGGCCGCACTTCTTTCCGACGACACGCGAAAGCTGACCGAACTTTGCCACGAGGCCGGCTATTTCGATCAGTCGCACTTCGTCCGCGTCATGCACGAATTCTTCGGCAAGGCGCCCACCGATTTTCTTGAAAGCCGCGATGATGTCCTCGCCGTCTTTCTTGGTCGCGCGCGCGAGGTGCGTTAGCGCTCAGTTGCCGCCCATCAACTTGTCGATGTCGGCGGGCGGCGCCGGCAGGTCGAAAACCTGCGGGTCGGGCGACTGCGAGGAAAAGGCCGTTAACTGACCGGTTGCGCCCGAACGCAGCAGCCCCTGTTCATCCGCCGGAAGCGCGTCAAAGAAGGCGGCCTGGTTCTCGGCGGCCTTGCCGTCGTAGTCGTAGGCTGCTGACATGGCTTCAGAAAACAGGTGGCTCATCTTCACCACAGCGGGATTGTCCGTCAGCACCCAGGTTTCGGTCGTGGACTTGCCGTTCTCTTCCCACGTCACCCGGTAACGATGGCCGGTGATACCGGCGACGGTCTCGCTTTGGCCGAGGGGCGATATCGCCGTGATGGTTTTGTAAAGGGGTTGCATGGTCGAGGCACCCGCGGCCTTTCGGGCGGCATTCAGCTTGACCATGTCGACCACCAGCCAGTCTTCGCCCTGTTTCGAGACGCTGTAGACCGTACCATCCTTTTCCAGAATGTAGCCGGGCGCGCCGGGGCTGAGAACGCGCACATCGCCGGCATCATTCCAGTCGATCGCCACCGTCCGGGCCGAGCCGTCCGGCGCCGCTACCTCGGCATGCCCACCTGCCTGCGCGATCCCGGCGGACAGGAGGGGGACAAGGGCGGTCAGGGCGAGGGCATGTTTCATGGAAAAGTTCACTTTCGAAGATTGGTGACTGGTCATGTGGATGGCAGGTCAGGGGCGATACTCAGCGGGTGATCCGCACATAGCGGTCCACTGTGATCGGGACGCCGTTGAAGACTGCTTCCGCATGCATGAAGCCGTAGATCACCGAAGGCAGCCCGATCATGAAGCGATAGGTGAAGTGAAGCGGCATGCCCTGGACAGGCACGGTGGCCTCGCCAATCAGGCGCGGCAGCTCTGTTTGCGGGCAATCGACGGAACCAGCGAACTCTTCAGCTGAAACAAAGTCGTGACCCAGTGTCGGGGCCGGAAGTTTCGGTACCCATTTCGGCTCATCCACGATCCGCAGGTCCAGCGCCTGCGGCCAGCCCGGGCTGGTGGCCTCAAGCACGCCGTCCTTGTAGTTGAAGTTGATCTGCTGGCTCTGGTTGGCGGGAAAGGCCATCGGCGAGGGGCCGAACATCGCGACCCCGGCCAGATGCTCCATCGTCCATGCGCCATCGAATTGCGGGGCGATCTTGGCCCAGCTTTCCGGTGTAGAATGGCCGCAGACCGGGTTGTCATCGGCGGCGCCGGCGCGGCCGGGTAGGGCCAGCACCACGGTGCCCGCAACAAGTGCAAGGACAGCGGCAGAAAAAGATGATCCACGCATGGGCATCTCCGGCGGCGGTGGCGACTGTATCGCCTGCGCTTCGGGGGCTAACACGCCCGCGCGGCTGCCGGATTGTAAGAAGCGGACATCGCCCGCCGCGGGTCAGAGCATCATGCGGCGCGGATCGCTTAGCAGGGCGACGAGATGGGCCATGAACCGCGCGGCGTCGGCACCGTTGATCACACGGTGGTCATAGCTGAGGTCAAGCGGCACCATTTGCACCGGGCGCGGTGTGTCCCCGTCCCAGACAGTGACTGTCTCGGTGCGGGTAATGCCGAGGATCGCCAGCTCTGGCGGGTTGACGATGGGGGTAAAACCAATGCCGCCGATCCCGCCGAGGTTCGAGATTGACATCGAGGCACCGCCCATCTCGTCAGGCTTGACCTTGCGCGCCTGAGCACGTTTGGCCAGATCGGCGATCTCGGCCGCGATGGCCCACAGGCCCTTGCGATCGGCGTCGCGCAGCACCGGCACCATCAGGCCGTGCGGCGTGTCCACGGCGATGCCGATATGGACGTAATCCTTCATGATCAGCGTCGCACCATCGGCCGACAGCGAGGCGTTGAACCGTGGAAAGGCCCGCAGCGCACGGGCCAGCGCCTTGACGTGGAACGCCAGTGCTGTCAACCGAATGCCCCGCGCGTCGGCCTCGGGGCGCAGTTCGCGGCGCAGGGCCTCGATTGCGCTCATATCGGCGCGGTCGTGGTGGGTCACTTGCGGCACGAGCGCGTTCGCGGCGGCAAGGTTTGCAGCCGCGACGCGTGCAAAGCGGCTCATCGGTTCTTCGCTTACCGGGCCGTAAAGGTCGTGATCGACATCCCAATAGGATGTGTCGGCGGGACCTGACGCGGTGGCTGCGGGCCGGCCGCCGTCCAGATCCTCGCGCGCGATGGAGGTGCGGCCCAGATCGGCCGCCAGTTTTTCAAGGTCGATGCCCTTTTCGCGGGCCAGTGCCCGGACCGAGGGTGGTGCGATCACGTCTGTCATGTCAGCGCCCTACCAACTTGCCGAGATATATTGGGTTTCCATGAATTCGAGCATCCCTTCATGCCCGCCTTCGCGGCCAAGGCCGGATTGCTTGGTCCCGCCGAAGGGCGCGGCGGGGTCGCTAACCAGCCCGCGGTTCAGCCCGACCATGCCGTAGTCCAACCGCTCGCACACCTGCAATGCGCGCTTCATGTCCTCGGAGAATACGTAAGCCACAAGCCCGTATTCGGTGGCATTGGCGCGCCGGATCACGTCGTCCTGATCGGTAAAGGTCTGGATCGCGGCGACGGGGCCGAAGATTTCGTCATGCACGCAGTCAGCCGTTTCCGGAACGTTCGAAAGGACTGTGGGCGGGTAGAAAAAGCCGATCCCGTCAGGCGCCTGTCCGCCGCATTCGATCTTGGCACCCTTGGAGACCGCATCGGCGACGAAGGCAGCGACCTTGTCGCGCGTGTCGGCGTTGACCAGGGGGCCCACGTCGACCGATGGATCGGTGCCGTCACCAACCTTCAGCGCGGACATCGCGGCAGTCAGCTTGGCGGTAAAGGCCTCTGCCACGCTTTCGTGCACATAGAGGCGGTTGGCAGCGGTGCAGGCCTCGCCAAGATTGCGCATCTTGGCCAGCATCGCACCCTGTACGGCGGCATCGATATCGGCATCCTCGAAGACCAGCAGAGGTGCGTTTCCACCCAGTTCCATCGCCGGCTTCAGCACCTGATCGGCGGCCGCGTGCAACAGCTTGCGCCCAACACCGGTGGAGCCGGTGAAGGAGACAACGCGCACGCGCGGGTCGTGCAGCATGTGATCCACCAGCGCGCCGGTGCGCCGCGAGGGCAGCACGTTGACAAGGCCGGGCGGCACGCCCGCCTCTTCCAGCAACGGCATCAGCGCAAGCATCGTCAGAGGTGTTTCAGATGCTGGTTTGATGATGACGGCG
Source organism: Limimaricola sp. (assembly GCF_016125575.1). GTDB lineage: Bacteria > Pseudomonadota > Alphaproteobacteria > Rhodobacterales > Rhodobacteraceae > WGLM01. The sequence continues at coordinate 138,950 of NZ_WGLM01000005.1, forward strand.
CATCCGGCTGCCAATGCTGGTGCAATCTTGCGGGTGCCCATCGCAGCGGGGTAATTCCACGGCGTCACCAGCACGGCCAGCCCGGCGGGTTTATGCTGGACGATGATGCGCGCGCCGGAGGCCGGCGCATGGGTGATCAGGCCATCCGCGCGCACCGCTTCCTCCGCGAACCAGCGGAAGAACTCGGCGGCATAGGTGGCCTCGCCCATCGCATCGGTCCGGGCCTTGCCGTTTTCCAGCGTGATAAGATGCGCGAAATGATCAAGCCGCGCCGTCATCAACTCCCACGCCTTGCGCAGCACTTCGGAGCGTTGGCGCGGGGTACGCGCGGCCCATTCGGCCATGGCCGCTTCGGCGGCATCAAGTGCCGCGTCGGCATCGGTGATGCCGGCGGAGGCGACAGAGGCCAGAACCTTTTCGGTCGCGGGGTTGATGACATCAAACCGCTCGGCAGCGGCGCCGGGCACCCATTGCCCATTAATGTAGAGATCGGTGAATTCCATGATCGTCTCCGTAGCTCAGAGCAGGTGGCGGAGCGGTTGCTCCATCCGGCCGGCAAATTCGGATAACAGGGCGAGGGCCTCGGCGGCGCCGAGCTGCGCGGCGGAGCATTCCAGCGTGATCGAAAGGCCATGGCCCGCGCGCGCCAGTGTCAGGACCGGCGCCGCTTCGGCACCCAGCGCGACGTGGCTGATCCTTGCCTGGCGCAGGTCACGGACCATCAGGTCGGGCGGCGATCCCTCATCGGCCGGCACAATGGCAGCCAGCGGGCCGGGCGAGACCTTGTAGGCACGCGACCGGCCCGGTGTTTCAATCGCGACGACGCAATCGCGCTGCAAGCCCGCACCAGCGAAGCCAGCTAATAGCGCGGCCTCGTCGCGCAAATCGGCCGTTTCGGCGGCCCATGCGGCGAAACTCGTGAACCCCTCTGCGGGCAGTTCCGCCGTCAGTCGGCGCGCTGCCTGCGCTGCAATCTGCGGAGCCGTCTCTGCCGCAGCGGCGGGCATGGCCTCGAGAACAGCCACGTCGGCCGCATGAAAGGGTTGCGCATGGCCGGCGGCGGCGAGGCGCGCCAGGTCCAGCCCCTTTTCCCGCGCCAAGCGCCGCGCCTTTGGCGACGCCAGAATGCGCCCGCCGGTGGCGGCCGGTGGCGGTGCCTTGATGGGGGCAGGGGCCGCGGCAGCGGCCTTGGCCTTCGGCGCGGGTGCGGGTGCTTTGGCAGGTGCGCTTGCAGCGGCCTTCGGCGCGGACTTGGCACGGCTCCGCTGAACCGGGGCATCGGGCTTGGATGTCGAAATCACGGCGATGGTTTCCCCGACGGGGGCATCTTCGCCGGCTTCGGCAAGAAGGGCTGCGACAAAACCGTCAGCCCCGGCCTCGACCTCCATGGTGGCCTTGTCGGTTTCAACCTCGAAGAGGATATCGGCTGCGGCTACCGCGTCGCCCGGTGCCTTGTGCCATGCCACGATGACCCCGCTGTCTTGCGCCATGCCAAGGGCCGGCATGATCACGCCATGGCCCTCGGGGATGGCGGGCGCGGTATCGTCAGCGTCGGGCGCTGTGTCGGGCGGGGACGCGTCGCCACTGGCGGTTACCGGCGCGTCGTCTGCGGCCCCGATCTGGGCGATGACTTCGCCAACCGGGACATCCTCGCCGGCCTTGCGCCGGACATGCGACAAGACGCCATCGGCCTGTGCCTCGACTTCCATGGTGGCCTTGTCGGTTTCAACCTCGAACAGGATGTCGCCCGCGCGCACCTCGTCGCCCGGGCTTTTGTGCCAGGCGACAAGATGGCCGCTGTCCTGCGCCATCCCCAGTGCGGGCATGATCACCTCATGCGGCATCGATCATCTCCCCCGACATCAGTTTGCGCGCATTGGCGGCAACCGCTTCGGGCGTGGGAACGGTGATGTCTTCCAGCGCCGGGCTGAACGGGACGGGCACATCCATCGCCCCCATCCGCAACACCGGGGCATCAAGGTGGTAGAACGCCTTTTCGTTGATCCGTCCTGCGATCTCACCGGTAATGCCAAAGCTCTGATGGCCCTCGTCGACGACGATCACCCGGCTGGTCTTCCGGGCGGATTTCAGCAATGCAGCCTCGTCCAGCGGAACGATCGTGCGCGGGTCGATCACTTCGGCGCTGATCCCTTCGGCCGCAAGAATCTCGGCCGCCTTCTGGCAGACCTGCACCATGGACGAGGTACCGATCAGCGTGATGTCGGTTCCGTCGCGCAGCACCGCGGCCTCGCCGAAGGGGATCAGGTATTCCTCCTCCGGCACCGGCGCCTTGTCGTTGTACATCAGCTTGTCTTCGAAAATCACGACCGGGTTGTTGTCCCGGATCGCCGTTTTCAGCAGGCCCTTCGCCTCGTAGGCCGAAGAGGGCAGGGCCACCTTCAGCCCCGGAATATGCGCCACCAGCGCGTGCAACGATTGGCTGTGCTGTGCGGCCGAGCGCCGGGTTGCACCAAGATTGGTGCGCACCACCAGCGGCACGTTCAGCTTGCCGCCCGACATGTAATGGATCTTGGCCGCCTGATTGCAAAGCTGATCCATGATTAGAAAAAGGAAGTCGCCGAACATCAGGTCGACGACGGGCCGCGCGCCGGTCATGGCCGCACCCACCGCAAGGCCCATGAACCCGGGCTCGGCAATAGGCGTGTCGATGACGCGTTGGGTGCCGAATTCTTCGACGAGGCCCGACAGCACCTTGAAAGGTGTGCCGGCCTCGGCCACGTCCTCGCCAATGATGAAGACGGTTTCGTCGCGGCGCATCTCTTCGGCCAGCGCCTCGTTAACGGCCTTTGACAGGGTGATCTCTCGCATCGCGTCTCTCCTCAGGCCAAAACGTGTTCAATGTCGGTGAAGACGTGCATGTCGACCTCGTGCGCCTCGGGGTATTTCGCGGCGATGGCATAGTCGACGGCAGCAGCGGCATCTGCCTTGACCTCGGCGTTCATCGCCTCGATCTCGTCCTCGCTGGCCACGCCCTGCTCGACCAGCCATGAGCGGAAGCGGATGATCGGGTCGCGGTTGGCTTTCCAGTCCTGCTCTTCTTCTTTCGACCGGTAATATTCGCGGTTGATGTCGCCAACATGGTGGCCATGGTAGCGGTAGGTCTTGAGCTCGACGAAGAACGGGCCTTCGCCCTTGCGCGCGCGGGCGACCAGCTTGGTCGCAAGGTCGTTGACGGCCAGCACGTCCTGGCCATCAACCTCGAACGCCTCGATCCCGAAGGCCTCGGCGCGCGCAGTGATCTTGCCCGCGGCGATCTCGTCGGTCTTGGTGTATTCGGAATAGCCGTTGTTTTCGCAGGCGTAGATCACCGGCAGCTTCCAGAGCGCGGCCATGTTCATCACTTCGTAAAGCAGGCCCTGCGCGGTCGCGCCGTCGCCGAAGAAGCACACCGTGACATCGTCGGCGCCTTGCATCTTAGCGCGCAGGGCAGCACCCGTGGCAATGCCCATGGAACCGCCCACAATCGCGTTCGCGCCCAGGTTGCCGTGGCTTTGATCGGCGATATGCATGCTGCCGCCCTTGCCGCGGCAATAGCCCTCTTCCTTGCCCAGTAATTCGCAGAACATTTGCTGGAATTCAGCGCCCTTGGCCACGCAATGGCCGTGGCCGCGATGGGTTGATGTGATGCGGTCGTTGTCGGTCAACGCCTCGCAGATGCCCACCGCCACGGCCTCTTCGCCGGAATACATGTGGGTCAGTCCCGGCATCTTTGCCGAGAGGTAAAGCTGGTTGGCATTGTCCTCGAAGGTACGGATACGCACCATCTGCCGGTACATGCGCAGGTAGGCTTCGGTATTGGTTTTGCTGTCAGCCATGAGGCGGTTCCTTTCGGGCCAACGGCCCGTGATCTGCGGAAAAGCACTGGCAGGCGATGGCGGGGGGCGTGTGCCGCCCCCCGCATTGGCGCCCGCCGTTCAGTAGCGGTTGGCGATCGGCAGGTCTTCGGCGGGAAAGAGCGAGATGACCTCGCAGCCTTTCTCGGTCACGACGACCTCTTCCTCGATCCGCGCGGCGGAATAACCGTCGGCGGCCGGGCAGTAGGTTTCCAGCGCAAAGACCATGCCGGTCTTGATCTCCATCGGGTGATCGAGGCTGACCGCGCGGCTGATGATCGGACGCTCGTGCAGGGCAAGGCCAAGCCCGTGGCCGAATTGCAGGCCGAACGCCGCGTCCTCGCTGGGAAAGCCGAACTCTTCGGCCTTGGGCCAGACCTTGGCGACCGTATCGGTCGTCACACCGGGCTTGATCAAGGCGATCGAGGCGTCGATCCATTCGCGCGCCTTGACGTAGGCGTCATTCTGCGCGGGCGTGGAACGACCGATATTGAAGGTTCGATAGTAGCAGGTCCGATAGCCCTGGTAGGATTGCAGGATATCGAAAAAGGCCTGATCACCGGGGCGGAACAGCCGGTCGGTGAAATTGTGCGGATGCGGGCTGCACCGCTCACCCGAGATGGCGTTGATCGCCTCCACGTCGTCCGAGCCCATTTCGTAGAGCATCTTGTTGGACAGGGCGACGATATCGTTCTCGCGCACCCCCGGCTTCAGCTCTTCGTAGATCATGTGATAGACGCCATCGACCATGCTGGCCGCCTGCGTCAGCAGCTGAATCTCGTCCCAGTTCTTGATCTCGCGGGCCGCCAGCATGATCTGCTGGCCGTCCACGACCGTCAGACCCTCTTCGCGCAGCGCGTGGAACATGGCCGTTTCGGCATAGTCCACACCGACGGGCATATCCGCCATGCCAGCGTCCTTGATCAGCTGGGCAATCTGCTTGGCGTATTTCTTCATCAGGCCGAATTCGGGCGGGATGGTGCCGCGCATGCCCACCACGCCGGCAAGGCAATGGCTGGGCTCCAGCCAGTCGGAATAGCGCTGGTGGTGGACCGCGGCAGAGCCGAAATCCCACACATAGGGGCTATCGTCACCGGTCAGCAGGCAGAACCGGCACATCTTGTCACGCTCCCACTCGCCAATCTTGGTGGCAGAGACGTAACGGATGTTGTTGACGTCAAAGAGCAGCAAGGTGCCGGCATTGGAGGCCTGCAACGCCTGGCGGGTCCGCGCAAGGCGGTAGCGACGCAAGCGATCATGGTCGATCCGGCGTTCGAAATCGACCGAAGTATGGCCCCAGGCAGGCAGACGATCCCGCCATTCCCAGTTTGGTTCAAGGTCCTGGGGCGTTAGCAGGTTTGGCAGCAGGGCGCGTGTCATGGTATTCTCCTCCGGGTGCCAGAATGCACCCGTTTACATTTAAATTCAGAAGCTTGGGCGCTACTTTGTAACCCAGCCGCCGTCGATCGAGATCATCTGGCCGGTCATGTAGTCGCTGTCATCGCTGGCCAGGAACGAGGCCGTACCGACGATGTCATCGGGATAAGAAACGCGCTTGATCACCAGATTGTTGGCGACGATGTCGTCATAGGCCTGACCTTCGCGCTCCTTGAAGCCGATCTCGACGAGGTCTTTGTCGAGCTGTTCCCACAGGGGTGTCACAACCACGCCGGGCGCGTAGCCGTTGACGGTGATGTTATGTTCGGCAAGCCCCAGCGCCCCACATTCGGTCAGGGCGAGGCAGCCGTATTTCGAGGTGCAGTAAACGGTGACATCAACCAGCGGCTTGCGCGACGCGATCGAACCGACGTTGATGATCTTGTAGGGGTGATCCTTCATCGGTCCTTGCGCGATCATCTGGCGGGCGGCCTCTTGCATGCCCAGCCACATCGCCTTGGTGTTGACGTTCATGATCATGTCCCAGTTGGCTTCATCGATATCCATGAAGAACCGGGGCTTGTTCAGGCCGGCGTTGAAAACGGCCACGTTGATGTTGCCGAAGGCTTTGACAGTGGCGGCGACGGCGGCCGCGTTGTCCTCGCGCTTGGTCACGTCCATATGCACGGCAATCGCCTTGCCGTTGCCGCGTGCGTTGATGCGGTCCGCGACAACCTGCGCTTCGGCGTGGTCGAGGTCGCCGAGGCAGACATTGGCTCCCTGTTCGGCGAAGGCCTCGGCATTTGCCGCCCCCATGCCGCGCGCGGCACCGGTGATCAGGATGTTCTTTCCCTTGAGGCGATTGGGGTCCATGGTTTCCTCCCTAGCTAACCCGTTGATCTGATGGCGTCCTCGGCACGGGACTGGGCCCGCGCGAGGGCTTCACGCGGCGTAACGACGCCGCGCAGCATGTCGTGAAATTCTTCGCCGCAGATCGTGATGATATCGCAGATCCGCGGGACAGGCGGCCGCGGCCAGAACTGCAGTTCATCGCGCCACGACATCTGGTCGACCGCCTCGAAGATGGTCGACAGTCGGCGCACCTCGGGATCGGCGCCGACCGAATAGCGCGGCGCGGTGCGGCTGCCATTCTGGACATAAAGCTTTTGCGCCTGCGGCGAGGTAAAGGTGATCAGCGCCTCGACGGCGGCCTCGACGCGCTCGTCGGGCAGGTTGCCCGGAATGCCCAGCACGTAGCCGCCCACAGGGGCGAGGGGCACGCCAGACGGCCCGTGCGGATGCGGAAGATAACCGGTCGTCGCTTGCGCCGGAGACGAACCGTCCAGCTCGAAATAGGGGGCAAGCAGGGTGTAGCCGTAGGCCATCGGCACCCGGCCGGCCGCATAGGGCCGGACACGTTCGTACCACGACATCGACAGGATGTCGGAGGGCGAATACTCCAGCAGCGCCATCAGGTATTCGGCCGCTTCCAGACCGCGTGGCGTGTCGATGGTTGGCATCGCCCCGCCCTCGGCCAAATGATCGGCATCATATCCGCCTGCAACTTCGGGCAGGTCGACGATGGGTTGCCCGAAATCCGCAAACGTCATCATCACCGTATGGCCAAGAGCGGTGCCGCGCGCCGCGTTCCATGCAATGCCGTAGCGGCCGCGAAGCGGATCATGGAAATGGCGAGCTGCCTCAAGGACCGCAGCGGTGGTTCGCGGCGGTTCGATCCCGGCCTCCGCAAAAAGGTCGCGGCGGTAAAAGAACAACTCGGGCGTGGTTTGGCTGGGCACGCCATAGGGGCGTCCGTCCCAATGCGCGGCACGCCAACCGGCCGTATGGAAATCGCCCGGATCAAGCCGCGCGATATCCATAACGGCATCAAGCGGTTGCAGGACGCCCTTTTCAGCAAATTCGCCGACCCAAGGCAGGTCAACCGCGATCAGGTCATAGCGGCTGGTTGGGCGGGCGGCATTGCGCAGCGCCTCTTCGCGCAGCCGGTCGATAGAAAAGGCGCGTTGGCTGATCTTGGTCCCAACGATCTGTTCGAACTGGCGCTTGAGGTTGTCCATGACCATGAACGTCGGATCGCCATGGACAAGAATACGCACGCCGCCGGCCAGCTTCAGTGGTGCAGACAGCACTCGCGGCGGTTCGATCTGCGCCTGGCCGGGCATGTAAGAGTCGCCGAAGTAGTATTCCGTGCCGCGGTCGGCGACGCCATGGTCGCGCAGGCTGGACTGGGCGATGCGACGGATGCGGTCGGCGATCAGGCTCCAGTTGGCCAGCATCTGCCGTGTTGGATGCAGGGAAAAGCTCTTGCCGGTCTTCGAGCGGGGGCGCTGATGGATCAGGCCCGCCTCACGCATCTCGGCCAGTTTGCGCGTCGCGGTCGCATAGGGCACGCCAGAGGCCGCGATCATCGAGGTTGGTGTGACCAGTCGGCCGTCCAGATGGCTCTGGATCAGGTGAAGGCTCATGTTCAGGTAGGGGTTGGGCAGGCTGGGCTCCAGAGTGGTCTCGATCTCGCTCAGAAGTTCCTGCATGAATTGAACCACATCCTGCAGTTCGGCCGTCCCTTTGATAACGGCACCAACACCTCCGACGATGGCGTCGGGGTGTCCATTATGGATGAGTTCTCCTGCCGCTTGGTCCACGGGTCCGGTTTCCGGTAAAATAATTCTGGCTGGTCTCGACTCGCGCATCTCTGCTCCCCTGTGTGTTCAATCCGGTATCCGTTAAGTATCCCGAAGAAATCCGATATGAATAATCAAATATTCAATATGGACATCTTCGATCAGGTGCCGGGCAGGGATTTAAGGATGACTCGGGGTCAGGTTGCCGTGGGTGATTCCTAGGGAGGACACCGCGCAATCAATGAACGGAATTTGTGGGAGGAACCCGAAATGACAAGAACGACAAAGGTTGCGCTGACGGTCACGACGACGCTCGCCGGCGCCGCATTCGCGACCATCGCGGCGGCCGATCCTTACGTGATCGGTATCACCCAGAACAACGTGGGCGTTGACAGCTACCAGACGACCTATGAGAAGGCGTTCATCGCCGCCGCCGATGCCAACGACAATGTCGATGCTGTCGTGCTTGACGCTGGCGGCGACGTGGCGCGCCAGATTGCCCAGGTCGAAGACCTGATCCAGCAAGGCGTGAACGCGATCATCATCTGGCCGACCAACGGCGAGGCGGTGATCCCGGCGGTGCGCAAGGCGCACAATGCCGGCATCCCGGTGATCGTCACCAACTCGAACATCGCCAAGGAAGGCTTTGACTTTATTAGCGCATTCTCCGGGCCCGACAACATCACCCAGGGCAAGGAAGCTGCTGAGATCATGTGCGACAAGTTCAAGGCGATGGGCATCGCCGACACTGCGCAGATCGTGCAGATTTCCGGCCAGCCGGGCTACACCACTGCCATCGAACGCGCCAAGGGCTTTGAAGATCGTCTGCCCGAGGTCTGCCCGAACGTCACGCTGCTGGAAACCCAGCCGGGCGACTGGAACCGTGAGAAGTCGCAGAAGGTGATGGAAGCGTTCCTCGTCAAATATGACCATATCGACGGTGTCTATGCCGGCGACGACAACATGGGCGTGGGTGCGCTGAACGCCGCCAAGGCCGCGGGTCGTGATGGCATCATCTTCGTGGGCGCCACCAACTTTGCCGTGGGCTACGAAGCAATGCAGCGCGGCGAATACTGGGGTTCGGTCTACCAGTCGCCGGTGGATGACGCGCAGGCCGCGTTGCAAACCGCGCTGGATGTTCTCGACGGCAAGGACGTGCCGTTCCTGAACTACTTCGAGACGCCGAAGATCACCCAGGACAACATGGACCAGTTCTCCAAGCCGGTGTTCTGATCTCCCTTCAAGGGACTGGTGCCGGGCGCGCGACATGTGCGCCCGGCATCCTCAAGCTGAAAATTCACGACCATCGCAAGTGGAGGATGGTATGGGCCGCGTGACGGGGCGCTCCTGCATTGTGACAGGAGCAGCACGGGGGATCGGTCGGGCTATCGGCGAGGCGCTCCTCGACGAAGGTGCCGATGTATGTTTCGCCGATATCGATGCCGGGAAAGTGCGCGAGGTGGCCGAGGCCAACGCAGCGCGCGCGGCAGCCAAGGGTGGCAAAGTGACATGGGCCGGGGTCGACGTGACCAAACGCGACCAGATGCGGGCCATGATCGTTCATGCGGTCGAGGTTTTCGGCAAGCTGGACGTGCAGTTCAACAATGCCGGTGTGAACAAGCCGATGAACTTCCTCGACGTGACAGAGGAAAATTGGAACTTCATCATGAGCGTGAACGGGCTGGGATGCCTGATCGGCATGCAGGAGGCGGCAAAGCAGATGATCGCGCAGGGCAGTGGCGGCAAGATCGTCAATACCGCGTCGATCGCCAGCCGGCAGGGCTTTGGCAACGTCGCACCCTATTGCGCGTCGAAGTTCGGCGTTGTGGCGCTGACACAATCGGGCGCGCGTGACCTTGCCCAGCATGGCATCACCGTGACAGGCTTTGCGCCCGGCGTGGTGGCAACGGAAATGTGGGAACAGGTTGATCTGGACCTGATGGAAATAGGCGCGGCAGAGCGTCCGGGACAGGCGATGGAGGAGTTTTCGTCTGATATCCTGAAAGGGCGCGTTGCCGGTACCGCGGACATCACCGGGACGACGACGTTCCTGGCCTCCGCCGATAGCGATTACATGACCGGACAGATCGTCATGATAGACGGCGGCATGACATTGGTCTGACGTCCGGCACGGAACGGAAGCTGTAACGACGATGGCCGGGACCGGCCGATCGGGGGGAGAAATGGCAACATTGACCAGACAGGAGATCGGCGGGTTTCTCGCGCGGCAGGGCATCCTGGTGGCCTTCGCGCTTTTCATGGTCGGGTTCACACTGGCCAACAACCGTTTCCTTGACCCTGAAAACGTCATGGGCGTGGTGCGGTCGTAGGCTATCCTCGGCGTGATGGCCCTTGGCGTGACCTTCGTGGTCATCAGCGGCAATCTGGACCTTTCGGTCGGCTCGATGATGTCATTCTCGACGATCGTTGTGCTCGACCTGCACGACAAGCTCGGGCCGACGCTGGCAATCCCCGTCATGTTTGCGATGACGATGGCACTAGGGGCGCTGATCGGCTTTCTCGTCGGCTATCTAAAGCTCAATTCGCTGATCGTGACCTTGGGCATGCTGTCGGCCATTCACGGGCTGACGCTGACCTATTCCGGCGGCAAGAACATGGATATCGCCGACAAGGAGCATACGTGGTTCTCCGTCTTCGGGCAGGGTGACCTGCTGGGCGTGCCCGTGCCGATCCTGCTTTTCGCGCTTCTGGCCGTGGCCCTTGGCGTGCTGCTGTCGCGCACACCCTTCGGGCGCAAGGTTTATGCCGTTGGCGGCAACGGGACCGCCGCCACCTTTTCCGGGATCCGGCGCGCAAGGATCATCTTTGCCTGCTACCTGATGTCCTCTTTCTGCGTGGCCTGCGCCGGACTGATCCAGGCCAGCCGCTCGATGGGTAGCCAGAACACCGTCGGGCAGGGGATGGAACTGGAGGTTCTGGCCGCGGTCATCCTTGGGGGCGCCTCGCTGATGGGCGGGTCGGGGACCATCTTCAAGACGGTGATCGGGGTGCTGATCCTCGGCTTCATCCAGAATGGACTTTTGCTGGTCGGATTGCAGTTCTACGTCCAGTACGTCGTCACCTGGGTCATCATCATTCTTGCGGTCTGGCTCGATATCGCGGCCAAACGCGGCAAGCTCTGGTCACCCATCGCCTGATCCGGAGGAAGCGACATGAAAAACGGAAACAAGACGGTCATCCTCAAGAGCAGCGCGATCTGGGGGTTCATCGTTGTCGAGCTGATCTTCTTCTCCGTCGCGGGCAGCTTTCTGTCCTTGTCGGACAAGGCCTTCATGGACCTCAACAACATGCTGCTGCTGTTCAAGCAGTCCGCGCCGATCGGCATCATCGCCATGGGCATGACGGTGATCATGATCAACGGCAATATCGACCTGTCGGTCGGTGCAACCTTCGCGCTTGCCGCGATCGTGCTGTTGGACAGCCTGACATGGCCGATCTTCGCCGGCATCGGTGACTGGGTGATCCCGATCTCATGGGCGCTGGCGCTGTTGACGGGCGTGGTTGTGGGGGCGCTCAACGGCCTGATTGTCTGGAAGACAGGGGTGGATGCCTTCATCGTGACATTGGGCTCGATGCTGGGATACCGCGGCCTGGTGTTCATGTATCACGGTGAACAGCCGACCTCGCATCTGAACTGGACGCTGGTCGATTTTGCCGAGGCGCATTTCCTTGGCATCGACACGGCCACGTGGTTCTTGCTGCTGGTCACCCTCGTGATGTGGATCGTGATGCGACACACCGTGCATGGGCGAAACGCCTATGCCATCGGGGATAACCGCGAGGCGGCGGTCAATGCCGGTATTCGCGTCGGCCCGCACATGATGATCAACTTCATGATCATCGGCTTTCTCGCGGCACTTTCTGCCGTTGTCTTCTATTCCGAGTCGGGCTCGGTCAATCCCAATGACGGCGAGCTTTACGAACTTTGGACGATCACCGCGGTCGTGCTGGGCGGCACCAAGCTGACCGGCGGGGCGGGTTCGATCATATCGACGTTCGGCGGCGTTCTGGCGATCCAGCTGATGCGAAAGGGCCTGGTGTTCCTGGGGGCCGGGACCGAGACGGTCAACTTGGCCATCGGCCTGATCCTGATCGCGGTTCTGTTCCTGGACAAGCAACTCAACATCAAGGGCAAGGAGGCGCTGAGAATATGACCGACCAAACCCCCGCCCTGCGGCTGGAAGGCATCGTCAAGACCTTCCCCGGTGTCCGCGCCCTCGACGGTGTCTCCTTCTCGGTGATGCCGGGCGAAGTCCACGCCCTGATGGGCGAAAACGGTGCCGGCAAATCGACGCTGATGAAGGTTCTGGGCGGGATCTACCGCCCAGACGAAGGCACCATCGTGGTCAACGAAAAGCCTGTGGCGATGACATCACCGCTGGAGGCCAAGGCCAACGGCATCATGTTCATCCATCAGGAGTTGAGCCTTGCCGGCGAACTTTCGGTGGCCGAGAACATCTATCTCGGTGCGCTGCCGCGCAAAAGCTTCGGCCGGGTCGACTGGAAATTGCTCTACGACCGGACAGACGCCATCCTGTCGCAACTGAAGGTCCCGTTCGATGCTCGCACACTCGTGGGCGATCTTTCGATTGCCAACCAGCAGATGGTCGAGATCGCCCGCGCGCTGACGGTCGATGCCAAGGCAGTTATCTTCGACGAACCAACCGCCTCGCTGACGGACGCGGAAAAGGTAGTGCTGTTCGATGTCATCGCGGACCTGCGCGAAAGCGGCGTCGGCATCATCTATATCTCGCACCGGATGGAAGAGATCTTCAAAATGACGGACCGCATCAGCGTGCTGCGCGACGGTCAGTATCGCGGAACCCTCGTCACCGCGGAGACGAACGAAGACGAAGTGACCCAACTCATGATCGGCCGCAGTCTTGATCTCAGCCGCAACGCCAGTACGCATGAAATCGGCGAGGTCGCGCTTGAGGTGCAAGGCCTGTCCTGCGGTGATCTGTTCAGCGATGTCAGCTTTGAGGTGCGCCGGGGCGAGGTTGTGGGCTTTTACGGCCTTGTCGGTGCCGGACGAACCGAGATTGCCGAAACCCTCTTTGGTCTGCGTGAGCCGACGGCGGGTACGATCCTTCTTGATGGCAAGCCGACGCGCATCAATTCGCCCGCCGATGCCATTTCGCGCGGCATCTCGCTGGTGCCCGAGGACCGCAAGGGGCAGGGGCTGGTGCTCGGCATGAACTGCCGCGACAACATGACCCTGCCGCAGGTCGCCGACCTGACATCCGGGCCGTTCGTCTCCAACGGCGCCGAGGTTGCAATTTTCGATCAGTACCGCGACCGGCTCGATATTCGGACGCCCGGGTGGAAACAGATGGTCGGCAACCTTTCGGGCGGCAACCAGCAGAAGATCGTTATCGGCAAGTGGTTGTCGATGCATCCCAGCGTGTTGATCGTCGACGAGCCGACGCGCGGCATCGACGTTGGATCGAAATCCGAGATTCACAACCTGATCCGCGATCTTGCCGCTCACGGTTATGCAGTGATCGTGATCAGTTCGGAAATGCCCGAAGTGCTGCATGTCAGCGATCGGATCATCGCGATGTACCACGGCAAGATCATGCGCACCTTCACCGCCGAGACGGTACGGGAAGACAACCTGATCCAAGCGATCTCGGGGATCAGCCCCGAGGCCGCCTGAGACCTCAGCGCCCCAGCGTCGCGACAAGAAGTTCCGCTGCCGCCGCACCGGAATACTGCTGCTGACCAGTGATCAGATTGCCGTCACGCAGCGCGAAGGATTTGAACATGCCTGACACGACAAAATTGGTGTCGGGCAGCTTTCTGGCCTCATCCTCGATCCAGAACGGCTGGATCTTCTGTCCGACGAAACCGTCGGCATAGGCCTCTTCGCTATTGGCAAAGCCGGTCCAGGTCTTGCCCTTGACCAGCAGATCACCGTTCGACAACCGCGTTCGAAGCAGGATGCAGGTGCCGTGGCAGACGATGGCCACGATCTTGCCGGCCTCGTAGGCGCTGGCGACAAAGGCATGAAGCGCTGTGTCGTCAATCATCGTGACCATCGGGGACTGACCGCCGATGACGAAGATCGCATCATAATCGGCAAGGGTCACCTCGGCGATGGATTTTGTGCCCTTCAGCAACGTGGCATGGGATTGGGATGTCTTGAAGCCCAATGAAATCAGGTCATGCGCTGAATAGCCCGAGGCATCTTCGGGGTCGGAATAGCCGTCGGCCACCAGATCGCCGCCCTTCGGGCTGACAATGTCAACCTCGTAACCGGCCTCGGTCATCGTCCAGTAGGGATGGGTCAGTTCGGACCACCAGAAGCCAACGGGCCAGCCTGTCGTCGGCGATGTGCCGGGATTGGCGGCGACAAGCAGGACCTTCTTTTTCGAATATACGTCTATGGCTGCGGTCATGTTGGCGCCCTTTCAGACGGTTATGGATTGAGGAGGGAATAGACGCGCCGACACAGGTGTCGGGCGTGGCACGATCGCAACCGGGCCACTCAGGACGCGACTTCGGGCAGGTCGTACCAGTCTGGTTTGGACTCGGACCAGAGGTTGCGGATGATGCGTTTGCCTGATGGCCCGTCGATCAGCCCCGCCGAGATCAGCCAGCGCGCCGATGGCGTCACTTCTTTCAGCACCCTTGCCCCGCAGGTACCGCAGAAGGCGCGCCTGTTTTCGGCCGACGACTGGTACCAGACCAATGCATCAGCCTCCTGAAGGGTGATCTCAGCGATCGGGGCGGCAAGGAACGCGTTAAAATTGCCATGCATCTTTTGGCAGTCAGTACAGTGGCAGGCCAACACGCCTGCCGCCGCGGCGGGCAAAACCAGACGGACGGCGCCGCAATGGCACGTCGCGCTAAGGCTGTCGCTCATTTGGTATCCTTTCACTTGGAAAAAGCGGGGAAATGTCAGGCAGACACGGCGGCAAATGCCCAGTTACGATCCTTGCCGCGCATCAGGGCCTGATTGATCCAGACCATGCCGAAGGGTTCCAGCAGCCGCGCCTTGGTGATGTCGCCGGCATCCAGCGCCTCGAACCCCATATCCGTCAGAAGCTGGGCGACCTGTGACTTGGCCCCGGCATCGTCACCCGCCATGAACATGACAGGGCGGTGGGGCAGTGAAGTGTTCTGCGCCATCACCTCGGCCCCGACCTGATTGAGTGTCTTGACGACATGCGCGCCGGGCAGCCAACCCGCCACCGTTTCACCGCCTGAGGTAGTGTGGCCCAGCATCAGCCCAGGGCCCTCGGCCGTGCGTCCGATCGGGTTCATGCAGTCGATGACGATCTTGCCGGACAGATCACCAAGGGCCCGAACAGCCGCCTCTGCAATGGCCCAGGGAAGGGCAAGAATGACGATATCGGCAGCCGCGGCGGCATCTGCTGGCAGCGCGGCATTTGCGCTGACGATCGTGACAAGCCTTTGCACCTCTGCCGTCGCGGGATCGCGCGCGCCCAGCGTCACAGAGTGCCCCTTGCCGGCAAGAGCCTGCGCAATGGCACTGCCGACATTGCCGGTTCCGATGATCGCGATCCGCATCCGATTATTCCCTTGCTTCATTCGACAAGGCGGAGATATGCGGATTTTGAATGCAGAAAAAACGAATAAATATAATGACTGATTTAAGTATTTCGCAACTCAGGCGGCTGGACCTGACTTTGCTTCTGATCTTGCTGGGGCTGTTGCGCCACCGCAAGGCCGCGACTGTTGCGGGCGAGTTGGGGTTGACCCAGTCGGCGATCAGCCAGGCCCTGCGGCGGCTGCGCGACATCTTCGAAGACGAGCTTTTCCTGCGACGTCCGCACGGGATGGAGCCGACGGCGACTGCACTGGCGCTGGAATTGCCGGTAGCGCGGGCCGTCGAGGCGCTGCGTGGTGCGCTTGGGGCTGCGCGCTACTTCGATCCGGCAGAGGCGCGCGGCGATCTGCACATTGCCGCGCTTGACGCTGAACAGGCCGTGCTGATCCCGCACCTTGCTGCGCGGCTTTGCCGGGCTGCGCCGGGCTTGCGACTGTCGGTCCTGCCGCTGAACAGATCCGCAGCGGTTGACGCATTGGCCGAGGGCAAGGTCGATCTGTCGTTTGGATTTGTTTGGAATGCCCCGGACTGGATCTCGGGCGAACGGCTTTATGACGAGGGGTTTCTGGTTGCCGGTCAACCGGACATGCTGCCTGACGCACCGGTGATTGAACTGGACAGGTATTGCGCCGCCAATCACGTCCTTGTCTCACCCGCGGGCGAGTTGCAGGGCATTGTCGATCGGCAGCTGGCGCAGATCGGGCGAAGCCGGCGCGTGGTCCTCGGCCTACCGGCCTTCTTGCCAGGCCTTGCCGCTGTGGCACGCTCGCCTGTGCTGGTGACATTGCCCGCCCGGGTGGCGCGTGGTTTCGCCCCGGGTTTCGGGCTGGTGACGGCCGAACCGCCGCTTGAGATCCGGCGCTTTCCGGTCTCGGTGTTCTGGCACCGCCGCAACGATAGCGATGCGCGCACGATATGGCTGCTGGAGCAGGTCAGGGCCTGCGCTGCCGTTCTTCAGGGCGACAAAACTTGACAGAGCGCGCCCGCAGATCGCGGCGCGCTCTTCCAGCCCTAAAGGCCCAGTTGGACGGCCTGCAGCGAGACCAACCAGGCCGACATCATCGGTACGACAAAGATGCCGAGGATCGCCTTGTTGTTGGGAACCTTGGCAAGAAAGATCGCGTGAAGAGCCAGCCCAAGGCCCAGCGGCAGCCCGACCCACAGGCTTGGCCCGCCAAGGCCCCAGGACGCGCCGCAGATCCAGACAGCCGCGAACAAGTGCACGCCCATCCGCAGCGCCCAGGCAATGTCCGAACCGATGCCGTTGATCGAGACGATATCGACAAGCGCGTCGAGAAACAGCCACAGATAGCCTGCAAAACGCACCACTGGCCCGCCGGGCAACTGCTGCACGAGGGGTATCAGGGCGAGGTGATAGACGAGCCCGGCAAGATCGCCAGCGAACAGGTTGCGATGCTTGATGGCGAACATCGTGAGCCAACCCGCGAGGGAAACAAGCGGGAGGAACCGAAGGGAAGTTGCGATCATGGTGTCGTCCTTTGCATGACGCCGAAGCGCCGGTGTGATTGGACGCCGCGCAGAACCGCAGACTGTTTGGGGGACCCGATACAGACCGGCGGAGCATGCGTTGCGCCTGCTACCGTCGCGGTCCGCGACCTCCGGGTCCGGAGGTTGGATCTGTGCCTGCCAAGCTGGCAGGTGACCGGGGCTCACCTCAACCGGTCCGCCATTTTCGACTGGTTGAAATTATGACCTGCTTCAGTCGGGGTCAATCACCGCCAGCGGCCCGACCGGCGACAGATGGCCGGTCGGGGGCAGGCACGAGACGGCAAGGGTCTCAGCCGTCAACGCGCAGCATGGTCTTGATCGCACGGCGTTCGTCCATCGCCTTGTAGCCTTCGGCGACCTCGGCAATAGGCAGGACCTGGTCAAAGACCTTGCCGGGCGCAATCCGGCCCTCAAGGACCCGGTTCATCAGGTCCGGCAGAAAGCGGCGGACAGGCGCGGGGCCGCCAAGCATCCGTTGCTGGCGCAGGAAAAGTTGCAGGCCGTCAAAGCTGACACCATGCGGCACGCCCACATAGCCGATCGAACCGCCCGGTCGGCAGACGCCCACGGCCTGTGCCATCGATTGTTCCATCCCCACGGCCTCGATCACGGAATCCGCGCCGACGCCGTCAGTCAGCTCCAGCACCTCGCCAATGCCGTCCTCGCCTCGCGCGGCGACGATATCGGTCGCGCCGAATTCGCGGGCCAACGCGGTGCGGCTGTCGTGCCGGCTCATCGCGATGATGCGCCCCGCGCCCATCTGTTGAGCGGCCATCACGCCCATCAGCCCAACCGCGCCATCGCCCACGACGACGACCGTACCCCCCTCGCGCACGTCGGCCGCGACCGCGCCGAACCAGCCGGTTCCAAGCACGTCAGAGACGGCCAACATGTGCCCGATCATCGCGTCGTCCGGCATTTCTTGGGTCGCCACCAACGTGCCGTCCGCCAGCGGGACGCGGGCATAGGGCGCCTGCGCGCCGGTCATGATCTCGCGTTGCACGCAGGAGGACTGAAATCCGTATTGGCAATGCGGGCAGGTATTGTCTGACAAGCAAAAGCTGCCGACGACGAACTGACCGGGCCGAACACTGCGCACCTCGCTACCCACCTCGACAACCACGCCACAATATTCGTGTCCCATGTGCAGCGGCGCGTCGAACTTGTTGTGGCCCCGGTAGGGCCACAGGTCCGACCCGCAGATGCAGGTGGCCGACAGCTTGATGATTGCGTCGGTTGGTTTGAGAATCTTTGGGTCGTCCACGTTTTCGTAGCGGACATCGCCGGGGGCGTGCATGACGGTTGCGTACATGGGTTTTCCTTTCGTGCGTTCAGGCGCTGTATTCGGCGTCGGTGACGTGTTCGGCCCAGGCAACGGCCTGACCGTCCTTCACTTCCTGCAGGGCAATATGACTCATGCCGGTATCGCGCGCGGCACCATGCCAGTGGCGTTCCTGCGGCGCAAACCAGACGACATCGCCTGCGCGGATCTCCTCCACCGGCCCGCCTTCACGCTGTACCCGGCCACGGCCGAAGGTGACGATCAGTGTCTGTCCAAGTGGATGTGTGTGCCACGCCGTCCGCGCGCCGGGGTCGAAGGTGACATGCGCGCCCTGCACACGTTCGGGCGCCGCGGGATTGAAGAGCGGGTCGATCCGGACCCTGCCTGTGAACCATTCGGCCGGGCCAATGGCAGAGGGCCGGCTGCCGCCGCGAAATATTTCCATTGATGTGTCCTCTTGGTTGGCGGGCGGGCAGGCGTGGCACGGCCCCCGACGGTGGCCGGACCTTGTGCCCCTTGATGCGCTGAGCTCGCCCCCGATCAGGGCTGGTTCACAATACATCTGTGATCCGCTAGCGTTCTGACAAGGCAGCAATTGGAGGATGCACGTTGACGGAGACTTCTCAAGACAGCCGTCGGCGGATCGTATCGTCGCGCCACCTTGCCACCGAGGACGGCTGGCCGCTGTCGGAATACGAATACGGGCTGATCATGGCCTTCAACGGCTTCAGCCGCTGGATGACGCGCTGCATGACGGCGGCGGGCAATGCCGGGATGAACCCGCTGGAAATCCTCGTGTTGCACCACGTCAATCACCGCGACCGGCAGAAGCGGCTGACCGATATCGCCTTCCTTCTGAACATCGACGACCTGCACACGGTCAACTATGCGCTGAAAAAGCTGCAGAAGGCCGGGCTGGTCGAGGGCGAGCGGCGCGGCAAGGAGATGTTCTATTCCACCACGCAAGCCGGGGTCGAGCTGTGCGACGCCTATCGCGAGGTGCGGGAGCGGTGCCTTGTCGACAGCCTCAAGGTGATGGAATTCGACCACGACGACCTGACGGCCGTGGCGGCGCTGCTGCGCAACCTGTCGGGCTTTTACGATCAGGCCAGCCGCGCTGCGGCCTCGCTCTAGGCTACATCAGGCCCGGCAGGAAGGTGGCGATTGCCGGCACGACGGTGATCAGTGCCACCGCGCCGAGCAGCAGGAAGAAGAAGGGCAGCGCGGCGCGGGCGATGCTGAGAATATCCATCCCCGTCAGGCCCTGAATGACGAACAGGTTGAAGCCCACCGGCGGGGTGATCTGGCTCATCTCCACGACCAGCACGAGGTAGATGCCGAACCACAGCGGGTCGATCCCCGCGGCCTGGATCATCGGCATGATGATCGAGGTGGTCAGGACGACGATGGAAATCCCGTCGAGAAAGCAGCCCAGCACGATGAAGAACACCGTCAGCGCCGCGAGCAGCGCGAAATGCGACAGGTGCATGGTGGCAATCCACTTGGCCAGCTGGCCGGGAATGCCGGTAAAGCCCATCGCCACCGTCAGGAAGGCCGCGCCGGCCAGTATCAGGGCGATCATGGTGGAGGTGACGGTGGCGCTCATCACCGCCTCTGACAGCATTTTCCAGCTTGCCGCGCCCGAAACCCAGGCCAGCGCGACTGACAGCAGCACGCCAACCGCCGCCGCATCGGTGGGCGAGGCGATGCCCGCGTAGATCGACCCGATCACGCCAAGGATAATGGCGACGACCGGGGCAAGGCGGCGCGAGGCGTGCAGTTTCTGACGCAGGGTATAGCCCTGCGCCTCGGCCGGGATGGCGTCGGGATGGCGCCACGCCTGCAGCGCGACATAGCCGCCGAAAAGCGCCACCAGCATCAACCCCGGCAGGATGCCCGCGATGAAAAGCCGCGCGATCGACTGGTCGGTGGCCACGCCATAGACGATCAGGATGATCGAGGGCGGGATCAGCAGCCCCAGCGTGGCCGAGCCCGCCAGCGTGCCAAGGATCAGCCGGTCCGGGTAACCGCGGCTGCGCAATTCGGGGATCGACATTTTGCCGATGGTCGCGCAGGTCGCCGCCGACGAGCCCGAGACCGCCGCGAAGATCGCGCAGCCCAGCACGTTGACATGCAACAGCCGCCCCGGCCAGCGGCCAAGCCACGGCGCCAGCCCCTCGAACATGTCCTGCGACAGTTTCGAGCGCAGCAGCACCTCGCCCATCAGGATAAAAAGCGGCAGCGCCGTCAGCGACCATGAATCGCTCGCGCCCCAGATCGTGGTGGCAAAGACCGGGCCGACAGGGGCGTGCGAGAAAAGCACGATCGCCGCACCCCCCACCACGATCAGCGAGATCGCCACCCAGGTGCCCATCGCCAGCAGCGCGAACATCAGCGCCAGCAGGCCGGCGGAGGTCAGGACATGTTCCATGCGGGCTACTCCACCGATCCGGCATCGACGAGGGGCGACTGTCCGGCGGCGGCGGTCTGCACGATCAGGTCGAGAAAGGCGACCGCGAGGATGCTTAGCCCGACCGAGGGCGGGATCTGCACGATCCAGAGCGGGATCGGCACGATGCCCGAGGACATATCGCCATACAGCCACGACTGGCCGGTCAACTGCCACATGTACCACGCGCCCCCCGCCGCCACGACAAGGCCGATGGCCATCGTCAGCAGTTCGAACACCAGCCGCGGGCGCCGCCCCATACGGCCGACCAGCAGAGTCACCCGGATATGCCCGCCCTTGACCAGCGTGTAGGGCAGGCCGAGGAAGGAGGCCGCGGCAAGCAGGTATCCCGAGATGTCGTTGTAGGACGGGATCGACAGGTTGACGCCGGGAATGCGCATCTTGGTCACCAGATTTGCGGCGACCTGTGCCGCGATCAGCAGCGTGATCAGCACGATGGCCGTTCCGGCCAGTGCGCCGCTGATCTGGTAAAGCCGGTCAAGAACCTTGCGCATGGGCCATCGTCCTTCGCCAAGAATTCAGATGCCCCGCCCGGGATCCGGGCGGGGCGGGACAGGTTCAGTGCATCGCCTCGTAATCGGCGAGGATCTTGTTCGCCTCGGGGCTGGCCTTCTCGGCCCAGGTCTGCTGCATCTTCTGGCCGATCTCCTTGAGACCGGCAATCAGGGCGTCGCTGGGCTGCACCACGGTCATGCCGTTGTCGGCCAGCGCCTTGGTCTGGGCATCGGTCTCGGCCATGCTCATCTGCCAGCCGCGGGTTTCGGCCGCCGCGGCGGCCTCCATCACGGCCTGCTGCTGGTCGGCGGGCAGGGCGCGGAAGGCGTCGCGGTTCACGACCACGATGTTCTTTGGCAGCCAGGCGTTGATCGGGGTGTAGTAGGTGACGTAATCCCACGCCTTCGACGACACGCCGGTCGAGGGCGAGGTGATCATCGCCTCGACCTGCCCGGTGGTGAAGGCCTGCGGGATGTCGGGCACCTCGACCTGCACCGGCACCGCGCCGCTGAGCGAGGCGAAAAGTTCCAGCATCGGGTTATAGGAGCGCAGTTTCACGCCCTTGAGATCATCGACGGTGGCAATCTCCTTGCGGGTGTAAAGGCCCTGCGGCGGCCACGGCACCGAGAAGAGCGGGATCAGGTTCTGCTTTGCCAGAAGCTCGGTGATGACCGGCTTCTGCGCGTCCCACAGCCGTTTTGCGTCGTCGTAGTTAGTGGCGAGGAAGGGCAGCGAATCGAGGCCATAGGCCGCATCCTCGTTCGAGATCAGCGACAGGAAGAATTCGCCGATCGGCACCTGCCCGCTGCGCACTGCGTTCTTGATCTGCGGGTGCTGGAACAGCGAGCCGGCCGAATGCACCTCGATCTGCAGCGCGCCGTTGGTGCGGTCCGAGACATCCTTGGCGAAGTCGCGGATATTGACAGTGTGGAAGGTGGAATCGGGGTAGGGTGTGGGCATGTCCCATGTCTCCGCGTGGGCGGAGGCCGTCGTCAGGGCGGCAGCAAGACCGAAGGCTGCCATGCGAAGCGAGAGTGTCATCTGATTTTTCCCTGTCATCTGGTGTGAAGACCCCGTCTTGTGCGGGTCCATGCCAAAACAAGAGCATTACGTTGACAATTTGTCAACGTTTTGTCACGTTGCGAGGATCACTGTGAATGGGGACAGGCAAGATGTGGCAATTCTGGATCGACCGTGGCGGCACCTTTACCGATATCGTCGCGCGGCGGCCCGACGGGCAGTTGCTGACCCACAAGTTGTTGTCGGAAAACCCGGAACGCTACGACGACGCTGCCGTCCAAGGCATTCGCGAGATGCTGGACGTGCCGCCGGATGGCCAGATCCCGCCGGACACCATCGGCGCGGTTAAGATGGGCACGACCGTGGCCACCAACGCGCTCCTTGAGCGCAAGGGCGAGCGCACGCTGCTGCTGATCACGCGCGGCCTGCGCGACCTGCTGCGCATCGGCTACCAGAATCGGCCGCGCCTGTTCGATCTGAAGATCGTGCTGCCGGAACTGCTGTATGATGCCGTGATCGAGGTTGATGAACGGCTCGATGCCGATGGCAACGTCATTGCTCCGATGGACGAGGCTGAGGTTCGTGCGGCATTGGACGCCGCGCACGCTCAGGGCTACCGTTCTGTCGCCGTGGCGCTGATGCATGCCTACCGCTACCCCGCGCATGAGCGACGTATCGGTGACATGGCGCGCGAAGCCGGGTTCAACCAGGTCTCGCTGAGCCACGAGGCAAGCCCGCTGATCAAGCTGGTGTCGCGCGGCGATACGGCGGTGGTGGATGCCTACCTGTCCCCGATCCTGCGTCGCTACGTCGGGCAGGTAAGCGATGCACTGGGAGCAGGGGACGGAGGCTGCCGCGCCCTGATGTTCATGCAGTCTAATGGCGGTCTGACCGATGCTGCGCTGTTTCAAGGCAAGGACGCTATCCTCTCCGGCCCTGCGGGCGGCGTGGTGGGCATGGTCCGCACCGCCGAGGCCGAGGGGTTTGACCGGCTGATCGGCTTTGACATGGGCGGCACCTCGACCGATGTCTGTCACTACGCGGGCGACTATGAACGCTCGTTCGAAACCGAGGTCGCCGGCGTGCGGATGCGCGCGCCGATGATGAGCATTCACACCGTCGCCGCCGGTGGCGGCTCGATCCTGACATTCCGGCAGGGGCGGTTGCAGGTGGGCCCGGAAAGCGCCGGCGCCAACCCGGGGCCGGCCAGTTACCGCCGTGGCGGGCCGCTGGCCGTGACCGATTGCAACGTCGTGTTGGGCAAGCTGCAACCAGCGCATTTCCCCGCCGTCTTTGGCCCGAACGGCGATGAACCGCTCGATGCCGAGGCCGCGCGCGCCGGGTTCGAACGGCTCGCCGCCGAGATCGCCGCCGAAACGGGCGAGGCGCTAATGAGCGTCGAGGCGCTGGCCGAAGGGTTCCTGCGCATCGCGGTCGAGAACATGGCCAACGCCATCAAGAAGATCAGCGTGCAGCGCGGCTATGACGTGACCGGCTACACGATGAACTGTTTCGGCGGGGCAGGCGGGCAACATGCCTGCCAGGTGGCCGACGTGCTAGGGATGGAAAGCATCTACATCCATCCTTTTGCCGGGGTGCTTTCCGCCTTTGGCATGGGGCTGGCCGACATTCGCGCGCTGCGCGAGCACCAGTTTGCCGCCCCCGTGGCTGAGGGTCAGGCAGCGCGCGACGTGCTTGACCGGATCGGCGCGGCGGCCCGGGATGAGATATTGGGTCAGGGGATAGCACCTGATGACATCATGCTGATCGAGACCGCGCATATCCGCACGCCCGGCTCGCACCAGACGCTGCCGGTGCCATTCGGCCCCGAGGACGCGATGCGCGCGGCCTTTGACGAGGCGCACAGGCAGCGTTTCGGCTTCGTGCCCGACTACGATGACCTTGTGATCGACCTGCTGACCGCCGAAGCCGTTGGCTCGACCGGCGAAGATGCATCGCTGAAGCCCGCAAAGCGCGAAACCGCCCCCGCCACGACGGCGCGGATGTTCACGCAGAGCACTTGGGCGGATGTGCCCTTGGTCGATCGCGCGGCGATCGGGACAGGCGACAAGGTGGACGGCCCGGCCATCATCACCGAACCCACCGGCACCAACATCGTCGAACCGGGTTGGCAGGCAAGGGCGCTGGCGGGTGGTGGTCTGGTTCTGCGCCGCGTGGTCCCGCTGAACCGAAAAGAGGCCGTGGGCACCACGGTGGACCCGGTAATGCTGGAGGTCTTCAACAACCTCTTCATGTCCATCGCCGACCAGATGGGTGCCACGCTGGCCAACACCGCCTATTCGGTCAACATCAAGGAACGCTACGACTTTTCCTGCGCGATCTTCGATGCCGAGGGCGATCTGGTGGCCAATGCCCCCCACGTGCCCGTCCACCTCGGCTCGATGAGCGAAAGCGTGCGCACGGTGCTGCGGCAGAACGCAGGGCGTATCCGCCCCGGCGACGTGTTCATGATGAACAACCCCTATAACGGCGGCACGCACCTGCCCGACGTCACGCTGATCACGCCGGTCTTCGATGCGGCGGGGCAGAAGATCATCTTCCTGACCGCCTCGCGCGGGCATCACGCCGATATCGGCGGCAAGACGCCGGGGTCCGCCCCGCCCGACAGCCGCAGTATCGACGAGGAAGGCGTGCTGATCGACAATTTCCTTGTCGTCGACCGTGGCACCCTGCGCGAGTCGGACACGCGCGCGCTGCTCGCCTCGGGCCGCTATCCCTGCCGCAACATCGACGAGAACATGGCCGACCTTGCCGCCCAGATCGCCGCCAACGCGACCGGCGCGCAAGAGCTGACGCGGATCGTCGGCCAGTTCGGGCTGGACGTTGTGCAGGCCTACATGGGCCATGTGCAGGATAATGCCGAGGAAAGCGTGCGCCGCGTCCTCGACGTGCTGAAGGACTGCGCCTTCACCTATCCGCTCGACAGCGGGGCGCAGATCAAGGTGGCGATCTCGGTCGATCACGCGGCGCGACGGGCGCTGGTGGATTTCACCGGCACCTCGCCGCAGGACCAGTTCAACTACAACGCGCCGCTGGCGATCTGCCGGGCGGTGGTGCTTTATGTGTTCCGCACGCTGGTGGGTGCGGACATCCCGATGAACGAGGGATGTCTGAAACCCATAGAGATCAGGGCGCCCAAGGGCTCGATGATCAATCCAGAATACCCGGCGGCGGTGATCTCGGGCAACACCGAGGTCAGCCAGGCGATTGCCGACACGCTTTACGGTGCGCTGGGGGTGATCGCGGGCAGCCAGGGCACGATGAACAATTTCGTCTACGGCAATGCCCGGTTGCAGAATTACGAGACGATCTGCGGCGGCACCGGGGCCGGGCCCGGGTTCAATGGCGCAAGCGCCGTGCACAGCCACATGACCAACACCCGCATGACCGATCCCGAAGTGCTGGAAACCCGCTTTCCCGTCCGGGTCGAGGAGTTTTCGGTTCGGCACGGATCGGGCGGGGCAGGGCGCTGGCAGGGCGGCGACGGCATCGTCCGGCGGCTCCGCTTCCTTGAAGAGATGACGGCGACGGTTATTTCTTCGCATCGCGTGGTGCCGCCGCATGGCATGGCTGGTGGTGCGCCGGGCATGACCGGCGAGAACCATGTCGTGCGCAAGGACGGCCGCATCGTGGCCCTGAAAGGCAATGACGAGGTGCTGATGCAGCCGGGCGACATCTTCGTGATGCAGACGCCGGGCGGCGGCGGTTATGGCACGGTCGATCCGCCAGAGGACGGCTGAAAGCCTGACGACTTGCTCTCGATCAAGGTGCGGACGGCGCGCCCGTGGCATGATGCATCGCATTTCCCAGTGACGGGACGGACTGGATCCGTTCCGGGAGCGTGATGATGACCAAACCCACCAAGACGCGGAAGCGCCCAAAGGGCACTGCCTTGCAAGTCGTGCCCGACACCTCGCACGAGGCCCCCGGCGTTGCGGGCGCGGCAGAACCCGCACATCGCCACCTGAACCTCGACCGCAGCGCGCGGGCCGCCATTGCCCGGCTCTCTGGCGGCGTGTCGTCGCATGCCTTTCTGCAGGCCTGGACCGACTGGTGCTTTCATCTGGCCGAGGCACCCGGGCGCCGGCTGGAACTGGCCGAGCGGGCATGGGAAAGCGCGCTGACGCTCGCCTCGCATACCGCCGACAAGGACCGCGCATCACCCTTTGCGCCAAAACCCTACGATCATCGTTTTGACCATCCCGACTGGGAAAAGGCACCGTTCCATGCCTGGCAACACGGCTTTTTGGCGATGCAGGACTGGTGGGACTTTGCCACCGACAATTTGCGCGGCTTGCGCCCCGAAGATGCGAACCGCGCGCGGTTCATGGCGCGCCAGATGCTCGACACTGTCGCGCCCTCGAACTTTCCCTGGCTCAACCCCGAGATCATCGAGGCGACCATGAAGACCGGTGGGCGCAACCTTGCCGAGGGGGCCGGACATTTCATGCAGGACATGGTCAAGCTGGTGACCCAGCAGCGCGACCCGCCGTCTGAGGGGTTCCGCCTTGGCGAGGATCTGGCTTGCACGCCGGGCACGGTGGTCTATCGCAACGAGTTGTTCGAGTTGATCCAGTATGCTCCGCAAGGCAGCACGGTGCGGCCAGAGCCGGTTCTGATCGTGCCGGCGTGGATCATGAAATACTACATTCTTGATCTGTCACCCCAAAACTCGATGGTCCGGTATCTTGTCGAACAGGGGTTCACCGTTTTCATGATCTCGTGGTGTAACCCGACGGCCGCGCAAGCGGAGTTGTCGCTGGAAGATTACCGACGCAATGGCGTGATGGCCGCCCTTGATGCCGTTTGCGCAATCGTGCCGGGACAGAAGGTGCATACGGTCGGCTACTGCCTGGGCGGCACGATGCTGGCCATCGCGGCCGCGACGATGGCGCGCGATGCCGATACGCGGCTTGCCAGCATCACGTTGATGGCGGCGCAGGTGGACTTCGCCGAAGCGGGCGAATTGCTGCTTTTCGTCGACGAAAGTCAGGTGGCCTATCTTGAGGACCTGATGTGGGACCAAGGCTATCTCGACCGTCCGCAAATGGCGCGGACCTTTTCCACAATACGTGCCGAGGACCTGATCTGGTCGCGCGCGGTGCGGCGGTATTTCCTCGGGCAGCAGGACATGCCGACCGACATGGGGGTCTGGGTCGCCGATACCACGCGGATGCCGGCACGGATGCATGGGCAGTACCTGCGCGGGCCTTTCCTTGAGAACCGGCTGACGGCAGGGCGTTTCGCAGTTGAAGGACAGGTGATTGCGCTGAAAGACATCGCGGCGCCGATGTTTGTCGTGGCGACCGAGACCGACCACATCGCGCCGTGGCGCTCGGTCTACAAGACGCGGCTTTTTACCGATGCAGAGCTGACCTTTGTTCTGACCGGCGGCGGACATAACAGCGGTATCGTCAACGCGCCGGGCGATCCTCGCAGCCACTACCGCGTCTCGCGGCGTGAGGCGGGGGCGCTTTATGTCGGGCCAGAGGAATGGCTGGCCGTGACACCTTCGGTCAAAGGGTCATGGTGGACGGAATGGGCGGACTGGCTGGGCGCGCATAGCGGGACTGCCGGTGCGCCGCCTCCGATAGGTGCCGAGGCGAAGGGGCTTGTGCCGCTTTGCCCGGCACCGGGGACTTATGTCTTTCAAACCTGATTTGCGTGCCCGGTTGATGCTGCGCCCGCAAGAGTGGCCCGATCAGGATGGCAGCGTTGCGTCTGGGCGATGGCCCTATTCGAAAGGCCGACCACAGGATCAAGAGCCCTGATCGCGCCAGCAGGCCGAAGCTGTTGCGGGCTGGTCCGGATCGATGCGGCAAGCCTGGCTCAGCCAGTGGCGCGCGTCGGCAACCAGTGTGGCCCGGTCGTCAAAAGCGAAGCGTTGCTGGGGATCATTCGCTGCGGTCAGCAGCAAACTGCCATCGTCCAGCGGGACAGGTGTCAGGAATTTGTAACCGCTTCCAAGGTCGGCCAATTTCAACCCGGTCGCAGCATCGTAGGCTTGGGCGATCAACTCCGACTCGCCGATATCCTCGACAACGAAAAGCCGCCCGGCCCGGTCTGTTGCGACCTGAGTGATCGGGTAGCGCAACGTCAAAAGCGCGCTTGGCGGTCTGTCATCGGCAGGGTTCCAGGATAGCAGCGTATCCGACCTTTCGGCGACAAACATCTCGGGACTACCCGGCACGCGGAAGGTGGCTTGCGGCCAGTTGCCGGGAAGGCTGCCGATAGCGTGCCCCTTGGCGTCCAACACCCTCAGGCCCGTGTCGTCAGACACCGCGTAATAGCCAAGTTCGGGCGAAAGGGTGAGGCAGGCATGCGTCTCGACAGTGTCCAATGGGACAAGCAGGCTCTGCGGCTGACCCTTCCACGTGAAATTCACCCGCCGCATCGTTCCTTCGACCGTTTCCTTCTCATCCCAGATCGTTGTCAGGTCTACAGGCTGGCGGTTCTCGGCAGGCTGCCCCTGAACAAGGCAGAGTTGGGTAGATAGCGGTGCCGCGTTCAGCGGGCTCGTCGGAAGGGTGCCGTAGACACGACGCGGATCGACCATCAACAGCGTTTTCGAGGTGTCGCCCCGTCCCACGCCCGGCTTCAGGACCAGCGCCGTCTGTCCGTTTGGCAGTGCCACCTGAAGCTCCACCGGTGCTGGCACAGTGAAGCTCAGGCTGCGCAGGGGCGTTGCACCATCTGTCAGGGCCAACGTCACGTCGCGAAAATCGCTTGCCACCACAACACCTTGGCCATTGGTCAGGCTGGCACCATCCGGCGGCAGATCGCTGCGCGCGCTAACAAGAAAGGGCGGGTTGTCAGCGTTCCCGGTGAAATAGTCCGGCATGTCAGCGGGATCGGGCAAATAGGCGGGGTCGGTCAGGAAGACCTCTCGCCGCCCGCCACCGCTGGAGGCCACGTCGAGCGACAGAACGAGGCCCGTACCATCGCGCGCGCAGGAGGCCGAATAGGCGTAACCGTTTCCGTAGCCCAACCCGAGTGCGGCCATCCGTGGTGACAGCGCGTTTGCTCTTTCCGCGCCGAGGGCGGGCCAAAGACAGGTTCGCGCTGGTGCGTCGCTGGTGTCGGCCGGCGGTGGGGCGATGCCGATCTGGCGCAGCTCTGCCTGCGCGGCCGTGTCGGCATCGGCGGCGAAAGAATAACCATCGGCATTCAACATCAACTGCCCCAGCCAATTCGTGCGGTCGCTGACGGCCGCGCCGCTGCGCAGGTTGACGATCAGCGCGGCCTCGCCCGAGGGGGTCGGGTCGGTGATCGGTTGCCGCACGTCGCCAAAACCGTCCCATGTGATGGTTATATCCGGGCGCTCGGTGGCATCGCCAAATGCTCCGTGCCACAGCAGACGCGGATTGTCGTCCTTCACGCTGAAAAAGGCGATTTCCTGCTGGCGCTCGGAATTCAGCATCCTTACGGCGACGACGCCGCCGAACGGGCCGGTTGCCCCGCTTCCCGCGAGACGGCCGGGCAGCGTGAAGACCTGTTTTGGCGCGCCGGTGCCATCAAAACGAAAGACCGCACCGCTTGCCGGCACCATGTAATATAGCACGCCGTTGGCCTTGAACGGCTCCGCCCCTGCGGGAATGGCAAAGCGTGTTTCGCGTGTAGCCCGGTCCAGCGCCTCGCGCAGCGCGGTTTCCAGTGCGGGCTCGGGGCCGGCCGGCAATGCATCGGAGGCTGCGATAAGCCGCAACAACGCCTCGTCGACAAAGCCGTTTTCGGTCAGAGCAGTTGCACTGTCGACGGATAGTCGCGCGGCTCGGCTGGCCGCCGTAGCTGCCGAGGCCAGCCTCTCGCCCCGTTGCCAGACCGCGATACCTGCCGCGACGGCGATCAGCGTGGCCGCGGCAATTCCCATGCCCAATGCCAGCCGCCTGCGCGCGGTCGCCTTTCGGCTTCGGTCGATCAATTCGGCGCGTGAAGCGGTCAGGTATCTGGCAGCCTCTGGCGGCATCTCGACAAGGGCTCGGGCGGCAAGGTCTTCCGCGGCATCAAGACGTGCCTCTGCCAGCAACAAGTCGTCCGGGCGTCGGCCCGCGGCGGCCCAATCCTCGGCCACGGCCTCGATCCGGTCGCGCAGCACCAAATCCTGCCGCATCGCCTCGATCAGCGCGGCAAGACGCGGCCAGTCGGTCAGGATCACCTCGTGCGCCAACCGCCAGCCCGGCACCTCGCCCGCAGCCGCAGTGCGCACCAGCCGCGCCGCGACCAGCCGGTCAAGGATGCGCCGCGCCGGATCATCGGCCTGATCGGCGGGCAAAAGCCGGGCAAGACCGCGTCCGGTCTCGACATCGAAACGAACAAGCCCGGCAAGGACCCTGTCGATCCGGTCGGGCGCTATGCCGTCGGCCAGAAGGGCGGCATGGGTGTCTTCGGCATAGCGCCCCACCGCCTGTTGAAAGCCGCCGATCCGTTCGTAGGCGGCGAAAGGAATTGTTCCATCCGGTTCGGCCAACGCCGCCAGACGGGTCAGCACGACCTGCAGAAGCGGGAGCGAGTCGGGCGAGCGCAACGCAGGTTCCGCAAGGGCCGCGGGCAGGTCACGCCCGTCCGGGGCTGCCGCAAAGCGCAATCCGGCGAGGGCGGCGGGTGCAAGGATCATCTCGGTGATTTCGAACAGCGTGGGCGGCCCAAGGCGGAAAAGCCGTGCATCGCTGGCCAGACGGGCCAGTGCCGGGATGCTATCGAGAAGCGCCAGAGTGTCGCCTCGCATCGTCGCCACCACCCAGACGCGCCCGCTGGCGCAAAGTGCGGCCAGTACTGCCGCAAAGGCACCTTGTGCCGCGGTATCCTCGTGTTGAAAAAGCTGTTCCAGCTGATCCACGACAAGAAGCAGACTTTCGTCCTTGGCCAGACCAGCGGTGACCGCGCCGACCACGTCGCGCTGCAACGCCTCGCTGGGTGCAATGTCGCGCAAGGCAAGGGCCAGCGCCGGCAGCGGCGCGGTGCTGTCCAGCACCAGATCTGCCACGCGCCATTGTCCTCCCTCGCGGGCCTGCGCAACGACATCAGCCGCGATCCCGGCACGAGCGAGCGAGGATTTACCCACGCCAGACCTGCCATGCACCAGCAAGAAACCGCAGCCCTGCGCCGCGGCCCGGCGCAACCGCTCCAGTGCTTCTTCCCGCACGCGGGCGCGGCCAAAGAACCTGTCATGCTGTTTGATCCCGTAGGCGGCGAGGCCAGGCCAAGGAGCACCGTCAAGACGCCGTTGCACCTTGTCGGCAGCGGCCGCGGGACGGGGTAGGGCAAGATCCAATGCTTTCAATGCCGCCTCGACCCCGGCAACAGGGCAGAGCGAGACGCCAAGTGCATCGAGCCGCGCGCGCAGATCGGCTGGCAATTCGGCAAGGTTGCCTTCGGGCATCACGGCAATAACGGGCAGGCCTTCGGCCCGCGCCTCGGCAAAAAGCTGCAGCGCGCGCTGCAACTTCTGTGGCACATGGCCCACCTCGCCTACGGCAAGATCGACCGCGCGGATCGCGCCTGTCGCCCAGACCAGTCTGCGTGCCGGGGTGTCGCCATCGAGACGTTGCACCAAAGCACCCTCGGCCTCCAGTGCATGGGCGATCAGCGCACCCAGTTGCCAGCTTGATCCAACGTCGATCGGCGCCGAGACGTCCATGCGAAAGGCGGCATGTCCGTAAAGCCGTTCGATCACGCCCGTGGGCTGGCGCACGAAGGCGTTATAATCGGTGTCGATCCCGGCTTGGGCGGTGGTGCCGTCCAGGCAGACGGTGGACCGGCCAATCGCGGCGTCCTCGCGGCCCAGATACAGGATCTCGGCCGGTGCCTCGGTCGTTGCGATGACAAGCCGGGTCGGCGTCATGGTGCGCCCTCCGCCAGCGGCAGAAGTGCCCCTTCGGTCTCGGGGTCGGCCAGCGCGGCCAAAAGCGATGCATCGACCACGTTGTCGAGGACCTGAAGCGTTTCACCCGCCGCATCGGTCGCAGGCAGGGGATGGCGCAGCGTTGTGCCGTCAGGGCGGGTCAGGACCAGCACCAGTGGCCCCATGGCCCAGTCCAGTCGCAGCAGCAGGTAGGTTTGCCCGCCGCGCCGCGCCGGACGCAACTCGATCCGTCCCCCCGGGAAGGTTCGCGTGTCGACCGCGCCGTCCGAGGCCGCGGCAAGGCTGGGCAGCGTAAACTGCGCCAGCCTGTCGCGGATCCGGCGAAACATGGCGCGCAATGCGGGATCGGCGAAAAGGGCCCGGCTGAGCCGGTCATCTACGGGTCCTTCTCCGGTCAGGAAAAGGTGGATCTCACGCTCGCCCAGCCGGTCGCGGCGCAAGGCGGCGTCACCAAGCGCCTGATCGGCCGCATAGGACCGGTCCGCGCTGTCGAAAGGGTCGCTCATCCCTGCTCTCCCTTTCGGTTGCCAAGCCGCGGCCTGATCGGGATGGTAAAGACAGTGCCAGAAGGCAGGAACAAACGAAACCCGCGATGATACCGCCCGATCCTGCACCCGATCCGCGCGACGTCGCCGAATTGCTGGCGCTGATCGCCGAGCGTGAAACACGGGGCGGTCGGCCGTGGTGTCCGCCGCACGCGGCACGCGCACTTGATCGGGCAATTCGGTTTCGGACACGGGCCCTGAACGGTCTGGCTCGCCCCGCGCTGCGACTGGGCCGTGCGATGGAGGCTGCCGATCGGCGCGGCAGTGTCAATTTCCTGCATGGGCGGGTGGCGGTGCTGCGGCCGGACAGGTTCGCCGCGGCATTTGCGAACGCTGATTTGCCCGCGGGGATCAGGGCCGAGGCACGCGCGATTGTCTTCGCGCCCGGGCCACTTGGCGCGTCGACGGGCGGGCCGTTCCGGTTGACCTTTGCCGCGATGCCGCTCGTTGCGGCCTACTGGGATTTCTGCCGCATGGCACTGGGCCCCGAGACTGTCGATGCACTTGTCTCGAAACTGGCCGAGGGCGCGCAGGCAGAAGAGGTGGCCGGACAATTGACGCAGGCCTTGCGCGACTGGCTGCGCCCGCGGCTTGAAAGTGAACATGCGCTTAAGCAGGCGCTGGTGATACGGCGGTTCCTTCAAGCCGCGGAGATCGGTCAAGCGGCCGAGATTGGCGACGAGACGATCCTGGGTTTTTGGCAACAGGCGGTGTCCGACCCGCCACCCGTCGAAGGTTTCCGGCTTTTTCGCGGTGCAATGCGCCGTCTTGTGGCCTATCGCCGCGCGCTGGCCCTCGCCGAGACAGAGGCCGCCGCCGCGGCAGATGGCACCGAAACTTTGGCGGCGCTCGCCGATGAAGGGGATGATGACACACCGCTCGGCCAGCCGGCGCTGCGACGCGCTGAGGCGAGCGAAGGCTGGGTTTCGCCCCTTGAGGGACTGTTCGCTGGCAGCGCGCCTGTCAAATGGCTGACCGGAACCGACCGCGCAGCACTTGGTGCTTTTCTGGCTGATCCGGGCGCGCCTCCGGGGCTGGGACGCGGCGCGTTTGACGGCGATCGGCCCGAGGCCGCCATGACCCACAGCGCGTGGCGCTTCGATCTGTTCGGCGGGCTTCAGGAACGGATGGCCAATGGCCGCCTGCATTGGCCTCCGCCCGGGGCCGAGGACTATGCCGCGCGGGCGGCACGGCTGGACAAGATCGCCGAACGCATCGTGCAAACCCAACTCGCCGCGGCATGGCACCTTGTCGACGCGGGGCGGTTCGAAGGGCTGACACTGCTGTCGCAGATTGATCCTGCGGGCTTGCGTGACTGGTTGGGCACGGCCCTGTCCGGCCCGCGCGACAGGCCTTTGACCGAGATTGCCCGCGCCGCGATGGAAATGCGCCCCGGGTTGTTGGGGGCACGGCTCCGTCAGGCGGCCCGAAAAGTGACAAGACAGGGCTTTCGTCCAACCGATGAGGATATGCCGGAACGGCTGGACGCGATGGCAGAGGGGGCGGTTCATCTCGGACCGCTGCTCGACGAAATCGAGGCGCATCGAAACTGGATGGCCCGGCGCGGCGCCGAGGTGCTTCATGCGGCCGACATTGCGGTCTTTGGGCCGGTCTTTGAGGGGCTTTACGGAAAGGCGGACGGGCATGGCGTGGCCTCCGGTTAAGGGCCACCCCGGGACGGGAAGATCGCCGGGACGACCGCAAGCTCAGGATGGCGGGGTGCAGGGCAGGGGGGCGCCTTCGATGGTCAATGCAACCTCGGGTGCGGTGCCGTTGCCGCCGAGCGCATAGCGCGCAAGCGCAACGCTTTCACCCGCCGCAAGGTTGAATTCTCCACCCTGGCGAAAACGGCTCCTCGTATTGCCGCTGGTCTGGATGACGGTCAGCGCAAATCGCCCCTTTGCCGGGCTGCTGGCGGTCAGAACGGGGCGTGTCATGGCACCTTCAGGCTGCAGGGCGCAGGATAGTGCGGATTGCGGTTGATCCTGCGTCTCGGGCCCAGAAAGCGGCAAAACCTCGGCGCGGACAGGAGGGGTGAAGGGCGGTGGTCCGGGCAGGTCAACCGGGTGGGCGGTTGCGCCGAACAGCAACATCAGAAGGATATCGAGAAAGGACATGGCAGTCTCCGGAAGGTGTGAGGGAAAAGGCCCCGGGGCGCGTTTGCTGCCCCGGGGGCATGGCTTGGTCACCGGATTTCGGCGACACCCCAGAACTGGCCGATGACGCAATCGTCGCCCTCGGTCATGTAGCTCTGCTCGTCGTAGGTCAGCCAACGCCAGTAGGCGATGTTGCCATTGCGATCCCGCATGGTGCAGATGTCGGCCGCAGGCATCGGCTCTTCGTACCAGCCGTCATCCTGAGCGTCGCCGTAGTCGCCATATCCGGTGTCATTGCCGCTGTTGATATTGATGTTGATCGAGCCGGCAGAGCCGTAATTGCCGACATTGACGTCGATATTGCCGCCGGCAAAAGCGGGGCTTGCGCCGAGGGCGATGATGACGGCGAGGGTTTTGGTGATGTTGAGTTGCATTGTCGTTCTCCTTGGTTTGGTTGACACCCAAGGAAAGCGGAGGGTTCGCGGGGTTTTTCGCAGCGCGGTCCACGGGGCCTGATGAATCTGCAAGTTCTTGGTGCCATGGCGGTTCCGGTCAGTCGGGCGTCGGGCCCAGCCACGCGGGACGGACCTGACGCGTCATGATCAAGACATCATGATCGCTGTCGCGTCACGATTTCCCAGTGACAGGCAAGGAGGCAGACTTGATTACGTTGCAGGATGGCCGGTTCGAAATTGATGCCGCGATTGTGGCCGAGGGGCTTGGCCTGACGCCGCAGGCCGTCATGCAGGGCTTGCGCGATGGCACGATCACGACGCGAAGCGAACATGGCGAGGGGGAGGATGCCGGGCGCCACAGGCTGACCTTCTTTGGTCCCGGCAAACGCCTGCGGTTGATCATGGATGAAACAGGACAGATCCTGAAACGCACCGTCGCTGCCCATCGTGGCCCGTCTACGGTTATGCCAACAAGCGGCAGCTTTGCCTCGCCTCCCTGTTTTCTGCACGAGTTGGATGCCGAGGCGGATGGTTTGCCGGCCGCGTCCGATCCGGTGCAGGCGCGCGACGTGGCCCGCTGGCGCAAGGCAGAGCGGGAACGCCTGTTGTCGGAACGCGCCGCGCTGCCCGTCGCGACACGGGAGGCGGCCGCGCGCGCGATTGCGGCCCATCTGGACGCACTTCTGGGGGATGTGACGGGCAAGACCATCTCGGCCTATTGGCCGATCAAGTCGGAACTGGATCTCAGGCCGTGGCTGATGTCGTTGAACGAGCGTGGGGCAACCGCTTGCCTGCCGCTGGTCGTGGAAAAGTCAGCACCGCTGCGGTTTCGGGCATGGGGCGCCGGAACGCCGATGGAGCGGGGCATCTGGAACATTGCCGTGCCCGCGTCAGGCGACTGGCTGGTGCCCGACATCCTGATTGCACCGGTCGTGGGCCATGACGCCGGCCTTTACCGACTGGGTTATGGCGGCGGCTATTTCGACAGGACACTGGCAGCCATCGGGGCATCGGCCACGGCTATCGGCATCGGGCTGGCGTCCAGCCGTGTCGCCACGATCTTTCCCCAGTCGCACGATGTGGCCATGCGCGCGATCGTGACCGAGGACGGGATCTTGCGCGGCTAACCCTTGGCACCTTGGCCCCGTGCATAGACATCGTCGTAGCGGATGATGTCATCCTCGCCGAGATAGCTGCCGGTCTGCACCTCGATCAGTGTCAGCGGCACCTTGCCGGGGTTCTCCATGCGGTGCACGGCACCCAGCGGCACAAAGACCGACTGGTTCTCGGACACAAGCTGTACCTTGTCACCGATCGTGACCTTCGCAGTCCCCTCTACCACGATCCAGTGCTCTGCCCGGTGGTGGTGGCTTTGCAGGCTCAGGGCCGCGCCGGGGTGGACCACGATTCGCTTGACCTGGAAACGGGGCCCGATCACGAGGCTTTCGTACCAGCCCCATGGCCGATAATCGCGCGGCAGGGTTTCGGCCTGCGTGGCGCCCTTGGCCTTGAGCGCGGCGACAGCCTGCTTGACCTCCTGCGCGCGGTCCTTGTGGGCCACAAGCACCGCATCGGGCATGGCCACCACGATCGTATCGGCCAGGCCAATCCCGACGACCTCCTGCGCGTCGCTTGTCGGCCGCAGCAGCGTGTTGGTGCAATCAATGGCCGTGGCGTTGCCATGGGCGACGACACCCGCCGCGTCGGGCGAGGTTTCGCGCCACACGGCCTGCCAGTCGCCCAGGTCCGACCAGGCCCCGCCATAGGGCACAACGGTGATATTGCGGGCCCGTTCCATCACCGCGTAGTCGATCGAAATATCGTCCAGTGCGCCCCATGGATCGGGATCAAGCCGGGTAAAGCCCATATCGCATGTCGCGCCCTCGATGGCGGCGCGGCAATGCGCAAGTGTCTCCGGCGCGTGGGTCGCGAAGGCCTCGATCACGGCCGTGGTCGTGAACATGAATATACCGGCATTCCACAGGTGCATGCCGCCGGCAAAGAGCCGTTCGGCGGTGGCGAGGTCGGGCTTTTCGACGAAGGCGCGCAAGGGCTGCGGGGTGGCGCTGAATGCTGCATCGGGTGCGGCGGAAAGTTCCAGCCAGCCATACCCCGTTTCAGGACGGTCTGGGCGGATCCCGAAGGTCACCAACTGGCCGTCCATGGCCGCGGGCGCCGCGGCGGCGACGGTTTGCTGAAACCGTGCGATATCGGGGATGACATGGTCCGCAGGTGCGACAAGCATCAGCGCACCGGATGATCGGGCATCAAGCGCCAGCGCCGCAGCGCAGACCGCGGCGGCTGTGTTGCGCGCAGCGGGTTCGATCAAGATATCCGCCGCCGCCATTTCGAGCGCTGCCAGTTGTTCGGTGACCATGAAGCGAAAATCGGCCCCGGTGACAACGTTTGGCGCCGCAAACTCCTGCCCCTTCAACCGCCGTGCAGACGCCTGAAACAGGCTTTCTTCACCAACGAGGCGTACAAACTGCTTGGGATACGATTTGCGCGACAATGGCCAGAGCCGTGTGCCGGAGCCACCACAGAGAAGCACGGGATGGATCTGGAGCGTCATCGTCTATCCTTCTGACAGAGGCCTGGAGGCGTCTTGTGGCAATGCGTTGTCCCAACGGGCGATGTCCAGCGGGTGCTGTCAAGTCCCTAGCATGCTACGTCCGCCGAAAGCGTATTATCGCAATTACCGAAATGCCATGTATTTCACACCGGATCTTGAACCGTAATTCAAGAGGACCATTCGAAAGCTTTACATCCACGTCTCAGGCGTGACAAATGGGGTTGAGAGGTCCAGGTGCGCTGCCGGCGCGGGTTGGAGCCGGAGTTGACAGCGGTCAGATCATCGCTCTTGGCGCAGTAGTCTGACCACGACGAAACGGTGTGCCTTCCGGCCCATTGGGGCTAGCCGGTATTACCTGGGCTGGCAACACCCAAGGCGCTGATATCGTGACAGTAGTCGCGTTGTCACCATGTGCCTGCAGATGCGAAAGTGACGGGATGCCGGCATGGTCCATTGCCGGCTCACCGTCATCGGGGAGAGGTTGCGCGGCATACTGCCTTTGCGCAAAAAGTGATTAGAAAGAGCACGTATGCTCTTATGAGGAAGCAAGGTTTGGCTTTCATATGTTGACAAAGATATGACAGCCATTGTTAGACACTACAAATTTGGTTTCTATTTGGCGAATTCATTTCGCGGAACAGGGTAACAGCAATGGCGAGAATCCTGCTTGCGGACGGACAGGTTCTGGTTCGCGAATTGGTCACCGCATTGTTGTTGGGTATGGAGGGTGACTTCGCAGTCGCTGAAACCGGCAGCCTGGTCGAGACATTGGGTACAATCTCTGCCTCGGGCCCGTTCGACCTCGTGGTGATCGACGCCGAATTGCCAGGCCTTCACGGCCTGCGCGGTTTTGGGCGTGCGATAGATGCCAGCACGCCCGCACCGGTCGCGTTGTTGACCGGTAATCCCAGCAATTCGCTGGTGACCGAGGCGCTGCGCATGGGGGCGGCAGGATGCATCCCCAAAACGCTGCCGTCGAGATCGTTTATCAATGCCGTCAATTTCCTGCTGGCCGGAGAGACCTATCTGCCGCCCTCGGTGGTCACGGCCACGATTGAAGATGACGGGATGGGCCTTATCGACGGCAAGCTGACGCCCCGTGAAAAGGCCGTTTTGCGCGGTCTGGTCGATGGGCGCAGCAACAAGGAGATTGCCATCGCGCTTCACCTGTCGCTCCCCACGGTGAAGACGCATGTTCGCTCGATCTGCAAGAAACTGGGCGCTGACAACCGCACCCATGCCGTCGTCATCGCCCGCCATGAGAACTGGTTCTGATCGGCCAGTCGTGCACGTTCATCAGCACTGAAAAGCTTTGTGACTGAGCGCGCGATGGTGCGGCTGCAGATCAGTTTGCACTTACCAGCGCTGACTCGGGTCTAACATTGCCGCGAGCCGTGCCAAACTGCCGTTCGTCCGGCGAAGTCAGTCGTCCAAAGCTCCGTCCACTTGCGCCTGTCTTCGGTTCGCTTTGAAACGTCGTCCCGAGCAGACAGGACGAGAGCACAGCGTTCGACAAGACACGGACGTTCCGCATCTCCGTTCGGGAATCGTTGGTTAAATCAGCGTCTGAAAGTGGCGGAGAGACAGACGCCCATAGCCGATTCCAGAGACTTCCGACAATGTGCTATAACGCTTTGTGAAAAAACGGAAATATGGCATTTTGTTTCCAGCAAGCTCTTGCAACTTCCGGGGGTATCCGCGATTCTGAGGGGGAAGAGCTGGGGGAAGTTGAATGTTCGATTCCGCAAAATTACGCGGCGCCAACCGACTGACGGCGGCCTTGGTCCGGAACGTGAAGGAACCGGGCAAGTATCACGACGGCGGCGGGTCTGGTCTCTACCTGCGGGTTGAGAAGAACGGGGCCAAGTTTTGGGTGCAGCGGATCACCTTCGGCGGTAGGCGCCGCGAACTGGGGATGGGAAGTCCTCCCGTGGTGACACTTGCAATGGCGCGCGACAAGGCCATCGACAACCGGAGACTGATTCTGGCCGGGGGCGATCCGCTGCGCCAAAAGTGGGACACCAAGACACGTTCGACGTTCGCAGAGGTGGTTGAGAGCTATCTTACAGCCAAGCTTGGTGAGTTCAAAAACGAAAAGCACCGCAAGCAGTGGCGTTCGACTCTCGACAGCTACGCCATTCCGGTACTCGGTCGGGAAAGCATACACAACATTCAGGTGAAGGACGTTCTGGGCGTGTTGGAGCCGATCTGGACCACCAAGACCGAAACAGCCAGTCGCCTTCGCCAGCGGATCGAAGCGGTGTTCTCGTGGGCAATCGCGAGTGAAATACGTCAAGGCGACAACCCGGCCCGCTGGAAGGGCAATCTGTCGGAAATGCTGCCCAAGCCGGGCAAGCTCACGAAGGGCGCGCATTTCCCGGCGTTGGCTTTGGCAGATGCGCCACGCTGGTGGCGCGCGCTTCTCAAGCGCGATGGGATGGCCGCCAAAGCGCTGCAATTTGCCTGCCTGACAGCCTCCCGATCGGGCGAGGTCAGGGGAATGATCTGGGGCGAGGTGGACTTGGACAAAGCGTTGTGGATCATCCCGGCCGAACGGATGAAGGCCGGGCGCGAACATCGCGAGCCACTGTCCGCACCAGCGGTGGAGCTTCTACGCAGATTGCCACGGCTAGTGCACTCGCCTTACGTGTTCTTCGCGCCGCAAGGAGGCATGCTCTCTGACATGTCCGTCTCGGCCGTCATGCGGCGGATGCAAGAGACAGAGGTTGCCAATGGGGGCCCGGGCTTCCTTGACCGTCAATCGGGCCGGCCTGCGGTTCCGCACGGGCTTCGCTCAACCTTTCGAGATTGGGCGGCTGAACAGGGCATCGACAACACGCTGGCGGAAGTGGCGCTAGCACATCAGGTCGGCAATGCTGTCGAGAGGGCCTACCTACGCTCCGACATGTTGGAGCGGCGGCGAGGTGTGATGAAAAACTGGGCTGACTTCCTACATGAGGTTTGAAGGATAACAAACTGATAAATATTATAAAAAAATTGTTACAAAAGATGTGATCTGATCTGAAAAAATAGATGAAAATCGCCTCTGGGCTTGCATTTTCCCCCAGAAAGAACGCTAACCGATTGAAATAAAAAGCAGTACTTCCATCGCTGGCGGCCGTTTGACGGCTTTGCCTTCGTGGGCGCAAAAAAGATCTACGAGGTGCTTGTAGGTAGTTGGCGCTTCGTGTCGGCTCCGGTGCGTCAACACCGGAACCGACGGGAAGTCAGGTCTTTTGGAAAACCCTGCCTTTTCGATACTGCCGCAAACGCCCGGCGTCAAAACTAATTGGCCGGGCATGTCGTGAGGCAAGTTGCATGCAGGAACGTATCTATCGGCGGACCGATGTCGAGAAACTGGTTGGGCTGTCCCGCTCCACCCTCTATGCCATGATGGCCGAGGGTGCCTTCCCGAGGCCCGTAAAACTTGGCAAGCGGGCCGTAGGGTGGCGCGAACGGGATGTTCGTGCCTGGCTCGAAACCCGCACCACGAACGCGGGCTGACCCCATGGACATGATTGAAGAAAAGCGAACCGGCCCTGAGGCCGGTGATAGGGCAATTGCGCGGAGCACGTCGTTTCTTGTGCCGAGAGACGCAGACGGGGGCTCGCTGCAGCGTGTCGACCGCCGCGAGACGTCTGACGCCTATCGAAGTGAGATGTTCCGCTTTGGCCGCTTCCGCGTTGCCGTCTGTAGGGATGGGCTGCAATGGCTCTACCAGCGACGCAGGCCCGGATTTGCGGGCGTGGGAACGGCGTGGGACACGTTGGGCTACTGCGCGACCAGAACGGCGCTGATCCGGCTCCACCGTTCGCATACGGGCACTGACGGGCCGGAGCTCTACGCACTTCCAGAACATATCATGCGGAGGAACGCAGAATGACCAATGCCTACACGCTAACCATCGCGCTTGGAGGCAAATGGGCCAGTGGTTCCGGGACGGCTTGTTGTCCCGCACATGATGACCACACGCCGAGCCTCAGCATCGCGGACGGCATGAATGGGCAACTGCTGCTCTATTGCCATGCCGGGTGTGACTACGCGGAGATCAAGGGCGCGCTGCGCGGGCGAGGGTTGATCGATGGCGGGGGAGCGTTCCGCCCGATTGGCGCGATCCTTCGTGCCGAGCGTCTGGCTAAGAAGGTAGCCGAAGCCGAAAGACGATCCCGTCTCGCTTGCAAGTTATGGAAGGAAGCTCTGCCGATCACCGGCACACCGGCCGAGCATTACATGAGAAGCCGAGGCATCTTCTGCGAGCTTCCCTCTTGCATGCGTTACAAGGAATCCTGCTGGCATTCGACCGCGACACGGCTTCCAGCGCTGGTTTCTTGGATACATGTCAAGGAAGGCGCCGGCTGCGCTGTCCATCGGACCTACCTCAAGGAAGACGGGTCGGGCAAAGCCGACGTGACCCCAGCCAAGGCAATGCTTGGGCCTGCCTCGGGCGGGGCCGTGCATCTGTCGAATGACCCCGGCCCGCTTGTCGTTGCCGAGGGTCTGGAAACTGCCCTGTCGCTGCGCTGTGGTATCCTGCCGGGCCCGGCGACGATCTGGGCAGCACTGAGCGCGAGCGGCATGGCAGCGCTACGCCTGCCGGAGCG
Organism: Limimaricola sp.; assembly: GCF_016125575.1. Classification (GTDB taxonomy): domain Bacteria; phylum Pseudomonadota; class Alphaproteobacteria; order Rhodobacterales; family Rhodobacteraceae; genus WGLM01. The sequence continues at coordinate 181,348 of NZ_WGLM01000005.1, forward strand.
GCGGGGACGGCTGATTGTGGCACCCGACGGCGATCCGGTCGGACGCAAAGCGGCGGAAGCACTTGCGACCCGGGCGCATGGATTGGGCTGGCAGGTGTCGCTGCTCATCCCGCCCGAGGGCTTTGACTGGAACGATGTTCTGATGGGAAAGGCGGTGGCGGCATGAACGTCTATCCGAACGCGCGCCCCTTTGTGCCCGATTGGCCGGAGCCCGCGCCGCGCTTCATGCGCGACGAACTACCGCCCGCCCCAGCGCTGCGGCTGGCAGAGGTGTTCGGCCTACGCTGGGCTGACTGGATAACGCGCGCCGCCGAGGCAAAGTCGGCCCCGCCAGATTACGTGATGGCAGCTGTCCTCGCGGTAGCAGGGTCGGCCATCGGCAACACCCGACTAGTCGCGCCTTGGGCCGGATGGGCCGAGCCCCCAATCCTCTGGACGATGGTCATCGGCTCACCATCGAGCAACAAGTCGCCGGGGCTTGATGCGGTGCTGTCCGCACTCAAACTGGTCGAGCGGGACATGCGGCAAGGCGTGGAAGCAGAGCATGCCGCTTGGGCCGAAAAAGACGAGCTGGCAAAGCTGGCCGAAAGCGCTTGGAAGGAAGCCGCCAAGAAGGCCCTCAAGGATGGCGAGGAGCCGCCCAAGCGTCCTGCTGAGGCCGATCCGGGCCCTGAGCCCTTCCTGCCGCGCCTGTCCATCGCTGACGGAACTGTCGAGCGCTTGGCGGTCATCGTGGCAAAGCAGCCGCGCGGCACGCTGATGGCGCGCGATGAGTTGGCCGGCTGGCTGATGGGAATGACCCGCTACGCGGGCGGCGGCTCTGACCGCCCGTTCTGGTTGGAGGCCTATGGCGGGCGCGGCTATACCGTCGAGCGGATGGGCCGCGAGCCGGTCCATGTCGATCGCCTGTCCATCGGCGTGACAGGGGGCATTCAGCCTGACCGGCTGCGTACCCTTCTGATGAAAGCCGACGATGACGGCTTGCTGGCGCGATTCATACCGATCTGGCCCGACCCGGTGCCGATCAAGCGACCAACCGGCAATGCGAACGAGGATTTTATCGCCGCTGCCTTGTCGCGGCTCTACCGCCTCAACATGGCGACGGACGAGCACGATGAGTTGCGGCCATGGCTTATCCCCTTCACCGAGGAGGCCCGTGTTCTTCTAGACGCTTTCCGCCACGAAATGCGCGGCTGCGAGGGCGGGGCCGAAGGGCTCTTGCTGTCGTTCATTGGCAAATTGCCGGGGCTGGCGGTGCGGCTGTCCTTGGTGCTGGCCTTCCTTGATTGGGTGGCCGGCAGCGACATGGAGCCCTACGAGATCACGCCTGACCACTTTGGCCGGGCGGCTCACTTTGTCGAAGACTACGCCTTGCCGATGGCGCGACGTGCCTACGCCGATGCCGCATTGCCGAAGCCTGAGCGCGCAGCCCGGCGGCTGCTGGCCCTGATCCAAGAACGAGGCTGGGAGCGTTTCACCTCACGTGAGGTGCTGCGACTGGATCGTGCCGGGCTAACCACCGCGGCGGAACTAAAGCCAGCTCTGAGCGTTCTGGAAGAGGCCGACGTAATCCGGTCTGTTGAGGCAGACCCCGGCCCACGCGGCGGCCGGCCCGCCAAGCTGTTCATGGTCAATCCGGCGATCATGAGCGGCAGCGCATGACATAACTGGCAAGCACCCGCGACGCGTCCGAGAGGGCTGACAAAACCGACACAACCGACCTAACCCTGTCTGAAAGGCTGACGGAGCGCGGTTGTGTCGGTTAAGTCAGTTTTGTCACCAGAGAGGTAAAGTTGCCAGCGACGGTCCCTGAACGGGTCGCGCGAAAAGGGCCCTTGCTTCGTGGAACCTGAGCCAGCGTGGCGCGAGTTGAAGGTTATGACGGGCGGGACGCCGACGTTCGCTGCGCTAAGCACCGAGGTCCGAGTTGCGGGAGGAAGCCGCCGTTTGTGAATATTTTCGCTCATCGGTTGAAAGGTAACGCGCTCGTGGCTACCTTGGCGAAAAATTGTCGGGTCTAAGGGCAGATAATGGCAACTGAGATTCATTTTGTAGATGTTGGCCAAGGAAACATGGTTCTGATCAAGGCTGACGATGGAAATCGGTTTGTCTTTGACTGCAACATAACTCAGAACAACGAGGCACGAGTTCTCGCCTACGTTGCCAAGGTCTTCGGGAAAGGTAATTCCATCAAGGCGTTTATCTGTTCGCATCGGGACGCAGATCATATGCGCGGCGTGAAGAATCTCCACGCGCAGAATCCGATTTCGAAAATTTGGGACTCTGGCTACCCAGGGACAACAACCGACTCGACGGAGTACAAAGAGTACATGAACCTGCGCCGAGAGGTTGGTGAACGCGTAATCAAACGCAAGACACGGGACGATTATGGAAAGACCCGTTTGCGGTTCATGAGTGACGCCGACGAACGCCTACCAAATGACGCAAACGCCCAAGGGATTGTGATCAAGGTTGAGCAAAGAAGCCGGACAGGTGATAGCTGTCTGGCAAGCGCGATGTTGCCCGGCGACAGCGACGCGGAAATCTGGAAAGATGGGATCCTCAAGGATTATACAACGACAGATGTGCAGTCCTCAATATTGATGGCAGCGCATCACGGATCAAACTCATTCTTCGACATCCCAAGCGACAGTTACTGGTATACTAACCATCTTCAAGCGATTAACCCTGCCATGGTTATAGTCTCTGTTGGCCTTAACACGCACGGCCATCCCAAGAAGGAGGCGCTTGATTTTTATGAGCAGCATGCAACTGGCGCAGACAACGGCCACAAGGTCGCTCGGACAGACAATAAAGGGACCATGAAGCTGACGCTGAAGACAGAGGGTGGCTGGCAGTTACAATATAACCAATAATGGTTACATGAGCGAAGGAAGCACAGGATGTTGAGTGACTTGCTAGACAAGCTAACGTCCTACAATCTCTTCAACTATCTTCTTCCGGGGGCAGTATTCGCGTATTTCGCGGAGCGCAGTTTTGCCATCAAGCTGGTTCCGGATGATCTGGTTACTGCCGCTTTCGTCTACTACTTTTTGGGCGTTGTGATAAGTCGTTTTGGCTCATTGGTGCTTGAGCCACTGTTGAAGAAATTTCGGGTTGTGAAGTTCGAGCCTTACCCGGCCTTCCTTACCGCATCCGAGAAAGATGCAAAGATTGAGGTCTTGGTTGAGGCAGCAAATATGTACCGGACATTTGTCTCCGCAATGGTGCTTCTCCTACTGCTTGCCGCCTACCTTAAAGTAGAGGCTCTTTACCCCTCTTTGTCGGGATGGCGCAGTCTAATTGGAGGGTTGGCATTGGCTTTTGTTTTTCTGTTCGCTTACAAGAAGCAGACTGATTACATCGCCAACCGCATTCGAAAACTGAACAGTTAACTTGTCTTTTGTTGATTTCTGACGGTCCGCTGTGGACTCGATGCTGCCGCTCGTCGCGGTTGGCCCGAATGTCCGCAAAGGGCCGTTTTCAGCCGTGGACATGAGGCGCGGTAAATAGTCTTTCGATATAAGATGAACCAAGGTCTTATTTGGGCGGAGAGCGGCCGTTCTCTGCGCGCGCATCCGACTTTTTCGGAAACGAAGAAGCCGACGTTGATCTTATTTTTCAAAATTGGGTTCGAGCAGAAGGCAACTGCACTTCCACTTGACCCAAAGTAAAACCTTGCGTCCACAGAAACGGCTATGCTCCGTCTTCGCTAGCGTTGGATGCATCACTGTCCAATGGGGTCAATTTGATGCCGAGTTTGCTGGCTAGGGTATCGATGCGTTGCGGCGCCACTTCGGAACGAACGCTTTCAATCACCTCTACAAAGTGACCTCTTTGTTCGTCTTCAACCTTGGTAAGCGCAGATTTCAACGAACTAGTATGCCTCTCCACAAAACCTACACCTTGCTCGCTCGCGGATGCGATGGCCGGCGTGGCAAAATTTCTCACTTTTGCATCGTCGGATGACTTGGAGAATATCTTATCGGTAAGTTCCGAGAACCTGGCTTGCACATATCCGAAGGTTTCTTTGTTTGTAGAAACGCCTCCCATCCGGTCCGCTATTGCCTTGGGCATCGCAGCTCGTGCCTGAGGAGGAATAGAGTCCAAAAGTTTATCACTCAAATTTGGCCGCTTGCCAAGCTGAGCTTGTCCAGACATCAACTCAACCACAAGATCAGAAAATGGTTCTTGGAACCTATGTGCAGGAAGCTTGAAGTCTCTCAGGGTAGCCTCAACGGACAATACCGTAAGCACAACACTATCGGATGCTAGGTGGGTTCTCCATTCCTCGTCCGAAACTTCCGTCAGGACCTTTTCAGCCGCAGCGTGAAAAAGCTTCCAGCCATTTTCTTCACGATTAGCTGTATCCCGCAAGAGGGAAATGGAAATAGATTTGAGATCTAATTTCTTCACATCGTCATCTTGAACGATCCTACCTGTGTTTTTCAGAACCAGATCGGTCCTGTCATCAAACGTGCTCCGAATTAGATCATAGTGGTTAATGAGTGTCCTCAAAGGCAGTGGATACAGGTCATCCCTCTCGCCCAAGCGTTCAGCAACAGAGGAGTAGAGTTCTTGGCTCGGTGAAGTTTTGGCAGCCAATTCTATCCAATGTGATACCCTTTGTTGGCGAATAACATGAGAAGCCAGTTCATCGACTACCGCATCGGACAACTCGACGGAACCAGTCAAAACTTGACTTAACCACTGTCGTGCCGGTTGAAGGTTCCCAAATGGTGGCTGGTTCGTGTTTCCGCCGACTTCAAATGTCGCCGTCTCAAGGCTCTCCAAAGTCAACCATACAGTCGCAGCCAGCGCTCTATCCGCTTCCTTTGATTGTTTCGTGGCGTCTGCATGCCAAGCAAGGGTCCCGTTGTTGGAAAGCATTCTAAGCAACTCAATAGCATTCTTGTTATTAGAAATCGCACCATAGGTGGTAATAAAGTTCTCAGCACGAGAGGCGAAATAGTCTTCTTCACCGCCAAATGTTTGGTTCGTTAGCTGATCGTGCTGGTGTTGCAGTAACGCAAAAAGATCGGACGCATTCAATGAATTTGCCGACTTTAGCTGTTCGAAAACATAGTCAAATTTTAGCGGATCGTCTGACCAAATCTTTTTGAGGGGTTCCAAGAATGCCTTCGAAGAGATTGAAGGCTTGAACTTCGAAAACGACAGGCCAATCTCATCACAATCATAGGCAACACCGAGTACAAATTGTACATTTTGAGGCAACCGAAATTCATTGAGCAAGGGAGCGGCGAATGCTTCTAAGTTGCCTTCGGTATCATTGACGAGGGTACCGAGTGACTTGACCCAAATTCTACCATCATCGAAAGTTGCCTCCTTCGCGTCGAAGCAGTTCGTCATCCATTCAGCCAAGCGAAGTGCTATCGGCGAACGCTGATCACTTGGGCATAGATCAATTATCGCGCGCAAGTTTTGCACGTCTTTGGGTTCTTCAATTTTTGTAGAACTCAAATCATCTAGCCCCAAGAGAAATAACTTTAGCGCATGGGGAAAGGTCTGGTCATCCAGAGAAACGGAACTCAGGTTTTGGGCGACTTGGGCAAATGTGGCTGCCGCTTCCTTTGCCCAAATTGATGCCTGCGCCTCCAAAATTTCAATCAAAACCTGTCGAAATCCCGGGGCACCCGAAAGGGATTGAAGCTGATCGGGATCCTTATCCACGAGCGCCGCAGAAACAGGACCTTCCAGCAATACTTGGTACGCCAAATGCGGTTCAACGTTGTAGGCAATCGCCGCTAGGTGCCGGTTCAAGTCATCATCACTGGAATTAACCAAATATGGCGCTAACTTATCTGATATATCAGTTAGTAGCCGCGGTCCACGTTCTATATCGTCTCGAAAGACTTGATACAGCGCAATTGTGTCGAGAGGTATTTTCCCTTCCCACTGCGCGAAAATGCTTGAGACTTCATTGACGAAAGAAATGACTTGCCTTGGAGTGACGGGGCGATTTTGTCCTAGCGTCGACCGTTGGAAGATTTTCGTTACGTTATAGATTGCGCTTCTATCATAAAAGTTCGGTAGCCCTTTTCGAAGAGTAGATTCAATGTGCTCGGATACATTCGAAGCAATTGGGGGCGATACCCGAAAGATTTCGTCAAATGTTTTTCGGAATAGATCTTTTTCGGAGGGGCCGTTCGGGCCACTGTCAGATATCGCCCCTAAGACGTGAGCTCGGTCATATGGTACGATCGCGGTGCACGCGCGTTGATCTTTGTTCGGGTTGGCCGGATCGCCAGAAAACACTGCTCGGATATCTGCCCAGGCGTTGGAAATACTGCCTTTTGGAAGGCGGTCGATGTTGTCGAATACGATGACGATCCGATCTTTGTTTTCTTGAAGAACCTCTAAAGTATCCAACAATGTGGTCTCAAATTCATACTCGTTGGGATCTTCTTCTCGAATATTTTGGGTAGTTGTCTCGTTTTCCTGCTGCTTGGTGAAAAGCGATGCCGACATCGAAAGTGCTTCGGCAAACTTTATTTCTTCCTTCTTGGCGCGCTTCCATACTCTGATAATGAACGCCCCATAAAGGAAAAGAACTAAGAGAATAGCTACAAACCAAACTGGAAAATAAATACCTAATATCGTGAACGAAGGTGCTGAGCCGCTCGTGGGGTTAATCGAAAATGGACTGAGCCAAGCAAATGCCAAAGGTAGCATCGGTCCGAACAAAATGAAGAGAACCCCAAACCAGTCAAGCCGCCTAAAAGAGTTTGATTTCGTTGTTACAGTCCGGTCACGAACTCTGTCGAGAAGTCCTTCCAGTCGAACAACACGGCTATTGTCATCGGAAAACTCACGCTTTCCCCAGTCGATCAGCTTCTCAAGGAAAGTGCGGCGGAATGGGCTGGTTTGGTTGCTCCACATGTCAAATGTGAAAAACCTAAAATTCGTATTTTCTGCCATTGACAACTCTTTAGAGGCGAGTTGAACCACCGTCGATTTCCCAGCCCCCCAATCGCCCTCCAACCCAATAGCACGATCTTCGTTATCAAATTCGACAATCGTTTTCGCCAGTTGACGGGCCGTTCGCAGGTGTCCCTTGCCTTCAAAATCGTCGTCTTTGGACGGTTGGTCGACGACAATTTGGCGCTGGAAAATATTCGCTTCACTCATTGCAGCATCCGAATTTGAATCACCCTAAATATGATTGTGCTGCTAACCTACCCGTCCACGAGAACGAAGACAAAACATATCGACGCTCACGCAGCATGTAGATACTCCATGTCGGCGCCACACAGGGCTCTGTTGCACAAATCGGATGACGGGCGCGGCTCCCGTTTCCCCGGTCGGATTTATCCCACGGTCTCTGTGACGGGTATGCCGAGGGCGGTGTAGCCGTTCAGGATGGCGATGTGGACCTAGATCTCGGCGACCTGCCGATCGAAGTCCCGGGCCATGAGCCGCTGGCCCAGTAGTTTCACGCTGTGCATCTTCGTTTCGACGCGGCTTCGGTGGTGATATCCGCTCCATCGTCGCCAGAATGCCCGGCCAAGGTATCTCGCGGCGCGGAGGGCCTCGTTGCGTGCCATGGCACCAGCAGTGATTACCTTCCAGGGCTTTGCGTTCCTGCAGGGCGGAATGACGGCATGAGCGCCGCGGTCGGCGATGGCGTCATGGCATTTGCGGGTGTCATACGCGCCATCTGCCGTGACTCTGCCGATCTCCTGATCCTCCGGGATTTGGTTGAGCGGGTCGGGCAGCACCGGCGCATCGCAGATATGGCTGCCGGTGATCTCGACGGCCCGGATCTCCAGCGTTTGCTCGTCGATCCCAAGGTGGATCTTGCGCCAGACCCGTCGTTTGGCGCCGCCATGCTTGCGGGCATGCCACTCACCTTCGCCCTCGACTTTGATGCCCGTGCTGTCGATCAACAGGTGCAGTGGCCCCTTGGTCCCGCGATAGCGGATATTCACCGCCAGGGTCTTCTGACGACGGGACTGCGTGCTGAAGTCGGGCACCGTCGGGGAAGCTGCACTGCAGCGCTGGCCAGCCTCGTGAGTGTCAGCTCTGGGCCGAAAGCGTAGCAGTAGGCGAGTTGCGTTTGCGCTCCGGGGGGCAGGCCGGTTCCGGCATCTGGGTGCCAGTTCTAAGTCTCTGACCGCGGGCTCGGACACGGGATCACCCCTTGATAGGCGTCATCGGGTCAACAGAAGGACATCGAAAGAGGATGGCGTGGAAGATAGCTCTGGGTTCGTAGGAACGTCCCGAGGCGTCGCAACGCCCGCCGTCTCTGTTGGGGCCCTCATAGCACTTCAGGCGCTTCGCTCCGACGCTCAATTTGCGTTGGAGCAGTTGGTCCATAGTCTTCGGTGTGGGGGAGGTTTAGGGGGAAGACCCTTTGGCCATTTTCGATATTTTGTAATGAAAACAGTACGTTACAATGATTTTTTGGCGGAGAGACAGGGATTCGAACCCTGGGTGGGCTCACACCCACAACGGTTTTCGAGACCGCCCCGTTCGACCGCTCCGGCACCTCTCCGCGGTCTGGCAGGGCTTTAATCTCAGTCCTCGGGAGGCGCAACCCCCAATTCCTCGAGCGCGTCGAGAAGCGGCTTGAGGTCCTCGCGGTAGCGTTCCCAGCTGCGCACAGAGCTGCGGTAAATCGGCTGGCGGACCTGGGCCACCGACAGGGTGCGCACGTCGCGGGCGGTCTTGTGGGGACTCAGAACCGCCTCTTCGAAGGGCAGCCCGCAATAGTCCAGCAGCGCGCGTGTCTGCGCTTCGGGTTCGGCGGTCAGCTGGTCGTAATCGAGGGTGTAGTAGCTTTCGGGAAACACGTCTTCCCAGAACTTCAGCATCTCGACATAGCCGGCATAGACCACCGCCAGCGCCCGCAGGTCCGAATTGTAAGGGTGCGAGCCGGTACGGAACTGGTTCTTGTAAATAGATAGCAGGTTGTCGCGCGGGTCGCGTTTCAGCATCACGATTTTCGACCGGGGCAGGGCGGCTTTCATCATCCCGATCAGGAAGTGATTCCACATGCCCTTGTCGGCAATACGAACGGCGTCGGGGGCCTCTATCCGGGCAATGCGGGCATAATCTTCGCCGGCCTTGTGCAGCGCAGAGGCATTGCCGAAAAGCTGCAGATAGGTCTTGCCCTTGCGCACCCGTTCGGCCCGGAAGATCTCGCCGATCCATGTTGCTTCACCAACGCCTGTGACGGTGGAATGCGATGACAGGATCTGTTCGGCCAGCGTGGTGCCAGAGCGCGGCAGACCGGACACGAAGATCGGGTCAAAAGGCTGCGGGTTGGCAGCTGCAATGGCCGGCAAGTCAATCTCTGTGGCCAGCGCGCGCGCCTCGTCAAGGATTTCGCGATAGCTGGCCAGATCGAGACCGGCGAGTTTCGCGGTGGCGGCGTTGGCCGCATTGAGAAAGCCAAAGACGCGATCGTATTCACCGGAATCCTCGAAGATCTTGCCAAGGGCAAAGCCCAGGCCGATGCGCGCATTCACGGGCAGGTCGGGGCGGTTGTAGATCTTCTCGATCCGCGGGATCAGCGGGTCGTCCTTCTTGAATTTGTAAAGCCGGCTGAGCATTGCGTAGGCCCCGGCATCGTCGGGGTTCAGCTCGATCGCCTTGAGGAAGTGGTCGGCCGCGGCACTGATATCGCCCTTTGTCTGCGCGACCTTGCCGGCGATCATCCATGTTTCCGCCTCTTCCGGCGAAAGCTGCTCCAGCCGATTGCGGATGTCGGCGGCCTCGTCGGTCTTGCCGATCTGGAAGAGTGTATTGGCAAGGGCGTGCAGAACGCCGGGATTGTCGGGCTCTTTCTTTTCGGCCGCGCGAAGTAGTTCAAGGCTCTTCGTGGGATTGCCGATCTCAAGAAGCGCGCGGGCGTAAAGCACCATCACACCAATCGAATCCGGGCGCAATTCATGGGCGCGCCGTAACTGGCGGGCCGCCTCCCGATCCTGATTGACCGTCATCAGGTAGCGGCCGAAATTGGTACGGATCTGCGGGGCAAGCGGGTCTTGCGAGATCGCCACGCGGTAGGTGGCGATCGCCTCTTCCTCCCGCATGTGCAGCCCCAGCGCGGTTGCCAACCCGTTGGTGATGACACTGACCTCGCCGAAGCGCGCGTGCAGATCCTGGGCCAGTGCCAGCCCGTTTTCCTTGTCACCGCGCAGGATGACACGGATCATCCGGTCGACCTCGGCGCGGGGCGCGCCGCCCAGGTCCACCTCGACGCCACGATTGGCCTTGGCCATCAGGTCTGCCTTCTCGGCCGGCGGCAATGGTGCCTGCGCCAGATCCCGGGTGAACCGCTTTATCTGGGAGGCGTTACCCAGATCGGCCAGCGCGATCAGCATGGCCCGCCAGATCACGCCCTGCTGCGGTGCGGCCGCGCGCGCGGCTGTCAGGTGCGGTAGCGCCTCGTCGGGTTTGCCGGCCTCGGTCAGGATACGGCCAATCTGGAATTGCGCCTGCGCCATCCGCGGGGCGACGGCCACGATCTCTTTGTAGATACCCAAGGCCTGAAGCGGCTGCCCCTGTTTCTGCAGATCGAGGGCGCGCTGAAACTGGGTCTTCACGGCCTGGGGCGAGAGAGGCGGCATGGGAGGCTCCATCAAGGCGTTATTGCCCGGCGGTGTAGCGCCTTTGCCGCGGCAGGCCAAGCCGCCGCCGTTGTGCCGGTACCAGTCGCGGGTTAGAACGGCACGACCCAAGCAAAAAGGCGCCTGCCCATGACCCTCAGTTTTCTTCGTGGTGCCGCAATTAGCCTGATGCTGGCGCTTGGTGCGGGCGCTCTGCGCGCCGACGAGGCGCCGGTTCCCGATCCTGTCGGCCAGATCGTCACGGCGATGCGCGGAGCCGAGATGATCGCGGTGATGCGCCTGGAGGGCGAGCAGTACGGCGATGCCTTGTCGCAGCAATATCTGGGCAGCCCCGGCACCGCCGGGTGGATCACGCAGGTCGACGCCATTTACGACCGGACGCTGACCATAGACCGGATTACCGAGGGGATGCGCGGGGCGCTGCAGGGGGCCGATACCGACGCGATCCTTACCTTCCTGACAAGTCAGACCGGCACGCGCTTTGCCGAGGCGGAATTGCAGGCCCGCCGTGCCATGCTGGACCCCCAGATCGAGGCGGCAGCTCTCGCCTCGGGGCGTCAAGCGGTTGCTGCGCAATCCCCGCGCGCGCTTCAACTTGGCCGCATGATGGACGCGACGGACATGGTCTCGACCAATACGGCGCTGACGCTGAACGATCTGCTGGCGCTGTTTCACGGGCTGCGCGACGGGCAATTCCCGGGCCTCGACATGAGTGATGCGCAGATCCTCGAAATTGTCTCGTCGCAGGCCAGCGACCTTGACCGGACCACCACCGATTGGCTGCACGGCTACCTGCAACTGGCCTATTCCAGCATTTCCGATGCCGATGTCGACGCCTACATCGCGTTTCTGGAGACCCCTGCGGGGCAAGCGTTCAACGCGGCGACATTCGCCACGTTCGGGACAATCTCTGAAGACATCAACACCGCGTTGGGCCACGCCCTTGCCGAGGCGGCGGGCCGCAAGCCGCTTTAGCCGCCGTAAAGCAGCAGCGTGGTGACAAGCGCGCCGGGGTTTTCGGCATAAAGGGCGTAGTTGCCGCGCAACTGGACCCGCCGGGTTGGCCGGTCCTGGGCGGGCACCCCGGCTGCATCAAAGGCCGCGTCGAGGGCCGGGCCGCCGCCTGCCGCGATCTGGTCCAGAATCTCGGGCCATGTCGACTTGACGGCAATCTCCACCGCGCCGCGCCGCTGCGCATCGGCAGTCCGCTGCGCCTCCGTCCGGGGCGGTCCGAAGATGCTGTCCGAGAGGTTGCCATCGGCGGTGCAGGCCGCCGCGAGAGCCAGCACAGGCAGCGATAGGAAGGGGCGGATGGCCATTGGTAAGGTCCCTCTGTCGGGCTTGACTTTATACCGACTTACGCAGATAAGCCCGCATCTCGGCAAGGACCTTGTCGGGACATGTACATAATGACGCCGATAGGCGCGCAGTCCAAGGGTGGCCATTCCGGCCGCGAACGCCCCGAAAACGGGGGACCTGCCGACGCGGAAACGAAGGAAGAAACGATGTTTGCGGTCCTCAAAACCGGCGGCAAGCAGTACAAGGTCGCTTCGGGCGACGTGCTGCGTGTCGAAAAGCTGGCGGCCGACGCCGGTGAAAAAATCCAGTTCAACGACATCCTGATGGTTGGCGACAAGATCGGCGCCCCCATGGTCGACGGCGCCGCCGTGCAGGCCGAGGTGATCGACCAGATCAAGGGCGAAAAGACGATTCACTTCGTTCGTCGCCGGCGCAAGCATTCGTCCAAGCGGACGAAGGGCCATCGCCAGCAACTGACGCTGGTGCGCATTACCGACATCCTCGAGGCGGGCGCTGACAAGACCGGCGTCAAGGCCGCGATCGGTGCGGGCAAGGCGCCTGCGGTTGTGGCCGAAGCCGCCCCCGCGACGGAAAAGCCCGCGGCCAAGAAGTCCGCCCCGAAAAAGACCGCGGCCGCCAAGGCCGCCGCTGCGAAGGAGTAATCGACCATGGCACACAAGAAAGCAGGCGGTTCGTCCCGCAACGGCCGCGACAGCGCAGGCCGGCGGCTTGGCGTCAAGAAGTTCGGCGGCGAGGCCGTGATTCCGGGCAACATCATCCTGCGTCAGCGCGGCACCAAGATGTGGCCGGGCGCGGGCGTGGGCATGGGTAGCGATCACACGATCTTTGCGACCACCACTGGCGCCGTGAAGTTCCACAAGGGGCTGAAAGGCCGCACCTTTATTTCGGTGCTTCCGGTGGCGGAGGCCGCAGAATAAGCCGACCCGGCATGGCAATAGCTTCAGGGGGATCGGCGAGGCCGGTCCCCTTTCGCTTTTGCGGCAGGAGCATGCCGGTGGCTGTCACGAAGAATTAGCCTCGATGGGTCAGAACGGCCCGCATGGGATGCCAGAGGAGGAGGTCCCGATGCTCGGAACACTTGCGCCACAGCCGACGATCACGACCGAACGGTTCGTGCTGCGCCCGCTGCGCCGCTCGGATGCGGGGTTGATCCGGCTTTACGCCGCGGACCCCCGCGTGGCGCGGGCCACCCAGTCGCTGCCACACCCTTTGCCGCCCGGTGCGGTCGAGGCGCTGATCGACCGCGCGCTGAGCCCGGAACGCAGCACGGATGTCTGGGCGATCGACGGCGCGACGCACGGGCTGGACGAAGTGCTGGGGCTGATCAGTCTGGAGCGCATGGACCGCGACCAGTCCGAGATTGTTTACTGGGTGGCGCCGGGGCTTTGGGGCACGGGCATTGCATCCGAAGCAGTGCGCGGATTGATCGAGGCCAACCCGCAAGGGGCCAAACAGATCTTTGCCGCCGTGTTTCAGGACAATCCCGGCTCGGCCCGTGTGCTGACGAATTGCGGATTTGACTACCTCGGCGATGCCGAGGCCTATTCTGTTGCGCGCGGCGCATTGGTGCCGACATGGACCTACGCACTGAAAACCGGGCGCTGATCCCGCCTGAAATCGTCACCGAACGGCTGCGGCTGCGCCCGCTGGCCGAGGGCGATCTGCCATGGATCGCCGCCGAGGCGGGTCGCTGGGATGTGGCGCGTTGGCTGACGCGGGTGCCGCACCCTTACACGCTGCAGGACGCCGCCGATTTCCTTGCACAGGTGCGCGCGGGGAGCATTGGCGCAGTCTGGGTGATCACCGAAGGCAACGTGCCGGTGGGTGTCGTCTCGGTTGGTGCAGAGCTCGGTTACTGGCTTAGCCCTTCGGCTTGGGGCCGGGGTGTCATGTCAGAGGCTGCAGGCGCCGCCGTCGCCGCGGCCTTTGCCGACCCGTCACGCGAGGAGATCGCGTCAAGCCATTTCGACGAGAATGACCGCTCGCGCCGAGTGCTGGACAAGCTGGGCTTTGTCGAGACTGGCCGCCACGCGCACGTCTCCCTCGCGCGGGGTGGCGAAGTACCGGGCCGCACCATGCGGCTGACCCGCACCGCCTGGGCGATGGCCATTGCCGACGTGTCGACCGCACGCCTGACATTGCGGCGCAACCTGCCCGGCGACGCAGGCCCGATGCACGCCATTGCCAGCGACTGGGACGTGGTGCGCATGCTGGCAGGCTGGCCCTGGCCGCCCGACCCCGCCTTCACCGCCAGCCGGTGCGAGCCCGTGCCCTACGAGGACGGCCTGTGCGGCGCTGTCTGCCGCGACGGTCACCTGATCGGCGGGATGGGTATTTATGGCGGAAAGCTGGGCTACATGTTCGCCCGCGACAGTTGGGGTCAGGGCTATGCCACCGAAATGGTGCGCGCCTTGGTCGATGCCAGCTTTGCCCGTTATGACTGGGACGCCATCACCGCCGATGTCTGGGCTGATAACCCGGCCTCGGCCCGCGTGCTGGAAAAGGCAGGGTTTCGACGGATCGGCACGGCGCGGCGGCCTTGTGCGGCCCGCGGTGCGGATGTTGACGCTGTCGACTTTGCGCTGAGCCGGGCGGACTGGCGGGCCCGCCATGACTGAGGGGCTGACCTACCGCGACCTTGCCGCGCATGATCTGGATGCGCTTCATGCGATCATGTCGGACTGGCAGGTGGTACGGCAACTGGGCAGCTGGCCGTGGCCTGCCGATCTGGCCTTTACCGCGGCCCGTTGCCGCCCCTTTCCCGCCGCGCGCGGCTTCATCTGGGGCTGCTTTCGCGCGGGCCGGCTGGTTGGCACGGTTGGCGTCAGCGATGGTGCGCTGGGATACTGCCTTGAACGTGCGTCTTGGGGTCAGGGCCTGATGACACGGGCTGCGACCGATGCGCTGGACGTGGCTTTTGCAGCCGGGCTTTCGGCCGTTGGCGCGGTCGTCTGGGCCGACAACGCGGCGTCAGCCCGGGTGCTGGATAAACTGGGGTTTGTCGTGACGGGCCGCACGCTGGAGATGAGCCGCGCGCGTGGTGTCCACACGCCTTGCGTCGCGCTGCGGCTGACCCGTGCGCGCTGGGATGCCTTGAGAAGCCCGCGCCGATGCAGTATCGCCGGGGCTTGACGCCGCGAAGGGCCGCCCGATGAAGTTTCTCGATCTTGCCAAAGTCTACATCCGCTCCGGCACGGGCGGAAATGGCTGCGTGTCGTTCCGGCGCGAGAAATTCGTTGAATATGGCGGGCCCGACGGCGGCGACGGTGGCCATGGCGGCGACGTGATTGTCGAGGCGGTCGACGGGCTCAACACCCTGATCGATTTTCGCTACCAGCAGCATTTCTTTGCCCGCAACGGCCAAGGCGGCATGGGGCGGCAGCGCACTGGCGCTGATGGTGACGACATTACCCTGCGGGTGCCCGTGGGCACCGAAATTATTGACGAGGATGAAGAAACGCTGATTGCCGACATGACGGAGGTCGGCCAGCGCGTCATCCTTGCACGGGGTGGCAATGGCGGTTTCGGCAACCTGCATTTCAAATCCGCCACCAACCAGGCCCCGCGACATGCCAACCCCGGTCAGGCCGGGGTGGAGCGGACGATCTGGTTGCGGCTGAAGCTGATCGCCGACGTGGGTCTTCTGGGCCTGCCAAACGCGGGCAAGTCCACTTTCCTTGCTGCGACCTCGAACGCACGGCCCAAGATTGCCGATTATCCCTTCACCACGCTGGTGCCGAACCTTGGTGTCGTGGGCGTCGACAACGTGGAATTCGTCGTCGCCGATATTCCCGGCCTGATCGAAGGCGCGTCCGAGGGCCGTGGGCTGGGCGATACCTTCCTTGGCCATGTCGAACGTTGCGCGGTCCTGCTGCATCTTGTCGATGGTACCGCCGCCGATCCGATTGCAGACTACGAGACGATCATCGCCGAACTGAAGGCCTATGGCGCGGGCCTTGCGCGCAAGCCGCGCATCACCGTGCTGAACAAGATCGACGCGCTGGACGACGAGGCACGTGAAACACTGCGGGACGCCCTACACGAAGCCTGCGGGCGCACTGTGATGCTGATGTCGGGCGTGACCGGCGAGGGCGTGACCGACGTGTTGCGCGCGCTGCGCACCCGGATTGACGCGAAACGCCTGCGCGAGAAGAAGAAGGACGCCACGGCGCAGGAGGAAGGCCCGTGGCAGCCCTGACCGACGCGCGCCGGCTGGTCGTCAAGGTCGGCTCGACCCTATTGGTGGACCGCGCCACAGGCCAGTTGAGGGCCGAATGGCTGCACTCGCTGGCCGCAGATGTGGCACGCCTGCGTGCCCGCGGAACGCAAGTTATCCTTGTATCCTCCGGCTCGATCGCCTTGGGACGTGGCGCATTGGGGCTGCCCAAAACCCCGCTGGCCCTCGAACAAAGCCAGGCCGCGGCCAGTGTCGGCCAGATCCGGTTGGCGCGCGCCTATGAAGAGGCCTTGGCGCCGCATGGCATCATCGCCGGGCAAGTCCTTGTCACGCTTGAGGATTCCACTGACCGCCGGCGCTATCTGAATTCCCGTGCGACGATGGAAACGCTGCTGGGCCTTGGCGTGACGCCCATCGTGAACGAGAATGATACCGTCGCCACCGACGAGATCCGCTATG
This sequence comes from Limimaricola sp., assembly GCF_016125575.1. Lineage (GTDB taxonomy): Bacteria > Pseudomonadota > Alphaproteobacteria > Rhodobacterales > Rhodobacteraceae > WGLM01. The sequence continues at coordinate 197,899 of NZ_WGLM01000005.1, forward strand.
GCGACAACGACAGGCTGGCGGCCCAGGTCGCTGTGACCTGCGGGGCCGATCAACTGGTCCTGCTGTCGGATGTCGATGGCTTCTATTCTGGCAATCCAAACATTGACAGTGCCGCACAACGCTTTGATGTTATTGACAAGATTACCCCAGAGATCGAGGCGATGGCGGGCGATGGTGTTTCGGGCCTGTCGAAAGGCGGGATGATTACCAAGCTCATGGCCGCCAAGGTGGCGACCGAGGCGGGTTGCACCATGGTCATCACCTTGGGAACGCCTCTCAACCCACTGACAGTGCTTGAAAATGGTGCACCGGCCACATGGTTCACCGCGCAGACCGACCCGCAGGCGGCGCGCAAGCGCTGGATTGCCGCGATGAAGCCCAAGGGCCAAGTCTCGGTTGATGCCGGGGCCGCCGCGGCGCTGGCACAGGGCAAGAGCCTGCTGCCCGCGGGGGTGCGCGCGGTGTCCGGCCGGTTCGGCCGGGGCGATCCGGTGGCGATCGTGGACGCCGCGGGCGCGCGGCTGGGCCTTGGCCTGACGCGCTATACCGCCGAGGAAACGCGCGCGATCCTTGGCCGGCGCAGCACTGACATCGAGGCGATTCTGGGCTACAAGGGCCGGACCGCGCTGATCCACCGCGACGACATGGTGTTATGACATGAAAGACCTGACCGACATTCCCGCCCTGATGGCCGAGATCGGCAGCCGAGCCAAGGCCGCCGCGGCCGAACTGGCCTTTGCCAGCGCCGAGCGCAAGCATGCCGCCCTTGTCGGCGCGGCCCATGCCGTCTGGGAAAACCGGCAGGCAATCATCGACGCCAATGCCGAGGACCAGGTTTTTGGCGAGGCCAAGGGGATTAGCGCAGCCATGATGGACCGGCTGATCCTGGACGAGCGGCGCGTGCGCGCCATCGTGGATGGCTTGCGCGCCGTGGCCGAACAGGCCGATCCGGTTGGGCAGGTCATGGCCGAATGGGACCGTCCCAGCGGGCTGCACATCCAGCGCGTGCGCACGCCGCTTGGCGTGGTGGGCGTGATCTATGAAAGCCGGCCCAACGTCACCGCCGACGCGGGCGCGCTGTGCCTGAAGGCGGGCAACGCGGTGATCCTGCGCGGCGGCTCGGAAAGCTTTCATTCCTCCACGGCGATCCACGCCTGCCTGCAGACCGGCCTGCGCCAGGCGGGCCTGCCCGAGGACGCGATCCAGCTGGTCCCGACGCGCGAGCGCGCCGCCGTCAGCGCGATGCTGACCGCCACGGGCGTGATCGACGTGATCGTGCCGCGCGGGGGCAAGGGGCTGGTCGGGCTGGTGCAGGCCGAAGCGCGGGTACCGGTCTTTGCCCATCTCGAAGGGATCTGCCACGTCTATGTCGACCGCGATGCCGATCTGGAGATGGCCCGCGCGGTGGTGCTGAACGCCAAGACCCGGCGCACCGGCATCTGCGGCGCCGCCGAGTGCCTGCTGATTGACTGGCAGTTCTACACCAAACACGGTGCGGTCCTGATCGAGGACCTGCTGAAGGCGGGCGTCGAAGTGCGGGCCGAGGGCGAGCTGGCCAAGGTGCCCGGAACGGTGCGCGCGAAGGCGGATGACTTCGGGCGCGAATTCCTCGACATGATCATCGCGACGAAACTGGTCGATGGCGTGGACGAGGCGATTGCTCATATCCGTCGCTACGGCAGCCAGCACACCGAATCGATCCTGACCGGAAACGATGCCACCGCCGCGCGCTTCTTCGAACGGCTCGACAGTGCGATCCTGATGCGCAACGCCTCGACCCAGTTCGCAGACGGGGCCGAGTTCGGGATGGGCGCCGAGATCGGAATCGCAACGGGCAAGCTGCATGCGCGTGGCCCGGTCGGGGCCGAGCAGCTGACCAGTTTCAAGTACCTGGTGACCGGCAACGGAACGATCCGGGCCTGATAGCCCTAGAACCGCAGGGTGACGCTGCCATCGGCAATATCGAGCGACAGCATGCGCCCTGCCTGCGCCAGCGCCTCGGGCAAAAGCGCGAACTGCACCTGCGCAGGGCCGATCGCGGCACGATGACGCGGCGTCGTCAGACAGGCCCACAGATCGTCATCAAGGCGAATGCGGGCGGCCTCGGCCACGATCTGCCAGTCTGGCCCGTCGCGGCGCACCGCGATGTCGCCGCCATGCGGCATCGCCGATTCGAGGCATTGCAACGCAAGAAAGACCATACGCACTGCGTCACGGGGCTGATCGTCGGCCGGCTCCCACATGTAGGACAAGCGCCCGCCGCGCGCCGAAGCGCCCAACACCGCCGTCACCTCGGCGCGCGATATCAACTGGTCCGGCGCGGCGGCCCCGTAGGCAATGCGGAAAAAGCGGATGCGCGCGCTGGCGCTTTCGACACTTTCGCTGATGAGGGCCATCTCGGCCCCTTCGGCCGTACCGGTCAGGTGCAACAGTTCGATGCCGTTGCCGATCGCGCCCAGCGGGCTGATAAGGTCATGGCATATGCGCGAGCCGATCAGCGCCGGCAGGTCCAGCCGGTGCGTGCTCATCCGCGCAACGCCAAGGAGGTCTGAATGCACGAGATCACCGCGATATTGCAGCCCGGCATGCTGGTCAGCCATCCCGACAGGCCCGATTGGGGCGTGGGACAAGTGCAGTCGAATATCGAGGGCAAGGTCACCGTCAATTTCCGCGAGGCCGGTAAGGTAGTGATAGATGGCAACCGCGTCTCCCTCGTGCTGGTTTCCGCAGAACCTTGATGACACAACCCAAGGTAGCAAAGGTGAAATCCGAGTCAACTGCCTTCGTGGGCCTGAGGGGTTGCGCCATGCCGGGGCCTGCCCCTAGATGCGCGGCACGGATACGTAGTGCTGTCACGGGCGCATGAAACAATCCTTTCCAGATTTCGAAGTACGCCTCGCGCGTGATGCGGCTGACCTGCGTGCGGCGCAGGCCTTACGCTACGAGGTGTTCGTGGCCGAACTGGGTGGCGACGGGCCGCTGGTCGATCATGCTGCGCGGCTGGAGCGGGACCGGTTCGACGATGTCGCCGATCATTTGCTACTGATTGATCCGATGCGCGAGGATAGGCCCGTCGTGGGCGTCTATCGCCTGATGCGGGCAGAGCAGGCCGCGAAAGCAGGCGGGTTCTACACTGCCGCAGAATATGACATCGGGCCGTTGATACGGTCGGGCAGACGGCTTCTGGAGCTTGGCCGGTCTTGCCTGCATCGTGACTATCGCGGTGGCACCGCGATGGTGCACTTGTGGAATGCGCTGGCCGATTACGTCGCGCAGCATGCTGTCGAGGTTTTATTCGGCACCGCGTCGTTTCATGGCACGGACGTTGCCGCGCTGCGCCAGCCATTGTCCTTTCTTCACCATGGCCATCTCGCACCACCCGAATTGCGGGTGCGCGCGATCGACGAACGCTTTCAGGACATGAACCTGCTGCCGGCAGATGCCGTCGACCGGTTGGCCGCGCTGCGCCAGATGCCGGCGCTGATCAAGGCCTACCTGCGTCTGGGCGGCATGGTGGGCGAGGGGGCCTTTGTCGACCATGCCTTCAACACCACCGACGTCTGTCTTGTGATGGACACCGCGCGCATGAACGAGACCCGGCGCGCGCTTTACACCCGCGCGGGCCGCGGCGCATGACGTGGATCGACGCCCGCCCCGACGCACCGCCGTTGGGTCTGTCCGGCTGGACATTGGCGATCTTGCGCGCGCTGGTTCTTGGCGTCGTCGTCTTTGGGGGTCTGGGCCTGCTGTTGCTGGTGCGATTGGTGGAGCGGCCACTATGTGGCGCGCACCGGCCGGTTACGCCTTTCATCACGCAAAGCGTCTGCCGCGCGGCCTTTCCCATTCTCGGCATCCGCTACCGGCTTGAGGGGCGGCCGATGCGGCAGGCAGGTGCCATCGTTGCCAACCATTCCGGCTGGCTCGACATCTTCGCACTCAATGCCGCGCAGCGGATCTACTTCGTCTCGAAATCCGAGGTGGCGCGCTGGCCCGGTATCGGCTGGCTGGCACGGGCAACCGGCACCGTCTTCATTCGCCGCGATCCGCGCGAGACGCTTGTGCAGATCGCCGTCTTTCGCGAGCGATTGGCATTGGGCCACAGGCTGCTGTTCTTCCCCGAAGGCACCTCAACCGATGGGCGAAGGGTGCTGGCGTTCAAGCCAACGCTTTTTGCCGCCTTCTTTGACGACGGGCTACGCGAAACAATGCTGATCCAGCCCGTCTCGGTCATTTATCAGGCCGGAGCAGGTGCGGACCCGCGACAATACGGCTGGTGGGGCGACATGGCCTTTGGGCCGCATCTGCTGGCGACGCTGAGCGCACGCCGTCAGGGCAGCGTCACGGTGATCCATCATCCTGCGATCCGGGTCGCCGATGTCGCGAACCGCAAGGCGCTGGCCCGCGCGCTGGAAGAAACGGTGCGCAGCGGGCTGGCACAGGCTGGCGTGCTGGACGATCAGCCCATTGCCGCGCGCAATGCGGCAAGTGCCGCGACCGGATCGTCCTGACGCCAGATCTCGTCGCCGATGCCAAAGAAATCCGCCATCGGCGCCAGTTGCCGGATCAAGGCCGTGTCAAGCGCGCCCTCGGCCACGACAGGCACCTCGATCATCTCGGACCACCACTGGAAAAGTTCGCTCTCGGCCCGCCGCCCGTCACCAAGCGGCGTCTGACCGACCGGTCCGAAACTGACATAGTCCGCCCCCAGTTCCCCAGCGGTCATCCCGTCATGACGGGAATTCCCGCAGTCAGTGCCGACGATGGCGTCCTCGCCAAGGTCTTTGCGCACCTTGCGAACCGAACGGGCGGCATCGGTCAGGTGGACGCCGTCGAGGCCCAAACGTTCGACCAGCAGCACATGCGCCTCGATCACCAGCGCCACGTCGCGGGCGTGGGTAATCTCGCGCAACGCATCGGCGGCGCGCGCCACGCGGTCCTCGTCGCGCGTGGCCAGTGCCAGCCGCACGCAGGCCACGGGGCCTGCATCGAGGCAAGCCGCCAGCCGGTCAGGAAATGCCGACAGGTCGAATTCGGGCGGGGTAATCAGGTAGATCTGGGGCAGGTCGGCAGGCTCGGCCATGTTGGATTCCGCTCAAGGACGTCTTCAGTCGCGCCGTTCTAGCCGCCTTTGAAAGGATTGGCTACTTCGGCGGCAGTGTGGCGAGATAGGCCAAGGCCAGCGCCATGACCCGCCCGCGCCGCGCGTCATCGGCCATCAGATCGTCGTCGGCATCGACGAAGCCTGCCATCGACCGCCCGGTGAATTGCATCGGCCCGGTGCCGGGGATCGCGCGGGCGGCTGCTTCGCTGTCCTTGCCGACGCGGAACATCGCGCCTTGGGCACTGACGCCGCAAAGCATATTGCCGTGTTGCAAAAAGCAGATGCCGCCGAACATCCGTTTCTCGGTGATGCCTTCCACCTCGGCCAGATCGCCCCGGATCAGTTCCACCAGTCCCGCGTCAAAGGCCATTGCCGTCTCCTTGCCATGCCTGCCTTGCCACGATACCACGCCGCAGCCGTCAAGGAGGACCAAGAATGCCCACCGGAACGCCGCAACCTGCCTTCGTCCTGATCCGCCCGCAGATGGGCGAGAACATCGGCGCCGCCGCCCGGGGCATGTGGAATTTTGGCCTTGACCGGATGCGGGTGGTCAATCCGCGCGATGGCTGGCCCAATTCCAAAGCCGTGGCGATGGCCAGTGGCGCGGGGCGGCTGCTGGACGAGGCCCAGCTTTACGACACGACAGCCGACGCGATTGCCGATTGTTCTTACGTCTATGCAACGACAGCCCGTCCGCGCGGTTTGACAAAGCCCGTTCTGGCCCCCGATGCCGCGATGGCCGAGGCGGCGACCCGCGTGGCACGCGGCGAAAAGGTGGCCGTTCTCTTCGGGCCCGAGCGCACGGGGATGGAAAACGAGGATATTGCCCGCGCCAACGCCATCATCACAGTGCCGGTCAACCCCGATTTCCCTTCGCTCAACCTTGCGCAATGTGTTCTCCTGACGGGCTATGAATGGCGTCGGGCAACCGAGACGGTCATGCCCGGTCGGGTCGAGATGGCCGGCGCCGTCTGGGCCGAGCAGATCGAGATCGAGAAACTTGCAGAGCATTACGAGACGCAGCTTGACGAGGCCGGCTTCTTCTTTCCGGACCACAAGGCCGAAAGCATGAAGCTTAACCTGCGCAACCTCTGGAGCCGGATGCCGATGACGCGGGCCGATGTGCAAACGCTGCATGGCGTCCTGCGGCAGATGGTCCATTGGGCCAAGGCGCGCTGAAGCTTGCCGCGCCCCGGCCCAACGCCTAGGTTGCGCGCCACTACCGGACGGAGCGAATAGATGGCCCAGAAACCTGGCAGCAAACCCCGCGCGATCTTTGAAGAGGTGGCAGACGGCAACCGGGCAAGTCTTGCCGCCACGGCGCCCGGCGGAATCGACAAGGCGCGGCGCGGCGCCCGCGGTGCGATCCGGGCCTGGCTGATGGTAATCTTCGCGCTGGTTGCGATCATGATCGCGGTGGGCGGGCTGACGCGGCTGACCGGCTCTGGCCTGTCGATCACCGAATGGGCGCCCGTCACCGGGGCCCTGCCGCCGATGAACGCAGCCGACTGGCAGACCGAGTTCACCCGGTACCAGGCGACGCCGCAATACCAGTTGCAGAACAACGGCATGAGCCTGAATGCCTTCAAGGCATTGTTCTGGTGGGAATGGGGACACCGGCAGCTGGGCCGCACTATCGGGTTGGTCTGGGCGCTGGGGTTCGTTTTCTTCTGGGCCACCAAGCGCATTCCGCCGGGCTGGACCGGACGGCTGCTGCTATTGGGCGCGCTTGGCGGGCTGCAAGGGGCGATCGGCTGGTGGATGGTTTCCAGCGGATTGCAGACGGGCATGCTGCGCGTGGCCTCCTACCGGCTGGCCACGCACTTGGGGCTGGCGTTCATCATCTTCGGCTTTACCGCGTGGTTCATCTTCCAGCTGGGCCGGCGCGAGGCTGACCTGTTGCAGGCACGCCGGCAGGCCGAACCGCGGCTCTTTGGCCTTGGCACGACGGTCATGTCGCTGGGTTTCTTGCAGATCCTGCTGGGGGCGCTGGTGGCAGGCATCGACGCGGGCCGGGCCTTTCCATATTGGCCAACGATGGATGGTGCGTCGTTCCTGCCGCCCGATCCGTTCACGCTGGCACCGGTCTGGCGCAACTTCTTCGAGGATCCGGGGCTGGTGCAGTTCATTCACCGCTGCACAGCCTATCTGTTGGTGCTACTCGTTCTCTTCACGTGGACGCGCGCGCGCCGCTCCCCCAATGCCTCGATCCGGGCAGGCTTCACCATGCTGGCGATCTGGGTTCTGGTGCAGATGACGTTGGGCATCTTCACGGTGCTTTATTCGGCTCCGGTCCATCTTGCCATCGTCCACCAGGTGGGCGCGGTGGTGCTGTGGGTGCTGATCCTGCGGGCGCGTTTCCTTGCCCGCTATCCCTTGCCGCAATCCATCCGGGGAACCACACGATGACCGCCAATACCGATGCCTATGCCGAGCTTATGGCGTTCCAGCACGAGACCGAGGCGCTGGGGCAGATCGCCGGGCGCCTGGGCTGGGACCAGGAAACCATGATGCCCGCGGGCGCAACGCCGCAGCGGGCCGAAGAACACGCTGCCATCGCCAATGTCCTGCACGCGCGCCAGACCGACCCGCGGGTGGGAGAGTGGCTGGACCGCGCAGTCGCCGCCGACGCGGTTGCCGCCGCCAACCTGCGCCACATCCGCCGGTCCTACGACCGCACCATGAAGGTGCCGGCGCGGCTGGCCGCCGAACTGGCGCGCACCACGTCGCTGGCCCACCGGGTCTGGGCGCAGGCCCGCGCCGACGAGGATGTCGCGGCCTTCCTGCCGATGCTGGACAAGGTCGTGACTCTTCGGCGCGAAGAGGCAGCTTGCCTTGCCGGCGATGGCGACCTCTACGACGCGCTGCATGATGACTACGAACCCGGCAACAAGTCGGCCGATCTGGTGACGATGTTCGCCGCGCTGCGCCCGCGGCTGGTGGCCCTGCGCACGGCGATCCTCGCGCGGCATCAGCCCGCGCCATTGCGTGGCACCTTCGACGAAGCGGGGCAGCTGAAGCTGTCGCGCCTGCTGGCGCAGACCTTCGGCTACGACATGGACAAGGGCCGGATCGACAAGGCGGTGCACCCGTTCTCGTCCGGCTCTGGCCTTGACGTGCGGATCACCACGCGCACCAGCCCGACCGATCCGTTCAACTGCTTCTACTCGACCATCCACGAGGTGGGGCATGCCTGTTACGAACAGGGCATCGATGCCGACTACCTGCTGACGCCCCTGGGCAACGGCGTGTCGATGGGCGTGCATGAAAGCCAGAGCCGGATCTATGAGAACCAGCTGGGCCGCAGCCGCGCCTTTACCGGCTGGCTTTACGGGCAGATGCGCGACACCTTCGGTGACATCGGCGTGACCAGCGAAGAGGCGTTTCATGCCGCGGTCAACCGCGTCCACAACGGCTACATCCGCACCGAAGCGGACGAGGTGCAGTACAACCTGCACGTCCTGCTGCGGTTCGATCTCGAACGCGCGCTGGTGACCGGCGACCTTGCCGTGGCCGACCTCGAGGCGGCGTGGAACGACCGGTTTCTGGCCGATTTCGGATTTGCCGTCGACAAGCCCTCGAACGGGATCTTGCAGGACGTGCACTGGTCGGAGGGGCTGTTCGGCTATTTCCCGACCTACACGCTGGGCAACGTCTATGCCGGCTGCCTGCATGCCGCGATGCGTGCCGCGCTGCCCGATCTGGACGACGACCTGTCCCGCGGCGACCTCGCGCGCGCCACTGGCTGGCTGCGCAAGAACCTGCAGAGGCACGGCGGCTTGCGGGAGCCTCGCGCAACGATCATTCACGCGACCGGCGCGGAACCGTCAGAAGGGCCGCTGCTCGATTACCTCGAGGCGAAGTTCGGCGCCATTTACGGGCTTTAGGGGGCGCTGCCCCCGCGCGCCTTGCGCGCTCCCCCGGAGTATTTCGGGCAAGATGAGGGGTCAGGGCTTCCAGGCGGGCGGGCGCTTGTCGAGGAAGGCCGCGATGCCTTCATCGGTGTCGGGCTCTAGCATGTTGGTTGTCATGACCTGGCCAGCCAAGGCATAGGCCGCCTCGGTGTCCAGCGCGGCCTGGTCGTAGAAGGCGCGCTTGCCGATGCGCACCGCGACGGCGAGCTTGTTGGCAACCGTGCGGGCCAGCTCTTGCGTTGCGGCTTCCAGATCGGCGGCGGGGACGGCGCGGTTGATCAGGCCCAGGCGATGGGCCTCGGCCGTGTCGATCAGGCGGCCCGTCGTCAGCATCTCGAAGGCGGCCTTGCGCGGCACGGCGCGGGTCAGCGCCACCATCGGGGTCGAACAGAAAAGCCCGATATTGACGCCATTGACGCCAAAGCGGACGTGGTCGGCCGCAACGGCCATGTCGCAGGTCGCGACCAGCTGGCATCCAGCGGCGACAGCCACGCCCTGGACCTGCGCGATCACCGGCTGCGGCAGACTTTGCAGGCTGAGCATCAGCCGTGAACAACGTGCAAAGAGATCGGCGAAATAGGCAGCCCCCTTGTCGGGAGACTGGCGGCCGGCCTGCATTTCCTTCAGGTTGTGGCCCGCGCAGAACGCCTTGCCCGTCGCGGCGAGGATGACCACGCGAATGCTGCGGTCCTCGGCCAGCCTGTCGCATTCGGCCTGCAACGCCGCGATCATCGCGTCCGACAGCGCATTGAGCTTTTCCGGCGCGTTCAGCGTCAGTGTGGCGATGCCGTTCTCGTCGTTGCGTGTCACCAGCGTCATGCTTGCCTCTTCAGTCGTTTTGCCTCAATTCGAGGGCACTCTAGGGCAGCGAACGGGCAGGGGGAAGCGATGGCGCTGATGATGGACAAGACGGCGTTGACGGCCTTCCTGCAATCCGAGTTTCCGCAGGTTGCGGATGACTTCGCCGTCGAGACGGTGGAGGAGGGGGCGATGACCCTCCGGCTGAAGGTGGCCGAACGGCACCTGCGTCCCGGCGGTACCGTTTCGGGGCCCACGATGTTCGGGCTGGCCGATGTCGCGGTCTACCTTGCGATCCTTGCGATGATCGGGCCGGTGGCGCTGGCAGTGACAACGAACTGCTCCATCGACTTCATGCGCAAGCCCGCCGCGGGGCGCGATCTGCTGGCGCGGGCGCGGATATTGAAGTTGGGCCGCAGCCTTGCCGTGGGCGAGGTCCACCTAGTCAGCGAGGGCGCTGAAGAGGCCGTGGTGGCGCGTGCGGGCCTGACCTATGCAATCCCGCCGAAAAGTATGGGGTAAAATAATACCTATTTTGCAAAGCATTGATAACTAATAATTATTGCAGGATCAATGCGCTTGACGGTACGCATGGCATCGCTATAACCCGCCCATCCGAACGTTGGGGGGCGCTGGCCCTCCCCGAACCTTTCTGGTGAGATATGAAAACCTTTACCGCTACCCCGGCGGATATCGACAAGAAATGGATCCTGATCGACGCCGAAGGCGTGGTTCTGGGCCGTCTTGCCTCGATCATCGCCATGCGTCTGCGCGGCAAGCACAAGCCGTCCTTCACGCCGCACATGGACATGGGCGACAATGTCATCGTGATCAACGCCGAGAAGGTGCAGATCACCGGTAACAAGCGCTCCGAGAAAAACTACTGGCACACGGGCCATCCCGGCGGGATCAAGTTCCGCACCACGGGTGAACTGCTGGACGGCGCCCATCCCGAGCGTGTCATCATGCAGGCCGTCAAGCGGATGACGCCCGGCAACGCGCTGGCCCGCAAGCAGCTGGCCCACCTGCGGGTCTTCGCCGGTACCGCCCATGGCATGGACGCGCAAAAGCCCGAGGTTCTCGACGTTGCGTCGATGAACAAGAAGAACACGAGGACCGCTTGATCATGGCCACCGAAATCAAATCGCTCGATCAATTGTCGGAAGTGGCCGAGGGCACTGCGCCGGTCGCCGAGGTTGAAACCCCGCGCGAGCCGGTGCGTGACGCGCTGGGCCGCGCCTACGCCACCGGCAAGCGCAAGGATGCGGTCGCCCGCGTCTGGATCCGCCCCGGTTCCGGCAAGGTGACCGTGAACGGCAAGGAAATGGCCGTCTACTTCGCGCGTCCTGTGCTGCAGATGATCCTGCGCCAGCCCTTCACCGTCGCCGGTGTCTCGGGCCAGTTTGACGTGAATGCGACGGTCGCCGGTGGTGGTCTTTCGGGCCAGGCCGGTGCGGTCAAGCACGGCATCTCGAAGGCGCTGCAGCTTTACGACCCCACCCTGCGCGGCGCGCTGAAGGCCGCCGGTTTCCTGACCCGCGACAGCCGCGTGGTGGAACGCAAGAAATACGGCCGCCGCAAGGCCCGCCGGAGCTTCCAGTTCTCCAAGCGCTGATCGGCGTTCAGAGACCCCTATATGCAGAAAGGGCCGCGGATTTCCGCGGCCCTTTTTCGTTATCCGGTCCCGCGCTCAGAACGGAATGTCGTCGTCAAGGTCGCGGCCGCCGCCCGCCGGGGCCGAGGGGCCGCTGTCATAGCCGCCGCCCTGATCAGAGCCGTAGCTGCCGCCGCCACCGCCGCTACCGCCACCTTCACCACGGCCACCCACAAGCGTCAGCGCGCCGGAATAGGGGCGCAGCACCACCTCGGTCGTGTAACGGTCCTGACCGGACTGGTCCTGCCACTTGCGGGTTTCCAACTGACCTTCAAGGTAAACGGTGGACCCCTTGCGCAGGTATTGCTCGGCGATGCGCCCCAGAGGCTCGTTGAAAATCGCAACGGAATGCCACTCGGTCCGCTCTTTGCGCTCGCCGGTGTTGCGGTCCTTCCATGTGTCAGAGGTCGCGACGCGCAGGTTCACCACCTTTCCACCGTTCTGGAAGGTGCGCACTTCCGGGTCGCGGCCGAGGTTCCCCAGCAAGATCACCTTGTTCACACCGGCCATGTCATCCTCCGTCCGATAGGTGTTGAATCCGTCTTTTCGTGCCCCGTTACATCATCGCAACAAGGTTAATGAAAGAAAAATATCTGCAGGGCGAAGCAGGGGCCAGAGGCACTGATCGGGCCGGCCGCGCATCGTAATCGCAGGCTCCGGCCGCCCCGATCCGGGCGTGCCCGATCGTCGCTATTCGGCGGCGATCTTGATCACCGGTTCCATCGCGGCCAGCTCTTCATCCGAAAGGTGGCACTTGATGTGGTGCCCTTCGGCCATCTTGCGCAGCGGCGGCACCTCGGTATCGCACAAATTGCCCGGCACTTTCGACTTCCAGCTGCAGCGCGTCTGGAACGGGCAGCCCGATGGCGGGTTCATCGCCGAAGGAATGTCGCCTTCCAGCACGATGTGCTTCTTCTGGACCTTGGTGTCGGCAATCGGCACGGCCGACAGCAGCGCCTCGGTATAGGGGTGGTAGGGCGGGCTGAAGACCTGATCGGTCGTGCCCAGTTCCACCACGTGGCCGAGGTACATCACCATCACCCGGTCCGAGAGATAGCGCACGATCGACAGGTCGTGACTGATGAAGAGAAGTGTCGTCTTTTGTTCGCGCTGAATTTCCATCAGCAGGTCCGTGACCGCCGCCTGCACCGACACGTCAAGGGCCGAAACAGGTTCGTCCGCGACAACGATGCGCGCACCGCCGGCAAAGGCGCGGGCGATACCCACGCGCTGTTTCTGCCCGCCTGACAGCTGACGCGGCATTCGGTCGGCAAAGGCACGCGGCAGCTTGACCAGGTCCAGCAGCGTCAACATCCGGTCGCGCCGCTCGGAATCGTTCTTGCCGACCTTGAAGATCTCAAGTGCCCGCATGATTTGCCGGCCCACCGTCATCGAGGGGTTCAGCGTGTCGAAGGGGTTCTGGAACACCATCTGGATATCGGCGACATCCTTGGTCAGGCGCCGTTCGATCGGGGTCGACTGGATCTCGCGGTTGTCGATCAGGATCTTGCCGTCGGTCGCCGTCTCCAGCCCCATCAGCACCTTGGCGAAGGTCGATTTGCCACAGCCCGATTCTCCGACGATGGCCAGCGTTTCGCTTTCGCGGGCCTCGAAGCTAAGGGTCTCGTTGGCCTTGACCACCTTCTTGTCGCCACCACCGAACAGCGCGTTGGCCGCAACCTCGTAATATTTCTTGAGGTTGTCCATCTTCAGGACCACCGGGCCGATGTCGCCCTTGGTCTTGGTGATCACGTCGGCGGGCGGCGCATCCCAGTCAATCTCGTCGAAGCGCAGGCAGCGGGACCAGTGCCGCTCGTTGCCCGGCACGCCAACGATGGGAATGTCGCGCGCGTCACAGCGGCCCTCCTGAAAATAGTCGCAGCGCGGGCCAAAGTTGCAGCCCGGCGGGCGCTCATGGGGCAGGGGGAAGTTGCCGGGAATGGCCACCAGCGGGCGCGCATTCTTGTCCGCACCCGGCAGCGGGATCGACCGGAACAGCGCCTGCGTGTAGGGGTGGCGCATCGTGTCGAACACGTCCGAGATATTGCCGCGCTCCACCGCCTCGCCCGAATACATCACGCAGACCCGGTCGCAGGTCTCGAGGATCAGGCCAAGGTTGTGGCTGATGAACAGCATCGAGGTGCCGTACTTGCGGCCAAGATCCTTGACCAGCTCCACCACGGCCGCCTCAACCGTCACGTCCAGCGCGGTTGTCGGCTCGTCGAGGATCAGCAGTGCCGGCTTGGACATCAGCGCCATGGCGATCACGATACGCTGCTGCTGGCCACCCGAAAGCTGGTGCGGGTAGGCGCGCAGGATGCGCTCGGGGTCGGGCAGCTTCACGTCGGTGACCACTTCCAGCGCCCGCTTGCGCGCCTCGGACTCGCTGATCCCCTCGTGGATCATCGGCACTTCCATCAGCTGCTGGCCGATCTTCATCGCAGGGTTCAGGCTCGCCATCGGCTCTTGGTAGATCATGGCAATTTCCTTGCCCCTGATCTTGCGCAGCTCTTCGGGTGTCATTGAACAAAGATCGCGCCCGTTGAAGCGGATCGCACCCCCCACGATGCGGCCGTTGACGCCAAGGTCCTGCATCACGCCAAGCGCCACGGTGGACTTGCCGCAACCCGACTCGCCCACCAGCCCCAGCGCCTCGCCGGGCATGATCTTGGCCGAGAAATCCATCACCGCGGGGATCTCCCGCAGACGGGTGAAGAAGGAAATCGAAAGGTTGTCGATCTCCAGCAGGGGCTCAGTCTCGGTCATCGGGTTGTCCTTCTTCTGGCCTCAAATACTCCGGGGGTGCGGGGGCTGGCCCCCGCGACCCGTCATGTCAGTCCTTCAGGCTTTCTTCACGCAGGCCGTCGGCCAGCAGGTTGAGCCCCAGAACGAGGCTCAGCAATGCCAGCGCGGGCGCCAGCGCGGGATGAGGATAAATCGACAAGAGCTTGCGCCCGTCGTTGATCGTGGAGCCCCAGTCGGGACTTTCGGGCGGCAGGCCCAGCCCGAAGAAGCCCAAGGTCCCCAGCAGGATCGTCGTATAGCCGATGCGCAGGCAGAAATCGACGATCAGCGGCCCGCGCGCGTTGGGCAGGATCTCCCACAGCATGATGTACCACGGGCCCTCACCACGGGTTTGCGCAGCCGCGACATAGTCGCGCGTGCGCAGGTCCAGCGTCAGGCCGCGCACGATGCGGAACACCGTGGGCGAGTTGACGAACACCACCGAGACGAACACCACGAGGATCCCCGAAGGCACGTCGAACAGGTCCACCCCCGCAGGCAGGAAATGCACCACCGTGCCTTCCTGCGAAATCATCGACAGGTAGACCCAGCCCATCAGGCCAAGCACGATCACAAGGATCGGCGTGCGCTTGGCCGGCTGGGTGTGATAGCGCGAGTTCAGCAGGACCAGCGTGAAGATCAGCGGGAAGATGAACAGGAACATCCCCATGAAGCTCGGGATGCCCGTCGACACGATTTCCGGCGTCACCAGCAGGTAGAACAGCAGGATCACCGGGAAGGCGAGGATGAGGTTGGCAAGGAACGACAGCGCCGTGTCCAGCCGGCCACCGTAATAGCCGGCGGGCAGGCCCAGAGTGATGCCGACCATGAAGGCAAACAGCGTCGCCAGAGGCGCGATCTGCACCACGATCCACGACCCTTCCACCATCCGGCTGAAGACATCGCGCGCAAGGTTGTCGCCGCCCAGCAGGTACCAGCCATAGCTGTCATTGCTCTCCGGCACGGGCATCCCCGGCGGCTTGTTCTTCAGCGCCGCAACTTGGCTTAGCGGATCAAGGGTGGCGATCAGGTGAAAGACACCCGTGTAGACCGCGGTGAAAACCCAGAACATCACGATGCCGAAGCCGATCATCCCGATCATCGAGTCGAACAGCTTGCCGTACAGGCCCAGCCGCCGCTTGTAGTAGATCGAGACCGCGAAGGTCGCGATCAGCGATATCCAGACAGGGGTAAACTGCTTGGACATCGCGCCGATGATGCCGACGTCGCCAACCGGCAGGAACACGCCCAGCACAAGGAAGGCCAGCACGATTACGATGAGCGCCAGGAACAGCCACTTGACCAGTTTTTCAAAAAGGCCAAGTGCGCCGCCGCGCGCCATCAGCGTGCCGTCGGGGTTCGATTGCAGGGTGAGGGCAGGGGCGAAGTAAGACAACACCGTCTGCACGACCACCGCCGCCACAAAGAGCAGGGCAACGATCTCCAGGGCGGGGTCGAGATAGGTACCGATCGGTCCGGTCCAGCTGAGAGGCTCCATGGTCTGTCTCCCGTCAGGAAATGCGGATGCGAGGATTGAGGAACACGTAGCCGATATCCGAAATCAACTGCGTGAAAAGCACGACGAAGACCGACACGACCGAGACGCCCATCAGCAACTGGATGTCGTTGTTGCTGGCGGCCGTCACGAGCGTCCAGCCGAACCCCTTGTAGTTGAAAAGGGTCTCGGTGATGACGACGCCGTTCAGGAGCCACGGGAACTGCAGCATGATGACAGTGAACGGCGCGATCAGAGCGTTGCGCAGTGCGTGCTTGAGAACGATGTTGCGGAACGACACACCCTTGAGGCGCGCAGTGCGGATGTACTGCGCCGTCATGACCTCGGTCATGCTCGCGCGGGTCATCCGGGCGATATAGCCCATGCCGTACATCGCGATCGTCAGCACCGGTAGGGTGAAGTTCACGAATGTCGCGTGTGCCATCGCGCTGGTGGCGGAGCCGTTGAACCATCGGAGCCCCATTGCCGCAGAGGCGAAGACGGCGATGAAGACGACGCCCGAGACGTATTCAGGTGTGGCTGTCGTTGTAATCGATAAGGTCGATAATACCCTGTCGGTGCGCGACCCCTCGTTCATGCCTGCAAGAACACCGACGACCAACGCCGTTGGCACCATGACGATCAGCACCCATAACATCAGCTTGCCGGTCAGCCCCAGCCGGGTGCCCACGATCGACAGAACGCTGTCCTTGAAGACGCTTGATTGCCCCCAGTCACCCTGCAGCACACCGCAGAATTTGTGCGCATCCTCAGGTTTCTGGTCGGGATGAATGCATAGGCCCCGGGTCACACCGTCGGTGCCCTCGATGACGTAGCCTGGAAGAACGCCCAGCCATTCGCCGTATTTCACCAGCATTGGCTGCGCATAGCCACGGTTGGCAAGCCATGTCGTGACCGCATCGTCGGACATCCGCACGCTGGCTTCGGTCTTGGCCAGTTTCTCGAGGTTGGGCCCGAGATTGGTGAGGAAGAAGACGATGAAAGTCAGGCACAGCGCCGTCAGCAGCATAACGCCCAGACGGCGAAGGATGAACAGTCCCATGTTGGCCCCCGTCAGTCATACGGCAGGGTTGGCCCCTGTCCGTTCGTATCAGGCCGCCGGCGACGGCCTGCCGATTGTCGCGGGCCGTGGTGGCCCGAGGATGATGCCAGTCGCGCTGGAGCGCGATGGGCCGCCCGCAGTCACGGGCGGCCCACCTGACTCAAGGCCGCTATCAGGCCTTGAAGCCCAGCTTGTAGACGTGGATCTCGAACGACGGGTGCATTTCGGCACCCACCACGGTCGGGCGGTAGTTGCGATAGAGCGACCGCCAGTAGGGCTGGATGATGACAGCGTTGTCACGCAGGATCGTTTCCACGTCCTTCATCACTTCCTTGCGCTTGTCGGCATCAGCGATGGACATCGCAAGGCTCAGCTTGGTGTCGAAATCCGCGTTGGAAAACGCGGTTTCGTTCCAGGCCTGCCCCGAGACATAGGCCAGCGCCAGCACCTGCACGCCCAGCGGACGGTGGTTCCACTCGGTGATTGACAGCGGGTACTTGGTCCAGTCGTTCCAGAAGGTCGAGCCCGGCAGAACCGTCCGCTTCAGCTTGATGCCCGCATCGCGCATCATCGCAGCCGCGGCATCACCCGAGTTCTTGTCGAACCCGTCGTCAAGCGTGATCAGCTCATGCTCGAAATCGGCCATGTTGGCGGCTTCAAGCAGCGCGACCGAACCCGACGGATCGTACTTGTAGGGCCCAATGTCGTAGTACTCGGGGTGGACCGGGGCTACGTGGAAGTTGTTCGCCACCGTACCGAGGCCGTTATAGCCAAGTTCCAGCACGGTCTTGTTGTCCACGGCCTGGCTCAGCGCCTGACGGACGCGGACGTCCTTGTAGGGCACCACGCCGTTGACTTCGGCGGCCTGGTTGAAACGCAGCACGATCGTTGCACCGGTGACCACCTCGGAGGTGGGCCAGCCTGCCGCTTCGGCCAACTGGATGAAGTCGCCGGTGTTTTCATACAGCATGTCGATTTCGTCAGATTCGATCGCTGCGATCCACGACGCCGGGTCGGTGCCGTAGTCGATGAACTGGATCTCGTCCAGATAGGCGCCGTGATAGCCATCCACCGAATTGCCCCACCAGGTGTGGTTGGGGTTCTTCTTCAGAACCGCCTTCACGCCCACTTCGAAGCTGTCCAGCAGGTAGGCACCGGTGCCGATCTGCTCGTCCTGCATCTTGGCGGCGTCAAAGCTGGGGTGGACAACGGCGGCCGGATAGTCGGCCATGCCGGGGATGATCGAGATGTCCGGACCGTTCAGCGACAGTTTCACGGTGTGATCGTCGATCTTGGTGATCGCGCCATCCTTGGCCTTGCCGGTGGCGTCGTCGATCAGGCTGGCCATGCGACCGGCCATCGAGTTGCCCTCGACACCCTTGTCGCACCAGTAGTTGAGAATCCAAACCACGTGATCGGCGGTGAAGTCTTCGCCGTTGTTCCACTTCACGCCCTGACGGACATGCAGCGTGAACTCGGTCGCATCATCGTTGGCGTCCCAGCTTTCCAGCAGGATGCCGCGGAACGAACCGTCGCGGTTGTATTCAACAAGGTATTCCAGCCAGCCGCGGCTGACGTTGCCAAGCTGCGACCAGTCATAGGTGCGCGGATCTTTAAGCGCGAGCACGGATTGCTCGATGCGCATGACGCCGCCTTGGGTGGCGCCTTCGGTATCGGCTTGCGCGGGGGCCTCAAGGCCCAGCAGGCCATAAGCGGCACTCGCCGTCACACCCAGCGCGGTTGCACGCGTCAGGAACTCCCGGCGGCTAAGCTTGCCCGCCTTTTCTTCCTCGGCATACATCAGCGCGGCGGGGTGGATCGGCTTTCCCGTCGTGATCTCTTGAGTCATTATAGTCTCCCTGTAACCCATTTCTTTTCTTGGATCGGAGGGTGGCACGATGCAGGCCGGGCCGCAAGCGCGGTCCCCGTCCGCTAGGGCTCCCTACCTCTCTCGACCCCAATCCGAACCGTTTTGGACCGGGGAGTCAATGACAGGTTTCGGCATTTCATGTGCGAATGCCGACTTTGGACATGTTCTGATCGCGACATTTGAATGTCGCTGACGGAAAAGTGTTCGCGTAGTCAGTGTATGTTGCCCACTGGCCCTTGACGGCGGAAGCGCGTGGGCGTCAGGCCGGTTTCGGCCTGAAAGCTGCGCGTAAAGTAAGCAGCCGAGGCAAATCCCAGATCGCATGCAATCTGCTGCACCGGTGTGCGCGTGTCGCGCAGCAGCATCCGCGCCTCGTACAGCACCCGATCGTTGAGAAGCTGTAGCGCCGAACGCCCGCAGGTCAGCTTGCAGCACCGGGTCAAGTGGGTCGGCGTAACCCCCAATGCAGCGGCATAGCCGGCCACGCCGGTGCGGGTGCGAAAGTCGCGTTCGATCAGGTCGGAATAGGCCGCGACCAGCCGCGCCGCGGCGCTGGTGGTGCGCAGCGCGACAGGGTCGGTGGCGTGCGCGGACTGCTGGCGCTCGAAGAATACAGACAGCAGGCCAAGCTGGTAGAGCGCCGCACGGTTGTGCCCGGCGCGGTCAGATTTCAGCTCGCGCTCGAGATTGTCGAAAAGACCGGCCAGTTCTTTCTGCGCGGCCACGTCGCGCAACCGCAGGTGAACATGCTCTTCGGGCCAGTCGGCGGCCATCGCGGCGGGGATCTGCAACATCTGGCCGAACACCGTTGGCCCAACCTCAAAGCCGTACATCGTGCCGGCAGGGATGAAGATCATGTTGTTGGCGGTATAGCCGCTGGTCAGTCCCGCAACAGTGATCCGGCCCTGACCCTTGGCCACGAACATCAGGCGCGGCACCGCATGGCTGCGCATCGCCTCGGTCCGCCAGCGACCGGCCTGTGGATTATGCGCAATTGGAAACAATGCCAGGTGCCCGCGGTTGATTTCGGTCGGAATGTTCATCAATGCACCCATATGTTCGAATAGTGAAAGCATGACCGTGCTGTCGCTGTCGATCAACGAAAAATCATCGCGAAAATGGAAACAACTGTGGGCTAGCCTGTGGACAAAGCCGGGATAACCCGCCAGTCGCGCATCCGCGCTCGGAACCATGTCCGCTGACGTTTGGCATAGCGCCGGGTGGCCACCACGGCGGCCTCTTCCGCTTCGGACAAGGTGATCTCACCGCGCAGATGAGCGACCAGTTCAGGCGCACCGATGGCGCGATGAGCGGGCAGGGCAGGGTTCCAGTCCGGCAGCACAGCACGCACCTCGTCCAGCGCACCATTGGCCAGCATTGCCGCAAACCGCTGCGCCAACCGGGGTGTCAGCACTGCCGGCGGGGCATCAACCAGCAGGCGGGTGGCAGTTTCCGGCGGCAAGACCGGCGCCGGCGTTTCTGCATGCCACGCGGCAATGCCGCGCCCCGTGGCTTGCAACACCTCCCACGCCCGTTGCACCCGCGCGCGATTGCGCTGATCAAGTATCGCGGCGCTTTCAGGGTCGAGACCGGCAAGAAGCGCCTCCAGCGTCAATGCATCTGCGGTTGCGCGAATGTCGGGTGGGGTCGCGGGGATCGCGGCCAACCCCTCGGTCAGCGCAGAAAAGTAGAGCCCGGTGCCCCCCACGATGATCGGGCGGGACGGCCCGGACAAAAGTGGCACCACGTCACGCAACCACTGGCCCGTGGAATAGTTGTTGTCCGTCACGTGGCCATAAAGAGCATGCGGCGCGCGCGCCTCGTCCTCGGGTGTCGGGCGCGCGGTCAGCACGCGCCAAAGTGCAAAAACCTGCAGCGCATCGGCGTTGATAACGGTCCCGCCCTGCCGCTCGGCGATCTGCAGAGCCAGCGCGGATTTGCCCGAACCTGTTGGCCCCGCGATCAACACCGGGCGGTCGGCAGGTACGCCCGCCAGATCGATCATGCGCGAGAAGCCTGCATTTGGCCCGCCCTCTCCATTGCACCTGCCGCCCTTTTGGGACATTTTGCGCCGCAACGAAAGGCGTCCGCCGAGGACACCGCCACAACCCCGGGGGACAGCCATGAACGACACCGACAAACCCAAGTTTCGACGCGTCATGCTGAAGATCTCGGGCGAGGCGCTGATGGGCGATCTGGGCTTTGGCCTGCATCCGCCGACCGTTCAGCGCATCGCGCGCGAGGTCAAATCGGTGCAGGATCTGGGTGTCGAAATCTGCATGGTGATCGGCGGCGGCAACATCTTTCGCGGGTTGCAGGGCAGCGCGCAAGGGATGGAACGGACGACGGCCGACTACATGGGCATGCTGGCCACGGTGATGAATGCGCTCGCGATGCAATCGGCGCTAGAGGCGCTTGGTGTCTTCACCCGCGTGATCAGTGCGATCCCGATGGACCAGGTCTGCGAGCCCTATATCCGGCGCCGCGCGGTGCGCCACCTTGAAAAGAAGCGGGTCTGCATTTTCGCCGCGGGCACCGGAAACCCCTATTTCACTACCGACACCGCGGCCACGCTGCGCGCCAACGAGATGAGTTGCGAGGCGATCTTCAAGGGCACCAAGGTGGATGGCGTCTACGACAAGGACCCCAAGAAATTCCCCGATGCCAAACGCTATGACCGGGTCAGCTATGACGAGGTCCTGCAAAAGCATCTTGGCGTGATGGATGCCAGCGCCATCGCGCTGGCCCGCGACAACCACCTGCCAATCATCGTCTTCTCGCTCGACGAACCGGGCGGTTTCCGCGGCATTCTTGCCGGCAAGGGGACCTATACGACAGTCTCGCAATAACGCGCGGGTATACAAGGCCGGCGCCTTGCGGCTATAGACAGGCAAAATCAGGGGCTCGGCGCATCAAGGGCCCCGCAACTACCGGGCCCCGCGAGGGAAAGCAGAGACATGGCAGACGAATTCGAGCTTGATACCGACGATCTTGAGCGCCGGATGGACGGCGCAATCCACGCGCTTCGCACCGAACTGGCGAGCCTGCGGACGGGCCGCGCATCTTCCTCGATGCTCGAGCCGATCATGGTCGACGCCTATGGCCAGATGACGCCGATCAACCAGCTGGGCACCATCAACGTGCCCGAGCCGCGCATGGTCACTGTCAACGTCTGGGACAAGGGCATGATCGGCAAGGTGGAAAAGGCCATCCGCGAAAGCGGGCTGGGCATCAACCCGCAGACCAATGGCCCGATCATCATGCTGCCGATCCCCGAGCTGAACGAGGAACGCCGGCGCGAGCTGACCAAGGTCGCGGGCAATTATGCCGAACATGCCCGCGTGGCGATCCGCAACCTGCGCCGCGATGGCATGGACCAGATCAAGAAGGCCAAGGCCGATGGCCTGTCAGAGGATGACCAGAAATTCTGGGAGGCCGAGGTGCAGGAGCTGACGGACCGCTTCATCAAACTCGTCGACCAGACGCTGGAAACCAAGCAGGCCGAGATCATGCAGGTCTGACCTGCCCCAGCCCGGAGCACCCTTGCCCTTGTCCGATCCCCAGACCCAGAACGGCCCGCGCCACGTGGCGATCATCATGGACGGCAACGGCCGCTGGGCACAGATGCGCGGACGGCCCCGGCTGTTCGGTCATCACGCAGGGGCGCGGCGGGTTCGAGAGATCGTGGAGGCCTGCCCCGACCTCGGGGTGAAGTATCTGACGATCTTCGCCTTCTCGACCGAGAACTGGAAGCGGACCCAGACCGAGGTTGCCGGGCTGATGAGCCTCTTTCGTCGCTACATCCAGCGCGAGTCACGCGATCTTTTCCAGCGCGGCGTTCGGGTCCGTTTCATCGGCGACCGCATCCGGCTTGATGACAAGCTGGTCACGCTGATGGACGAACTGGAACTGCTGACGGCCGGGAATGACCGGGTGCATCTGACCATCGCGCTGAACTATGGCGGGCGCGACGAGGTCACGCGCGCGGCCAAGCGGCTGGCCCTCGAGATCGAGAAAGGGCGGCTGAGCCACAAGGATGTCGACGCCGAGACGCTGTCGCGCTTTCTCGACACCCATGTGCTGCCCGACCCGGACCTTGTGATCCGCACCAGCGGCGAGGCGCGGATCTCCAACTTCCTGCTCTGGCAGTCGGCCTATGCCGAATACATCTTCGTCGACACCCTCTGGCCCGATTTCACGGCCGCGGAATTCGCGCGCGTGCTGGCCGAATACGGCGTGCGCGACCGCCGTTTTGGCGCCGTGAAAGCCTGATCATGGCCGGAGCCACCGAGCGCTGGTCTGATCTTGGCACACGGGTTGTGTCGGGCGTGCTGATCGCGGTGCTGGGCTTTCTGGGCGTGATCGCAGGTGGCACGGCGTTTGCCGTTCTGGTCGCGGCTGCGACCGGCGCGATGGTGTGGGAGTTGGTGCGTCTGGCCGATCCTGCCGCGGGCGGACGCGCCCTGATCCTCGGGATCCTTGGTGGCGGGCTGCAGGTAGGGGTCGCCGCACTTGAACCGGGCTATGGCCTGGTGCTTTTGATCGCAGTGCCGCTGGTGGCCGCGGCGATGGCCAGCCGGCTGCGCCTGCCACTGGCGGTCTATGGTGCGGCGATGATGCTGGCGGCCTGGTCGCTGGTGCTGTTCCGGGCGGGCGGCGTGCTGGGCGTGCTCTGGATCATTCTTGTCGTCATGGCCTCCGACATCGCCGGCTATTTTGCCGGGCGGATGCTGGGTGGGCCAAAGTTCTGGCCGCGCATCAGCCCGAAAAAGACCTGGAGCGGCACCGTGGCCGGTTGGCTGGGGGCCGCCTTCGTTGGCGGTATCTTCGTGGCCTATGCCGGCGCAAGACCGCTGCTGATCCCGTTGTCGATGCTGACAGCCTTTGCCGGCCAGATCGGGGACATCGCCGAAAGCGCCCTGAAACGTGCGGCGGGGGTCAAGGACAGCTCGTCCCTGATCCCCGGCCATGGCGGCGTTCTCGACCGTCTCGACGCGCTGCTGGGCGCGGCACTTTTCGTTTTCGTGGTGCGGTTGGCCTCGGTCGGACTGGGGGTTGCACCGTGAAAAGGGTCAGCGTTCTTGGCGCGACCGGATCGATCGGACAGAACACGCTGGACCTGATCGCGCGCGCGCCTGACGATTACGAAGTCGTCGCACTGACCGGCGGGCGCAACCTCGATCAACTGGCGGCAGATGCGGTCCGCTTGCGGGCACGCCGGGCCGTCACCTGTCATGACGACGCCTATAGCGCCTTGAAAGAGCGGCTTGCCGGCACCGGTATTGCGGTGGCCGCGGGGGCTGCGGCGGTGGCAGAGGCGGCAACAGAGCCCGCGGACTGGGTCATGTCGGCCATTGTCGGCGCGGCCGGGCTGGTGCCGGGGATCGAGGCGCTGAAACAGGGAACGTCGCTGGCGCTGGCCAACAAGGAATCGCTGGTGACGGCCGGCGCGCTGGTTCTGGGTACGGCACGCGCGCATGGCGCCACGATCCTGCCGGTCGACAGCGAACATTCGGCGGTATTTCAGGCGCTTGTGGGCGAGGATATGGCGGCGGTCGAGCGGATTATCATCACCGCCTCGGGCGGCGCCTTCCGCGACTGGCCGTTGGAAAGGCTCGCGACCGCGACGCTGGCCGAGGCCAGCCAGCACCCCAACTGGGCGATGGGCCAGCGTATCACGATCGACAGCGCATCGATGTTCAACAAGGCGCTGGAACTGATCGAGGCGCATGAATTCTTCGGCGTCGCCCCCGACCGGATCGAGGCGGTGATTCACCCCGAAAGCCTGATTCACGCGCTTGTCGGTTTCAACGACGGGGCGCTAATGGCGCATGTTGGCCCACCCGATATGCGCCACGCGATCGGCTACGCGCTGCACTGGCCCGAACGGCGGCACCTGCCGGTCGCGCGGCTGGATCTGGCGCAGATCGGTCAGATGACATTCCGCGCGCCGGATCTTGACCGCTATCCCGCGCTGGGCCTTGCGCGGCGGGTCATGGAGCAGGGCGGACTGACGGGGGCCGCCTTCAACGGCGCCAAGGAACGCGCACTGGATGCCTTCATCGCCGGACATATCGGATTTCTGGACATGAGCCGCGTGGTCACGGAAGTTTTGGACAAGATGTCTTCCCAAGACGGGCTGCAAAATGTCGCAATGTCCCTAGATACCGTTCTGCACACAGATCGACTGGCCCGAGTCAGGGCCGACGAAGCGATCGCCCAATGGAATGAGAGCGCATGACCCAGATCCTGCCTGAATTCGGGAGTACCCTGTTCACCCTGGCGGCCTTTCTTGTGGCACTGTCGATCATCGTCGCGGTCCATGAATACGGACATTACATCGTCGCCCGGTGGTCAGGCATCAAGGCCGATGTCTTCTCGCTGGGTTTCGGACCGGTCGTCTATAGCCGGGTAGACCGGCGCGGTACGCGCTGGCAACTCGCCCTTCTGCCGCTGGGCGGCTATGTGAAGTTCCACGGCGACAGCAACGCCGCCAGTGTCGGCAGCACGCCGGTGGCTGCCTCTGAACAGCGCCAGACGATGCTTGGCGCGCCACTTTGGGCCCGTGCGGCCACTGTCGCGGCCGGGCCCGTCTTCAACTTCATCCTGTCGATCGGCATTTTTGCCAGCGTTGCGATGCTGCATGGCCAGACGGCAGACCCGCTGACGATGTCGAAGGCCGATCCGCTGCCGCCGGGCTATGTGCAGCAATTGCAGCCGGGTGACCAGATTCTGGCGATCGCGGGACAGGCCACGCCGGCCTCGGCCGATTTCGATGGTTATCTCGAGCGCCTGCCGGTCGAACCGGTGCTGGACTATACCGTGCGCCGCAACGGGGCCGAGACGGTGGTGCAGGGGCCCTATCCTTATCCGCCGGCGATTATCGGCGTCAGCCCGACCTCTGCAGCAAACGATGCCGGTCTGAAACCGGGCGATGTCATTACCGCGATCGACGGCAAGCCGATCTTTGCCTTCTCGCAGATCGTGTCCAACGTGTCTGCTTCGGGTGGCAAGCCGCTGCTTCTGGACATCTGGAACAACGGTCAGACGCGGACGGTCACGCTCAGCCCGCGCCGGGTGGACCTGCCCAAGGCCGGCGGCGCCTTCGAGACGCGGTGGCTGATTGGCGTGACCGGCGGATTGTTCTTCGAGCCGGTGACGATGGCCGTCGGGCCGTTGCAAGCTGTGCAGATGGCGGTCAGCCAACTGTGGTTCATCCTGACGTCATCCTTGTCGGGGTTCGTTCACATGATGTCCGGCGCGATCTCGTCGTGCAACATCTCGGGGCCGATCGGCATCGCCCAGACCAGTGGTGCGATGGCGGCACAGGGTGCAGCCAGTTTCATCTGGTTCGTCGCAGTCCTTTCGGCGGCAGTCGGGCTTCTCAACCTGTTCCCGATTCCTGTTCTTGATGGCGGCCACCTGGTGTTTATCGGCTGGGAAGCCATAACCGGCCGCGCGCCGGGCGGGCGCACCCTGCAGGTGCTGATGGCCGCCGGCCTGTCGTTGATCCTGGCCCTGATGGCCTTTGCCGTAGCCAACGACCTGTTCCTCTGCCACTGAGCACGGATCAGCCGATGGGGAACGGGTGCAGTCCGGAGCAGCCCTGAACGTCGCGCTTTGGCCAGTCATTTGCCGCGATCTTGCCATATTTGGTCGCCATTTCTGGGCCTGTAACGTTTTTTGCCAATGGATTCCGATCATGCAGACCCTGACCTCCAGCTATCGCGGACTGTCCTTCCTGATCGACATCAACCGTGACCGTCTTGTCGCGGTGGTGGTGATCCTCATGTCGCTATGGGTGGCATCCCATATCGGTGTGCACTGAACGCTCCACAGACCTGTCCACAGATCAATCCACAGGCTTGCGCCGGGTCAGCGGCGATGCAGTGACACAACGGATTTGGAACGCCCTTCGGGGCGTTCTTGTTTTTGACAAGACCCTGCATTCCCGCTACTCCAATGACACCTTGGGGTGTCTGACTAGGCGGTATCGATGCGCAATATCTCGGGCGGCATAGCCGCATACGTCGTATCCTTTGTGTCTCGGGGGCTAGCGGCGCTGGTACTTGCGGTGACGCTGCTGGGCGCAACTGCGGCCTACGCGCAATCCTTCGTCTTCTCGTCCATCGCGGTGCAGGGCAACACCCAAATCGAGTCTGCAAGCATCGTGACACTTGCCGCGCTGCCGCTTGGACAGGCCGTTTCGGCCGGCGATGTGAACGACGCTGTGCAGCGAATCCGGGAGTCGGGTTTCTTCGAATCGGTCGATGCCGTGCCCAACGGATCGACACTTGTGATCCGCGTGGTGGAATATCCCGTGATCAATCGCATCAACATCGAAGGCAACAACAAGCTCAAGGATGCGGACCTTCTGAAGCTCGTGCAGTCGCAGCCACGCCATATCTACAATCCGTCACAGGCCGAGGCCGATGCCGCTGCCATGGCGCAGGCCTATGCCGACAAGGGCAGGGTGAACGCCAGCGTCACGCCGCGCATCATCCGCCTGTCCGACAACCGCGTTGACCTTGTCTTCGAGGTGTTCGAGGGCGGCGTGACCGAGGTGCAAAGCATCGGTTTTGTCGGCAACCAGGACTTCTCGGACCGCCGGCTGCGGATGGTGTTGGACACCAAGCAGTCGGGCATCCTGCACGCGCTGATCCAGAAGGACAATTACAGTGCCGACCGGGTTGCGATGGACCGCACGCTGCTGACAGATTTCTACCACTCGCGCGGCTATCCCGATTTCGTCGTGCAAAGCGTTGACGTGCGCCTGACCGAAGCGCGCGATGCCTACCTGATCACCTACAACGTGGTCGAGGGTCAGAAATTCACCTTCGGTGATGTCACCGTGGCCTCCGACCTTCCCGATGTGAACCTCGCGGAATTCCAGTCGGCGATCCGGCTGCATCGCGGCGTCACCTATTCGCCCACGCTGATTGATGCCGACATCACGCGGATGGAGCGGCTGGCGGTGCAGAAGGGCCTCAACTTCATCAAGATCGAGCCCAAGATCACGCGCGATGACCGCAACCTGACGCTGGGCCTGACGTACCAGATCAGCCGCGGCGAGCGCGTTTTCATCGAACGGATCGACATTTCCGGTAACACCACCACGCTGGACCGCGTGATCCGCAACCAGTTCACTGCCGCCGAAGGCGACCCCTTCAACCCGCGCGCCATCCGTGAAGCGGCTGCGCGCATCCGTGCGCTGGGATACTTCGCGAACGCCGACGTGCAGGCCCGTCAGGGCACCGCGCCCGACCAGGTCATCGTCGACGTGAACGTGACCGAACAGCCCACGGGTTCGCTGTCGTTTGGTGCAAACTACTCGACCGATGCGGGCCTCGGATTGGTGGCCAGTTTCCGCGAATCGAACTTCCTTGGACGCGGGCAGCAGCTCTCGTTCTCGATCTCGACGGCGAAGTCCAACCGCAACTTCGGCTTCAACTTTACCGAACCGAACCTGCTGGGCCGCGACCTCGCTCTGGGTCTGAACCTGTCCTACAAGACCACGACCAACCAGAACGCGCTTTATGACACCCAGTCGTTCACCTTCGCGCCAAGCCTCAGCTTCCCGCTGGGTGACAATTCGCGGCTGAAGCTGGGCTATAACCTGAACTACTCCGAAATCAGCAACGTCAGCACAACCGATCCCTACATCCTCGCCGACCAAACGGCAGGCGGGCGCTGGACCAATAGCGTTGACTATACTTACAGCTACGACACGCGCCGCACGGGCCTGAACCCCAATGCCGGTGTGCTGCTGCAGTTCGGGCAGGAATTCGGCTTTGGCGATGTCCAGTACATCGCGACCACCGCCCGCGCCGTGGCAGAAACGAAGGTTCTGAACGAGGAAGTCACGCTCAGGGCCAGCCTGCAGGGTGGTGCGTTGAGCTATACGCAAGGTTCCAGCCGGATCACCGACCGTTACTTCCTCGGCAGCAACTACCTGCGCGGGTTCAAGCCGGGCGGTATCGGACCGCGCTATATCGATGGTGGAACCAACGACGCACTGGGCGGCAACTATTATGCCGTGGCCTCGTTCGAAGCCGAGTTTCCGCTCGGCCTGCCGACCGAGTATGGTGTGACCGGCGGCGCGTTCATCGATTACGGCTCGGTCTGGGATACCGGTTTGCCCAGCGATCCCAAGATCTTCTATAACGACTTCACGCCGCGCACGGTGATTGGCCTGTCGATCTTCTGGAAAACGCCGGTCGGGCCTTTGCGGTTCAACTTTACCCGCGCCCTGTCGAGCGAGACCTACGACCAGACCAAGAACTTCGACGTGACGGTCTCGACCAACTTCTGATGCGCGTCCTGCGTGCCTTTCTGGCCGCGGCGCTGCTGGGGCTGGCGCCGGTGGCCGCCCCGGCGCAGGGGACCGCCGCGCAGCCACCGTTGCTGCAGGGCGGTCTGCTGACGATCGATCCTGACAGGTTGTTCACGCAAAGCCTGTTCGGCAAGCGAGTGCTGGCCGATGCCCAATCCCAGACCGAGGCGCTTGCGGCCGAAAACCGCCAGATCGAGGCGCAACTGACGGCCGAGGAGAAAGACCTGACCGCCAAGCGGCCAAAGATGTCGCCGCAGGATTTCAGGGTCGAGGCTGATGCCTTTGATGCCAAGGTGCAGGACATCCGCAAGCAGCAGGATGCCAAGGAGCGCGCGCTGCAGGACATCGTGACCAAGGGCCGCGAGGCGTTCTTCAACGCGGCGCGCCCGGAGTTGGGTCGTCTGATGCTCAGCCGTGGCGCGGTGGCGATTCTTGACCGGCGCAGCCTGTTCTTGTCAGTCGCGGTGATCGACATCACCGACGCCGCCATTTCCGCCATCGACAACGCGATCGGGGACGGCGCGCAGCTTGATGCCGGTCAGTCGAATGGCAGCGGCTCGTCCGACACAACCACGCAGGGCGGTTCAACTCAAAGCGCGCCCGTGCAACCGTCGCCTGCGCTGAACCCGGCCCCCGATCCTGCCACGGTTCCTGCGACCTCGGACCCGGCCCCCGCGACAGGCAACTGAGCGCGCCCTGCTTGCCCCGGTCTGGCCTTGTTGCTAGTCAGACGGAACGCCACCCGCGGCCCGGCGCCGCCGCCGCGCCCGCCAAGGAGACCCCGATGACCCAGACTGATTCCGCTGCAGCACCGGCCCCGGTGACCGAGGCCGGCATCGACCTGATCCAGCGCATTCTGCCGCATCGCTATCCGTTCCTGCTGGTCGACCGGGTGACGCAGATCGAGGGCACGACCTCGGCCGTCGGCCTCAAGAACGTCAGCATGAACGAGCCGCATTTCCAGGGCCATTTCCCCGGCAACCCGATCATGCCCGGCGTCACGATCGTCGAGGCGATGGCGCAGACCGCGGCGGTGATGGTCGGGGCGACGTTGGGCCTGACCGACGGCAACATGCTGATCTATTTCATGGCGATCGACGGCTGCAAGTTCCGCCGCAAAGTGGTGCCGGGCGATCAGCTGCGCATGGAGGTGACGACCACACGGGGCAAGCCCGGCGGCAAGGTCTGGCGCTTCCGTGGGGTCGCCACCGTCGAGGGCGAGATGGCCGCCGAGGCCGAATTCACCGCGATGATGGACCTGCGGTCGGCGGAATGACGGCACAGGTCCACCCCACGGCGCTTGTCGAGGATGGCGCGCAGCTTGGCGACGGTTGCGTGATCGGCCCTTTCTGTGTTGTGGGTCCGCAGGTCGTTCTAGGCCCGCGCGTGGTGCTGAAAAGCCATGTCGTGGTGACAGGTGATACCGAGATTGGCGCGGACAGCATCGTCTTTCCCTTCGCCGTGGTGGGCGAGATCCCGCAGGATCTGAAATTCGCGGGTGAAAAGACGCAACTTCGGATCGGCGAACGTAACCGGATCCGCGAGCATGCCACGATGAACCCCGGCACATCTGGCGGTGGCGGCGTGACGCGCATCGGCGATGATGGCCTGTTCATGGCGGGATGCCACATCGCGCATGACGCGCAAGTGGGCGACCGGGTGATCGTCGTCAACCAGTCCGCTGTCGCGGGCCATTGCGTGATCGAGGATGACGTCATCATCGGCGGGCTGTCGGGCGTGCATCAATGGGTCCGCATTGGCCGCGGCGCAATAATCGGCGCGCTGACGATGGTGACCAATGACGTGGTGCCCTATGGCCTTGTGCAAGGTCCGCGTGGGGTGCTGGACGGGCTGAACCTCGTCGGGCTCAAGCGCAAGGGCGTGGACCGGGCGGATATCACCGCGCTGCGCGCCGCGTTTCAGGCACTCAAGGATGGCGAGGGCACGTTTCAGGATCGCGCACGCCGTCTGAAGGGCGAAAGCGACAGCCCCTTCGTGCAGCAGATGGTCGATTTCATTCTCGGCGAGAGCGACCGCAGCTTTCTGACACCCGGCTGATGCTGGCCCTCGTCGCAGGAACCGGCGAATTGCCCGCTGCACTGGTCGCGCGGCTGACCGAGGCGGGCGAAGACGTGCTGATCTGCCAGCCAGAGGGTGTAGCGCCGGAGCTGCCGGCCAGCATGCCGCGCCTGACCTTTCGACTGGAAACACTCGGAAGCCTGATCGCTGCCCTTCAAAATCGCGGCGTGGGGCGCGTTTGCATGGCCGGCGCCGTCCGGCGACCGGTGATCGACCCCGCGCTGATCGACCCGGCCACTGCGCCGCTTCTGCCGCGGTTGACGGCGGCGTTGGGGCAGGGCGATGACGGTGCGTTGCGCGCCCTCATCGGCATTTTCGAAGAGGCCGGCCTGCAAGTTGTCGCCGCGCATCAGATTGCGCCCGACCTGCTGCCGCAAACCGGCATCCACACCCGGGCCACGCCTGACGACGCTGCCCGCGCCGGTGCCGCCCTGGGCGAGGCGACAGTGGCTGAAATGGGGCGGGCCGATCTGGGTCAGGCTTGCGTGATCGGCGCGGACCGGGTGATCGCGCGCGAGGACGAGGCCGGAACCGACGCGATGCTCGCCACGCTCGGCGCCGTGCCGCCCGGGGCGGTCCTCTTCAAGGCGCCCAAACCCGGTCAGGACAGGCGCGCCGACCTGCCGGTCATCGGTCCCGAAACCGCACGCGCGGCGGCAAGGGCCGGCCTCGCCGGCATCGTCATCGAGGCGGGTGGCGTGATGGTGATGAACCTCGCCGAGGTCATAGAGATCCTGAATGCCGCGGGTCTCTTTCTGTGGGTTCGGCCCAAGGGGGCGACATGAAGGTCTTCCTGATCGCGGGCGAACCTTCGGGCGATCGTCTGGGCGGCGCGCTGATGGCGGGCCTGAAAGCATTGCATCCAGACCTGACTTTCGATGGCGTCGGCGGGCCGCTGATGCAGGCCGAAGGGTTGAACAGCCGTTTCCCGATGGATGAACTCAGCGTCATGGGGTTGGCCGAGATCCTGCCGAAATACCGCGCGCTCAAACGCCGCATTTCCGAAATGGCAGAGGCCGTTCTGGCCACCGCACCAGACGTCTTGATCACCATCGACAGCCCCGATTTCTGCCTGCGCGTCGCGGCCCTGGTCAAGGCGCAGGCACCGGTCCGTACCGTGCATTATGTTGCCCCGTCGGTCTGGGCGTGGCGGCCCGGCCGCGCGGTGAAGATGGCGCGCTACATCGACGAGGTTCTGGCGCTTCTGCCATTCGAGCCGCCCTTGATGCAGGCCGCCGGCATGGAATGCACCTTCGTCGGTCATCCGGTGGTGGCTGAACCCGTTGCAACCATGGCCGAAGCTGCCGCCTTTCGCGCCGCGCATGGCATTGGCGAGGTGCCGTTGATCCTCGCGCTGCCCGGCTCGCGCAAGGGCGAGGTTGGCCGATTGGCGCCGGTCTTTGGCGCAAGCATCGACAGGGTGCTGAGCGTTCATCCCAATGCTCGGGTCGTGGTGCCTTGCGCGGCCCCCGTGGCGGGCCTCGTGGCGCAACTGACGCACAAATGGCCCGGACGGCCGATCCTGATCGATCCGGCCACAGCGCGGCCCGGCGAGAAGGCCG
The DNA here is from genome assembly GCF_016125575.1 of Limimaricola sp. Classification (GTDB taxonomy): domain Bacteria; phylum Pseudomonadota; class Alphaproteobacteria; order Rhodobacterales; family Rhodobacteraceae; genus WGLM01. The sequence continues at coordinate 230,552 of NZ_WGLM01000005.1, forward strand.
CGGCCTTTCGCGCCGCCGACGTGGCGCTGGCGGCCTCCGGCACCGTCTCGCTCGAACTGGCCGCGAACGGCACGCCGATGGTGATTGCCTACCAGATGGCATGGCTGACGCACCAGATCGTGTCGCGCCGATTGCTCATTGATACGGTGACGCTGGTCAATCTTGTCAGCGAAACCCGCACCGTGCCTGAATTCATTGGCCCTGCCTGCCGGCCCGACCGGATTGCCGAGGCGCTGCTGGCCACGATGGCCAACCCGCAGGCCCAGCAGCAGGCCATGCAGTTGACAATGGAACGTCTAGGGCAGGGGGGCGAGGCGCCGGGCCTGCGCGCGGCCCGCGCGGTGCTGGCCGGTCTTGCCTGACCGTGGCTTCATCTTGCCGGAAATACTCCCGCCGGAGGCCTCGCGGCCCCGCAGGGGCGAGATCACCGCCCGCGCCAGATCCAGCCGCCGCCCAGCACGCGGCTGCCCTCGGGCGCATAGAAGACGCAGGCCTGTCCGGGGCTGACACCCTCTTCGGGGGCCAGCAGTTCCACCTCGGCCTCCGTCGCCGACAGCGGCCGCAGCAGCGCAGGCATCGCAGGCTTGGTCGAGCGAACCTTGACCAGCACCTCACGCGTGCCGCCGGCGGCGAAATCGCCCTCGCCCAGCCAGTTGATCTCGCGCAGGGGGACGTGGCGTGTCGCCAGCATCTCCTTGGGGCCAACCACCACCTGCCGCCGGTCGACATCAAGGCGCACGACGTAAAGCGGATCGGCCAGCCCGCCGATGCCAAGGCCCCGCCGTTGCCCGATCGTGTAATGGATCACGCCCCGGTGCGTACCCAGCACGGTGCCGGAAGCATCGACGATCTCGCCGGGTTCGGCCGCACCGGGTCGCAGCTTCTCGATCACCGCGGCATAGTTGCCCGACGGGACAAAGCAGATGTCCTGGCTGTCGGGCTTGTCCGCCACCGGCAGGCCATGCCGCGCCGCCAGCGCGCGCGTCTCGGCCTTGGAGGCGAGGTGTCCCAGCGGGAAGCGCAGGAAATCGAGCTGTTCAGGCGTGGTCGAGAACAGGAAATAGGACTGGTCGCGCGCCGGATCGGCTGCGCGGTGCAATTCGGGGCCGTGCAGGCCCATCTTGCGCTGGATGTAATGGCCCGTCGCCATGCAATCGGCATCCAGATCGCGCGCGGTCTGCATCAGGTCCTTGAACTTCACCCGCTCGTTGCAGCGGATGCAGGGCACGGGCGTGGCGCCGGCAAGATAGCTGTCGGCGAACTCGTCGATCACCGCCTCGCGAAAGACCGATTCGTAATCGAGCACGTAGTGAGGGAAGCCCATCGTCTCGGCCACGCGGCGCGCGTCGTGAATGTCGCGGCCCGCGCAGCAGGCACCCTTCTTGGCCAGCGCCGCGCCGTGGTCGTAAAGCTGCAGCGTCACGCCCACCACGTCATAGCCCTCGGCTGCCAGTTCGGCGGCCACGACAGAGCTGTCCACGCCGCCCGACATCGCCACCACGACGCGGGTGTCGGCGGGGGCCTTGGGCAGGCCCAGCGAGTTCAGCGCGGGATCGAGCGGCATCGGCGTGGTCCTTGGGCGGGGCGCGGGCGGCATTGATGGCCCGCAGGTGCGCGGCAATATCAGAAAATCCGAACGAGTCTCAACCCCCCGGTTTCATCCCTCCTTAAACCCGTTCGCCTGACGATGCGCGGTGCAAAGCGTTCACGGAGGGGTGAGAGATGTATTTGCGCAAAGTGGACGGGCCAAGGTCGGTAACCTTGCCCGATGGATCGATCATGACGCGGGCCGATTTGCCGCCCGGCGATACGCGGCGTTGGGTCGCCTCGCGCAAGGCTGCAGTCGTGCGGGCAGTCACCGCGGGGCTGATCTCGCGGGCCATCGCACTGGAACGGTATGGCCTTTCGGACGAGGAATTCAGCGCGTGGGAGCGTGCCATTTCTGCCCATGGCGAAGCCGCATTAAAGGCCACGGCGGTGCAACGCTATAGACAACCTTAGATTGTATGTGCAGGAGTGGATCGTGGGTAACGTGTGATTAACCTTTTCAGGTCAGGGTTAACGACGACGAGACAGCGGAGACCTGCGATGCGCATCCTACTGGTGGAAGACGACCCGACGACATCGAAAAGCATCGAGTTGATGCTGACCCATGCCAACCTGAACGTCTACGCCACGGACCTTGGTGAAGAGGGCATCGACCTTGCCAAGCTCTACGACTACGACCTGATCCTGCTGGATCTGAACCTGCCTGACATGAACGGGCATGAGGTGCTGCGGCAATTGCGGCTCGCCCGGATTGACACGCCCATTCTCATCCTGTCGGGCGAAAACGCGACCGAAGCCAAGCTGAAGGGCTTTGGCTTCGGCGCTGACGACTACATGACCAAGCCATTTCACCGCGAGGAACTGGTCGCGCGGATCCACGCGATCATCCGCCGCTCCAAAGGCCATGCGCAATCGGTGATCCGGACCGGGCGTATCGCCGTCAATCTTGATGCCAAGACGGTGGAGGTAGGCGGCGCCTCGGTGCACCTGACCGGCAAGGAATACCAGATGCTGGAGCTGCTCAGCCTGCGCAAGGGCACGACGCTGACCAAGGAAATGTTCCTTAACCACCTTTATGGCGGGATGGACGAGCCGGAACTGAAGATCATCGACGTCTTCATCTGCAAGCTGCGCAAGAAGCTTAGCCTGGCGACCGGCGGAGAGAACCATATCGAGACGGTCTGGGGCCGCGGCTATGTCCTGCGCGACCCCGAACCCTTGCAGAATGCCGAACGGCTGGCGATGGGGGCCTGAGACGCCCGCCTGAGTTCTTGCAAGGTGCTGCACAGGCTGGACGGGGCGGGGCGGCGCAAATAAGGTCTGCGCCGGTAGCCACGGCAGGAGGGGCAGGTGAGCGCAACAGCGGCCGATCCGGCCAAGCGTCCGGTCGAAGACCTCTCTCCCGACGAGGCCGCGGCAGAGCTTGCACGCCTTGCCACGGCCATTGAGGCGGCCAATTTGGCCTATCACGGCAAGGACGCCCCCGAGATCTCGGATGCGGCTTATGACGCGCTGAAGTTGCGCAACATTGCGATCGAAACGCGCTTTCCCGACCTCAAGCGCCCCGACAGCCCCAGCGAAAAGGTGGGCGCATCCCCGGCAGAGGGGTTTGCCCAAGTGCGTCACACCGTGCGCATGCTTAGCCTGGGAAATGCCTTTGCCGATCAGGATGTCACGGAGTTCGACACCCGCATTCGCCGCTACCTTGGGCTGCCCCCCGAGGCGCACCTTGCCTACACCGCGGAACCCAAGATCGATGGCCTGTCACTCAGCCTGCGCTACGACGACGGGCGGCTGGTCAGCGCCGCCACGCGTGGCGACGGCGAGGTGGGCGAGAACGTCACCGCCAATGCCCGCACGATTACCGACATTCCCACCCGGTTGGAGGGGGCGCCGGATGTGCTGGAGGTGCGTGGCGAAGTTTATATGCGTCACGCGGATTTCGCGGCACTGAATGCCCGCGCCGCCGAGAAGGGCGAAAAAGGGTTCGCCAACCCGCGCAACGCCGCGGCCGGCTCGCTGCGCCAGCTTGACCCTCAGGTCACGCGCAGCCGGCCCTTGTGCTTTTTCGCCTATGCCTGGGGCGAGGTTTCGGACCCGCTGGCCGAGACGCAGGAGGCCGCACTTGCCCGCCTTGCCGCGCTGGGGTTCACGGTCAATCCTGAGACATCGCTTTGCGATGGCCCCGCGGCGATGCTCGCCCGCTACCGCGAGATCGAGGCGAAGCGCGCCACGCTGGGCTATGACATCGACGGCGTGGTCTACAAGGTGAACGACCTTGGTCTGCAACGGCGCCTTGGCTTTCGCTCGACCACGCCACGTTGGGCCATCGCGCACAAGTTTCCCGCCGAACTTGCGTGGACCCGGCTCGAGGCGATCGACATTCAAGTCGGCCGCACCGGCGCGCTCAGCCCCGTGGCGCGGTTGCAGCCGGTGACGGTGGGCGGCGTCGTTGTTTCCAACGCGACGCTGCACAACGAGGATTACATCGCCGGACGCGACAGCACCGGCGCGCCGATCCGCGAGGGGCGGGACATCCGCGTGGGCGACTGGGTGCAGGTTTACCGGGCCGGCGACGTGATTCCGAAAATCCGCGATGTGGATATCGCGCGCCGACCGGAGACAGCTGAACCCTACCGCTTTCCCGACCATTGCCCCGAATGCGGCTCGGCCGCGATCCGCGAGGCGGGCGATTCGGTGCGCCGCTGCACCGGCGGGCTGATCTGCCCGGCCCAGGCGGTTGAGAAGCTGAAGCATTTCGTTAGCCGCGCCGCCTTCGACATCGACGGACTGGGCGCGAAACAGATCGAGCTGTTCTTTGCCGACGACGCGCTTCCCATCCGCGAACCGGCCGACATCTTCACCCTCGAAGCGCGCGATGCCGCCAACCTGGCCAAGCTCAAGAACCGTGACGGCTTTGGCGAGACAAGCGTGAAGAAACTGTTCCAGGCGATTGAGGATAAACGTGAAATCCCGCTACGCCGGCTGATCTTCGCGCTGGGAATACGCCATGTCGGCGAAACCGGCTCGGCCCTGCTGGCGGCGCATTACGGCACGTGGGATGCCTTTGCCGAAGCGATGGATGCGGCGCGCGACCTGTCAGGCCCCGCTTGGGAGGATCTGACCGCGATCGACGGGGTGGGCACGGTGCTGGCGACCTCGGTCGTCACCACGATGACGCAAGAGGCCGAACGTGCCTCGATCGACCGGTTGATCTCCCAGATCACGGTGCTGCCCGACGAAGGCCGCACCGTGGGCGACAGTCCCGTCGCGGGCAAGACCATCGTCTTCACCGGCACGCTGGAGAAGATGACCCGCGCCGAGGCCAAGGCGCGGGCCGAGGCGCTGGGGGCCAAGGTGGCAGGCTCTGTCAGCGCCAAGACGGATCTGCTCGTCGCGGGCCCCGGCGCAGGGTCCAAGGCGACCAAGGCCGCAGAGCTGGGCATCGCCACGCTGGATGAGGATGGCTGGCTTGCCCTGATCGGCGAGACATGACGGGCCGGCCCGAACGCCTTTTCCCGCTGTTCGGTGCATTGACCGCGCTTGATGGCATCGGGCCCAAGACGGCCCGCATCTTCGCCGCCGCCGGCATCGAGAAACCGCGCGACCTGCTGTTCACCCTGCCGCTGTCGGGCGTGGACCGGCACCGCCGCGCCACCATCCGCGAGGTCGTGGCCCCGGCCATCGTCACCGTCGAGGTCACCGTTGCCGGCCACGCCGCGCCGCGCACCCGCGGGCGGCCCTACCGCGTGACGGTGCAGGATGCCGAGACCAGCTTTCAGTTGGTCTTCTTCCATGCCCGCGCCGAATACCTCAAGGCGCTGCTGCCGCAGGGTGCGCGCCGCGTCGTCTCGGGCAAGCTGGAGATCTTCGACGGGGTGGCGCAGATGGTTCACCCCGACCACGTCCTGACGCTGCAAGAGGCCGAGGCGATCCCGCTGTACGAGCCGGTCTATCCGCTGCACGCCGGGATCACGCAAAAGCTGATGGGACGGGCCACGCGCAGCGCCCTGGCGCTGGCGCCGGCGTTACCGGAATGGATCGACCCGGGGCTGAAATCACGCGAGGGCTGGCCCGACTGGCGCGATGCGCTGGCCCAGGCGCATGGCCCCGAATCGGCCGTGGACCTCAGCCCGCATGACCCGGCGCGTGCGCGGCTGGCCTATGACGAGTTGTTCGCGCATCAGCTGACATTGGCACTGGCGCGCGCCACCTCGCGCCGCGGCAAGGGGCGCGAAAGCCATGGCGACGGGCAGTTGCGCGCGCGGGTGCTGGCGGCGCTGCCCTTTCGTCCGACGGGGGCGCAGATGCGCGCGGTGGGCGAGATTGCCGCCGACATGGCCGCGCCACAGCGGATGACACGCCTCCTGCAGGGCGACGTGGGCGCGGGCAAGACACTTGTGGCGCTGATGGCGCTGCTCGTCGCGGTCGAGGCAGGCGGGCAGGGCGTGATGATGGCGCCGACAGAGATCCTTGCGCGCCAGCACATGGCGGGCCTGCGGCCGCTGGCCGAAATGGCGGGCGTGCGGCTGGACATCCTCACGGGGCGCGACAAGGGGGCGGAACGCACGGCAAAGCTGGCCGATCTGGCCGAGGGCCGCATCGACATCCTCGTCGGCACCCATGCGGTGTTCCAGAAGGACGTGGTCTTTCACGACCTGCGGCTGGCCGTGATCGACGAGCAGCACCGTTTCGGCGTGGCGCAGCGGATGGAACTGGGCGCCAAGGGCCGCGCGGCAGATGTGCTGGTGATGACAGCCACGCCGATTCCGCGCAGCCTCGCGCTCGCCCAGTATGGCGACATGGACCTGTCGGTGCTGGACGAAAAGCCGCCCGGGCGCACGCCGGTGCAGACCGCGTTGGTTTCCGCCGGGCGCATCGACGAGGTGGTGGCCAAGCTGCGCCACGCGGTCAGCGAGGGGCGGCAGACCTACTGGGTCTGCCCGCTGGTCGAGGAATCGGAGGTCAGCGACATGACCGCCGCCGAAGACCGCTTTCGCCGGCTGCGCGCGATCATGGGCGAGGGGGTGGTGGGCCTTGTCCACGGCCAGCTGCCGCCCGCCGAAAAGGACGCCGCGATGGCCCGGTTCGCCGCGGGCGAGACGAAGGTGCTGGTCGCGACCACGGTTATCGAGGTGGGGGTGGACGTGCCCAATGCCTCGATCATGGTGATCGAGCGCGCCGAAAGTTTCGGCCTGTCGCAGTTGCACCAGCTGCGCGGACGGGTGGGGCGGGGGGCCGCTGCCTCGACCTGCCTGCTGATGTATCAGCCGCCACTGGGCGAGACCGCGCGCCGGCGGCTGGAGATCCTGCGCGAGACCGAGGACGGGTTCCGCATTGCCGAAGAGGATTTGGCCATTCGCGGCGCGGGTGACGTGATCGGCACCGCGCAATCGGGCCTGCCACGGTTCCGCATCGCCGACCTTGAACGGCAGGCTGGGTTGATGGCGCTGGCGCAATCGGACGCGCGCAAGCTGCTGCTGGACGACCCGACGCTCGAAGGGACACGCGGGCAGGCCGCGCGCGAGCTACTGTGGCTGATGGAACAGGACCGCGCGATCCGGCTGATCGGCGTGGGCTGACACCTAAACCTACAATGTTCGCACATGTTCTCACAAAGTTCTTTACACGCCGTTAACGATATGGAACAAAGAGGCAACGAAGCAGACACGAAACAGGAGGCACCGATGGCCCGCAAGATTACCCAAGCCCTGAACCGCGCCGAACAAAGCCCGCTGGGCGACGCGATTGGCGCGGCCTCGCTTCTGGTCATGCTGGTGGCGTCGCTGTCGCTGCCCGCGCTTTTTGGAGGAATTTGAACTGCCCGGCGTCTCGTGCCGGTCGTCCGGTCATCGCCCTGTCCCAAGCTACGCGATGACGGCCTGATCTCTGCCTGTCCTCAGCGCCCATTCCGGGGGTTGCCTGCCCCCGCCGGACGTCGCCCGGGTCCCACACGAGAACGCACTGCCTGCCGCCGCCATCCTGTCCCGGATGCGCGGCGGTTTTTTCTTGTCAGGAGGGATGCGTGGCGCGCGCGGCCTCCATCGCCTCTAGCGTCGCCTCGAAGGCCAGCATGATCGAGCCGTGACGGTTGCGGTACTCGCGCGCAGGCTCCAACGCGGCAAGGGCGGCAAAGGGCGCCTCGGGCACAGGGCCGCCGGATGTCAGCATGGCGTGCAACTGGTCGCGCCCGCGCCGCACCGTGGCCTCGTCCAGCCCCACCACAGCCGCCCCAAGGACCGAGGCTGCCGCCTGTCCCAGCGCGCAGGCCCGCACCTCTTGCGCGAAATCGGCGATCCGGCCGTCCTGCATGACAAGATCGACCGTGATGGTCGAACCGCAGGCGGGCGCGCGGCGGCGCACGCTGGCATCGGGCGCTGCCAGCCGCCCCGTGCGGGGCATGGCCGTGGCCAGGCCGAGGATGCGGGCGGAATAAAGCCGGGTAAGATCGCTGTCGTCAGTCACTTCATCTGCTCCTGGGGTTTCGCCGGGCGCCGTCCTCGCCTAGATAGGCGCTCGACGCGCCCTTGCCAAAGGAATTGACCGATGTCCTTCGATCCCGCGACGTTGCGCTATGATGCGGCTGGCCTGATCCCCGCCATCGCGCAGGATGCCGCAAGTGGCGAGGTGCTGATGCTGGCCTGGATGAATGCCGAGGCCGTGGCGCGCACGCTGGAAAGCGGGCAGGTGACCTACTGGTCGCGCTCGCGGCAGGCGTTCTGGATCAAGGGCGAAACCTCGGGCCATCGGCAGGAACTGGTCGAGATGCGCATCGACTGCGACCGCGACTGCCTGCTGGTGATGGTGCGCCAGACCGGGCCTGCCTGCCATACCGGGCGGCGCAGCTGCTTCTACACCGCGCTGCGCGACGGGGTAGAGACGGAGATTCTTCAACCTATGGCTTAGGGTCGCACCCTAAAGCCCTACCATCAAACATATATCCTTAGGCGAACGCCCCTCGGCGCGGTAGGTGGCAAGGGCGCGCGCATCGTCGCGCTTGGCCAGCCGTTTGCCCTGATCGTCGCGGATCAGACGGTGATGGTGGTAGATCGGCCGCGGCAGGCCCAGCACCGCCTGCAACAGGACGTGAATCTGCGTGGCCTCCTGCAGGTCGGCGCCGCGCACGACATGGGTGATCCCCTGCGCCGCGTCGTCCACCACGACCGACAGGTGATAGGACGTGCCCATTCCGCGCCGAGCCAGCACCACGTCGCCCACAGTTGCGGGCAGCGCCGCGGGATCAACCCTGTGCCATCCCGCATTCTCGCCGGTTTCCTCGAACCCCAGCGGCCCCAGTCCTGCGACTGCACGGCCCATGTCCAGGCGCAGGACGGCATCCGAGGGCAGGACCGGGGGGCGGGGTTTGTCTCGGCAGGTGCCGGGATAGACGGGCCCGTCGGGGCCCATCGCGCCTTCCTGTGGCGCGCCGAGGGCCGCGGCGATATCGCGCCGCGCACAGGTGCAGGGGTACAGCAGCCCCATGTCCCACAGCCGGATCAGCGCCGCGTGGTAGGTGGGAAGGCGCGCGGACTGGCGCATCACCGGTTCGGGCCAGCGCAGACCCAGCCAGAGCAGGTCGTCGAAGATCTGCGCCTCCCACTCCGGGCGGCAACGCGACTGGTCGATATCCTCGATCCGAAGCAGGAACGTGCCGCCCGCTGCCTGCGCCATGTCAAAGGCGGTGAGGGCCGAAAAGGCGTGGCCAAGGTGCAGCGGCCCCGTCGGCGAGGGCGCAAAACGGGTGATCATCGGCGCTGCAGGACGATCACCTCGGAGCCAAGCCCCTTGTCGGGCAGGTGCGGCCCATGTTCGCGCGCCACCAGTCGCGCCGTGCCGTCGTCAAGCAGGGCCTGCAATTGCCCCATGTAGGCCGCGTCCTTCAGCGTGGGGTCATTGTAGGAAAAAACAAGCAGCCCATCGGGCGCAAGGCGGTCGACAAGCAGGACCAGCGTTTCGGGTGGGGCGGCGCCAAGGCTGACCACGCCGCAGGCGAGGATCGCCGGATAAGCGCCTGTTTTAATGTCAAGATCGCCGGGATCAGACAACCAAAGACGACGGTACCAGCCAGAGCCTTCGGCCAGCGCCAACATTTCCGGCGTGATGTCGGTGCCGTCGACGCAAGTGAATCCCGCCTCGGCCAGCGCCTTGCCAGACAGCCCGGTACCACAGCCGAAATCCAGAACGGGCGTATCCAGCGCAACGTGTTGCGCCAGCATCGCCGCTGCGCGGATGGGGGTGACATAGCCGGATCCCAGCACATCCGCATCATAGGTCGCGGCCCAGTCGCGGTAGAGGGCGACCGTATCCTCGACTGAGCGGGTCGTCCAAAGGGCGGTGCTGAGAGAGTCGTCATCCGTCATGTCAGCAGGCTAGCGCCCCCGATCATGCCGCGTCCAGTGCCTGCGCGCCCAGCCAGTCCTGCCAGTCGGCCTTGGCGCGGTCGGTATACCCCTGGTACCGGTCCTTGCGCCCGCGCCGCCCGCCGCGCACGCCGTCCAAGGGCGGAAACAGCCCGAAATTGACGTTCATCGGCTGAAATGTCTTGGCCTCGGCCCCGCCAGTGATGTGGCTGACCAGCGCACCCATCGCCGTTGTGGCCGGGACCGGCGGAATGGCACGGCCCAGCATCTCGGCCGCGGCCAGCCGGCCGGCGAGCAGGCCCATCGCGGCGGATTCGACATAGCCTTCGACGCCAGTGATCTGCCCGGCAAAGCGGATGTTCGGACGCGACCGAAGCCGCATCTGCCCGTCCAGCAGCGTGGGCGAGTTGATGAAGGTGTTGCGGTGTATCCCGCCCAGACGCGCGAACTCGGCGTTCTCAAGTCCCGGAATCATCCGGAAAACAGCCTTTTGCGCGCCGTACTTCATCTTGGTCTGGAACCCAACAATGTTGAAGAGCGTCCCCAGCGCATTGTCACGGCGCAACTGGACCACGGCATAAGGTTTGTTAGCCGGATTATGCGCGTTGGTCAGGCCGATCGGCTTCATCGGGCCAAAGCGCAAAGTTTCGCGCCCGCGTTCGGCCATCACCTCGATCGGCAGGCAGCCGTCGAAATAGCCCGCCGTTTCGCCCTCGTGAAACTCGGTCTTCTCGGCGGCCAGCAGCGCGTCGATGAAGGCCTCGTATTGGTCCTTCGTCATCGGACAGTTCATGTAGGCGGTGCGTTCGTCCTCGGTCTCGCCCTTGTCATAGCGCGACTGCATCCAGGCCACGTCCATGTTGACGGTCTCGGCATGGACGATTGGGGCGATGGCATCGAAAAAGGCCAGCGCCTCGGCCCCGGTCTCGGCCCGTATCGCCTCGGCCAGCGCGCCAGAGGTCAGCGGGCCGGTGGCGATGATCCACTGGCCCTCGCCAGGCAGTTCGGTGATTTCCTCGTTGGAAACCGAGATGTTGGGGTGCGTTTTTAATGCTTCTGTCACGCTTTGCGCGAAAGGATCACGGTCAACGGCCAGGGCACCGCCCGCGGGCAGGCGGTGGCGTGTGGCCATCTCCATGATCAGCCCGCCCGCCGCGCGCATCTCCCAGTGCAGAAGGCCGACCGCGTTCTGCGTGTCGTCATCCGAGCGGAACGAATTGGAACAGACCATCTCGGCCAGCAGGCCGGTGCGATGGGCGAAGGTGCCGACCTTGGGCCGCATCTCGTGGATGACGACGCGCAGACCGGCCTGTGCGGCCTGCCAAGCGGCCTCGGACCCGGCCATGCCGCCGCCGATGATATGGAGAACCTCAGACATGGCGCCGATGTAGCCGTGGACCCGACGAAATGAAAGGGGGAGCGGCGCTCCCCCGATCTGTTGTCGGTGGCTTCAGAGGCCCGGAATCAGCTGCGAGACGTTACGATTCCGGAACGTGGCACCCCGTGCAGTGCCAAACCGGTAGGTCGCACCAATCCCGTAGAATGTCTCGCCCAGATCGCCGCTCGAGGTATTGAACGAGGCATTGCCGGTTTCCGCGTAAAGCGCAAATCCGCCCCCCAGCTTGACCTGCGCGCCAAGCGACAGGCGCGACGCGCTAAGGTCCATCCCGCTGTCAATCGAATCGTAGCGCGCGGTGATATCGAAACTGTCGTCAATGGCGACCTTGCCGAAAACGCCGTAGACAGTGTACCCGTTAACCGAGGAGGCCGTGGGTTTCGCGTAATAGCCCTCGACGGCCAGCGCACGGTATTCCGTTCCGGCCTCCAGCCCGAAGAAATTGCTGTCCTCGCCGTCAATCGTCTCGTTGCCGAAGAAAAGCCCCGCCGTCGAGGTCTCGCTCAGGTGATAGAGCCCGTGAAAGACATAGCTCGTGCCGTTGAAATCGTATTCGTTGAAATGGGTGCGCGACAGGTCCACCTGCATCCCAAGGTTGCGACTGAAATCAACTTCGGCCGACGTCTGGATCAAGGACGCATTCGCGTCACTCAGGTCGCCCGTAAAGGACGAATAGCCCAAGGTGATTTCGCCGCCGGCAATCTGTTGCGCCTGTAACGGGGTGGTTGCCGCAAAAAGCGCGGCAACAGCAATTGCTGTTCTGATCATGTTCCTGCCTCATGCTCGAATAACGGGGCTTCGCCCTCTGGTGGTAAAAATGTATCAGATATACGTATTTAATCAAACCTGAATGACCCCAATTCGGATTGAGCCATTTCAACTTTTGATTGTGCGCACCCGAGGCGGCATCTGGATCAATCCAGAGTTACCAGGCCCCTGTCGATGAGCTGCGCATATGGATCGGCGTGGCCGAACATCTGGGGGATGGCAGGGGTCAACGGCGTTCGGCCCAGTACCATGCGCAGGCCGACATGGACGTCGCTTTGCGTTGGTGCCGCATCGGGGCCCATGAGGCCGCCGACCGACAGGCCGGCAAAAACATCGACATTGCCCGTCAGGCGATGATGGAGGTCTATGTTCAGGTCCGCAGTTGTGGCGTGAAAGTGGTATTCGTCCCAGGCCGCCAGGGTCAGCGCCGAACTGAGCCAGGTATCGTCGCTGAAAGCATGGCGCAATTCCGCCGTGACATAGACGGTGTCATAGGTGGCGAATGTCGACCCGCCAATGCCACCCGCCAAGCCCAGAACGCTGCGCGGCCCGATGTCCAACAGCCCCTCTGCACCGAAAAGGACGTACCTGTCGGCACGTCCGTCCAGATCTGTCAGACTGAGGAAAAGTCCATATTTCTGGCCGGCTTGCGGGGTCATGTAAATGTGGCCAGCCAAGGTTCCGCGCGACGCGTTGGCTGACCAGAGATAACCGACGTCCAGCTGCAGGCCGTGGTAGGCCGTCAGCGCAACATCGACCGATCCCGTGAAGCTCTGTGACGCCTCGCCGTAGCTCAGGCCAACGTCGGCACCCGCAACCCCGAGGCTGGATTGCGCCAGCGCGGGCGCGGCCGCAAAGGCAAACAGGGCAATGACAAGAGATGAACGGATCATGACGGCCTCTGGCAAGTGAAAATCGCGTGCCCCACACCCGATGCCCGCTGATGCCATGCCAGCGCGTTTAATAAAATATTAATGTTATTAATTGGTTAACTGGTAAACCGAAAGGGGCGGGAGATTACTCTCCCGCCTCGGGGTCAACCGTTTCGGCGATCCATGCCACGCTGGATACTTCTTCACCCGGCGATGTCGCGAAGACGCGAACGCCACCCGCGCTGCGCGAGCGGAAGCTGATGCCATCGACCGGCACACGGATCGACTGGCCAGTGGAGGTGACCAGCATGATCTGGTCGCCGTGCTCCACCGGAAAGGCGCTGACAAGCGGCCCGCCGCGCATCGCACGGTCCATCGCCGCCACGCCCATGCCACCGCGCCCGCGCACCGGGTAGTCGTGGCTGGACGACAGCTTGCCCTGACCCTTGGCGGTGATCGTCAGGATCAGGTTTTCCGCCGCCGACATCTCGGCAAAGCGTTCCAGCGACAGCTGACCGGCCTCGGCCACCTCGTCATCCTCGTCTGCCTCGGCCTCGTCAGGGGCGCCTTCCTGCGCACGGCGCATCTTGAGGTAAGCGGCGCGTTCCTCGGGTGTCGCCTCGAAGTGGCGGATCACGGCCATGCTGACGACATGATCGTCCTTGGCCAGCCTGATCCCGCGCACACCGGTCGAATCGCGGCCCTTGAAGACCCGCACATCGGTGGTGGGAAAGCGGATGGCGCGGCCGGAATCGGTGACAAGCATCACATCGTCATCCTCCGAACAGATCCGGGCATTGACCAGCCGCGTCTCCTCGTCGGGCAGCTTCATGGCAATCTTGCCGTTGCGCATGACATTGGTGAAATCCGACAGCGCGTTGCGCCGCACGTCGCCGGCGCTTGTGGCAAACACGATCTGAAGGGCGTCCCATTCTTCCTCGGGCCGGTCGACAGGCATGATCGCGGCCACGCTGACGCCACCGGGGATCGGCAGGATGTTGACGATGGCCTTGCCCTTGGCGGTACGCCCGCCAAGCGGCAGCCGCCAGCACTTCAGCTTGTAGGCCATCCCGTCGGTGGTGAAGAACAGAAGCTGGGTATGCGTGTTGGCGACGAAGAGGGTGGTGACCACGTCCTCTTCCTTGGTCTGCATCGACGACAGGCCCTTGCCGCCGCGCCGCTGCGCGCGGAACTCGGTCAGCGGCGTGCGCTTGATGTAGCCGCCCGAGGTCACGGTCACCACCATGTCCTCGCGCTCGATCAGGTCCTCGTCTTCCAGATCCCCGGCCCAGTCGACAATCTCGGTGCGGCGCGGCACGGCGAAGGCGTCGCGCACCTCGCGCAGCTCGGTTGCGATGATCTCCATGATCCGTTCGCGGCTGGCGAGGATGGCAAGGTAATCCTTGATCTTGCCGGCAAGGTCCTGAAGCTCGTCGGTCACTTCCTTGACGCCCAGCTGGGTCAGGCGCTGCAGGCGCAGATCAAGGATGGCACGGACTTGAATATCCGACAGGTTGTAGGTGCCGTCGTCGTTGATCGTGTGGGTCGGGTCGTCGATCAGCTTGATGTATTCGGCGATCTCGTGCGCGGGCCAGCGGCGCGCCATCAGCTTTTCGCGCGCATCGGCCGCATCGGCGCTGGCGCGGATCGTGGCGACAACCTCGTCAACGTTGGATACGGCCACGGCCAGACCGCAAAGGACATGACTGCGTTCGCGCGCCTTGCGCAACTCGAACGCCGTGCGCCGGGCCACCACCTCTTCACGGAAGGCGATAAAGGCCGACAGGAACCCGTAAAGCGTTAGTTGTTCCGGCCGTCCGCCGTTCAGCGCCAGCATGTTGCAACCAAAGGAGGTTTGCATCGGCGTGAAACGGAAAAGTTGGTTCAGAACGACCTCGGCGGTCGCGTCACGCTTCAGTTCGACAACCACCCGCACGCCGGAACGGTCGGATTCGTCCTGCACATGCGCGATGCCTTCGATCCGCTTGTCGCGCGCGGCCTCGGCGATGCGGTCGATCATCACCGACTTGTTCACCTGGTAGGGAATCTCGTCGATGACGATGGCCCAGCGGTCCTTGCGCAACTCCTCGACATGGGTTTTCGCACGAATGATGACCGAGCCGCGCCCCTCCAAGTAGGCCTTGCGTGCGCCAGAGCGGCCCAGCATCAGCCCGCCGGTGGGAAAATCGGGGCCGGGGATGTATTCGATCAGGTCTTCGGAGCCCAAGTCGGGATTGGCCATCAGCGCCAGCGTGGCGTCGATCACCTCGCCAAGGTTGTGCGGCGGAATGTTGGTGGCCATGCCAACAGCAATGCCGCCCGCGCCGTTGACCAGCATGTTGGGAAAGCGCGCGGGCAGAACCGTGGGCTCGCGGTCCTTGCCGTCGTAGTTGTCTTGGAAATCGACGGTGTCCTTGTCGATATCGGCCAGCAGCGCCAGCGCGGGCTTGTCCATCCGCACCTCGGTGTAGCGGTAGGCCGCGGCCTTGTCGCCGTCCATCGAGCCGAAGTTGCCCTGACCGTCGAGCAGCACGAGGCTCATCGAGAAATCCTGCGCCATCCGCACCAGCGCGTCGTAGATCGCCGAATCGCCATGCGGGTGGTATTTGCCCATCGTCTCGGCCACCGGGCGCGAGGACTTGCGGTAGGGCTTGTCCGGCGTGTTGCCGGTTTCGTGCATGGCGTAAAGGATGCGCCGGTGCACCGGTTTCAACCCGTCGCGCAGATCGGGGATGGCACGGCTGACGATCACGCTCATCGCGTAATCGAGATACGAGGTTTTCAGCTCATGCTCGATCGAGATGCGAGGCCCGTCGTGCGACGACCGCTCCGGTGCGCTTTCATCATCGTTATCAGGGGGTTGCGGGATGTCGCTCAAGGTGTCCGCCTGTCTGCTGAGAAACGCTAGATATTGTTGCGGGTGTTATAACAGACCCCGCAGATAGGGTGCAATGGACGATGGGCCCTGCCTTTGGCAGCCGAGCAGATTGAGTGATAACAATCTGTTTTTATTGACATTTAATCTGGCTGTGCTGGACTGGCGGTGCTGTCGTCAAGAACAGGAGCAAATCCGGCAATGACCGAGACGGAAATGATGTTGAAAGGCTACGGCCTGACCACGGCGGAAATGTTCTATCACATGCCCGACCACCCGCATGTGATCAACACCTTCGTCTGGCAGGATTACGATCAGGCACCCGACCACGCGCGGCTGTTTCGCTTCATCGAATACTGGCAGGAAAGCATCGAAGGGCCGCTGCATTCGGTTCGCTTCGTGCACCGCAAGATGATCAGCCCGGGCGAATGGCGCAACCTTGTCGGCGAATACTCAATCGAGACCGGGCTGCGTCTTCACTGACAGCATGCTTGCGCATCTTCTGCCCGATACCCATCTTCGCAAGGTAACGAGCATTGGAGGTGCATGATGGCCGAGAAGACCGACAAGACCGAACCGAAGGTCGAAGATCTGCAGGCGCAGATCGAACTTCTGCGCAAGGACGTGGCCGAACTGGGCCGCCTGATGGGCGCAATCGGCGAGGCGCAGGTCAATGGCGTCAAGCAGAGCGTCCGAGACAAGGCCGAACAGGTGCGCGACAAGGTTCGCCACGAGGGCGAGGCCTATGCCCACAAGGCCGAGGCCCAGATCGAGGCCGCGATTGACGCGATGCAACACCAACCGGCGACGACGCTGGCCATCACGGCCGGCCTTGGCTTTCTCGTTGGCCTTCTGATGGGCCGACGCTGACGACATGTTGAAGCTGATCGAAGAACGACTGGGCCGGGGTCTGAAGGTTGCGATGACGTCGGTCTTCGCCGGCCTCGTGTTGCTGGCCGGCTTCGCCTTTCTTGTCGCCGCGGGCTATCAGGTGACCGTGCTTTGGCTTGGCACGCCATGGGCCGCGCTGGCCATCGGCGGGGCCCTGATCGTGCTTGCCCTGCTGATCCTTCTGGCACTGCGCCTCAGCCGCCCAAAACCGCCGGCCGTCACGCCTGCGGCCGTCATCGCCGCCTTCATGGCAGGGGTTCAGGCGGGCAGGGGGATCCCGCCGAAGGCTGACTAGCCTGCGCGCTGCAGCATCCCGTAAAGGTCCCGCGGATCGTCCGGATCGGCCAGCATGTCCAGATCATCATAGAACCGTGTGCCCTTGATGCGGGCATGAACGTAGCGCAGCACGCTGAAATCCTCGATCGCGAAACCTACGCTGTCAAAAAGCGTAACCTGTGCGGCATCGGTCCGCCCCGGCGCGGTGCCCGCCATGACACGCCACAGCTCCGTCACCGGATGATCGGGGTCAAGCTGCTGGATTTCACCCTCGACGCGGGTCTGGGGCGGATACTCAACGAAAATCTCCGAACGCATCAGGATGTCGCGGTGCAGTTCCGTCTTGCCGGGGCAATCGCCGCCCACGGCGTTGATGTGAACGCCTGCGCCAACCATGTTATCGGTCAGGATGGTCTGGTTGCGCTTGTCGGCGGTCACCGTGGTGACGATCTGCGCGCCCTCGATTGCCTGTTCGGGCGAGGTACAGCTGACCACGCGCAGGCCCGTCCCGGCGAGGTTGGCCGCGCATTTCGCGGTTGCGGTCGGGTCGATGTCATAAAGCCGCACGGTGTCGATGCCGCAGACCGCCTGGAAGGCAAGACACTGAAACTCGGACTGCGCGCCGTTGCCGATCACGGCCATTGTCCGCGCGCCTTTCGGCGCAAGGTGGCTGGCCGCAAGCGCCGACATCGCCGCTGTGCGCAGCGCGGTCAGCATGGTCATCTCGGTCAGTAGAATGGGATAGCCCGTCGCGACATCTGCCAGCAGGCCGAAGGCGGTGACAGTCTGCAGCCCCTCTTTCATGTTCTTGGGGTGGCCGTTGACGTATTTGAAGCCGTAATGCGCCTTGTCGGCCGTCGGCATCAGCTCGATCACGCCCACGTCGGAATGGCTCGCCACGCGTGGGGTCTTGTCGAATTCTTCCCAGCGCAGGAAATCGGCCTCGATCGCTGCGGCAAGGTCGCGCAGCACCTGTGCCAGACCGATATGGCGCACCAGCCCCATCATGTTCTGCACCGAAACGAAGGGAACCAGCGCAAGGCGCGAGGGCGGTGTCATGCGAAGCTCCGTGTCGGGCGGTCGAAGATGCGCCGTCCCAGCAACGAGGCTGCCAGGTCGACCATCACCGACGCGGTGCGCCCACGATCGTCAAGGAAGGGGTTCAACTCGACAAGGTCGAGCGAGCAGACAAGACCGTAATCGCAGAGCATCTCCATCACGAGATGCGCCTCGCGCATGGTGGCGCCACCGGGGACGGTGGTCCCTACGGCGGGGGCAACCGAAGGGTCTAGGAAATCGACATCAAGCGAGACGTGAAGCAGGCCATCGGCCGCCTCGACCTTTTCAAGGAAGGCCTCAAGCGGTGCGCGGATGCCCTGTTCGTCGATCATCCGCATGTCCACGCGCACGACATCGGATTCCTCCAGCGCAATCCGTTCCGGCCCGTCAACCGATCGCAGGCCAATCATGCAGACGTGGTCCTGCGGCACGACGGCGGGCAGGGGCGGAAACGCCTCGAACCCATCACGTCCCGTCAGATAGCCCACCGGTGTGCCGTGCAGGTTGCCACTATCTGACGTCAGCGGCGTGTGAAAATCGCTATGCGCATCCAGCCACAGTACGAAAAGCGGCTTGCCCAGCCGTTCGGCGTGGGCAGCCATTCCGGCGACCGAGCCCAAAGAGAGTGCATGATCGCCGCCCATGAAAATTGGCATGCCGTGGGCCGCGGCCTCTTGCGCCGCACGCATCAGCGCGCGCGTCCAGCCGACGTTCTGGTCCAGTTCCCAGACCAGCGGGTTGGACGAAGGCGCGACGGTGACTGCGTCAGGGGCGATGTTGCCCATGTCGGTGACGGGGTGGCCGAGAGCCGAGATCGCCTCGGCCAGTCCGGCGGTGCGGTAGGCGTCGGGGCCCATCAGGCAGCCGCGGCGGCGCTTGCCGCAGTCAACCGGGGAACCGATCAGGATGATGTTCTGTTGTGTCATGGCGTCGTTATCTTTCCGTTTTGAGGATGGTGAAAGCGGGTATTTCGTGCAAAAAGGGTCGTCATTGCCCGAAAAGGACAGCCCATATGGACGAACTGGATCAACGTCTGCTGGCAGCGCTGAAGCGTGACGGGCGCGCCACGCTGTCAGAGCTCGCGGCCGATCTGGACGTGACACGAACAACGGTGCGCGCGCGCATGGCGCGGCTGGTTGATGGCGGCGAGATTGCGGGGTTCACCGTGATGACCCGCGCCGACGTCGCGGCCAGCCCGGTGCGCGGGTTGATGATGTTGGGCATCGAGGGGCGCGGCACCGAGAAGATCATGTCGCGTCTGGCGGGCCTGCCGCAGGTGACGGCGGTGCATTCCACCAATGGCAGTTGGGACCTGATCGTCGAGATCGGCACGCAGACGCTGGAACAGCTGGACGAGGTGCTATTCGCCGTGCGCCGGATCGAAGGGGTGACGCGGAGCGAGACGAACCTGCTGTTGTCCACCCGCCGCGCCGCCCGGCGCTAGCGGCGCCGTGCCGCGGCAATCCAGACAGCAAACAAGATCAGCGAAAAGATCACGTTCCAGTTCGCCATCGAAATGCCGAAGATCTGCCAGCTGATCTGGTCGCACATGATCAGCCGGGGCGCGTCGGTTGACAAAAGGTCGCCTGACAGGCCCACACCGCCCCCGGTGCAGGACGAAGGACCGGCCCAAAGATGCCGCTCCACCCCCGAATGGTAGACACCGATGGCGGCGGTGGTCAGCGCGGCCAGCGCGCCCGGCCATGCCAGCCAGCGCCAGCCCAGCACCAGCGCCAGCGCGCCGATCACAATGGCCGCGGCATGGGGCCAGCGCTGCAGCAGGCACAACTCGCACGGGGCATATCCCGCAAGCTGGAACGCGAAGGCCCCCAATAGCAGGGCGGCCGATCCGGCCGCGGCGATCAGAACAAGTTGGCGATGTGTCATATCTTCGTTGCCACCCAGAATCCGCCAACCAGCAGGATGCAGAAGGCGATGAAGACCGGCCCCAGCCGCCGTTCGATGAAATCTCGGATCGGCGCACCGAACCGCCACAGAAGGGCCGCCACCACGAAGAACCGCAACCCCCGCGCGATGATCGACGAGATCACGAAGATCGGCAACGACAGGTGGGTCGCCCCCGAGGCGATCGTCACGATCTTGAAGGGAAACGGCGTGACGCCGGCAATCAGCACCGCCCAGGCACCGTAATCGTTGAACTTTTGTGCGAACGACGCAAAGGCCGGGCCCTTGCCATAGAATTCAACAATCGGGCGGCCCA
Organism: Limimaricola sp.; assembly: GCF_016125575.1. GTDB lineage: Bacteria > Pseudomonadota > Alphaproteobacteria > Rhodobacterales > Rhodobacteraceae > WGLM01. The sequence goes on from NZ_WGLM01000005.1 coordinate 250,818, forward strand.
CAGTCTCGAACAGGGCCGCTCCGATGTAATAGCCCAGAAGCCCGCCCAGAACTGAGGCCAACGTGCAGATACCGGCGATCAGAAAGGCGCGCTTTGGCCGGGCCAGAATCAGCGGGATCATCAGCACATCGGGTGGAATCGGAAAAACCGAGCTTTCCACGAAGGCGATCACCGCCAGCGCCCACAAGGCATGGGGGCTTTGCGCCAGCGACAGGGTCCAGTCATAGGTGCGGCGCAACATCGAGGGCCTCGGGAGATGAAATCCGTGTCGTTAGGCCACGCCCCGCGCGTGCGGTCAACCATGGCTTGGGCCGGCAGACCCGTGCCGCGCCGACATCACGACGGATTGACCTGGTGATCTTGTGACGCCAATCCGTGCATCGAGCCTGCTGACAGCCGTTGACGCCGACCGGCCAGCCGGGCTAAGCCGCGTTTTGCCCGAGAGGGCCGGTGTGGCGGAACGGTAGACGCAGCGGATTCAAAATCCGCCGATGGCAACATCGTGAGAGTTCGAGTCTCTCCACCGGCACCACTTTCGCGCGACCCCAGGAAATGGCCCCATCAGGCCTTGGCGGGTGGCGCGATCGTGGCGGCGAACTTTGCGCCCATCGCCTCGAAAAGAGGGATCAGCGGCCGCGTCAGCGGGTCGAAATCCGCGCACCACTTGCCCGTTTCGCACAGCCGCATGCCCAGACGCGGCGTGACACCCACATCGTCGCGGCCCAGCACTTTGGACATCGGCAGCCAGCCGCGCGCCTTCACCTCGTTAAGGATCAGCAGAATTCGCTGCACCGCGTGGAAGGTCGTGAACAAGGCAAGGTAGGACATGTAGGCATCGGTGCCGTTACCTTCGGTTCGCGCTTGCTCGGCCCGGATCAATGCAAACATCACCTGCGGCGCGACAGGCCAGATCTCGTCCGCCACCAGCCAGGCAAGGTCTTCGGCGCCGTGGCGCAGCGCGGCATATTCGAAATCGAACCAGCGCATGCGGCCGTCGGCCCCGGTGGCCGCATTGCCCGCGCGACAATCCCACTTGATGAAGCGCGTTCGCGGGTCGGCTAGGCGCCGTGCCACGGCGTCCCGGTCAAGCGCCGGCGCGGGCATGGGCAGGCGGGCGGCAAGCCGCGACGGCCCGCCGATGACCTTGTCCATCCATGACGACGCAACGCCGAGACGCGGCAGCCTTTGCAAAAGATCGGTGCGGCTGGCCGCGGCCTGATAGGCGAAGATGGCCTCGACCGCCTCGCGCGCCAGCCGCTCCTGCACATCAGGCGGGGCTTTCTGGATGCTGACGCTGAGGCGCTGGGTGCCGACATCGGACTGAAACAGCAACGGGCCGTCCCGGCCAAGGAACCGTGGCACATGATCGCAAAGCGGCGCCAGTTGTTCCAGCACCAACGCCTCGTTGGCGTTACGGCTCTGGTCTGGCCGATTGGTCACGATGATGGTGTCCTGACCGAAATAGACGCGCAGACTGGCGCGCCCACGACCACCCGGCGCAGTGATCTTTGTTACTTTGCGGTTGAAGAATGCCTCGATCCGGCCGACCAGTTCCTCGGTCGAGATGTCGTCGGTCACGCCTTGCTCCTTCTGCTCGCGGGCCTTCCCCGAGGTTAAGCTTCTGCCCCGTTCCTGCCCTAGGAAGGCCACAATCACCTCCACACGCCAACGTGATTCGAATCAAGTTTCTGGAAAAACCGCGTCTGGTCGTTGCCGATTCGCACACAATGGTCCCTGACGCCCAAAGTTGTCTCTTTTTTCCGAACGAAACCTAGCCCTTTGTTCATCCGTTTCGGTTTCTGATTTGAAACCAAGCCCTCTCAGATTACAAAGATTCCCGGGGGATAGTCTGCGTTCGATCTGTCTTTGACACGAACGACGGCATTGGCCCTGACCCATTGGTCAGGGAACGATCCCGTTTGTTTTTTTGGCCGGTCGGGCTCTTTGAAGAAGGTGGCGGAATTATGGCAGGTGGAACCAAGGGAACCACGACGGGAACGTCAGGGACGACAACGGGCACCACGACCGGGACCACCGGATCGTCGACCGGAACCAGCGGGTCGTTCCTGCACGAGCTTTACGAGACGATCACCGGCGGCACGTCGGGGTCGTCCAGTGGTACGGCCGGCACCACCTCGGGCGGGACCACCGGAATGACCTCGGGCGGGACCACCGGTTCCAGCACTGGAACCACTGGCTCGACCAGCGGGACCTCGGGTTCGACCACGGGTACAACCGGCTCCACCTCCGGAACCTCGGGTTCGACAAGCGGGACGTCGGGTTCCACCTCGGGCACCACCGGCTCGACCAGCGGCACAACCGGTTCCAGCTCCGGCACATCCGGCTCGACAGGCGGCACGTCAGGCTCCACCTCCGGCACCACAGGTCGGACGGGCGGCACGACCGGTGGTACGGGCGGCGGCACCACAGGTGGTACGGGCGGCGGAACGGGCGGCGCGGGTGACGGCACGGTCGATGGCACAAGCGGCGACGACACGATGCTGCCCGGCTATGTCGATGCGCAGGGCGACACGATCGACGGCGCCGATGGCAACAACGACATCATCTACGGCTATGACGGCAACGACTCGATCGAGGCCGGGCAGGGCAATGACGTTGTCTATGGCGGCGAAGGCAATGACACGATCGATGGCGGGCTTGGCAGCGACACCGTCTTTGGCGGGGCCGGGAACGATACCTTCATCCTCAGCCCGAACGGTTCCAGCACGGGCGGCACCGGTGGTGCGACAGGCGGCACAAGTGGTTCCGGCGGCGGTACAAGTGGCAGCTCCTCCGGCACGAGCGGCAGCTTTTGCGGCCCTGGCGGGACGACCGGCGGCACCGGCGGGTCAAGCACTGGCACCGGCGGCGGTACGGGGGGTGGTACGGGCGGCGGCGCCGCTTATGCCGACGTGCTTTACGGTGGCGACGGGTCTGACACCTTCATCGGAGGCGCGGCCAACGATGTGATCTATGGCGGCGAAGGCTCGCCCGACAACGACCCGCAGCAGGATCAGGACGTTCTGAACCTCACCGGCACCAACGTCGATCATATCGTTTACACCCCGGGCACCAATAACGAGGATGGCGTCGTCCATTTCCAGGACGGCTCGACCATGGAATTCCATGAGATCGAGAACGTCATCCCCTGCTTCACCCCCGGCACGCTGATCGCGACGCCGAAGGGCGAACGGCGGGTCGAGGACCTGCAGGTCGGCGACCGGGTGATCACCCGCGACAACGGTTTTCAGGAAATCGCCTGGGTCGGCCGCAAGGAAATGTCGCAAAGCGCACTTCTGCAGGCCGCGCATCTGCGCCCGATCCTGATCCGGGCCGGCGCGCTGGGCAATGGCCTGCCGGAACGCGACATGCTGGTCTCGCCCAACCACCGGCTGCTGATCGCCTCGGATCGTGCACAGCTTTACTTCGAAGAGCGCGAAGTGCTTGTCGCGGCCAAACACCTGGCCGGGCGGCCGGGCATCATGGCGGTGGACATGCCCTCGACGACCTATATCCACTTCATGTGCGAACGGCACGAGGTGGTGCTGTCAGACGGTTCGTGGACGGAAAGCTTCCAGCCGGGCGACTACTCGCTCAAGGGCATCGCCGGCGAATCGCGGGCTGAAATCTTTGAACTCTTCCCCGACCTGAAGTCGAAGGACGGGATCGAGAACTACCAATCGGCCCGCAAGTCGCTGAAAAAGCACGAGGCGCGGCTGTTGATGCGCTAAACCGCGCGGTAGATGAAAGAATAGCGGGGCGTCCGGGCAAACCGGGCGCCCCGTTTCGTTTCGGCCCTCTGGGCGGCTTAGCCGCGCATCCGTTCCCCGTCTGGATCGAAAAGCGGGGTCGAGATAGCCCGCGCCTTGCGCCGCGACCCAAGGATCTCGATCTCGATCTCCAGATCGTCGCTGGCCTTGTCGCGGGGGACCAGCGCATAGGCAATCGACTTGCCCGCATGGTGCGAATAGCCGCCCGAGGTGCAGAACCCCACCACCGCATCGTCGATAAAGACCGGCTCATATGCGGTCACGTCGGCGCCATCGGCGTCAACTTCGAACGTCATCAGCTTGCGGGCAGGGGGGCTGGCGCGCTCGGCCTCGGCCGCGGCGCGGCCCACGAAATCGGTGTTCTTCTTCCAGCTGATGAAGCGGTCCATCCCTGTCTCGGCCGCCGTGTAATCGGGCGAGAACTCGCGCATCCATGAGCCAAAGAACCGATCCAGCCGGAGCGACATCATCGCCCGCATCCCGAAGGGTTTCATGCCCAGCGGTTCGCCCGCGGCCCAAAGTGTTTGCCACAACTGGCGCTGATCCATCGGGTCGCAATAGATCTCGAAGCCCAGATCGCCGGTATAGCTGACGCGCTGGATGATGCAGTTGACCTGTCCCACGACCATGCGCCGCACGTCGAGGAACCTCATCGTGCCCACGTCGTCACGCGTGCAGGCCGCCAGCACCTCGCGTGCCTTCGGACCCGCGATCTGGAACCCGGTGCGCCGGTCAGAGATATTCTCGACCCGCACGCCGTCCTCGGCGTTCATGGCGAACCACCGGCCGTGAATCGCCTGCGCGCCGTAGCTGGCGGTCAGCTGGAACTCGGTCTCCGACAGGCAGGAGACGGTGAAGTCGCCCCAGAGACGGCCCTTGGGCGACAGCATCGGGGTGAGGCTCAGCCGGCCCGGCTGCGGGATTCGCCCCGCCATGATCCGGTCAAGCCAGGCGCGCGCCTTGGGCCCGGTCACCAGGAACTTGCCGAAGTTCTGCACCTCGTTGATGCCGACGCCCGCGCGCACGGCCTTCACCTCGCGCGCCGTGGCCTCCCAGGCGTTGGACCGGCGGAAAGAGGGCGTCTCGTAGCGCGGCTCGTTCCCTTCGGCGAAGTAGTTGACCACTTCAAGGCCAAACTGCTGGCCCCAGACCGCGCCCATGCCGTCGAAGATGTCGTACATCGGCGTGGTGCGGTGCGGCCGGGCGGCCGGCTTTTCCTCGTTCGGATAGGCGATGGAGAACCGCGTCTGGTAGTTCTCGATGACCTTCGGCCTTGTATAGCCGGGGGTGATCCAGCTGCCGAAGCGCGCCACGTCTAGGCCGGTCACGTCGCGCTCGGCCTCGCCCTCGATCATCCATTGCGCCAGCGTCAGACCGACGCCACCGCCCTGCGAAAAGCCCGCCATCACGCCACAGGCCGACCAGTAGTTGCGCATGCCCGGCACCGGGCCGACCAGCGGGTTGCCGTCGGGCGCAAAGGTGAAGGGGCCGTGGATCACGGTCTTGACGCCGGCCGTTTCCAGCACAGGGAAGCGGCGATAGGCGAAGGCGATGGAATCGTCGATCTTGTCGAAATCGTCGGGCAGCAATTCATGCCCGAACTCCCACGGCGTGCCGTCCACCGCCCAGGGCCGGCACTTCTTCTCATAGAACCCGATGCACAGGCCGCGCCCTTCTTGCCGGAGATAGCTTTCGCCGGCGGGGTCCATGACGTGGGGGTGTTCGCGGCCAAGGTTGTAGATTTCGGGAATGTCGTCGGTGACGATGTACTGGTGCTCCATCGGGTGCAGCGGGAAATAGACGCCCGCCATCGCGCCCACCTCGCGCGCCCAGAGGCCGCCGGCGTTGACGATGTGTTCGGCATGGATAGTGCCCTTTTCGGTCACCACGTCCCAGGTGCCGTCGGGGCGCTGGTTGGTCTCGACCACCTTGCAATGCGTCTCGATGATGGCACCTGCCATGCGGGCGGCCTTGGCATAGGCATGCGTCGTGCCCGAGGGGTCGAGGTGGCCATCGAGCGGGTCGTAAAGGCCGCCGACGATACCGTCGAGGTTCACGATCGGGGCCATCTTCGCAATTTCTTCGGGCCCGACGATCTGCGTCTCCAGCCCCATGTAGCGGTGCTTGGCCCGCTCGGCGATGAACATGTCCAGCCGGTCCTTGTTGTCGGCCAGCGTGATGCCGCCCACATGGTGCAACCCGCAGGACATGCCGGTGATCGCCTCCAGCTCCTTGTAAAGGCGAATCGTATAGCCCTGCAGCGCGGCCATGTTGGTATCGCCGTTGAGCGTGTGAAAGCCGCCCGCGGCGTGCCAGGTGGACCCGCTGGTCAGCTCCTTGCGCTCGATCAGCATGACGTCGGACCAGCCCAGCTTGGTCAGGTGGTAAAGCACGGAACAGCCGACGACGCCGCCGCCGATGACCGCAACGCGGGTGGTGGTTTTCATGGGGAACCCCTTCAGTCAGATCTGCCGCCAAATTGGCCTCGCGCGCGGGGCGCGGGTTGTCCGGATACGACATCGGGTGTCGGTCGGACGATGCGGCCCGATCCTGACGACAATGTTGGCGACTGACCAGATCATGTCGCATTCCGGCGATGCGCGGCCCGCGTGCTGCGGCATGGTCGGCCCATCGGGCAGGGGAGAATGCAATGCGCGAACGGGCACAGGCCGTGGTGATCGGCGGCGGCGTGATCGGCTGTTCGATCCTTTATCACCTGGCCAAGGCGGGCTGGACCGACGTGGTTCTGCTGGAACGGTCGGAGCTGACCAGCGGGTCGACGTGGCACGCGGCGGCCAACATCCACGGGCTGCATGACAGCACCAATATCAGCCGCATACAGCACTACACGATGTCCCTCTACAAGGAACTGGAGGCCGAGACGGGGCAGGGCTGCGGCGTGTTTCAGCCCGGCAGTCTCTACCTCGCCCAGACCGAGGCGCGCGAGCACCAGTTGCGCCTTCAGGCCGCCAAGGCCCGGTTCTACAAGATGAATTTCCACGAGGTCAGCCGTGACGAGGCGGAACGGCTGCACCCGCTGGTCAATTTCGACGGCATCCGCTGCATCATGTATGAACCCGATGGCGGCAACGTGGACCCCTCCGGCGTGACCAACGCCTATGCCGCCGGCGCCCGGGCGCGGGGGGCCGAAATCCACCGTTTCACCCCCGTGACGGCGACGATTCCTCAGCCCGACGGCACCTGGATCGTGCGGACCGACAAGGGCGACATTCACACCGACTGGGTGGTCAATGCCGCGGGCCTCTGGGGGCGCGAGGTGGCGGCACTGGCGGGCATCACGCTGCCCCTGATGCCGACAGAGCACCAGTATTTCGTGACCGAAACCATCCCCGAGATCGCCGCGATGGGCCGCCGCCTTCCGTCTGTCGCCGACCGCGACGGCGAGTATTACTTGCGGCAAGAGGGGCAGGGCCTGCTGGTCGGCGCCTACGAGAAGAAGCTGAAGTTCTGGGCCGAGGATGGCACGCCCCCCGGCTTCGGCCACGAGCTTTTCGCCGATGACCTCGACCGGATCGAGGACAACATGCTGCGCGCCATCGACAGGGTGCCGGCGGTGGGCACGGCGGGCATCAAGCGGGTGATCAACGGCCCGATGATCTGGTCGCCCGACGCCAACGTCCTTTACGGGCCGCACCCGGACCTGAAGAACTATTTCTGCTGTAACGGCATCATCCCCGGCTTTTCCCAGTCGGGCGGCATGGGCCTGATGGCGGCGCAATGGATCACCACGGGCGAATCGCAATACGACATGTTCGCCTGGGACGTGGCCCGTTTCGGCGCATGGGCCGACAAGGCGTTCACCAAGGCCCGCGTGGCCGACCAGTATGCCAACCGCTTCAAGATCCATTTCCCGAACGAGGAGCGCGAGGCGGGCCGCCCGGTGCGCACCCGCCCGGCCCATGCGATGCAGACCGGGCTGGGAGCGATCTTTGGCCTGAACTACGGCTGGGAACACCCGCTTTATTTCGATGCCGCGACACCCGACAGCGCCGGTTTCACCCGCCAGCCCTGGTGGGACAGCGTTGGTCGCGAGGCGCGGATGCTGCGCGACGCGGTTGGCGTGATCGACATCTCGAACTTCGCCAAATATCGCTGCGCGGGGCCAGGGGCCGAGGACTGGCTGAACGCGGTCTTTGCCAACCGGATGCCGCGCGCGGTGGGCCGGTCCTGCCTGACGCCGCTGATCGGCGTGCGTGGCGGTATCGCAGGCGATTTCACGGTGACACGGACCGGCGTGGAAGAGTTCCATGTCATCGGTTCGGGCATGGCCGAACGCTATCACCAGCGGTTCTGGGCCATGGTGCCCTTGCCCGAGGGGACGACATGGGAGAGCCGGACGGAGGCGCTGTGCGGCTTCAACGTGGCGGGGCCAAAGGCGCGCGACGTGTTGCAGCGGCTGACCAACGCCTCGCTCGCCACCGCCGATTTCCCCTTCATGCGCTCCGCCTCGATCGAGATTGCAGGCGTGCTGGTGCTGGCCTTGCGCGTCTCTTTCACCGGTGACCTGGGGTGGGAGTTGCATTGCGCCGCCGCTGACCAGGTCCGGCTTTACACCGCGCTTCTCGACGCGGCGCGCGAGGCGGGCGGCGGGCCGGTCGGCAGCCGTGCGCTGATGTCGCTGCGGGTGGAAAAGGGCTATGGCAGCTGGGGGCGCGAATACAGCCCCGAATACTGGCCGCAAGAGGTGGAGCTGGACAGGCTGATCAAGCTGGAAAAGGATTTTCTCAACAAGGACGCCTATTTGCGCGTCAAGGATAATGCACCGCGTGAAGTGCTGAGGCTGATCCACGTCACCGAGGTGACCGTGGCTGATGCCAGCGGGGGCGAACCGATCTTCCTGCCGGACGGCACGCCGGTCGGCCGGGTGACCAGCGGCACCTATGGCTATCACGTGGGCCAAAGCCTGGCGTTGGGATATCTCAAGGGGATCGAGCCCGGCGCGGCGGTGGACGTGATGATCCTTGGCCGCCCGCACCGGGGCGTTGTTCTGGACGCACCGCCGTTCGACCCGGACGGTGTGCGGCTTCGCGCCTGATTTCAGCCGCTTAGGGGATGATCCTCGTGTACTTGGTGCCATCGAGCGTGGCCCCAATGCGCAGGCCCTGCTGCCCGAACACCACCGCGATCACCGGCGCGAGCGACGTTGTCGTGTCGGCCAGCAGCGTCTCACCCCGGTCGGGCACGGCATATTCCAGGTTCGCACCCGCAGACCAACCGGGCGACGACCGGAAATCGGCCAGCGCCTGCTGCGTCATGAAAAACAGCACATGGCTGTATTGCTGCGCGCCGATCTGAAGGCCCGCGCTGCCGCCGGTGGCTGTGTAGTAATCCACCGTCGTCTGGCCCACGCGCAACGCCCCGCGCCCATAAGAGCCGCCGATGCCAAGGCCAACCTCGGTCATCAGGGGCATCACGAGCATACCGGCGGCCTTGTCGGCAAGGTCCTTCGTGCCGGGATAGCGCTGGTACATGATCGCCAGTGTCTGGTCGACACGCTGGTCGATGACTGTCGAACCATTGCTGCCAATCCCGTTGCCGCAGGCGGCAAGGGCAGGCGTGGCCAACAGGCTCAGCGCGAAATGTCGTCTGGTCAGGATGCTCATCGGGTGCCTCGTAAAATGCCTGGATGTCGCGGCCTTGTGCCCGGCCGGATTGACGCAACTATATGCTGTATCGTCGGGCCTGTCATCCGCCACGATCATGCCGCGCGAAAAACTGCCCGTAATGGCCTTAACCGTTGAGGATTTCGGCCGCTTCGGGTGCGAAATAGGTCAGGATCCCGTCACATCCGGCGCGCTTGAAGCACAACAGGCTTTCCAGCATCACCTTGCGCCCATCGAGCCAGCCGTTTTGCGCTGCCGCCTGCAGCATCGCGTATTCGCCCGACACTTGATAGGCATAGGTCGGCACGCCGAAGCTGTCCTTCACTCGCCGACAGATGTCGAGATAGGGCATCCCCGGCTTGACCATCACCATGTCCGCGCCTTCCATCAGGTCGCGCTGGATCAGGCGCATCGCCTCGTCGGAATTGCCCGGGTCCATCTGGTAGGTGGCCTTGTCGCCTTTCAGTGCGGCGCTCGCGCCCACCGCATCGCGGAACGGGCCATAGAAGGCGCTGGCGTATTTCGCGCTGTAGCTGAGGATCGCAACGTTCTGATGTCCTTCGCTTTCCAGTGCCTGACGCAGCGCGCCGATGCGCCCGTCCATCATGTCCGATGGGCCGAGGATATCGGCGCCAGCCACGGCTTGCGCCAGCGCCATCTTCACCAGCGCCTCGACCGTGCGGTCGTTCACGATCTCGCCGTCCACGACAAAACCGTCATGCCCGTTGATGTTGTAGGGGTCGAGCGCGATGTCGGTCATCACGGCGATCTCGGGCACGGCATCCTTGATCGCGCGGATCGCGCGGTTGGTCAGGTTGTCGGGGTTCCAGGCCTCGGCGCAATCTTCGGTCCGGGCCTCCATCGCGGTGTAAGGAAAAAGGCAGATCGCCGGAATGCCCAGGCCATGGGCGCGCTTCGCGGCCCTCACCACCCGGTCCACCGTCAGCCGCGACACGCCGGGCATCGAGGCCACGGGTGTTTCGTCATCATGGCCAGCCATCACGAAGACGGGCCAGATGAAATCGGCCGGTGAAAGGGTGTTCTGCCGCACCAACGCGCGCAAAGACGGTGTGGCCCGCAGGCGGCGAAAGCGGGCGTCGGGGAAGGGGGCGACGGTAGGAAGCATGGGCAGGGCCTTTCTGGTCACACTTCTGTGCGTCGCATGGATTTCGCGCCGTCACAAGTCTGGGCATCTGCAGGAACGGACGCTAGTGTGCCGCGACTTCAACAGGCGGAACGACCGACCCCGTGCACTGGACCAAAACGATCTTCGAAGTCATCGACATGCGGTCGTTCTCGAACCTGTGGTTCTGGATCGCGCTTGCAGTTCTGTGGTCCTCGACCAGTCACTGGGTGCTGGGGGTGCCGTTCGACCTTGTCCAGCGCGGCGCGCGGCAAGGTGGGCAAGCGCAGCAGGACCTTGAAGACATGGTGCGCATCAACGTCAACCGGTTGCTTTACATCGGCCGGGTGTCGGGGTTGTGGGTGCTTGGCGTAGTTTGTTTCGTCCTCAGTGCCTTGGCTGGTCTGGGTTTCTGGTATCAGATCGAGATTGCGCAGGCGATCTTCCTGCTGGTCTTTCCGTTGTCACTGGTTGGCGGGCTCAGCCTTGCCACAGCGCGACTGATCGAGGCAGAAGGGCTGCAGGGCGACGCGCTGCATCGCCGGCTGGTTCGTCACCGCATCTATGTTCAGATCATCGGCATGATCTCGATCTTCATCACCGCGATGTGGGGGATGTATCAGAACCTCGCCGCGATGCCCGGCTTTGGTTGACACCGCCGTGCCGCGGCGTAGCTAGGCGCGCATGGCCGATCCCAAGCATATCACCGTTTCCGGCGCGCCCGAGGGCTTTGATGCCCGGCTGATTCTCGCCGAGATCGACCGGGCGAACGGCCCGGTGCTGCATATTGCGCGCGATGACAAGCGGCTGGCGGCCCTACAGGCCGCGCTGGCCTTTTTCGCGCCCGATATGCCGGTGATGACCTTTCCGGCGTGGGATTGTCTGCCCTATGACCGCGTCTCGCCCAACCCAGATGTCTCGGCGGCGCGGATGGCGACGTTGGCGGCCCTCGTCCATGCCCGGCCCGCGCGGTTCGTGCTGCTGACCACGCTGAACGCCGCGACCCAGCGGGTGCCCGCGCGCACGCTGCTGGCCGAGGCGGCGTTCAAGGCCGAGGTGGGCGCGCGTATCGACGAGGCCGCGCTGCGGGCCTACCTCGTGCGCATGGGTTTCACCCAAAGCCCGACGGTGACCGAACCGGGCGATTACGCCCTGCGCGGCGGGATCATCGACATCTATCCACCTGGCGAGGGCGGGCCGATCCGCCTGGACCTGTTCGGCGACGTGCTGGACGGCGCGCGGCGGTTCGACCCCGCAACACAGCGCACCACCGAAAAGCTGAAACGGGTGGAGCTGGCCCCGGTCAGCGAGGTGATCCTCGACGAGGCCGCGATCACCCGTTTCCGTCAGAACTACCGCATCGAGTTCGGCGCAGCAGGCACGGATGATCCGCTTTACGAGGCCGTCAGCGCCGGGCGGAAACACGCGGGTGTCGAACACTGGCTGGGCTTCTTCCACGAGAAGCTGGAGACGTTGTTCGACTATCTGCCCGAGGCGACGGTGACGCTGGACGACCAGACTACGCCCGCGCGGCTGGCACGCTGGACCGCGATTGCCGACCAGTACGACACGCGGATGTTCGCGCTGAAACAGAAGACGCGGGTCGATTCGGTTTACAAGCCCGCGCCGCCGGGGCTGCTCTACCTTGACGATGCCGCCTGGATGGCCGCCGTCCACGACCGGCGCGTGATGCAGTTCGTCGCCCTGAAGCAAGCGACCGGACCGGGCGTGATCGATGCCGGCGGGCGCATCGGGCGCGATTTCGCGCCAGAGCGGCAGCAGGAAAAGATCAGCCTTTTCGGGGCACTGGCCGCGCATGTAAAGGCGCGAGCCGAAGACGGGCCGGTGGTCATTGCGTCCTACTCGGAAGGGGCACGTGAACGCCTGACCGGACTGATCGAGGATGAGGGGATCACCGAAACAATCCCGGTCAGCGACTTTTCCTGCGTGGGTAAGCGCGGCGTGCATCTGGCCGTCTGGCCGCTGGAGGCGGGGTTCGAATCGCCCGGTCTGACGGTGATTTCCGAACAGGACGTGCTCGGCGACCGGCTGATCCGGCAAACCCGCAAGCGCCGCCGCGCCGAGAACTTCCTGACCGAGGCGCAAAGCCTTAGCCCCGGCGACCTTGTCGTGCACGTCGATCACGGCGTGGGCCGCTACCTGGGGCTGGAGGTGGTCACGGCGCTGGGTGCCGCGCATGAATGCCTCGCGCTGGAATATGCAGAAGGGTCAAAGCTGTACCTGCCGGTCGAGAATATCGAACTGCTCAGCCGCTTCGGCCACGAAGAGGGGCTGCTCGACAAGCTGGGCGGCGGCGCGTGGCAGGCCAAGAAGGCTCGCCTTAAAGAACGCATCCGGCAGATGGCCGAGCGGCTGATCCGCGTCGCCGCCGAACGCGCCCTGCGCACCGCCACCGAACTGACCCCGCCCGAGGGGATGTGGGACCAGTTCCTTGCCCGTTTCCCCTATGCCGAAACCGACGACCAGTTGCAGGCCATCGACGACGTTCTGGACGACATGTCCAGCGGCAACCCGATGGACAGGCTGGTCTGCGGCGACGTCGGCTTTGGCAAGACAGAGGTCGCCATTCGCGCGGCCTTTGTCGCGGCGATGTCGGGCGTGCAGGTGGCGGTGATCGCGCCTACGACGCTGCTGGCGCGCCAGCATTACAAGAGTTTCGCCGAACGTTTCCGGGGCTTCCCTGTCACCGTCCGGCCGCTGTCGCGCTTTGTCTCGGCCCGCGATGCGGCGCTGACGCGCGATGCTATCACCAAGGGCACCGTCGATATCGTGGTGGGCACCCATGCGCTGCTGGCCAAGGGGATAAGGTTCCAGAACCTCGGCCTGCTGATCATCGACGAAGAACAGCACTTTGGCGTGCAGCACAAGGAACGGCTGAAGCAGTTGCGCACCGACGTGCACGTGTTGACGCTGACCGCCACGCCGATTCCGCGCACGCTGCAACTATCGCTTTCAGGCGTGCGCGAGATGAGCATCATCGGCACCCCGCCGATCGACCGGCTGGCGATCCGCACCTATGTCAGCGAGTTCGACACGATCACCATCCGCGAGGCGCTGCTGCGCGAACATTACCGCGGCGGGCAATCCTTCTTCGTGGTGCCGCGCATCTCCGATCTGCCCGAGATCGAGGATTTCCTGAAACGCGAAGTGCCAGAAGTCACCTTCATCATAGCGCATGGCCAGATGGCGGCGGGCGAGCTTGATGACCGGATGAACGCCTTTTACGACGGCAAGTATGATGTCCTTGTCGCCACCACCATCGTCGAATCGGGCCTCGACATCCCGACAGCCAACACGATGATCGTGCACCGCGCCGACATGTTCGGGTTGGCGCAGCTTTACCAGATCCGCGGCCGCGTCGGCCGGTCCAAGACGCGCGCCTATGCCTACCTGACGACGAAGCCGCGCGCCAAGCTGACCGTGACGGCCGAGAAACGCCTGCGCGTGCTGGGCAGCCTTGACACGCTGGGCGCGGGGTTCACGCTGGCCAGCCAGGACCTCGACATCCGCGGCGCGGGCAACCTGCTGGGCGAGGAACAGTCGGGCCAGATGCGCGAGGTGGGTTACGAGCTTTACCAGCAGATGCTGGAGGACGAGATCGCGCGCATCCGCTCGGGCGTGGGCGAGGGGATTGTCAGCGATGACGGCCACTGGGCGCCGCAGATCAACCTTGGCGTGCCGGTGTTGATCCCCGATACCTACGTCCCCGACCTCGACGTGCGCCTCGGCCTTTACCGCCGCCTGTCGTCGCTGACGACCAAGGTGGAACTGGAAGGTTTCGCCGCCGAACTGATCGACCGGTTTGGCCCGCTGCCGCGCGAGGTCAACACGCTGATGCTGGTCGTCCGGATCAAGGCGATGTGCAAGAAGGCCGGCATCGCCACGCTGGACGCCGGCCCCAAGGGCGCGACGATCCGCTTTCACAACGACAAATACGCCTCGCCCAAGGGGCTGGTCGACTTCATCAACGACCAGAAGGGGCTGGCCAAGGTCAAGGACAACCGCATCGTCATCCGCCGCGACTGGACGCGCGAGGCCGACAAGATCAAGGGCGCATTCGCCATCGCCCGCGACCTGGCCGACAAGCTGGCCGAAGAGAAGCGGGCAAAGGCCGCGACTTGACGGGATGGCAGGCTGCGGGGGAACCTGCGGCAGCTGAACCCCGTGCAAGGCAGTCCGATGTGGCGGTGCGCGCTTGTCTTTCTGGTGTTGACTGCGGCGCCCGCGGCCGCCGACCCTTCTTCGCCCGTGCTTGGGATCGGTCCCGTCTCGTTGACCGGTCAGATCCTGCTGGCCCGTGCCTTCAGCTGCGCCCGCAAGACCTGCACGCAGATGCAGTCCTGCGAGGAAGCCTGCTATCACCTCATCGTCTGCGGCGAGAGTGCCCGCGACGGCGACCATGACGGCATCCCATGTGAGAACCTGTGCCGAACCCGGTGCCCGCCGCAGTGAATGGGCGATCAGCCGTCGCCCGGCGGTGTCATCTTCTCCATGGCGGGTGGGGGCGGGGTTTCGGGGCGTTGCACGGGCTTTGGAGCAGACTCTTCGGCGGCCTTGGCGCGGCGCATGTTGCGGCGTCGCCACCAGTTCAACCGCCCCGGGTTGACGCGGTTGGAGATGGCGACATTGCCAAGCTGCTGGATCGCCACGGCAAAGACGCCGAGACCGATGAAGATCAGGACCGTCGTGCCGATCCGGCCGATATCGGTATGTGGCACCAGATCGCCATAACCGACCGTCGAGAGGGTCACGACGGTAAAGAAATAACTGTCGAGATAGCTCCACCCCTCGACGACGTGGAAAAACAGCGTGCCCCCGACGATCAGCGTGACCATCGTGCCGACAAGCGCGCTGATGAAATCGCGGTTCATGGACTGGGCGACATCTTCTCGCTGATCTCGGCAATGATCCGGTCCCAGACCTCGGGCGGCTGGGCACCGGGGACGGCATATTGACCGGCAACAACGAAGGTCGGCACGGCGTTGACACCGGCCTTGCGGCTATGCGCCTCGCGCGCGCGGATCGCATCCAGATCGGCATCGGTGGCCAGCAGCCGGGTGACAAGGGCGGCATCCATCCCGGCGCTGTCAGCGATATCTGCCAGCACTTCCGCATCGCCGATGTCGCGGCCCTCGGCGAAATAGGCCGAGAAGAGCCCCGAGACGATGGCGGATTGGCGGCCCTCGATTTCCGCCCAGTGAATCAGGCGGTGCGCGTCGAGCGTGTTGGGCGTGCGTTTCATCGCCGCAAAGTCGATAGGCAGCCCCGCCGCCTGCGCCTGTTCTTCGATCCGGGCATAGACGCGCGCCGCCTCGGCCTTGCCGCCGAACTTGGTCTCCAGGTAGGTGCGCCGGTCCATGCCCTCGCGCGGCATGTCGGGGTTCAGCTGAAACGGGTGCCACGAAATGGTGAAAGGTGCGTCGGGATGCGCGGCCAATGCGGTATCCAGATGCGCCTTGCCGATATAGCACCACGGGCAGATCGGGTCCGACAGGATATCAAGCGTGACCATGTGCGGCTTCCCAGTCCTGCCGCAGTTTGCGGCGCAAAAGCTTGTTATTGGCCCCGCGCGGCAGGCCGGGCACGTGAATGTAAAGGCGAGGGCACTTGTAGCGGGCCAGCCGCGCCGCCGCAAACCGGTGGAGCGCATCCTCGTCTAGCAGATCGGCGGCAGTATAAAAGGCCGCGATTACAGTTGTCTCGGCCTTCACGCGGAGTTCAACGGCCGCCACCTCCGCCAGCCCCGGGAAATGCGCCAAAGCCTCTTCCACCTCGACGGGCGAGACGCGGTAACCGCCGGCGTTCATCATGTCGTCGGCGCGGCCCATGTAAGTGATGGCACCGCTCGCATCGGCGCGGCCCAGATCGCCGGTCAGAAACCAGTCGCCCTGAAACCGCGCGGCGGTCTCGTCGGGCTGGTCAAGGTAGCCCAGCATCAGCCCGGGGTCGCTGCAATGGACGGCGATGGTCCCGGTTTCGTCTTTGGGCACCGGCCCGTCGAGACCGATCAGCGCCACCCGGCGGCCCGGCTGCGGACGCCCCAGCGTGCCGGGCGGCGCAGGCGCGGCAGGGCTGCCCGAGATAAAGGTCGAGCACTCGGACATACCATAGGCCTCGTGCACCGCGGTCCCGGTGGCGGCTTGCCATGCCGCGCGCAAGGTCTCGGGCAGCTTCTCGCCCGCCGACAAGCCGTGGCGCAAAGCGGGCAGGGGGGGCAGGGCGGCGCGCAGCATCTGCCGATAGACACCTGGTGCCGCGGCAAAGATCGTGGCCCCATGCGCCGCCAGCAGGCCGGGCAGGGCGGCGGGTGGCGTTCCGGGCGCCGGGATCAGCGCGGTCGCACCAACCGCCCAAGGGTCCATCAGCCCGGTACCCAGTGTGTAGGTCCAGTTGAAGGCACCTGCGTGCAACAGCCGATCATCAGGCGTCAGCCCATACCAGCCGTCCCACATCATCCGGCGTGCCCAGATTGCACGATGGGCATGGACCACCGCGCGCGGGCGGCCGGAGGTGCCCGAGGTGTAGATGATGTAGGCCGGCCGGTTCGGATCGCCGAAGGCAAAATCGGCCGGCGGCAGGTCATGAAACCCCGCAAGTGCAGCGGCCTCCAACACCGGCGCGTCATCGCGGGGCAGCGCGACGCCCGGCGAGGCGACGATCAGCCGTGGCCGGATGTCAGCGGAAATCGCGGTGACCTCGGGGGCCGTCAGTTGCGCCGAGGTTGGCACCGGC
Organism: Limimaricola sp.; assembly: GCF_016125575.1. GTDB lineage: Bacteria > Pseudomonadota > Alphaproteobacteria > Rhodobacterales > Rhodobacteraceae > WGLM01. The sequence continues at coordinate 268,088 of NZ_WGLM01000005.1, forward strand.
ACCAGCCCCACCGCGATGCAGGCAAGGTAGGTCAACGGAAACTCGGGGGTGTTGTCGAGCCGCATCAGCACCCGTTCGCCCGCTGTCAGCCCCTGTCGTAGCAATCCCGTGGCGATGCCCCGCACCGCCCCGGACAGGCGGGCATAGCTCCATGTTTCGGCCCCATCGGCCCCCAGCACGGCAAGCGCCGTCTTGTCAGGCCGGTCGGCGGCGCGTCCCAACACATGGGCGGCCATGTTGAAAGGATGGGGGCAGGGCGCGGCAGAACCATTCATGGCGCTTGGCTAGCCCCCCGCCAGCGCAGTTGCAAGCAGGCCCGCGGGCAGCGTATATCGGCGCCCATGTCCGACCATGACCCCAAGTCATTGATCCGTCTGGCCCGTGGTGATGGCCGCACCGAGCTGCCGCCGCCACTGGACCTTGGCGCGCGTGTCCGCGAGTTGCGCAAGGCCCGTGCCTGGACGCTGGAGCAAGCAGCGTCGCAAGCGGGGCTTGCCCGCTCGACCCTCTCGAAGATCGAGAACGGGCAGATGTCGCCCACCTACGAGGCGCTGAAAAAGCTGGCGACGGGGCTGGAAATCTCGGTGCCGCAGCTTTTCACGCCGGCGGTGCGCGGGCCGGCCGAGGGCCGCTATGCCGTCACCCGCGTGGGCACGGGCGCGGCGACGATCACCACCACCTACGAACACGAACTGCTCGCCGAGCAGGTCACGAAAAAGCAGATGCTGCCCTATCGCGCCCGCATCCGCGCCCGCCGTATGGACGAGTTCGACGGCTGGGTGCGCCACGAGGGCGAAGAGTTTCTTTACGTCCTGACCGGGGCGATCCGGCTTTATACCGAGTTTCACGAACCGGCCGAGATGCGCCGCGGCGACAGCGCCTATTACGATGCCACGATGGGCCACAACGTGGTCTCGATCAGTGCCGAGGATGCGACGATCCTCTGGGTGACGTCACTCGTCTGAACCGAAGAGCAGCGGCAGCGCCAGGGCGGCCAGTTCCACCGCCACGATCTGCGCGAAGATGAACATTGGTGCGTCCAGTGGCCGGATGCCCGCGAAGGTATCTGTCAGACAGCGGGCGATGGTGACGGCAGGGTTGGCGAAACTGGTCGAGGCAGTAAACCAGTAGGCCCCTGTGATGTAGAGCGCGACAAGCGCCGGCACGGCCTCGGGCCGCGCTTTGAGCCCGCCGAAGATGGTGAAGAGAAGTCCGAAGGTCGCCACCACTTCGGCCACGCCTTGGGCCACGCCGCTGCGCACATGGGTTGAAAGCTGCAGGACCGGCAGTTCGAACATGACATGCGTCAGCCAGACGCCAAGGATGCCGCCAGCGATTTGCGCCCCGACATAGGCCAAGGCGTCGACTCGCCCGATCTTCCCGCGCAACTCGAAGGCCAGCGTCACGGCCGGGTTGAAATGCGCGCCCGAAACCGGGGCCAGCGTGGTGATGAGAACGTAAAGGATCGCGCCGGTGGCAATGGCATTGGCCAGCAGCGCCACGCCGACATTGCCGCCCGCCAGCCGCTCGGCCATGATGCCCGACCCGACGACGCCGATCAGCAGGAACGCGGTGCCGAGCGCCTCGGCCAGTAATCTACGCCGCATCGGCGCCGATCCGGGCCAGCGCGGCGGCCATGTCTGCCTGGCTCATGGTCTCGAAGGGCAGGACGAGGAAGGCCGCGGCGCGGGCGTGCAACTGGTCGAAGGCCGTGGCAAAGGCGCTGTCCCAAGCTGCCTCTGGGGCCGCGGCGGGGTCTTCCACGCCCCAATGAGCGCGGACCGGCGCGCCGGGCCAGTAGGGGCATTCCTCGGCCGCGGCCGCGCCGCAGACGGTGATGACGGCGTCCATTTCCGGCGCGCCGGGTGCCGCGAACTCGTCCCAGCTTTTCGAGCGCAGGCCCTCCGTCGGATAGCCCTTGGCGGCCAGCAACCGCAGCGAGGCGGGATGGACCCGCCCCGCGGGGCGCGACCCGGCCGAAAAGGCATGGACCCGTCCGCCGCTGTCGCGGTTCAGGATCGATTCCAACAGGATCGAGCGCGCCGAATTACCGGTGCAAAGGACAAGGATGTTCATGGCCGCCCCCAGGACTTGCGCCCTGTTATGACGGCCATGTAACGGTTTTGCGACTAGAAGCGCTGCGGCGCGGCGGGCTTGTTGCCCATCACCGCCTCGATCTTGTCCATCACCTCAGGCGTCAGCTTGTCACGCGCATCCAGCGCGGCAAGGTTGTCCTGCAGCTGCGACAGGCGCGAGGCGCCGAGGATCACGGTCGAGACGCGCGGGTTGGCAAGGCACCACAGCAGCGCCATGTGGTGGATCGGCATCCCGGCCTCTTTGGCGATGGCGGCCAGTTCGCCCACCTTGGCGATCTGCGCCTGCCCGGCCTCGCTTTGCACCCGGTCGCGCAGCCATTCGTAGCCGGGCAGCGTCACCCGGCTGTCGTTGGGGATGCCGTTGTTGTACTTGCCTGTCAGCAGGCCCGAGGCCAGCGGCGACCAGATCGTCGTGCCAAGGCCGAACGTGTCGTAAAGCGGTGCGTAATCGCCCTCGACCTTTTGGCGTTCGAAGAGGTTGTATTGCGGCTGTTCCATCGTCGGCGGGGTCAGGCGCCATTCGCGGGCGACCTGGTGCGCCTCGGTGATCTGCTGGGCCGACCATTCCGACGTCCCCCAGTAGAGGACCTTGCCCTGCGTGATCAGGTCATGCATCGCGCGCACGGTTTCCTCGATCGGCGTGTCGATGTCGGGACGGTGGCAGAAGTAGAGGTCGAGGTGATCCACCTGCAGCCGGCGCAGCGCGGCATGGCAGGCCTCGGTCACGTGCTTGCGGCTCAGGCCGCGCTCGGTGGGCTTGGCGCCGCCCCAGAACACCTTGGACGACACGACGTAGCTCTCGCGGTTCCAGCCGAGCTTCTTCAGGGCCTCGCCCATCACGATTTCCGAGTTGCCAGATTCGTAGCCCTCGGCATTGTCGAAGAAGTTGACGCCGGCATCATAGGCCGTGCCCATCATCTTTTCGGCATCGGAGGTATCCACCTGCTTGCCGAAGGTCACCCAGGACCCAAACGAGAATTCGCTGACCTTCAGGCCAGATTTCCCAAGACGACGATATTGCATGTTCTTTCTCCTTCAACGTGAAAGGACCGGCCACACATGGGCCGGTCCGGTCTTGTGCTCATGTAGGCCGATCTAGCTTTCGGACCACCACCAGACATCGGGCTGCCAGCCCGGCCAGTCGCCGAACAGCGGCAGATGCTCTGGGTAGTGCAGGTTCTTGGAATGGGCAATGCGGCTGATGTTCCACTGGTAGATCGGGATGACATAGCGCCCGGCGGTCAGGATCCGGTCCAGCGCCTTGACCGCCGCGACAAAGTCGGTCTGGTCGGCCGAGGTCAGCAGATGGTCGATCATCGCGTCGATGGCGGGCGACTTGACGCCCATCATGTTACGGCTGCCGGGCGTGTCGGCGGCTTCCATCCCCCAATAGGCATATTGCTCGTTCCCGGGGCTGAGCGAGAGGCCGCGCCGGAAATAGGTCATGTCATAGTCGAACTTGTCGGTGCGCTCCTTGTATTGTGCGCTATCGACCGTGGTGACCGTGGCAGTGATGCCCATCCGGGCCAGCGATTGGACGAACATATCGATGATCGACTTGTTCTCGGAACTGCCCGAAGTCAGCAGGATGTCGAAGGTAAAGGGCTCTCCGGCGGCGTTCTTCATCACGCCGTTCTGAACCGTCCAGCCGGCTGCCGCCATCTCGTCCAGCGCCTTGCCGATATTGGCGCGGTTGCGCTCCGTCCCGTCGCCCACAGGCAGGGAATAGCCCTCGATCGTGCCGGGGATCAGATCGGCGGCGAAGGGCTTGAGCAGGTCCAGCACCTTGCCGGTGGCCGCGTCATGGCTCATCCCCAGCGGCGAGTTGGAGTAATAGCTGGTGATGCGCGGCTGCGCTCCACCCGTCAGCGCCTCGTTGATGAACTCGAAGTTGAAGGCGTACATCATCGCGTCGCGCACGCGCCAATCGGCGAATTGCGGGCGGCGCGTGTTCATCACGAATCCGGTCATGCCGCTGGGCCGCTGGTTGGGCAGCACAGACTTGACGATGTCGCCCGACTGCACGGCGGGAAAATCGTACTGGCTGTCCCAGCGCGCCACGTTGAACTCGCGGTTGGAGTTGACCAGCCCGGTCTTGAACGCCTCGAAGGCGGCGGTTTCGTCGCCGAAGAATTCCAGCCGCACCTCGTCGAGGTTCTCGGTTCCACGGCGGAAGGGAATGTTGGCGCCCCAGTAATTCGGGTTGCGCTTGAGGCTGACGTAACGGCCGGCCTCGAAGCTGTCGATGACATAAGGCCCGGATGTGATCGGGATGACGTCCAGCCCGCTTTCGGCGAAATCCTTGCCTTCCCACTGGGCCTTTTCAAGGATCGGGCGCAGACCGGCCAGCATCACCAGCTCGCGGTCCTCGGTGTTGAAGGTGATCCGTACCTTGCCCGGCCCGGTCTGTTCGATCGAAGCGACCTTGGACCAGAACCCGGCGTAGCGCGGGTGGCCTTGTGTGCCCAGCGTCTTGAACGACCAGATCACGTCATCGACGGTCACCGGGTTGCCGTCCGAGAATTTCGCGGCCGGGTTCAGCGTGTATTCCACCCAGTGCCGATTCGGCCCGACCTCGACCGATTCGGCCAAAAGGCCGTATTCGGTGAAAGGTTCATCAAGGGTCCGGCCCATCAGGCTTTCGCTGATGAGGTAGGTCAGTTGCCAGGGCACACTACCCTTCAGGATGTAGGGGTTCAGGCTGTCAAAGCTGCCAACTTCGGCGGTGACGATCTTGCCGCCTTTCGGCGCATCCGGGTTCGCATAGGGCAGAGCCACAAAATCCGGTGGCAGGGCAGGCTGCCCATACATAGCTATGCCATAGGTCGGCTCGGCTTGGGCGGTCGCTGCAACCAGCGCCATCGCCGCACCGATGGCCGCAGCCGCAATTCTGCCGAAAAACTGTGTTCCCATTCTGACGACACTCCCGCTCGATCCCGTTTTTCTTGGGCTTCAGCCTAGACGCCCAGTCGTGCCTTTTCAAACTTTTAGCTTGGACCTCGGCGGCAGAAGGCTTATAACGGCCTTACTGCTCGATAGGTTTCTTGCCTGTATGAAACCTGCCTCAATAACTTAACGCCGGCTTCGTGCCGGCGTTTTTTTTGGCTCATCGACAGACAGAACTGCCGGCCGAACGCTGCCGAATCGGGCATTTTCGTGGCAATGCGGGATTGCGCCCGTTTGCAGATGCAGCATGATGCGCCCAACCCAAGACCCCAAAAGGAGCGCGCCATGACACTTCGCGGCAAGACAGCCATCATCACCGGATCGAACTCGGGCATCGGTCTGGGCGTGGCAGAGGCGTTGGCGGCGGCCGGGGCCGATGTGGTGCTGAACTCGTTCACCGACCGGCCCGAGGATCATGCGCTGGCCGTCCAGATGGGCCAGCAGCACGGCGTAGAGGCGCGCTATATCTGCGCCGACATGTCCAAGCCGGACGAAGCGCGGCGGCTGGTGTCAGAGGCCGGGGCCTGTGACATCCTTGTCAACAACGCCGGCATCCAGCATGTCGCCCCGATCGAAGAGTTTCCGCCCGCGATGTGGGACCGGATCATTGCGATCAACCTGTCTTCGGCCTTTCATACCACGGCCATCGCGCTGCCGATGATGCGCAAGGCGGGATGGGGCCGGATCGTCAACATCGCTTCGGCCCACGGGCTGACCGCCTCGCCCTACAAGTCGGCCTATATCGCGGCCAAGCACGGCATCGTCGGCCTGACCAAGACGACGGCGCTGGAAACGGCGGGCGAGGGGATTACTGCCAACGCGATCTGTCCGGGTTACGTGCTGACGCCGCTGGTCGAGGCGCAGATCCCCGACCAGATGAAGGCACATAACATGGACCGCGACACGGTGGTGCGCGAAGTGATGCTGCTGCGTCAGCCCTCGCGCCAGTTCGCCACCACGGAACAGATCGGGGGAACAACGTCATTCCTCTGCTCGGCCGCAGCCGACCAGATTACCGGCACCACGATCAGCGTTGACGGTGGCTGGACGGCCCTCTGACGGGGGCGTCCGCCAGCAACGTCAGCGTTCGATCGGGGTCTTGCTGCCCGAGGCCAGCACGAGCAGCGCGATCAGGATCAGCGGGATGATGATGGCGGCCGACGAAGACGAGGCCTTGGTTTCCTGCACGATCGGGGCAGGGGTCATCTCGATGGCGGGGGCCATGCCGCCGGCCTGAGCGGTGGTCCCCGCGAAGGCGAGGCCAGCCGCGATCATTGTGGCAGAGCGTGTGTAGTTCATCGTTGTCATTGCGATATCCTTCACCGTCACTTGCAGGTCTGCTTGCCTGCCGAGTTTCAAACCGGGGAAATCGCGATCAGCGCGGCCCTCCCCGGACCGACCACGCCCGCAGGCCTGCGCCCACGGAGGATCACCCGGACACGGTTTCGTGTCTGGCGGCGGAATTCAAGAAAAATCCATCATCGACGGCCGAGTGTGAGCGTCAGGGGGGCCCCGGCGCCACGAGAACCTCACCACCGGACTTGCTGCTCGCGGCCAGCACAAGCAGCGCGATAAGGATCAGCGGAACGATGATCCCCGCCGACGAGGACGAGGCCTTGGTCTCTTCCACGATGGGCGCCGGAGTCATCTGCACGGCTGGTGCCATGCCGCCAGCCGTAGCGGCGCTGCCTGAGATGGCGAGACTTGCCGCAGCAAGGGCCGCGGGCCGGACGTAGGACATTGTCTTCATGAATCTATCCTTGGAACTGTCGCACGAAATACACGCGTGCTCAAAAATGATGGCAGGGCCACGCCAGTCTGGCCAGTTCAAAAAACCTGCGTTTCGCCGTCTTCGGCCGGGTAATCGCGGTAGACATGGGCGATTTGCTCGCGCCACCAGAGACTGAGTACCCATTTCTCGCCGCTTGTCACAGGACGGCCCGCATGTACGGCATGAGGGTGCTGCTCGACAGTGCCGGGCGTGGTGTTCGAGAACAGCAGGACGCGGCCCAGCCTTGGCCGCACGGCGATTTTCAATTCTGGAAACTCTGTCTCGCCCCCGCCCTCGACGTTGTTGAGGTAGCACAAAGTGGTAAACAGGCGCTGGCCCCCATTGCGCAGTTCGATCGCCGCGCCCGGGTTGAACCCGTGATAGGCATCGTGGTGCAGGTCGAACTTTTCCGTGCCAGTGTAATGCAGCAGCTTTGCCTGTTCACAATGTTCAGGCGGCATCCTCACCAGCGACGAGACCCGTAACACAAGATCGGCAAGCTCGGGGACCGACCACTGATCGATCCGCGCATGCCGGTTGGACCGGACATCGCTGATTTCCGCGCCAGTCATGGTCGTCACCCCGGCCCGTTCGAGGTGATCCTTGCCCGCCGCGATGGCGGCAGCGGCAGCCGCCGCATCAAACACTTCGTCATGAACGGCGACGACTGGATTTGCGCACAAAAGCGTGGCGCGCATCGGCTTGGGTCTCCGTCAGGCAGGGCGAGGCGCCCGCGCGATGGCGGGCGCCCCGGAGATCAATCGACGATCCCGGTCTTGCTGCCCGAGGCCAGCACGAGCAGCGCAACCAGGATCAGCGGGATGATGATGGCGGCCGACGAGGACGAAGCTTTGGTTTCCTGCACGATCGGGGCAGGGGTCATCTCGATGGCTGGGGCCATGCCGCCGGCATTGGCGGCAGTGCCGCCAAGAAGCAGGGCCGACGCGATCAGGGCGGTTTTACGTGTCATGGTCATATTCCTTCGGTTTGGTTGAGGTTGGGCTATCAGCAAATCGAGGCAAAGCACGTTGCGCCGCTGCCCTTGCTGCCCGACGCTATCAGGAGAAACGTGATCAGGATCAGCGGGATGATGATCGCGGCGGACGAGGACGAGGCCTGAGTCTCTGCCACGATCGGGGCAGGGGCCATCTCGATGGCCGGGGCCATGCCGCCGGCACTGGCTGTGGTGCCCGCAAAGGCAAGGCTGGCCGCAAGCAGGGCAGCCGGACGAGCAAAAGTCATCTTTTTCATTCTCTTTCCTTCATCAAATGTGGGCCGTCGTAAGGCCTATCGCCCAACGACCCCCGCGTTTTTCAAGTTCCTGTAGGCACTTCTACGATCAGATGGGCCTTGCCGAGGTCTTGCTGCCCGAGGCCAGCACAAGCAGCGCGATCAGGATCAACGGGATGATGATCGCTGCCGAAGAGGATGACGCCTGCGTTTCGGCCACAATGGGCTCGGGCGCCATCTCGATGGCCGGGGCCATGCCGCCGGCGCTGGCGGCCGAAGCAGCAAGGGTGAATGCGAGGGCGAGGGACGTACTCTTGCGGGTCATTTGGAAATCCTTTCGTGGAAGTGGTCAGGATCAGGTATCCGGGGAGATCTTGCTGCCCGAGGCCAGCACGAGCAGCGCGATCAGGATCAGCGGGATGATGATGGCAGCGGACGACGACGAGGCTTTGGTTTCCTGCACGATCGGGGCGGGGGCCATCTCGATGGCCGGGGCCATGCCGCCGGCATGGGCAAAGCCCCCGGTCAGACACAGGGCACTGGCGAGAAGGGCAGACTTTTTCATGGAAGCTCCTTTCTTGAGCGTATCAGCAGTTGGGCGTGGCGAGAGCCGCGCATTGAACGCGCGCCACGTTGGTCCGGCCTGAAGCCAACAGGATAAACGTGATCAGGATCAGCGGAATGATGATGGCAGCCGACGAGGACGAGGCTTTGGTTTCCTGCACGATCGGGGCAGGGGCCATCTCGATGGCCGGGGCCATGCCGCCGGCCTGGGCCATGGAGCCCGTTAAAGTCAATACGGCCAAGGTGACAGCCTTGGCCTGTCGTGTCATGGACATCGGGCGTCCTGAGGTTGCGGCACACGCAGTGGGGGCTGCGCGTCCTGGTGCATCCGGTTCGTCCTGCGCCACCGCTCCCCCAACGGCCACGCGACGACCCGCGCGGCGGCCGATCCCGGCAGCGCACACGCGAACGTGTAGAGAAGGCCGCAGCGCGCCAGCCACGTCAACAGCTTCATGCAACAGGGCCGAAGGGGCCACGATTCGGGCCTGTTCTGTCACATTCCCCCCACAGTCAGGGGCGGATCGGGGCTGTGTCAGCCGGTTATCCCAGCACCAGCCGTGCGGCGAGCGCCAACATCACGACCGCAATCGCCCCGTCTAGGATTCGCCATGCCTGCGGCGAGCGCATCACTGGTGCGACCAGCCGCGCGCCGTAGCCCAGCGAAAAGAAGAAGACCGTCGAGGCGGCTACGGCCCCCGTGCCGAAGGCAATGCGCATCGCACCAGCCGGATAATGGGTCGAGACCGCGCCGATCAGGCCCAGCGTATCGAGGTAGACATGCGGATTGAGCCAGGTCAGCGCCGCCGCGGTGGCCAGCGTCGCGGCCAGTGTGCCACCCTCGCGCGCCTGCCCCAAAGCGTGAGCCGGTCCAATTGCAGCCCGCATCCGCCCCCCGCCGTAGACCAGCAGAAAGGCCGCCCCTGCCATCGTCAGCAAACGGGGCAGCGCCGGAAATGCCGCAGTCACGGCAGAGAACCCGGCCACGCCTGCGGTAATCAACACGGCGTCAGAGGCCGCGCAGAAAAGCGCAAGCCAGAACACATGCTGCCCGATAAGCCCCTGGCGCAGAACAAAGGCATTCTGGGCTCCGATCACAAGGATCAGGGATAGGCCGGTGGCAAAGCCCGAAAGCGCGGCAGAAAGCATTGTCGCGTCACTCGGCCTTGGCAGCAGCAGCGTCGAGCGCGGCGATCACCTCGGGCTTTTTCTGCGGGTAGACCAGACCGGCAGAGATCACCAGCTTGGCCGCATCCTCCACCGACATCTTCAGTTCGATGACGTCATCGCGCGGCACGAAGAGCAGGAAACCGGACGTGGGGTTGGGTGTGGTCGGCATGAAGACGGTTACGATGTCGCCATCATACGGGAGGACATGAGCCACTTCGCCCTTGGCCGAAGTCGAGATGAAGGCGAGCGCCCACATGCCGTCGCGCGGGTACTGGATCAGGCAGGCCGTGTCGAAACTTGTCTCGGACTGGGCAAATACCGTTTCGGCGATCTGTTTGACGCCATTGTAGACCGAGCGGATGATCGGCATCCGGCCGACAAGGCTTTCCCCCCAGCGCAGAAACGATCGGCCTACAAGCCCCTTGGCAGCCCAGCCCAGCACCACGGTGAAGACAAGAAAGAACACCACGCCCATGCCGCGCAGGTTCAGCCCAAGCGCATGTTCAGGATTGAAACGGTCAGGCACGAAGGGCAGCACGGCGCCATCGACCCAGCCAATCACCGTCCAGATCAGCCAGACGGTCATCCCGATCGGGGCAATGACCACCACGCCGGCCAGAAAGTTGTTGCGCAGGAAGCCCAGGATGCTGGGACGGCGGCGCGGGTGTTCGGAGTGAGGGGGGTGATCGGGCGTCTGGCTCACGGGCGGGCTTTCTCGCGGAGGGCTCGATAATGGTTGAGAGATAGTCGTGCTGCGGTCCCGGCACAACGCCGTAGAGGGCCGCGGCATGGTGATTCAGGCAGATGCGGCCATTTCGCGGGCAATCGCGGCGCCAAGGCGCGCATTGTTCAGCACCAGCGCGATGTTGGCCTTCAGGCTGGCGCCTTCAGTCAGCTCGAACAGGCGACCCAGCAGGAAAGGCGTGACCGCCTTGGCGGCGATGCCCTGCGCTGCGGCCTCTTCCAGCGCACGCGCGATCAGCGGGGCCAGCGTTTCGGCCGGGATCTGGTCGGCCAGCGGCACCGGATTTGCCACCAGTTGCCCGCCGGGCAGGCCGAGGGCCGCACGCATCTTTGCGGCCGCGGCGATCTCTGCGGCGCTATCCATCCTGAGCGGCGCGGGAATGTCTGACGTGGCCGACCAGAAGGCGGGCAGGTTGTCTTGTCCGAAGGCAATCACCGGCACGCCCAGCGTTTCCAGCACCTCGTAGGTCTTCGGCAGGTCAAGGATGGCCTTGGCCCCGGCGGCCACCACCGTCACCGGCGTCTGCGCCAGTTCCTGCAGGTCGGCGGAAATGTCGAAGCTGGTCTCGGCGCCGCGATGCACGCCGCCGATGCCGCCGGTTGCAAATACCGCGATGCCCGCCAGATGCGCGGCGATCATCGTGGCGGCCACGGTGGTGGCGCCGGTGCCGCCGCGCGCCATGCAGACGGCCAGATCGGCCCGCGAGAGCTTGGCCACGCCCTGCGCCTGCGCCAACCGCTCCAGCGCGTCGGGCTCCAGCCCGACATGCAGCTGGCCCGCCAGCACGGCGATGGTGGCGGGCACCGCGCCGGCCCCGCGCACCGCGGCCTCGACCGCCTTCGCCGTCTGCAGGTTCTGCGGCCAGGGCATGCCATGCGTGATGATTGTGCTTTCCAGCGCGACGATGGCGCGGCCCTCGGCGCGGGCGGCGGCAACCTCGGCAGAGAAGATGAGGGGCAGGGGGCTCATGCGTCGTCCTTTCCGGCAACGTAGGCGGCGGCGGCGGCCAGCGCCGCCTCCAGCGCGGCCGCGGGGGCAAGGCCGCGGCGTTCGGCGGCGATATGGGCCGCCATGAAGGTATCACCGGCGCCTGTCACGCGGGCCTGCGTCACGCCGGGCGGGGTGCGGGTGATCTGGCCGGTCGCGTCGGCGGCGCAGACCGGACCGGCGCCGTCGGTCACCAGCACATGGCGCGCGCCGCGCCCGACCAGCGCCGCCGCGGCTTCAGCAGCACTGGCGAAGGTGGTGGCGCAAAGCAGCCCCGCCTCCTGCCGGTTGACGTAAAGCGTGGCGCGCGGATGGGTCAGCAGGGCCAGCAGCCGCGTGGCCTTTCCCGGGCTGGCCGGGGCTACGCGAAGATCGGCAGCGGCGAAAAGCGGTGAGGTGGCGATTTCGGCCAGCAGGTCCTCGGTCAGGTTGCCGTCCAGCGCCACGGGGCCGGCCCAGGGCGCATCCAGACTGCCAAGCCGGCCATCGGCCAGCGGCGCGAGGATGGCAGCACCGGCGGCTTCGAGCGAGTGGGCATCTGCCACGGCGGCGATCAGGCCGCGGGCATCCTCGATGGCCATGTAGCTGTCGGTGGGTAGATCGGCGGGACGGTGAAGATGCGCGGTATCAAGGCCCATCGCCTCGGCGGCGGCGACCAGCGCCTCACCCGGCCCGTCACGCCCGACGGCGCTGAGCAGCGCCGGACGCAGGCCCTGTCGCCGAAGCGTCATGGCGATGTTCATGGCCACGCCGCCGGGAATACGGGTGATCGTGCCCGGCACGTCGGCCCCGGGTGCCATCGCGCCGGGCGTGCGCCCGATCACGTCCCACAGGACCGAGCCGATGCAAAGGATGTCTGGACGCGCGCGCATGGCGCTTCATCGCGCGGCCGCGCCGCTTGCGCAAGCGCGGGGACGCCTCCGGCGGGGAGGTATTTGGGCCAACATGAAGGGCAAGGGGGCTTGCGGCGGGGGCGCGGGCAGGGTAAAGGCGCGCTCATTCTAAATCCCGCAGGCAGGGGCGGGTGGTTCGGGGAGAAATCCCGACACCATCCACCGGTTGGACCGAAGGTCTGATACCCCCGCCGAGGCAAAACCGGAAAAAGGACGACCCATGGCTCTTCCCGAGTTTACCATGCGCCAGCTGCTTGAAGCGGGCGTACACTTTGGCCACCAGACCTCGCGCTGGAACCCGAAGATGCAAACCTACATCTACGGCGCGCGCAATGGCATCCACATTCTCGACCTGACGCAGACCGTGCCGATGCTCGACCAGGCGTTGCAGGCGATCCGCGATACCGTCGCCAAAGGTGGCCGCGTGCTGTTTGTCGGCACCAAGCGGCAGGCCCAGAAGGCGATCGCCGATGCCGCCGAGAAATCGGCGCAGTTCTACATGAACCACCGCTGGCTGGGCGGCACGCTGACCAACTGGCAGACCGTTTCGAAGTCAATCCAGCGCCTCAAGCAAATCGACGAGGCCGCCGAGCGTGGCTTCGAGGGGCTGACCAAGAAAGAGCGCCTTGGCATGGAACGCGAGCAGGGCAAGCTGCAGGCCAGCCTTGGCGGGATCCGCGAGATGGGCGGCGTGCCGGATATGCTGTTCATCATCGACGTGGGCAAGGAAGACCTTGCCATCCTCGAGGCCAACAAGCTGGGCATCCCCGTCGTCGCCGTGGTCGATACCAACTGCTCGCCCAAGGGCGTCAGCTATCCGATCCCGGGCAACGACGACGCCGCGCGCGCCATTGCGCTTTACTGCGATCTCGCAGCGCGCGCCGCCCTTGACGGGATGAGCGCTCAGCTGGGCGCGGCCGGCGTCGACATGGGTGCGATGGAAGAACTGGCCGAAGAAGAACTGGCGCTGGAACAGGCCAAGGCCTGAGACCACGCAGTCTTACAGAATTTACCGGACGGGGCGATATCCCCGTCCGGCAACATGTTTCAAGGAGAGAGATGATGGCTGTCACCGCACAAATGGTGAAAGACCTGCGCGATTCGACCGGCGCCGGGATGATGGACGCCAAGAAGGCGCTGACCGAGACCGATGGCGACATGGAAGCGGCCGTTGACTGGCTGCGCACCAAGGGCCTGGCCAAGGCTGCCAAGAAATCGGGCCGCACCGCGGCCGAGGGCCTTGTCGCCGTCAGCGTCAAGGACGGGCGTGGCGTGGCGATCGAGGTGAACTCGGAAACCGACTTTGTCGCCAAGAATGCCGATTTCCAGAAGCTCGTCTCCGATATCGCCGACGTGGCGCTGCAGACCGGTGACTCGCTTGAAGTGGTCAAGGCCGCGCATCTGAACGGCAAACCGGTGGAAGAGGTTCTGACCGACGCCATCGCGCGCATCGGCGAGAACATGACGTTCCGCCGCATGCATGTACTGGAAGGCGACACGCTGGTTCACTACGTCCACAACGCCGCTGCCGAAGGCATGGGCAAGATCGGCGTTCTGGTTGCGCTCAAGGGCGACAACGAGGCGTTCGGCCGTCAAGTGGCGATGCACATCGCCGCCGCCAACCCGGCCTCGCTGTCCGAGGCCGATCTGGACCCGGCGGTCGTCGCCAAAGAAAAGGCCGTGCAGATGGACATCGCCCGCGAAAGCGGCAAGCCCGAGGCTGTCATCGAGAAGATGATCGAGGGCCGGATGCGCAAGTTCATCGCCGACTCGACGCTGCTGGGCCAGGCTTTCGTGGTGAACCCCGACCTGACCGTCGGCGCCGCTGCGAAAGAGGCCGGTGTCGAGATCACCGGTTTCGTCCGGCTGGAAGTGGGCGAAGGTGTCGAGAAGGAATCCGAGGATTTCGCCGCCGAGGTCGCCAAGGCCGCCGGGCGCTGATCACCGCGCAATATTCACGAAAAGGCCCGCGGCAAGCGCTGCGGGCCTTTTTTCATGGCATTCCAGCACGCCCTTATTTTACATAATACTGATTATACGATTATCGGAACGGCGCAGAGTGGCTTCTTGAGGCCCTCTCCTTGCGGTCACAAGCGAACATTCTTCAGCGCTGCAACGATGTTGGCGACAACCGCGTCGCGCCGCGGCGCAATGTCAACGGTCACGGCAGCCTCGTCCGGCTCAGGCGGTTCCAGTGCGGCGAACTGGCTATCAAGAAGCGCGGGCGGCATGAAGTGGCCTTTGCGCGCCGTCATCCGTGACGCAATCACCGCCTTGTCGCCAGCCAGATGCACAAACAGGACATTGCCGCCAGCCCCGGCGCGAATCCGGTCGCGGTACGCGCGCTTCAGCGCCGAACATCCGATGACAACCGGTGGAGGCTCAACACGCAGCGCCTGCCCCACCTTGTCCAGCCACGGCGCGCGATCGGCATCGTCCAGCGGTTCGCCGCGCGCCATCTTTTCAATGTTTTCAGTGGGATGCAGATCATCTCCATCGATGAAGCGCGCGCCCGTCGCAGCGGCAAGCGCCGCACCGATAGCCGACTTGCCACAACCCGATACGCCCATCACCACGATGCGTGGGATCACAGCGAAACCGTGATGCCACCGTCCACATAGACGGTATGTCCGTTGACGAAGGAGGCCGCGTCCGACGCCAGGAAGATGCAGGCGCCGACCAGTTCTTCGACCTTGCCCCAGCGTCCCGCAGGCGTGCGCTTGGCCAGCCAGGCGCTGAAATCCGGGTCGGCGACCAGCGCGGCATTCAAGGGCGTTTCGAAATATCCCGGTGCAATTCCATTGACTTGCAGGCCGTACTTCGCCCAATCCGTGGCCATGCCCTTGGTCAGGTTGGCCACCGCGCCCTTGGTCGCCGTGTAGGGCGCGATGGAGGGCCGAGCGAGCGCCGCCTGCACGCTGGCGATATTCACGATCCGCCCGCGCCCGCGGGCGATCATGTGCCGCCCCACTGCCTGGCCCACATGAAAGACCGAGGCGATATTGGTTTGCAGCAGGCGCTCGAAGGCGTCGGCGGGAAAATCCTCGAGTGGCGCGCGGTGCTGCATCCCGGCATTGTTGACGAGAATGTCGATCGGCCCGGTCTCGGCCTCGAACCCATCGATGGCCGTGCGGACGGCGTCATGATCTGTCACGTCGAAGGCCAGAACGCGCACCTTGGCGCCCTCGCCCCGCAGCGCGGCAGCGGCGTCATCCAGCTTGGCCGTGTTGCGCCCGTTCAGAACCACCTCGGCCCCGGCGGCGGCAAGGCCGCGCGCCAGCGCAAGGCCGATGCCCTGCGAAGACCCGGTGACAAGGGCGCGGCGCCCGGTCAGATCAAACAGGGACAGGCTCATGCGGGGCCTCGCTTTCGTCTCGACAAGGAAAGAATGCGGACGTTATGTTACCGATAACGTAGCCTGTCAACCGGCCCGTCCGGGCCTCCGACGACGGGCCGGAAGAGGACCGCCCCGCCATGAAGACCCTTGTCATCCACGCTGCCCATGACCTGCGCATCACCGAGGCCGACAGCCCAAGCCCCGGCCCCGGCGAGGTGCAGATCCGGCTGGCCACGGGCGGCATTTGCGGATCGGACCTGCATTATTACAACCACGGCGGCTTCGGCGCGGTGCGGCTGCGCGAACCGATGATCCTTGGCCACGAGGTGGCCGGACACATCACCGAACTGGGCGATGGCGTGACAGGCCTGCAGGTTGGGCAACTGGTTGCGGTATCGCCCTCAAGGCCCTGCAATGCCTGCAAATATTGCCTTGAAGGCATGCCGAACCAATGCCTGAACATGCGCTTTTACGGCTCGGCCATGCCGTTTCCGCATATCCAGGGCGCGTTCCGGCAGGTGCTGGTGGCCGATGCCGCGCAATGCGCGGATGCGACCCGCCTGACCCCGGGCGAGGCCGCGATGGCCGAGCCGCTGGCGGTGACGCTGCACGCGACGCGGCGCGCGGGCAACCTGCTGGGCAAGGCCGTGCTGGTCACAGGCTGCGGCCCGATCGGGATTCTGGCCATTCTCAGCGCACGGCGCGCGGGCGCGGGGCTGATCGTGGCGACCGACCTGTCGGATTTCACGCTGGAGATGGCCCGCCGCGCGGGCGCGGACGCGGTGATCAACACCCGCACCGATCCGCAGGGCCTCGACCGTTTCACGCCCGACAAGGGCACCTTTGACGTGCTTTACGAATGTTCGGGCGCGGCCCCTGCCCTTGCCGCCGGGATCGGCGCGATGCGGCCCGGCGGCACGATCATGCAGCTGGGCCTTGGCGGCGACATGATGGTGCCGGTGCAGGCGCTGACCGCGAAGGAGCTGTCGCTCAAGGGCTCGTTCCGCTTTCACGCCGAGTTCTTCGCGGGCGTGGAGCTGATGCGCAAGGGCCTGATCGACGTCAAGCCGCTGATCACACAAACGCTGGGCATCGACGATGCAGATCAGGCGTTCCAGATCGCCAGCGACAGGACCCGCGCGATCAAGACCCAGATCGCGTTCTAGCGCGGCGTTCCAGCCAGACGTAATAGGCCGAATGGTCCATCTCGGCGCCGTCGTGGTTCAGCACGAAATCGCGAAACGCCTCGGCCACGGTGTGGCCCAGTGGCAGGTCCAGATCATGTTCATGCGCCACCTTAAGGGCGTTGTCCAAGTCCTTGAGTTGGATGACAGATCGTCCGCCCGGCACGAAATCGCCCCGCACCATCCGCCCGCCGTGCAGGTCAAGGATGCGGCTGTCGGCAAAGCCGCCCTTCAGCGCCTCGCGCAGCTTGGCGGGGTCACAGCCAGCAGCCTCGGCCAGGCGAAAGGCCTCGGCCACCGTGCCGATGGTGGTGGCGACGATCAGCTGGTTGGCAAGTTTCGCCACCTGTCCGGCACCGACCGGACCCAACAGCGTCGGCCGCCCCATCAGATCGAACACCGGTTTGGCCGCCGCGAAATCCGCCTCGGACCCGCCGACGAGGATGGCCAGCGTACCGGCCTCGGCCCCTGTCACGCCGCCCGAAACCGGCGCGTCAAGGTAGCGCAGGCCAAGCGCGCGGGCCGCCTCGGCCAGCGCGATGTCGGTCGCCGGATCGACCGACCCCATGTCGAGGATCAGGGCGCCCTGCCCGGCCGCCTCCATCGCCCCTGCCTCGACCAGCACGGCACGCGTCGCCGGCCCGTCGATCAGCATCGACAGCACAACCTCGGCGCCTGCCGCGGCCTCGGCCGGCGTGTCGCGCACCTGCGCGCCCTCCACGGCCTCGGCCCGCGCGCGGCTGCGGTTCCACACCGACACGTCGTGCCCGCCCGCGATCAGCCGGCGCGCCATCGGCGCCCCCATCAGGCCGGTGCCCAGAACGCAAATCTTCATGTCTCTGCTCCTATTGCTGCCAGCGCCGCGCGCGCGACCTCCAGATCCTGCTCGCCCGTGCCCGAACCCACGCCGATACCGCCCAGCAGAACGCCGCCCACCCGGATCGGCAGGCCGCCCGGCAGGCCGGTCATGGCGCCGTCGGTTGCCAGCCCGATCGCCGTGCGCACCGCTTCGGGCACGGCCCCGCTGGGCGCGCCGGTCGAGGCCGCGGTCAGCGCCTTGGCCCGCGCGCTGCGGCGGCTGAGGAACTTGGCCCCGGTCATCCGCACCTCGGCCAGCACCTCGCCGCTGGCATCGACGATGACGATGCATTGCGGCTGGCCCATCGCCTCGGCCCTTGCCACCGCGGCGTCGATCATGGCCAGCGCGCCGCGATGCGTCAGGCGCGTCGTCGTTTCGGTAAAGGACATCTCTCTCCCTTGTCCGGGCCTTGACCGCCCGGCATGCGCTGGCATGGTATCGGTAACGCAGGCAGCCGCAAGGGGATGACGACGATGCCGATGCTAACCGCCGAGGTCATCGACCCCGCCTTTTCGCGCTTCATCATCGGCAATGCGCCGGTCATCCAGCTGGCCACCGGGTTTTCATGGGTCGAGGGGCCGGTCTGGTTCGGAGATGCGGGGTGCCTGCTGTTTTCCGACATCCCGTCCAACCGCATCCTGCGCTGGACGCCGGGAAGCGGCATCACGACCTATCGCGCGCCTTCGAACTACGCCAACGGCCATACGCGCGACCGCGAGGGGCGGCTGGTATCCTGCGAACACGGCACCCGGCGCGTGACGCGGACCGAGCATGACGGCACCATCACCGTCATCGCCGACAGGTTCGAGGGCAAGCGGCTGAACTCGCCCAATGACGTGGTGGTGAAATCGGACGGCACGATTTGGTTCTCGGACCCCCATTACGGGATCATGACCGATTACGAGGGCTTCCGTGCCGAGCAGGAACTGCCCTGTCGCGTCTACCGGGTTGACCCGGCCACGGGTGAGATCGCGGTGATGATCGACGACATGCAATGCCCCAACGGCCTGGCCTTCTCGCCCGATGAGGGGCTGCTTTACGTCGCCGATACGGGCCGGATGTTCAGCGACGATCCGCAGCACATCCGCGTCTACGACATGGAGGGCGGCCGGCCCGTGCGGGGGCGGCATTTCCATACGGTCAGCCCCGGTTGCGCCGACGGGTTCCGGCTGGACAGCGAGGGGTATCTGTGGACCTCGGCCGCCGACGGGGTGCATTGCATCGCGCCCGATGGCCACCTGATGGGCAAGATCCCGGTGCCGGAGCTGGTGTCGAACATCTGCTTCGGGGGTCGCGCCAAGCACGAACTTTATATCACCGCGACATCCAGCCTCTATCGCGTGACGCTGAACCGCAGCGGCGTGCAGCGGCCCTAGACGGTTCCGCCGGGCACCAGCCGGGTCTGCACCACCGTCACCTCTTCCACCGTGTCGCCGCGCAGGCGCCGCACCAGCGCCTCGGCCGCGGCCTTGCCCAGCCTTGCGGTGGGCACGACCGTTGTCGTCAGCCGCCGCGGCAGGATCGACGCCGCCTCCATCCCGCCCCAGCCGGCGACACCGATGTCGTCGGGCACCGAGATGCCCCGCGACGCGAGGTAGGCCATGCCGCCGATCGCCATCTCGTCATCGTGGTAGTAAAGCGCATCCAGCGCGGGCGCGCGGCCTAGGATGGTTTCGGTCCCGTAAAAGCCCGCGTAGAACCCCGGCCGGTCATTCAGCACCTCTGACGCCGCCAGTGTCAGCCCCGCATCGGCCAGCGCCGCGCGAAAGCCCGCCTCGCGGCTGTGGCCCATCGCGTCGCGGTCGGCGAGCGCGCCGACATGGCCGATCCGCCGCCTGCCCCGCCCGGTGACGAAACGGCCCATCTCGTAGCCGTTGTCGTAATGCGAAAAGCCGACGGCGATATCGACGGGCGATGTCGTGAGATCCCAGATCTCGACCACCGGCACGGTCATGTCGCGCAGCAATTCCAGCGTGCCCGCGGTATGGCGCCGCCCCGCCAGCATGACGCCCGCAGGCCGCCACGAGGCCAGACCGCGCAGCCAGCTTTCCTCCTCGTCCGGCAACTGGTCGTGGCTACCGATCATCGTCTGGTAGCCCAGTCGCGCCAGCGTCGCGTTGATCGATTCCAGTGCCGCGCCGAAAAGGGCCGAGGTCAGCCGCGGCACGCAGACGCCGACAAGCGTGGACGATCCAGCCGGGCCGAAGGCCGCGGCGAGCCGGTTGGGCAGGTAGCCCTGCCGCGCGACTTCGCGCATGACCTTGTCGCGGGTCTCTTCGGAAAAACCCGCCGCGCCGCGCAGGACGCGGCTGACCGTCATCTTCGAGACCCCGGCCGCGCGCGCGATCGAGTCGAGACCCGCGCCCGATTTCCTGGCCATGGCACATCCTCCGTTGCATTCCATGCATAGCATGTCGCGTCTACGTTATCGATAACTTCCTGCTTGACAGCCGTGCAGCGGATTCTCATTCTGAGTGCGTTACCGGTAACCTGCCGGTGCGAAGGATCCTGGGGAGGAGGCCTGCGCATGAACGGCTCCTCGGGTCTGTTCTTCGACGGGATCGTGAAAAGCTTCGGTGGAACGCAGGCTTTGCGCGGCGTCTCATTGCACGTCAATCGCGGCGAGATTGTTGCCCTGCTGGGCGAGAATGGCGCCGGTAAATCCACGCTGATCAAGGTGTTGGGCGGCATTCACACGCCGGACAGCGGACAGGTCAGCGTCGATGGCGTGCCCTACAACCATGTCGCGGGAAAGGTCAGCCAGAAACAGGCCGTGGCCTTCATCCATCAGGACCTTGGCCTGATCGAGTGGATGAGCGTGGCCGAGAACATCGCGCTGGCCGTGGGCTATGCCCGCAAGCGCGGGATGATCGACTGGCGCGGCACCGAAGAGATCGCGCGGGCCGCACTTGCCCATGTCGAGGCCGATTTCGCGCCCACGACCCGCGTCGCAAACCTGTCGCGCACCGAGAAATCCTTGGTGGCCATCGCCCGGGCGCTGGCGGTGGAGTGCGATTTCCTCGTGCTGGACGAACCCACCGCCAGCCTGCCCGCCGACGAGGTGGAGCGGCTGTTCGCGGCGCTGCGCCCGCTCAAGGCCAAGGGCGTGGGGATGATCTATGTCAGCCACCGGCTCGACGAGATCTTCCAGATTGCCGACCGCGTCGCGGTGCTGCGCGACGGGCAGATGGTGGGGATGCGCGACATCGCCCATACCAACCCTGAAGATCTTGTCGGCCTGATCGTCGGCCACAAGGCGCGCGAAATCGCCCGCCCCGTGGCGCAAGCCGGAACCGAGGTGCTGTCCGTCGCCGATTTTCATGCGGGTGCTGCCGGACCGGTGGACCTGTCGATCCAGCGGGGCGAACTTGTGGGCCTTGTCGGCCTGCGCGGCGCCGGGCACGAGGATGTGGGCCGTGCGCTTTACGGCGTGGCGCCACACACGGGCCGGGTGTTGCTGGATGGCAAGGTGCCGGACCTGACGTCGCCGCAGGGCGCGATGCGGTCGGGCATCGGGTTCGTCGCGCGCGACCGGGTGGTCGAATCCGTGGCCCCTGCCCTGACGATTCGCGAAAACATGTTTCTCAACCCCGCGGCCTCGGCCCGCAAGCTGCTCAGCCTGATGTCGCATGGGCACGAGGACCGGCTGGCGCATGGCCTCGGCACGCGGGTGGGCCTTGCCCCCAATGACCCGACACTGGCGATCGAGGCGCTGTCGGGCGGCAACCAGCAGAAGATCGTCGTCGGTCGCTGGCTGGATACCGGGCGGCGGTTCCTGATTGCCGAGGATCCCACGGCGGGCGTCGACGTGGGCGCCAAGGCCGAGATCTACCACCTGCTTTACGGCGCGCTGGCCTCGGGCATGGGCGTGCTGGTGGTGTCCACCGATTTCGAGGAGGTGGCCAATATCTGCCACCGCGCCATCGTCTTTAGCCGGGGCCGCGTGGTGGCCGAACTGTCGGGCGTGGGCCTGTCGACCGAATCGCTCATTCAGGCCGCGTCGGCCGGGGAGGCTGCATGAACAGTATCGAATCGAACGCGCTGGAGCCCACGAAGGACGAACTGGCCCAACTTGGCCTTGCCCAGCGGCTGATCCGGCTGGCCCCGGTCTATGGCCTCGTCATCCTGATGGTGGCGCTGATCGTGATCTTTTCGGTTCTCTTGCCCAATACCTTCCCGACGCTGCTGAACCTGCGCGCGATCATCTCGGACAAGTCGATCATCGCGCTGCTGTCACTGGCGGCGATGATCCCGATGGTCGCGGGCCGGATCGACCTGACGGTGGGCTACGGCATCGTGCTGTGGCACATCCTCGCGATCAGCCTGCAGACGATGTACGGCTTTCCCTGGCCGCTGGCAGTGCTGACGGTGCTGGTGCTGGGGGCCTTTACCGGCGTGCTGAACGGCTTTCTGGTGGAGATCGCCAAGATCGACGCCTTCATCGCCACGCTGGGCACGGGCACGGTGCTTTATGCGCTGGCGCTGTGGCATACCGGCGGACGGCAGGTGGTGGGGATGCTGCCGCAGGGGTTCTATGCCCTCAACGGCACCTTCGTCTTCGGCCTGCCAATCACCGGCTACTACGTGCTGACGATCACCGTGATCCTCTGGATCATCCTCGAATATTCGCCCATCGGCCGTTACCTCTACGCCATCGGCGCCAACCCCAAGGCGGCCGAGCTGAACGGCATTCCGACGCGCAAGTTCGTCGTCGGCGCCTTCGTCACGTCAGGCACACTGACCGCGCTGACGGGTGTGCTGCTGGCCTCGAAGCTGCGGATCGGGCAGGCGAGCGTCGGGCTGGAATACCTGCTGCCGGCGCTGGTCGGTGCCTTCCTGGGCTCCACCACGATCAAGCCGGGGCGCGTCAACGTCTGGGGCACCATCGTGGGCGTGATGATCCTTGCCGTCGGCATTTCCGGCATCCAGCAATTCGGCGGATCGTTCTGGGTCGAGCCGATGTTCAACGGCCTGACCCTGCTCATCGCCATCGGCATCGCGGGCTATGCCCAACGCAAGAAGGGCGCGGCCCGCAAGTGAAACGACAGCATCAACGGGAGGAACCAACCATGCTGAACAGACGCCATTTCATGACCAGTGTCGGCGCGATCATCGTCGCCGGCCCGGCACTGGCCGACGCGATGTCGGACGCACAGGCCGATATCGCCAAGTATGCCGGCAAGGCGACCGCTTGGGACGGGCCCACTACCGGCCCGAAGGCCGCCGAGGGCAAAACCATCGTCGTGCTCGCTGCCGACATGAAGAACGGCGGTATCCTTGGCGTGACCAACGGCGTGCAGGAGGCCGCGGCCAAAATCGGCTGGACGGTGCGCGTGCTGGACGGCGCGGGCTCGGTGCAAAGCCGCACCGCCGCCTTCGGCCAGGCAATGGCGCTGCAGCCGGACGGCATCATCATCAACGGCTTTGACGCGGTCGAACAGCAGGCCGCGCTGGAACAGGCGCAGGCCGCCAAGATCCCGATGGTCAGCTGGCACGGCGGCCCGGTCATTGGCGCCAACCCCGGCAACGGCATCTTCGTCAACGTCTCGACCGACGCGATGCAGGTGTCCAAGGTCGCGGCCGAATGGGCCTATGTCGATGCCGGCGGCAAGCCCGGCGTGGTGATCTTCACCGATTCGACCTACCAGATCGCCATCGCCAAGGCTGACAAGATCAAGGAAACGATCGAGGCGCTGGGCGGCACCGTGCTGGAATATGTCGACACGCCGATCGCCGACACGTCCAACCGGATGCCGACGCTGACCACGGCGCTACTGCAGAAATACGGCGCAAGCTGGACGCATAGCCTCGCCATCAACGACATCTACTTCGACTTCATGGGGCCGAGTCTTGCCGCCGCGGGCATTCCCGGCGACGGCGCACCCAAGGCGGTGGCCGCCGGTGACGGCTCGGAAAGTGCCTATCAGCGTATCCGCACCGGCCAGTACCAGGCAGTGACAGTGGCAGAGCCGCTGAACCTGCAGGGCTGGCAGCTTGTCGACGAGATGAACCGCGCGATCCAGGGTGAGGCCGCATCGGGCTACATGTCGCCGCTGCACGTGGTGACGCAGGCCAACGTGCAGTTCGATGGCGGGGACAAGAACACCTTCGATCCCGACAACGGCTATCGCGACGAATACGCCAAGATCTGGGGCAAGGCGTAAAACCAAGGGGGCCGTCCGTCCGCGGGCGGCCCCTGCCCTGTCCTACCCCAGCGCGTAGCCGGCGCCGCGCACCGTGCGCAGCGGATCGGACCCGCCATGGCTGGTCAGCACCTTACGCAACCGGCCGACATGCACGTCCACCGTGCGCGTGTCGACGTAGATGTCGCGGCCCCAGACGCGGTCGAGCAATTGATCGCGCGACCAAACCCGGCCCGGCTTTTCCATCAGCGTCGACAGCAGCCGAAACTCGGTCGGTCCCAGTTTCAGCGTCTCGCCCGCGCGGGTCACGCGGTGGGTTTCGGAATCGAGCGTGATGTCCTCGAACGTCAGCACCTCGCCTACCGTCGAGGGGCGCACGCGGCGCAACTGGCTGCGCACGCGCGCCATCAGCTCGCTGACCGAATAAGGCTTGACCACGTAGTCATCCGCGCCGGTTTCCAGCCCGCGAACCTTGTCCACTTCTTCGGAGCGGGCCGAGAGCATGATGATGGCCAAACCCTTTGTATCGGGCCGCATTTTCAGCTGCCGGCACACCTCGATGCCAGAGACGTTGGGCAGCATCCAATCAAGCACCATGACATCGGGGCGGTCTTCCTCGACCATCATCAGCGCCTCTTCGCCATTGGCCGCGGTCGAGGTGCGGAACCCCTCGGCGCCAAGGTTGTAGGCCAGAACCTCGCGCTGCGCGGGTTCGTCCTCGACGATCAGGACATGGGGTTGCGCCGCGGCCATCGTCAGGGTGCCTCCGTGATGAACGACGTGTCATCACCCTTCTGCCGCGCCTCTTCAGGCATCTTGCCGGTGACAAGGTAGATCACCTGCTCGGCCATGTTGGTGACCAGATCGCCCATCCGCTCAATGTTCTTGGCCATGAAATGCAGGTGCATGCACGGCGTGATGTTGCGCGGATCTTCCATCATGAAGGTCAGGAATTCGCGGAAGAGCGCGTTATACATCTGGTCGACATCGTGATCGCGCTGGCGCACGTCCTCGGCCAGCGCCGCGTCCCGCTGCACGAAGGCGTCAAGCGTGTCCTTGAGCATTCCCTGCACCTCGCGCGCCATCCGGCGCAGTGCTGTATCGGCGCCGCTGATCGGCCGCATCTCGGCCAGAACACTGGTGCGCTTGGCGATGTTCTTGGCGTAGTCGCCGACCCTTTCGAGGCTGCCCGAAATCCGCAACACCGTCAGCACCGTGCGCAGGTCGCGCGAGACCGGCGCGCGCAGCGCTATCGTGCGGGCGGCTTCCTCGTTGATCTTTTCCTCAAGCGCGTCGATGGCGCGGTCGCCCTGGCGCACCTTGTCGGCAAGTTCCAGATCACGTGTTTCCAGTGATTGCGCACCATCAAGGATGGCGGCCTCAACCAGCCCCCCCATCTTCATCAAGAGGGCCTGGATCGCTTCGAGATCCCTGTCGAAGGCGGCTGCGATGTGTTGGTCGTTCATGTGCGCTCCTTACCCGATACGTCCCGAAATATAGCTTTCGGTCCGGGGATCGGCGGGGTTGGTAAAGATCTTGCCCGTTTCGCCGAATTCGACAAGTTGGCCAAGGTGGAAGAAGGCGGTTTTCTGGCTGACTCTGGCCGCCTGTTGCATGGAATGGGTCACGATGACCACAGAGAAGCTTTGCCGCAACTCGTCGATCAGTTCCTCGACCTGTGCTGTCGCGATCGGGTCAAGCGCGGAACATGGCTCGTCCATCAGCAGCACTTCCGGCGCGGTGGCAACTGCGCGGGCGATGCACAGGCGCTGCTGCTGGCCACCCGACAGCCCGGTCCCCGGCTGATCCAGCCGATCCTTGGCCTCGTTCCACAGGGCCGCGCGGCGCAGTGACGTCTCGACGATCTCGTCAAGGTCGGCCCGCGAACGGGCCATGCCGTGAATGCGCGGTCCGTAGGCCACATTTTCGTAAATCGACTTGGGGAACGGGTTGGGCTTCTGGAACACCATCCCGACCTTGGCGCGTAATTGCACCGGGTCGACCTTGGCGTCGTAGATATCCTCACCGTCCATGGCGATCCGCCCCTCGACACGACAACCTTCGATCGTGTCGTTCATCCGGTTCAGGCATCGCAGGAAGGTCGACTTGCCACAACCCGACGGCCCGATGAAAGCGGTCACGGTCTTGTCGGCAATATCGACGTTGACGTCGCGGATGGCATGGGTGTCGCCATAATAAACCTGGCAATTGCGGGCCGAAATCTTGGTGTCGGTCATGTGAATGTCTCGTTCCGTCAGGTGCATATCAAGCATGGAAATCTTCCGTCAAAAATCCGATGTCACCAGCGCCGCTCGAACCGCCGCCGCAGGATGATCGCCACGGCGTTCATCGTCAGCAAGAAGACGAGAAGCGCGATAATCGCGCCTGACGCGCGCTCGACAAAGGCCGGGTCAGCGCGCTGGGTCCAGTTGTAAACCTGCACCGGCAGCGCGGTCGAGGGGTCGCCGAAAAGCCCGGTCGAGCTGGAGAAGGCCGACGGGTAATCCCGCACGAAAGCCACCATCCCGATCAGCAGCAGCGGCGCGGTTTCCCCCAGCGCCTGCGCAAGGCCAATGATGGTGCCGGTCAGGATGCCCGGTGCGGCCAGCGGCAAGACGTGGTGAAAGACCGACTGCATTTTCGAGGCACCCACGCCAAGCGCCGCGTCGCGGATCGAGGGCGGCACCGATTTCAACGCGGCGCGGGTCGAGATGATGATGGTGGGCAGCGTCATCAGCGTCAGCACCAGCCCGCCCACCAAAGGCGAGGATTGCCGCAGCCCCATGAAGTTGATGAAGATCGCCAACCCCAAGATGCCGAACACGATCGACGGCACTGCGGCGAGGTTGGAGATGTTTACCTCGATCACGTCGGTAAAGCGGTTCTTCGGTGCAAATTCCTCAAGGTAGATCGCGGCGGCCACGCCCAGAGGCAGCGCCATCACCAGCACCACGATCATCATGTAAAGCGAGCCGAGGATCGCCACACCCAGCCCGGCCGCCTCGGGCCGCTGGTCGGAGGCATCGGGCGCCGTCAGGAAAGCCCAGTTCAGCCGCGTGACCATCACGCCGGCATCCTTCAGCGCCTGCGCCACGCGCAGCGCCTCGGGCGAGGTATTGGCATCCAGCGCGGCGCTTTCCATCGTCACG
This sequence comes from Limimaricola sp., assembly GCF_016125575.1. Classification (GTDB taxonomy): domain Bacteria; phylum Pseudomonadota; class Alphaproteobacteria; order Rhodobacterales; family Rhodobacteraceae; genus WGLM01. The sequence goes on from NZ_WGLM01000005.1 coordinate 295,159, forward strand.
CGGCCCTTGAAGAACCCGTCGATCCGGCCAGAGGCCAGCACGTCGATGACATGCGGACTGCCGATCAGCGACGGATCGGCCAAAACTTGATTGCGCAGCGTCGCGGGCGCCTCTTTCGAGATCAGGTCGCCCATGTCCTTGGCCGAGAGCGTGGTCGTAACCCCCAACGCGTCGAGTTTGGCCGCCAGCGCCTGTTGCAGCAACGGTGCATAAGCCAGGGTAAAGACCTTGGACATCTCGGCCGGGTCGCGGTTGCCCTTGGGGTCAAGCTTGGCGGCGGGCAGGTTTACCTCCAGCTGCAGGTAGGTCTGCTTGTAGGCACTCAGCCCGGCGGCCAGCACCGAGGTCAACAACAGGATCAGCGCCGCCATGGCGATGCCGATCGCGGCCAGCCCGTAGGCGCGGAACCGTCGCTCGGCCGCGTTGCGCCGCTTCGTGCGGGCATCCTGCACGAGGATCGAGCGCGCCGGTCCGGACCGCGCAGGGTCGACGGAGACCTCGGTCATTCGTATTGCTCCCGGTAGCGGCGCACGATGTAAAGCGCGAGGATGTTCAGCCCCAGCGTGATGACGAAGAGCGTCAGGCCAAGCGCAAAGGCCACCAGCGTTTCGGGGCTGTTGAAATCGGTATCGCCGGTCAACTGGCTGACGATCTTGACGGTGATCGTCGTCATCGCCTCGAAGGGGTTGAGCGACAGGCGCGCCGCCGCCCCTGCCCCCAGTACAACGATCATCGTCTCGCCAATGGCGCGGCTGGCGGCCAGCAGTACCGCGCCGACGATGCCCGGCAGCGCCGCGGGCAGCACCACCTTGCGGATCGTTTCGGACTGGGTGGCGCCAAGGCCATAGCTGCCGTCGCGCATGGATTGCGGCACCGCGTTGATGATGTCGTCCGACAGCGAACTGACGAAGGGGATCAGCATGATCGCCATCACCAGCGCCGCCGTCAGCACCGAGGACGCGCTGTCACCCAGGCCGGTGGGACGCGCGATGACATCGCGCAAGAGCGGGCCGACGGTGACCAGCGCGAAAAGGCCGTAGACGATGGTGGGAATGCCCGCCAGAAGCTCGATCACCGGCTTGGCCACGGCCCGCAAGCGCGGCCCGGCATATTCCGACAGGTAGATCGCCGCGAAAAGGCCCACCGGCACCGCGAAAAGCAGCGCGAGAAAACTGATGTAAAGCGTGCCCCAGATCAGCGGCAGGATGCCCAGTTGGGAATCGCCGCGGAAGTTGGGCTGCCAGACCAGCGACAGGAAGAAATCGGTCCAGCTGTAGGAACTGAAGAAGCTGATCGTCTCGGCCAGCAGCGACAGGACGATCCCCAGCGTGGTCAGGATCGCGATGGTCGAGGCGGCGATCAGCAGGCCGATGATCCAGCGCTCGGCGGCGATGCGGGCGCGGAATTGGTCCGTGATGCGCATCAGCGCCAAGGCCCCGCCCAGCAGCGCCGCGCCGATGATCACGGCCGGAAAGGTCAGCGCCGAGCCGGGGACCAGAACGGTGCTGCCAGAGGTCTCGGTCACGCGGATGGCCAGCAGCCATGTCAGCATCACACCGAGGCCCGGCAGCAACGTTGCCAGAGCGGCGTTCAGCGCATGGTGCTTCGGCAGGGCAACAAGGCTCCGGACATCGCCCCCGGCGACGGCGCGGGCGCGGGCAAGGCCGGCGGCATAGGCCAGCGCGGCGAGGGCAAGCACGGCAAGGAACGGAAATGTCACGGAGATCACGGGACGGGCAACCTTGAAGTGGGATACGCTACACGATGCGGATACGGGCGGCGGCCATGACGGCCCCCGCCCGCGTTTCGTTCCGGTGTGACCTTACTGGTCCATCACCTTGTCGGCGGCGACATCGGCCTGCGTCTGCGCCAGTTCCGGGTCGGCGACGAGGCCATACTGCGCCAGCGGGCCATCGGGGCCGGCCATCTGGTCGGACACGAAGAAGTCGATGTAGTCCTGCAGGCCGGGGACCACGCCGAAGTGCTGCGTCTTGACATAGAAATAGAGCGGACGCGACACCGGGTAGCTGCCATCGGCGATGGTCGCGGTCGAGGGGGTGATCCCGCTCATCGTGGCGACGCGCAGCTTGTCGGTGTTGTTCTCGTAAAAGGCCAGGCCGAACACGCCCATGCCGTTCTTGTCGGCGGCCAGACGGGCCAGCGTTTCGGTGTAGTCGCCGTCGATGTCCACGGCGCGGCCGTCAGTACGGATCGCGATGCAGGCCTTGGCGTCGCCATTGGCGGCCTTGAACGCCTCTTCGGCGCCCGAGGATTTGCAGCCCGCTTCCAGCACGTTGACTTCGAAGACTTCGCGCGTGCCGTGCTTGGTGCCGGGGATGAAGGCCTGGATCGGCTGGTCGGGCAGCGCCGGGTTGACGTCATGCCAGCTCATGTAGGGGTTCGCGACGATCTTGCCGTCGACGACGACGTTGGCGGCCAGCGCCTTGAACCAGTCCTCGGGGGTGAAGGCAAACTCGGGGCCGTTGATGTCGGAGGCAAAGACGATGCCGTCATAGCCGATGCGGACCTGCATGATGCCCTTGACGCCCGCGGCGTGGCAGTCGTCGATCTCGCTTTGCTTGATCGCGCGGCTGGCATTGGCGATGTCGATGGTGTCTTCGCCCACGCCCGAGCAGAACATCTTGATGCCCGCGCCCGAACCGCCCGATTCGACGACCGGCGTGGGATACTGGGTGAAGTTCTCGCCGAAGGCCTCGGCCACGATGGTGGCATAGGGCAGAACGGTCGAAGAACCTGCAATATGAACATTGTCACGCGCCATGGCAGCGGTGGCGGAAATGGCAACGATCGCCATGCCCGAGGCGGTCAGTTTGAGAAACGACATTGAAAACTCCTGAGTGTCATACCAACACGCCGCACCAGAATACGTGCGGGCGATGGACCCCGGTCTAGAAGGGGGCGGACTCTCTTTCGTGACAATCTCGTAACAGTCTTATGACATCCTCACGGTTCCGTGAACGGCGGCGCTGCTGGGCAGAATTACCGCAAAGGTGCTGCCCTTGCCCGGCGCGGATTCGATCCGCAGCCGTCCCCGGTGCCGGTTCACGATATGCTTGACGATGGCCAGGCCAAGGCCGGTCCCCCCAACCTCGCGCGAGCGGTGGGTATCGACCCGGTAGAAACGTTCAGTCAGACGCGGGATATGATGCGCCGCAATCCCTTCGCCCTCGTCGATAACCTCGATTCGCACGCCTTCGCTGCGCAGGCTGGGCTCCACCTTCGGCGCCGAAACCCGCATCAGCACACGCCCACCGGGGCGGCCATACTTGATGGCGTTCTCGACGAGGTTGTTGAGGACCTGTCGCAACTGGCCTGCATCGCCCGCAACCATCACAGGCGCCGGCGGCACCTCGACCTCGATCCGCGCGCCCGCGCCCTCGGCCACCGGGGCCAGCGCCGTGGCGACCGACTGCGCCAGGGCGCAAAGGTCCACCTCGTCCATCGGGCGCATCCGCTCGTTTTCTTCCACGCGACTGAGCGACAGCAGGTCTTCGACCAGGCGGGCCATGCGCGCCGCTTCCCGCTGCATCGTCGTCAGGAAACGATCGCGTGCCCCGGCATCGTCGCGCGCTGGCCCGCGCAGGGTTTCGATGAACCCCAGCAAGGCCGTCAGCGGCGTGCGCAACTCATGGCTGACATTGGCGACGAAATCGCGCCGCATCCGACTCGCAGCCTCGATGGCCGTGCGGTCTTCGAATGTCAGGACAATGGCCGCCTGACGCCCGGTCCCCGCACGGGCGACCGTGACGGAAAAGGTGGTATCGCGATCGCCGCTGCGGCCCAGATAACGCGTCGTGCGCGGGGTGCCGTCACCCTGAACGGCCTCGATCGTGTCAAGCAGGGCGGGCTGGCGCAGCGCAGTAATGTAATGGCGTCCTTCCGCCTCGGGCCCGAAAAGCGCAACCGCTGCGGGATTGACGGCGGCAATCCGTTCATCCGCGCCGATCAGCATGACCGGCAACGGCAGGGCTGCGGCAATCTGTGCGGGGCTCGCCTGAACCATGGCGCAAGACCTATGCGCTCCGGCAGACACTGCCCAGAGAAAACTTCTCCATCAAAAGGGGGAGAACGCTTGCCAACCGAAACTCTCCTTATAAGTGTAGGAGTTGACGTCCATGGTCGTGGCGCGATAGCGACGAGAGGGGGCGACGACGCAAATGAGACTCGACCATTCGGCTGGCGACTCCCCGATGCGCCCTGTCATGCTTGTGATCGGCAACCTTGCCCGTTGGAAGGCGCGCGGGCGCAGCCTCCCGCGACTCGATGGATTTCACTACATGGCCTTCGCCGAGCTGACATCGGCGCGACTGGCTGACATATCACCAGACGTCATTCTGTCGGCGCTGGTGGGGGACGATTTCGACGCTGTCGAAATGGCCATGGTCCTGCAGGCCATCGGATTTCGCGGGCGTTATCGCGTGATCGCACGCGGGCTGCCGAACCCGCAGGTGGTGCGCGCCGAGATTTCGCGCGCGGCGCCAGAAGTTGACTTCAACATCCTCTCGCTGCCCTGAGCGGTTCAGCCGCCGGTCGACGCCGCGACGGCACGGGTCAATTCCTCGATCAAAAGACCCGGCTCTTCGATCCCTACCGACACCCGAAAGAATCCTTCCGAAATCCCAAGTGCGGCGCGCCCTTCGGGCGTCAGTCCCCGATGCGAGGACGAGGCGGGATGCGACAGCGTGGTGCCGACATCGCCCAGCGTGGGGGCAAAGGCCACTTCCGGCGCGGCGCGCGTCAGTGCATTGGCAGCAGCACGGCCGCCCGTCAGCTCGAACGACAGCATGTTGCCCCCCTGCCCGCCCAGCAGCCCCATCGCGCGGTTATGGTCGGGATGGTCGTGCCGGGTCGGATAGATGACGCGGCGCACGCCCTTGCAGGCGGCCAGCGCATCGGCCAGTGCCGCCGCATTGGCCTGTGCCCGCTCGAACCGCAGATCAAAGGAATGCAGGCCCCGCTCGGCCAGCCAGCAATCGAAGGGGCTGGGCGTCAGGCCCCATGTCACGTTGGCGTCGTTGATGGCGCGCGCGAGGTCAGGGTCGCGTGCGGCGACATAGCCCAGCGTCGCGTCGGAATGGCCCGCAAGCAGTTTCGTCACTGAATGAATGACGATGTCGGCGCCGTGGTCGAAGGGCCGATAAAGCCGCGGCGTGGTGAAGGTGTTGTCCACCGCCAGCAGCACACCGGCCGCGCGCGCGACCTCGGCAATGCCCTCCATGTCGGCGACCCGGATCGTCGGGTTCGACATCACTTCGACAAGGATCATCCTTGTGTTGGGCCGTAGTGCTGCCTTCATCGCGGCGGCGTCTGTGGGATCGGCAGTAGAGGTTTCGATGCCAAGGCGCGGCAGGTCCTGGCTCAGCAGCCGCAGCGACCGGCCGTAAAGCTGGTCGGCCCCCAGCACGTGGTCACCCGCCTTCAGGATACCAAGCAGCGCAGCCGAAATGGCCGACATACCCGACCCGGTGATAATGCCGCCGGTCGCCGCCTCCAGCATGTCGATCTTCTGCGCCAGAACCACTGCGTTCGGATGCCCTTCGCGCGCGTAGGTAAATCCGGTGCCGCCAGCGTATTGCGCATCCAGCGCGTCGGGATCGGGCGAGGCATAGACGACCGAGGGTTGCAGCGGTGTCACCACCGGGCGCGAGGTGCTGTCGGGCCACGCGGTGCGGCGCACGAGGCTGGAGGGTGGCTTGGCCATTGTCAAAGCTCCGTCAGGCCCGCGCGAAAGCGGCGGGCGTTTTCCTGGTATCCCAGCGCCGACGCGCGCAGGCGCGCGATGGCGGCCTCATCGAGTTGCCGGACGATCCGGCCGGGCGCGCCCATCACGAGGCTGCCATCGGGAATTTCCTTACCTTCGGTCACCAGCGCGCCCGCGCCGATCAGGCAGTCGCGCCCGATCTTTGCGCCGTTCAGCACCGTGGCACCCATGCCGATCAAGGTGTTGTCGCCGATCGTGCAGCCATGCAGCATTGCCTTGTGGCCAATCGTGCAGCCCGCGCCGATGGTCAGCGGAAAGCCCATGTCGGTATGGAGCACGCTGTTTTCCTGCACGTTCGTGCCCGAGCCAATGACGATAGGTTCATTGTCACCGCGAATCGTGGTGCCGAACCAGACCGACGCGTCGGGGCCCAGCACCACCTTGCCGATGATGTGACAGCCGGGCGCGACCCAGGCGCTGGCGTCGATCTGCGGGGTGTTTCCGTCAAGGGCGTAGATCATCGGCTTTCCTCGTGTTCGTTGCCCAAACCGCGCACGAAACTGGTCAGCCCCACCTGTCGGGTGCGGCGCAACCGCTCTGCGGTCAGGATCGCGCGCAACTCGGCCTCACAGACCTCGGGATCGGCGTTGATGAGAACATAGTCGTATTCGGCCCAGTGGCTGATTTCGTTCATCGACTTGGCCATGCGCCCGGCGATCACCGCGTCGTCGTCCTGCCCGCGCGCGCGCAGCCGCCGTTCCAGTTCGGCCATCGAGGGCGGCAGGATGAAGATCGACACGACGTCGTCGCCCATCGCCTGCTTGATCTGCTGGCCGCCCTGCCAGTCGATGTCAAAAAGCGTATCGACCCCGGCCTCCATGTTCGCCTCGACCGGCGCGCGGGGGCTGCCGTAGAGGTTGCCGAAGACCTCGGCATGTTCCAGCATTTCGCCGTCCTGAACCATCGCCTCGAACTGGGGACGGGTGCGGAAATAGTAGTCCTGCCCGTCCACCTCGGCGGGGCGCGGCGGGCGCGTGGTGGCCGAGACCGAGAAGGCGATAGTGGGATCCCAGACGCGCAAGCGGCGCGTCATCGTCGACTTGCCCGCGCCCGAGGGCGACGAGAGGATAATCAGAAGGCCACGGCGCTGCATTGCCCTTACTCCACGTTCTGGACCTGCTCGCGCATCTGGTCGATCACCGCCTTGAGGTCCAGCCCGATCGCCGTCAGCGCGGCCGACCCGGCCTTGGAGCACAGGGTATTGGCCTCGCGGTTGAACTCCTGCGCGAGAAAGTCGAGCTTGCGGCCCGCCGGCGCGGGATCGGCCAACAGGGCGCGCGCGGCGGCGACATGCGCGCGCAGGCGGTCAAGCTCTTCCGTCACGTCGGCTTTGACCGCCAGCAGCGCCAGTTCCTGCGCCACACGGGCCGGATCCACCTCGGGCACATCCCTGACCACACGGCGCAGCGCGGCGGTCAGGTTGGCCTGCGCCTCGTCCCGGCGGGCGGCGGCAGCAGTCGTGGCATCCTCGGTAAGGGTGGCGATCGTGTCGAGATGCCCGGCGAGGACCGTGGCCAACGCCGCGCCTTCGGTCCGGCGCATCGCGACGAAATCGTCGATCAGCGCGTCGAGATCGGCGGTCAGCGCGGCCACGAGCGGCGCAGGGTTATCGGCCTCCGGCGCCGATTGCACGACAACGCCACGCATCGCGAACACCTCAGCGACACTTGGCCGGGCGAGCGACAGTTCCTTGTCCAGCGCGCGCGCCTCTACCTGATCCAGCAGGTCCAGCACCCTGTCGAGCTGCGCCACGTCAAGGCGCATCGTCTGGGCCGTCTCGTCACGGACAACGCGCAGGTTAAGACTGACATTACCGCGCGACAGCCGGGCAGCCAGCCGCGTCCGCGCCGCCGCCTCCAGCCCGTCCAGCCCATCGGGCAGCCGCAGCCGCAGGTCCAGCCCGCGCGCATTGACGCCACGCATGTCCCAGCTCCAGCCGGTCGCGCCAAGTTGCCCGGTGCGGCTGGCAAAGGCGGTCATCGACTGGATCATGCTGACAAGCCCCCCTTGATCTGCTCCGGGCACCTAAGGCGAAACCGGACGGCAGGGCAAGCCCGCCCCCATGCGTTAACCCGTTTACACTTTGTTCAGAGAAAATTTTCGCGAAATCCTCTAGACCCCGCGGCGGGAGCCAAGCCTGAGGGGAGATGCGGATGACCAGCGACGACCAGTCCTTTTCCCGACCAGACGGTAGCTTGCCCGGCACACCGCCCATGCTGGCGGCATTGGAACACTACTGGCGCGACCTGCGTGGCGCACAGCGGCTTCCCGTGCGCCGCGCTGTCGATCCCGGCCGGATCGATGCCGCCCTGCCCCATGCCTTCATCCTCGAGCGGATCGCGCCGGGCGTCGCGCGGTTCCGCGTGACGGGGCAAAAGATCAACGAGATGTTGGGGCTCGACGGGCGCGGCATGCTCTTTGACGCGCTTTTTGCCGACGCTACCGCGCCTGCGGCGGCGCAGTGGGCCGATCAGGCCTTTGCAACGCCCGCCATCGTCGAACTGGCGCTGCTCACCCCGCGCCGTCTGCTGGCAGAGCGACACGAGGCGCGGCTGCTGCTGTTGCCTCTGACAGGCCGTGACGGCACCGTGTCACGCGCGCTGGGCGCGATTGAAGGCACCAAGGCAGAGAGCGTTGGCATGCGGCGCTGGATGATCGATCCCTTGCCGGTGCGGGTGACGGAACTTGGCCCGGCCCGGCCCCGGCTGATCGCGGTCCGGTCCGGCATCACCAAAAAAACAAGGCGCGGGGCCCGGCCGGCCCTGCGCCTTGTCATCTCGAACGATTGAAACCGCTCAGACCGCCTGCGCGCGCTGCAAGTGCCCGCGCCGCGCCGACAGTTCTTCGGCCACGAGGAAGGCCAGTTCAAGCGACTGGCTGGCGTTCAGCCGCGGATCGCAGGCGGTGTGGTAGCGGTCGCTGAGATCCTCGTCGGTCACGGCACGCACGCCGCCGGTGCATTCGGTCACGTCCTTGCCGGTCATCTCGAAATGAACGCCGCCGGGGATCGTTCCCTCGGCATTGTGGACCGCGAAGAACTCGCGCACCTCGCGCAGCACCGAATCGAAGGGCCGGGTCTTGTAGCCGGTGGTCGACTTGATGGTGTTGCCGTGCATCGGGTCGCAGGACCAGACGACGTTGGCGCCCTCTTCCTGCACCGCTTTGATCAGGCGCGGCAGGTGATCGGCAACCTGCCCGGCGCCGAAGCGCGCGATCAGCGTCAGCCGCCCGGCCTCGTTGGCCGGGTTGAGCCGCGCCATCAGCGCCTTGAGGTGACCGGTCGTCATCGAGGGGCCGCATTTCAGGCCGATCGGGTTCTGCACGCCGCGGGCGAAGGCCACGTGGGCGCCTTCCGGGTCGCGCGTGCGGTCACCGATCCAGATCATGTGGCCCGACCCGGCCAGCCACTTGCCCGAGGTCGAATCGACTCGCGCCAGCGCCTCTTCGTATTCCAGCAGCAGCGCCTCGTGGCTGGTGTAGAACTCCACCGTCTCAAGCGCATGGCTCGCCTCGGCGCGGATGCCCGCGGCCTCCATGAAATCGAGCGTGTCGGAGATGCGGTTGGCCATGTCGCGGTATTTCTCGGCCTCGGGCGCGCCGGTGAAGCCCAGCGTCCAGGCATGCACCTTGTGCACGTCGGCATAACCGCCGGTCGAGAAGGCGCGCAGCAGGTTCAGCGTGGCGGCCGCCTGCAGGTAGGCCTGCAGCATCCGGCCGGGATCGGGTACGCGCGCAGCAGGCGTGAAGTCAAAACCGTTGATGATGTCACCGCGGTAGCTGGGCAGTTCCTGACCACCCGCGACCTCTGTCGGCGCGCTGCGGGGCTTGGCGAACTGGCCGGCCATGCGGCCCACCTTCACCACCGGCACTTTGGCGCCATAGGTCAGCACCATCGCCATCTGCAGCATCACCTTGAAGGTGTCGCGAATGCCATCGGCCGAAAACTCGGCAAAGCTTTCGGCGCAGTCGCCGCCCTGTAGCAGGAACGCCTCGCCCCGGCTGACTTTGCCCAGATGCGCCTTGAGGCGGCGTGCCTCGCCTGCAAAGACCAGCGGTGGATAGCTGCCAAGCTTGGTCTCGACCTCCTCGAGCGCGGCGGCATCGGTATAGTCGGGCATCTGCACCCGCGGTTTCGCACGCCAGTCGGATTTGTGCCATTCGGTCATCGTCGGTTCCTCGTCACTCGGGAGGTTCCCTGCGCGGGGCCCCTGTCTGTCGGGTCAGGCTTATAGCCCCCGCCGCCGGGCGGGCCAATGCCAAATTGGGGCCCTTGCGACGCCACATGCGACACATGTTGCCGCAAACGATTGCCCTTGAAGGCCAACCGCAAAACTGATGTGCTTAAATAGAGTGCGAAAGGGCGTGCGTCGCCCATGCGAGGGCGTTGATGGAAATCCAGCCGCAGATCGTGGACGTGATCGACAAGGGCAAGCCGCGGCGTTTTGTGTTCGTGCTTCTGAACAACTTTACCATGTTGTGCTTCGCCAGCGCGATCGAAAGCCTGCGCATCGCCAACCGCATGGCGGGCAAACAGCTGTATTCGTGGGTGCTGGCCGGCGAAGGCGGCACCACCGTCACCTGTTCGAACGGGACCGAATTCAAGGTGACGATGGACCTTGAAGAGCTGAGCCGCGAGGACACCGTCATGCTGTGCGGTGGCATCGACGTGCAGTCGGCCACCACGCGCAAGATATTGAACTGGTTGCGGCGCGAGGCGCGGCGGGGCGTCACGATGGGCGGACTTTGCACGGCCGGTTATTCGCTGGCCAAGGCCGGGCTGCTGGATGGCAAGAAGGCGACGATCCACTGGGAGAACCAGGACAGTTTCGCCGAGGAGTTCGAGAACGTTACGCTGACCAAGTCGGTCTTCGTGGTGGACGGCAACCGCATCACCACCGCGGGCGGCACCGCCTCGATCGACCTGATGCTGAAACTGATCGCAGACGAACATGGCGAAGATCTGGCCAGCGCCGTGGCCGACCAGTTGATCTATTCGGCCATCCGCACCGATCAGGACACCCAGCGGCTGTCGATTCCCACACGCATCGGCGTGCGCCATCCCAAGCTGAGCCGGGTGATCCAGCTGATGGAGCAGAACATCGAGGATCCCATCAGCCCTGCGGTACTGGCGCATGACGTGGGCATGTCCACGCGCCAGCTGGAGCGGCTTTTCCGGCGCTATTTGTCGCGCTCTCCAAAACGTTACTACATGGAGTTGCGGCTGCAAAAGGCGCGCAACCTGCTGATGCAGACCGACATGAGCGTGATCAACGTGGCCCTTGCCTGCGGCTTTGCCTCGCCGTCGCATTTTTCCAAATGTTACCGTGCGCACTACGATACAACGCCATACCGCGAACGCGGCACGCATGCAGCGCGGCTGTCGATCTGACTCTTCGACAAACTGGTCAAACAGGTCGCATCCGGGGACGAATCGACTGCAATCGGGCCAAAAGCGGGCAGATGCCCTGCGCGAACCCGCTTCCCTTTTGATTTTTGCCTGAGTAGGTTTCCCGGCAGGATAAACATATCCAATAGGGAGACTACCAATGAAGAAACTGCTGCTGGCAACCGCGGCAACCGCGCTTTTCGCCGGTGCCGCATCTGCCGACGAAGTGAAGATCGGCGTGCTGCTGGGCTATACCGGCCCGCTGGAATCGATCACCCCGACGATGGCCGACTCGGCCGAGATGGCCATGAAGGAAGTGTCGGATTCGGGCAAACTGCTCGGCGGCGATACCGTTACTTCGGTCCGCGGTGACTCGACCTGCATCGACAGCGCCGCCGCGACGGCCGCCGCCGAACGTCTTGTGACCTCCGACAAGGTCGCCGCGATCGTCGGCGCCGACTGCTCGGGCGTGACTGGCTCGGTCCTGCAGAACGTCGCGCGTCCAAACGGCATTGTCATGGTGTCGCCCTCCGCGACCTCTCCGGCGCTTTCGACCGCCGAGGATGACGGCCTGTTCTTCCGTACCGCCCCGTCGGATGCCCGTCAGGGCGTCGTGATGGCAGAAGTGCTGCTCAAGCGCGGCTACAAGACCGTCGCGCTGACCTACACCAACAACGACTACGGCAAGGGTTTGGCTGACAGCTTCAAGGAATCGTTCGAGGCCCAAGGCGGCACCGTGACGATCTCGGCCCCGCACGAAGACGGCAAGGCCGACTACTCGGCGGAAGTTGCCTCGCTGGCCGCAGCCGGTGGCGACATCCTTGTTGACGCGGGCTATGTCGACCAGGGCGGCAAGGGGATCATCCAGGCCGCGCTCGACACCGGCGCGTTCGATACGTTCTACCTGCCCGACGGCATGTATGGCGACAGCCTGATCGCCGCCATCGGCGCGCCGATGAACGGTAGCTTCGGCGACGTTCCCGGCATCGACAACGACGGTTCGCGCAAGTTCATCGAGATGGCCAAGGCCGCCGGCATTGACGGCACCTCGTCCTTCGCGCCGGAAAGCTACGACGCCGCCGCGCTGATCATGCTGGCCATGGAAGCCGCGAAGTCGACCAATTCGAAGGACTTTGCCGGCAAGATCATGGAAATCGCCAACGGCCCCGGCGAAAAGATCCTGCCCGGCCAGCTGGCCCACGCGCTGGACCTGATCGATCAGGGCAAGCCGATCGACTATGAAGGTGCCACGGCCGTGACCCTGATCGGGCCCGGCGAAAGCGCCGGCAACTACCGGATCTACACGATCAAGGACGGCACCCAGGTGACCGACGAGTACATCCAGGCGCCGTAACCGGTGCAAGGATCGGCCCGGAAACAACCGTTTCCGGGCCGATTCATTCCTTGAAAGAATAATCCGGCCATCAGGCCGACCGGAGGTCGCGGACCGGCACGCTGCCGGGAACCGCATGACCCCAACAGGGGGATATCGCCCGATGATCGTTGTCGAAGACTTGCACAAGCATTTCGGCGGCTTCCATGCCGTCGACGGTGCATCACTGAAGATCACACCGGGATCCATCACCGGGCTGATCGGCCCGAACGGCGCAGGAAAGACCACCCTTTTCAACGTGATCGCTGGCGTTCTTCAACCAACGTCCGGGCGGGTGACGATGGACGGCGTCGACATCACCGGGCTTCCGCCACATGACCTTTTCCATCGGGGCCTGCTACGGACTTTCCAGATCGCACATGAATTCTCGTCGATGACGGTGCGCGAGAACCTGATGATGGTGCCCGCCGGCCAGTCGGGTGAAACAGTGTGGAACACGTGGTTTGCCCGTGGTCGTATCGCCCGCGAGGAACGCGCCCTGCGCGACAAGGCCGACGAAGTGCTGGATTTCCTGACCATCAGCCATCTGCGCGAAGAGAAGGCCGGCAACCTGTCCGGCGGCCAGAAAAAGCTGCTGGAGCTGGGCCGCACGATGATGGTCGATGCCAAGATCGTCTTTCTCGACGAGGTCGGCGCAGGTGTGAACCGCACGCTCCTGAACACGATCGGCGACGCGATCGTGCGATTGAACAAGGAACGCAATTACACCTTCGTCGTGATCGAGCACGACATGGATTTCATTGGCCGCATCTGCGACCCGGTCATCTGCATGGCCGAGGGCAAGGTTCTGGCCGAAGGCACACTGGACGAGATCAAGGCCAACGAGCACGTGATCGAGGCCTACCTGGGCACCGGGCTGAAGAACAAGGATAAGGTAGGCGCATGAGCGACAAGGACCCCCTTCAGGACGACCGCGGCAACAAGGACATCAGCATCACCAACCCTTCCGGCCGCGGCGAGATCCCGACGACGCTGCGCAGCGGCGCAACCTCGAAGGTGGATGGCGAGCCGTTTCTGGTCGGCGAGAACATGACAGGCGGCTATGGCCGCGGTCCTGACATCCTGAACGATTGCACCGTGGCCGTGGACCGGGGCGAAATCGCCGTGATCGTCGGCCCCAACGGCGCGGGCAAGTCGACCGCGATGAAGGCGATCTTCGGCATGCTTAACATGCATGGCGGGCGCGTGGTGCTGGATGGCGAGGATATCAGCGCGCTCAGCCCGCAGGACCGGGTGGCGCGCGGCATGGGTTTCGTGCCGCAGGTGCGCAACATCTTCCCCTCGATGACGGTGGAAGAAAACCTGGAAATGGGCGCCTTCATCCGCCGCGACGATTTCCGTACGACAATGGAGCAGGTCTACGACCTGTTTCCGATCCTGAAGGAAAAGCGCCGTCAGCCCGCGGGCGAGCTTTCGGGCGGGCAGCGCCAGCAGGTGGCGGTGGGTCGTGCCCTTATGACGCAGCCCAAGGTGCTGATGCTTGACGAGCCGACCGCAGGCGTCAGCCCGATCGTCATGGACGAACTTTTCGACCGCATTATCGAGGTGGCACGCACCGGCATCCCGATCCTGATGGTCGAGCAGAACGCGCGACAGGCGCTAGAGATTGCGGACAAGGGATATGTCCTTGTCACCGGGCGCAACGCCCATACCGGCACCGGCAAGGAATTGCTGGCCGATCCCGAGGTCCGCCGCTCGTTCCTTGGAGGATGAGGTTCCGTGTGGAAATTATGGGCACTCGTCGGGATGGTTTTTGCAGCCATCTCGGGGATGGCGGCTTGGGTCGGCTGGCAGGTGCTGTCACAGCAGCGCGCCGATGCCGCGCGCACCTATCCGACGCTGGCGTGCCATTTCGAGACTTGGTGCGAGGCGTACGACTGCACCGTGCCGCGCCCGGCCGATTTCCGGATCACCCCGCGCGGAGCGTTCGACCGGTCCTACCTGTGGATGCCTCCCTGGAACACCCAGATGTCCAGCATTTCGGGCGAGGGGCAGATTACCTGGCTGCCGTCGCAAACCGGGCTGGGCAGCATGGACCTGACGGTGAAGGACACCGGAGAGATGACGCTGGCGTGGCGCCGCACGCCGGGCAGCGACCGGGTCGACGCGACCGGCTCCGGCACCTGCGTACCCGGGCCCGAGGCATGAGAGCTGCAAGCCTGATCATGCTGGCGCTTGGCCTCGCCCCTGCCCCGCTTCTGGCGGAAGGCGCGCGCATCACCTTGACCTGCACCGCGACGAAAGCCTGCGATGCCGCGGGCAGTTGCGCCCCCGACAGCATGCAGACCAGCTTTACCTTTGCCCCGGCGACTGTCGATGACACGGGCGCAGGCGCCTATGACCTGACCCATGACGGCGCCGCCCTGACTGCCACCGCACTGTCGCGCCTCGGCCCCTTCGCATGGTCCGCGGGCCCCGACGACAGCGAGGCGCTGCTGGTCACAGGCGCGGCGCAGGCGCTGTGGCAGGTTCTGACCCCTTCGACGGGCACCAGCACACTGCATTTTCTTGCCTGCGAGGTAACCCAATGATCACCCGAACGCTGACCCTTGCCGCCTGTCTTCTGGCCCCCGCACTGGCCCCCGAACTGGCAACCGCGCAAACCGCGCAGCCCGCCGTCACGACACTGCTGACCTGCACCTTCGGCAACGACACGGTGACGCTGGTGGATGGCGGGGCCGGCAAGAAACTGCAAGTCGGCGGGCTTTACTACGATGCGGCCTTCCGGCCGGCCGGGTCCGATGGCGGCGTCGCGGCAATCTTCACGATGCTCGACTACGGCCCGATGATGATTGCGGTCGAGAACAAGACACAAGACGGCAGTCACGTGGCCCAGATCTCGGCCGCCGCGCGCACCGATAACGGCATCACCACCAAAAGCACGATGGGCACCTGCACCGAAGGGGCGAACTGATGGATCTTCTCAACGCGTTTATCACGCTGATGAACTACGTGATCATACCGGGCGCCTCCTATGGCGCGCAATTGTCACTGGGCGCACTCGGGGTCACGCTGATCTACGGCATCCTGCGATTTTCGAACTTCGCCCATGGCGACACGATGGCCTTCGGCACAATGGTGACCATTCTGGTCACATGGTGGTTCCAGTCGATGGGCATGCATCTGTGGGTGCTTCCCACGGCGCTGCTGGCCCTGCCCTTCGGCATTATCGCCACGTCGCTTTTCGTGCTGGGCACGGACAGGGCCGTCTACCGATTTTACCGGGCGCGAAAGGCAGCGCCGGTGATCCTTGTGATCGTGTCGATGGGCGTGATGTTCATCACCAACGGCATCGTGCGGATCATCATCGGCACCGAAGAACAGAATTTCCTCGACGGGACGCGCTTCATCATTTCGGCACGTACCTTCAAGGAGATGACCGGCCTGCCCGAAGGTCTGGCGTTCAAGACAACGCAAGGTCTGACGATCGTGACCGCGGTCATCGTGGTGGCGGTGCTGTTCTGGTTTCTCAACAAGACCCGGACCGGCAAATCGATGCGCGCCTTTTCCGATAACGAGGATCTTGCCCTGCTTTCGGGCATCAACCCCGAGAAGGTGGTGACCGTGACATGGATCATCGTCGCGGGGCTGGCGACCATTGCGGGCGTGCTTTACGGCCTCGACAAGTCGTTCAAGCCCTTCACCTACTTCCAGTTGTTGCTACCGATTTTCGCGGCCGCCATTGTTGGTGGCCTCGGCAACCCGCTGGGCGCCATCGCAGGCGGCTTCGTGATCGCGTTTTCCGAGGTCACCGTGACCTACGCGTGGAAGAAGGTGCTGGTCTATGCCCTGCCAAATGGCTGGGGGCCTGATGGCCTCTCGCAACTTCTGTCGACCGATTACAAGTTCGCGGTCAGCTTCGCGATCCTGGTGATCGTGCTTCTGTTCAAGCCTACGGGCCTCTTCAAGGGACAATCGGTATGACCCTGAAAAACATCCTCTATTTCGCTTTCGTCGCGGCGCTCTTCATCGGCACCGGGATATTGCAAAGCTGGAACCTCGCACTGAGCGTGCTGAACTACGCAATCATCTCGGCGGTGATGGCGCAGGGCGTCAACATGCAATGGGGGTACGCGGGCCTGTTCAACACCGGCGTCATGGGTTTCGTGGCGCTGGGTGGTCTTGCCGTCGTGCTGACCTCGGCCGCCCCGGTTCCCGATGCATGGGCCGCTGGCGGGCCGCGTATTCTGGGCGCGCTGGTGCTGGGCGCCCTGATCATCGGCCTGGCGATCTTTCTCTACAAGCGAATGCACAAGGGGCGCGCGCGCAACCTGACCATGCTGGTGGTGCTTGTCGGCGGCTTCTTCCTGTACCGGGCCGTGCTGGACCCGGCCGTCGTGGCCGTCGAGGCGGTGCGCCCAGCCTCTGCCGGCTTCCTCGGCGGGCTGGGCCTGCCGATCCTGTTCTCTTGGCCTGTGGGCGGCGTTCTGGCCGCCGTGGCGGCCTGGGCCATCGGCAAGACGGCACTGGGCTTGCGGTCCGACTATCTTGCCATCGCAACGCTGGGCATCGCCGAGATCGTGCTGGCCGTGATGAAGAACGAGGACTGGATGGATCGTGGCGTCAAGAACGTCATCTCTCTGCCCCGTCCGGTGCCCTACGAGGTGAACCTGCAGCAGGCGCCGTGGTTCCTCGACATGGCCGCGAAGTATCATTTCGATCCGGTCGTCGGCTCTTCGGTGATGGTCAAGCTGATGTACGCGGGGCTTTTCTCGGTCGTTCTGATCATCGTGCTCATTCTGGCCGAGCTGATGCTGAAATCGCCCTGGGGGCGGATGATGCGCGCCATTCGCGACAACGAGACGGCGGCCGAGGCGATGGGCAAGGACGTGACGCGCCGGCACCTGCAGGTCTTTATCCTCGGCTCGGCCGTGATCGGCATCGCGGGCGCGATGATGACGACCATCGACGGCCAGCTGACGCCGACCAGCTACCAGCCACTGCGCTACACCTTCCTTGTCTGGGTGATGGTGATCGTCGGCGGGTCGGGCAACAACTGGGGCTCGCTGCTGGGTGGTTTTCTTATCTGGTGGCTCTGGAGCCAGATGGAATCGATCGGTCCCGCCACCATGGGCCTGATCACCGCCGGTCTTCCCGATGGCGGGCTGAAGAGCCACCTGATTGATGCGGCCGCGCAGATGCGCCTGCTGATGATGGGTGTGGTGCTGCTGCTGGTGCTGCGGTTCAGTCCACGCGGGCTCATACCTGAACGATGATGCTGCGGAACGCGTGACGCAAAACGACGAGGCCAGAAGAAGCACCCTTCTTCTGGCCTCAAAGTTTTTCCTGTGTGGCGCTTGTCGGCGCCCGGCAGTCTACCGGGGGCCTAGGCCCCGTCCAGCGCCCGCAAACGCTTGATCAGCGACGAGGTATCCCAGCGGCCGCCGCCCAGCTTTTGCACGTCCTTGTAGAACTGATCGACCAGCGCCGTCACCGGCAGGCTGGCCCCATTTTCGTTGGCAGCGGCAAGGCAGATACCCAGATCCTTGCGCATCCAGTCCACCGCAAAGCCGTGTTCGAAATGATCTTCGATCATCGTCTGGTAGCGGTTCGACATCTGCCAGCTTCCTGCGGCGCCCTGGCTGATCACTTCGACCACGGCGGCGACGTCCAGCCCTGCATGCTCTGCGAAATGCAGCGATTCCGACAGGCCCTGCACGAGGCCCGCGATGGCGATCTGGTTGCACATCTTGGTCAGCTGGCCCGCGCCGCTGTCGCCCAGCCGGCGGCAGATCTTGGCATAGGCCGCGATGATTGGCTCGGCGCGCGCATAGGCCCCGGCATCTCCTCCGCACATCACCGAAAGCTGGCCATTCTCCGCCCCCGCCTGACCACCGGAAACAGGCGCATCGACGAAGCTGATCTGCGCCGCGTTGGCCGCGGCGAAAAGCTCGCGCGTGACCGCGGCAGAGACGGTGGTGTGGTCGATGAAAACGGTACCGCGCGCCATGGCGGCGAAGGCGCCATCGGGCCCGGTACAGACCGCGCGCAGGTCATCGTCATTGCCGACACAGGCCAGCACGAATTCGGCCCCCTGCGCGGCGGCGGCGGGCGTTGGCGCTGCCTTGCCACCGTGCTTGGCAACCCACGCCTCGGCCCGGGCGGCGGTGCGGTTATAAACCGTGACGTCATGCCCGGCCTTCACAAGGTGGCCGGCCATCGGCCCCCCCATCACGCCAATTCCCAGAAATGCGACCTTTGCCATCTGCTTGCCCCCTCGCGCCTTGTCATTAAAACGGCTACCGATACCTAACCGTTCACCCGATCCCGTCAACTGTGACGGGACCCCAAGAAGGCGCAAGATGACCCGACTGTTCCGATGGCTGTTGCGGATTGCGGCCGGCTTGATCGTGCTGTTGGTAGCGGCCGTCGGGTTGATCTACTACTTCGTGACCCGTTCGGTCCCCGACTACAACGCGCATTACCAGGTCGCCGGAATCACCGCCCCGCTTGAGATCGTGCGCGACCATGCCGACGTGCCGCACATCTTTGGCAAGACCGACACCGACAGCTTTTTCGGGCTTGGCTTCGTGCATGCCCAAGACAGGCTGTGGCAAATGACGATGCTGCGCCGCACCGCGCAGGGCCGCCTGTCAGAGCTTTTCGGGCCGCGCACCCTGAAGATCGACGAAACGATGCGCCGGCTGGGCCTTTACGACCTTGCCGTCAGTTCGGTCGCCTCGCAGGACAGCTACACCAAGGCGGCGCTGACCGCCTATGCCGCCGGCGTGAATGCGTGGATCGCCGAGGTGAACAAGGGGGCGCTTGGCCGTGGCGCGCCGGAGATGTGGCTGTTCAACCAGCCCATCGCCCCGTGGGAGCCGGCCGATTCGCTGGCGATCCTCAAACTGATCGCGCTGCAACTGTCGGGCCACATGCAGAACGAAGTGCTGCGCGCGCAGTTGTCGCTTGTGCTCAGCCCCGACAGGCTGCGCGACATCATGCCGGATGCACCGGGGGATGCGATTGCGGCCCTGCCGGAATATGCCTCGCTTGTCCCCGGCACCTCGAACCTGCGCTACGCGGCCACATCGACCGGCCCGCGTGACCCGCTTGATCCGGTCCAACCGATGGACTTGTCGGGGGCGTCAAACGCCTGGGCTGCCGCTCCGTCGCGTTCGGCAACCGGATCAACCTTGCTGGCCAACGACCCGCATCTGGACCTGACCGCGCCGTCGATCTGGTATCTGGCACGGATCGAACTGGCCGATGGCGGTGTGATCGGCGGCACGATCCCGGGTATGCCGCTGATCCTGTCGGGGCGCAGCAGCGACCTTGGCTGGGGCGTTACCGCGTCCTACCTCGACGATCAGGACGTACATGTGGAAGAGGTAAAACCAGACGATCCAACGCAGTATCGCACCGCTGATGGCTGGGCCCATTTCACCACCAAGGACAGCATCGTCACGATCAAGGGCGCGCCGGCGGTCACGCTGAAACTGCGCTGGACGCAGAACGGCCCGGTCCTGCCGCCCGGCAGTTTCCAGCTGGGCTCGATCACACCGCAGGGTGATGTCACCTCGCTCAGCTGGACCGCGCTAAGCGGCGCCGACACCTCTATGAGCGCGGCGATGGCGATCATGCGGTCTCATTCCGTGCGCGCAGCGATCGAGGCCGGCAAGACCTTCATCGCACCTGCGCTGAACCTGACATTGGCCGATCGCAACAATATCGGGCTGAAGCTGATCGGATCGATGCCCGCGCGCGACCCGGCCAATGACAGCCAAGGCCGCCTGCCGACGCTTGGCTACCTGTCGCGCAACCAGTGGCAGGGCATGTTGCCCTATGCCGACAACCCGGAATTCGTGAACCCCGCCGGCGGGATCGTTGCCAATACAAACAACAAGATCGTGGACCGCCCCTTTCCCGACAACGTGTCGTTCTGGTGGGGCGACACGCAACGCATCCACCGCCTGACCAAACTGATGCAGACCCGGCAGGTCCACACCCGCGAAAGTTTCATCGAGGCGCAGCTGGATACCGTCAGCTTCACCGCGCGTTCGCTTCTGCCGTTGATCGGGGCGAACCTGTGGTTCACCGGCGATGCCGCGCCGGACGGCACGCCCGAGGCCGACCGGCAGAAGGCGCTGAAACTGCTGGCCGCGTGGAACGGCGAGATGAACGAGCATCTGCCCGAGCCGCTGATCTACGCGGCATGGCTGCGCGCGCTGCAGGACCGGCTGATCCGCGACGAGCTGGGCCCCCTGGCCGACCGTTTTACCCATGTCGACCCTGTGTTCATCGAGCGCGTGTTCCGCAACATCGACGGCGCGGGCGCGTGGTGCGACGTGGTGCAATCGGCCCCGGTCGAAAGCTGCACCGACATCGCCCGGCTGGCGCTGGACGATGCGCTGGTCTGGATCCACGCGCATTACGCAGGCTCGCTGGAATCGCTGCGCTGGGGCGATGCGCACCAGGCGATGCAGGACCACCCTGTGTTGGGCAAGACGCCGATCCTGTCGTGGTTCGTCAACATCCGGCAATCCACCAGCGGCGGCGACAACACGCTGATGCGGGGGCAGACCTCTGGCGTCGATCCCACGCCCTTCGCCAACGTCCACGCGGCGGGCTATCGCGGGGTCTACGATTTCGCCGATCCTGACAGTTCGGTCTTCATCATCTCGACCGGGCAATCGGGCAACCCACTGTCACAGCATTACGACGATCTGGGCGAGTTGTGGCGGCGAGGGGAGTATATCCCGATGTCACTGGATCCGGGCCTTGCAAGGGCAGCGGCGGTGGGGATTACCGAGCTTTCACCGCAATAGCCGGCGTTAACGGCATCTCAACCCATCGGATGGACGATCCGGGCATGCAGATTCCGCCCGGACTTCAGTCCTTTCTGATCGCGACCATGGCCATCGGGGGCATGGGCGATTTCCTGCGCAAGGGCGGGCTGTTTCTGGGATTGGTCAACGGCGTCGCCTATGGCACCGAATTTGCCCTGACCGGCACGCTTCACGCGCCGCTAAGCAACCTGCTGATTACCTCGCTGACGACATTGCCCTTCATGGCGTTGATCTTTTACGTCGTCACCCAGATGCGCAGCATGCAGCGGCAACTGGCCGACCTTGCGATGACAGACATGCTGACGGGCCTGCCCAACCGCCGCGCGTTCTTCGAACATTCGCAAAGGGCCAGTCTGCAAAGCCCGCGCGGCGTCGTGTTCCTGATTGATGCCGATTACTTCAAGCGCATCAATGACAGTCACGGCCACGCGGTGGGTGATCTCTGTCTGCAGGCAATGGCCGCGCGGATCCGCACGGTGCTGCGTCAAGGCGACATCGTCGGCCGCGTGGGCGGCGAGGAATTCGCGGCCTTTCTGCCGGGCGCCCCGTTGCGTGACGCGGTAGAAATCGGTCAGCGGCTGGTCGAGGCGATCGAGGTGGACCTTGGCCCGCCGGCGGGCGCGGTTAGCCTGACGATGTCGATCGGCGCGGCCGAAATTACGCGGGCCAGCGGGTTTGACCAGATCCTGCGCCTAGCCGATGACGCGCTTTACCACGCCAAGGAAACAGGGCGCGCGCGGCTGGTTGTCTGGCAACCGGGTCTGTCGCCCGTCGCGGCCTGATTGCCATTGCTGCGGGCCCGCCTGCGTCAGGTTTGCAAGTTGGCGAAACGGGCCTTCTGGATGGCCGTCCACGTCACCGTCAGGCGACTGCCGGTATCGGTCTGCTCTTCGGCGTCCACGACACCCTCGTTATGCAACCATGCCCGCGCCCGGCCCGCCGCAAAGGGCAAGTCCAGCACTTCGGTTGTTTGCGGCGCGCGGACGGCCTCGGCAATGGCGTCCAGCAAGGCGTCAATGCCCTGGCCCTCAATGGCCGACACGGCAAACAGCCCCTTGGTGCGGTCGGACTGCCGCTCGACCGCGGCGCGCGCCTCGCCTTCCAACAAGTCGATCTTGTTCCAGACCTCGATCAGCGGCGCCGTCTCGGACACGCCCAGCCCGTGCAGGATCTCCATCACGTCGCGCGCTTGCGCCTCGGATTGTGGATGGCTGATATCGCGTACATGCACGATCAGGTCGGCATCCAGCACCTCTTCCAGCGTCGCGCGGAACGCGGCAACCAGTTCGGTCGGCAGGTCCGATATGAAGCCGACGGTATCGGACAGGATCACCTCGTCGCCCGCGGGCAGCACCACTCGCCGCATCGTCGGATCAAGCGTCGCGAAAAGCATGTCCTTGACCAGCACCTCGGCCCCGGTCAGTCGATTGAACAGCGTCGATTTGCCAGCGTTGGTGTAGCCCACCAGCGCCACGATCGGATAGGGCACCTTGGCCCGCGCCGCGCGATGCAGCGCGCGGGTCCTGACCACCTTGTCGAGCTTTTCCTTCAGCTTGATCAGTTGTTCGTCGATGGCGCGCCGGTCCGCCTCGATCTGCGTCTCGCCGGGCCCGCCCACAAAGCCAAGCCCACCACGCTGCCGTTCAAGGTGGGTCCAGGCCCGCACCAGCCGCGTGCGCTGGTAGCTCAGCGCCGCCATTTCCACCTGCAGCACGCCTTCGTTGGTGCGCGCCCGATCGCTGAAGATCTCGAGGATCAACCCGGTTCGGTCGAGCAGCTTGACGCCCCATTCCTTTTCAAGATTGCGCTGCTGCACCGGCCCGACGGGGCCATCGACAAGCACCAGTTCAACCTTCTCATCGGCGAATTTCTGCTTCAGCTCGGCAATCTTGCCCTTGCCGAACAGCATGCCGGGATGAACGGAAGACAGCCGCACCTGCCCTGCCCCGACAACCTCAAGCCCCGGCAACGCGGCCGCCAACCCCACAGCTTCTTCAAGCGCCGCGACAGATTCGCGGCGGTGACGGTCGGTCTTGATGTCCGGGTGCAGCACCCAGGCCCGTGTTGCGGGCCTATCATGATCCATCAAGGATTACTCTTCGCCCTCGTAAAGGCTGATCGGTTGCGCAGGCATGATCGTGGAAATCGCGCTCTTGTAGACAAGCTGCGATTGCCCGTCGCGGCGCAAAAGCACGCAGAAGCTGTCGAACCAGGTGATCACCCCCTGCAGCTTCACGCCGTTGATGAGAAAGATCGTTACCGGAACCTTCGTCTTGCGGACATGGTTGAGGAATGCATCCTGCAGATTCTGTTTGTCGGCCGCCATGGAATTCCGTCCCTTGTTCTTGCGACCGCTGACCGGCCGTTGTCATTCATCCGGGCCAGTATGTCGCGGGCCGAAACGGGATTCCAGACAAAAAACAGCGTGCTACGGCGTCAGAAGAAGTCGATCGAGACCTGCAACAGTTGCTCGACCGCCGGCACGTCGGCCGCCATCGAAAAGATGGCCACGACGTCGCCCGCGTCAATGCGCGTCTCGCCAGTGGGTTTGACCAGCTTTTCGCCCTTCATCACGCCACCGATCAGCACGCCCTCGGGGAAGGTGATGTCGCGGATCTTCTTGCCCGCCATGGGCGAAGTGCCCAACACCTGCGCCTCGATCATCTCGGCCTCGGCATCGCCGATGGAATAGACGGCGCGCACGCGGCCATGGCGGATATGGCGCAGGATGGAACTAACGGTCGTGGCGCGCGGGTTGATGTAGGCGTCGATGTTCATCGGCCCCATCAGCGGCACAAGGCTGGGATCGTTGACAAGGCAGATCGCCATCGGACACCCCATCGCCTTGGCCCTGACCGAAACAAGAAGGTTGGTCTTGTCGTCGTCGGTGACGCAAAGGATGGCATCGGTCTGGCCGATATTCGCCTCTTCCAGAAGCGCCGAATCCATCCCGTCGCCGTTCAGCACGATCGTCCGGTCCAGCGCCTCGGCCGCGCGCTCGGCGATCGCACGATTGCGCTCGATCACCCGCACACGCACCCGGTCGCCGCGCCGTTCCAGCGCGCGAGCCACGGCAAGGCCCACATTGCCGCCGCCGATGATGACCACACGCTCCTGCTTGAGATCGGTTTTGCCGAAAATCTCCAGCGTGCGCGCCGTGTCGATGACGTCCGAGAAGACATAACAATCGTCGCCGGCAAAGATCTGATCGCCCGGTGCGGGCGCAAACAGCACCCCATCGCGCCGGATACCCACGACAATGGCGCGCAGCGTCGAGAAGAGATCGGTCAACTGCCGCAGCGGCGTATTGATGACCGGGCAGTCGCCATCGATCGTGATCCCCAGAAGCTGACCCCGCCCGCCAAGAAAACTCTCGGTGTCGAAGGCCGAGGGTGCGGCAAGCCGTTGCAGCGCCGCATCGGCCACCTCGCGCTCTGGGCTGATCACCACGTCGATGGGCAGGTGATCGCGCCGATAAAGATCGGAATAGATCGCGGTCAGATAGCTTTGCGCGCGCAGCCGGGCGATCTTGCGCTGGATGTCAAAAACAGAATGCGCGACCTGACAGGTGACCATGTTCACCTCGTCCGAATAGGTTGCGGCAATGATCATGTCGGCGTCGCGTGCGCCGGCGCGTTCCAGCACGTCCGGATAGCTGGCATGCCCGGTGACGCCCTGCACGTCCAGCGTCTCGGTCGCGCGACGGACAAGATCGGCATTGTTGTCGACGATTGTCACGTCGTTGCGTTCGCCCGACAGGTGCCGGGCGATTTGCCAGCCCACCTGCCCCGCACCGCAGATGATCACCTTCATGCCCGCACTCCCGCTGTCTCAGGGCCTCGTCGTGACAGAGGGCGCAGACACGGTCAACGCTCAGTCTTCGTCGACATAGGCAACACGACCGCCGGCCTTCGACGTGGTGACCACGCCTAGGCTTTTCAGCTTGCGGTGCAGCGCCGAACGTTCCATGCCCACGAAGGCCGCTGTCCTGCTGATATTGCCGCCGAAACGGTTGATCTGCGTCAGCAGGTATTCCCTCTCGAACAACTCGCGCGCCTCGCGCAGGGGCAGCGTGGCCAGCCCCCCCGACAGCACGATGCGCCCTTCCTCGGGCCCGGTCTCGTCGGCACTGGGCAATTCGCGCGCAGCGATGTCACCGCCCGCTTCGCCAAGGATCAGGATGCGCTCCATCACGTTGCGCAACTGGCGCACGTTGCCGGGCCAAAGCATTGTCTGCAAAAGGGCGCGGGCATCGTCGGCCAGCCGGCGCAGCGGCAACCCCTGCGTGCGGTTGAACATGCCGATGAAATGCTCGGCCAGAAGCGGGATGTCCTCGCGTCGCTCCTCAAGGCTGGGCACCGCGATGGGCACCACGTTAAGGCGATGAAACAGTTCCTGCCGAAAACGGCCCTGGGCAATTTCTTCGCCAAGGTCCCGGGTTGTCGAGGAAATAACGCGCAGGTCCACCTGTACCTTTGCAGTGCCTCCAACACGCTGAAACTGCTGATCGACAAGCACCCTCAGGATTTTGGATTGGGTGCCAAGCGGCATATCTGCGACCTCGTCGAAATAGATCACGCCGCCGTTGGCCTGCTCCAACAGGCCTTTCTCGACACCCCTGTCGGCGCCCTCACGGCCAAACAACACCTCTTCCATCCGTTCAGGCTCTACCGAGGCGGAACTGACGGTAACAAAGGGCGATTCCGACCGCGTCGAATGGGCGTGAATATAGCGGGCGGCGGTTTCCTTGCCCGAGCCGGGCGGGCCGGCCAGCATCACTCGTCCGTTCGACCGCGTGACCTTGTCGAGCTGCGATTTGAGCGCGCGGAAGGCCGCGCTTTCGCCCAGCATCTCGCCGGTGGCGGCCTCGCCGCGGCGCAGTTCGAGGTTCTCGCGCCGCAAGCGAGAGGCCTCCATCGCGCGGCGGATCACCACCATCAACTGGTCGATATTGAACGGCTTTTCGATGAAGTCGTAGGCGCCCTGCTTGATCGCGGCGACGGCGATCTCGATATTGCCGTGGCCGGAGATGATGACGATCGGAATCTCGGGATGTTCGCGCTTGACGGTCTTGAGAATGTCGATCCCGTCCATCGCGGAATCCTTCAGCCAGATATCAAGGATCATCAACGCGGGACGCTCGCGCGCGATTTCGGCCATGCACTGCTCGGATGTGCCTGCCAGCCGGGTGGTAAAGCCCTCGTCCTTGAGGATGTCCGAGATCAGTTCGCGAATGTCGCGTTCGTCGTCGGTGATCAGGATATCGCCCATTGTCTCGTCCTTACGCTGAAATCTGTGCGGTCTGCGCCACCTGCGGAATGACCGGTAGCTCTATCACCGCCATCGCGCCGGCCCGCGCGTCGGGGGAAAAGGGTGCAGCGTCGACAAGCTGCAGGGTGCCGCCGTGCTCCTCGATGATCTTCTTGACGATCGGCAGGCCAAGCCCGGTGCCCTTGTCCCGGGTGGTGACGTAGGGTTCAAACAAGCGTTGGCGATCTTGTGGCAGGCCGATGCCGTTATCGGCCACCGTGATGCGCGCGGTGCCGTCATGGCGCTCCAGCCCCACGCGAATTTCAGGGACAAGGCCCTCGGGCGCGGCAGCACTGTCGACCAGTGTCTCGATCGCCTCGCCGGCATTCTTGATCAGGTTCGTCAGCGCCTGCGAGATCATGGTGGCGTCGATCTCGGCCATCATCGGCCCCCGATCAAGGTCGGCCACAATGCGAACGCCGGGCTGGCCCGCCTCTTGCAACGTCACCGCATCGCGCACCAGCGCGGCCAGATCCTGCGGGCTGCGCTCTGGCTCGGGCATGCGGGCAAACTTGGAAAACTCGTCAACGATGCGGCGCAGATCGCCGGTCTGGCGCACGATCACGTCCGTCATCTGCTCAAGGTCCGATGCCTCGTCGCCAAGCCGCGGTACGAACTTGCGTTTGATCCTCTCGGCCGAAAGCTGGATCGGGGTCAGCGGGTTCTTGATTTCATGCGCGATGCGGCGCGCCACGTCGCCCCATGCCGCCATGCGCTGCGCGCTGACAAGATCGGTGACGTCGTCAAAGGCCACCACGAAGCCTTCCAGCGTGCCTTCACGGCTTTGGCGTGTGGCGATACGGACCAGCAGCGTCTCTTGCTTGCCACCGCGCACAAGGTTGACCTGCGCCTGCGCGATCGCGCGTCCCTCGGCCTGCATTTGCGCAAAAAGCGGCGCGAATTCGGGGACAGAGGATGATAGTGCCCGGCCCTCTTGCGCGTCATCCAGCCCCAGCATCGCCTCTGCAGAGCGGTTGACGAAGCTGATGCGCCCGTCGCCATCAAGGCCCAGAACCCCCGACGTCACCGATCCCAACACTGAATCGAACAGCCTGCGGCGGCGCTCGATCTGCTCGGTATTTTCCAGCAGGGTTGCGCGCTGAACTTTAAGTTGCGCCGTCATCTGGTTGAAATAACGTCCCAAAAGGGCAATCTCATCGTCACCTTCATCCTCGATCACCCGCACGTCCAGATCGCCCTTGCCCACCTCCTGCGAGGCCGAAACAAGCCGACCCACCGGGCCCGACAACCGCTCGGCAAACCACAGGCCAAGCCAGATCGCCGCAAGGATCAGGATGACGGCGAAACCGAGATATATCAGCCCGAACTCGAACAGGATGCGCCCGCGGTCATGTTCAAGTTGCTGGTACAGCGCGACCGTCTGCTTGGTATTATCGAGCAGCGACAGGATCGAACCATCGACGGCGCGGGTCACGAAGAGGTAGCGATCGGTGAAGGCATCCAGCGGGATCAGCGCGCGGAATTCGTTGTTGGGCCAATCCTCGATGATGGTGATGCCGTCTTTGCGGGACTGCGCAATCTGCGCCTCGGTCGGCTGTTCGTAGTCGAATTCGTAAGATCGCGCCCCGCGCGCGCGGATCTGCCCGGTGCCGTCGATGACGAAGGCCTCGGTCAAGCCGCGTTCGATCTGTGCCTGAACCTGGCCCAAGGCAATGCGAATCTCGCCATCATCCATGAAGATCGAGGCCCGCCGCTTGGCGTCGAGATAGTCGGCCAGCGACTTGCCATCGCGGGTCAATTCGGCACGGTGTTCGTCCTCATAGGCCTGCGCTGCCGCGAGCGATGTGCCCACCACGTTGCGCACCCGGTCCGAGAACCAGCCCTCCAGCCCCACGTTGACGGTCAGCACGGCAAAGACGGCGACCAGTACGGTGGGGATCAGCGCCAGCAGCGCGAAAACACCCGTCAGCCGCAAGTGCAAGCGTGATCCGGCCGACTTGGCCCGCCGTGCGGCGATCATCTGCGCGACGCGCTGCATCACCAGCGCCGCAACGACAAGGATATAGACCATGTCCGCCAGCAGCACCATGCGCAGGGACGGTGCGCTGGCGCCCTGCCCCAGCGGCCCCAGCACGACAAAGGTGACGGCCGCCAGTATGGGGCCCAGCAGCACCAGACCCAGCGTCGCCGCATTCTGGAAACGCCTGAGTCGCCGGAGGCGGCTGAGCCGATCCATCAGCAGGCCCGAAACGTTTCGCTGCACGCCCGATTACCCCCGCGCGGCGCGCACCAAGGCGTCCGCGTCACTCTCCCCGGTCCCGCAAGTCGAATATGCGACTCTGCGGCCACGGACCTGTGGCGGTTTTACATCAACTTGCGGCGCCGTGTCACGCGGATATCCAGATCGGTCACCTTCTTGCGCAGCGTATTGCGGTTGATGCCCAGCAAATCGGCGCACTTGGCCTGGTTGCCGCCGGTGGCCTCCAGCGCGATGGTAATCAGCGGTAATTCAACCTCGCGCAGGATGCGCTGGTACAGGCCGGGCGGCGGCAGCACGCCCCCGTGCAGGTCGAAATAGCGGCGCAGATGCTTGCCGACCGAAGCCGACAGCTTGTCGCCCTCGCCACCCGAACGCAGCGGCTCCATCGCTGGCTGGTTGCTGAGGATCATCTCCATCTCGGTGCGGCTGATGTCCTCTTCGCTGGCGGTGACAACCAGACGGCGGATCGCGTTCTCAAGTTGCCGGACGTTGCCCGGCCAGCTGTAGCTGCGTGCCAGATCCAGCGCGCCGCCACCAAGACGCCGCAGTGGCAGGCCGTCCCGCTCGGCCCGTTGCAGGAAATGCTCGGCCAGAAGCGGGATATCCTCGACCCGTTCACGCAGCGCCGGCACCGCCAATGTGACCCCGGCAAGACGGTAATAAAGATCCTCGCGGAACCCGCCCTCTTCCATCAGCGCCGACAGATCGGCACGCGATGTGGACATCACCCGGGGCGCGGAATCGCCAAGACTGTCAAGCATCCGCACCAGCCGCGCCTGCGCCTCGTCACTGAAATCACTGACTTCATCGAAAAGCAGCGAACCGCCGCGCACCCGGGCCAGCACGTTGGCGGGCCCCTCCATCCCCTGCAGATCGGCTTCTGTCACGACGACGAACGGCAGCGTCCTGCGGTCTGAAAAGTCATGGATCGCCCGCGCGATGAGCGACTTGCCGGTGCCGCTTTCCCCGGTCACCAGCACCGGCAGCGCGGTATTCATCACCCGCGCGACAAGCCGGTAAAGCGTCTGCATTCCCGGTGTGCGGCCGACCAGCGGCAGATCGCCCGCCTTTTCGCTTGCCTCGGCACGCTGCGTGGGCGTGCGCCGCTTGACCTCCAGCGCGCGGGCGGCGCGCTTCATCAGGTCGGGAAGGTCGAAGGGTTTGGGCAGATAGTCGAACGCCTCCTTCTCGGCCGCTTTGATCGCGGTCATGATCGTGTTCTGCGCCGAGATGACGATCACCGGCATGCCGGGACGCAGCGCGGTGATCTGCGGCAATTGGTCAAGGCCATTGCCGTCAGGCATCACCACGTCCGAAATCACCAGGTCGCCCTTGCCCTCCTCCACCCAGCGCATCAGCGTCACAAGGCTGGACGTGGCATGGACCTTGCAGCCCGCCCGCGTCAGCGCCTGTGTCAATACGGTGCGAATGGTGCGGTCGTCATCGGCAACCAGGACGGTTCCGTCCATGTCATTTTCCTCCTGATGGGGCGGCGGTATCGGGATCGGGTTCCTGCGGCGCGCGCGGCAGCGAAATACGAAAGGCGGTTCGGCCCGGGGCGGAATCGACAGAGATCCAACCGCCCACGTCCGAAACCAGTTTGGACACGAGCGCCAGGCCAAGGCCCGTGCCATTTTCCCGCCCGGAGACGAACGGCTCGAACACATCGGCGGCGATGTCGGCGGGCAGACCCGGGCCGTCATCGATAATCTCGATCTGCAGCGGCAGGCGGGCATGGCTGCCATCAGGGCGGCGCAGGCGCAGCGCGCTGTCGTAGAAGGTGCGCAGGCGGATCACACCGCCCGGTTGGCCCGCCTCGGAGGCATTCTTGAGAAGGTTGAGGAACACCTGAAGCAACTGGTCGGCATCGGCCAGCGTCGGCGGCAGCGACGGATCGTAATCCTCGATGAACATCATGTGCGCCCCGAAACCGACCGAGGCCGATTGCCGCGCGCGGTCCAACACATCGTGGATGTTGACCGGTTTCAGGCTGGGCGGTTGCAGGTTTCCGAACTGTTCGACCTGTTCCAGCAACTTCACGATGCGCCGGGTCTCGGCCACGATCAGATCTGTCAGCTCCTGGTCATCGGGCGAAAGGCCCATCGACAGCAGTTGCGCCGCCCCGGTGATGCCTGCCAGCGGGTTCTTGATTTCGTGCGCCAACATCTCGGCCATGCCGATCGCCGATTTCACCGCCCGGCCAGACTGCATGTGCTGGGTCATCCGGCTGGCCACGTCACGCGGCGAGATCATGACCAGCATCTGCCCTTCGGACCCCTGCAGGGGCGAGACCTGAAGGTTGCACTGCCAACGTGGCTTGTCGCCGATGCCCACGTCCACATCATTGACGAAGAGCGAGGAATCGTGGTCCCGGGCCCGGGCAAAGGCGGGTTCCAGCGGGGTGTTGAACGTCACCCGTTGCCAGAGGTTCGCGCCGATCAGGGTGCGCGAAGCGAGATTCAGAAACGCTTCGGCGGCAGGGTTACAATCGACGATCATGTCGTCGGGGCCAACCAGCAGCGCCGGCACCGGCAGCGAATTCCAGAGCGCCGTATCGCGGATCATGCGGCGGCCCTTTCCCGCGCGGCAAGGGCGGTGGGCAGCAGGCGCAAGACCCTTACGGGGCTCTCTTCGCGCAGGATTGCACCACGCAAGGCACGGTCCGTTCCAGCGGTGTCCATGTACCAGCCAAGGTGCTTTCGGGCGACCTTGTTGCCCAGCTGCGCCCCGTAGAAGCTCAGCATCGCCTCGTAATGGCCCGCCACCATCGCGGCGAGCCCTGCCCCTGTGGGCACCTGGGGCGCGGGCACACCTGTCAGCCCGGCCAGAACTTGCGCAGGCAACCATGGCTGCCCGCGGGCCGCCCGGCCGATCATGACGCCGTCCGCACCCGAAGCTGCCAGCGCGCGCGCCGCCGCTGCAACGTCCACGATATCGCCATTGGCCACGACCGGAATCGTCACCGCGTCCTTCACGGCCCGGATCGCGGCCCAGTCGGCCTGCCCCTTGTAGAACTGGCAACGGGTGCGGCCGTGAATGGTGATCAGGCGCACGCCTGCGCCCTCGGCCCGGCGGGCAATCTGAGGTGCGTTCAGCATCCCGTCGTCCCAGCCCAGACGGGTCTTCAGTGTAACAGGCACATCGACGGCGCCCACCACCGCTTCGATCAAACGCAGCGCGTGGTCGGGATCACGCATCAGGGCCGAGCCGGACCAGCCGTTCGTGACCATCTTCGACGGGCAGCCCATGTTGATGTCGATCAGCTGCGCACCATTGTCGGCCACCATCCGCGCGGCTTCTGCCATCCAGTAGGCCTCTCGCCCAGCAAGCTGCACGGCCGTCGCGGCCTCGCCCAGACCCAGTTCGGCTTTCGCGCGGGTGCCGGGGCGGGCCTGAACCATCTCCTGGCTGGCGACCATTTCCGACACGACCCAGCCCACGCCGAATCCGGCAACCAGTTGCCGGAATGGCAGATCTGTGATTCCCGCCAGCGGCGCCAGCGCGACGGGCGCAAGCCGATCATCTCCGGCAACGGTCAATGGGAGGAGCGATGTCAAAGGGTCACGAATTCGCTGTTTTTGTTTGCAGTCTGGCCATCACATAGCCCCGTCATCGGGGCCCGGCAACGCGACAGGCTGCCCACTTCGTGCTAATTCGCGGCAAACGCCCAGAAATTAGGCAAATCGACACGGCAAAGCCAGCATTTGCCCTCTTGCGCGGCCCGGCGTAGGAACATTGCGACAACCCGATCGAGTGGCCCCATGACACAAATTGCCGCCATCATCGTTGCTGCCGGTCGCGGATCGCGTGCTGGCGGTGGCCTGCCAAAGCAATGGCGCCCACTGGGCAGTGCGCGCGTGATCGACGCCACCCTTGCGGCATTTCGGGCCGGCGGCATCGGGCGCCTTGTCGTTGTGATCCATCCCGAAGATGCCACCTTGGCCGCTGGTCTGGCCGAAACCGGCTGCGCCGTTGTTCACGGGGCCGAAACGCGCGCGGGCTCGGTCTTGGCCGGATTGGCAGCCCTAGAGGCCGACCCGCCCGACATGGTCCTGATCCACGACGCCGCGCGGCCCCTCGTGCGCCCGGCCTTGATCGCGCGGGTGCTGGAGGCGCTCGACACCCATCCGGGTGCCGCCCCCGCCGTTGCGGTGACGGACGCCTTGTGGCGCGGCACGCAGGGCCTTGTCAGCGGCACGCAGGACCGCACGGGGCTGTGGCGCGCGCAGACGCCGCAGGGCTTTCATTATGCCGCCATTCTTGCCGCGCATCGCGCCCATCCCGGTGGCGCTGCCGACGATGTCGAGGTGGCGCGCGCCGCGGGGCTGGACGTGGCCATCGTGGCGGGCGATGAGGACAACCTGAAGATCACCGCGCCGGAAGATTTCGCCCGCGCTACTCGCCTAATGGGGGCCGCAATGGACATTCGCACCGGCAACGGGTTCGACGTACACGCCTTCGGGCCGGGCGACCATGTCTGGCTTTGCGGCGTCAAGGTGCCGCATGACCGCGCGCTGATGGGCCATTCGGATGCCGACGTGGGGATGCACGCGGTGACCGACGCGATCTACGGCGCGCTGGGCATGGGCGATATCGGCCAGCATTTCCCCCCGTCCGAGGCGCGCTGGAAAGGCGCGGCAAGCCATATCTTCCTCGAACATGCCTGCGCGCTGGCCCGCGAACACGGCTTTGACATCACCCATGCTGATTGCACGCTCATCTGCGAACGCCCGAAGATCGGCCCGCATGCCCCTGCGATGAAAGCGGAAATGGCGCGGATCATGGGGCTTTCGCCCGACCGGATCAGCGTCAAGGCCACGACGTCGGAACGGCTGGGCTTTACCGGCCGCGAGGAGGGCATCGCGGCTCTGGCCACCGCGACACTTCTGAAAGGACAGCCATGACCCGCCTGATCGCCACCTTCGGCAACGTGGGCCTTTTGCGCCCGGCGCCGGGCACATGGGGCTCTGCCGCGGCGCT
Organism: Limimaricola sp.; assembly: GCF_016125575.1. Classification (GTDB taxonomy): domain Bacteria; phylum Pseudomonadota; class Alphaproteobacteria; order Rhodobacterales; family Rhodobacteraceae; genus WGLM01. The sequence goes on from NZ_WGLM01000005.1 coordinate 329,020, forward strand.
GGTCGCAGCCTTCCTGCTTTATCTTCTGGCCGGGCCGTGGGCCGTCACCGTGGCGCTGCCAGTCGCCGTGGTGCTGGGCCTGTGGGCGATCGACGCCGAGACCCGCGGCGGGACCGACCCCGACCCGTCCGAGATCGTCATTGACGAGGTCGCGGGCCAGTGGATTGCCATCCTGCCGGTGCTGTTCGGCGCGGCCAACAACAACGTCGCCGTCTGGAAGCTCTGGCCGGGCTGGGTGGCGGCCTTTCTCCTCTTCCGGCTGTTCGACATCTGGAAACCGGGCTGGATCGGCCGGGCGGACCGGCGGCACGACACGCTGGGCGTGATGCTGGACGACCTGATCGCCGGCGTCTTTGCCGCGATCGGCGTGGGCGCGCTGGCAGCACTCTTTCACCTGGTGCTGATGCGATGAGCCTTGCGGCCGACCTGCTGGCAGCGGCGCGCGCCAAGGGCCTGCGCGTGGCCACCGCCGAAAGCTGCACCGGCGGATTGCTGGCGAGCGCGATCACCGATGTCGCGGGATCGTCGGACATCTTCGACCGGGGCGTGGTGACCTATTCCAACGCCGCCAAGACCGATCTGCTGGGCGTCAAGCCCGCGACGCTGGACGCGCATGGCGCAGTTTCAGAGCAGGTGGCGGCGGAAATGGCCGCGGGCGTGCTGGCGCGCTCAGCGGCACAGATCGCCGTGTCGACAACCGGCATCGCCGGGCCGGGCGGGTCCGATTTCAAGCCCGAGGGGCGCGTCTGCTTCGGGGTGGCGACGGCGGCCGGAACCCGCACGGAAACGGTCGAATTCGGCGCGTTGGGCCGGGCAAAGGTCCGCGCGGCGGCCGTGGACCATGCGCTGAGAATGCTGATTGCAGCGGTGGCTGCGGCCTAGGCAGCGGCCAGTAGCGCCAGCAACGGGCCGAGATCCGCGGCGTGAACCGCCTGCCACAGCCGATCGGCGCGCTCTGTGCCCAGCAGCCCCTCCGCCTTCAGCCGCAGCTTTTGCGCCCGCAGGTCGAACGGGATGGGCGCGGCGAGGTCGTGAAAGGCGGTCTGCTGCGCGCCGTCGCGGGTCTCGATCGACACGCGCGCCTGCATCTCAGTCAGGCTGTCATCGGCCTCCACTTGGACGCTATCCCGAAGAGCAACCAGTCGCGGCTCGGCGCAGGCGGCATCGGTGAAACTGGAAATCGCCGCGGTCGGCACCCCCGCCAGCGCCATTGCACAGCTAAGGCGATAGCTGAACTTCGCCTGCAAACCCGTTGATGGATCGGGATTATTACAGACCGTCATCCAGCGCGGATGGGTGCGGATGGTGACAGCGATGACATCCTGCGGATCAACCTTCAACGTGCCGACCGCTTCCAACATCGCGTGCAGCCCGTGACAGCAGGCGTGGAACTTGTGGCTGATCTCCAACATCCGCCAGTCATGCCCCAGCCCGTCGAAGGCATCGGCGTGGCCCTCGCCCAGATGCGTTTCGCCGTAGCCCTGCGGACCCGACAATGCCTCCGGCGCCGACTCGAACCCCGCTACGGCCAGCAAGGTCGCCTCGACCCCGGTTTCAGCGGCCAGACCCGCATTGAGCGGTTTCGCCATCGTCCCGAACTGTGCCCGGACGCCACCCGCCCGGCTGGCGGCAATCCCCAGTGCCCGTCGCGCCGCGACACCGTGCAACCCGGTCAAGCGGATCCCGGACAGCGTCGCACCAAAAGCGCCTGCCGTCGCGGTCTGGTGAAAACCCGCTGCGTAATGCCCGCGCCCCAGCCACAGCCCGATACGTACGGAACCTTCGGTCCCGACGAGCGCGGCCTGCAAAAGCGCCGCCATGTCCGCCCCACGCACCTCTGCCATTGCCAGCGCGGCAGGAATGACGGCGACGGACGGATGGCCGATATGGGCGAAATGGGTATCGTCGTAGTCAAGCGCGTGGCTGGTCGCGCCGTTGACGAGGGCCGACGCACGCGGCGGCGCCTTGGCCCCACCGATGACCGTTGCAGACCCGGTACCACCCTCGGCGCCAACGTGGCCTCGCAGAATGCCGGCCAGCGGCTCACTCGCGCCAGCAATGCCACACGCTGCCCAGTCGAAGAGCGACAGGCGCATCATTTCCAATGCGGCACCGTCGACTGCTTCTACAATTGCAAAATCAGAAAGTTGTGCTTCGATGCTCATGCATCACCTGAACCGTAAAGATCTGTTGCCCGCGCCTCGAACGCCGCGACAACCCGGTTCATTGCTTCGGTGAAAAACAGCCCCGCTGCCCCCTGCAGCAACCGGTTGCGAAACTCGAAATCCACCTCGAAATGCACCGCGCAGCCCTTCGGATCGGGGCTGAATTGCCATGATGAACGCAGGTATTTGAACGGCCCGTCGATATAGCGCGTATCGATCTGCCGCTCCGGCCAGAGCGTCACCTCGCTGCCAAAGCTTTCACGGAACACCTTGAACGAAATCACGAGGTCCGCGAGCATCACCTGATGATCGCCCTTGTCGGTCACTGACCGGACCCGTGCCGCGGCCGTCCACGGCAGGAACTTTGGATAGCTCGCCACGTCGGCCACCAGCGCATACATCTGCGACGGAGAATAGGGTAACACGCGGGTTTCGGCGTGAGAGGGCATCGGCGGGTCCGGGCGCTTCGGTCAGTGACAATGGCCTCCCATGTCGTAGAGTAGCGGGCGAAAATCAACCACTCAGATCGGCCGGCCATGTCGCACCCTCCCTATGTCATCGACGAAATGATCTCGGCTAAGGCGATCGCCGCGCGGATCGAGGCGCTGGCGCGCGAAATCCATGCCGAGTTCGACGGGACCGACAAGTTGGTCGTCGTCGGCCTGTTGCGAGGCTCTTTCGTGTTTATCGCCGACCTCGTGCGCGAACTTGACCTGCCGGTCGAGGTCGATTTCCTCGAGGCGTCCTCCTACGGCGACGGCATGGAATCGAGCCGCGAAGTGCGCATCTTGAAGGACCTGCGTGGTCAGATCGAAGGGCGCGACGTGCTGGTCGTGGAAGACATCGTTGATACCGGCCACACGCTGGCCAAAGTGACCGAATATCTTGCCACCCGTCAGCCGGCGCGGCTGCGCACCATCGCGCTGCTGGACAAGCCCGCGCGGCGCGAGGTGCCGTTCAAGGCGACATGGACGGGCTTCGAGATCCCCGACGAATTCGTTGTCGGTTACGGAATCGACTACGGCCAGCGCAACCGCAACCTGCCCTTTATCGGCAAGGTCCGCTTTACCGGTTGAAGTCCGTCTTTGGATCTGCGGCTGCCCCGAAAGCAGGAATGCAAACGCGCAATTGTTACTTCGAGGGAGGGACTCAGAAATGATAAAGGAGAAGCGATAAGACGGAGATAAACATGCGAAATTTGCTTTCTGGAACGTTGCTGGCCAGCCTGTCTATTTTGGCCGCAGAGGCGGCGAACGCACAATCTTCGGCCGGCATCACGACGTATGGTTTCGTCGAGGCAGGACAAAGCTACAGTTCCGGATCGTCGGATTCGCGGAGTTATTATTTGGGCGATTTCGGCGGCACTTACAGCTTCGGCAATTTTTCTGGCGCTGATATCGGGCTCGATCTGGGCGTGTTCAGTTATGGGTCGTTGGACAGCGGCAGCAGCAACCTGCCGGCGGTGGTTTTCGGCGGCGTGACGCTGGGCATTGGCAACAGCAAGCTGACGATCGGCGCGCCCCGTGCGGCCTACGACCTTGTTCCCTTGTCTTTCGCGCGGGACGGCGCAGGCGACCAGCCCTCACCGCTGACCTACGTCTATGACTTGTCCGTGGTCGATCTGGATCGGTTGCTGTTCGGCAGTCACGGCGAAAGCTATGGCCTGCGCTATGACGGCATGTTCAGCGGTGCCCATGTCGCGGCATCATGGAACCACACCTCGATTTCCGGCAATTCATTCGACACTTATGGCGCTGCCGTTATGTACCCGGTCGGTAACGCGGTCATCTACGGCGCAACCGAATACGGGCGCGGCAATAGCGGGGTTGATGTCCGGCAATCGACGTTGGGCGGGACCTATGACTTTGGCAAGGGCAAGGCAGGGTTAAGCGTTGCTTACGGCAATGTCTTCTTTGACAGTTTGGTGCCGAACGTCACGAGGGTGCGCGGTTTCGTCAATTACGATGTGACAGACAAGCTGAACCTTTCCGCAGATGCCTGGTCGGTCAATGAGGGCTCCGGGAACCTCCATATCTATGGCATCGGCGCCAATTACAAAGTGTTCTCGAATGCCGCGATCAAGGCCAGCTATGCCCGCACCGGCGGCGGGTTCAGCTCCAACGACATCACCTCGATCGCGCTGAACTGGTCGTTCTGACAATATCCGGGCCGCGCGGTTCCGAAGGATACGCGCGGCCGGGTGAAGGTGCAGCAAGTGCGGGTCTTCTTGCCGCCATTTATCGGCCAGAGACGCCTCATTGGCCGAAAGCCGCCAGTTGCTGCATCTTTCATGCAACATGGCCCCGGATTGATGCTGGCAATCCCTGCGCGCCACACGCAAAGGGTGATAGGATATTTCCAGTTTCAATGGAGTTTCACCATGCGCAAGTTCCTTCTCAGCACCATCCTGGCCAGCTTGCCCGCCTTGGGCGCGAGCGGTGCGATGGCCCAGTCCTCGGCCGGCATTACAACCTACGGCTTCGTCCAGATTGGCCAGAGCCGCATCTCTGGCTCTTCGTCCGACACGCAGTCCTACTATTTCGGCGATTTCGGCGGCAGCTACAGCTTCGGCAACTATGGTGGGGTCGATATCGGCCTTGACCTTGGCGTGATGGGCTTTGGCTCGCTCGACAGCGGCAGCAACCCGCCGGCCGTCACCTTCGGTGCAGTGACCTTCGGCTTTGGCAGCAACAAGGTGTCTGTCGGTGCGCCACGGGCGGCCTACGATATGGCCGCGCTTCCCTTCATGGGTAGTACAGGCAATGGCCTGCTGGGGGCCGAGTTCTATCTCTACGGCCTGTCCGTCAATGATCTTGCTCGCATCAATATCGCCAGTGATGTCCAGAGCTACGGCCTGCGCTACGACGGCATGTTCAGCGGCACACATGTGGCGGCATCTTGGAACCGGATCGCACAAGGGGGCGACTCGCTCGACACCTATGGCGTCGCGGCGATGTACCAGATGGGCAACATCGGCCTTTACGGCGGCACAGAATACAGCAAGGGCACCGGCACGTCGGATCTCCAGCTTTCGCTGATTGGAGCGACCTACGACTACGGCAAGGGCACTGCCGGTCTCGCCGTTTCCTACGGGAACGTCCTCTTCAGCATGGTTTCCAACGCCACACAGGTGCGCGGTTTCGTCAATTACGACGTGACCGACCGCCTGAAGCTGACCGCCAACGCATGGGGCATTACCCAAGGCAGCAGCGACAACATCCGCGCCTACGGGATCGGGGCCGACTACAAGGTGTTCTCCAACGCCTCGATCGAGGCTGGCTACATGCGTTTCGACAGCAGTTCGGGCTCCCCCGGAGACGTCACCTCGATCGCGCTGAACTGGTCGTTCTGACAGGAGTTCCGGCCAGCCGGATCATACAGGCGGAGGCGGCGAAAGTGTTTCCGCTTGGATGGCTTCTCAGGGCCAGCCGCTGGGCCCGCAACCCGCCCCCGATGGGGCGGGTTATTCTTGTCTTGGGCGTCGTTCTGGCCTGCCTCGCGATTGCGGGTGTCCAACATCTTGGCCTTTGGCCGGACTGGCTGACCGCCGCGCCGCGCCGCGGCCCGTGCATCCTTCACTGAACATTGCAAAAACCTGCACTCCGGCGCTTGCCGGATGGCCGATGTCACCTAGAATAAATGGCATTGATCAGTTCTGGGAGTTTGTAATGAAGACCTCGTCGAAGCTTTTCGCCACCGCGTTTCTGGCCGCTGCCCTGTCCGGCGCCGCTCTTGCCCAAAGCGCTGTTGATCCGGCCATCAAGGCGGCGATCGACGCACGCCATTCAAACATGCACCTGTTCGCCTTCAACCTCGGTCTCTTGGGCGGAATGGCGCAAGGCAAGATCGATTACGACGCCGAAGCGGCAACGAAGGCCGCCGCAAACCTCGTGGCCCTCAGCCATCTCGACACGTCGCGCTACTGGCCGGAAGGGTCCGACACCGCGATCGAGGGCAGCCATGCGCTACCCGCGATCTGGACCGACAAGGCCGACTTTGATGCAAAATGGGCGGCCCTCGGCACCGCGACCGAGGCGATGGCCGCCGCGGCCGGTACCGGTGTTGACGGGCTGAAGGCGGCGCTGGGCGGCGTTGGCGGGGCCTGCGCCGATTGTCATAAAACCTACCGCGCCCGGCTGAACTAGGCCGGGAGTGCGCCGCGCGATGCGCAGATGGCGCCTTTGGGTCGTGCTGGTGGCCCTTGTTGCGGGTGTTGCGTGGTGGCAGGCGCTGCCGCGCCCCCTGCCCGCCTCGACGCTTGACGGGATCACTGGCGATGCCAGCAGGGGCGCGCTGGTATTTGCCGCGGCAGGCTGTGCGGCCTGTCACATGGCGCCCGGCGCGGACCTTACCGATGCGCCGGTGCTCTCCGGCGGGCGGGCCTTCCCTACGGCGTTCGGCACGTTCATCGCGCCCAATATATCGACAGACCCCGTTGCGGGCATCGGCGACTGGTCGGATATGCAGATCCTGAATGCGGTCATGCGCGGCATTGGCCGTGATGGCCAGCACCTTTACCCCGCCTTCCCTTACGCGACCTATGGTCATGCCGCGTTGCAGGACATGGCCGATCTGATCTCTTATCTGCGAACGCTGCCGGCCGATTCGACCCCAAGCAAGGCGTCCAAACTTGCCTTTCCATTCAGCTTTCGGCCCGCCCTGGGCCTGTGGAAACGTCTTTTCATCGCGCCGGGATGGGTCGTCAGCGGTGATCTGACGCCCGAGCAGGCCCGCGGCCGCTACCTTGTCGAGGCGCTGGGCCACTGCGCCGAATGCCACACGCCGCGCAACATCCTTGGCGGCCCCGAGCGCGACCATTGGCTTGCCGGCGCAAAGAACCCCGCCGGCCGCGGCCGCATCCCCAATATTACGCCGGCAAGGCTCGACTGGTCCAAGGCCGATATCGCCGAATATCTCAAATCTGGCTTCACGCCCAGCTATGACACCGTCGGCGGGGCGATGGCAGAGGTCGTGGCCAACACCGCGCACCTGACCGACGCCGATCGCGCCGCCATTGCCGCCTACCTCAAGATCGTGCCGCCCGTCGCCCGGTGACGGCCTGCCGCCTTTGCCTTGGCAAATATCCTCGGGGGTGAATTGGCCCGGGGCACCGGGCCAAGAGGGGGCAGACAGCCCCCTCGCGCGCGGGCCGCGAGGCCCCGCGCTACCGGCGCCGCAGGCGCCCGAGGACAAGCCCGCGCCGCGCGACCCGCCGCTGCTTCAGTCGATCCTGCCGGGCCTGCCAGATTTCTTCCAACCCACGCCGAAGCAGTACGCCACTGTCGCCGGCTAGCGCACCACGGTCCAGCGGCCCTTGCCACGCCTCCAGAGAGGGTGATGTGTTCGCCTCGACAAAAATCGGCCCTTCCGGCCCGATGGCAATGTCCCAGCCCACCAGCGGCAGCATGTGCAACAGCCCGGCCGCGCGCCGGGTCAACCGCAGCACCTTCGGCCAGTTCGGCAACTGCAACCCGTCCAGAGCCGCGCCAGTATCGGGATGGGTCGTCAACCGCGCGGCACGCGCGCCCAATCCGTTGCGTGCGGCACCCACGATGCCGCTCTCGGCATCGACCGGCGCCACAAGGTTGCCGCGCCACACGTTGTCAGCCATCGCACCCGCGCGGGGGATCTTCCACACGGCGGCCAGAACATGCACCTCTTGCCCCAGCACCAGTGTCACCAGCCGCAATGTACCAACGGTGGGCCCGATCGCGGCAACAATGTCGGGATGTTGCGCGATGAAGCCCTGGAACAGGTAGCCGCGCCCGCGATGATGGCGGCGCAGATCGGTTTCCAGATGATCCAACGGCAAAACTTGCCCATCGGCCAGCACTGCGCCGTCCGCATTGATGCCAGTGATCGCAAGAACGGCATCGCTGCGCTCGCCCATGGCGGGCTTGCCGAATACAGGCAAGGCGCCATCGGCCCGCAGCAAGCGTTCGATCCCCGCGGCGGCATGCAGGCGCGGCACGCCCATCGGCGGCGGGCGGCCATAGACGGCGCGCAGCTCTGGCACTGGAAGGCCCGCACCGCGCAGCATCGCATCGAACAGCAGCTTGTCGGCGACCAAGCCGCGCCGGTTCGACAATTGGTTAAGGCGGAAGGCAAGCTTCATCGCGCCATAGGCGCCCAGATAGTCGCGCGCCACGGCTGCCGGCTGCGTATCCAGCCCGTAATCGAGGTATTCCGACAACAAGAGGCCCCGTTGCCAGGGGCGCGACATCACGTAGCCCGGCAGCGCCCTCAAGGCGCGCGTGCTCACGCCCGGCCGAGCCTTGCCAGCCGCGCCGCACGCAGCCTCGCGAAATCATCACCCGCGTGGTAGGAGGACCGCGTCAGCGGCGTGGCAGACACCATCAGGAAGCCCTTGCCATAGGCCGCCTTTTCATAGGCCGCGAATTCCTCGGGCGTGACGAAGCGGTCAACGCGGTGATGCTTGGGCGTCGGCTGAAGGTATTGCCCGATCGTCAGGAAATCGACATCGGCCGCGCGCATGTCGTCCATCACTTGTGCCACGGCCTGTTTGTCCTCGCCAAGCCCCACCATGATGCCGGACTTGGTGAACATCGCCGGGTCAATCTCCTTGACGCGCTGCAACAGCCGCAGCGAGTGGAAATAGCGCGCGCCGGGCCGCACCTCGGGGTAAAGGCCCGGCACGGTTTCAAGGTTGTGGTTGAAGACATCCGGCTTGGCCGCGACGACGGTTTCCAGCACCGACGGATCGCAACGCAGGAAGTCGGGCGTCAGGATTTCAATGGTCGTCTCGGGCGACTGGCGACGGATCGCGCGGATCGTCATCGCGAAATGCTCTGCTCCGCCATCGGCGACATCATCGCGGTCGACGCTGGTGATGACAACGTGGTTCAGCCCCAGTTTCTTGACCGCGTCGGCCACGCGCCCCGGTTCGAACGCATCAAGCGCCTCGGGCGGCTTGCCGGTGGCGATGTTGCAGAAGCTGCAGGCGCGGGTGCAAACCTCTCCCATGATCATCATGGTGGCGTGGCCCTGGCTCCAGCATTCGCCCACGTTGGGACAGCCCGCCTCTTCGCAGACCGTCACCAGCTTGTGGGTGCGCATGATGTCGCGGGTGGTCCTGTAGCCGTCCGAGGTGGGCGCCTTGACGCGAATCCAGTCGGGTTTCTTCGGCTGGGCGTTATCGGGGCGACGCGCCTTCTCGGGGTGGCGCTGGACGGGGTCCTTCAGATCGCGCGGGGACATGGGGCCTCTTTCGTGCTGCTGGCGCAGAACTTACGCGTCCGGCAGGGCAAAGTCCAATGGCGCGGCGGGTCTGCATGGCGGCCATGCAGGCACTGCGCGCCTCAGCCCATCATCTTGCCGGCCTCGCCCTGCGCCTCGTAATGGCGTTGCAGCCGCGTCAGTGCGATGCGCAGCACGATCTTGCCCGAACGCGCCGCCCAGCCCAGCCGCTCTTCGGCCTGCTCCAGCCCCTCCAGATAGCAGCAGCACCGCAATGCAACATCGCCAAGACCCGGGCCAAGCTCTGCCAGTGCTGCACGCAGCCGCGCCGCCGCGGCGCTGGCCCCGCCACCAGCCAGCGGGCCAAGCTGCGGGCCACTTGCGGGCGCGGTCAGAAACCGGTCCCAGTTCTGCGTCACCTTCGGCCCCATCTGGGCCAGTTCGAAGTCCTCGCGCAGCCGTTCCCCCGCCGCGACCTGATCGCGAGTCAGGAACGGCTTGCCATCGCGGTCTTTTCGGCGAGCAAGAGCAATCAGCGGGCTGTCGGTGCCGCTGAAACGGCTGACCGGGTCAACCCAGCTTTCGGCCTCGTGCGACCGCTTGTCCGCGTGTATGCCGGGTGCCGCCGCAAAGGACGCAGGCGCCTCGGCAAGACCGCGCCCCGCCTCGGCGATCATCATGCGGCGCAGTTCGGCCCGTCCGGTGGGTGTGATCGTGTAGCGCGCGATCCGCGAGGGCGTCGTGCCGCAGGCGATCCAGTCACGCAGGGCCATCGCCTGGGCGATGTCGCACGCGACCACGGCAGTACGCGTGGCCGCGCCGCCCGGTCCCTCGCGCACGACGACGGCCTGCTCCATGTCACGGGCGACGGCCAGCACCGCGCCCGGTTCGGCCAGCCGACGCAGAACGCGGGCACCCTCGCTGGCGATGCGGGCCTCGCCGGGGCCTTGGGCGTTGTCCTTGGTCATCGTGGTCATCTCCTTGCGGGGCAGGCCTTCGCGGGCGAGGCAGGCTGCAAGATTGCGCAGGGCCTCGTCGATCAACGGATCGTCACGCCGGTTTTCGAACCGGCGGACCTGACGCAGGATGGTCGAGGCATGCACCTCGCTGGCGCGGGCCAACGCACGGATCGACATGCCCGTTTCGGTATGAACGATGTAATTGCGCGCTGCCTGGGGCACCCATGCAGGCAAGGCCAGCTCGGCCCCCGGACCCCGAGTCCCCGTCATTTCTGCCACCTCTGCTCATGTCCCGCCCGGTTCAATCGCCAGACTCTTTAACAATTTTACAACCTAAAGTTGTATTGGTTACCCAAGTGTTAAAGTCGATCGCAGGTCCATCATTGTTTCGAAAAGATAAACAAGGATGAGATCGCCGCACGGTGGTGGGCCCCCTCACGCAACACACGCCCAGATTGTGTAAGCTGACGCAACAATCACGACGGCACCACGGAGGGACCCCGATGCTCGATATCCTCGGAATGATTGCTTCGCTGAAACGGCCCGGACTGCTGGTTCGCACCGCGCGTTTCGGTGTGGACGATTACCGGCGCGACATCCACCTGCCCCGCATTCTGCGCAACGTCGCGCTACCGCGCCATGGCGAGGCGCTGATCCGCTTGCTCGAAATCGAGGACACTTTGAATGCGCTGCGTCTGGGCGGACACGCCGAATACGCCGTCGCCCGACATGTCGAGGTGATGATCGCGATCATGGGCGAAGCACGGCTGATGCGCGCCACGCTTCGCCCGGTCGCTGTGGCCGATCCTACATGAAGGCGTCCGGCTCACTTGCCTTCTTCTGTGCGACGTAGGCGTCCAGCGCCTCTTCGATCGCCGGGTCGATGGCCGGTTTGACGTAGGTGTCCAGCATCTTCTGCACCCGGATCGCGGCCAGCGCCTGCGTGTCGCGTGCGCCTTCCTCGTCCCAGGTCTCGAAGGGTTTGTAGTCGAACAGATCAGACCGCCAGAACGCCGCCTTGAAATTGGCCTGCGTGTGCGCGCAGCCAAGGTAATGGCCGCCCGGACCCACCTCGGCGATGGCATCCATCGCCTGTCCGTTCTCGCTGATGTCGACGCCGCGGGCGAAGTGGTGGACCGTGCCCAGCTGGTCGGCATCCATGACGAATTTCTCGAAACTCGCGACCAGCCCGCCTTCCAGCCAGCCACAGGCATGCAGCATGAAGTTCACACCGGACAGCAGCCCCATGTTGAGGCTGTTGGCGCTTTCATACGCCGCCTGCGCATCGGGCAGTTTCGAGCCGCAGAACGATCCCGCAGAGCGGTAGGGAACGCCCAGCCGCCGGACAAGTTGCCCCATGCCATAGGTGATATGCGCCGCCTCGGGCGTGCCGAAGGTGGGCGCGCCCGAGTTCATGTCGATCGAGGTGACGAAGGCCCCGGCGATGACCGGCGCGCCCTTGCGCACAAGTTGGCTGTAGGCGATGCCGGCCAGAACTTCGGCCATCACTTGCGTCAATGTCCCGGCGACCGAGACCGGCGCCATCGCGCCGCCCACGATAAACGGGCTGATGATCGCGGCCTGGTTGTTGCGGGCATAGACTTCGAGCGCGCCCATCATGATGCCGTCAAAGGTCAGCGGGCTGTTGATGTTGATCAGCGAGGTCATCACCGTGTTGTTGCGCACGAAGTCCTTGCCGAAGACGAGACCGGCCATGTCGACCGAATCCTGCGCGCGGCTGGGTTCGGTGACGGAGCCCATGAAGGGCTTGTCGCTCAGCGTCATGTGGGCCTGCAGCATGTCGAGGTGACGCTTGTTCACCGGCACGTCCGTGGGCTCGCAAACGGTGCCGCCCGAATGGTGCAGCCATTTCGACATGTAGCCCAGCTTCACGAACTTGCGGAAATCGTCGATCGTGGCATAGCGGCGACCGCCTTCGGCAGACCGCACGAAGGGCGGACCATAGACCGGCGCAAGGACAAGGTTACGCCCGCCGATCTCGACGCTGCGGGCGGGATTGCGGGCATGCTGGGTGAATTGGGCGGGTGCTGTCTTGCACAATGCGCGGGCAAGGCCGCGCGGGATGCGCACGCGCTCGCCCCGCACATCTGCCCCGGCCTCGCGCCAACGGTCCAGCGCTGCGGGATTCTCTATGAAGTTGACGCCGATCTGCTCCAGCACGGTTTCGGCGTTATACTCGATCAGCTCCAGCGCCTCGGTCGTCAGGACCTCGAAGTTGGGGATATTGCGTTCGATGAAGCGCGCCGTCTCGACGCTCACCGCCGTCCGCTCGGCCCGGCGCGCCGCACCGCCGCCGCCACGCACCCGCCGCCCGGTTTCTGCAGTGTCCGCCATAGCCCTGTCTCCTCGCGTTTCGCTGGTTGGGTGATAGCCCTGCACCGGCAGGCGCGTTGCGGCGATTGCGGCCTTTGGGGTGCGAAAGCGACATGCCGGTGCGGCGGCGATAGCGGTATCAGGCGGCGTCGGCGCGGTAGGCACCGGCAAGTGCGGCCAGCCGGTCGATCACCCCCGGCATGTCGCAGACCGCCACGTTGAAGCGCAGCCAGGGCGATTGTTGCAGGTTCGGGCGGAACACCGCGCCCGGCGCCAGCATCACGCCCTGCTCCAGCCCCCGCTTGGCCAGCGGCAAGGAATCGTCGATCCCCTCGAACCGCCCCCAGAGGAACATGCCGGCATCGCCCCGTTCCTCGGTGACGATACCGATCCGGTCGAACCCCGCCATCACCCGGTGGCGCGCATCGGCCAGCCGGTCCTGCAGGCGGGTCACAAACTTGCGGTAAAACCCGTCGGTCAGCAGGCGGTAGATCAGCTTTTCGGAGAAGGCCGAGGTGGTGATCGAGGTGACCATCTTCGTATCGGTCATCTGGGTGATGACCTGCGGCGCGGCCGCGACCAGCCCCACGCGCAGGCTACCCGACAGGGTCTTGGAGAAGCTGCGGACATATATCACGCGGTCAAGCTGGTCGAGCGCGGCCAGACGCAGCGCCGATCCCGGCAGCATGTCTGAAAAGATGTCGTCCTCGACCACGCGAAAGCCGTGGCGGACGGCCGTTTGCAGCACACGGAATACCGCGTGTTGCGACAGGGTTTGCCCCGTCGGGTTCTGCAGGACGGACTGGGTGAAATAAAGCTTCGGCGCATGGGCGGCGGCAAGCGCCTCCAGTGCGTCCAGATCGGGCCCGTCGGGGCCGCGCGGCACGCCAAGCAGGCGCAGGCCATGCAGACGCAGGTTGCCGAACAGGTTGTAATACCCCGGATCGTCGACCAGCACGGTGTCGCCGGGTGCAAGCTGGCTGCGGATCACGAGGTCAAGCGCCTGGCTCGCCCCGCAGGTCAGCAGGATCTGGTCCTCGGGCGGGTTCACCCCGATCTCGGGCAGGATGGTTCCAGCCAGCAGCGCGCGCAGCGGCCGGTAGCCCAGCGGCTCGCCATAGCCCACAAGGTGCGCGCCCTCGTTGTTGGACAGGGTCCGCAGGACGCGGCGCAGGCTGGCCTCTTCCATCCAGCTTTCGGGCAGCCACGGACCACCCGCAAGGATCGTGTCCTGTTCGGCCTCCAGCAGCCGGCGGATCAGCCAGACCACTTCTTCGCGGTGCGCGGGCCCGTCGGTGGCGGGCGCGGCGGGGCGGTCGCGGCGGCCGGCCACGAAAAACCCGCTGCCCGGACGCGACACAACATAGCCATGTGCCGCCAGGCGATCATAGGCATCGGCCACGGTGAACCGGCTGACATCGTGGTCCTGCGCGAAGACCCGGATCGAGGGCAGCTTGACACCGGGTGCCAGCAGCCCGTCCTCGATCTGCCTGGCGATGGCCTGCTCGATTTGCTTGGTGAGCGAAACGCCGGAGGACCGGCGCAGCATGACAGGGTCCATCCGAACCTCCGCACTGGCAGCCCGGACAGCCCGGACTGTCTGGCCGTCAGGCCCATGACAGTCCTGTCGCCCATATTCGAAGTGTACATGTCTCCGGCCGGATGCGTCCAGTACGCCTTGGGGTGCGACACGGCAACACAAGGAGGTTCTCAACATGCCGCTGGTGGATATCGAAGTGATCGAAGGCGTCTTCACCGACACCCAGAAATCGGACCTGATCAAGAAGGTGACCGAGGCGATGGTCTCGGTCGAAGGCGAGGCGATGCGCGGCGTGACCTGGGTCCGCGTCAAGGAGGTCAAGAGCGGCGACTGGGCGATCGGGGGCCAGCCCCTGACGACGGCGGCGGTCCGCCAGATGGCATCGGGGAAGGCGGCCTGAGGCAGGCTTCCCGCCGCGCGGGGTCGGGCAGGCCCCGCGCGAACCACTTGCCGAGACCACGGGCCACGGCTATGCCGCGAGCATGACCCAGCACCAGCGCCTTCTTATCGTCGACTTCGGCTCGCAAGTGACGCAGCTGATCGCGCGCCGCCTGCGCGAACTACGCGTCTATTGCGAGATTCACCCCTACCAGAACGTCACCGAGGCGTTCCTGAAAGAGTTCGCCCCGCAGGCGATCATCTTTTCGGGCGGCCCCGACAGCGTGACGCGCGAGGGCTCGCCCCGCCCGCCGCGCGCAGCCTACGAGATGGGCGTGCCGATCCTGGGCATCTGCTATGGCCAGCAGGTGATGATGCAGGACCTTGGCGGGCTTGTCGAAGCCGGGCAAAGCCACACCGCCGAATTCGGTCGCGCCTGGGTCAAGCCGACCGAGACGCCGCTGCCGCTGCTGGAAGGCTGGTTCATGGACGGCACCGGGCGCGAGCAGGTCTGGATGAGCCATGGCGACCACGTCGCGAAACTCGCGCCCGGCTTTGCCGTCTACGGCACCTCGCCCGGCGCGCCCTTCGCCATCACCGCCGACATTGATCGCCGTTTCTTTGCCGTGCAGTTTCACCCGGAGGTGCATCACACCCCCAACGGCAAGACGCTTTACCAGAACTTCGTGCGCATGGCGGGCTTTACTGGCGATTGGACGATGGCCGGCTACCGCGACGAGGCGATCCGCCAGATCCGCGCGCAGGTGGGCACGTCACACGTCATCTGCGGCCTCTCGGGCGGCGTCGACAGCTCGGTCACGGCGGTGCTGCTGCACGAGGCGATCGGCGACCAGCTGACCTGCGTCTTCGTCGACCACGGCCTGTTGCGGCAGGGCGAGGCCGAGCAGGTCGTGACCATGTTCCGCGATCACTACAACATCAAACTGATCCACGCCGATGAAAGCGCGCTGTTCCTGGGCGAGTTGGCCGGCGTCAGCGACCCCGAGGTCAAGCGCAAGACAATCGGCCGGCTTTTCATCGACGTGTTCCAGAAATACGCCAACACCATCAAGGATGCCGAGTTCCTAGCCCAGGGCACGCTTTATCCCGACGTGATCGAAAGCGTCAGCTTCTCGGGCGGTCCCTCGGTCACGATCAAGAGCCATCACAACGTCGGCGGTCTGCCCGAGAAGATGGGGCTTAAACTGGTCGAGCCGCTGCGCGAACTCTTCAAGGACGAGGTGCGCGCGCTGGGACAGGAACTGGGCCTTCCGGCCAGCTTCATCGGCCGTCACCCCTTCCCCGGTCCGGGCCTTGCCATCCGTTGCCCCGGCGAGATCACGCCCGAGAAACTGGCAATCCTGCGCAAGGCCGACGCGGTCTTCATCGACCAGATCCGCAAGCACGGCCTTTACGACGAGATCTGGCAGGCCTTCGTCGCGATCCTGCCAGTGCGCACCGTTGGAGTGATGGGCGACGGGCGCACCTATGACTATGCCTGCGCCCTGCGCGCGGTGACCAGCGTCGATGGCATGACCGCCGATTACTACCCCTTCACCCACGATTTCCTGGGCGAAACGGCGACGCGCATCATCAACGAAGTCAAAGGCATCAACCGCGTGACTTACGACATCACCTCCAAACCCCCCGGCACGATCGAGTGGGAATAGGCGCGGTGGCGGTGCCTTCGTGCCCGCAACCCGTCACGCACTGATTCGAGGCCCGTCCGGCCCTCCATTCCGCGGCCGCGCGGCCCTGCGCCCGCCGGTCAACGCCGTGATTTACCCTCGCCTCTGCCGGTGGCGGATGCTAGCAAACGGCACCAGCCACCGCGTGCCGGATCCCGAATGACCGCCCTTGCCCCCTCCGTGCCGCTCTGGCGGCCCGCCCTCTGGATGACCGGCGCCATTGCCAGCTTCACGGCAATGGCGGTGGCGGGGCGCGCTGTCAGCTTTCAACTCGATACCTTCGAGATCATGCTGTACCGCTCGCTCACCGGGATCTTCATCGTGCTGGTGGTGGGCGGCTGGGCCGGAACGCTGGGGCAGGTCACCACGCGGCGGGCCTGGCTGCAGGTGCTGCGCAACATGGCCCATTTCACCGGTCAGAACCTGTGGTTTTACGCGCTGACCCAGCTTGCCTTGGCGCAAGTCTTTGCGCTGGAGTTCACCACGCCGGTCTGGGTCATCCTGCTGTCGCCCCTGTTGCTTGGCGAGCGCCTGACGGGGGTCAAGCTGATCGCCGCGGCGCTTGGTTTCGCCGGCATCCTTGTGGTTGCACACCCCGACATGGCCCACGTGTCGCCCGGCCTGATTGCCGCAGCGACCTGCGCCATCGGTTTCGCGCTGGCCGGCATGATGACGCGGATGCTGACCCGCACGGAAACGATTACCTGCATCATGTTGTGGCTGACAGGAACGCAGGCGCTTTTCGGGCTGATTTGTGCGGGCTGGGACGGGCATATCGCGCTGCCGACTGCGGCCACGCTGCCGTGGCTCTTGCTGATCGGGTGTGCCGGCCTGCTGGCGCATTTCTGCCTGACGACGGCCCTGTCTATCGCGCCCGCCAGCGTCGTGATGCCGATGGACTTCGCCCGCCTGCCGGTGATCGCAGTGGTGGGCGCGCTGGTCTATGGCGAGGCGCTGGACCCGGCGGTCGCCGCCGGCGCGGTGCTGATCATCGCGGGCAACTGGATCAACATCCGGGGCGCCCGCCGCTAGTGTACTTTTTGTGACGCCCAATAAGTCAAGTTTTCATGACGTAGCGTAATTTATTGACGGTTTTGTTACGTGCGCCCATGCCTGTCAGCAGGGATGACAATTTCATGTGCAGGGAAGAGAACATGAACAAGATTTTGACGGCTGGCGCAGCTCTGATGTTGACCACTTCGATGGCAAGTGCAGGTGGCATCGACCGTGGCGGAAATGATTACAGCGTGCTCTTCGAGCATGGTAACTTCGCGCAGTTGAGCTTTTCGTCCGTATCTCCCACCGTGAGCGGCGACTATATCGCCCTGTTGGGCGGCGGCTCGACCGGCGACATGGCCAATGACTATGTCACGGCCGGTATCGCCTTGAAGTACCAACTCAACGATCAGATCGCGATCGCGTTTTTCCTCAACCAGCCCTATGGCGCAGATGCTGAATACTCGTCCGGCTTCTACACGGGACTGCAGGCGAAGTGGACCAGCACGGCCACCTCTCTTGTCGCCAAATACAACGCGACACCGGCTGTTTCGGTTTATGGTGGTGTCCGCTACGTCCAGAGCTCCGCAACGATCAACATTCCACCGCTGCTGATGTCGTCGGGTGCGACCACTAACGCCTCTTACAATTACTCCGCCTCGACGAACACCGATTCGCAGATGAGCTACATCCTCGGCGCCGCTTACGAGAAGCCTGAGATCGCGCTTCGGGTGGCCTTGACCTATGAAAGCGGCTTCACCCATTCGTTCCAGTCGAGCGAGACGTTCCCTGCTGGTGCGCTCAGCAATTTCGCCGGCACGACGACTATCCAAATGCCATCGGCGCTGACGCTGGACTTTCAGACCGGCGTGGCTGCGAACACGCTCGTTTTCGGGTCGATCCGCTATTCCGACTGGTCGGTGTGGGACGTGACGCCGCCGGGCTACTACGGAGTCGCATCTGATTCGATCACATCGATCGACAATCCCGTCACAACCTACAAGATCGGCATTGGCCGCAAGATCAACGATGAATTCTCGGTCTTTGCGCGTCTTGGCTATGAAAAGGCCAATGGCGGCGTCGCCTCGCGGCTGGCCCCGACCGACGGGATGAAGAGTATCGGCGTTGGAGGGTCCTACACCGTGGGTAACGTCAAGATCACCGGTGGTCTGGAATATGCGATGCTCGGCGATGCCGTGGACGGCTCGGGCACCAGTTTCACCGGCTCGAATGCACTTGGTGTGGGCATCAACGTCGGCGTCAACTTCTGATCCGGCAGAAATGTTCAAGACAGGGGCCTCGCTGCGGCGGGGCCCTTTTTCGTTGGCGCAGGTTCCGGATTGCCGGGACGCCGGGCGGGGCCTAATCCAGCGCCATGACACAGCAGAAATCCATGACCCCGCGCGCCTGGGCCGAGATGGCGCTGCTTGCCCTGAACTGGGGCGGCAGTTTCGTGGCCAATCGCGCGGCCCTCGACGGCCTTGGCGTGATGAGCGTGGTGGCCATCCGCGTGCTGGGCGGCGGTCTGCTGCTTTGGCTCTGGGTCTGGCTGCGTGGCCTGCCGGTGCCGCGCGATGCGCGCCTGTGGGGCGCGTTCCTGGTGATGGGGGCCATCAACAACGCCATCCCGTTTTCACTGATCACCTGGGGCCAGCTGACCATCCCCTCGGGCCTTGCCGCGATCCTGAACGCGGCGACTGCGATCCTCGGCGTGCTGGTCGCCGCCGCGGCCTTTCGCGACGAGACGCTGACCGCGCGCAAGGCCACAGGCGTGGCGGTCGGCTTTGCCGGTGTCGTCACCGTGATCGGACCCGCAGCGCTGACGCATTTCGACCCGACATCGCTTGCGCAGATCGCGCTGATCGGCGCGGCGCTGTCCTATGCCCTTGCCGCAGCTTGGGCGCGCGCCACGCTGGGCGGTGTGAGGGCAGAGGTGGCCGCGGCGGGCATGCTGACCGGGTCAAGCCTGATCATGGTGCCGCTGGCGCTCTGGCACGATGGCTGGCCCGCGCTCGCGCAGCCATGGCGGGTCTGGGCGGGGCTGGCGCATCTCGCGCTGATGTCCACCGCCATCGCCTACCTGCTTTACTACCGCCTGATCCGCGGCGCGGGCGCGGGCAATGCCAGCCTGACGACCCTGCTGGTCGCACCCGTGGCGATCGTCCTTGGCGCGATGGTCTTTGGCGAAACTCTGCCCCTGCGGGCCTATCTGGGCTTTGCCGTGCTGGCAGCGGGCCTGCTGATCCTCGATGGCAGGCTGCTGGCGCGCCTGCACATTCCCCCTAGAACAAAGCCGCGCGAGCCGTTACCCAAACGCCCATGATCTACGCCACCGCAAAAGACTGGCTGAACGCCCCGCAAAAGCACGTGCTGCTTTTCGGCATGTCCGGACTTGGAAAAACGCATGTGTCGAACATGCTGCGCGCGCATGGCGACTGGTTTCACTACTCGGTCGATTACCGCATCGGCACCCGCTACATGGGCGAGCTGATTGCCGACAATGCCAAGCGCGAGGCGATGAAGGTACCGTTCCTGCGCGACCTGTTGATGACCGATTCCATCTACATCGGCTCGAACATCACCTTCGACAACCTGCACCCGGTCTCCACCTATCTGGGCAAGCCCGGCAACCCCGCCAAGGGCGGCATGCCGATTGCCGAATACCGCCAGAGGCAGGACGAGTTTCGGCGCGCCGAGGAGGCCTCGCTTCTCGATACTGGCCATTTCATCGACCGGGCGCTGGCGCTTTACGGCTATCCGCATTTCGTCTGCGATACCGGCGGATCGATCTGCGAGTGGGTGGACCCCGACGATCCCGACGACCCGATCATGACGGCGCTTGCCGCGCGCTGCCTGATCGTCTGGATCGAGGGCACGCCCGCCCATACGGCCGAGCTTGTCCGCCGTTTCGACAAGGCGCCGAAACCGATGGCCTACCAGCCCGCCTTCCTGACCCGCGTCTGGGAGGAATACCTCGCGCAGAACAAGCTGGCCGAAGATCAGGTCGATCCCGACGCCTTCATCCGCTGGACCTATGCGCAGGCGCTGGCGCATCGCCAGCCGCGCTATGCCGCGATCGCGCGGCGCTGGGGCATTACCGTGACGGCCGAGGCGATCGGTGCCGTGCACAGCGCCGACGACTTCGACCGGCTGATCGCCGAGACGCTTGAGATGCGGGGCTGACCGTCCTATCTGACGCCTTCCTGCCAAGGAGCCCCCGATGCCGATCAAGCTGCCTGAAAACCTGCCTGCCTTCGACGTGCTGACGCGCGAAGGTGTCAGCGTGATGTCCGACACCCGCGCCGCGCGGCAGGACATCCGACCGCTGCGCATCGGGCTGCTGAACCTGATGCCGAAGAAGATCCAGACCGAGAACCAGTTCGCCCGGCTTCTGGGTGCAACGCCGCTGCAGATCGAGCTGAGCCTGATCCGCATGACCGAGCATCAGACCAAGAACACCGCCGCCGCGCATATGGAAGAGTTCTACCGCCCCTTCGCCGAGGTCGCGGCCTCGGGCGAGAAGTTCGACGGGCTGATCATCACCGGCGCCCCGATCGAGCATCTGCCCTTCGAAGAGGTCACCTATTGGGACGAACTGCGGCAGGTCATGGACTGGACCCAGACCCATGTGCAGTCCACCTTCGGCGTCTGCTGGGGCGGAATGGCGATGATCTATCATTTCCACCATGTGCAGAAGCACATGCTGGACCACAAGGCATTCGGCTGCTTCCGGCACAAGGTGACGGCGCCCGCCTCTCCCTATCTGCGCGGTTTTTCCGACGACTTCGTGATCCCGGTCAGCCGCTGGACCGAGATGAAGCGCGACGAGATCATCGCCGCGCCGGGCCTGACCCTGCTGATCGACAGCGAGGATAGCGGGCCCTGTCTGGTCGAGGATGCGGGGCATCGCGCGCTCTACATCTTCAACCACTTCGAATATGACAGCGGCACGCTGAAAGAAGAATACGATCGCGACGTGGCCAACAGCACGCCGATCAACGTGCCCTCCAACTATTATCCCGACGATGACCCTACGGCACCTCCACAGAACCGCTGGAGAAGTCACGCGCACCTTCTATATGGCAATTGGATTAACGAAATTTACCAATCCACGCCGTATGACCTGAATGACATTGGCCGTTAAACTACTTGCCGCCGCAGCCATTCTTGGCGCTGCCGGAACCGCGGCCCTGAACGTCGTGGACAAGCGGCGCGAGGACGCTGCCGAAGCGGCCTACCCGCCCGTGGGCCAGATCGTGATGGTGGGCAAAATCCGCATCAGGGCCGTGGTGATGGGCGAAGGGCCCGACCTTGTGCTGATCCACGGCGCCAGCGGTTCGATCAGGGACATGACGTTCGATTTCGCCCCTGAACTGGCCAAGCATTACCGCGTCATCGTCTTTGACCGGCCCGGCATGGGCTATTCCGACCACACCGATCCCGTTTACGCCGGCGCCTGGGCCACCACAGCCGAAAGCCCGGCCGAACAGGCGGTAGTGCTACAGGCGGCGGCGGCGCAACTGGGCGCGGAAAAACCCATCGTGTTGGGACATTCCTATGGCGGGGCGGTGGCCTTGGCGTGGGCGCTGGAACGGCCAAACAACATTGCGGCACTTGTCGATGTTTCCGGCGTGTCCAACCCTTGGCCCGATCCGCTGGACTGGCTTTACCGTGTCAATGGAACATCCATCGGCGGCGCCCTGTTTCCGCCGCTCCTGACTGCCTTCATTTCGGACAACTACGTGCGGCAGGTGGTTGACGGTATCTTTGCCCCGCAGCCGCCCACGCCCGGCTACGATGATTTCATCGGGGCGGGGCTGTCGCTGCGCCGCGACGCGATCCGTGCCAATGCGCGGCAGGTCAACACGCTGTTGCCGCATATCCGCAAGATGGTGCCGCGCTACGGCGAAATCCACATCCCCGTCGAGATCATCCACGGCGACGCCGACACCATCGTGCCGCTGGCGATCCACTCGATCCCGCTGGAACACGAGATCGCGGGCGCGCACCTTGTCGTGCTGCCGGGGATTGGCCACATGCCGCACCACGTGGCGATGCCCGCCGTCATCGCCGCCGTGGACCGTGCCGCGACCCGCGCCGGATTGCGCTGACCGGCCCGCAGGCCCATAGTCGGGCCAGGACATGAGCGAGGCAAAGATGGACCTGCCCTTCGACGGTGCAATCACCCGGTTTTTCGAGGAAGAAGCCCCCGAGGCAATCCGCAAGGACATCGAGAAGGCGGGCAAGAAGACCATTCTCGACCCCGATTTTCCTTACGACAAGGAAATGGACAAGGACGACTACGAAGACCAGATTCACACCCTGCAGATCGAACTTGCGCGGATGCAGGCCTGGGTCAAGGCCAGCGGCGAGCGCATCGTCATCGTCTTCGAAGGGCGCGATGCGGCCGGCAAGGGCGGCACCATCAGCCGTTTTCGCGAGAACCTCAATCCGCGCGGGGCGCGCGTCGTGGCGCTGGCCAAGCCGACCGAGACAGAAGCCGGACAGTGGTATTTCCAGCGCTACATCGACAACCTGCCGACCAAGGGCGAGATCGTGTTTTTCGACCGCAGCTGGTACAACCGCGGCGTTGTCGAACATGTGTTCGGCTTCTGCACGCCAGAGCAGCGCGACGCGTGGTTCGCGCAGGTGCCAACCTTCGAGAAGATGCTGACCGATGACGGCATCCGCCTGTTCAAGATCTGGCTGAACGTCGACCGCGCCACGCAGTTGCAGCGTTTTCTCGACCGCGAGAGCGACCCCGTGAAGCAATGGAAACTCAGCCAGATCGACGTTGATGGTCTTAAAAGGTGGGACGCTTACTCGATGGCGATCCAGGAGACGCTGACGCGGACCGACAGCACCTTCGCGCCTTGGACTGTCGTACGATCGGACGACAAGAAACTGGCGCGGATCATGGCGATACGGTCGGTGCTGGGCCGCCTGCCCTATACCCGCAAGGATCAGAAGGCGCTGGAGCCGGTGGACCCGCGCATCGCCGGGGGCATCGACGTCTGGAATGGTTAAGGCCGGCTACCATCACGGCAACCTGCGCCAGGCGCTGGTCGAGGCCTGTCTGCGCCTGATCGAGGAAAAGGGGCCGACGGGCTTTACCCTGTCGGAGGCCGCGCGCGAGGCGGGCGTGACCCCTGCGGCCGTCTATCGCCATTTCGAGGGGCGCGAGGACCTGATCGCCGAGGCCGCGCGGCAGGGCTACGAAATCTTCGCCGACCTGATGGAGCACGCTTATGCCAAGGGCCAGCCTTCGGCGCTGGCCGCCTTCGAGGCGACAGGACGTGCCTATCTTGCCTTCGCGCGGCGCTATCCCGGCCACTACGTCGCGATGTTCGAAAGCGGCATATCGATCCGCCGCACGCCGGAGCTACACGCCATCGCTACCCGCGCGTTGGGCGTTTTGGAAAAGGCGGCAAGCGATCTAAGCCAGCACATCCCCGAGGAAAAGCGCCCGCCGCCGCAGATGTTCGCCGCCCATATCTGGGCGCTGAGCCACGGCGTGGTCGAGCTTTTCGCGCGCGGTAGCCCCGGCACCCGCTCGCCCTTCCCGCCCGAGGACCTGCTGGAAAGCGGCATCGGCGTCTACCTGCGGGGGCTCGGTCTGTTGCCGCCGGACAGCTGAGACTGCCCTATCCCTCGCCCGGCATCGTCGGAATCCACCATTCTGTCCCGCGCCGCGTGGTCACGTATTCCGGCCAGCGGAAATGGATCGGCGGCGGATAATCGGCCAAGGGCGGGATCCAGTCCGTGCCGCCCACGCCACCGCCGGTGCGCTGGGTGAATTCGGCCTTCGCCTCGTCCAGAAGGCCGGGGTTGGTCAGGCAATCCAGCACGGTCATTCCCACCACCTGCGCTGCTGTCTGCACCATCGGGTCGATGCAGGCCGGGTGCCCGCCCATCGCGTTCATGGCCCAAGCCGGGTAGGCAAAGCCGGGCGGTGCCGCCAGCGCGGGCCGGCCGATGTAAAGCCGCACCGTGGGCGCATGCCAGCAATACTCGGTATAGTCGTCCGAGGTGAAATGGCGCTGGTCGGGCGGGATCATCCGGCGGATGCGCTTCTCGGCCACTTCGGGGTCGATCAACTCCGAAATCATCGGCAGGAACGGCTGGTCCATCGGGTCCAGCCCCAGCTCTTTCTGGATGTCGCGGGCAAAGGCGGCCGCTTTGTCCCCCCATTGCGGCGCGCCGACCGCCTGCAGGTTGGCATAGGTCGCCCGCGCCATGGCATGGTTGGGCAGGCCGGGGCGCGATTTTGCCACCCAGTGCCGCCGCCAGCTGCAATGCGTCAGCCGTGCCGCGCAGTCGGCGAAATGGTCCAGCCCGCGCACGACATGCTCGGCCTGCGCCACCTCGGAGATGCGGATGATGAAGGTCGCTTGCGCGATCTGGGCGGGGATGTTGTCGGCGGTGGCCTGCCCGGCGGTCAGGATCGCCTCGTTCATCGACCAGCTTTCGCCCGAGGCCATCACGTGCTCTTTCAGCGCCTTGGCCGACTGCAGCATCGCCACCAGCGCGTCGTTCGCCCCCGGCGCGCGGGCCGAGGCGTGCGAGGCGGGAATGGGCGAGGCATCAGTGCCCGCCATCCATGTCTCGGGCGCGTCGCAGGTGAACTCGTAGATCATCGCATAGCCCGCGCCGCAATGCGTGTCCCAGCGGACGGTGTTGCAGAGGGGCGCCATGTAGAAGGGGTGAAAGCTGATCGCGGCATCCAGATCATCATAGTACCCCGCCGCGGCATGCAGCGGTTTCGATCCGCGCACCTTCTCGGCCGGCTCGCCGAAGAACTTCAGCCGCCCGCCGATGCCGTGCGCCTCCATCGCGGCCTTTGCGGCAAGAAACCCACCCAAAGACCCGATGCCCAACCCAGAATGCGGATCGGTATGGCCGCCGGCATGGGGCGAGAGGCCCGCGCGCGGCCCCTTCTTCGGCGCCGCCGCCTGGCAGTTGCCCGGAATGCCGTCATATTCGGCATAGCCGCCGATGGTCGGGCCCGGCCCGTTCTCCCAGGTTGCGCAAAAGGCGGTCGGCATGCCGCCGCTGCCCTCTTCCACCGTGAAGCCCTCGCGCCGCAGCAGGTCCACGTAGAAATCGCAGCTGCGGTATTCGCGCCATGCGGTTTCGCCGAAATCCCAGATCGTGCGCGTCCAGTCGGATAACGCCTCTGCATGCGCCGCCACCCAGGCCCGCGCTGCCGTCTTTACCATGGTCCCATCTCCTCTTTCAGCCGCGTCACCAGCGCCCGCGCCGCCATGTCGACCGACGCGCTCAGCCCCTCGCCCGGCCCAAAATCGGCCCCTTCGATGCCCCAGACCACCAGCCGGGCGGGCAAATCGCCCAAGGCGCGCGCCGTCTCCACCGCCTCGGCCAAGCCGAACCTGTGGGTGGAGTAATGAAAAAGGTCTGCCTGCAATGGCCCCGCCGCCGCATCGAACTGCTGCACCGTGCCGGGGGCCGCGCCGCTGCGGGTGGCGTCGATCAGCACCACGGCAGGGGCGGTGGCGAATAACTCGATCAGCCCTGCCCCGTCTGCCCCGTGTTCCATCGCCCTTGCCCCTTGCCCCGCCAGCGCCTGCGCGACGACAGGCCCCACGCCATCGTCACGCCGCCACCGGTTGCCGACCCCCACGAACAGGATGTCAGACACGCTCGACCGTCAGTTTCAAGAAATGCGTCGCACAGGAAATGCAGGGATCGTAATTGCGGATGGTCTGTTCGCAGCGCCATTGCAGCGCGGCATCGTCCATGTCGAGGTTGGCGGCCACCACGCGGGCCAGGTCCGCCTCGATCTGCGGCTGGTTCTGCGAGGTGGGCGGCACGATCTGCGCCATCACCACCCGGCGCTGCGCGTCCACCTCGTAGCGGTGATAGCAGATGCCGCGCGGCGCTTCGGTGCAGGCATGGCCCACGCCCGCGCGATGCGGGATCTCGATGAAGGCGGGCGACGGCTCCTGGTAGGCCCGGGCCAGCCGCGCCGCTTCCTCGAAGGCGTATTGCACCTCGACCATGCGGACGAGGATGGATTTGTAGGGGTTGCGCTCGACCTCGCCCAATCCGCAATCGCGCGCGGTCTGGCGCGCCGCCTCGCTCAGCAGGTGGTAGTTGTTGGCATAGCGCGCCAGCGGACCCACGAGGTAGGGCGAACCGTCGCGCATCCGCCCCTGCAGCGCGTTCGACCGCGCGACATGCTCTTCCACGAAATGATCGTTGAAGCCGCTTGCCGGGATGTCCAGCCCCCGGTTCGACCCGATCCGCCCCTCGCAGATGGGATAAAGCGTGTCATGGATCAGCGAGACGAAGATGTAATCGGTCTCGTCCTGCGGGAAGGTGAACCCGGCAAAGGCCAGCGCCACCTCGCGCGCGGCCTGCGCGCCCCAGTCGAGTTCGGGGATCATCGCGGCGATGGCCTGCCGCGACGGCGCCTTGTAGAAACCGCCGACGCGAGTGTTCACGGGATGCACGGCGCGCCCGCCGATCACCTCCATCAACATGTTGCCCGCCTTCTTCAGCCGCAGCGCCTTTTTCACGAGGTCGGGATTGACCTGCGCAATCGCGATGGCGTCGTGCAGGTTCAGGAAATCGGGCGCATGCAGCATCGCGGCATGCAGGACGTGGGACTGGATCCACTCGCCGCAGTAAAGCATCCGGCGCAGCGCGTGGATGTCGGGCGTCACCGCGACGCCCGTCGCATCCTCCACCGCCTGGCTTGACGACATGATGTAGGCGATGGGGCAAATGCCGCAGATGCGCGAGGTGATGTCGGGCACCTCCATCGCGTCGCGCCCGCGCAGGAGCGCCTCGAAGAACCGTGGCGGTTCGTGGATCTTGAATTCCACCCGCTCCACCTGTCGCCCGTTCAACCGGACGTAAAGCGCGCCCTCGCCCTCAACGCGGGCCAGTTCGTTGACCTCGATCACGCGCTCAGTCATGGCGGCGGCTTTCGGTGGCGAAATCGGCCGCGCCCGCGTTGAAGCTGCGGTACAGCGCGCGCAGTTGCGGCGGCGTGGCGCCCTGGGCGGCCAGTCGCGCCGACAGCGCCACCGCGTTGGGCGTCTCCTTCGGCCCGAAGCAGCCGTAACAGCCGCGCCGGTGGCTGGGGCACAGGTTGCCGCAGCCGGCCTGCGTGACCGGGCCAAGACAGGCCGTGCCCTGGCTGACCATCACGCAGACGGCGCCCGCCCTCTTGCACTCCATGCATTGCGAGGCGCGCGGGACATGCGGCTTGCGGCCCGCGAGCGTGGCGGTGATCAGCTCCAGCAACTGGTGCTTGGAGACGGGGCAGCCGCGCAACTCGAAATCCACCTGGACGTGGTCGGCGATGGCGGTCGACTGGGCGAGGGTCGAGATATACTCGGGATGGGCATAGACCGCGCGGGTGAAATCCTCGACATCGGCGAAGTTGCGCAGCGCCTGGATGCCGCCCGCCGTGGCGCAGGCCCCGATAGAAATCAGCACCTTCGATTGGGCCCGGATGGCCTTGATCCGCTCCATGTCATGGGCCGTGGTGATCGAGCCTTCGACAAGGCTGATATCGTAGGGCCCGTCCTTCACCTCGCTCGTCGCCTCGAGGAATTGTGCGATGTCCAGCGCACCGGCGATCTCCAGCAACTCATCCTCGCAATCGAGGATGGTCAGCTGGCAGCCGTCGCAGGACGAGAATTTCCAGACGGCAAGCTTGGGGCGGGCCATGCTCAGAACTCCTTCAGCTTCAGCCGTGCCGCCACCGCGTCGTAGCGAAAGACCGGGCCGTCGCGGCAGATGAAATCGGCGCCATACTGGCAATGGCCGCAGAACCCGATGGCGCATTTCATGTTGCGCTCCAGCGAAACGAACTGCCGCTCGGCCGCGACCCCGGCATTGGCGAGGCTGGCCGCGGAAAACCGCATCATGATCTCCGGCCCGCACATGAAGGCCGAAACGGTGGCGGGGTCGACCGTCAGCAGGGTCTTGTCCAGCCATGTCGTGACCACGCCCACATGCCCCGTCCAGCCCGGCGCGGCATGGTCCACCGTCACCTCGATCTCGGTATCGAAACGCGATTTCCAGTCCTTCACCTCGTCGGCAAAGACCAGCTCGGACGGCGAGCGCGCGCCGTAAACCAGCGTGAAACCGGCGTAACGGTCGCGGTTGTTGAGCACGTGGTAGATCGCGGGGCGCAAGGGGGCGAGGCCGAGACCGCCCGCGACGAAGACGATGTGCCGCCCCTCCTGTTCGGCGATGGGCCAGGCGCTGCCGAAAGGGCCGCGCACGCCAACCATGTCGCCCGCTTTCAGCCGGGTGATGGCGGTCGAGACCGCGCCGACCGCCCGGGTGGTGTGGGTCAGCGTGTCGGCCCGCGCCGCATCACCCGAGATCGACACCGCGATCTCGCCAACTCCAAAGGCATAAAGCATGTTGAACTGGCCCGGCTGAAAGGCAATCTGCGGTCCGTCGACGGGGTCCAGCTCCATCGTCGCGACGCCGTCGATCTCGTCCCAGGCCTTGCGGACGCGGAAGCGGCGCGGAACCATCGGGTCAGGCATCGCGCCCGGTTTCGGCATCGCCGTCATGTGCGCGGCGCCCCGTAAAGGTCCAGCAACTGCATCCGCAGCGCGCGCACCCGCGCGGCCATGTGCGGCAGGACATGGGCAAACATCTGGTAGCCCAGAACGGGGTTCGCCTCCATCTTGCCCCGAAGGCATTCGGCATCAAGGCTCACGGCACGAACTTCGGTCACCGCGCGGGCCTCGGACATGTGCTGGTACGGCGGCACCATCCAGCCCCATGACAGCATGTCGCCCGCGTGCAGCGTCTCGACGATCAGTGGCCCACGTTCGGGGCTGGCAATCTCGACGGCCACGTCACCGTGGCGCAGCAGGTAAGCGCGATCGGCGGCGTCGCCCTCGCCATAGATCAGGCTGCCCGCCTTGAAATGCTCGTTTCGCGCGCAGCCCGCCAGCAGCGCCTGCGTAGGCGCATCGAAGGACTTGAAGATGGGATGCTCGGCGAGGATCTCCTCGAACCCATGGGTCTGCATGGCCTACTCCTTCGGGACGGGGCTCGCGGCGATGGCCGCGGCCTCGGCAGTGATGTCGATGCCGACCGGGCACCAGGCGATGCACCGCCCGCAGCCGACGCAGCCCGAGGTGCCGAACTGCGCCTCCCACGACGACAGCTTGTGCGTCATCCACTGGCGATAGCGCGACGCGGTCGAGCGGCGGACAGCGCCGCCATGCACGTAGGTGAAATCGACGGTAAAGCAGCTGTCCCAGGTCCGCCAACGCTCGGTATGATCGCCCGACAGGTCGTTGACATCCTCCACGTCGCTGCAAAAGCAGGTGGGACAGGCCATCGTGCAATTGCCGCAGCTGAGACAAGCATCGGCGACCACCTGCCATTGCGGATGATCGAGGTTCGCGGCCAGAACGCCCGCCATGCCCGGCGGCATCGCGCGGGTCTGCATCGCGGCGGCGGCGGCGCTGGCCGCCTCGGCCTCGGCCCTGTGGGCGGCATTGGCGCGGGGCAGGTCCAGCCCGTCCACGATTTCCGCGCCCCTGTCGCTGCCCACCTCGACCAGCAGGCCGGTGCCTGTGGCCAGCTCGGTCAGCGCGATGTCGAAACCGGCCTTGGCGCGCGGCCCTGTCTGCATCGAGGCGCAAAAACAGGTGGCGGCCGCGCGGGTGCAGTTCACCGCGACGATCAGCGTCGCGGCGCGGCGGCGTCCATAGCCGGGATCGGCGAAATCGCCGTTGTCAAAGACCCGGTCTTGCACCTCCATCGCCGCGATCTCGCAGGCGCGAACGCCGAAGAAAGCGGTTTTCGGGTAATCGTCCTGCACCGGGGTCACGGCAAAGCCGTCATCGGTGCGGCTGGCCTCCCACAGCTTCTGCCGGGACGGAAAGAGGTGCTTTTTCCAGCTTTGCGGACCCACGACGTAATCGAACCACCGGCCCGGATCGCCCGCGCCCAGCCGGTAATGGCCGCCCTCCTGCGTGTCGGTCAGGCCCTTGGGCAGGGTCGCGCCGGGGGTCAGCGGATCGTAGGTGATGGCACCGTCGCGCGCCTGCGGGCCGATCACCCTCCAGCCTTGCCGCTGCAACGCCTCGACCAGAACGGCGGGATCGTCGATCAGCAGGGCAGGCGCTGGCGAAGCGGACATCGGCAACCGGGCCTTCGGTGATTCTCACTGGTTACGGCCAAAGCTTCCCATGCGCAGCCCCGCGCGGGCAACCTTTTTCCCGCCCCGCACGCAGACTTAGCGCGCGGAGGCCGCCAGCCCGGCAATGACGCTGCCGGTCGCGGGCACCAGCGGGATCAGGCAGGCCTGCACCGCGTGGTAGAGGTCGGGCTTGCCGGAAAAGACCTTCTCGACCGGGCGCAGGTCGGCGCCCAGTTCGGGAAACCAGCCGCCATTGGCCGGGTCGATCAGGTGATGCGCGGCAAAGCCCCAGATGCGGCGATACCACGTCTCAAACTCCGCATCGCCCTGGCTTTGGCGCAGCACCGCGGCCGCCGCGATGCCCTCGGCGCAGGGCCACCAGTAGCGGTCGGCCCGGTCGGGCCGGTCCTCCCAGTCGAGCGTATAGTAAAAGCCGCCCCGTTCCCCGTCCCAGCCGATCGCGCAGGTCTTGAGAAAGAGCGCGCGCGCAGCCTCGGGCAGCCAATCATGCGCGCGGCCCGACAGCTCCCATAGCTGGTTGAGCAGCCTGCTCCATTCCAGCGCATGGCCCGGCGTTGTGCCTGCGGGGCGGAACATCGGGTCGCCGGCATAGGCCCGGTCGATGGTCCAGTCGGCGTGGAAATGCTCGGCCACGCGCCAGCCCTCGGCGCGGGCATGGCAATTGATGATAAGGGCCGCGATCCGACCGGCCTTTTGCAGGTAGCCCGCCTCGCCCGTGGCCTCGAAGGCGGCCATCAGCGCCTCGGTCAAGTGCATGTTCGAGTTCTGCCCGCGATAGGGGCCAAGCGGCGTCCAGTCGGGGGCGTATTCCTCCGTCGTGGCGCCGGCGGCCTCATCCCAGAACCGCGTCTCGATGACCTCGGTCACATCGGCGATCAGCCGGTCGGCATCGGGATGGCCTACCATCTTGGCCGAGGCCCCGGCCAGCAGGACGAAGGCGTGGCCATAGGCCTGCTTGGTGGCATCGATGGGCCCGCTATCGTCGACCGACCAGACGTAGCCGCCATTGCGCCCGTCGCGGTGCCGCTCCCACACAAAGCGCATCCCGTGATCAACCATCCTGTCTGCACCGGGCAGGCCCAGCAGGTGGGCCGCGGCGAAACAGTGGATCATCCGCGTCGTTTCGTGCAGGTGCCGCACCGTACCGCCGGCCCCCTGCCCCGGCCGCGGCCGCCCCGCCGCGTCCAGCGCGAAGAACCCGCCCGCCGGGTTCAGCGCCGCCGGCTGAAACAGATCGAACAACCGCCCCGCCTGCCGCAGCAACCAGTCGCGATGCGCGGGCCGGGCAACGAAATCCGGCCCCTGCAAACCGGTCCACGCATCCTTGTCCTGCCCCGTCATTCCGCGAATCCCTCTGGCTTGGTCGTTCTTTTGCCAGACTGCCAGCGCCCGCGCAGTATTGCCAAGCCCCGGGACCGCTTGACATCAGCACGCGGCGAGGCTGCAATCAGCGTCAGGTTTCCACGGAGGCGCAATGGTTTCGTTCGACGCCCTCTATCGCAGTTTCTTCGGCAGTTCGGTCGAGGTTGCACCGGAATACCTGCTGCTGAGCCTTCCCATCGCCTGGCTGGCCTACAAACTGGGGCGCCGATCAGGAGGGTTCTGGCGCTGGCTGCTACCGCGCCGCATTTACGCGCACCCGTCACACCGGCTTGACCTTGTGCTTTTCGTCATCGGCCGCCTGCTGGCCTTCTCGGGCATTTTCACCCGTCTGTCCGCGGCACCGCTTGTGGCAGCCGGCGTTGTCCGCCTGATCGGGCGTGATCCAGCCGCGCCGCCCTTGCTGGGCCCGGTCGCGCTGGCGCTGCTGATGTGGGTGCTCAGCGACTTTCTGCTTTACTGGATCCATCGCTGGTTCCATCACCTCCGCCCGCTCTGGCCGCTGCACGCGGTCCATCACAGCGCCGAGGTGCTGACGCCCTTCACCGCGTTTCGCCAGCATCCCGGCGCGCTGCTGGTCAGTTCCGTCGTCTACTCGGTCCTGATCGGCGCGGCGCAGGGCGTGCTGGTGGGCACGCTTGATCCGGACACGACCATTGCGACGATCGCCGGCATCAACGCCTTCATCGTGCTGGCCCATGCGGCGCTGGCGAATTTCCAGCACAGCCATGTCTGGATCAGCTATGGCCGCGTGCTGGAGCATGTCTTCATCTCGCCCGCCCAGCACCAGATTCACCACAGCACCGACCCGGCCCATTACGGGCGGAACTTCGGCACCATGCTGGCACTTTGGGACTGGATGTTCGGAACGCTCTACGTGATCCGCGGGGCCGAAGATATCACCTTCGGACTGACCGACAGGGATGATGCACCACTTGCCACGCACCGGTTGGGGCCGGTGATGCTGTCGCCTTTGCGGCGGATGATCGGCGCCCGGCCCTGAGGACCGGGCACGCAGATCAGAATTTCATCAGAACGTCGCTGTCGTCGCTGTTGCCCGACGGGCTGCTTGCGCCGCGCGTCGTCGGCGTCGCCTTCGGATACTGGAATGCCATCCACACCAACAGGCCGATCAGGATGCCGGCAATCGCCGCGCCGTTGTCGTTGCTGGAGGTGGTATACTTGGGAATCACCTGAATATTCGGCGTCGCCTGGGCAAGGGCAGGCGTGACACCAAGGCCGAGGCAAAGCGTAGCGCAGGCAAGGGACTTCATCAGTTTCATCAAGAAACTCCTCTTTACACGGGACCATCATGGCCCGTGTCTGGCGGTTGTCAGAACTTCATCAACACGTCACCGTCCGCGGGCGGCGCGGAAGGATCCGCCTTGCCCCGGGTCGCGGGTGCGGCTTTCGGGTTTTCGTGCTGGAACCACAGAAGGAAACCCAGAACCACGGCGGCAATCAGGATGCCGTTGTTGTTGTCGTTGCTGGTCTGCACCTGGCTTCCCGCCGTGGCGCTGGTGGCCCCCAGCGCAAGGCACAGAGCCACAGCCGACAAGGACTTGGCGATCTTCATTTTCGTCCCTCCATTGCTGGCGGCGATGCCGCCGTTTGTCCGGTTGCCCGGATCAGAACTTCATCAGTACGTCACTGTCGCCGGTCGTGCCGGACGGATCTGCGTCTCCTCGGGTCGCTGGCGCGGGTTTCGGATATTCGTGACCGATCCAGACCAGCAGTCCGATCAGAACAGCGGCAATCAGGATACCGTTGTTGTTGTCGTTGCTGGTGGGCGTGATGTTCGCCGCTGACACACTTGTTGCGCCCAGCGTCAGGCACAACGCGGCGACTTGCAAAGCCTTGAATGTTTTCATGACAAATCCCCCGTTTCAAAATCAACGGGCGCTCGAACGGCACCCTTGTCGGAAGTCTAGTCATCGCTCCCGCGCGCGGTCAACTGCCGTTCAATGCGTGCCTTCAAAAGCGTGGCACGATAGGCTCGAACCCTTCAAGCGGTTGCGCCGCGACCTTGCGCAACAGGCCGATCACGTCAGTCACCATCTTCTCGGCGGTGGCATGGCCCTTTTCCGCGGTCGCCAGATGCGCCTCGCCCACCACCCCGTGCGGGTTGAGGTCGGACGAAACCCAGCCATAGCTGATCCCGCCGATGGGCGAGATCGCGCTGCTCTCCGCGGTCGAGCGGAAATCCTGCGCCGCGGCCATGTCCACGGTCTCGGGCGCAAAGGCCAGCACCAGCGAGGTTTCCACGTCGCCGCCATGGATGCCGTAGGTGCTTTCCTGCTTCGAATATATCCCCTCGGGCGCGCCATGCGCGCCCCAGCCCAGCTTGACCACGAACATGCCTGTGCGCACCCGCAACTCGCGCCCGACGATGGAAATCAGGTCCACGTTGCCGCCATGGCTGTTGAGGATGACCATCTTGCGCACGCCCGCTCGCGCCACCGACAGGCCGATCTCGGTCCAGACGGCCAGCGCGGTGGGCGCGCTCAGCGTCAGCGTGCCCGGCGCCCACAGATGCTCGTTCGACTTGCCCACGGCCTGCACCGGCAGGATCCGCAGGTCGAGGTCCTCGGGGCATTTTTCGCGCAGCAGCGCCAGCATCCCTTCGTTGATGATCGTGTCGGTGCCCACCGGCAGGTGCGGCCCGTGCTGCTCGATCGCCGCCGTGGGCAGGATCGCGATCGTCCGCAGCGGATCGACCTCTTTCCATTCCGGCGCGCGGTAATCCTTCCAGTCCATCCTGCGTGTCATTCTGCCACCTCCGTTCGTGCCGCCGTCGCGGCGATGCGCCGCCCGATCAGCCTGTCCATCTTCGCCGCCACCCGGCCCAGGTGCCGCGCGCGGCTGGCTGGGGTGGAGCTGTCCATCAGGTAATGCGCCGCGAAAACCCGCCGCGCCCGCGGCGCACAAAGCCAGCCCACGCCACGCGCCAGTTGCCGCCGCCCGGGCGCGCCCACCAGCAGGGTCAGCCACCAGCTTGCCCCGCAGGTGGTGAAGATCCCCAGCCGGGTGATTTGCCGCAGCCCCGGCCGGATCGTGCGATGGCTGGCATCGGGCATCAGGAAGGCCACGTCAGGCAGCAACACCCGGTCCAGCCATCCCTTCAACATCGCGGGCAGGCCATACCACCAGGTGGGATAGACGAAGATCAGCGTATCGCACCATTCCACGTCGGCGCAGTAGCGTTCGACCGGCGCGCGGTTGGCCGGCGTATTCAGATACCCCTCCCACTCCGCCCGCGTCAGCAGCGGCGCGAAATCCTCGGCGTAAAGGTCGTGCAACCGCACCTCGGCCCCGCTAGCCGCCAGCTTGTCCAGCACCACGTCGCGCACCGCGGCGTTGAAGCTGCCGGGACTGGGGTGGCAATGGACGACAAGCGCGCGCATCAGAACCGGTCCATCTCCTGGCCCACGCGGGCCAGGAAGGCCCGCCGCTGCGCCTCGGTGGCATTGTTCATGTCATGCAGCGCGAGATAGCGCGTGGTGGAGGCCCGCGTCACACCCCAGACCGCGCGCGTCACCACCTTGCGCGGTGCATCTCCCGCCAGGAACGTGCGCCAGCGCGTGCCGCCATAGGTCGTGACCGCGGCCAGCTTGCGGATGTTCAGCAGCGCCGGCGTCAGCTTGCCATCTGCCAGGTCGAAACTCACGCCCGGCAGGAACACCCGGTCGAAGAACCCTTTCAGGATCGCCGGGTAGCCATAGTTCCAGACCGGAAAGACCAGCACCAGCGCCTGCGCCGCGCGCAACCGGTCGACATAGACCTGCACCGGCGCGCAGTTGATCGCTGTGTCATGGTAATTGCGCCGCTCTTCGGTCGTCAGGACCGGACTGAACCCCTCGGCGTAAAGGTCGCAATCGTCCACCTCCCAGCCCTTGGCCTGCAACCGCTCCACCACCGTGCTATGCAGCACCGCCGAAAAGCTTTCCGGCACCGGATGCGCAAAGATCACCATGACGCGGCCCATGTCAGACCCTCTTCATCTTGCCAAAAATACTCCGGGGGGTGCCGGGGGGCTGGCCCCCCGGCCACCGCCGCCGCGCGCTATTCCGCCGCCTTCATCATGCCCGGCCAGGCATACATCCGGGCATAGTCCCAGGCGGGATCGTCCCAGGCGATCATCTTGCCGGGGTTCAGCAGGCCCTTGGGATCGGCCTCGCGCTTGAAATCCAGCTGGCGCGCGTCCACCGCCTGCCGCCCGCCCTCTTCCAGCGTGTAGCGGTGCGGGTTGAAGATCATCGCGCCCATCGCCTCGTGCTCGCGCACGATCTCGTCCAGCCGCGCCTCGGTGGTGAACTTCACGATGCTCAGGCCGCCCATCTGCACCTTGCCGCCGCCGCGCGTCACCTCGATATGCTGAAGCACCTCGGGCGAAAACTTCTGCCGCACCGCCTCGACCAGTTCCAGCGGGTTGTCGGTGCCGTACCCCACCTGCAGGTAGGTGATGCTCGGGTCGACCTTCAGCGCGCGCAGCGTGGTATGGTTCCAGCCGTATTCGAAGACATGCCCGGGGTCCTTGGGCCAGGCAGGATGGTCGGACCGCCAGATCACGTCGGCCTCGGGCCAGCGCGCGGCGAAGGTGGCGAAGGCGCCCATCGCGTGGGGCGCCACCATCAGCGCCAGCACCGCCTGCCCCGGATTCACATAAGGCGAAACGCGCTGGAAATAGTCCTGCGCGATCGGCGCCTCGAACACCGTCACCAGCTTGACCAGCAGCCCGTCCTCGCAGGCCAGCTCATAGCCGAAACGATTGGCCGAGGGGAAATCGGGTAGCGTCACGAACATCCCCACCCAGTCATAGGCTGGGGCCAGCGGCATCTCCAGCTCGGTGATGATGCCGTTGGTGCCATAGGCGTGGCTGACGCGGTGCAGCTCCTCGCCGGTGAATTCCATGACGCGCGGCTCGGCCTCCATCGTCACGACGCGCAGCCGGATGATGTTGCCAAGATCGCGCAGGCCGCCCCAACGGACCGAACCCACGCCGCCCGACCCGCCCGCCACGAACCCGCCGATCGTCGCTGTCGCCCAGGTCGACGAGAACATGCGCAGCTCCTGCCCCGACTGCGCCTTGCAGGCCGCGTCGATGTCTTTCAGGATCGCGCCCGGCTCCACGATCACCCGGCCCGGATGGATCTCCTTGACCTTGTTGAACTGGTTGAGGTGCAGGATGCAGCCGCCCGCCAGCGGCATCGCCTGGCCATAATTGCCGGTGCCGGTGCCCCGCGTGGTGACGGGCACGTCATGTGCGTAGCAGACCTTCAGCACCTCGATCACCTCGGCCTCGGTCCGGGGGGCGACGGCGAAATCGGCGGTGACATGGTCCAGCCGCGCCTTCAGCACCGGCGAATACCAGAAGAAATCACGGCTCTTGGCCTTCACCGACACCGGGTTGGTGTCGAGGTCGAGATGGGCAAGGGCGGCCTTTGCGGCCTCGATGTTGGCGGTCATGCGGTCCTCATCAGGTGGTCGAGTTCGGCGTAATCGGGCAGCGTGCGGTCGATGGCGCGGCCGCCGCGCAGGACGATCCGGTCCGATTGCGGGCGGGCGAATAGCTCGGTCCAGGACCGCGCACGGCAGATCACCAGGTCGGCAGGCGCGCCCGGCGCGAAAGAGGGTGCCGCGAACCCGCAGGCGCGGGCAGGATTGACGGTGAAGGCCAGCGTCCAGTCCGGGTCGGCATGGTCGAGATGGCCGATGCGGGTTGCCTCGCGCATCACCTCCAGCATGTCGAGATCGCCATAGGCATAGAACGGGTCGCGGGTGTTGTCGGAGGCGAAGCTGACATTGATGCCGCGCGCCTTCATCTCGTGCACCAGGGTAATGCCCCGGCCACGCGGTGTGCGCGCGGCATGGCGGTCCTGCAGGTAGAGATTGCACATCGGCAGGCTGACCACGTTCAGCCCGGCCTTGGCGACCAGATCCAGCGTGCGCAGCGCCTCGGCCTCGGGCATGGTCGAGAGCGAGCAGAGATGGCCCACCGTCACTGGCCTGTCAAAGCCGCGCTCCAGCACCGTCTCGGCGATGGACTTCAGCGTGTTGACCTCGGGGTCCATCGTCTCGTCGGCGTGGAAATCCACCTCCAGCCCGCGCGCAATGGCGTGATCGAAGAAGGTATCGAGCATCCCCTGAAGGCCCGGCACCGGGTAGGTGACCATGCCCAAGATGCCGCCCGAGGCCGCGACTAGATCGGCGGTATGGGTGAAGGGGCCGTCGTTGGTCGCCCCCTCGCAGCCCAGCAGGCAGGCCGCCTGCAGCGCGATGCGCCCGGCCCAGTCCTGTCGCACCTCGCGGAACACGCCCCAGCTGATGTCGTCCTGCGGCGGGATGCTGTCGAGGTGGGTGCGGATCGCCCCGGTACCATGCGCGTAGGCTGCGCGCAGGGCGAAAGTCATCCGGGTGCGCACGTCCTCGGCGCTCCACGCCGCCTCGCGGTCGCCGCCCACGGCCGTCAGCGCGCCGGCGAAACTGCCGTCGAGGTTAGGCGTGCGCGGCCAGATATGGCCCTTGTCGAGATGGGTGTGCATGTCGACGAAGGTGGGAAAGGCCATGGCCCCCTTCATGTCCACGCTGGCCGCACCGGGCGCGTCAGCCACGATCCGCCCCTGCGAAACCGTCAGGCTACCGCGCACGGTTTCGGCGGTGCTGCCCGCAAGGCAGCCCGGCAGCGTCAGGTTGTCGAGGCGCAGGGCGGGCGCGTCGGGCAGGGTCAGAAAGTCGTTCATCAGTCTCTTTTCAGGGCACTTTCATGCCACTTGCGCAGAAGGAAATGGTTCAGGCCCGCGGTGATCATGAAGATCGCGACGCCCATCAGCGCGATGAGGAGCAGACCCGCATACATCCGCGGGATGTTCAACCGATAACTCGCCTCAAGGATGCGGAAGGCAAGGCCAGAGCCGGCCGCCGTCGATCCCGCGACATATTCCGCCACGATCGCCCCGATCAGGCTGAGACCGCCGGCGATGCGCAGGCCGCCAAGGAAATAGGGCAGCGCCGAGGGCAGTTGCAGGTAGCGCAGCCGCTGCCAGCGATTGGCGCGGTAGATCGTCATCAGGTCGCGCAGGTTATGATCGGCCGATTTCAGCCCCAGCGTCGTGTTGGCGAGGATCGGGAAGAACGCCACGATCCACGCGCACAGGATCAGCGCCACGAAGCCGTTGGTGACATAGATAAAGATCAGCGGCGCGACCGAGACAATCGGCGTCACCTGCATGATGACGGCGAAGGGAAAGAACGACATCTCGGCGAACTTGCTTTGCGTGAAGAGGACCGCCAGCAGGACACCGCCCACCACCGCCACCGCCAGCGCGGTAAGGGTGATCTTCAGCGTCACCAGCATGGAGGGGTAAAGAATGCCCCAATCCTTGATCAGCGTTTCCACAACAAGGCCGGGCGAGGGCAGGATGTACTTGGGGATGTTGTTGATGACGACCAGCCGGTCCCAACCCCAGATTGCCAGCGTCATCACGATGATCGGCAGCGCCCATTTCGCCACCGCCTCGATCCGTCGCGCGCGGGCGTAACGGGCCTCTTCCGCATCGTAGAGCGCGCTTTCGGGTTCGTTCACCGCGGGTTTCAGCCCGCTTGTCCCATCCTCGGCAATGCTCATGTCTCGGCCTCCATCTCGGTATTGCCCATCGCCGCCATCAGCGTGTCAGACGTGCGCCGCGCAATCGCGGCATATTCGGGCGATGTGCGGAAAGCGCTGTCGCGCGGATATGGCTGATCGACGGTGATCTCGCTGATCACCCGGCCCGGGCGCGGCGCCATCACAAGGATGCGGTCCGACAGGAACACCGATTCAAAGACCGAGTGAGTCACGAAGATCACCGTGCAGCCTGTCGCCGCCTTCAGCGATAGCAGGTCGTTGTTCAATTTTTGCCGCGTGATCTCGTCCAGCGCGGCAAAGGGCTCATCCATCAGGATCAACCGCGGGTTGGTCACCAGTGCGCGGGCGATCGAGACGCGCATCTTCATGCCGCCCGACAATTCGCGCGGATAGGACTCGACGAACTTGTCGAGGCCGACGAGGTGAAGCACCTCACCGATCCGGTCGCGCACCGACGCCAGCGATTGCCCGCGCAGCCGGAATGGCAGGTAGACGTTCTGAATGACCGTGGCCCATGGCATCAGCGTGGGTTCCTGAAACACCACGCCAAGGTCGTCCGCGCTTTGCCCACCATCCCAGACGATCCGGCCCCTGGTGGGCCGCATCAAGCCGGCGATCAACCGCAGCGCCGTGGACTTGCCGCAACCCGACGGCCCCAGAAGCGAGATCAGGTCGCCTTCGTTGACGGTCAGTGACATGCGGCGCAAAGCCGCGACATTGCCGTTGAAGGTCTTGTCCACCTCCTGCATCTGAAGAATTCGCGGGCGTTCGCCCAGTGGTTTGATATCGCGGTGTATGTCGGTCATCAGGCGGGAACGTCCGTGTTTCAGCGAAAGACGGGGACGCGCGCCTGCAAGGCCGCGCGCGCCCCCAAAGATCCTGTCCGGATCAGTTCTTCAGGTCCATCCCAACCTTCTGATCGACGAATTGCAGCGTGTAGGCCTTCGAGATGTCGATGCCGGCCTTGATCACGCCCGAGTCGACCATCTTCTGGTAGAAGTCCTGCATCCGCGCATCCGTCATCGCGCCGATCCCCATCGTCAGAGAGTCGCCCGAGTCGACGATGCCATATTGCTTCATCGCCGCGATCGAATAGGCGATCTGGTCATCGGTCATGTCGGGATTGTCTTTCTTGATCAGGTCGTTGGCGGCCGTGTTGTCGCCGTAAAGGTAGTTGTACCACCCCTTGATCGAGCCATCGACGAAGCATTTGACCACGTCGGGGCGGTCGGTGACGGTGCTGGTCAGCGTCTGGATCATCGTCGAATAGCCGGAATAGCCTGCATCGGCGATCAGGTAGACATCAGGCTTCCAGCCCGCTTCCTTTTCCACCGCGTAGGGCTCGGAGGTGACATAGCCCTGCATGCCCGAATTCTCGTCGGCAATGAACGGCGCGGCGTTGAAGGTATAGACCTTGCGCTGTTCGGGCGTGAAGCCCAGCGCCTTCATCATCCACTGGTAATAGCCGGCATAGCCGCCATCCGAGATGAAGAGGGTCAGGTCCTTCAGGCCGTTGAAATCCTTGACCCTGCCCGGATGGGTCAGGATCACCTGCGGTTCCTTCTGGAACAACGCGGCCACGTCGATCAGCGGCAGCCCCTGGTCGACCGCATCAAAGGCATCAAGCACGCCGCCCATGTAGAAATCGATCTTGCCAGCCAGCATCTGGGCCTGGTTGTTCACGCTGGGCCCGCCGGGCACGATCGTGACGTCGAGGCCGCAGGCGGCATAGGTGCCATCGGCCACCGCCTGGTAAAAGCCGCCGTGTTCGGCCTGAGCGACCCAGTTGGTGCCATAGGACAACTTGATATTTTCGGCCATCGCGCCGCCGGTCAGGGCGACACTCGCCAGCAATGCCGCAAGCGCGGTGCGGGCCTTGAAGTGAGCAGACATGGAATACCTCCGGTGATTCTGTGAGGTCATGGTAATCGCCGATCATGCCCTGTTAACGGAAACAGTGCCGCATTCTTCGGCAAGCGGCGCCGGACTGACCATTTCGGTATCATCCTTTTGGCCGGTGCCGCATATTTGGGCGGGCGACGCTTGCCGGATATGGCCGAGGTCATTGCCGGTCCGGTCGCTGTGCGTCAGGTTGCGGCAAGACCCCGAAGTTTTGCAGGATACGCCCATGCTGACCGCCCTCTTTCCCGCCAGCATCCGTCGCCCTTTCGCCCGCTATGCCCATGGCGTCATGGTGCCGGCCGGTGCGCGATGGATCATGACCTCGGGCCAGCTTGGCATCGGTGCTGATGAAAGTGTGCCCGAAGGCGCGGAAGCGCAGGCGCGGCAGTGCTTCGCGGCTTGTGCCGCAGTTCTGGCAGAGGGCGGGATGGGGCCGGAAGATGTTGTGCGGATCAACGCCTTCGTCACCGACCGGGCACATATGGCGGGCTACATGGCGGCCCGCGATGCATGGCTTGCCACTGTCACCCGCCTGCCCGCCTCGACGCTGGTCATCGTCTCGGGCTTTACCCGGCCAGAATTTCTGGTCGAGGTCGAGGTAACGGCAGCACGGGCCGACTGATCAGAAATGCCACGTAAAGCGCAGGTCGACTGATTTCGGCGGCACGGCATATGTCGTGGCCCCCGTCGTCAACGGCAAACCGCCGAACTCCGTCCCGGTCCGCCCTGTCGGCACCGAGGCAGAGATATCCAGCGCGGTGATATCGCTTAGCGACCAGTGCAGGCTGGGCGCGAAAAGCGCGCTGCCATCATCAAGGTTCAGCACCAGCCCGGGCGAGAGCGTGACCAGCGGCGTCCATTCCAGCGTCATGCCCGCAGCCAGGTAATGGCGCGACGTG
Organism: Limimaricola sp.; assembly: GCF_016125575.1. GTDB lineage: Bacteria > Pseudomonadota > Alphaproteobacteria > Rhodobacterales > Rhodobacteraceae > WGLM01. Next base: position 371,253 of record NZ_WGLM01000005.1, read on the forward strand.
GCATATAATTGTCCCCGCGCCAGCCGCGCAGCCAGCGCCGGCGGCAACATATCAAGCGCGGTGCCGTTGGTCGTTGCGCCAAAGCCGTTCAGATAAAGCTCGGCAAAGACGGTGGCATTCCGGCCCGCCAATGTTGTCGCGGTGCTGATATTTGCCAGCGCCGAGGTCCAGCGGGTGCCGTCATCGGCCCATGTCGGGACGACTTCCATGTTCCATGCCGCGCCACCGAGGCTGCCCGACAGCCCAAGGCCCAAAGTCGTATCGCCGTGATCGCGGCCAAGCAGAACGGTTGTGCCCAGCGCGCCGAAATCGCGGCGGTAATGCAAGGCGACCGTGCTGGCATCCGGGCTGACCGGGCCGCCCGTTACTTCGGGGCGCGGCACCCAGACCGCCTGCAGGTCCGATCCGTCGGGCAGCAGCCATTGCAGGTAGGCCATGTCCACGCCGGGTTTGTATTCGGTATCCGTGGCCTCGGGCGCAAAGGGATCGACGAGGTCCATCGGGTGAAACACCTGCCCCGCGCCCCAGGTCAATGCTTGCCGCCCCAGCTTCACCACCAACGGGCCGCTGGCATAGCTCAGTGACAGCCGGTCGATCTGCTGCATCGCCCGGGTGCGGCCTGAATCGGTCAGCGTGGTGGAAAGGTCAAAATAAGTGGCGGGTGGCACTGCGGTTGCGCCGCGCGCGCGGGCCAGTTCCACCGCACTGCCCGTCTCGGCGGTCAGGTGATAGTGCAGATCGACCGTCCACGGGCCCTGTGCCGCCTGCCATTGCAGGCGCAGGTCGGTCGTCAGAGCGCCGCTGGCGGGCCAGCCAAGCGCCGTGTCGTAACTGTCGGCGGGCGTCCATGCACCGCTGCCGGTGACGGCCAGACGGCCATGCAGCCCATCGGCTGCCGCAGACCCGGCCAGGCCGAGAATGGCCAGCGCTGCGGCCGCCTTGTGCACCCACGGCCTTGCGCCATTACCGACGGTCATCCGACACCACCTTTCCATCAACCACCTCGATATGCCGCCGAGACCTGTCGATCACCCTTGCATCATGGCTGCTGATCAGGAAGGTCGTGCCCGATGCGCGGTTGAGGTCCGACATCAGCCCGATCAGGCCATCGGCATTCGTGCTGTCGAGGTTCGCCGTCGGCTCGTCGGCCAGAACGATGACCGGGCGCGTCACCAGCGCGCGCGCCACCGCCACGCGCTGTTGTTGCCCGCCTGACAGGTAGGCGGGCCGCCGGTCGGCCAACGCGCCGATGCCAACCTCATCCAGCGCGACGCGCGCGCGTTCGGCCCGTTCGGCCGGACCGACGCCCAGAAGCTGCAGGGTCAGCGCCACGTTCTCCAGCGCCGAAAGGACGGGGACAAGGTTGTAGGCCTGAAATACGAAACCGATCCTGTGCAATCGCAGTGCTGCCCGCGCGCCCGACGACAGCGCGGTCACCTCCTGACCGTCGATCTCCACCGTGCCGGATGTCGGCCGGTCCAGTCCGCCGATCATGTTCAGAAGGGTCGTCTTGCCTGACCCGGACGGCCCGGCCAGCGTCGCGAAATCACCCGGTGCGAGGTCAAGATCGATACCGCTGAGCGCCGGCACGTCTACAGCACCCACGCGATAGACCTTTGTCACACCGCGGCAGCGCACGATGGGGGACACTTGGGTATCAGGTTTCATGGCTCATCGCCTCCACGGGATTGGCGCGCGCCGCGCGCGCGGCCGGCCAAAGCGCTACAAGCACGCCAAGGGCCCAGATCAGTGCCGCCTCGCGTAGCGACAGCGCCATGTCAAAATGCGGGTAGAGCATTCGCGAGCCGCCAAAATACTCTGCCCCTTGCGCCAGCCCACCGAGATCGACGCCGCCGGAAAGGCCCCATGTCAGCGCGGCCGAGGCAACGAACCCCACTGCGACGCCCAGCCCCACCAACAGCGCGGATTCGACGCAAACAAGCGCGAGGATCAGCCGTGGCTTCATCCCAAGGGCCATCAGCAGGCCAAATTCGCGGACCCTCTCGAACACCGCCATCAGCTGCGTGTTGACGATGCCAATCGCCATCAGGACAAAGACGATGCCCAGCCAGATCCAGACATAACTGCCCATCGCGCTGTCCATCGCCGCGGCCATCGGCGAAAGCGCCGTCCATGGCTTCACGTCAAGCTCCGGCGCCGCGGCCTTCAACGACGTCACCGCTGCGCCCAGTTGGCCATTGTCGGGCACGCGAAACGCGATCTCTGAAATGTCGCTGCCGATGCCCAACATCTGCTGCACGGTGCGTTGCCCGGTGAACGCATACCCGTCCTCGATCGCCGTGTTGCCGGCAAAAACCCCCGCCACGACAAAGCCGCGCTGCGCCAGCGTGCCATCGGCGGCCTGTGCCATCACGATCACCCGGCGGCCAAGCTGCGTGCGCAACCGCTCCAGCAGATGCCGCCCCAGCACGATCTCGCCATCATCGGGTCCGGTCAGGTAACTCCCCTCGACCACCATGTCGGGGATGGTCGAGATGCGTGCCTCGCTGGCGGGATCGACGCCCATCAGCGACAGCGGCAAAGTCTTGTATTCGCTCTGGATCACCGCCGGCACCGTCACCCGTGACGCCCAGCCGCCAATCGGCGCGGCATTCAGCGTGGCGCTCAATTCGGGCGAAGGTGCGGGCATCCTGTGATCCAGCACCGGATCGTCCAGCCAGCCCTGCGCGTGGATCTGGCCGCTGCCGGTCAGAAGCTCCAGCGTGGCGTCACGGCTCGACTGCGCCCAGGCCTGCATCATCGCGTCCAGCGTCAGGACCGAGAACAGGCCCGCCGCCACGACGATCGCGGTGATCGCCGCCCGGCGCGGATTGCGCCACAGGTTGCGCCAGGCCAGCGCCATCAGCAAAGACCAGGCCGCGTTCATGCCGCCCTCATCGCCGGAACCGGCTCCAGCCGGCGCAGACGCAGGAACACACCCGTCCCGGCCAGGGCGATACAGGCCACCATCACCGCAGGCGGGCTAAGCGCACTGGTCCAGCTGAGCGTGGGATAAAGCCGCGGCGGCAGACCCCAGAGGGCAAGCGCCCCCTCGAAGCCCGGAAACACGATGCCCCGCACCTGCAACCACGCCGCCAGCGCCGCCCCCAGCCCCGCGCCGATGCCATTGCCCATGACGGACAGCATCAACAGCTCCATCCAGACCAGCCGGCCGATCTGCATCGGCCGCATACCCAGCGCCAGCAGCATCCCGAATTCGCGCGTCCGCTCCAGCACCGACATCAGCAGCGTGTTGAGGATGATGAAGACCACGACGATCACCAACGTCGCGTACCAGAACAGCGCCGTTGCGAAATCGAGCGTGATGCCCTGTTGCAGCGCAGGCTCCAGCGCTGCCCAGTCGCGCAGAACAAGCCCTTGGGATTGCGCAAGCTGCGTCAAGGCGGGCTGCGCGCGCTGCACCGCGCCCAGCGACGGCCCAGAGAGCGCGATCACGTTGGCCGCGTCACCAAGCCCAAAACTCTCTTGAAACCGCGCCAGCGGCATTTCGGCCACCTGCCGGTCGATCTCGGCCATGCCGGTGTGAAAGAGACCGACGATGCGCAGGCTGTCGGCCGCAATGCCGCCATCTGCGCTTGACCCCAGCAACGTGACACGGTCGCCCAGCGATAGCTTGAGATTGCGCGCCAATACGTCACCCAGCACGATCGCATCGCTGTCGGAGGCGGCAAGATAACGACCGTGGTGCACTGTCGCCTGCAACCGCGAAACCTGCACCTCGGCTGTCGGATCCACGCCAATGACCGCCCCGCCATAGCTGAGCTCGCCGTTCGACAGGATCACGTAGGTCGAAGCACGCGGCGCGGCGGCGGTCACGCCGGGCACCTTGCGCGCCGCCGCGGCCAGATCGCCCGGCGCTGCTATCGTCTTGCGAATGTCGGGATCGGCCAGATAGCCCGGCGGCTGGATCTGCGCGAAACCATCCAGCAGACGCAGTGCGTTGCCCTTCATCGTGTCATAGATGCCCAGCTGAAACGACAGCATGAACACCAGCAGCATCGTGGTCAGTACCATGCTGATCAGGCTGAGACCGGTGCGCACCGGTCGCCGCCAGAGGTTCCGCCATGCCATCACCGCCAGCATGGTCTAGTTGCGGGGATTCTGGAGGTTGGAGCGCGTGAAGGTGTAGGCGGGCAGGCTGATGTCGAAACTGGCCTGCGTGGTTTCCACCCGCGTCCACTGGCCCGCCGGGCTGACCGGGCGCATTGTCAGGACGGCCGGGTAGATGCGCCCGCCCATCTGGCTCAACCGATCGACCGTCATCGTGCGCACCGGCTGCATGCCCTGATCAAAGTAGGTTTCACCAAGAAAGACACCGTCATCGCGCACCTGCGCGGTCAGCTTGCCCCAGACGACGGGCGCGCCGGGCTTGGGCACCGCCTCGACAGTATAGACGGTATGGCCGCCGCTCTGCCCCGTGCCGATGATGCGATGGGTGTAAAGCGTCAGCACATCGTCGGACTTGGCCAGATCGTCATACGAGAAATCGGATCCCATCCAGCTTTGCGCAAGCATCGAAGCGGGCAGTTTGATGACCTGATTGAGCTTGGGGTTGAATACCCATGTGTCATTGCCGATCTTCAGCGTCGCATTGCCCGCATCACCCGGTGGATCAGTGAAACGGACAAGCGCCTTGTCGGTGCCTTGGGTCCAGCTTTGCATGGTTGAATGCCGCTCCCAGTCGGGGCGGTGAATGGTCATCGTCATCGTGGTGGCCGAACTGGTGGCCCGCCAGTTGTTGAAGGCCGCGCGCAGCAGAGCTGTGGCGTCTGGTGCGGCCAGCACGGGCCCGGCACCAAGGACCACGGCCAGCGGCAGCATCAGCAGCGCGCGGCGCAGCCTGTCTGGCAAGACGGTCTCGGGCATGGCGGCCTCCGTTCAACGCCGCGGCCAAACCGGCCAACAGCATAGGCAAAAGACTTTTTGGACCACCCGGTCCATACCACTGGTCTAATCTTTCGAAGGCGCTATAGTCAACCCTATGACTCGCAAGCGCCTCGATAATCTCGATCCTGACCGGCAGGAGCTTCTGTTCAGCAATGCGGCCGAGGAATTCGCGGCGCATGGTTATGACGCCGCCTCGCTCAACCGCATCCTCGACCGCGCGGGAATGAGCAAAAGCTCGCTCTATTACTACTTCGACGACAAGGCCGACCTCTTTACCACGCTGATCGAACGCGCGATGGGGCTGATCCTGCGCGAGGTCGGCGGTTTTGACCCCGCGCGCCTTTCCGCGGCAAGCTTCTGGCCCGAACTGACGGCCCTGGCGCATCGCTTTGTCGTGGTCAGCGGGCGCAATGCGTGGTTCGTCAAGGTCGGGCGGCTGTTCTACCGTCTGCGCGGGCGAGAGAAGGGGCACGACCCGACCGCCCGCACCTTTCAGGCCGCGCGGCTGTGGGTCAGCGCATTGATCCAGCGTGGCCAGTCGCTGGGCGTCGTGCGCAGCGATCTGCCACTTGATCTGCTGGTCGACATGACAATGGCCGTGGGCGAAGCGATGGACCGCTGGTTCGTCGTCCACTGGGATGAGATGAGCGCCGATGAAAGGCTGACCATGACGGATCGTCAGATCGCGCTGGTCCGCCAGATGCTCAGCCCGCCCGCGCCTGACGCCCCGACAGAGCGCGCGCCACAGCCGGACCTGTGAGCAGCACCAGCAAAAAGCGCGCCATCTGCATCGACATCACGAAAGGCACATCGACATGGGTCGAGGCCGACAGGATGGCGACCGAATCCGCGCCACCGGGGCTTGTGGCAAGGTAGGCCGTCAGCGGATCGACATCCGCCACCACCACCAGCACCGCCGCCGCGCCGCCGCAGGCCGCAATCAACGTCAGGATCGCCCCGAGGACGCGGGGAAAGACCCGCGCGGCATGGGCCAGGATCGCCGGGGTAAAGCGCAGCCCGATCGCCCAGCCGATGCCGCAATAGGCCAGCGCCAGCAGCCAAGGCGGCAACATCAGCGTGACCGCGCCCGACCAGCTGAGCGCGATGCCCCCCAGCATCGGCGTCAGGAACGGCCCACCCGGCAGTTTCAGCGCCTGGCCCCCGAAGGAAAAGAGCGCCGCCAGCGCCACTGTCAGCGCGATGCCCAGCGGCGGCATCGCCTGGAACCAGATGACCGGGTCGGCGGCATGGCCATGCGCGCCGAAGGCCCGCGCGACAAGGGCAGCCGCAAGTGCGACGCAAGCCACCCGCAGGTATTGCATGAAAGCCACCAGACGAATGTCGGCGCCGTAATCCTGACTGAGCAGTGTCATCACCGAGGCGGCACCGGGGGCAGAGCCCCAGATCGCCGTCGTGCCCGGCAGCAGGCCTGACCGCGTCAACAGCCAGCCAAGCAGCGCCGCGATAACCAGCGTCGAGAGCGTGCCAGCCCCCACGACTTGCCAGCGCGCGGCGATCTCGGGGATCAGGCTGGGTGGCAGGATGCCCGCGATCATCAGCCCGACAAGGCCCTGCGCCATCGTCATCACCCTGCCCGGCATCTGCAGTCCGGCACCGCGCACCGCCATCAGCACGGCCGCGGCCATCGGGCCCAGTAGCAGCGCGGCCGGCAGGTGCGCCAGCTCCAGCAGGACAGTTGCGATGACCGAGAGGGCCAGTAGTCCGCCCCACCCTTTCACCGCCATCCATGCCACTTTTCGGGTCATCACCACGTTCCACGCTCCACGCCTCGTTCGCCTACAGCCGCACCCCGCCGGGCGCAACGGCCAGCAGCGCAGAGTGACCATTGCAACCGCGCGCCGCTACCGATTCGACGTGGCGGGCCTGGAACATCTGTTCCGATCCGGCGCGCTAGAGGGTCACTTCAAGGAACGTCTGTTCCGGTATTCGCGTCGACAGCACGACATTGATCTGCCATCGGGCGATCGGGCGAACAGGCGTTCTGGCCAGAACCGGACAGTCGAAATATTGGCCTTAATTATCTGAATATATTGAAATAACCATGCGTCAGGCGCATCTCGATCAGGCAAAGGGCCGGCCCCGATTTTCCCGACCCGGACGAAAGGAAGCACGCGCGATGTTGATCGGACTTATACCAACTGCATGGGCCATTGGCGCGTTGGGCGGCCTTATGATCGGCCTTGCGGCCGCGTCGTTCCTGCTGATCAACGGCCGGATCATGGGGGCAAGCGGTATTCTTGGCGGGTTGATTGACGGCTCCGGCCAGGACAACCCCGGCGAGCGCACCGCGTTTCTGGCCGGCCTGATCGGTGTGCCGGCCCTGCTGGTGGCGCTCGGCCATGACGCACCCATGCACCTGACCGGCAATGTCACCTTGCTGGCAATTGCGGGGCTACTGGTGGGAGTGGGCACCCGGATGGCCAACGGCTGTACGAGCGGGCATGGCGTCGTCGGCATCGCCCGGCTGTCGATACGCGGAATCGTGGCCACGCTGGCCTATCTTCTGGCCGGTTTCATCACCATGGCGGTAGGCCGCCACGTTCTGGGGATCATCTGATGCGCATTCTGTTTTCGGCCTTCGCAGGCGGCTTTTTTGGCCTTGGCCTTTTGATTTCCGGCATGACCGATACCGCCCGTGTCCAGGGCTGGCTGGACCTTTTCGGCGCATGGGACCCAACGTTGGCCTTCGTGCTGGGCGGCGCGATCATTCCGATGTTCATCGCATGGCGGATCGCGGCCCGGCGCAAGCACGCCCTGCTGGGCGATGCCATCCCTGCCCTGCCGCCGCAGGTGATCGACGCGAAATTGCTGGGCGGCTCGGCCCTGTTCGGGGTCGGTTGGGCGCTTGTCGGCCTCTGCCCCGGCCCGGCGCTGGCTGTTCTCGGCTTCGGCGGACAAGGCGCGGTGATCTTCGCAGGCGCCATGGCGGCGGGCATGGTCGGCTGGCGCTGGGCCACGACGGCCAACGGCGCGCGGACGGTGGATGCCTGATTAACGGGAACTTGGCGCACCCAAGAGGATTCGAACCTCTGGCCTCTGCCTTCGGAGGGCAGCGCTCTATCCAGCTGAGCTATGGGTGCCTTCGGCGCTCATAGCAACAACACCGGGGCGCCGCAACGGTCAAACATGCGGCCACGGCTTCGGGTTGACGCGCGCCGGTGACTGAGGGGACACTGGGCAAAGCTCTCGCTGTTTGAGGGAGGTGCCTGCCCGATGCGTCCGCTTGTTGCGCTTGTCCTTTGCCTTCTGGTGCTGGGCGCCGTCCCCGCGCAGGCCGAAACGGGTGATTGCGACAGCCCTGCCTACATGGCCCAGTTCCCCGATGCTGCCTCAGCCGCTGATATCGCCTGTGTCGAGTTGTTCCGCGAAAACTATACGTCACCCGAGGGGCCACGGGTGATCCGTGGCATTTCCGACGCCGCCGCCAACTGGGCCGTCACGCCCGGGATCGAGGCCGGGGTCGAGCGGGGCGTGAGGGCCGCAATCAGCGCGCTTGGCCAGCTTGGCACCTACAGGATCGACGACGTCACGATCCTCCTGCTTGATGATACCCACAGCTTTGACGGCCCCGAGGTTCTGGCCGAAACCGACGGACGACGCGACCGGACAGGCGGACGGCCGGGCGAGTGCCTGATCACGCTGTATTCGCTGGTTGGGGCCAGCGCAGAACGCGACATGGCGGTGACCACGGCGCACGAGATTTTTCACTGCGTGCAATATGCCAGCTTCAGCCAGGCCAAGATGAACGGCTACGACGACAGCGCGGCGTGGTGGATCGAGGGGTCGGCAGAATGGTTCGCCTCGCTTGCGGTCGACGACAGCGGCCCCGCGACGGACCGTGGCGCCGCCTTCGACGACAAGGTCAGCGCCCATACCCCGCTTTACGCGATGGCGCACGAGGCGGTGGTGTTTTTCGACTGGCTGATGACCACGCGAGCCCCCTCTGCGCTGATCCCCTTCCTCAACCAGATGGCCGAAAGTGGCAGCGTGGCAGCACAACGCGCGGCGATGCGGGCCGCATTGTCGCAGGACGACTGGCGCGACTTCTCGCGCGCCTATGCCGGCGCCAACATCACCCAGCCTTGGGGAGATGCCGTAACCCTGTCACCGGCAATGTCGGACACGATAAACGTCACCCGCACCCAGACCCACCACGTCAGCGCCGGGCCGTTCACGCTGGAATTGCGCGCGGTCGAATACGATTGCGGGACATGGGGCAACACGGTGTCGCCGGGGCAGGCGCTGGTCTCGGTCACGCAGGCGTTTTCGTCGGATTGGGGCGACTGGCCGGACGAGATCGACACGCGTGCAGGGGCGGGATCAAGCTATGACATGGTCGCCTTCCAGACAGGCGACGCCAAAATGGATATCTCCGTGCGCATCGAACAGCGCCGCACCTGCCAGCCTTGTGCCGGCAGCGATGCCGTTGACGCCTGCCTTGTGGGCACTTGGCAGATGACCGGCGGCGGGCCGGTGGAATGGATGAAATCGCAGGGCTTGCCGATCACCCACGCGACCGAAGGACCGCGCATCGTCACCTATCTCAGCTCGGGCGCCTATGGGACCGAGCCTGTCAGCGGCACGCTGGACATGGCCGATGATCGCTTCACCTCGCATGGCGCCGGGGCAACCACCGTTGCCACAGGACGATGGTCGGCCGCGGAAGGAACGCTGAACATCTGCCAGGACAGTGGTGGACTGACAGGTCAGGTCCGCGTCACCACCGACGCCGGGAGCCACACGATGCCGGTGTCAAAGCCGGGCGCCGGGACCATCAGCATGGCCTATAGCTGCGCCGGCGACAGCCTGCAGACCTCGATGCATTTTCCCGGCCTGCCCGACATGGTGACCGAGTATGGCAAGATCGCGTCCGAGCTACCCTAGCAGATCATGTGCCAGTTCCAGCGCATCGACCAGCGCATCAACCTCGGCAGTCGTGTTGTAGAGGCCGAATGACGCGCGGCACGTCGCGCCCACGCCCATATGCGCCATCAAAGGCATCGCGCAATGCGTGCCGGCGCGCACGGCAACACCCTTCTTGTCGAGGATCGTCGAGATGTCGTGGGCATGGGCAGCGCCCGCCATCGTGAAGCTGAAGATCGCCGCCTTTTCCTTTGATTTTCCTTGCAGGTTCAGCCAGTTCAACCCCTCCAGCCGGGATCTGGCATAGTCGCGCAAGTCTCGCTCATGGGCGGCGATGGCCTCCATGCCAAGTCCAGTCATGTAGTCGAGCGCGACGCCAAGGCCGATTGTCTGCACGATCCCCGGTGTCCCGGCTTCGAATTTCAGAGGCGGGACTGCCCATGTCACGGTGTCGCGCGTCACGTCGCGGATCATGTCGCCGCCACCGATGAAGGGCCGCATCTCGGCCTGTCGGTCGGCACGGACATAGATCGCACCCGAGCCGGACGGACCATAAAGCTTGTGCCCCGTCACCGCGTAGAAATCACAGCCGATATCCTGCACGTCGACAGGCATGTGCACGGCGCCCTGGCTGCCGTCGACAAGCACAGGCACACCTCGCGCATGGGCAGCTTCGGTGATTGCCGTTACATCAACAACGGTTCCCAACACGTTGGAGATATGGGTAATTGCAACCAACCGCGTGCGCGGCCCGATCGCGTCGATCACCGCCTGCGGGTCCAGATCGCCATTGGCATCGCAATCGACCCACTTCAGCACCACGCCCTGCCGCTCTCGCAGGAAATGCCACGGCACGATGTTGGCATGATGCTCCATGATCGACAGCACGATCTCGTCGCCCGGCTGTAGCCGCGGCGCCGCCCAGGCGTAAGAGACCATGTTGATCCCCTCGGTCGAGCCGGAATTGAGGATGATCTCGTCTTCAGAAGCCGCGTTGAGGAACCGTGCAACCTTGCCGCGCACCGCCTCGTATTTATCCGTTGCCAGATTGGACAGGTAATGCAGGCCCCTGTGAACATTGGCATATTCCATCGAATAGGCCTGCGTCACCGCGTCGATCACCGCGCGCGGTTTCTGCGCCGACGCGCCGTTGTCGAGATAGACCAGCGGCTTGCCATTCACCTCACGTGCCAGAATCGGGAAATCGCGGCGCACGGCTTCGACATCATAGCTCATGGCATTGCTCCTCCGGCCCCGACGCCAATCAGGGCCAGCAAAATCGTCAGGCCCAGCCCCATGCCGAAAAAGGCCAGTACCAGCACCCCGAACGCCTTCCACATACTTGCGAAACCATGCAGGACGTTCACGAATGCCAAGAGGCAGCGCAGCAGCGCGATCAACCCAAGGATCGACAGGATCTCGGCCACTGGAAGGCTGAGATAGCTGACCAGTGTGATCATCAGCCGCACCACCATCGCCACCGCCTCAAGCCAGGCGACAAGCGCGATCGTGGCGCCGAAACCACCCGTTCCGCCCACCATGCGGCCGGTGAAATTGACGGCAAAGATCATCGTGACGAGGATCCCGCCAAGGATCAGCGCGTAGGTGAAAGGCGAGACATCAATCGTGCCTTCCGGCAGGACAATCGCCATCGGGCCCTGGGTCACCCAGACCAGCAGAACGCTAAGCACAACGACCAGCGCCAGCGCCGACCACAATGTGCCGCGCGAGGCCGGTCGCGCCACGATCCGCCCGGCAACCGCCGTCGGGTCGCGCAGCGTGTCGGCCACGAGGATCAGCGCACCGCGAATGTCACCCAGCATCGACGGGCGCCTCGGCTTCGCGCAGCGACATGCCCCAGATTACGAGGAACAGTACCAGCCACGCCGCACCCACGACCTGCGTGACCACCGCCTGCGGCCCGGCCAGACCAACGGCCAGCCCCTGCACCAACAGCAGCGGCGCACAGGACAGCAGGGCCCAGAACAACGCCAACCGCGCGCCAAACCAGCTGCCCTTGCCGCCGAACAGGCGGGCAATCAGGTGGCTGAGAGCGGCGATGCCGTAAAACACCAGCGGCATCAGGAACAGCCAGACGAAAAGCGTGGTTCCCATCAGCATGTCGAAGTCAGCCGAACCGTCGGTGGCACCCTGACCGGCCGCCGAAATGCGCAAAAGGCGGGGGATCTGCGCGACAAAAACCAGCCCGCAGGCGAACATCACGTAGGCAATGGCCCGGTCTTCACGCCGGCCCATCGCCAGCAGGTCGCGCATGACCGCGCGCGGAGTGCGCCAACTGCGCACGATATCTGCCGTCACCGCCATCAGTGATGCCTTGCCAGCCAGCCTTCCAGCCGGTCGCGCAACTCCTCCGCAAGGGCGGGATCATCGATTTCGGCAAGGGATTCGGCGAGGAAGGCCAATGTCAGAAGCATGGTTGCCGTGCGTTCCGGCACCCCGCGCGAGCGCAGGTAGAACAGCGCCGTATCGTCGATCGCGCCCGAGGTGGAACCGTGCGAACAGGCCACGTCATCGGCGTAGATCTCCAGTTCGGGCTTGGCGAGAAAGCGGCTGTCGTCATCGAGCAGCAAGGATTGGCTGATCTGGTAGCCGTCAGTCTTCTGCGCGCCGGGTTTCACCAGGATCTTGCCCTGAAACACGCCCGTCGCGCCGTTGCGCAGCACCTTTTTGAAGACTTGCCTGCTTTCGCAACCCACCGCGTCATGCGTGACGAAAACGGTATCGTCCTGATGGAAATCGTCGCCGTCGCCGACGACAGCGCCCGCCACATGGGCCACGCCGCCATCGCCCTTCAGCGTCAGCACGGTTTCATTGCGGGTCATCGCGCCGTTCAGCGTCAGCGTGAAGGACTTGAACCGCGCATCGGCGGCGACCCTTGCAAAACAATGGGTTGCAGCCCGACGTTCATGGTCGCGCCCCTGCAGGCGGACATGGTGAAACGCAGCACCTTCGGCAACGTCCACCTCCATCACGGTGGACAGCCGCGCCGCGCCTGCGCCGGATTCCAGCAGCGTCAGATCCGCGCCGGGTTCGATTCGCACGACATGGTGCATCACCGCCTCGGCTGTCTCATCGCGGCGGAGGTAGATCAGGTGAACGGGACGGCTTACCTTGCCAGTCGCCCGGATCACGGCGCCTTGGGTAGCCGTGGCGGTATTAAGCGCGGCCAGCGGGCGGGCCACAGGCACTTGCCCCGCCGCTTCAAGAACGCCGTAGAACTCCTTGACCCAATGGATATCTTTCGCAGTGACATCGGCCAACTGCAGGATTTCCACGCCACTTTCATCCAGACCGTCCGATGCGTCTGCATCAAAGACGCCATCGACGAAAACCAGTCGGAGCGCATTGGTCCCGGCAAAAATGTCGTCGGCCTCGCCAACCTTCGCTGGCGTGGGATCGGTCGAGATTAGTGTCGTTGGATCCGTGTAACGCCAGTACTCATCGCGCCGCCCGGGCAGGCCCATCTCGGCCAGCCGTGCGCGGGCGGCCTGCCGCGCCTCACTTGCCCAAGCCCCGCCTTGGGGAAGCTCCAGCGCCGCGAGCGCCGGATCGGTCGTGCGTTTCGCCAAGGCCATCACGCAGTCTCCGCAAGGATATCGGCATAGCCGTTCTTCTCGACCTCAAGCGCGAGGTCCGGGCCGCCGGTGCGAATGATCCGGCCGTCAGCCATGATATGCACAACGTCGGGCGTGATATGGTCCAGAAGCCGTTGATAATGCGTGATAACAAGGAAGGATCGGCCTTCGGCGCGCAACGCGTTCACGCCGTCGGCCACCAGCTTCATCGCGTCCACGTCAAGGCCCGAGTCGGTCTCGTCAAGGATGCACATCCTTGGCTCGAGCATGGCCATTTGCAGGATCTCGTTGCGCTTCTTCTCGCCGCCCGAAAAGCCCACGTTGACCGGCCGCTTGAGCATGTCGGCGTCAATCTTCAGCGCCTTGGCCCGCTCGCGCACGACCTTCAGGAAATCGCCCGCCGACAATTCGGCCTCGCCGCGCGCCTTGCGCTGCGCGTTCACCGCGGTGCGCAGGAATGTCATATTGCCGACGCCCGGTATCTCGACCGGATACTGGAAGGCGAGGAACAGGCCCGCCGCCGCGCGCTCTTCGGGCTCCAGCGCCAGAAGGTCCACACCGTCCATCGTCGCCGTGCCGCCCGTCACCTCGTATCCGTCGCGGCCCGAAAGCACGTAAGACAGCGTGGACTTGCCCGAACCGTTCGGGCCCATGATGGCATGCACCTTGCCGGTCTCGACCGTCAGGTCGACGCCCTTGAGGATCTGCTTGTCTTCTTCTTCAAGTTTGACCTTCAGGCCCTTGATTTCCAGCATCTTCTTCTCCTTCAAGGTCGACGTCAGCCGACCGAACCTTCCAGGCTGATGGCGACCAGTTGCTGGGCCTCCATCGCGAATTCCATCGGCAGTTCCTGCAGCACCTCGCGGCAGAAGCCGTTGACGACCAGCGCCACCGCCTCTTCCTCGTCCATGCCACGCGAGCGGCAGTAGAACAGCTGGTCGTCATCGACCTTGCTGGTCGTGGCCTCGTGTTCCACGCGGCTGCTGTTGTTGCGCACCTCGATGTAGGGCACGGTATGCGCGCCGCACTTGTCGCCGATCAGCAGGCTGTCGCACTGGGTGTAGTTACGGCTGTCCTTGGCCTTGGGGTGCATGCTGACCAGCCCGCGATAGGTGTTCTGCGCCTTGCCGGCCGAAATCCCCTTGGACACGATCCGGCTTTTCGTGCGCTTGCCAAGGTGCACCATCTTGGTGCCGGTATCGGCCTGCTGCATGTTATTGGCAATGGCGATGGAATAGAACTCGCCCTGGGTGTCGTCGCCACGCAGGATGCACGAGGGGTATTTCCACGTAATGGCAGAGCCGGTTTCCACCTGCGTCCAGCTGACCTTGGACCGGTCGCCGCGGCAATCGGCGCGCTTGGTGACGAAGTTGTAGATGCCGCCCTTGCCCTCTTCGTCGCCGGGATACCAGTTCTGGACGGTCGAATATTTCACCTCGGCATCTTCCTCGAGGATGATCTCGACCACCGCGGCGTGCAGCTGCGCGGTGTCGCGCTTGGGAGCCGTGCAGCCTTCAAGGTAGCTGACGTAACTGCCCTTGTCGGCGATGATCAGCGTCCGCTCGAACTGGCCTGTATTCTCGGCATTGATCCGGAAATAGGTCGACAGTTCCATCGGGCAGCGCACTCCGGGCGGCACGTAGACAAACGAGCCGTCCGAGAACACGGCCGAGTTGAGAGTGGCATAGAAGTTGTCCGTCGCCGGCACGACCGACCCCAGATACTTGCGGACCAGCTCGGGGTATTCGCGGATCGCCTCGGAAATCGAACAGAAGATCACCCCGGCCTTCTTCAGCTCCTCGCGGAAGGTGGTTCCGACGCTGACACTGTCAAAAACCGCGTCAACCGCAACGCGCCGCTCTTCCTCGGGCATCTCGACCCCGGCCAGAATCGCCTGTTCCTTCAGTGGGATACCCAGCCGCTTGTAGGTCGCCAGCAGCTTGGGATCGACGTCGTCAAGGCTCTTGGGCTTGACGAGCATGCTCTTCGGGCGAGCGTAGTAATAGATGCTTTGAAAGTCGATCTGGGGGTAATCGACCATCGCCCATGTCGGCTCGGTCATCTTTTCCCAGCGCGCGAAGGCAGAGAGGCGCCATTCGGTCATCCACTCCGGCTCTTCGTTCTTGGCCGAGATCAGCCGCACGATGTCGGGGTTGACGCCCAGCGGGGCGAATTCGGTCTCGATCTCGGTGTTCCAGCCATACTTGTACTTGCCCGAAAGCCGCGCGACCGCCGCCACGGTTTCGTCGTCGACACCGTCCTTGACCTCGATATCCGCCATCTGTCGCGTCCTTTCCTTCACGCCACGCGGGCGCGCATGTTCTCGTGTTTGCGCAGCCAGGCTTGGGCAAATGCCGTCACCTCGTCGCGCGTCGTCTCCAGCCCCAGCGACACCCGGATGGCCGAGGCCGCATCCGCCTGTGACAGGCCCATCTCCTGCAATACCCGGCTGGCCTTCACCTTGCCGCTGGAACAGGCCGAGCCTGCCGAAATGGCAAAACCGGCCAAGTCCATCGCCATCACCTGCGTCTCGCCCTTCCAGCCCGGTGTGACCAGCGCGGTGACGTTTGGCAACCGCTTGGACCCTTTCCCGACAAAAATAGTCTCCCTTGCGTTCTCCTCAAGGAGGTTTTCCAGAAGATCACGCAATTGGGCCACTTCATCCCAGCGTCCGGCCGCCAGATCGGCCTGTGCGGCCTGCGCGGCTGCGCCGAAACCCGCGATACCGATTATGTTCTCGGTGCCGGCACGCCGGCCCATCTCCTGCCCGCCGCCCTTCAGTTGCGCCGCCAGGTCTGCCCCGCGTGGGATCACCAGCGCGCCCACGCCCTTCGGTCCGCCGATCTTGTGTGCGGACACGGAAACGCGCTCCACCCCCGCCCAGGCATAGGAGAACGGCAGCTTGCCGAAACCCTGCGTCAGGTCGCTGACGGCCAGCCCGTCGGGCAGGTCCTGCACCACGCCGGTCTCCGAATTGGCCCATTGCAGCGTGCTGCGGGCCGGATCGGCGACCGTGACACGGCCCTGCGCATCAACCGGCAGCACGGCATCGATCCAGGCCGCCACGGCATCATGCTCGATCGCAGAACCCTGCAGCCCGCGCCCCGCCAGCGCCAGCGCTGCCGCCTCGGTCGCGCCGGAGGTGAAGATCACGTCCGCCTCGCCCGCGCCCAGCGCCTCGGCCACCTGCGCGCGCGCGCGTTCCACCAGCGCCTTGGCGGCCCGCCCCTCGGCGTGAACGCTCGAGGGGTTGCCGACCACGTCCATCGCCGCCGCCATCGCCGCGCGCGCCTCGGCCCGCAACGGCGCGGTGGCCGCATGATCGAGATAGACGCGGCTCACCGCCCCGCCCCTTCATCTTGCCCGAAATACTCCGGGGTCCGGGGCAGCGCCCCGGGGCATGTGCAATGCGCCACGCCCCTCATTCGTCCACCACCTCGAAGAGCGCCGGCACAGCCGGACAGGGCGCCAGCGAATTGGCCACCACGTCCGACAGGCGTGCCTGGTGCAGAAAGACATAGACATGGGCCGACAGCCCCTCCCACAGCCGGTTGCTGAGCGATTGCGCCCGGCTGCCCGAGGCGCCGCCCGAGGCGCCAGCGCCCTTGTGCATGGCGCTTACCGTCTCGTCGACGGCGCCCAACACTTCGCAGATGCGGATGTCGGCAGCAGGGCGCGCAAGGCGATAGCCGCCGCCGGGGCCGCGCACAGCCTCGACCAGTTCGGCGCGGCGCAACTTGACAAACAGCTGTTCAAGGTAGGGAAGGCTGATGTCCTGCCGCCGCGAAATCTCGCTCAACGACACCAGATCGCCGGCCGGCTGCAACGCCAGGTCGACAAGGGCAACGACCGCGTAACGGCCTTTCGTGCTCAGCTTCATCGCTCTGCTCCCGCCATTCCGCCTGTCGGTCGTCGGGCGCAATGCCATTGACGCCAAGGGTCCGGCTGATTAACTCCGTCACAGCCGAGCCGGGCGGTCCCGTGGAGACAGGGGATCGCTCCAGCCTAATTTAGAATCCTTCTAAGGTGTCTGAGAGTTTTCGTCAAGAATAGGCTCGCCGCACCTGCGATATCAGGAACTCCCATGCCAGAAGTGATCTTTCCCGGCCCCGAAGGACGCCTCGAGGGGCGCTACCACCCTCAAAAAGACCGCGATGCCCCCATCGCGATCGTCCTTCATCCGCACCCGCAATTCGGCGGCACGATGAACAATCGTGTTGTCTACAACCTGCATTACGCGTTCTACCAGATGGGCTTTACCGTGCTGCGGTTCAATTTCCGTGGCGTCGGCCGGAGCCAGGGCGAATATGATCAAGGCATCGGCGAGCT
Organism: Limimaricola sp.; assembly: GCF_016125575.1. GTDB lineage: Bacteria > Pseudomonadota > Alphaproteobacteria > Rhodobacterales > Rhodobacteraceae > WGLM01. The sequence continues at coordinate 388,970 of NZ_WGLM01000005.1, forward strand.
TTCGGATGCCGCCTCGGCGCTTGATTACCTGCAGTCGATGAACACCAATGCGAAGCATTGCTGGGTCGCCGGGTTCTCGTTCGGCGCGTGGATCGGCATGCAGCTTCTGATGCGCCGGCCCGAGATCACCGGGTTCATCTCGGTCAGCCCGCCGGCCAACATGTACGATTTCAGCTTTCTTGCCCCCTGCCCGTCGTCGGGGCTGGTCATCAACGGCTCGGCCGACCGGGTCGCGCCGCCGGCCGATACGGTCGGGCTTGTCAACAAGCTGCACGAGCAGAAGGGGATCACCATCACCCATGACGTGGTCGAGGGTGCCGGTCATTTCTTCGAAGATCCCTACATGGATACGATGATTGGAACGGTGAAGGACTATGTCCGCCGCCGCCTGACAGAGACGTCGCGCTAAGATGGGTGTGACCGAAGACCTGGCCGACGATCTGGCCCGCGATGCGATCGCAACCGCCGAAGACCTCGGCGATCCCACCCTGATCGACCGGGTGTCCAAGATGCTTGGCGACACCTCGACCACCACGCAAGAGGCGTTTTTGACGGCAGTTCGGGTGCGTCTGGCGGCCGCGCGTGCCCGCAAGTTCATCGAGGCAGAGCGCGCCAAGGGCGCCGGCAAGACGCACCAGAAGATCGACCTGTCGTCGCGCAAGATCATGAATGCGGATGACGGTAGCGGCGATCACTGACCCAATGGGTGCTGCCGATCGTATCACGGCGCAATTCGCCTTTCTCAACGAGGCTGACCGCCTGAAATCGGTTTTGCGGGGCACCACCCTCAACGACGGATCTCGGCGGGAGAATTCCGCCGAGCATAGCTGGCACATCATGCTTTATGCCGCCGTGATGGCCGAACACGCGGTGCGGCCCGTCGCCCTTGACCGCGTGATCCGCATGCTATTGCTGCATGACATCGTCGAGATCGACGCGGGCGACACGCCCATCCACGGCGCCCATGATGCCGGAGCCCAGGCCGAGGCCGAGGCGCGCGCGGCCGAACGTATATTCGGCCTGCTGCCGCCCGACCAGGCCGAAGCCTTTCGCGCCCTCTGGGATGAGTTCGAGGCGGCCGAGACCGACGACGCGATCTTCGCCAAGGCGATCGACCGGGTTCAGCCGGTGATGTCGAACCTCGAGTCGGGCGGCGGCACATGGCCCGAATATAACGTCACCGCCGCCCAGCTTGACGCCCGCGTCGGGGTGAAGGTGCGGCGCGGCGCGCCGGCGATCTGGGACATGCTGAAGAGCCGCATCGACGCCTGGTTCGACCGGGCCGCGCAGGATTGAGCGACGGTTTTCAGTATACCTCGGCATACCATCTTCCCCCGCGCGCGCAGATCGGCTAAGGGAAGCGCAAAGCCAGCATCGAAGCGGAGGGACGCATGTCCAAGATCAAGGTTACCAACCCGGTCGTCGAACTCGACGGCGACGAAATGACCCGGATCATCTGGGATTTCATCAAGAAGAAGCTGATCCTGCCCTATCTGGATATCGACCTGAAATATTACGACCTCGGCATTGAGGAACGTGACCGCACAGACGACCAGATCACCGTCGACGCGGCCAACGCGATCAAGCAATACGGCGTGGGCGTCAAATGCGCGACGATCACGCCGGACGAGGCACGGGTCGAGGAGTTTGGCCTCAAGCAGATGTGGCGCAGCCCCAATGGCACGATCCGCAACATTCTGGGCGGCGTGATCTTCCGCGAGCCGATCATCTGCCAGAACGTACCGCGCCTCGTGCCGGGCTGGACCCAGCCGATCGTCGTGGGCCGCCACGCTTTTGGCGACCAGTACCGCGCGACGGACTTCCGCTTTCCCGGCAAGGGCAAGCTGACGATCAAGTTCGTCGGCGAAGACGGCACGGTGATCGAGCGCGAGGTCTTCGACGCCCCCGGTGCCGGCGTTGCGATGGCAATGTACAACCTCGACGAGTCGATCCGTGATTTCGCCCGCGCGTCGCTGAACTATGGCCTCGTCAAGGGCTGGCCGGTCTATCTGTCGACCAAGAACACCATCCTGAAAGCCTACGATGGCCGCTTCAAGGACCTCTTTCAGGAGATCTTCGATGCCGAGTTCGCTGACAAGTTCAAGAAGGCCGGCATCACCTACGAACACCGCCTAATCGACGACATGGTGGCCTCCGCGCTGAAATGGTCGGGCGGCTATGTCTGGGCCTGCAAGAACTACGACGGCGACGTGCAGTCCGACACCGTCGCGCAGGGCTTTGGCAGCCTCGGCCTGATGACCAGCGTGCTGATGACCCCCGATGGCCAGACCGTCGAGGCCGAGGCGGCGCATGGCACCGTGACGCGCCACTATCGCCAGCACCAAGCCGGCAAGGAAACCTCGACCAACTCGATCGCGTCGATCTACGCCTGGACCGGCGGCCTCAAGCACCGCGCCAAGCTGGACGACAACGCCGCCCTGCTGAAGTTCGCCCAGACGCTGGAACAGGTGACCGTGCAGACCGTCGAGGACGGGTTCATGACCAAGGACCTCGCCCTGCTGGTCGGCCCCGACCAGAAATGGCTGACGACGATGGGTTACCTCGAGAAGGTCGACGAATACCTCAACAAGGCGCTGGCCGGCTGAGCCATGTGCGGGCGCGGCGGCACAGGCCGCGCCCGCGTGACCTTCATTCAGATACCGGCTTTGCGGCCCTCTGGACAAGACCGGCCCCACGGGCCATGACCGCGCCATGACATCGCTTCCCCTGCCCGACCCCTCCAATTCGGCCCGCCACAGCCTGCTGGAAGATGCCCAAGGCATTGCCTTCGGCACCGGCATGGCTGCTTTCGGTATCCTGATCCTGACCCAGACCGGCCTGATGACCGGGCAGACGGCGGGGCTGGCGGTGTTGATCTCGTATCTCACGGGTTGGCATTTCGGGCCCGTCTTCTTCGTGGTGAACCTGCCTTTCTACTGGCTGGGCTACCGCCGGATGGGGTGGCGTTTCACCCTCAAGACGTTGATCGCGGTGGCGCTTCTTTCGGGGCTGAGCCTCGTTCTGCCCCGCTTTGCCAGTTTCGACCATCTCGACCCGGTCGTCGGTGCGCTGCTCTTCGGGGCGATCACCGGCTCGGCGCTGCTGGCGCTATTCCGGCATGGCGCCTCGCTGGGCGGGATCGGCATCCTGGCGCTTTACCTGCAGGAAAAGACCGGCTTTCGCGCGGGTCTGACGCAGCTTCTGTTTGATGCCTGCCTCTTCGCGCTGGCCTTCACGGTGATGGAGCCGGTGCGCGTTCTTTACTCGCTGATCGGCGCCGGCGTTGTGAACCTCGTGATCGCCGTGAACCACCGCCGCGACCGTTACATCGCGACCTGAACGGCCGCCCGCCGATCGGGGCTAGCTTTCGCTGCGATTGCACGGTATGGCCCGCGCAATTCCAGAAAAGGCAAGATCATGGACATCCGCAATATTGCGATCATCGCGCACGTCGACCACGGCAAGACCACCCTTGTCGACGAGATGCTCAAACAGTCCGGCGCCTTCCGCGAGAACCAGGCCGTGGCCGAGCGCGCGATGGACAGCAACGACATCGAACGCGAGCGCGGGATCACGATCCTTGCGAAATGCACCAGCGTCGAGCATTCGGGCGTGCGCATCAACATCGTCGACACGCCCGGTCACGCCGATTTCGGCGGTGAGGTGGAGCGCATCCTGAGCATGGTAGACGGTGTGGTCCTGCTGGTGGATGCCGCCGAAGGGCCAATGCCGCAGACCAAGTTCGTCACGTCCAAGGCGCTGGCGCTGGGCCTGCGTCCCATCGTGGTGCTCAACAAGGTCGACAAGCCCGATGCCGAGCCCGACCGCGCGCTGGACGAGGTGTTTGATCTTTTCGCCAACCTCGGCGCCGATGACTACCAGCTGGATTTCCCGCATCTTTACGCCTCGGGCCGCTCTGGCTGGGCCGATGCCACGCTGGAGGGGCCGCGCAAGGACCTTGAGGCGCTGTTTGACCTGATCATCCGGCACGTCCCGGCACCAAAGCAGATTGCCGAGCGTGACGCACCGTTCCGGATGCTGGCGACAACCCTGTCGGCGGACCCGTTCATCGGGCGCATCCTGACAGGCCGCGTCGAATCGGGCACGCTGCGCGCGGGCGAGACGGTGAAGGCGCTCAACCGCAAGAGTGAGCGGATCGAACAGTTCCGGGTGTCCAAGATCCTTGCCTTCCGGGGGCTTGGCCAACAGGCCATCGACGTGGCCGAGGCCGGCGACATCGTGACGCTGGCAGGCATGAGCAAGGCGACCGTGGCCGACACGATCTGTGCGCTGGATGTCGAAACCGCCCTGCCCGCCCAACCGATCGACCCGCCGACCATCACCGTCACCTTTGGCATCAACGACAGCCCGCTGGCAGGCCGCGACGGCAAGAAGGTGCAGTCGCGGGTGATCCGCGAAAGGCTGCTGAAAGAGGCGGAATCGAACGTCGCGATTAAGGTTGCCGACACCCCCGGCGGCGAAGCCTTCGAAGTGTCGGGCCGTGGCGAATTGCAAATGGGTGTGCTGATTGAGAACATGCGCCGCGAGGGGTTCGAACTGTCGATCTCGCGTCCCCAAGTGATCTTCCGCGAGGAAAACGGCACCCGGATGGAACCGGTCGAAGAGGTGACCATCGACGTCGACGACGAATATACCGGCGCCGTCGTGGAAAAACTGACCGGGCCGCGGAGGGGTGACCTCGTCGAGATGAAACCCGCGGGTGTGGGCAAGACGCGGATCATCGCGCATGTCCCGTCGCGCGGGCTGATCGGGTATCACGGCGAATTCCTGACCGACACGCGCGGCACCGGCGTTCTGAACCGGCTGTTTCACGGCTGGACGCCCTATCGGGGCCCGATTCAGGGCCGGCGGCAGGGCGTGCTGATCTCGATGGAAAACGGTACCTCGGTCGCCTACGCCATCTGGAAGCTTGAGGATCGCGGCCGGTTCTTCATCGGCGCGCAGGAGGCCGTCTATACCGGCATGATCATCGGCGAACACAGCCGTGACAACGACCTTGAAGTGAACCCGCTGAAGGGCAAGCAACTGACCAACGTGCGGGCCTCGGGCACCGACGAAGCGGTGCGTTTGACCACACCGGTGACGATGACCCTGGAACAGGCGATCGCCTATATCGACGACGATGAACTGGTCGAGGTGACGCCCAACGCGATCCGGCTGCGCAAGCGCCACCTGGACCCGCATGAGCGCAAGCGGCAGGCCAAGGCCAGCTGACACTGCCGGCGTCCCCGCGGGGACGCCGAACCAACCCCTTGTTCTAAATAATGTTTCCTCGCCGTGTTAAACTGGCCTTAACCGGCAAGGTCCGGCCTTTCTGACGAAAGGCCGGTGCCTCCGGCGGAGGTATTTCTGCCAAGATGAAGGTTTAGCCGGCCTCTTCGACGATGCAGAGCTCGCGCTGGGCGGCACCCTTGGCGAAACTCAGCGCCTCTTGATAGGCAGCCGAGTAGTAACAGTCATGCGCCGCCTGCAGGCTGGGGAAGCGCGCCACGACGTTGCGCGGCCGATCCGGTCCTTCAAGCTGTTCATAGGCCCCGCCGCGGGCGAGGAAGACACCGCCATGGGCCGCGATGGCCTTTGTCGCGCGGCTGGCATATTCACCGTAGGCGGCTGGGTCTGTGACCTTGACGTGGGCGATCCAGAGCGCGGTTGCCATCATGCACCTCCAATCACGGCTTCGGCGGCGGCAATGGCGCCGGCCGCGTTCTCGGCCGAAGCGCCACCGCCTTGCGCCATGTCGGGCCGGCCACCACCGCCCTTGCCACCAAGCTCAGCCACCGCGGCGCGCAGCAGGTCCACGGCAGACAGGCGCGCGGACAGGTCCGAGGTAACGCCCGCGGCAACGGCCGCCTTGCCGTCGGTGTCGGCGATCAGCAGGATCGCGCCAGAGCCGATCTGCGCCTTCATCGCGTCGATCAGACCCGGCAGGTCCTTGCCGGTGACTCCTGACATCACTTGAGCTTTGAACGATATCCCGTTGATTACCTTTGCTTCATCTTCAGCCTTTGCCCCGCCCGACAGGGCAAGGTCGCGGCGCAGTTGCGCCACCTCGTTGGCCAGCGCCTTGCGTTCCTCGACAAGCGCGCGCAACCTTTCGGTGATCTCGGCGACAGGCGCCTTGAGGATATTGGCAGCCTCCGAAAGCCGCGCCTCCTGCGCCTTGAGGTAATCAAGCGCGGCCTGCCCCGTCAGCGCCTCGATCCGGCGCACGCCGGCAGAGGACGCACTGTCGCCAAGCGCCACGAAAGCGCCAATCTGGCCAAGGCGGCTGACATGGGTGCCGCCGCAAAGTTCCAGGCTATAGGTCTGCTTGTCGGTGCCCTTGCCAGAGCCCGGCTTGACGCCCATCGACACGACGCGCACCTCGTCGCCGTATTTCTCACCAAAAAGCGCCTGTGCCCCGAGCGCGCGGGCGTCGTCGGGGCTCATCAGCCGGGTTTCGACGACGCTGTTCTGGCGGATCATCGCGTTGACCTCGGCCTCGATCCTGGCCAGTTCCTCGGGGCTGACGGCCTTGCCATGGCTGAAGTCGAACCGCAGCCGGTCGGGCGCGTTGAGCGAACCACGTTGGGCAATGTGGCCCCCCAGCGTTTCACGCAATGCTTCGTTCAGCAGGTGCGTGGCTGAATGGTTGGCCCGAATCGCGGTGCGCCGGTCATGATCAACCTCGCCACGCAGCCCCTGCCCCACCTTGAGGCTACCAGCCTCGACCCGGACGTGATGCGCGATCAGCCCGCCGGGCATCTTGCGCGTGTCGGTCACCCGCCCGGTGCCGGCATCCGATGACAGCCAGCCGGTGTCGCCAACCTGCCCGCCCGATTCGGCGTAGAACGGCGTCTGGTTGAGGATCGCCCAGCCTTCCTGCCCGGCTGCCAGCGTCGCGGCCTCGTCCGTGCCCGCGACTAGGGCTGCAACCGCGCCCTCGGCCACCTCGGTGTCGTAGCCGAGGAATTCGGACGGGCCGACGCGTTCCGCGATATCGTACCACAGCTTGGCATCCGCCGCCTCGCCGGTGCCGGCCCAGGCCGCGCGGGCCTTGGCCTTTTGTTCGGCCATCGCGGCATCAAAGCCCGCGGTATCGACGCCGCGACCCTTCTCGCGCAAGGCGTCCTGCGTGAGGTCGAGCGGGAAACCGTAGGTATCATAAAGCTTGAAGGCGGCCTCGCCCGGTAGGGCCGCGCCTTCGGGCAGGTGGGCCACCTCGTCGTCGAGAAGGCGCAGGCCACGGTCCAGCGTGGTCTTGAACCGGGTCTCTTCCGATTTCAGGGTTTCCTCGATCAGCGGCTGCGCCCGGCCCAGTTCGGGATAGGCCGCGCCCATCTGGCGCACCAGTTCGGGCACGAGCCGATACATGACAGGATCGACCGCGCCCAGCATGTGGGCGTGGCGCATCGCGCGGCGCATGATCCGGCGCAGCACGTAGCCGCGCCCGTCATTGCCGGGCATCACGCCATCGGCGATCAGGAAAGAGGTGGAGCGCAGGTGATCGGCGATGACGCGGTGATGCACCTTGCCCGGCCCGTCGGGATCGGACGATGTGGCATGGGCTGACGCCTCGATCAGCGCGCGTATCAGATCGGTGTCGTAGTTGTCGTGCTTGCCCTGCAAGAGCGCGCCGATGCGTTCCAGCCCCATGCCGGTGTCAATCGACTGCATGTCGAGCGGCCGCATGCTGCCATCGGCGAACTGCTCGTTCTGCATGAAGACGTTGTTCCAGATCTCGATGAACCGGTCGCCATCCTCGTCGGGGCTGCCCGGCGGGCCACCGGGAATCGAGGGGCCGTGATCATAGAAAATCTCGGTGCAAGGACCGCAAGGGCCGGTTGGGCCCATCTGCCAGAAGTTATCACTTGTCGCGATGCGGATGATGCGCTCTTCCGGCAGGCCGGCGACCTTCTTCCAGATGCGCGCAGCCTCGTCATCGGTGTGGTAAACAGTGACGGTCAGCTTTTCCGGGTTCAGGCCGAAATCGCGCGTCAACAGCTCCCAGGCATAGGCGATAGCCTGATCCTTGAAGTAGTCGCCGAAGCTGAAATTGCCCAGCATCTCGAAGAAGGTGTGGTGGCGCGCGGTGTAGCCGACATTGTCGAGGTCGTTGTGCTTGCCGCCCGCGCGCACGCATTTCTGCGCGGTGGTGGCGCGGGTGTAGTCGCGCGTTTCGACCCCGGTGAAGAGGTTCTTGAACTGGACCATGCCCGAGTTCGTGAACATCAGCGTAGGGTCGTTGCGCGGCACCAACGGGCTGGAGGGCACCACTTCGTGGCCGTTGCGGGCGAAGAAGTTCAGGAAGGTAGAGCGGATGTCGGCAAGGGTCGTCATGGCGCGCTTTCAGATCAGGGTCTGGCAGGAAATAAACCTGCCGGTCCCTAGGGTAAAGCGGCAAACGGAAAAGGGCGCGACCATGCCGCGCCCCTGCCCCTGCACCGGACCGATGGCGCGGATTACATCTCGGCGGCGTCGTCCTCTTCAACCACGCTGTCGGACATCGCGAAGTCGAGGCCGTGGGCGGCGCGGATCTTGTCCTCGATCGCCAGCGAGATTTCGGGATGCTCCTTGAGAAAGGCCTTCGCGTTTTCGCGGCCCTGCCCGATGCGCTCATCCCCGTAGGAATACCACGCGCCCGATTTCTCGACGACACCGGCCTTGACGCCAAGGTCGATGATCTCGCCGGTCTTGGAGATGCCCTCGCCATACATGATGTCGAATTCCACCTGCTTGAAAGGCGGGGCGACCTTGTTCTTGACGACCTTGACGCGCGTGGTGTTGCCCACCACCTCGTCACGGTCCTTGATCGCGCCGATGCGGCGGATGTCGAGACGGACGGAAGCGTAGAATTTCAGCGCGTTACCACCTGTCGTGGTTTCGGGGCTGCCGAACATAACGCCGATCTTCATGCGGATCTGGTTGATGAAGATGACCATGCATTTCGACTTGTTGATCGAGCCGGTCAGCTTGCGCATTGCCTGGCTCATCAGCCGCGCATGCACGCCGACGCTCGAGTCGCCCATGTCGCCTTCCAGCTCGGCCTTGGGGGTGAGGGCAGCGACCGAATCGACCACGACAAGGCTGACCGCGCCCGAGCGCACCAGCGTATCGACAATCTCCAGCGCCTGTTCGCCGGTATCGGGCTGCGAGATCAGCAATTCGTCAAGATTGACGCCCACCTTCTTGGCATATTGCGGGTCGAAGGCATGTTCGGCATCCACGAAGGCACAGACGCCGCCCAGCTTCTGCTCTTCGGCGATGGAATGCAGCGTCAGCGTGGTCTTGCCCGAGGATTCGGGGCCGTATATCTCGATGATGCGGCCCTTGGGCAGGCCGCCAATGCCCAGCGCGATGTCGAGGCCAAGCGAGCCGGTCGAGGTGGCCGAGATCTCGGCCATCTGGTTCTGACCGCCGAGCTTCATGATGGAGCCCTTGCCGAACTGCCGTTCGATCTGGGCCAGCGCCGAATCGAGCGCCTTCTGCTTGTCTGCGGTCTTCCTGTCGGTCATGCTGAGAACGTCTGCCACTGCCATGTTTCCCGTCCTTATCCCATACCGCCGTTGCAGCGGCAATGTTACTGATGTTCTATTTCCGTTCTAGCTTGGTTAATGAGACCAAAAGCAGAACATTTCAAGAAAAATCGACAGGTTGATGATGCGGGCGGAATGGTTAAGGAGTGGTTGACGACCACGATGGACGAGGGAGACAAGGCTGAATGCTGGTTTTCTGGAAAGAGGGGCTGGTGTTTCTCGCCGTGCCCAAGACCGGCACGACGGCGTTGGAAGGGGCCCTCGCGCCGCGCGCTTCGATGGTCCTGCGCGACCCCGCGCATCTGAAACATTCCCCGGTCTATCGCTATCGCCGCTTCCTGCATCCGTTCTTCAAGCAGGCCGGCGGGCAGGAGATGGAGACGCTCGCGGTGATCCGCGAACCGGTGGACTGGCTGGCCAGTTGGTATCGTTACCGCCACCGCGAGGATCTGGCGGGCCATCCCAACAGCACGCGCGGCCACAGCTTTGATGATTTCGTCGGCGAATACATCAAGGGCAAGCCCGCGCCATGGGCCGAGGTCGGCAGCCAGGCGCGCTTTCTGCAGGATGGCGAGGGCAAGCAGGGCGTGACCTACCTGTTCCGCTACGAGGCGCAGCCGCGACTGATTGCCTTTCTCGAGGAGCGGTTGGGAATGCAGATCACCCTGCCCCGCCTCAACGTCTCGCCCCCGGTCGATGTGGCGCTGAGCCCCGGCGTGGAGGCGCGGCTGCGCCGCAAATGCGCGGCCGACTTCGCCTTCTGGGAACAGGCGCAGACCTGATCCTACCGCCGCCCTACCGCGCCAAGACCAGCTCCGCCCGCAACCCGCCCAGACGCGCGCTGTCGCCCAGCCGCAATACGCCGCCATGCAGCCGCGCCACGTCCGACACGATGGCAAGGCCAAGGCCCACGCCGGGCCCGCGGTCCTGATTGCGGGCGGGGTCCAGCCGGGTGAAGGGGCGAACGGCCTCGTCCCGGCTGTCGGCGGGAATGCCCGGTCCGTCATCCTCGACCGTCACGCGCAAGGTCCGGTCGGAAAAGGCCAGCCCCACTTCCGCACATGTGCCATAGCGCAGGGCATTGCCGACAAGATTGTCCAGTGCGCGGCGCAGGGCCACCGGACGCAACTGGGCAGACTGCGCCGCGCTTTCGCCGGTCGGGAAATCGGGGGCGAGGCGCACCGCCTGTCCGGCCCGCTGCGCATCTGCCACGACCTGTCGCAGAAGATCGGCGGGCACCACCTCTTCCGGCGCATCGGCGGCATCACCCTTGGCGAAATCAAGGAAACCATCGACCAGCCGCTGCATATCCTCGACATCGCGGATCAGCGGCGCGGCCTCGGCCTCGTCCAGCAATGACAGGCCCAGCCGCAGGCGCGTGAGCGGTGTACGCAAATCATGGCTGACACCCGACAGCATCATCGTACGGGCCTGGCTTTGCCGTTCAATCCGCGCGCGCATGTCGAGAAAGGCCGCCCCCGCCCCGCGCACCTCGGCCGCGCCAGATGGGTGGTAGGGCACGATCCGTCCCTTGCCGTATTCCGCCGCCGCCGCGGCCAGCCGGGTGATGGGCCGCAACTGCATGCGCAGGAATTGAAATGCCACCAGCGTAAGAAACGCCCCCATCACCACCATGATGACCAGCAATTGGTGCGGGTTTGAGGCCGACACGCGGGTACGGCTGAATTGCAACCGCATCGTGCCCCGCGGGGTGCCCAGCCAGACCACCACCTCGCGCCGGTCGGACAGATCGACCGCGCCCAGCTCTGGCAGGCCCTTGCGCAGCGTGGAAATGACGGTCCGCCCCGACAGGTCGAACCACGGCACCTTGTCGCCCTGTGGCTGGTCAGCCGCGGGTAGCGTCACCTCCAGCTCTAGCGGGCGCGCAATGGTATCGACGGCGGCCTGCGCATCGTTGGTATCGGGGGCATTGTCGACGACATCGGTGAGGTAGCGTATCTCTAGCAGCACTGCGTGCGTCATCAACTCGGTCACGCCCTCGAAATGGCGCTGGATGAAGACGATCGAGACCAGCAGTTGCAGCGTGACCACAGGCAATAGCAGGATCAGCGCCGCACGCGTGTAAAGCCCCCGGGGCATGTATGGTTTGAGCCAGCGGAACATGGCGCGCAGCCTAGGCGCGCGCGCGAGCGGAGGAAAGCGGCGATGGAGACGGGACGGCCGGTAGAACTGGGGCCGCGCGTGGTGCGGGTGCTGGCGCCCAACCCCTCGCCGATGACCTATCACGGCACCAATAGCTATCTCCTGGGGCAAGAGGCACTGGCGGTGATCGATCCCGGTCCCGACGATGCGCGCCACCTTGACGCGCTGCTGCGAGCGATTGGCGGGCGGCCCGTCAGCCATGTCTTCGTCACCCATAGCCATCTTGACCATTCGCCGCTCGCCGGGCCGCTGGCGCGTGCGGTGGGCGCGCCGGTGCTGGCCTTCGGCGACTGGACGGCGGGCCGCCGCCCGGTGATGGAACGGCTGGCCGCCGAGGGCCTCGTCGGCGGTGGTGAAGGCGTGGATACGGCCTTTCGCCCTGATGTCGCCCTGGCCGACGGCGCCGTGGTGGAGACTGGCGCAGGCCCGGTGCGGGTGCTGCACACGCCCGGGCATCTGGGCAATCACGTCTGCCTTGGCTGGGACGACGTGGTGTTTACCGGCGATCACGTGATGGGCTGGGCCAGTTCGCTGGTCTCGCCCCCTGATGGCGACCTGACGGCGTTCATGGAGTCCTGTGATCGCTTGGCCCATATGCCAGCCCGCACATTTTATCCCGGCCACGGGGACCCGGTGCGCGAGCCGGCCGCACGGCTGGACTGGCTGATTGGCCACCGGCGGGCCCGCGAGGCGCAGGTGCTGGCGGCGTTGCAGCAAGGCCCCGCGCCACTGCCGGACCTGACAACGCGCGTCTATGCCGACATCGATCCCGCCCTGCACCCGGCCGCCGCGCGCAACCTGCTGGCGCACCTCATCGACCTTTATGAACGTGGCCTTGTGACGGCCCGGCCGCAGCTGTCGCAGCGCGCCATCTTTACCCTCGCCTGAAGGCGTTTTTGCCTCTGGACGCCCCCCCGGACCATTGCTATACGGCCCCCGTGTTCCGGCGTAGCTCAGCGGTAGAGCAGTTGACTGTTAATCAATTGGTCGTAGGTTCGATCCCTACCGCCGGAGCCAAATTTCCTATATAAGTCAGCTGTTTGGTCTGAGCGGATCTCGCTTGGTCAAGGCGTTGAGGTTCGTCCGGAAGCACTACGGAAGCAGTGTGACGGGTATTCGGCTGTGGCAAATGCGCATCAGCGGCTCCGCGCATGCTGCGCCGCCCCACGCCTGGTGCGCACCGATTGGTGCGGCTTCAACGCGCGTTCGCTTTCGGCCCCATGCCGACATTCGACAGGAAGTTGAGCGCTGCGGTGCGGCCGGCCAAAGCTGCCATTCCCAGTTCGCCGCCCTTTCACCATAACTGTGCCTTGCGGTCAGGTGTGGGTTGAGTGAGGGTACCGAGGAGACCCCAAAAGGAGTTTTCCGACGCCTTCCGCGACAATGCTGCTAGGTTCAGCCGGCGAGCACTACATCGCCTTCACTCTATGGTTGACCTAGATTCTTAGGAGTTCTAGCTTTTTCAATGTGGTTGCGTGGCGCACATATTTGTACCGTGAGGGAGCAGATTTATGTCGAAGACCTACCGGCTGTTTATCAGCCATTCATGGAAGTATGGTGACGCTTACGACAAGATGACCCAGTTCTTGGATGAACAGGGAATTTCGTACTATGACCATTCGGTTCCCAAGAATGACCCCGTTCATACCAATGGAACAGACAAACAACTCCGAGAGGCGATTGACGCAAGAATTAAAGGCTGTAGCGGTGTGATCATTTTGGCCGGTGTCTACGCCACCTATAGCAAATGGATCAACGAAGAGATCGCGATTTCAGGTAACTATGCCAAGCCAATAATTGCGGTTGAGCCTTGGGCGTCTGAAAAGACGTCTGCAGTTGTGAAAGTCGCGGCAAACAGAATTGTAAAGTGGAATGGTAAGTCGCTTGCTGATGCAATCAGGGAGCTATTCTAGGTGTCACGCAAGGCTCTTGTTGTCGGAATTGACCACTATACCCACGCAAGCCCGCTATTTGGATGCGTAAACGATGCACATGTTGTCAATTCGGCACTCGAGCGGCATGCAGATGGAACTCGAAACTTCGCAACTAAGCTGATGACCGGCACGGGTGCTGTAAGCCCCGTGAACCGCCGTGAATTGCGTAAGGCGGCGCAACAGCTTTTTGCGGGTGATGATGAAATCGCGTTGTTCTACTTCGCCGGTCACGGGTATATAGAACAAGTTGGTGGGTACCTGATTTGCTCCGATAGTGAGGACGGAAATGATGGGTTTTCATTGAATGAACTGGTCGCAATGGCCAACGATTCTAAAGCAAAGAGTCGCATCATTGTTCTCGATAGCTGTCATTCTGGCATCGCTGGCAACGCCAAGCCGAATGATGAGCATGCGATAATCAATATAGGCGTGACGATACTCACGGCATCAACAGTCAAGCAATACGCGGCGGAAAAAGACGGCTCCGGCCTCTTCACTACCCTTTTTGTGGACGCGTTGAATGGCAGTGCATCAAACCTACTGGGCGAGGTAACGCCCGGCGCGGTTTATGCGCACATTGATCAATCTCTCGGCCCATGGGATCAGCGACCGCTCTTCAAAACGAATGTGACCACATTCACATCTTTGAGGCGTGTGCAGCCGCCAATTTCTTTGGACACCCTCAAGAAACTTCGGAAGTATTTCGAGTCTCCGGGCTACGAATTGGTGCTAGATCCTAGCTTCGAGCCCGACAGCCCGGAACCAGACGAAACCAACAACGAAATCTTCGCCGATCTGCAAGAAATGGTGAAAGTGAATCTTGTTAGACCGGTCGGTGAAACTCACATGTATTTTGCCGCGATGAACTCGAAGTCGTGTCGCCTCACGCTTTTGGGTGAGCACTACTGGAAGCTCTTGGACGCAGGCATCATCTGATGCCCGATTTCAACGATCCTCAATCGGCGTACGTGGTGCTGGCCTTGGTAGTGCCCGGCTTAGTCATCACGTTCATCCGGGCGCAGTTCATCACCGGACGAATGCAAAAACATTCAGAGGCTTTGCTTTCGTACTTTGCGCTTTCTGCCGTTTACGCGGCGATTGCATTGCCGATTTTTGATTGGCTGAGAACATGGTCAAAAACCGGCTCAGTCGGGCTACCGTCATGGTTCGGTTTGGTTTTTGTAGGCCCCACCTTATTCGGTGCCTTGCTTGGGCTGAATGCACGAACTGAGGCGCTACGGCGGGTTCTCCATTTTTTCGGTATCAATCCTGTCCATGCTGTTCCGACTGCATGGGACTGGAAATTTGGGCGCATGGGTGAGCATTTGGTCATAGTGACTCTGAAAGATGACACGAAGTTTGCTGGCTACTGTGGTCGGGGATCATTCATGTCGTCCGATCCCGCAGAGCGGGACCTGTATATTGAGAAGGTTTATGGTTGGGGTGAGCGCAATAGTTGGTTGGACCGAGGGGACCATGGCCTTTGGGTCGCATCCGGCGAACTGAAATCAGTTGAATTCTTCCCCGCGAGTGAAGAAGGGACATCAAATGGCTGACGAGAAAAAAACTGCTCCGCAACCGGCACCCAGACCGACAGCGCCGCGCGAGAATATTGAACGGGGTTATCAACCCAGTGGACGGCCCCAAGGTGGACACCAGCCAACTACAGGTGAGGGCGCACCCTCCAGTCCCCCCGGTCGTGGTAGCGGCGGAAAGAAGTGAAAGGCAATTTAATCTCAATACCCCCGGATATTATCAGACTGTCAGCGAACTTCGGCTTTCTGGGCTGTCGGTTCGAATTTAGCAGGCTGGGAACAGTTCGGCCTCCGAACGTCAGCTTATGTCAGTGACGTTAGGCGCTCTTGCACCCGCAGCGACGGTCCGCTTCCCGCCCTTCTTTGCCGTCTAAAGCTTCCCACCCAGAAAACACCCCAGCCGCGTCTCGCCTACATCTAGCTTCTTCCGATGCTCCACCTTGCCGAGGCGCTCCAGATAACCCTCGGCCTGCTCCGCCGCCAACTCCACGTACCGTGCCAGGATGTCATCCGGCCCCAGCCCCTCGTAGAGCAGGACATTGTTCAGGTTCCCAAACGCCTGCGCCTGGGCCATAGCCAGTCGCTTCTTCCGCATCAGCTCCAATACATGGCTGGCGGGGATGCACGGCTCTGTGGGCTGCGGCAGCGCCTTCGCGGCGCTCTGGGCCAAGTCCCACAGCGGATGCACGGCAGCCCGCGTCACGTTGGAGACCTCCGCGCGGCCCGTGACATACCGTATCTCCTCCAGCGCCTTGCCCAGGAAGCCAGGCAAGACCGCTTCGACCGTCTCATAGGTCCGCGTGTGCGCCGCGGGCGTGTGGCGCTCCAGGGCGTCCCGTCCGGCGCGGATCTCCACGCGCCAGACCTGGGTGCCAAGGTCATCGGGATCGAGGCCCCAGGCCGCGAACCAGTAGTCCGTTTGCTGGTCCTTCGCGGCCTTCAGCTTGTCATAGAGGATCACTTGGCGCCCCGGCATCTTCCCCACCGTCACGCTTTCGAATCGACCGCCGCGCATTACGCTGCCAACTGGTGCACCACGTTCCGCCGCCGCCTTGTCCCCCAAATCGTCCAAGTCGGTGTCGGTCGAAAAATGGCAACCGACCTTGGCCCGGCGTGGCGCCACGAAATTCGCCATGTCTAGGTCAAAGCGCGGCGTGGCGATATCGACCGCATAATCTATGCGATTGACGCTCGCACCGAGGATGACCGCGCCCATGTCCTCAAGACAATCGACGATATGCTGCTTCATCCCCACATAGGTCCGGCTCAGCAACCCAGCGGCCCTGGCCGAGGCGAAGATATTCCATTCGTTGATCCGAGTATCCCGTTTGACCGAGAAGATCGCGCCGGTCGGGTTGTCGGTCAGGGTATAGCGGTAGCCACCCTTCTTGCCATGCGACTTGACGAAGAAGACGCGGCCCCCTGGGTTAAACTGGAAGGGCGCGCCGTAGGTGTCGCCCTGCATGACCTCGGCCGCGGTCTTGGCCTCCTCCAGGTGGTCGAGCGTTTCCATGGGCAAGGCCCCCTGAAACGCTACGTCGAGCGTATCCACGCCCTGATAAATCACCCGGTACATTCTTACTCCAAACTACGCCATGTCATTGGTGAGGGGGGTGTTACAGGGACCCCCCTCTTGAAATTCGCCCGACCGCGCAACTTCATGGAAGCAGGAAGCGGGCGCTGCGCGCCCTTCATTGTGCCTCCGGCGGGGCAGCATTTGTTTTGGGGCCGGGCGGGAAGCCCGGCCGTTCACGCTTTTGCCGCTCATGAGATTGCCGAGCGATCCAGATTTCCGCACGTTCCGCGCACTTTGCGACGTTGAGGAGGTCCTTGTGGTAAAAGCTGAAAGTCTCCTTCCAATCGGCGTCGACATCCCTGTAAGAACGTTTTATTTCAACGGAATAGGAGCCATCATTGTCCCAGATCGTTGCCGTGGTGGAACCGATCTTCACCTTGTAGACTGGTTGATTTGCCATTTCTGCTATCTTTCATATTTTGTATAGGGTTACGGCATGAAGTTGAGGCGCGAGGCCCATAGGCCTCGCGCCCTTTGTTGAAGCCATCCGGCCCCAAAATCCCGCGCGGTGCTGCCAACCCCAACACGGGCAAAACTCATTTGCTGATTTGCTGCGAGGTCGTGCGAACGGTCCGCGCTTCGATCCATTCCAGGAGATCGCGGCGACGGTAGCGGATCGACCGAGCCGAAACCTTGATGAAGCGCGGCCCACCGCCCCGATGCCGCCAATTTTGGAGCGCGCGCACCGTGTAGCAAAGCGTGTCCGCAGCGGCGCGTTCATCCATCAATTGGTCTAGGTCGTCCTCCGCGTGGCGGTGGGTTCCTGGGGTTGTCATTGATCCGATCTCCTCGATTTCATGACTGGCGTAGTGCCTGTGAATCGAAGTTAGGTCGGCGCAGAACGCCCAAATAGTCTGCACGAAAAGAATTCAATCAAAACATGTTCGTGTTTTGATTTATTTTACATATTTATCAATAACTTAATCAGGTGATCCAAAGTGAGATCAGGCCAGCTCGACCCGTGATGTTGGGATTTCCGTCATGATTTTTTCGACCGCCGCCCGGGCGCGCGAAACGCCGCGGGCGCGACCTGGGCCCAAACAGCATTGAAGGTTCGCACGGTCAGACCCGGAAAGACTCGGCTTGCCTCATTCATGAACCATTGTTTTGCGTGCTCTTCCGAGCCGATCGACCGAAACTTACCTTCCAGCCAAATCCGCAAGCGCTCTTGGACGGTCAACTGACCTTGACCAGAGCCGGCCCACTCGAACCGTTCAAGCCAACTATCAAGGGCAGCTTTCTCGATGAAGGCCGGACCTCGCCTGTTGCTGGACACCGCCGACGGCACCCGGACCATGGACAGGCCAAAGTAAATGCGGAAGTCCGGGAATGCTGACCAGGCGCGCCATTCGACAACGCGATGTGGCGCGACCATGAGGGCCAGATCGGCGCGCGCGAATGCCGCTTTCAATTCATCCTCGACACGCCGCCGCCGGGTATAGGCCGCGTGATCCTTCACCCATGAATCGGTGACGTCGGGAATTCCTTTGAGCCGATCGCGCACCTCGGCCAGCTGACGGTCGATTGGCGCGAGGGCCTCTGAGGCCGCCTGCTGGACGTCTGGCGCCATATCATTGTGCAGGAATGTCCAATGCAAGGCGGCTTGCCCAGACAATGCCCGAACTTGATCCATCAGGGCATCGCGTTCGTCGCGCGTGGCTTTCGGATCGTCAGTGCGGTGCGCGAACGCCTCGACGCCGCGCCATGCCGCACCAAACATCCGCCGCCCAGTATGGTCGAAGGCTTGAAAGAGGCTGTAGAATTGATCCAGGTCGAACTGACGGGCCACAGGCGTTCTCTCTATTGTGTTATATATATAGGCGACCGGTACAGCGGGTGCCTCAATATCCGATGACTTCCCTAGAAACACTTCCTCGGAACACTTCCCAAGGAAACGTTGGCGTCGCCCGATCCAAGGGCGGCGTTCCCATGTTTTTGCATGACCTGTCTTGGAACGGGCCTCACCCTTGTTTCATGCCCGCCCTGGCTGCCCTAACCCGAGCGCCTAATTCACCACCCGCAAAGCCGGGCCGCCCGGAGTGGGCCGCTTCATCCCCAAAGCCAAACGGCTGGCCACAGACGCCGCTGCCCGTTGCACCGACTCGTCAGCAAAATGCGCATAGCGCAAGGTCGTCTGCAGGTTCCTGTGACCCATGATTTCTTTCAGCAGGAACGGATCGATGCCACTCATCACTGCGACCGAGGCATAGGTGTGCCGCAGATCATGCATGCGCACATCTGTGAGCCCGGCCCGGGCCCGGACGCGCAACCAGGTCTTCTGCAAATTGACCAAGGGGCCGGTCTCGCTGTCTCCTAGTATCACATGCGGATTGCCGTCCGTGCGTGGCAGGGCCATCAGGATGTCATAAGCCTCGCGCGGCAAGGGGATGCGCCGCCGCCCGGTCTTGCTGTCCGGCAACTCCAGGTGATGGGCGGTGACATAAGCCCAACGCAGCGTCAGAATCTCGCCCAGGCGGCATCCGGTCAGCATGAGGAGCTGGATCGCCGAAATGGCGTGTTGAGTCTCCTGCCCCGTCTCCAGCGCCTCTGCGAGCACCTGCCAGAGCCGCGCCTGCTCGTCGTCGTTCAGGTAGCGCTTCTTTTCCTCTTCGCGAAACCGCTTGATCCGCCGTGCCGGGTTGGTGCCGTCGCGGCGCAAGCCCCAATCCTCCGCCAGATTGAACATCTTCGACAACATGCTGACAGAACGATTGGCCATGTACGGGGTCGCCCGAAGCCCGTGGTGGAATTCCACGATATCGGCGCGGGTGATGTCGACGATCTTCCGCGGCCCGAGTGCTGGACGCACACATTGGTCAATGACGCATTTGTAACCCCGCAGGGTCGACGGCTTGCAGTGCACAGAGACATATTCCGCGAGGAACCTATCACAAAGAGAAGCGACGGTCGGTGCCCGCAGATGGCGTTGGCGGTCCTCGGATGGGTTGCCGCCTCGCGCCACCTCGCCCAAGAGCTTGCGGGCCTCCAACCGCGCCTCGTCCGCGGTCAGTGCACCATGCTGTCCGATAGCGCGCCGTCGCGTCCGTCCGCCTGCCCGGTACTGCACGAGATAGGATTTGCGCCCGGAGGCATAGACCCGAACACCGAACCCCGAAAGGTTACTATCCCAGACCAGGTAGTCCTCGGACCGGGCTTCCAACCCTTCGACGGCGCGCTTGGTGAGCTTGGACATAGCATGAACTCCGACCATTTGATTTTCGACCATCGCACCGATCCGGAAGCATTACGGAAGCAGTACGACACGAAACATGGCGCTATTCATGAGTCACCAGCGTAGGAGCCGTCAATAATAATCCTTATCAATCAATTATTTATGCGAGACTAGCGCGAACCGGCGAAATCTGGCGAAACCGGACTATGCCGCCTGTTAATCAATTGGTCGTAGGTTCGATCCCTACCGCCGGAGCCAAAATCCCTGATAGATCAGCAGTGTTAGCTGCCCTCACGCGAACAGGATCGGCGACTGTTTGGTCCGGTTTATGCTGAGGGTGAAGACATCCGGGCGGGCGTAGTGTCCGCTGGCGTCGAACTTGCGGCGTGATGCGGCCGCGGCAGGGACGTCGATCTCGACAATCAACAGTCCCTTTTCATTGCGCATCGGACCCGCGGCAAGGCCACCGAAGGGCTTGTAAACCACCGCGTCGCCGGGGTTGATCCACTCCGCAGGGTCAGGAAACAGTTCGTCGCGGTAGGGCAGGTCTTGCGGCACGTCGGCGGCCTCAAGGGCAGTGGCGCAGCCTACGACCCAGCATCCGCCTTCCCGCGCAATGTGCTGCATCGTGGCCAGCCAGGTGTCGCCGCTATCCCATGTCGGGGCGACGTAGATGTCGATGTTCTGTGCGTAGAGCGCGAAGCGCGCCAGCGGCATGTAGTTTTCCCAGCAGATCAACGCGCCGACCCGGCCAACAGCCGTCTCCACGACCCGAAGCGTGGAGCCGTCGCCAAAACCCCAGACCATCCGTTCGGGGTTGGTCGGCATCAGCTTGCGGTGGTTGTTCAGAAGGGTGCCGTCCGCGTCGATGATCGCGACGCTATTGAAAAGGGTGCTGCCGCTGAGCGCCCCGTCAATCTCTTGATGCCCCATGACCACGACCACGCCATGTTCCTTTGCCGCCGCCCTTACCGGTGCGAGCTCATCCCGCGCGAGGTTGATCGAATTTTCCTGTGCCAGGGCAAAGAGTTCGTCCGTCTTCTTCATGCCTGCCCCGGGCGGGAGCCGCCAGACGAAGGTGGGATAGCCCGGCAGCCACGTTTCCGGGAAGACGACCAGCCGACACTGCGCGGCGGCGGCTTCGGCGATGAGATCGACGGCGCGGGCGAGCGAGGCCTCCTTGTCCATGTAAACGGGTGGTTGCTGTATTGCAGCGATTTTCATGGTTCCCCCTTTGGCGGGGCGAAAATGCGCCCCTCTGGTGGGACAAAAATCGCCCCACCCCTGCGCCACGTCCAACAATCGGCCTGAGCGGCGCACGACCCGACGGTAGCAGAATCGGCCGCGGATGTCGCGCCATAGCGGTTTCATGCGGTTCCGGGCCGGTTGCCACGCAGGGCATGCGACCGATCTGCGCCCCTGCGTCAGCCATAGGAACCCGACTGCGACAAGACGCGGGGGGCGTCCACCCTTGACCTCCCTCTGCACCAACAGTCTGATCTGCATCAATCCCGGCCCGTCCCGGGGGCGGTAGGGTAATGGTCTGGGCGAGCCGAGGGCACGCCCATGCGTGACAGGGGGACCGCTTTGGCCGAGCGCGCGATGACGTCTGGTGCTGATCCAACGGCCTCCGCCGCAACTGCCCATGTGGTGGCGGTGCGGGGCCCAGTGCTGGATATCCGCGTCACCGGTTCGCTGCCCGAGATCCACGATGCGCTGGAAATAGCCGCGCCCGAGGGCGTGATCATGGCCGAGGTGCAGGCGCATCTTGACGCGCATACGCTGCGTGCCATCGCGCTGCAGCCCACCCAAGGCCTGGGCCGGGGGGCGTCGGTACGGCTGACGGGCGGGCCGCTGCTGGCACCGGTGGGCGAAGGCGTTCTGGGCCGTCTGCTCGACGTGCTGGGCAACACCGCCGACGATGGCCCTGCCCTGCCGCCCGACATCTTGCGCCTGCCGATCCACCACGCCGCGCCCCGCCTGACCACGCAGGCCGCCGCGACCCAGATCTTCGCCACCGGCATCAAGGTGATCGACCTGCTGGCGCCGCTGGCACAAGGCGGCAAGGCGGCGATGTTCGGCGGCGCGGGCGTGGGCAAGACGGTGCTGGTGATGGAGCTGATCCACGCCATGGCCGCCGGCTATGACGGCATCTCGGTTTTCGCGGGCGTGGGCGAGCGCTGCCGCGAAGGGCACGAAATGTTGCAGGAGATGACCGCTTCGGGCGTGCTGGACAAGACCGTGCTGGTCTATGGCCAGATGAACGAACCGCCCGGCGCGCGCTGGCGGGTGCCGCTGAGCGCGCTGACCGTGGCCGAGCATTTCCGCGACGCCGAGGCGCGCAACGTGCTGCTTCTGATGGATAACGTCTTTCGCTTCGTGCAAGCGGGCGCCGAGGTGTCGGGGCTTCTGGGCCGGATGCCCTCGCGCGTGGGCTACCAGCCGACGCTGGAAACCGAGGTGGCCGAGTTGCAGGAGCGTATCGCCTCGGTCGGGCAGGCCTCGGTCACGGCGATCGAGGCGGTCTATGTCCCGGCCGATGATTTCACCGATCCGGCCGTCGGGGCCATCGCCGCCCATGTCGACAGCATGGTGGTGCTGTCGCGGCAGCTGGCGTCCGAAGGGATCTACCCGGCGATCGACCCGATCGCGACCACCTCTGTCCTGCTCGACCCGCTGGTTGTGGGGGCCGAACACGCCGCCGTCGCGGGCGAGGTGCGCGAACTGATCGAGCATTACCGCGAGTTGAAGGACGTGATCGCGCTGCTGGGCGTCGAGGAGCTGGCACCCGAGGAACGGCTGGCGGTGGGCCGGGCACGGCGGTTGCAGCGTTTCCTGACCCAGCCCTTCTTCGTGGCCGAGGCGTTTACCGGGATGGCCGGACGCACTGTGCCCGTGACTGACACGGTGGCGGGCTGCAAGGCGATCATCGCGGGCGAGTGCGACGACTGGCAGGAAAACAGCCTTTACATGGTCGGCTCGCTGGACGAGGCGTGGGCCAAGGAAGAGGCCGCGCGCCAAGGCAAGGCGGCATGAGCGGCGCGCTGCACCTTGTCGTCACCACGCCGCTGGCGGTCGTGGTTGACGAGACGGATGTCGCCGCGGTGCGCGCCGCAGATGCCTCGGGCAGTTTCGGCCTGCTGCACGGCCATGTCGACCTGCTGACCGTGCTGGCCTCGGGTGTGCTGCGCTGGCGCGACGGCGCGGGAGCCCTGCGTTATTGCGCGGTGCGCGGCGGGGTGCTGAGCGTCAGCGGCGGCCGCGAGGTGCGCGTGGCCTGTCGCGAGGCGGTGACAGGCACCGATCTGGACCGGCTGGAGGCCATGGTCGCCGCCGCGCGCGAGGCTGCCGCCGCCGAGGCCGCGCGCGCGAGGGTGGCGCAGACCCGGCTGCACGCGCAGGCGATCCGCACCATCATGCAGCATCTTGCCGGACGGACCGATCCGGCGGAACTGATCGCGGCGGAGGACCGGGGCGATGGCTGAGCCTCCGCGAGACAACCGGCCCGAACGGCCCGCTGACCTCTCCGACGCGGCCCACCGCGCGGCGATGCGCCGGCAGATGGAGCAGGACGACCCAGAGCCGTCGTTGGGCCGCCGCTTTGCCCAGATCGGCGTTCTGGGATGGATGACGGTGCTGCCTACTTTGCTGGGGCTCTTGTTTGGCCACTGGCTTGACCGGCTGCTGGGCGGGGGCATCACGCTGGCCGCGGCGCTGACGATGCTGGGCGCGGCGCTGGGTCTGTGGCTGGCCTTCCGCTGGATGCACCAGCAATGAGCGTGCTGCTGACACCCCTTTCCGGCCCGTCCTGGGCCCTGCCGGTGGCGCTGGCGCTGGCCTTCGCGCTGGGGCTGGTCGCGGGGGCAGTGCATTTCGCCACGCTGGGCTGGGTCGCGCGGCGGCTGGCCGAGGGGCAGATGCGGGCAGTCGCCGTGCAGGTGGCCCGCATGGTGGTGTTGGCGGCCGTGCTGCTGGCAATGGCGCGCTGGGGCTGGCCCATGCTGCTGGCAGCCGCTGTCGGGCTGGCGCTGGGTCGTGCGCTGATCCTGCGCCGGGAAAGGGCCGCAGAATGATCGCTTCGCCCCTGACCACCCAGATCGCCTTCATGGCCGGACCGGTGCCGGTCAGTACCATAGTGGTCACGACATGGGCCGTGATGGCAGTGCTGTTACTGGGCGCCGTTCTGATCGGCCGTCACCTGCGCCTGATCCCCGGCCCCGCGCAGGCGGTGGCCGAACTGCTGGTGGAGGCGATCGACGACCAGATCGCCGCCACGGTCGAGGCCAGCCCCGCGCCCTACCGGGTGCTGATCGGCACGCTTTTTATCTTCATCTTCACCTGCAACTGGTCGTCGCTCGTGCCGGGGGTGGAGCCGCCAACCGCGCATCTGGAAACCGACGCGGCGCTGGCGGCGCTGGTCTTCGTGGCGACGGTCTGGCACGGGCTGCGCGCGCATGGGCCGCTGGGTTACCTGCGCACCTTTGCCCAGCCCAGCTGGGTGATGATCCCGCTCAACCTCGTCGAGCAGTTGACGCGCACGCTGTCGCTGACGGTGCGCCTGTTCGGCAATGTCATGAGCGGGGTTTTCGTCATTGGCATCATCGGCCTGCTGGCCGGGCTTCTGGTGCCGATCCCGCTGATGGCGCTCGACATGCTGACCGGCGCCGTGCAGGCCTACATCTTCGCCGTGCTGGCGATGGTCTTTATCGCGGCGGCCGTCAGCGAGGGGCACAGCCCCCGTCCGGCCCAGCCCACCACTCCCGCAACCGAAAAGGACAGTCCATGACAGGTTACATCGACATCATCAGCATCCTCGTTGCCGGGTTCACCGTATCTTTCGGCGCACTAGGCCCGGCGCTGGCCGAGGGCCGCGCAGTGGCCGCGGCGCTGGAGGCGATTGCGCGCCAGCCAGAGGCGGCCGGCACCATCTCGCGCACACTTTTCGTGGGCCTTGCGATGATCGAGACAACGGCGATCTACTGCCTCGTCATCGCGCTGCTGGTTCTCTTCGCCAACCCCTACGCGGGCTAACGAAGGAACAGAGCACGTGCAATTCGACTGGGTCACATTCGCCTTCCAGCTGGTCAACGTGGCCGTGCTGCTATGGCTGCTAGGCCGGTTCTTCTTCCGTCCCGTGGCCGATATCGTGGCCAAACGGCAGGCCGAGACGGCCGCTGCCCTGCAAAAGGCGGCCAAAGCCGAAGCAGCAGCTCAGGCGGCCGAGGTTGCGGCGAAAGAGGCCGCGGCGGCCAACGCTGCCGCACGGATGCAGGTGCTGGAAAAGGCGCGTGACGAGGCCGCCGCGCAGGCCGAGGCGGCGGTGAAGGCCGCGCAGGCCGAGGCGCGGGCGATACTGCAGAAGGCGCAAGACGACCTTGCCGCGCTGCATGAGCGGCACGATGCGCGGCAGGTGCAGATGGCGGCCGACCTAGCCGTCGTACTGGCCCGCAAGGTGCTGGCGCAGGTGCCGCCCGACGCCCTGCTTGACAGTTTTGCAGAGACCTTGGCGGGCAAACTGACCGCCCTGCCCCGCGACGAACATGCAGCGTTGCTGGACCGGGCCGAGGCGCCACGACTTGTTGTTGCAACAGCGCTGACGGATGAGGCGGCAGCCCGGCTGCGGGCGCGGTTGGCCACCGGCTGGCCCGGCGCGGCGGATTGCCCGCTGGAGGTTGCCCATGGCCTGATCGCCGGGGTCGAGATCCGCAGCCAGAGCGGCGAGGTGCGCAATTCTCTCGGCGCGGGGCTGGAAAAACTGGCGGAGGCGTTGCGTGATGGCGACTGATCCCGACGCCCTCAACCGGCTTGCCGCCCGCGTCGATGCCATGGAGCTTGGCCCCGAGGCCGAACTGCTGGGCCGCGTTGCCGCCATCGCCGACGGGCTGGCCGAGGTAACGGGTCTGCCCGATGCGGTGCTGGGCGAAGTTCTGGAATTCGACGGCGGCGCGCGCGGGTTCGTCCTCAACCTCGAGGAAGAGCGCGTACAGGTCGCGCTGCTGGACCCCGACGAGGGGATCTCGGCGGGCAGCCCGGTGCGGTGCAGCGGCACCGTGGTCAGCGTGCCTGTGGGTGACGAATTGCTGGGCCGGGTGATCGACCCGCTGGGCCGGCCACTCGATGACGGGCCGCCACTGTCAGGCGCCACGCTGCTGCCGGTCGAACGGCCAGCCCCCGCGATCATCGAGCGCGATTTCGTCAGCGAGCCGTTGCAGACCGGCATCCTGGTGATCGATTCGCTTTTCGCCATCGGGCGCGGCCAGCGCGAGCTGATCATCGGCGAGAGGGCGACGGGCAAGACCGCCATTGCCGTGGACACGATGATAAACCAGGCAGGCGGCGACATGGTCTGCGTCTATGTCGCCATCGGCCAGCGCGCGACGGCCGTGGCCCGCGTGATCGCCGCCGTCAAGGCGCGCGGCGCGATGGCGCGATCGGTCTTCGTGGTGGCGCCCGCCACCGCGCCGCCGGGGCTGCGCTGGCTCGCACCCTTTGCCGGCACCACCATCGCCGAGGCGGTCCGCGATGCGGGCGGTCACGCGCTGGTGGTGCATGACGACCTGACCAAGCACGCCACCACGCACCGCGAATTGGCGCTGCTGGCGCGTCAGCCGCCGGGGCGCGAGGCCTATCCGGGCGACATCTTCTACCTGCACGCGCGCCTGCTGGAACGGGCGGCGAAACTGTCGCCCGCGCGCGGCGGCGGATCGCTCTCGGCGCTGCCCATTGCCGAGATCGAGGCAGGCAACCTGTCGGCCTATATCCCGACCAACCTGATCTCGATCTCGGACGGGCAGATCGTGCTGTCGAGCACGCTGTTCGCCTCGGGCCAGCGCCCGGCGGTCGATGTGGGCCTGTCGGTCAGCCGGGTGGGCGGCAAGGCACAGGTGGCGGCGCTGAAGGCAGTGGCGGGCCGGGTGCGTCTTGATTACGCGCAATACCTTGAGTTGCGCATGTTCGCCCGCTTCGGCGGCTTCGGCGACGCGCAGATGAAGGCGCGGATCGCGCATGGCGACAGGATCGGCGCGCTGTTGACGCAAGTGCGCTACGCGCCGCTGCGGGTGATCGATCAGGTCGCCTTGCTAAGCGCGCTGGCCGAGGGCCATTTCGACGCGGTGGCGCTGGAGGCGATTCCGCGCGTCAAGGCGGCGCTACCCGCGATCATCGATGCCGAACCCGCGCTGGCCGCGTTCGACCCGGCAGCCAAGTCGCAGACGCCCGCGGTGCAGGCCGCCCTTCTGGCCTGCGTGACCCATGCCATTGCTGCGGCCGCCGGGCCCGCGCCATGACGGAGCGGCCCGAGGACATCACCACGCGGATGGGCAACATCGCCCAGATCGAGACGGTGGTGCTGGCGCTGCGCGGGCTGGCCACCGCGCAGGCGCAGGAGGCGCGCCGCCACCTTGCCGCGGCCGAGGCCCACGCGGCGACCGTCACCCGCGCGATGGCACAGGCGCTGGCGCACGATCCGGCCACGTTCACCGGCAGCGACAGTGGCCCTGCCGCTGGGCCCGCCCTGATGATCGTGATCGGGGCCAGCCAGGGCTTCAGCGGGGCCTATAGCGAACGGATCGTCTCGGCGGCGGCCGAGGCCAGATCGGCCGATCCGGCGTTGCAGTTGATGGTGCTGGGCCAACGCTGCATCAGCGAATGCGACGATCGCGGGCTGGACCGGGTTTGGGACCGGCCGATGCCGGCCCATGTCGACGAGATCGCCGGGCTGGCCAGCCGGGTGGTCGATGCCCTCTTCACCCGGCTGGCCCAGCAGGGCGCGGGGCCGGTGCGCATCCTGCATGCCCGGCCCAGCCATGACGGCCAGCCGCTGGTCACCCGGCAGCTTCTGCCGTTCGATCCGGCCGGGGTGCTGCCCGCCACGCGGGGCGGCGGGGCGCCGCTGTTGACGCTACCGGTCGCCGCGCTGATGGCCGCGCTGATCGAGGAATGGGTCTTTGCCGAGATCTGCGCCGCGCTGCTGGTGGCCCATACCGCCGAGAACGAGGCGCGGATGACGGCGATGATGCGCGCCAAGGCGAACCTTCAGGACCTGCATCGTGACCTGCGCCGCGACCTCAACGCGGCGCGACAGGCACAAACGACGACCGAGATCATCGAACTGAGCGCCGGACGGCTGTAGGATGCGGGGTCAGGGGGGCGCTGCCCCCCCGGCCCGTGCCCGGGCCTCCCCCCCGGAGTATTTGCGGCAAGATGAAGGGGGAAGGCCGGCTCAGCCGCGGCTGGCCAGCGCCTCGGCCAGAACAGCGCGGACGGCATCGGTCGAGACATCGGCCGTGACGAAGGCCTGCCCGATTGCGCGCGCGAGGATGAAGCGCAGCTGGCCCGCGACGACCTTCTTGTCCTGCGCCATCAGTGCAAGCAGGCCGTCGGCATCGGGCAGCGGGCCGGGAATGGCCGACAGGTCGGCGGCCATGCCCATCGCCCGCAGGTGGGCCGCGACACGGCTGGGCTCTTCCTGGCTGCAAAGGCCCAGCCGGGCGGACAGCGTGAAGGCCAGCGCGCAGCCGATCGCCACGCCCTCGCCATGCAGCAGCCGGTCGGAATAGCCGGTCGCGGCCTCCAGCGCGTGGCCGAAGGTGTGGCCGAGGTTCAGCAGTGCCCGTTCGCCCTGCTCGGTCTCGTCGCGCATCACGATGCCCGCCTTCATCTGGCAGGACCGCGCAACGGCATGGGCGCGCGCGGCCGGATCGCCCTTGGCCAGCGCGGGGCCGTTCTGTTCCAGCCATTCGAAGAAATCGGCATCGCCCAGCAGACCGTATTTCACCACCTCGCCATAGCCCGCCAAAAGGTCGCGCGGTGGCAGCGTGTCCAGCAGCGCGGTATCGGCCAGAACCAGCACGGGCTGGTGGAAGGCGCCGACAAGGTTCTTGCCCTGCGCGGTGTTAATCCCCGTCTTGCCGCCGACAGAGCTGTCGACCTGCGCGAGCAGGGTGGTGGGGATCTGCACGAAGCGGATGCCGCGCCGGACGATGGCGGCGGCAAAGCCCGCCAGATCGCCGATGACGCCACCACCGAGGGCCAGCACCAGATCGCCGCGTTCGGTCTTTTGGTCCAGCAGCCATTCGACGGTGCGGGTGAGTTGCGGCCAGCCTTTCGTGGCCTCGCCCGCCGGCAAGCGCAACGTCGCATGGGCGATGCCGGCTGCATCGAGCGATTGGGTCAGGCTGGCCAGATGCAGACCTGCCACTGTCTCGTCAGTGATGATGGCGACACGCGGACGCGCCAGGTGGGGCGCAAGGTGGCGCGGCGTTTCGGCCAGAAGGCCCGGTCCGATCAGGATGTCATAGGCCCGGCCGGGCAAATCGACGCGGACGATCTTGTGGGGCATCATGCAAGCTCCAGAATGTCGGGGCGGGTAGCCAGCGCGGCGATCACCTGCGCCGTGGTCTGGTCGATGGAATTGTCGGGCTTGACGTCGATACGCAGGTCGGCCAGCCGGTAGAATGGCACGCGCGCGGCGTGAAGGGAGGCCAGCGTGCCGCGTGGATCGGCGGTGCGCAAGAGCGGGCGGGTATCCTTGTGCCGGACCCGGTCCCACAACAGCGCCAGCGGCGCATCAAGCCAGACCGACACGCCCAGCCGACCCACTGCAACGCGGTTTCGCTCGGCCAGCCAAGCGCCGCCGCCGGTTGAGAGGATGCCGGCCGGGCCCGCCAAAAGGCGGGCAATCACCTCGGCCTCGCGGTCACGAAAGAATGCCTCGCCGTCGCGGGCAAAGATCTCGGCAATGGTGGCCTGCGCGGCCAGTTCGATCTCGGCGTCGGAATCGACAAAGGGCACACCCAACCGCTGCGCCAGCGCGCGGCCCACCGCCGTTTTGCCCGAGCCCATCATGCCCACCATCACGACGCTGCGGTGCAGCCGGCCCGGCACGGATGGCGGATGGTGATCGGTCATCGCGGCGGCCCCTCCCCCGGCTCGTTCCCGTCGGCCGTCCCGCGCGCAATCACGGGATGTTTGCCTGAATGGCGTGATCTTGAAAGAAAGGCCATATATAAACCCGATACCGCAACCCGGATACACCCGGAAACAAGGATAAAAGACACGATGTTATGGCGACTTATCAAGGCACTGTTCTTTCTCGCGGTGTTGGCGGGGATCGGCCTCGTGGGGTTCGCCTATGTCGGCCCGATTCTGTTCCCGACCGATTTCGCGGCGCCGGGACAGCAGGTAACGGCAACCGTCACGCTGGACGCGCAATAGCCATGCGCGCCTTGGCGGCAGCGGCGATGGCGGGGCTGATTGCCAGCGGCGTGGCGGCCCAACAGGCCACGACCGCGCCGATGTCGGCGATTGGCTGGCTGTCGCAAAGCGTTGAAACGCCCAGCCAGCCCGCCACGCCCACCGAACCGCCGGTGAGCGGCTCTGCCAGCACGCCGCCCGTCACCAGCCAGCCGTTGGGACAGGCCACGGTCGATGGCGTCGGAATCCTGCCGCCCTCGGTCACCGGCTTGCCGGCAACGCTGTGGGCGGCCAGCGACGCGGCCACCTTGACCGACCTGATCGGTGCCGAACGGGTCGAGACGCTGCCGGCCCTGCAGGACCTGATCGTCACGCTAATGCTGGCCGAGGCCGACCCGCCGGCAGGCGCGGGCAAGGGCAGCCCGCTGTTCCTGGCGCGGGTGGACAAGCTGCTGGACCTGGGCGCGCTGGAGCCCGCGCAATCGCTGATCGAGGCAGCCAAGCCCGACACGCCCGCCCTTTTCCGCCGCTGGTTTGACATCGCGCTGCTGACCCGGACCGAGGATACCGCCTGCAAACTGCTGCAAAGTCAGCCCGACATCCTGCCAACTTATGCCGCGCGTGTGTTCTGCATCGCTCGTGGTGGGCAATGGGACGTGGCGGCGCTGATTCTGAATACCGGCCGCGCACTGGGTGACATTCCGCCTGAAGAGGAGGAATTGCTGACCCGCTTTCTCGATCCGGCCTATGCCGACGGCGCGCCGCCCCTGCCCCCGCCGTCGCATGTCACACCTTTGATCTTCCGTCTGCGTGAGGCGATTGGCGAGCCTCTGGCCACCGGCGACTTGCCGCGCGCCTTTGCCAATGCCGATCTGGCCGATACGACGGGCTGGAAGGGACAGATTGAGGCGGCCGAGCGGCTGGCCCGCAACGGTGCCTTGTCGGAAAACGTGTTGCAGGCGCTCTACACCGCCCGCACGCCTGCGGCTTCGGGCGGCGTCTGGGACCGGGCGCAGGCGGTACAGACGCTGGACGCCGCGGTGACGGCGGGCGATGCGGGCGCGGTCGCAGCAGCCCTGCCTGCCGCTTGGGCCGCGATGCAGTCTGTCCGCTGCGAGGTGCCATTTGCCAAGCTTTATGCCGAGCAGGTGCGCGCCATGCCACTGACGGGGCAGGCCGCGGCGTTGGCGTTTCGTATCGCGCTGCTTTCGCCGTCCTACGAGGCCGCGGCGCAGGCCTACCAGCCGACGACCGACGAAGAACGGTTCCTTGCCGCCCTTGCGCGCGGCAGCGTGACCCCGACCGATGTGCCGGCCGGCTGGACGGAGGCTGCCCGCGCCCGGGCCGTGGCCGCGGCCTTTTCCGGTGCCGCCCCGTCACCCGCGCTGGCCGGGCTGGTGACGCAGGGCAAGTTGGGCGAGGCCCTTTTGCAGGCGGTGGCGACATTCAACGCGGGGCTTGCCGGTGATCCGGTGCAGGTGACCGACGCACTGGCGCTGCTGAGGCAGGTGGGGCTGGAAAACGTCGCGCGCAAGGCGGCGCTGCAATACCTGCTGCTTGACCGCGCGCCATGAGCGCGCCCGCCACCGACCGAGGCTGGATCGCGGCATTTCTTGACGCACAGGCCGCCGAGGCCGGGGCCGCGCGCAACACGCAACTGGCCTATGCCCGCGACCTGCGCGATTTCACCGACTGGCTGGATGCGCGCGGCGGCAGCCTTGGCGGGGCCGACCAACACACGATCGAGGATTACCTGATCGGATGCGAAGCGTCGGGACTGGCCACCACCACCCGCGCCCGACGCCTGTCCTCGATCCGGCAGCTTTACCGTTTTGCGTTCGCCGAAGGTTGGCGCGCGGATGATCCGGCCGGACGGCTGAAGGGGCCGGGCCGGCCGCGCCGTTTGCCCAAGACCCTGGCCGAGGCGGAGGTCGACGCGCTTTTGGCCGCGGCGCGGGCGCCGGGGCGCGACCGGGTGCGCAATACTTGCCTGATGGAACTGCTTTACGCCACGGGCATGCGGGTGAGCGAGCTGGTGGAACTGCCGGTTTCGGCGGTGCGGGGCGATCCAAGGATGCTGCTGGTTCGCGGCAAGGGCGACAAGGAGCGGATGGTGCCCCTCTCGCCGCCCGCCCGCGAGGCCGTGACCGAATGGCTGGTCTTGCGCGACGCGACCGAGGCGGCTGCTCGGGCCAACGGCAGGCCTGCCTCGCGCTTCCTCTTTCCCTCGCGCGGCAAGTCCGGCCACCTGACGCGCGCGCGCTTTTTCCTCTTGATCAAAGAGCTGGCAGTCGCCGCGGGGCTTTCACCCGAGACGGTCACGCCGCACATCATCCGCCACGCCTTCGCCACCCATCTTCTGGCGCGGGGGGCGGACCTGCGCGCGATCCAGACGATGCTGGGCCATGCCGATATCGGCACGACCGAAATCTATACCCATGTGCTGCAGGAACGGCTGAAGGAACTGGTCGATACGCATCACCCGCTGGCCCGGCAGGCGCGCGAGGGTGGCGGCAAGCCTTGATGTTGGCCGCGCCGCTCCCCATAACCACTGCTGTTCCCTTTCGCGTGAGCCCGTGTCCGTGACATCGCCCTCTACCCTTGACGCCGCCTTCTGGATCACCGCCGCGGTGATCGTCGTGCTGCTGGTCATCTCGGCCTTCTTTTCCGGCTCGGAGACGGCGCTGACTGCTGCCTCGCGCGGCAAGCTGCGCGCCGCGGCCGACCGCGGCTCGAAGGGCGCGCGCACCGCGCTGAACGTGACCGAGGACAACGAGCGGCTGATCGGTTCGGTGCTGCTGGGCAACAACGTGGTCAACATCCTTGCCACGTCGCTGGCGACAGCACTTCTGACCCGCGCCTTCGGGCATAACGGAGTGGCGGTGGCGACGCTGGCAATGACGATCCTCGTGCTGATCTTTGCCGAGGTGCTGCCCAAGACCTACGCCATCACCAGCCCCGAGACGGTGGCCGCGCGCGTGGCCGCGCCGATCCGCATCGTGATCCTGCTTTTCTCGCCGCTGGTCGGCGCGGTGCGCTGGTTCGTGCGCGGGGTGCTGTGGGTCTTCGGTGTGCGGGCCGATCCCGACAGCCATATCCTTGCCGTGCGCGAAGAAATCGCGGGCGCGCTGCAACTGGGCCATTCCGAGGGGATCGTCGAGAAGGAGGACCGCGACCGCATCCTTGGCGCGTTGGACCTGTCCGAACGCATGGTCGAGGAGATCATGCTGCACCGCTCCAACATCGAGATGATCGATGCGGGCCTGCCGGTGGCCGAGATCCTGTCGCACGTGCTCGACAGCGCCCATACCCGCATTCCGCTCTGGAAGGGCGAGCCCGAGAACATCGTGGGCGTGCTGCACGCCAAGGACCTGCTGCGCGCGCTGCACCGGATGATGCGCGACGATGGCGCGGTCAGCCAGACAGAGCTGGCCGGGTTCGACATCATGAGCGTGGCGATGGAGCCTTACTTCATCCCTGAATACACCACGCTGGACGACCAGATGCGCCAGTTCCTCAAGCGCAAGACGCATTTCGCGCTGGTGGTCGATGAATACGGCGCGCTGGAGGGGCTGATCACGCTGGAGGATATCCTTGAGGAAATCGTCGGCGAGATCAGCGACGAGCATGACAACGACGAGGAAGAAACGATCGAGCGGACCGAGGATGGCGCCTATCTTGTGGACGGTGGCATGACGATCCGCGACCTCAACCGCGCCTGCGACTGGCAACTGCCCGACGACGAAGCCAACACCATCGCGGGCCTTGTGATCCACGAGGCACAGATGATCCCGGTGAAGGGACAGGTGTTCAGCTTCCACGGCTTCCGCTTCGAGGTGGTCGAGACCGAGGCCAACCGTCTGGCGCGGCTGAAGATCAGGCCGCTTTGACGCGCGGCCTTCGGTCCTGTCAATGGGCCAAAGCGTTGTCCCGACTGCCCCCTAACGCGCCTTGAAGAAGCTGCCGAGAATGCCCCGAACAATTCGCCGCCCGGTCGTGCCGGTCAGTTCCTTGACGACCATGTTGGCCAGTGCGCCGCCCACATCGGTCTGCTTGCTGGCGCGGCTGGGCCGCGTCGTGGTGGTCCTGCCACCATCGTAGCGACGCGCATTGTGGTACTCGCGGGCCTGCGCATCGGCCTGCGCCTGCGCCGTTTCGGCATCGGCGGCGGCCTTGGCCGCGGCCTCGGCCTTGCGCGCCAGCATCTCGGCGGCGGAATCGCGGTTGAGCTTGGTGTCGTATTTCCCTGCCACCGGCGACGACCGCATCAGCGCCACCCGTTCTGCAGGGTCGATCGGGCCCAGTTGCGACGAGGGCGGGCGCACCAGCGTGCGCTCGACCACGCCGGGCACGCCCTTGGCATCGAGCATCGAGGTGACGGCCTCACCGGTGCCGACCTCGCGGATCGCCTCGGCGGTGTCAAAACGGGGGTTGTCGCGGTAGGTCTGCGCGGCCTTCTGCAGGTCCTGCCGGTCTTTGGCGGTGAAAGCGCGCAGCGCGTGCTGCACCCGGTTGCCCAACTGGCCCAGCACGGTTTCGGGCACGTCGGCGGGGTTCTGCGTGACGAAATATATCCCCACGCCCTTGGACCGGATCAGCCGGGCGACCTGTTCCACCTTGTCGACCAGCACCTTGGGCGCATCATCGAACAGCAGGTGCGCCTCGTCGAAGAAGAAGACAAGTTTCGGCTTGTCGGGGTTGCCGACCTCGGGCAGTTCTTCGAACAACTCCGACATCAGCCACAGCAGGAACATCGCGTAGAGCTTGGGAGAGTTCATCAGCTTGTCGGCGGCCAAGATGTTGATGCGGCCCCGCCCCTGCGCGTCGAGCAGCATCATGTCCTTGAGATCGAGCGCCGGCTCGCCAAAGAGGTTCGCGCCGCCCTGGTTTTCCAGCACCAGCAATTGCCGCTGGATCGCGCCCACCGACGATGTGGCAATGTTGCCGTATTTCAGCGACAGGTCCTTGGCGTTCTGGCCAACCCAGACCAACAGCGCCTGCAGGTCTTCAAGGTCGAGCAGCGGCAGGCCCTGTTCATCGGCCACCCGGAAGGCCACGTTCATCACGCCTTCCTGCACGTCGGTCAGTTCCAGCAGCCGGCTGAGCAGGAGCGGCCCCATCTCGGCCACGGTGGCACGGATCGGATGGCCCTGTTCGCCGAAGAGGTCCCAGTAAGTGGCCGGAAAAGCCGAATATTGCAGATCGAGGCCGATGGTGGCGGCGCGCTTCATGAAGGCGTCGTGCAGCTTGAAGGCGGGGCTGCCCGAGGCGCCGATGCCCGACATGTCGCCCTTCACGTCCGACAGGAAGACCGGGACACCCGCGGCCGAGAACCCCTCGGCCATGATCTGCAGCGTCACCGACTTGCCGGTGCCGGTGGCTCCGGCGACAAGGCCGTGGCGGTTGCCGAAACCCAGCAGAAGCTGTTGCGGTGTGCCGTAACCCTCGCCGCCCCCGCCGATGAAGATGCCGTCGCCCATATGCGCCTCCCGCCTGCCCGTTCGCACGCAAAATACAGTGTTAACCCGGTCATGCCAGCCTGAATGCACGTGTCGGGCCGCCGGGCAGTGCCGCGGCGAATGGCCCTGCGCGCCATGGTTCTCCTTCCCAGAAACTGGCCGCGCCCCCGTGGCGCGGTGCTTTTCACGGAGGCGTCACAGCCGCGCGAGCAATACCGGTTGACGCCCCCCGGCCGCTTGGCTAACCATGCGCGTCAATAGATCGGCCAAGTCCGACAGGGAGATCAGGAAAAGGGACCATCTCGCGGTCCCTTTTCTTATTTTCATCATGCCGTTGCGGCCCGGACTGCAGGCGGGGACGCAATGGTTTGCGTCGGGCTGGCGCCCAGTTCCACCGCCTGCAGGGGCCGCGAGGCTGCGATGGATGCAATCGTCGTTCCCCATGATCCGGCCTGGGCCGATGCCTTTCATGCCGAAGCTGCCGCAATTTCGTCGCGGCTGGGCGCTGGCACCATCCGTCTTCATCATATCGGCAGCACGGCCATTGCCGGCATCCTTGCCAAGCCCACGATCGACCTGTTGGGCGAGGTGCCCGATCTGGCCGGGCTCGACCTGGTCTCGCCTGCACTGGAGGGTCTGAATTACAGGGCGATGGGGCCCCATGGCATTGAAGGCCGGCGTTTCTTTCTCAAGGACGACGCCGCGGGCCGCCGTACCCATCACCTGCATGTCTTCGTGCAGGGATCGGCCCATGCGGTCCGGCATCTCGCCTTCCGGGACTACCTGATCGCACATCCGGAGACGGCCGCCGCATATTCTGCCCTGAAGCGGCAGATCGTTGCCCTGCCCGGAACGACGCGCGACACCTATCTGGTGGCGAAAGGCCCGTTCATCGCACGGACCGAAGCCGAGGCGCTGGCCTGGTATCAAGGGCGCGAAGGCCCGTGAGGAAGGGCCGGCTGGCGCGGTCTCCGTGCAAGGTGCCGCCCGGGACCCTGCCGTGGCCGGCCCATCGCCCGGTCACGCCTTCGCGATCTCGGCAAAGTCCCGCCATGCCGGACGGGTTTTGGCCCTGACAGCACCGCGCGGGCATGCTAGAGGCAATTTCGAAAAGAACGACTGGAATGGACCCATGTTGAACCCGATCAAGACTTTGGCCTTGCTGGCCATCTGTGCCGCCGCCCCTGCCTTCGCGCAGGACCAGACCTCGTCAGGGGCGCCGGCCGCTCCCGACCTGAACCTCGGGACCACGGTCAATTCCGACGGCACGACTGAGCCGCAGGTCGGCCAGACCTACATCAAGGAAACCTTCACCGATTGGTCGTCGCGCTGCCTCAAGACGGCCGATGGCAAAGACCCCTGTCAGCTTTACCAACTGCTGAAAGATTCAAACGGCAACTCCGTGGCCGAAATCAGCATTTTCCCACTGGCCAGCGGCGCGCCTGCCGCGGCAGGCTCAACCATCGTCGCGCCGCTGGAGACGCTGCTGACCAAGAACCTGACGCTGGTGGTCGGAACGGATCAGGCCAAGCAATACCCGTTCACCTTCTGCAACCGGGCCGGCTGCATCGCGCGGATCGGCTTCACCGCAGACGAGGTCGACCAGTTCCGCAAGGGCGCCACCGCAACGCTGACGCTGACGCCGGTCGCCACGCCGAACCAGCCGGTCAGCGTGGAGATCTCGCTGAAGGGCTTTACGGCGGGTTATGCCAGCCTGCCCGCCCCGGCGCCGGCCGCTGCCCCGGCTGCTTCGGGCAACTGAGGCGCTTGA
The DNA here is from genome assembly GCF_016125575.1 of Limimaricola sp. GTDB lineage: Bacteria > Pseudomonadota > Alphaproteobacteria > Rhodobacterales > Rhodobacteraceae > WGLM01. Next base: position 426,310 of record NZ_WGLM01000005.1, read on the forward strand.
TTGCGAAACAGGTTGAACGCCGCCCCAAGGGGCGGCGTTTTTCGTTGGAGGGGGTCAAATCCCGCGCAGGGCGATGACGGCGTTCAGACCACCGAAGGCAAAGGCATTCGACAGAACCACATCCACCTTCGCCTCGCGCGCGACATTCGGCACCACGTCCAGCGCGCATTCAGGATCAGGCTCTTCATAGCCGATAGTGGGCGCGATCACGCCGTCGCGCACCGCCATGATGCAGGCCAGCAGCTCGACAGCGCCGGTCCCGCCGATCAGGTGGCCGTGCATCGACTTGGTCGAGGACAACATCAGCCGGTCGGCATGGCGGCCGAACACATCCGCCACGGCGGCGCTTTCGGTCTTGTCGTTGGCCGCCGTCCCGGTGCCGTGGGCGTTGATATAGCCCACCGCCTCTTTCGGCACGCCGGCATCAGCGATGGCACCCGCAATGGCGCGCGCGGCGCCCTGCTTGGATGGCATCACAATGTCGGAGGCGTCCGAGGACATGGCGAAACCGATCACCTCGGCCAGCATCTCGGCCCCGCGGGCACGGGCATGGTCGTAATCCTCGAAAACGAAGACACCGGCGCCCTCGCCCTGCACCATGCCGCTGCGGTTGGCCGAGAACGGCCGACAGGCATCGCGCGACATCACGCGCAGCCCTTCCCATGCCTTGATGCCGCCGAAACACAGCATCGATTCCGACCCGCCGGTCACCATCGCCGTCGCCATGCCCGAGCGCACCATCTGGAACGCCAGCCCCATCGCGTGGTTGGACGAGGCGCAGGCCGTCGCCACGGTGAAGGACGGCCCGCGCAGGTTCCATTCCATGCTGACATGGCTGGCGGCGGCATTGTTCATCAGCTTGGGCACGATGAAGGGGTGAACGCGGTTCTTCCCCTCCTCGTAGACGGCGCGGTAATTCTCGTCTTGCGTGGTCAACCCGCCGCCCGAGGTGCCCAGCACGACGCCGGCGCGATTGGCCAGCTCTCCGACCGGGCGCAGGCCGGACTGGTCGATCGCCTGCCGCGCCGCCAACAGGGTGAACTGGGTGAAACGATCGTAAAGCGCGATCTGCTGGCGGTTGAAATGCACGTGTTCGTCGTAATCGCGCACCTGCCCGCCGATCTGGATCGCCAAGCGGTCAACATCGCGGATATCGAGCGGGCCGATTCCACAACGCCCCTCGCGCATCGCTTCAAGCGTGGCGGGAACGTCATGGCCCAGTGGGTTGATCGTGCCGGCGCCGGTGATGACGACGCGCTTCATCCGCGCGCCTGCTCCTTCACCAAGCCTTCGACGGCGCGGATGATCGAGGCGACCGACGAAATGTCGAAGGCGCTGTCGGAGGGGTCGTTGGCGTTGAAGGGCACGGAGATGTCAAAAGCTTCCTCAATCGCGAAAATGCTTTCGACAAGGCCAAGGCTGTCGATGCCGAGGTCCTCAAGCGTCTGGTCCGGCCGGATATCGGAGGGCTCCAGCAAAGCCTGAGACGCGATGATGGCGATGACGCGGTCCTCGATACTCATTACGGGTGGTTCCCTGGTCACGGTCTCTGGCGGTGATTTAGTCACTCTCGCCCGGCTTTGAAACCGATTTCTGACGGAGCGTGAGGTCACGCAGCAGGCGAGGCAGGCGCCGCAGTGCCTTGTAACTTTCGATATGCGTCTCCATTCGTACCGCCGGACTGCCCATCATCACCCGCCCCGCAGGGACATTTGACAGGGCCAGCGCCCCGGCGGCGAGGACCACGTCGTCGCCCACCCTGATGTTGTCGACAACGCCCGCCTTGCCGCCCAGCACCACCCTGTCGCCCAGCACGCTGGACCCGGCCACGGCGCTTTGCCCGGCCAGCAGGCAATGCCGGCCCAGCGTGACGTTGTGGCCAATCTGCACATGGTTGTCGAGCTTGCAGCCATCGCCCACCCGGGTCGGCCGGATCGTGCCGGCATCGACGGCCGCCAGCGCGCCGATCTCAACATCGTCGCCAATCACCACGCCGCCCAGCGAGTGAATGCGGTGCCAGCGCGGGTCGCCCTCGGGCGGTGTCATCTCGCCACCCAGCTGGCTGCGGGCGCGTTCCGCGTTCGAGGGGGTTTCGGTCACGAAGGAAAACCCGTCACCGCCGATCACCGCATTGGGCTGAATCACAACGCGCGCTCCGATCGCGACGTTGCGACAAACCCGCACGCCCGGTCCGATCAATCCGTCAGGGCCAATCCGCGCCCCCGACGCGATGGTGACCTGTCCGGCAATGCGTGTGCCTGCGCCAATCTGCGCGCCGGCGCCGATCACCGTCAGCGGCCCGACTGAAACCTCGGCGCCCAGAACGGCCGTCGGATCAATCACGGCCGTTGGATGCACGCCCGGGGCGATGTCGGGGCCGTCGTCCAGCATTGCGGTCAGCCGGGCCAGCGCAAGGCGGGCGCGCGGTGCCTCGATCGCGGCGAGAAGGCCCAATGCCCGCCAGTCAGCACCGGGCCACACGATCGCGGCGCGCGCGCGCCCTTCTGCCAGCCCCGGCGCATAGGCTGGGGACATGGCAAGGGCAAGCTGATCGGGCGCCGCACTGGCCGGTTCGGCGGCACCGGTCACCTTGATCGACACCTCGCCATGGGCCACGGCCCCTAGCGCCGCGGCGATCTCGGCTATGCTATGCGACATGGCGCGGGGCTCCTCGCAGGGGGCGGCTGACGTGCCCCGGCTTACGCCGCGATCGCGCGCACCGCCACCCCCGCCTGCGCCAGCGCATTCCAGATATCGCGGTCGCGCCGGTAGATGTCGCGCCGGAATTGGACGCCGCCGGTCACGTTGGTAAAGGCGGTGCGATAGGTCAGGTGCACCGGCACCGGATCGACCAGATCAACCCGCGTCTCCACCCCGGTATCCAGACCGGCCTTGAAGACGGCCTGCGGGTCCGCTTCCTGCCGCGCCAGCAGCGTGTAGGCAAAATCGAACGGGTCGCCCAAACGTACGCAACCATGGCTGAACGCGCGAACCTCGCGGTTGAACAGGCTCTTGGACGGCGTGTCGTGCAGGTAGATGTTGTAGGGGTTCGGAAACAGGAATTTCACCCGCCCCAGCGCATTGCCCTGGCTGGGCGGCTCGCGCATCGAGAAGGGGAAGTTCGACTGCGTGTAAGCGTTGAAATCGGCCGTGCTGCGGTCGACGACGCGGCCATAGGCATCGGTGATCTGAAGGTTGGACGCGGCAAAGGGGTTGGCCTGCAACTGCGGCAGGTATTCCTTCACGATGATCGAGCGCGGCACGTACCAGCTGGGGTTGATGATCATGAACTCCATGACATCGGAAAACTCGGGCGTCTGGTGATCAACCGAGGTCTGCCCCACAACGGCGCGGCATTCGAAGGTGACATTGTCATTGTCGACGATGCGCGCGGTGAAATCGGGGATATTGACCCAGATATGTCGCGCACCCCGCGGGCTGTTCATCCAGCGCTCGCGCTCCAGCGCCACGATGACCGAGGCCAAACGCGCCTCAAGCGGGCGGTTGATTTCGTCCAGCGTGCCCTGTCCCGCGACACCATCGGTGCTGAGGCCATTGGCCGCCTGGTAACGCTGCACCGCTGCCTGCAGCGCGGCGTCGTAATCCTGGCTGACGCTGCGGTCGAGGAATCCCATCGTGATCAGCCGGTTGCGCAGGGCCACCACGGCCGGGCCACTGGCGCCAGGCTCCAGCTTGCCGCCGGGCACGGTGGGGCCGTAGCCGCCCGCAGCCAGCATCCGCTCCATGATCGCCTTTTCGCGTAAAAGCCGGCCATATTCGGGCGAGGATGGCGGCAATGAACGCAAAAAGGCCGCCGGTGTCGATTGTGCGAAGGCCTGCAGCGTGCCGAGGCGCGCGCGGTAAGGCACCTGCAACTTCAGCCCGTCATCAATCTGGCCCGGGGTGAGGATACCGGTCTGGATGTCGCGGGCGAATTGCAGGAAGAGGCGGCTAAGCTCCACCTCCATCATACCCTGATCAATGGGCTGGGTGGCCGCGCGGATCCGGCCGATCAGCGCCTGCGGATCATAGCGCGCAGCGGGCAGGCCATGATCGGGAGCAATCGCGAAGGCGGCAAGCAACGCGTTGCGCCGCTCCTGCGCCGCGCGGTCGGTGCCGCTCCAGATCCCTTCGAAATTGCGCGCGCGGTAGAAGGCGGCCAGATCCTCGTCCTGCGAGGCGGCCTGAGCCACACCCTGCATGAAGGCGGGCACCTGCGCACTGGCGGATGTCGCGAACGGAACCACCACCGTGCCGGCGGCCAGCCCGGCCATCAGTTCACGCCTGTTCATCGTCATCACACCCTCCGCTTTCTGTGCAGCCATGCTGCGCAACGCGTCGAGTGTGACGCGCTTGCCCCCCGAAGGTCCAGACAGAACCGCCGCGGACCCCATTACAGCCGCGCCAAGGCCCCCGGGCCTTTGCAAAGATGCAACAGACGCGGCTTTCCGGCGGATTTGCGCAAGTTTTTGCCGACAAGCGGCTCCAGAGCCACAGCGAGCGGTTTCAGGACTTGGTCAACGATTCGTCATATGTCATAAAGTTACAGCACTTGGGGACTCTGTAACAAATCCGCTGCTCGCGCGGATGACGAAACGACGGGACAGGCACTTCCAATGACAAGCACGACTTCGAGCATTTCTCGACGCGGCCTTCTGCGGGCCTTCGCAGCCACCACCGTCGCCGCAGCACCGACATACTCGATGGCAGCTGGCTTTCTGCGGGGGGCTGGCGATATTCGGCGGATCCGGATGTACGCGCCACGCACTGGCGAAAAGCTCGACATGATCTACTGGGTCGAGGGGCAGTATATCCCCGAGGCGATGTCCGAGATCACCTATTTCATGCGCGACTGGCGGACCGAGACGATCATGCCGATCGACACCCGCACGATGGATATCGTTGCCGCGGTGCACAAACTGCTCGACGTGACCGAACCCTACATGCTGCTCTCGGGCTACCGCTCGCCCGAAACCAACGCCTACCTGCGCGCGCACTCGCGCGGCGTGGCCAAGAATTCGCTGCATATGCGGGGCGAGGCCAACGACCTGCGGCTGGCCAGCCGGACCGTCCACCAGGTGTCGGCTGCGGCCAAATCCTGTGCGGCCGGCGGCGTTGGCACATATCCGCGCTCCAATTTCGTGCACATGGATTGTGGCCCGGTTCGCACCTGGAACGGCTGATCCAAACCACAATGGCAGAGTGACAGGGCCGCCCCTTTGGGCGGTCTTTTCTTTTGGCATGATCACGGCACCGTCAGAACAGATGACGCGCCGGCCATGGGAACCTATGTTGGACACAATGCAACATCGGAGGACATCATGGCGGAAGAAACCGCGATCCTGGCTGGCGGCTGTTTCTGGGGCATGCAGGACCTGATCCGCAAGCTGCCCGGCGTGATCCGAACCCGGGTCGGCTATACCGGCGGCGACGTGGCCCACGCCACCTACCGCAACCACGGCACCCATGCCGAAGGGATCGAGATCGTCTTCGATCCGGCGCGCATCAGCTACCGCGAACTGCTGGAATTCTTCTTCCAGATCCACGACCCCACCACGTTGAACCGGCAGGGCAACGACCGCGGACTGAGCTACCGCTCTGGCATTTACCCCACCACCCCCGAACAGGACCGCATCGCGCGCGACACCATCGCCGATGTCGATGCCTCGGGCCTCTGGCCCGGCAAGGTTGTGACCGAGGTCAAGCCTGCCGGCGATTTCTGGGAGGCCGAGCCCGAGCATCAGGACTACCTCGAGCGCATCCCCCACGGTTATACCTGCCACTTCGTGCGCAAGGGCTGGCGCCTGCCGAAACGGACCGACGCGGCCTGAGGCCCGCCGCCGCGCTTCATCTTGCCGCAAATACTCCGGGGGGCGCGCGGGCACCGCGCGCGGGGGCAGCGCCCCCTCCCCGGCCGGCAACCGGGCGCCTCACGCATCCGTGATCGAAAAAACCGGGGGCGAGTGAAACTCGCCCCCGCTCTCATGCGTGGCTTCGTATGTTCGCCCCCCAGGCCGGGGGGCCCAAACGAAGGAGAACCACGATGAAACGTCTCTTCCCCTCCGCGCTGCTTGCCGCGTCCCTGATGGCCGCCCCGGCCTTTGCCGCAACGATGGGCGGCAACCCGATGGTCGGCGGCGCACCGATGTATGCCAGCAAGAACATCATCGAGAACGCGGTCAACTCGGCCGACCACACGACGCTGGTGGCCGCCGTCAAGGCCGCGGGGCTTGTCGACACGCTGGAAGGGCCCGGCCCCTTCACCGTCTTCGCCCCCACAAACGAGGCTTTCGCGGCGCTGCCTGCGGGGACCGTTGAAACCCTGCTCAAGCCCGAGAACAAGGCGACGCTGGTCAAGATCCTGACCGCACATGTCATCGCGGGCAAAATCACCGCCGAGCAGATGATCGCCCGGGCCAAGGCCTCGCCCACCGGCTTTTACAACATGCAGACCGTGTCGGGTGATGCGCTTTCGGCGCAGGTGACGCCCTCGGGCGCGCTCTGGATCTATGACGAAAGCGGGCAAGCCTACCGCGTGACGATCTCTGACGTGATGCAGTCGAACGGCGTGATCCACGTCGTCAACGGTGTCCTGCTGCCGAAATAGTACCCCCTTTTCGGTTGTAGGACCGTGGCTCCGGGCCTGTCGCGTCCTCCCAGTCGCGGCAGGTTCGGGGCCGCGGAGCTAACTGTTCAGTTGCAATTCGGCCCCGCCATGCGGGGCCGATGCGCTCCGCGCGGGAGGTATTTGGACCAAGATGAAGGGGCCTGGCCCGAAACAGGCAGTGGTTCAGGCGCCGTGGGTGCGCAGATAGCCCACCAGTGCCGCCGTCGAGCCATCCTTTTGCGTCGCGTCGGCCCGGCCTTCGACGACCGGCTGAAGCGAACTGGCGAGTTCCTTGCCCAACTCCACCCCCCACTGGTCGTAGGAATTGATGCCCAGCACCGCGCCCTCGACAAAGACCCGGTGCTCATAGAGGGCCACGATCTGGCCCAGCACATGCGGCGTCAGCTGCGGATAGGCCAGCGTGACCGAGGGGCGGTTGCCCGGAAAGACGCGGTGGCGCGCCTGCCGTTCCAGTTCGTCCCCCGACAGGCCCTTCTTCGCCATGATCGCGCGTGCCTCGTCGAGGCTGCGGCCCTTCATCAGCGCCTCGGACTGCGCGAGGCAATTGGCGATCAGCAACTGGTGCTGGTGATGCAGGTCCGGCTCGTGGCCCTGGGCCGCGATCATGAATTCGCACGGCACGATCCGGGTACCCTGATGGATCAGCTGGTAAAAGGCATGCTGGCCGTTCGTGCCGGGTTCGCCCCAGACGATGGGCCCCGATTCACAAGTCAGATCGGCGCCATCCATGCTGACGCGCTTGCCGTTACTCTCCATCTCCAGCTGCTGAAGATAGGCGGGGAGCCGGCCCAGCCGCTGGTCGTAAGGCAGCACGGCGCGGGTGGCGTGGCCGCAGACCTGGTTATGCCAGATTCCGACAAGGGCCAGCAGCGCCGGCATGTTCTCGTGCCATTCGGCGGCGCGGAAGTGGCGGTCCATGTCCTGACCACCGCGCAGGAAGGCGCGGAAAGCGTCAGGACCGATGGCGATCATCAGGCTCAGCCCGATCGGCCCCCACATCGAATAGCGGCCACCGACCCAGTCCTCGAAGCCGAAGACACGATCGGGGTGGATGCCAAAGGCGCCGGTCTTTTCAAGATCGGTCGAAAGCGCCACGAACTGCGCCGCGGGATCGGCCACAGCCTCGCCCATCCAGGCCTTGGCGGTGCGCGCATTGGTCATCGTCTCGATCGTGGTAAAGGTCTTGGAGGCGACGATGACCAGCGTCGTGGCCGGATCGCAGCCGCGCAACACGGTGGCGATATCGGCGGGATCGACGTTGGAGACGAAATGCGTGCGCGGCCCGTCATGGTAGGGCGCCAGCGCGCGGGCCGCCATCGCCGGGCCAAGGTCCGACCCGCCGATGCCGATATTGACGACATCCTTGATCGGGCCGCCCTGCCCCTTGAAGGCGCCACTGCGCACCGCCTCGGCAAACTCCGCCATCCGGTCGAGTGTGGCGCGCACCTGCGGGATGACATCCTCGCCATCGACCATAACCGGGCCGCCATCGAGGTTGCGCAACGCCGTGTGCAGCACCGCGCGTCCTTCGGTTTCATTGATCTTGGCGCCGCTGAACATCGCCTCGCGCCGGGCGGCAACGCCGCGCCTGTCCAGAAGATCAATCAGCAGCGCGCGCGCTTCGGCATCGATATTGGTCTTGGAATAGTCGAGCAACAGGTCGCCCGTCTGCACCGAGAAATCCCGCGCGCGGTCGGCGTCGAGCATGTCGGCGATAGGGCGGTCGGACGTGGTGGCGTGATGCTGGCGCAGGGCGTTCCACATGGGGCAAGTCTCCGCTTCAGTTAGCGGCCCAGTGCACGGTCGCGCCCGACAGGACGGCGGCGATCGGGGCCTGTTCGGGGGGAAGGTTTCGCGCGCGGTCGAGCGCTGCGCGCTTGTCATCACCGGTGATGACGACGTGCAGGCTCATCGCGTCGTTGAGCACGCGGGCCGACAGCGTCACGCGGGGTTCGGGCGCGCCGGGCGCGTGGATGGCAACAAGCGGGGCGTCGCCGTGCAGGGCGGCCTGCAACTGATCGGCTCCGGGAAAGAGCGAGGCAGTATGCATGTCCGCCCCCATGCCCAACAGCGCCACCGACAGCGGCAGGACGGGGAGAAGGTTTTGCGTCAGCGCCTCCAGCCCCTCTTCAGGCGTCGCGGCGTCAGAGCTGAGCGGGATCAACGTGGCGGCCTCGGCACGGCCGGTCAGCAGGTGCTCGCGGATCAGGCGAGCATTGGAGCGGGGCGATGTCTGCGGCACCCAGCGTTCGTCGGTGGGCAGTACCCGCACCCGCGCCCAATCGAGATTGGCCGCGCAGAGCGCATCGAAGACGGGCCCCGGCGTGGTTCCACCGGGAACGGCGAACGAGACGATGTCGCGTGCACTCAGCGCCTGCCGCAATTGCCCGGCAAGGCGGTTGGCCAGGTCGATCATCATCATCTCGGCATCGGGATACTCGATCAGTTCCATTCCGCTGCCTCCTTCGTGACGGCCCTCAGCCCTTGATATCACGCCAGCGCCGCCCGTCGCGATGCATCAGGATCGCGGCCTCTTCGGGACCGGCGGATCCCGGCTCGTAAGGCTTGGGCACGTCGCCGCGCGTCTCCCAGTCGTGGATGATCGGGTCGGTCCAGGCCCAGGCAGCCTCGACCTCGTCACCGCGCATGAACAGCGTCTGGTCGCCCCGGATCACATCCATGATCAGCCGCTCGTAGGCATCGGGCACGGCTTCGGCATCGGGGCCCAACGCATCGGCAAAGGTCATGTCGAGCGGGACGTCGATCAGGCGCATCCCGCCCGGACCCGGCTCCTTGATGGTGACCTGCAGGTCCATGCCTTCGTTGGGCTGCAGCCGGATCGACAGCATGTTGCGGTGGCGCGCCTTGTCACCCTTGAAAATCGAATGGCCAAGATCCTGAAAGACAACGGCAATCTCGGACGAGCGCGCTTTCATCCGCTTGCCGGTGCGCAGGTAGAACGGCACACCCGCCCACCGCCAGTTGGCGATTTCCACCTGCATGGCAACGAAACTTTCGGTCGTCGAACGGGGGTTTTCGGCATCGGTGGCGTAATCGGGGCCGTCCTCGCCCGCTTCGTATTGGCCGCGCACGATATTCTCGGGTTCGACCGGCTGCAAAGCACGGATGACCTTCAACTTCTCGTCGCGCACCGCGTCGGCGCCAAAAAGCGCAGGCGGTTCCATCGCGATCAGGCACAAAAGCTGCATAAGGTGGTTCTGCACCATGTCCCGCATCGCGCCGGACTTGTCATAATAGCTGCCGCGCCCGCCGACGCCCACCGTCTCGGCCACGGTGATCTGGATGTGATCGACGTAGTGATTGTTCCACAACGGCTCGAACAGGACGTTGCCAAACCGCACGGCCATCAGGTTCTGGACGGTTTCCTTGCCGAGGTAATGGTCGATCCGGTAAATCTGCCGTTCGTCGAAATGCGCGGCCAGGCCTTCATTCAGCGCGCGCGCCGAATCGAGATCACGCCCGAAGGGCTTTTCCACGACGATCCGGCTCTCGCGGTCGGCAATCTTGTGCTGGTGAAGGCGCTGCGCAAGATCGGCGAATAGCGACGGCGCGACCGAGAAATAGAAGGCACGAATTACGCTGTCGCGCATCATCGCGGCAAGCTGCGTCCAACCGCCCTTGCCGGTGGCGTCGATCGCGACGTAATGCAAGCGCTCAAGAAAGGCCTGCAAGGTCTTGGTATCTTTTGATTCCTGCCCGCCAAATTCGGCGATCGCGGCCTCGACCATGGCCCGGTAGGCGGCATCGTCCATGTCGGAACGGGCCGCGCCAATGATCCGGGCATCGGCCGGCATCTGGCCTGCGATGAAGCGCCGGAACAGGCCTGGCAGGATCTTGCGGCGGGCAAGGTCGCCGGTGCCGCCGAAGATGACGAGGTCGAAGCTGTCGACCGGAATGACCCGAGATACCATGGCTTGTTCCGTTCCTCGCGCGGTTCCAGCGCCGGGGCGTTAGCGCTAACGCGGCCCTGATACAAACCTCATCCCGCGAAGTCTAGCACCAAGCGCGGCGCGCGTCAGCCAAGGCGCGGCCCGTCGGCAACAGCGCGCCCGCACCTCAGGCCTCGAGTTCGGCATCCCAGTAAAGATAGTCCACCCAGCTTTCGTGCAGGTGGCCGGGCGGAAACTTGCGCCCCATGTTGCGCAACTCCTCGGCCCCGGGGCGGCGCGGCGGGCGCATCAGGCTAAGCCCCGATTGGCGCAAGCTGTGTGAGCCTTTGCGCAGGTTGCAGGGCGAACAGGCCGCCACAACGTTTTCCCAGCTGGTGATGCCACCGCGGGCCCGCGGTACGACATGATCAAAGGTCAGATCACCACGCGCGCCGCAATACTGGCAGCGAAATTCATCCCGCAGAAACAGGTTGAACCGGGTGAAGGCCACCCTCTTGCGCGGCTTGACGTAATCCTTCAGCACCACGACCGAGGGGATATGGATCGAGGTCGAGGGGCTGCGCACCACCTCGTCATAGGTGGCCACGATATCAACCCGGTCCAGCCAAGCCGCCTTGACCGCCTCCTGCCATGGCCAAAGCGACAACGGGTAATAGCTGAGCGGGCGATAGTCGGCATTCAGGACAAGGGCGGGATGCTGGCGCAACGCGGCCGGGTCGCGCACGAAGGTGGTTCTGAAGTCCCCGTCCATCTCTGCCGTCACCCCCGTTTCGCCTGCCGCACCGGGCGCCGGAACAGTAGACCGTTCCGGCCATCGAATTGACTATATCTGGCGTAAACTGCCTGACAAGCCCCGCAAGATGCTGTGTCGTTCACGAAAAACGAGCTAGCGCGGATTTCTGACAGGACCATGACAGGATTGCACGATCTGCAGGCAGGGTGCGGTAGAAGCCCCGTGAACGGGGTGCTAGGATGGCCTCATGTCCGCACCGCAAGCCCCTACCCTACGCGCCGTCCTTGAAACCGCGCTTTATGCGGCCGACCTTGACGCGGCAGAGGCATTCTATGGCGGCGTTCTTGGCCTGACGCGCGTCGTGCGCGCAGGTGAGCGGCATGTCTTCTTCCGCATCGGCCCTGCGATGTTGCTGGTCTTCAACCCCGAGCAAAGCGCGATACCGCCGCGCCCCGGCGCCTTGCCCGTACCACCGCACGGGGGCCGCGGACAGGGCCATGTCTGCTTTGCGGCGACATCGGCCGAGATTGACGGCTGGCGCGAACGCCTTGAAGGCGCGGGCATCCCCGTCGAGGCTGATTTCCTGTGGCCCAACGGCGCGCGCAGCCTTTATTGCCGCGATCCGGCGGGTAATTCGGTGGAGTTTGCCGAGCCGCGCCTGTGGGCGCCGCAGGATCAGGCGTAGCCCAACCGTTCGGCCATGAAGGCCAGCGCCACCTCCAGCCCGTCAGGGGCGATGCCATGGGCACAGCCGCGCTCGATATGGGCATAAACTTCGTCCCAGCCGGCCTTTTGCAACGCCTCTGCGGCGTCTGGCAGGCTTTGCACCGGAACCACCTCGTCCTGATCGCCGTGGATCAGCAAGACGGCAGGCCGACAAACCGCCTCGTCTGCCAGCAATTCAGGCTCCAGCAAGCGGCCCGAGAAGGCCACGATGCCCGCCACCGGGTCTTCGCGCCGTGGGGCCACGTGCAACGCCATCATCGAGCCTTGCGAAAACCCCAGCAGGATCACCTGTTCGGGCAACAGATCCTCATCCACCATCACCCCGTCGATAAAGGCCTGCAGATCGGCGGCGGCATGACCAAGGCCCTGCGCGGCCTCTTCCTCGGACGATCCGTCGATCCACGGAATCGGGAACCACTGAAATCCGAAGGGCGCGCCGGCGCAGGCTTCGGGCGCGTCAGGGGCGATGAACAAGGTGTCAGGCAGATGTTCGCCCAGCGGATCGGCCAGGCCCAGCAGGTCCGCCCCATTGGCACCGTAGCCATGCAGCAGGATCACCGCCGAACGCACCTCGCCCGAGACCGGTTCCACCCGGCCCGCATCCAATGCCCTTGTCATGCCACACCTTCCCGGTTTTTCGCCTGCCTGTAGTAGGCCCAGAGCAGCCGTGCCGCAACCGCCCGCCACGGCGACCATCCGGCCGCCATCCGGGCCAGCGCGGCGGGCCGCGGCCTGTCGGGCAGGTCGAATAGCAACCGCGCCGCTTCCTGCAGCGCCAGATCGCCGGGCGCAAAGACATCGGCCCGCCCAAGGCTGAACATCGCGTAAATCTCGGCCGTCCAGTGGCCGATTCCGGGCACCGCGACGAGATGCGCGACAACCTCGTGCGTCGGCAGCGCGCGCAATGCAGGATAATCGATCCCGGCCGCCGCCAGCGCCTTGGCATAGCGCGCCTTCTGACGGCTGAGGCCAAGCGCGCGCAGGCTATCCTCGTCGGTGGCGGTCACCACAGCGGGATCGGTCATACCCGCGGCCTGAAGCCGTTCCCAGATCGCGTTGGCGCTGGCCACGCTGACCTGCTGGCTGACAATCGCCTTCAGAAGCTGTGAAAATCCGTCCGACTGGCGGCGCAGCGGCAGCGGTCCCGTCAACGCCAGCGCCGCGGCAAAGCGCGGCTCAACCTGCGCAAGCCATGCCGCACCCTCGGCTATGCAGGCGGGCGTTTCGATGATGCGGCCGATGCTCACAGCCCGGCCAACCAGTCCAGCGCGTCATTGACGCTGGTCAGGATCGTCCCGTCGGGTGGAGCGGGACGGCGGATCATCACAACGGGCAGGCGCAGGGCGCGGGCGGCGTCAAGCTTGGCCCGCCCTTCCGCCCCGCCTGCGTTCTTGGCAACCACCACGTCGATACCGAGGGCATTGAACAGATGCCGCTCACTTTCGGCGGTAAATGGCGGCCGGGCGATCAGGAACTCGCCTCCGGGAAAGGGAAAGGGCGTGCGCGGCGGGTCGACGACACGCAGGATCACCCGGTGGCCTGCCAGCGCCGCAAATCGCGGCAATGACTGCCGGCCAGTGGCCAGAAATACGGTTGCCGACGCGGGGATTTGCGCCGCCACATCCTCTTCTTGTGTGACCATCGTCCAGTCGTCGCCCTTGCCCGGCGTCGATGCCGGACGGATCAGATGCGCGCAGGGCAGGCCCCGCGCGGCGCAAACCATGGCAGTGCGCGCCGTGATCCGGGCCGCGAAGGGATGCGTGGCATCAAGAACGGCGTCTATCTTTTCAGTGTCAAGGAACGCCTCGAACCCGGCCTGCCCACCGAATCCTCCGATGCGGGTGGGCACCGGGAGGGTGGCAGGCGATCGGGTGGCCCCGGCAAGCGAGGCAATCACCGCGATATCGCGCACAGCCAGCGCCGCGGCCACCGCCCGCGCCTCGGCCGTCCCGGCAAGCAACAGAACCTTCATGACGCGCGCGCGAGGATGCGCCCCGCACGGTCGATGATCACGATATCTGCCGCAACCGGCGCCGGGCCCAACAGCGTGCGGACCCGTTCCAGTGCGTCCGTCGCAACGACTGTGGCCATTTTTTCTCCGGCAATCTCATAGGCTTCCAGCGCGGTATTCACCTCGCTCAGCCGCGCATCGCCCAGCCGGTCGGCCAGCACGGCAAAATCGGCCTGGCTGCGGCCTGAATGCAGGTCCACCGCGCCCTGGGCCAGTTTCAGCATCTTGCCGATGCCGCCGCCGATGGTGATGTGCGCCACCGGGTGGCGGGCGAGGTATTTGAGCAAGCCCCCCGCGAAATCGCCCATGTCCAGCATCGCGTGATCGGGCAGGCCGTAAAGCGCCTGCACTACCCGTTCACTGGTGGCCCCGGTGCAGCCCGCGACATGGGCGAGCCCCCCCGCGCGCGCCACATCGATGCCCCGATGGATCGAGGCGATCCATGCCGCGCAGGAAAACGGGCGGACCACGCCGGTGGTGCCCAGAATCGACAGCCCCCCGACGATGCCCAGCCGGGGGTTCCATGTCTTTTCGGCAATCGTCTCGCCGCCCGGAACCGATAGTGTGATTTCCACGTCGGGCGCGCGGGCATGCTCTGCGGCCAGTTCCGCCACAACCTCGTCCATCATGGCGCGCGGAACGGGGTTGATCGCGGGATCGCCCACGGGCACGGGCAGACCGGGAAGGGTGACGGTGCCCACGCCGGGCCCTGCGCGAAAGACAACGCCGCCCGCCGAGGGCGCGACCCGGGCCACGATCAGCGCGCCGTGAGTCACGTCCGGGTCGTCGCCCGCATCCTTGACGATGCCCGCCTCGGCCCAGCCCGGCCCCTCGGCCCGGTGCGCCACCGCGAAGACCGGCCGCTCGCCCTTGGGCAGCGTGATGCCTACCGCTTCGGGGAACGCGCCGCCCCACAGCCGCATCAGCGCCGCCTTGGTGGCGGCGGTGGCGCAGGCGCCGGTCGTCCAGCCGCGGCGCAGCGAGGTGGCTTGTGCAGGTCTCATCGCCGGGACTATAGGCGCGCGCCCCGGTGCCGCCAATCCGTCGCCGCGCGTCGCTTGCGGTCTTTCCAGCGCGCGCGGGCCGAGGCATAACGGGGGTATGACAAACCTGCCCGCCCTTGCCGGAACCGACTGGCCCGTGCTGCTGCCCGGCTGGGTCTGGCTGAGCGGCGCGGGTCCGGGCGACCCCGGCCTTCTGACGCTGCACGCGCTGAACGCGCTGGGTCAGGCAGACGTGGTGATCTACGACGCGCTGGTCGAAGAGGCGATCCTGCAATGGGCGCCGCAGGCCGAGCTGATCTATGCCGGCAAGCGCGGCGGCAAGCCTTCGGCCAAACAGCGCGACATCTCGTTGCGGCTGGTGGAACTGGCCCGCGCCGGGCGTCGCGTGCTGCGGCTGAAGGGGGGCGACCCCTTCGTTTTCGGCCGCGGCGGCGAAGAGGCGCAGACGCTGGTCCAGCATGGCGTGCCGATCCGCATCATCCCCGGCATCTCGGCCGGTATCGGAGGGCTGGCCTATGCCGGCATCCCGGTGACGCATCGCGACGTGAACCAGTCGGTCACCTTCGTCACCGGCCACGACCAGACCGGCGCCAAGCCGGAAACCCTTGATTGGCATTCAATTTCAAGGGCTTCCGAGGTGATCGTGATCTACATGGGGATGAAGCATATCGGCCAGATCGCGGGCGACCTGATCGCCGCGGGCCGCAGCCCGGGCGAGCCTGTGGCCGTCGTCACCTCGGCCACCACGCCCGCGCAGGCGGTGCTGGAAACCACGCTCGGCCGGATCGAGGCCGATATTGCCGCCGCCGGGATGGAGCCGCCCGCGATCATCTGCGTCGGGCGCAACGTGCTGATGCGGCAGGTGCTGGACTGGCAGGCGCTGGCGACAGGTGCTGCGCCGCGCAACCCGGACCCTCTGGGCCGCGACAGCGCCGCCGAAAGCGCCTGACATGAGCGATCCCGCGGCGCACGGCCGGGGGCTGATCCTGTCCGCGCCGGCCTCGGGCAGCGGCAAGACAACGCTGACATTGGGCCTGCTGCACGCGCTGGCCCGCCGGGGCCACCCCGTGCGCGCGGCCAAATCCGGGCCCGACTACATCGACCCCCGTTTTCACGAGGCGGCCTGTGGTGCGCCCTGCCCCAACCTTGACGCATGGGCGATGACGCCGGGACGCATCGCGGCCCTCGCCGCCGGGCCGGGAACGCTGCTGATCGAGGGCGCGATGGGCCTTTTCGATGGCGCACCGCCCGACGGGGGCGGCGCCACGGCGGACCTCGCGCGGCAACTGCGCCTGCCGGTGGTCCTGATCGTCGATGCCGCCGCGATGGCAGGCAGCGTGGCCCCGTTGGTGCAGGGCTTTGCGCGTTTCGACCCCGACGTGACTGTTGCCGGCGTGATTCTGAACCGCATCGGCTCGGCCCGGCACGAGGCGATGCTGCGGGCGGCGCTGGCCCCGACAGGATTGCCGGTGCTGGGGGCGCTGCCGCGCAGCGCCGGGTTGGCGCACCCCTCGCGCCACCTTGGTCTGGTGCAGGCGGCCGAACGGCACGATCTGGCGGCCTACCTCGCGCGGGCGGCCGACCTGATCGAGGCGCATGTCGATCTTGGTGCCGTTCTGGCGTTGGCGCGCCCGCTGCCCGCTGCCCGGCCCGGTCCGCGCACGCAGCCCCCGGCACAACGGATTGCGATCGCGCAGGACCCGGCCTTTGCCTTTGCCTATCCGCATCTTCTGGACGACTGGCGCGCCGGAGGCGCCGAGATTGCCACCTTCTCGCCATTGGCCGACGAGGCCGTGCCGGCGGCCGACCTCGTGATTCTGCCCGGCGGCTATCCCGAGCTGCATGCGGGCCGACTATCGGCAAACAACATCTTCATGCAAACGTTGAGGAATGCCTCGGAGATATCTGATATATATGGAGAATGCGGCGGGTACATGGTTCTAGGCGACAGCCTGACCGATGCGGACGGCACGGCACATCCGATGGCGGGCCTGCTACGGCTTTCAACCAGCTTCGCCGCGCGCAAGCTGCACCTTGGTTATCGGCGCGTCAGCGCGGCAGGTGGACCTTTCGCCGGTGACTGGGCGGCGCACGAATTTCATTATGCCACCACGCTGACCGAGGCCGGGACCCCGCTTTTCACCGCGGCGGACGCGACAGGTGCGGCCCTTGCCCCGATGGGGCTGCGTCAGGCCCGTGTCGCGGGGTCTTTCGCCCATCTCATCGACCGTCTATGACAGATTGCATCCCGAAACCGGGATGGATAAAGCAGCTTCGATGACCGAAATTTCCGATACCCGCGCGCGGCGCAACGTCCTTGTCCTTGTCGCCGCACAGGCGATCCTTGGCGCGCAGATCCCGATGATCTTCACCATCGGGGGCTTGGCGGGACAGCAGATGACGCAAGGCACGGCGATTGCCTGCCTCGCTACCCTTCCGATCTCGATGATCGTCTTCGGCTCGATGACGACGGCAGGCTGGATGTCGCCGCTGATGCAACGGCGCGGCCGGCGCTTTGGCTTCATCCTGGGGGCGCTTGCCGCCTCGCTGGGCGCGGCGATCGCTGCCTACGGGCTTTATTCAGGCAGCTTCCTGATCCTGCTGATCGGGTCCTACTTCACCGGCATCTACCAGTCCGCGCAGGGGTTTTTCCGTTTTGCCGCGACCGATACAGCGTCGGAATCGTTCCGGCCCAAGGCAATCTCTTACGTGATGGCGGGCGGGCTGATTTCGGCGCTGGTCGGGCCGCAGCTGAACAAGCTGGTGCAGGACGCCTTCGTCGTCCCCTTCCTTGGCAGCTACATGCTGGTCGCTCTCCTCAACCTTGCGGGGTTGTGGCTGTTCTTCGGGCTGGACCTGCCCAAGGGCACCCGTGGCACGGCCCCTGATCCTGCCGCGCCGCGCGCCCGCTCGCGCAAGGAAATCCTGAGCGATCCGCATGTCATCGTCGCCATCATCGTCGCCATGGTCTCTTACGGGTTGATGAACCTGGTGATGACCTCGACACCGCTGGCCGTGGTCGGCTGCGGCTATACCAAGGGCAGCGCGGCCGACATCGTCTCGGCACACGTCGTGGCGATGTTCCTGCCCTCGTTCTTCACCGGCCACCTGATCGCCCGGTTCGGCGTGCGCACGATCATGGCGACGGGGCTGCTGATCCTTGCCGGGGCCGGTGTGGTGGCGCTGTCCGGCGTGACGCTGACCAATTTCTTCGGTGCGCTGATCCTGCTGGGCGTCGGCTGGAACTTCGGCTTCATCGGGGCAACGACCATGCTGTCGGCCACGCATGAGCCGCATGAGCGCGGGCTGGTACAGGGCCTGAACGATACCATCGTCTTTGGCATGGTGACGCTGGCCTCGATCGCCTCGGGCGGGCTGATGAACTGCTCGGGCGCCTCGCCGATCCAGGGCTGGACCTCGGTCAACCTTGCCATGCTGCCGCTTCTGGTGCTGGCCGGCGGCGCGCTGATCTGGCTGGCGCTCAGGCCGAAATCGGTCGCCTGAGCTACCAGCGGCCCAGCGCGGCACGCAGCAGAAGGCCGCCACGGCGGCGAAACTCGGACTGCACCAGCCGCCCGTCCAGCACCGCGCGCGGATCGTCCTGCGCCCCGCGCAGCAAGGCCCCCGCACGCCAACCGGCCCGCAAGGCGGGCGTCGCCGGGCCAAAGCGGGTGCCACGGGCGCGGGCCAGCGCGGCCAGGCCGGCCTTTGCCGCCGCGACAACCTCGTCCGCCTCCGACAGGGGCTGACGCCCGGCGGCGCGCAGCGCAGGGACGGCCAGCAGGAATTGCGCCATCCCTGCGGCAAAGCCCACGTCGCGCGCCGCCTGTTCCAGCCCCGCATCGGCCCCCAGCGCCAGCGCCGAGAGCCACATCAGCCCGCCGCCACTGGCGGCCACGTAGGCGTTCCGCGCTGCCGGATCGGGGAAGGGATCGCGCCCAATGTCCCAGTCGCGCGCATCGATCAGCGCGGCGAAGGGTGCCTGCGGCAGCCGCACCTGCGCCACCACGTCGGCCAGCGGGGCGACCACCTCGTGCGCGCGGGGCGGTGCGCCGGCGGCGATTTCGTCAAGCGCGTCGCGCCACCATTGCAGACGCATCTGCGCGATCAGCGGCTCTGCCGTGACCCAGGGCGCGCGGGCGACCTCGAGGTTGAAGGCATAAAGCGGAAACAGCCGCGCGCGGGCCGCGGGCGGCGCGGCCATCGCGGCCAGAAACCGGTCCGGGTCGCCGCGCCGGACCAGATCGGCGCAGGCGTCAAGGCTCACGCCCTTGCCCCGTCGCGCAACAGCTTCCAGGTGATCGCGTCGATCAGCGCGTCGAAGGAGGCATCGACGATGTTGGCGCTGACGCCCACGGTGGCCCAGCGCCGGCCCTGCCCGTCCTCGCTGTCGATGATGACGCGCGTCACCGCCTCGGTCCCGCCATTGGTGATGCGCACCTTGAAGTCGACCAGCTTCATGTCCTCGATGTAGCTCTGGAAACGGCCAAGGTCCTTGGCCAGCGCCTGGCTCAGCGCGTTGACGGGGCCGGCATCGGCCTGCCCCTCGTCATGGGCGTTCTCGTAGAAACTCGTCGTGCGTTCGCCGCCGATCTGCACGGTCACCACCGCCTCGGACACCGTCACCACCTCGCCCCGCGCATTGCGGCGGCGTTCCGAGATGACGCGATACCGCTCCACCTCGAAAAAGCGCGGCAAGGTGCCGAGGCAATCACGCGCCAGCAGCTCGAAACTGGCCTGCGCAGTGTCATAGGCGTAACCGCGCGCCTCCTGCTCCTTCACGCGGTCAAGGATGCGCAGTAGCGCAGGATCGCCCGGTTGCACCTGCAGCCCGGCCTCGGCCAGACGCGCGCGCAGGTTCGACTGGCCGGCCTGGTTCGACATCGGCACGATGCGGGTATTGCCCACCAGCGCGGGGTCGATGTGTTCGTAGGTGGTGGGGTCCTTGGCGATGGCGCTGGCATGCAGGCCGGCCTTGTGGGCAAAGGCCGAGGCGCCGACATAGGGCGCCTGCTTGTGCGGGACGCGGTTGAGGATGTCGTCGAGCATCCGGCTCGCCCGGCGCAGGCCTTTCAGCGCCTCGGGCGTCACGCCCGTCTCGAACCGGCTGGCATAGGGTTCTTTCAGCAGCAGCGTCGGGATGATTGTGGTCAGGTTGGCGTTGCCGCAGCGTTCGCCAAGGCCGTTCAGCGTGCCCTGGATCTGCCGCGCGCCCGCATCCACCGCCGCGAGGCTGTTGGCCACCGCGTGGTCGGTGTCGTTATGGGTGTGGATGGCGATGTGGCTGCCCGGAATGCCGCTGGCGATCACGGCGGTGACGATCGTGCGCACCTCTTCGGGCAAGGTGCCGCCGTTGGTGTCGCACAGCACGATCCAGCGCGCGCCGGCGTCAAAGGCGGCATGGATCGCCTCCAGCGCGTAGCCCGGGTTGGCCTTGTAGCCGTCAAAGAAATGCTCGGCATCAAACAGCGCCTCGCGCCCCTGCCCCACGATATGGGCAAAGGAGGCGCGGATATTGGCAAGGTTTTCCTCCAGCGGAATGCCCAGCGCGGTGGTCACGTGAAAATCATGGCTTTTGCCGACAAGGCAGACGGCGGGGGTGTTCGCGTTCAGCACCGCGGCCAGCACGTCGTCATTCTCGGCCGACCGGCCCGAACGCTTGGTCATGCCGAAGGCGGTCATGGTGGCGCGGGTTTGCGGGGCGTGGTCGAAGAACTCGCTGTCGGTGGGGTTGGCGCCGGGCCAGCCGCCCTCGATGTAGTCGATGCCAAGCCCGTCAAGGACCTCGGCAATGCGCCGCTTCTCGGCGGTCGAGAACTGGACGCCTTGGGTCTGCTGACCGTCGCGCAGCGTGGTGTCGAAAAGGTAGAGGCGTTCCTTGGTCATCGTGCCGGCCTTTCTTGCGAAGAAACGCCCGTGACGCCCCTGCGGGCACCCCACGCCGTCAATGTGCGGATCATTTCAGGGCCTCCAGTTTGGCGGGGTCGAAACCGACTGTCGGCCGAAGCTCCACAGAAGATTTCATCATGCGCACCTCGACGCCCGCCTCGGCGAGTGCTGCCTTCATGGCATCGACCGGGCCAAAATCTTTGCTTTCGATTGCCGCATCTCGCAATTTCATTAGTTTATCTACAAGGCCACCAAGGTTTACGCCCGCCGCCCAAGCCGGGATTCCATCTTGGAGAAAGCCAAGAAATCTCATTGATGCGCGCAGAGCGACAACATCATCTGCCTTCGACAGGACATGCATTTCGGCG
The DNA here is from genome assembly GCF_016125575.1 of Limimaricola sp. Taxonomy (GTDB): domain Bacteria; phylum Pseudomonadota; class Alphaproteobacteria; order Rhodobacterales; family Rhodobacteraceae; genus WGLM01. The sequence continues at coordinate 447,580 of NZ_WGLM01000005.1, forward strand.
ATCGCTGCCGACGTATTCAGATCGTCGAGCAGCGCATTGATTACGCCGGGATGAGGTTCGCCGTTGTCCAAAGCCTGCTCGGCCTGAGCATACCACTTTCTAAGCGTTGTCTCCGCCTCGACCCGCTTCTTCTCGGTCCAGTCCATCGGCTTGCCGTAATGCGCACTCAGCATCACGAAGCGGATCACTTCGCCCGGCACGCCCTGGTCCAGCAAATCCCGCACGGTAAAGAAGTTGCCTAAGGACTTGGACATCTTCTTGCCCTCGACCTGCAGCATCTCGTTATGCAGCCAGTAGCGGGCGAATTCGCCGTGGCCGTGGGCGCACATGCTTTGGGCAATCTCGTTCTCGTGGTGGGGGAATTGCAGGTCGATGCCGCCGCCGTGAATGTCGAACGACTCTCCCAGCAACTCATAGCTCATCGCCGAGCATTCGATGTGCCAGCCCGGCCGCCCGCGGCCCCAGGGGCTGTCCCAGCCCGGCGTCGCATCGTCCGAAGGCTTCCACAGCACGAAATCCATCGGGTTACGCTTGTAGGGCGCCACCTCGACCCGCGCGCCGGCGATCATGTCCTCAACCGTGCGGCCCGACAGCGCGCCGTAATCCTTGTAGCTGTCGACCGCGAACAGGACATGCCCCTCGGCCTCGTAGGCATGACCCTTGGCGATCAGCTCGGAAATCATGTCCTTCATCGCGCCGATCCACTCGGTCGCGCGTGGCTCGAAGTTAGGCTTCAAGGCCCCAAGACCACCCCGAAAGTCGGGGAGCGCGCCCATGTCCTCGTGATACCAGCGGATCGTCTCGTCGGTGATCTCGCGGATGTCGCGCCCCGTGGCGGCGGCGCGCGCGTTGATCTTGTCATCCACGTCGGTGAAGTTGCGCACATAGGTCACGTGCGTGTCGCCGTAGAGGTGCCGCAGCAGCCGAAAAAGCACGTCGAACACCACCACGGGGCGCGCATTGCCCAGGTGCGCGCGGTCATAGACGGTGGGCCCGCAGACATACATCCGCACGTTGGCGGGGTCGAGCGGGACGAAGTCCTCCTTGCGGCGGGTCCGGGTGTTGTGCAGGCGCAGCTTGGTCATGATGCCTCGAACGGGTTTTCGCCCGCGGGACTAGCTGTTTTCAGGTCTGGATGGAAACGTGAAAGAGCGGCCCGCGACGGATGTCAGCAGGGAATAATGCAGCAAATCAGGATGCAGATGCTCTTCATGGGCGAAAGCCTTAGCAGGCGCCCCTGGCTTCGTCCAGCATTTCCGCAAGCGCCCGGATGGTGTTGAGGTTGCGCGCCGTCATCTGCACCTTGCCGGCTACCGCCCCCATCTTGGCCGCCAGTTTCGACCGGCCCACCCCCTCGGGCGCGTGCAACCAAATGACCTTGCCCCGCACCTGAACCGTCTCGGACGGCGCAATCAGCGTGGCCAGCAGACCCTCGTCAAGCAGAGGCGTCTGCCAGCAGAAAAACCCGTGCACGGCCTTGCCAGCATCGGGCGCAAAGGGGCACTCGGCCAGCATCGCGGCCCAGTCGGGTGCCGCGATCACCAGCACCGCCGCGCTGACGCCAAGGGCCTGCGTGAGCGCGCCTTCCAGCGCCCGCGCCAGCCCTTCGGCCTCGCCCGCGGCCGCGAAGACAAGGTTGCCGCTGGCCAGATGGCTGCGCACGCCCTGCCAACCCAGGCCCGCCGCCACCTCTCGCAGCTTGGCCATCGGCACCATGTTGGCGCCGCCCACGTTGACCCCGCGCAACAAGGCCACCCAATGCTGCATCTTGCCAGCCCTCCCCGTGCTGCTGCATCCTGCCCGCATGACCCGGTCTCGCGTCAATGCCATTTGCGCCGGTTTTCCCGGCGCCGAGGTGTCCGACCCTTGGGGCGGCGGCCATGACTGCTGGAAGGTGGGCGGCAAGATGTTCGCCAATATCGGGGCCGTCGCGCCGGGCGTGAATGTCAAGACCGACAGCGTGGACACCGCCGAGATGCTGATCGAGGTGGGCCTGGCCGAACGCGCGCGCTACCTGCATCGCAGCTGGGTCCACCTGCCCGACGACACGGCGGACGACGAACTGCGCCATCGCCTGACCATGTCCTACCGCCTCGTCCGGGCCGGACTGACAAAGAAAGCTCAGGCAGCACTGGCACCTTTTGACCCGGCCTGACACGAGCGTCCCGCCGCATGTTGACATTCCCGTCCGGCTGTTCTCTGGCTCGGTCCATGAAATCATCGCAACGCATCAGCCACCTCACCGGCGGCGGCTCTGACGGCTGGGACGTCTTCTACCGCGCCCGCCGGATGAAGGCCGCGGGCCAGCCTGTCATCGAACTGACGATCGGCGAACACGATATTCGCACGGCGCCAGACATTCTGGCCGCGATGGATGCCGCCGCCCGCGCGGGCCATACCGGCTACGCCAGCGTGCCGGGCACGGATGCCCTGCGCAAAGCTGTCGCCACACGCATTGCCACGCGCACGGGCGTTGCGACGGGCCCCGAAAACATCCTGATCACCCCGGGTGGGCAAGCCGGCCTTTTTGCCGCCGCCATGGCCACGCTGGATCCGGGCGACCGCGCTCTTTTCGTCGATCCCTACTACGTGACCTATCCGGGTACATTGCGTGCCGCGGGCGGGGTGCCAGTGCCGGTTGCGGCCCGTCCCGAACACGCCTTTCAGCCGCAGGCGGCCGATCTGGCGGTGGTCGCGCCAGACGCTCGCGTGCTGCTGGTCAATTCGCCGAACAACCCCACAGGTGCTGTCTATGATGCCGCCACGCTGGCCGACATCGCCGGGGTTGTCACGGATCATGATCTTTGGCTGATCTCCGACGAGGTCTATGACACCCAAGTCTGGGAAGGCGAGCACCTTAGCCCGCGCGCCTTGCCCGGCATGGCCGACCGGACGCTTGTTGTCGGGTCGATGTCGAAAAGTCACGCGATGACCGGCAGCCGGATCGGCTGGGTCTGCGGCCCCGAAGAGATCATCGTCGAGATGATCAACCTTGCAACTCACACCACCTACGGCGTGCCGGGCTACATCCAGGACGCGGCGACCTTCGCACTGGGCCAGGGCGAAACGCCGGAAGAGGCGGTTGCGGCCCCGTTCCGGCGCCGCCGCGCGATTACCGCACGTCTGGTCGCAGGGCAGAACGTGGTGCGCGCGGCACCAATGCAGGGCGCGATGTATGCCATGCTCGATATCCGCGCCACGGGCCTCAGCGGCGAGGGTTTTGCCAATGCGCTTCTCGATGCCGAAAGAGTGGCCGTCATGCCGGGCGAAAGCTTTGGCGCGGCCGCGGCGGGCCATGTCCGCGTCGCGCTGACGGTGGATGATGCGGCGTTCGAGGATGCACTGGGACGGCTGTTGCGATTTGCCGCCGCGCGCGCCGGGGCAGTCAGCCCCGCTTGAGCCAAATCAAGGCGACGGGCCGGCAACGCTCGCAAAATCCGCGCCATCCGTAGTTTATGGATGGTGTCGTGATGAGTACTGAAGCGGACGAAAGACTGGCGGCGCGCAAGCGGCTGGAGGCCAAGCGCGGATTTTCCATTCACCTTGTCGTCTACCTGCTGGTGAACCTGCTTCTCGTGGTGATCTGGGCGATGGGCGGACGCGGCTCGTTCTGGCCAGCCTACGCGATGGCCGGTTGGGGCATCGGCGTGGCAATCCACGGCTGGGCGGTCTATGTCCAGCGCCCGATCTCCGAGGATGACATCCGTCGAGAGATGGAGCGCGGGGGCTAACTGGCCTCCGTCTCCGCCTCTTCCTCGGGCCGGCCACGAAAGCCGGTCGCGACGACGAATTTCTCCGAACTGTCGGCGCGCGAGGCCGGCGGCTTGACGTTGGCGACCTTCTCGAAGCGTTGCTTCAGCAACTGCTGCAGACCAGCCTCGGCTCCGCCCGCCAACACCTTGGCAACGAAAGTGCCGCCCGGCTCCAACACGTCGAAGGCCAGATGTGCCGCCGCCTCGCAAAGCGCGATGATGCGCAGGTGGTCGGTCTGTTTGTGGCCGCTTGCCGCCGCGGCCATGTCGGACATCACCACGTCCGCCGTGCCACCCAGCCATGCCTTGACCTGCTGATCGGCATCGTCGGCCATGAAGTCCAGTTGGTGGATCTCGGCGCCCACGATCGGGTCCACCTCCTGCAGATCGACACCAAGAACGCGGCCCAACCGTTTGCTGGCCCGTTCCCCCAGCGCATTGACCCGCTTGACGGCAACCTGGCACCAGCCGCCGGGCGCGCAGCCAAGGTCCACCACCCGCGCGCCGGGGACGAGGAAGCGGTACTTGTCGTCAAGCTCGAGGATCTTGTACGCCGCGCGCCCGCGATAGCCTTCGGCCTTGGCGCGCTTGACGTACGGGTCGTTCAGTTGGCGCTGTAGCCAACGCGTGGACGAGGTCGTGCGCCCGCGCGCGGTCTTGACCTTGACCTGCAGGTCGCGCTGGCCACGGCCAGATGTGTTCTTGCCCGGTGTCTTGGCCATGCCTCGCCCGCCTCCGAAAGCCGCCCGATATCAGAACGGCGCGTCTTCCAGAACCCCATGCGCCGACATTTGCGCGTAAAGAAGCCCCTCGCGCAGGCCACGGTCGGCAACGGACAACCTGTCGGTTGGCCAAATCCGCATCAGTGCCTGCAGGATCGCCGCCCCCGACATGATCAGCGCCTGTCTGTCGCGCCCGATCCGCGGGTCATCCCGCCGCCCGACCGGACCAAGTGCAAGATAGGTGCGAATCACGGCGTCGATCTGGTCCGAGGTCATCCGCAGCCCGTCCACCTTGGCGCGATCGTAGCGGCGCAATCCCAGATGGCTGGCCGCAACCGTGGTGACGGTGCCCGAGGTCCCGATGATCTGGAACCCGTCGCGGCTTTGCTCGCCGGTATAGGGCGCGAATTTCTGAAGGTTCTCCTCGAAGAACCAGCTCATCAACGCAAAGCGGGCCGAATCATCTTCGACATCGGCAAACTGGTCGCGCAGCGTCGCCACCCCCAGCGGCACCGAAATCCAGTCGACCACGCGGGCGGCGGCAAAGGGGCCGGGATCCTGCACAAAACCACGGTGAAGCCGCATGATGGCGCGCGGACGTTCGCGCCGCGGCACCGCTGTCAGGTCGATCCAGACCAGCTCGGTCGAGCCGCCGCCGATATCGACGACGAGCAATTGCCGGGTCTTGACCGAAACCAGTGGCGCACAGGAAATGACTGCCAGCCGCGCCTCTTCCTCTGGCTCGATCACCTCCAGCTGCAACCCTGTCTCACGACGGACCTGCGCGATGAAGGCCGGGCCGTTCTTGGCACGCCGGCAGGCCTCGGTCGCCACAAGGCGCATGTGGCGCACGCCGTGACGGTCCAGCTTCTGCTTGCAGATGCGCATCGCCGCAATGGTCCGGTGCATCGCGGCACGACCAAGGCTGCCAGACGCCTCAAGGCCCTGGCCAAGCTGGACGGCTTTGGAAAAGCTGTCCACGACATGAAACTGGCTGCCCTTCGGCTGGGCAATCAGCATCCTGCAACTGTTGGTTCCCAGATCCAGCGCCGCGTAAAGCGTGGCAGGATCATGGGCTTGCGGCGCGGGGCTTTCGACCGCTTTCGGGAACGCGCCCGCACCATCGGAGCGCTTGGGCGCCATCACACGCCCTCCATTTCGAGTTGTCTTGAAGGTAGGACGCGGCGCTCTACCGTGCAAGCCCGATGACATGCGACATTGTTCGCAAACGCCGACCCGGTCGTCCGCCCGCAACCTTGCAATGCAGGTGCCACGATGCGACGACAACGGCCGTCGCTGCGCGCGTCCGCGATGTCGAAATCCGACCCCGCGCGTCGTGGCGATGCGCGTAGAGATGCCCAGAGCGACCCGAGAAAGCGAATCGATCATGCCCGAGGTTACCATCGTTTATTGGCGCGACATCCCCGCGCAGGTCATCGTCGGCAAGGGCCGGCGGGGGGTGAAGGCGCCGCTGCCCGAACGTTTCGAGCAGGCGATCGACCGTGCCGCGATGAAATCGGGCGCGGCGGGCACCGATGACTACCTCGCCGAATGGCGCAAGGCGCGCCCGGTCGAGGTGGAAGGCGACAGCGATGCCGCCGTGGCCGCGGCAGAGGTCGCGCGCCTTGATGCCACCTATACGCCCGAGCGCCTGCGGGAGCTCATCGCCAATGAAGGCCGCGCGTGAGCACGCCGCGCGGCCCCTCACGTCCCCCCATTCCCGCCCGCATCAAGGAGGCTGTCGTGTCCCTGCTCCCGTTCATGAAGAAGAAAGAGGCCGCCGTCCCCACGGATGGTGCCAGCAACGCGCTTGAGGCCTTTCTGAAGGGCTTCTCCATCGAGGTGATGCCGCGCACCGCCGAAAAGGTGGAAAGCTTCCGTGCGATCCTGCCGCAAGAGACACGCGTCTACATCGCCCATATCGAAGGCACGCCGATCGAGGACATGGTGGCGACCGCGAAACGGCTGGCCGGTGAAGGCTTTGCCGTGATGCCGCACTTCCCGGCGCGGATCATCGCCAACAAGGCGACGCTGGCCGACTGGATCGCACGCTATCGGGGCGAGGCCGGGGTTGACCAGGCGCTGCTACTGGCAGGCGGCGTCTCGGCCCCGGTGGGCGATTTCCATGCTTCGATGCAGCTGATGGAAACGGGCCTTTTCGGCGATTTCAAACGTCTGCACGTCGCAGGCCACCCCGAGGGCAACCGCGACATCGACCCCGACGGGTCTGACCGCAATGTCATGGACGCACTGCGCTGGAAGCAGAAGTTCAGCGAAACGACGGATGCGCAGATGGCGCTTGCGACGCAGTTCTGCTTCGAGGCCGGTCCGGTCATCGCCTGGGCCAACGCGCTGCGCGATGCGGGCATCCATCTGCCGATCCATATTGGCGTGGCCGGCCCCGCGAAACTTCAGACGTTGATCAAGTTCGCCATAGCCTGCGGTGTCGGCCCCTCGCTGAAGGTGCTGCAGAAACGCGCGATGGATGTCACCAAGCTTTTGATGCCCTACGAGCCCAACGAATTTGTCGGCGCACTGGCTGCCTACAAGGCCGCGAACCCGGATTTCGGGATCGAGCGGGTGCACTTCTTCCCGTTGGGCGGTATCAAGACCAATGCCACATGGATCACTGGAAACGGCGGCGCCTCGGGCGTTCCCGCCGCGCAAGAATAAGGACTTCACATGACCCGCACTATCGTCGAATCCGCCACCAAGACCGCGATCATCGGTTTCGACCAGCCGTTCTGCGTGATCGGAGAGCGCATCAACCCCACCGGCCGCAAGAAGCTCGCCGCCGAGCTTGAGGCCGGCAATTTCGACACCGTGCTGGCCGATGCCCGCGCGCAGGTCGCCGCCGGGGCAACGATGCTCGACATCAACTCGGGTGCGGTCTTTTCCAACAAGATGGCCGAAGACCCGCGCTATGCCGACAACAACTTTGTCGAGCCGCCCTTGATGAAGGAACTGGTCGAGCGGGTGCAGGAGATCGTCGACGTGCCGCTGTGCATCGACAGCTCGGTTCCCGCCGCGCTCGAGGCCGGGCTGGCCGCGGCCAAGGGCCGGCCGCTGCTGAACTCGGTCACCGGCGAGGAGGAACGGCTGGAACGCGTGCTGCCGCTGGTCAAGAAATACAACGTGCCGGTCGTCGCGATCTCGAACGACGACACCGGCATTTCCGAAGACCCCGAGGTGCGGTTCGCCGTGGCCAAGAAGATCGTCCAGCGCGCGGCCGATTTCGGCATCCCGGCGCATGACATCGTGGTCGACCCGCTGGTGATGCCGATCGGCGCGATGGGCACGGCGGGGCTGCAGGTCTTCACCCTGGTCCGCCGCCTGCGCGAAGAACTGGGCGTCAACACCACCTGCGGCGCGTCCAACATCAGCTTCGGCCTGCCCAACCGCCACGGCATCAACAACGCCTTCCTGCCGATGGCGATGGTCGCAGGCATGACCAGCGCGATCATGAACCCCATCGCCCTGCCGGTGCCGGCCAGCAAGATCGCCGAGAAGCGGGCCGAGGTGGAGGCCGCCGGAGTGGTCCTGCCTGAAATGGATGACGAGGCGTTTTGCAAGCTCTTCGGCCTTGGCTCCACCCGCCCCGTTGCAGGCAAGGAAATGGAGGCGATCCGCGCCGCCAACTTCCTGACCAACAACGACCCGTCGGGCGGCGAGTGGATCAAGTTCAACCGCGCACCTGTCGCTGCTGGTGAAGGCCGGGCGCGGACCGGGCGACGCGCGCGCGGCTAGGCTTTCGCCAGCCGCCGCAGTGCCGAGGCCAGCAGCAGGCTGTCGCTGGCCACGCCGATGAAGGCAACGCCGCGCGCAGACCAGTGCGCGGCCTCGCCTTCGGCAAGGGCGATGATGCCCGAGGGCTTGCCCGCCGCGGCGATGCGGGCCAGCGCATGGTCGATCGCCGCGCGCACCTCCGGGTGTCCGGGATCGTCTGGGTGGCCCATGTCGGCGGCGAGGTCCGCCGGGCCGATAAAGATGCAGTCCACCCCTTCGGTCGTGGCGATGGCGTCGATGTCGGCGATGCCCGCGGCGCTTTCCACCTGCACGATCAGCGCGACACCGTCATTGGCGCGGGCCACGTATTCGGCCTGCCCGCCATAGCCCGAGGCGCGGGCCAGCGCCGCGCCCATGCCGCGGATACCCTGCGGCGGATAGCGCATGGCCGCGACGGCATCACGCGCGCCCTCGCCCGACTGGATCATCGGCACCATTACCGTCTGCGCGCCAAGGTCCAGCACCTGCTTGATGATCCACGCCTCTGCCACGGGCACCCGCACCACGGCCTGCGCGGGCGTGCCTGCCAGCGCTTGCAACTGCGCCTGGATGGTCGTCAGCGTATTGGGCCCGTGTTCGCCGTCGATCAGGCACCAGTCGAACCCGGCCAGCCCGGCCATTTCGGCCACGTTGGGGCTAGCAAGCGTCAGCCAGACGCCACGGGTCAAACGGCCTGCGGCCAACGCGGTTTTCAGGGAATTGGTGGGCATCGTGGGGGCCTTTCGGACAGTGTCAGTCATCGCCGCCGCCGGGATGGGCGGCCGCGCGACGAGGGGCGATGGCGGTGATATCGGCGCTCAGCTGATCGCGGTAATGCGCGGCGATGGCCTGCACGTTCTCGCCGCCCCGCACCATCAGGTTGTCATGCTCGAACGGGTCGGCGGCGCTGTCGTACAGCTCTTCGCCGCCCTCCCAGTAAACGGTGTAGCGATGCGCGGCCGAGCGCAGTGAGAAGGCCATGTTGCCCTCGCCCGGCTCTGGCCAGTCACCCCAGACCGACAGGACATGATCGCGCCCGATGCCGCCGCTGCCATCCAGCAGCGGCGACAGGTCCACACCTGACAGCCGGTGCTTGGGCGCTGCCCCGGTGCGCGCGCACAGCGTCGGGAAAATGTCGAGCAGCGAGACGGGCGTATCCTCGCGGCCTTGCCGCACACCCGGCCCGGCCATGATCAGCGGCACCCGCAGCGCGCGCTCCCAGAGCGTGAACTTGCGAAAGGCCAGCTTTTCGCCGAACTGCCAGCCGTGATCGGACCACAGCACGATCAGCGTGTTGTCGATCTGCCCGGTGGCCTCCAGCCGGTCGAGGACCTTGCCCAGCAGCGCATCGGCGTAAGAGATCGAGGCGAGGTAGGCGCGCACGAAGTCGTTGTATTCGCCGAAGCGTTGCAGGATCCAGCCCAGCCGGCGGTTGGCGAAAGTGGCGCTTTCGGGCGGCAGCCCGTCCAGTACAGACTTGTCGCCGGCGCGGAAGTTGCCGGATTTCAGGCCCGGCGGCGGATCCACGACAGGCGGATAAAGGTCGAAATACGCCAGCGGCACGATGAAGGGCAGATGCGGGCGGTAAAGGCCGAACCCCCAGAACTGATTGTCGAGTCCGGGGGCAATCTTGCGGCAGATCCAGTTGGTGTTGCGCGCGTCGAAATCGCCCTGCTGGTCCGGCACCGCGCCAAAATCGCTGCCCATCGGCAGGGCGTTCTCGCGCACCGCGCGGCTGATCCGGTTGAACCGCTTGTGATGGATGTCGCCGGCATAGGCGTCCCAGTCTTCCGGGTCATAGCCGCGGACATCGAGGTGAAAGATCTTGCCCGCCCCAACCGTATGATAGCCCGCATCGCGCATCACGCCGGGCAACGACAAACGCTGGCCTTTGGGATAGGCATCAGGCCATTTCTCGGCGTTGGAATAAACGCCCGTCTCCCACGGTGCCTGCCCGAAAAGCGTGGCGGTGCGCGAGGGTGAGCAGGCCGGCACGGCGGCATAGGCCTGGGTGAACACCAGCCCCCGCGCCGCCAGCCGCGCGATGTTGGGCGTCTGGACCTGCGGGTGGCCGCCCAGCGGTTCGACCCAGTCGTTAAGATCCTCGATCGACGCGAAAAGGATGTTCATGCCGCCACCCTAGCCAAGGGCCGGGCGGCGGCAAGCGTCTAGCGATACCAGAGGGACCGGCCGTTCATGAAGACCTGCACCTTCTTGGGGTCGGCCGTCAGTTTCACGGTGGTGCCCCGGACGTCCTGATGGATGCCGGGCAGCTTGGCCAGCACCGGGCTGGAATCGCCCACCATCTCGAAATAAAGGATCGTGACCTCGCCGAGCGCCTCGGTGAAATCAACCTTGCCTTCGTAGATGAAGCCGTCGCCCTGCGCCGCCACCATGTCCTCGGGCCGCACGCCCACGTTGACGCGCGCGCCCTTGTCGGAGGCCTGCGTCGCCACCGCCGACACTGCCATGCCGCCGCCATCAAGCTTGACCTTGGTCTCGGCGCCGGTCTCGACGATCTCGCCGGGCAGCAGGTTCATCGCGGGGCTGCCGATGAACTGGGCGACAAATTCGTTCTCGGGCCGCTCGTAAAGCTCCAACGGCGTGCCCACCTGCGCGATGCCCTTGTTGGCCAGCACCACGATGCGGGTGGCCAGCGTCATCGCCTCGACCTGGTCATGGGTGACGTAGATCATCGTGGAATCGGGCATCGATTCCTTGAGCTGCGCAATCTCGATCCGGGTCGCCACACGCAGCGCGGCATCGAGGTTCGACAGCGGTTCGTCGAAAAGATAGACCTTGGGATCGCGCACGATCGACCGGCCGATCGCCACCCGCTGCCGCTGCCCGCCCGACAGCGCCTTGGGCAGACGTTCGAGATAGGGTTCAAGCTGCAGGATGCGCGAGGCCTTGGCGACGGCCTCTTCGATTTCCTCGGGCGACTTCTTGGCGAGCTTCAGCGCGAAAGACATGTTCTCGCGCACTGTCATGTGCGGGTAAAGCGCGTAGGACTGGAACACCATCGCGATGCCGCGCTGCGCGGGCGGCACATCGTTGACGACGGTGCCGTCGATTTCCAGCGTGCCACCGGTGATCTTCTCCAGCCCCGCGATCATCCGCAAAAGCGTGGATTTGCCACAGCCCGAAGGCCCGACGAAGACGATCAACTCACCCTGCTGGATGTCGAGGTTGATATCCTTGAGCACATCGACGGTGCCGCCGTAGGTCTTGGCGACATTCGTCAGTTTCAATCCGGCCATGCTTCCCCTCCCTCAGTTCCGTTTCAGCGCGAGGCAGACCTGCCACGGCCCCAAATTCAGTTGTCCGTCCTCGGGAACCTGCGCGCTGCCCAGTTCTGCCCCGATCGAGAGCCAGTCCCCCGCGAGCATGTGAAACTCCGACGGCGTGTCGGAGACGTTAAAGGCACACAGGATCGTTTCGTCCGCGTGGTGGCGGGTGAAATATATCACATCGCCCTCGGCCTTTAGCCCGTCATGACTGCCTTCCTTCAATGCTGCATGGACATGGCGAAAGCCGATCGCCTTGCGGTAGTGATGCAACATCGCGCCGGGATCGGCCTCTTCGGCAGAAACGGCAAGGCGCAGATGCTCGGACGAGACGGGCAGCCACGGACGCCCATTGGAAAACCCGCCGTTAAGGTTGTCCTGTTCCCAGACCATCGGCGTGCGGCAGCCGTCGCGGCCCTTGTATTCGGGCCAGAACTCGATCCCGTAGGGGTCTTGCAGATCCTCGAAGGCGACATCGGCCTCTGGCAGACCCAGCTCTTCGCCTTGGTAAAGACAGACCGACCCGCGCAGGCACATGATAAGCGTGCAGAACATCCGCTGCGCGGCAGGGCTGAGATGCCAGCGCGTCGTGTGGCGCATTACGTCGTGGTTGGAGAACGCCCAGCAGGGCCAACCCTCGGACGCGACGCGATCAACCTCGGCCATCACGTCGACGATGCGCTGGGGTGTTGGCTGGGTCGGGGACAGGAATTCGAAGGCGTAGCACATCTGCATCTTGTCGCCGCCCGAGGTATATTCCCCCATGATTTCCAGACCGCGCTGAGCATCGCCCACCTCACCCACGGCGGCAGCGCCGAAGGGCTCCATCTCTGCGCGGAATTTCTTCAGAAATTCAAGATTTTCCGGCTGGTTCTTGTCGTAGATGTGCAACTGGTGGTTATAGGGGTTGACCGAGGGCGCGATTGTGGCATTCCGCGCCTCGGGTGACAGTGGAGGATTGTCGCGCAACTCCTTGTCGGCAATGTAGAAGTTGATGGTATCAAGACGGAAACCGTCAACGCCCCGCGACAGCCAGAACCGCTCTACCTCCAGCAGGGCCTCCTGCACGGCAGGCTGGTGGAAGTTCAGGTCGGGCTGCGAGGTCAGGAAATTGTGCAGGTAATACTGCTGGCGCCGGCTGTCCCATTGCCAGGCTGAGCCGCCAAAGATCGACAGCCAGTTGTTGGGTGGCGTGCCATCCGGCTTGGGGTCGGACCAGACATACCAGTCGGCCTTGGGGTTGTCGCGGCTGGCGCGGCTTTCCTTGAACCACGGGTGCTGGTCAGAGGTGTGGCTGAGGACAAGATCAATCATCACCCGCACGCCAAGGCTGTGCGCCGTCTCGACCACCGCGTCGAAATCGGCCAGCGTGCCGAACATCGGATCGACGTCGCAATAATCGCTGACGTCATAGCCGAAATCCTTCATCGGCGAGGTGAAGAAGGGGCTGATCCAGATTGCATCAACGCCAAGCGAGGCGATGTAAGGCAGCCGACGAACGATGCCCAGCAAATCGCCGATGCCGTCGCCGTTGCTGTCTTGGTAGCTGCGCGGATAGATCTGGTAGATGACCGCGCCGCGCCACCAATCCTTGTTCATCTGGATAGTCATGTCTTACTTCACCGATCCGGCCAGCAGGCCGCGCACGAGGTATTTCTGCATCGCGAAGAACACCATCAGCGGCACCGCGATGCTGACGAACGCGGCCGTGGCAAGAATTTCCCAGTTGCCGCCGCGGGTGCCCAGCAGCTCGACGATCTGGTTGGTCATGACCGTGGTCTGACCCGTCGAGTCGATGAGGAACACCTTGGCCACCAGCAGGTCGTTCCAGGTCCACAGAAACTGGAAGATCGCGAAAGAGGCCAGCGCCGGGAAGGACAGCGGCAGGATGATCTTGGTGAAGATCTGGAAATCCGTCGCGCCATCCACCTTGGCGTTCTCGATGATGTCACGCGGCAGGCCGACCATGTAGTTCCTGAGCAGGTAGATCGCCAACGGCAGGCCGAACCCGGTATGGGCCAGCCAGACGCCTAGGTAGCCCTTGCCGATGCCCACCGCGAGGTGGAAGCGCAAGAGCGGGATCAGCGCCAGCTGCAGCGGCACGACCAAAAGGCCCACGATGGCCGCGATCAACAGTGCACGGCCCCTGAAATCCATCCAGGCCAGCGCATAGGCAGCAAAGGCCGCGACCACGATGGGAATGATCGTGGCGGGAATCGTGACCGTCAGCGTGTTGAAGAACGCCTTGAGCATGCTGTCGGTGGCGTTGCCCGAGAAAAGCACCGTGTTGTAGTTGCCAAGGGTGAATTCCGGTGGCGTCGTCGCCGTGACGAAAGTGCGCTGACCACGGCCCGACATCTGGTCTGTGCTGGTCAGATGGTATTTCCCGTCTGCTTGAACGGTCAGCTTGGCGCCATTGTTCAACTCGGCCGTTTCGCCCGGTTTGTAGGCGTCAATAGCGCGCGACGAGATACCCCAATGCGAGATCTTGCCACCCTTCTGCCCGTTGAAGAGATCGCCGTCGAGAACATATAGCCCGTCCTTGAGAACCGCCTTGTCCAGTTCATCGGTGCGCAGCGTCAGGTTCTGTTCCTGCGGAAACAACGATTGCCACCAGCCAGAGCCGGAAATCTGGTCAGCCGTGCGGAAAGACGACACGAACAGGCCCACCGTCGGGAAAAGCCATACAAGAACAAGGACAAGAACCGAAAGGTTGACGGCCCAGCCAAGGCTCGACTTGCTGCCAGCGATATTGTCCATCAGCGCATCTCCTTGCGGGCGTTGTAGACGTTCCAGGCGAGGATCGGGGTGACCAGCACCATGATCACCATCGCGCTGGCCGAGCCGACGCCCACGTCATTGGCCCGGAACAGCTTGTCGAACATGTAGTTCGCCAGAACCTGCGTATTCCACTGGCCGTTGGTCATGGCAAAGACGATGTCGAAGACCTTCAGCACGACCAGCGTGATCGTCGTCCAGACCACCACGATGGTGCCAAGGATCTGCGGCACCTTGATCGAGAAGAAGATCTGCAGCGGGTTGGCTCCGTCGACGATCGCCGCCTCGATGGTTTCCTCGGGGATGCCGCGCAGGGCGGCCGAAAGGATGACCATCGCAAAACCGGTCTGAATCCAGATCAGCACGACCATCAGGAAGAAGTTGTTCCAGAACGGGATCGTCAGCCAGTTGCCCGGCTCGCCATAGGGAAACTTGAAGGAGAAGATGGCCACCGCGTTGCTCAGCGACAGCCAGACGAACCAAGCCGCCACCAGCGCCGCCAGCACCCGCAGCGGTGCGACCAGCGGCGGCACCTTGCGCTCGCCCCGCCGCAGCCAGGGCCGCAGCATGAGCCAGCCGATATAGGCGACGATAGCCGCAAAGCCGACCAGGATGATCGCCGGCAACAGCTTGAGAAACAGGAACGATCCCCAGCCGCCGTGGAACTCCAGCCAGACCGCGTTCAGCACACCGATCTGGTTGGTGCCGACGGGGCGAGTGTCATAAACCAGCTTGAAGATGACCGAGGCGCCGACGAAGGAAATCGCCATCGGCATGAAGATCAACGACTTGGCCAGTTGACCCCAGCGGATGCGGTCAGTCAGCTGCGCCGCCAGCAGGCCGAATCCCGTGGCCGAGGCGGGCACGACGATCAGCCAGAGCATGTTGTTGCTCAGCGCCTCCCAGAACTTCGGCTCGCCGAACATCCTCTGGTAATTGGCAAGGCCCACGAAGCGGTAGCCGCCCGGCACCTGCTCGCTCAGCGACAGGCGCAGTGTCTCGACCACCGGATAGGCAAGGTAGAGGCCAAGCGCGCAGATCGCTGGAAGCAGGAAAAGCCAAGGACGGACAAGGTTGGCGCGGTTGATATTGCGCCCGGCATGTTCCCCTTTCGCGGGGAAGATCACCTTGTCCAGAACGACGTTGGAGAAGTAGAAATATCCGAGGCATCCACCGACGCCGACGATGATAGTGATCAGGCCCTGTAGTGCCGGATTCATGGTCCCCTCCCCCGAAAGCCATGTATTTTCGTCTGGTCAGGGTGACGCGAAAATCGCTCCGCGTCACCCCATGTCGTTCAGGAAAGTGCCTGATTACTTGATGGCGTCCCAGGCCGCCTGGATCGCATCGGCAACGTCCTTGGCCGATTTGCCGCCGACATAGTCGACCATGCCGGTCCAGAACGCGCCCGCACCAATCGCACCCGGCATCAGGTCGGAACCGTCAAACCGGAAGGTGGTGGCCTGCAGCAGGATGTCGTTCATCTTGCGCAGCGTCGGGTCCGAGAACAGTTCCGGATTGACCGCCTTGTAGGGGGTCAGGAAGCCTTTTTCGGCCATCCAGATCTCGTGCGCGATCGGGGTTTCAAGCCAGGCGATGAACGCCTCGGCCGCCGGGCTGTCCTTGGTGATCGACCAGACGGTGCCTGCACCCAGAACCGGCTTGCCAAGATCCTTCGAGGCATAGGCGGGGAAGTAGAAGAAATCCACGTCCGTGCCCACCTGTGTGCCCTCGGGGAAGAAGGCCGGGATGAACGAGGCCTGACGGTGCATCATGCACTGCGGCGGCGACGAGAACAGGCCCTTGGGGCTGTCGCGGAAGTCGGTCGTGGCCACAGCGGCCGAACCGCCGGCAACATAGGCGTCGTTCTTGGCGAACCAACCAAACTCCTGAATCGCGCCGATGACCTTCGGATCGTTGAAGGGCAGCGTGTTCTTGACCCACGCGTCATAGTCCTGCGGCGACTGCGTGCGCAGCATGAAGTCCTCGACCCAGTCGGTCGCGGGCCAGCCGGTCGCAGCACCCGAACCCAGGCCGATACACCACGGCGTGTCGCCGTTGGCTGCCATCTTCTCGGTCAGCGCCTTGAGATCTTCCATCGTCTTGGGCACTTCATAGCCCGCGTCGGCGAAGTTCTCGGGCACGTACCAGACCAGCGATTTCACGTCGACCTTGTAGAAGAACCCGTAAAGGTGGTTCTGGCCGTCGGCGCCCTGCGCGGTCCCGAGGTCAACCCAGGACTGGCCGGCCGCGTAGTTGTTCTTGACCCAATCGGCGGTGCCGTCGGGCAGCGGGGTCAGGTAGCCCAGCTTGGCGAGGTCGCCCATCAGGCCCGGCTGCGGGAAGGCCGCGAGGTTGGGGGCCGAACCGGCCTGCGTGTCGATGCGGATCTGCTGTTCGAAGCTGTCGGAGCCCACGTAGGACACCTTGGCGCCGGTGGCCGCCTCGAAGTAGTTCAGCATGTTCTGAACGTTTTCCTGGTCCGGGCCAAGCCACGGGCCAAGGATCGTGACTTCCTGACCCGACAGGTCATGTGCCGCCTTGAACGCGTTGTAGCTGTCCCAGTTAAACGCCCCCTCGCCAATGGGGAATTTCAGTGCGGTGGGATCGGCGTGCGCCGTTCCGGCCACCATCGCGACCGCCGCCACTGAGGCAAACAGTGTCTTCTTCATGGAATATCCTCCCTTGCGCGCGTCGCCGCGCGGAACAAACCCTTGCTGCGCCTTGGGGACCCGCCTCAAAGCGCTTTGGAGAGCCTTTAGCCTCGCCCATCATCACGCGCGTGTCAATCGCCTCGCGGCAAGCATGAGAAAAATATGAGTATTTCGCATCTGCAGCATTCTTGACTGCCGACGAAGGCTTTGACGCTTTGGCCGACTACGGCTAGGCTCAATGGGAATTTGAAAGCGCTTTGGACCCGTTGAAGTCATGAATCTCAAGGAATTGTCCAGCAAGCTGGGGCTGAGCCAGACAACGGTCAGCCGCGCGCTCAACGGATATCCCGAGGTCAGCGAACAAACCCGCGCGCGCGTCCTGCGTGCTGCAGAGCAGCATGGATATCGCCCCAACACGCGGGCCAAGGGCCTTGCGACGGGGCAATCCATGGCCATCGGCCACGTGATTCCTGTCTCCACGCGTCACGAAATCGTCAACCCGATCTTTGGCGATTTCATTGCCGGCGCCGGCGAGGTTTATGCCCGCGCCGGCTACGAGATGGTGTTGACCGTCGTCGACGACAGCAACGAGGCGCAGGTTTATCGCGCGCTGCGTGCGCGCGCCGCTGTCGATGGCGTTGTAGTGCATTCGCCGCAGATCCGCGAACCGCGCATCGCGCTGTTGACCGATATCGGCCTTCCCTTCGTGGTGCATGGCCGGTCCAGCGACGAAACCGCAGGCTATAGCTGGGTCGATGTCGACAACCGCCGGGCCTTCGTGCGCGCCACCACGTTCCTGCTCGACCTCGGGCATCGTCGGATCGGCCTCGTCAATGGGCTTGAAACCATGGATTTCGCCCATCGGCGGCGCCGTGGCTATGAACAGGGGTTGGCCGCACGTGGCATTACCCCCGACCCCGCACTGATGCGCAGCGGCGAGATGACGGAGGCGCTGGGCTTTGAGGCGGCGCGCGATATGCTGGCGGGCCCTGCCCCGCCAACAGCCTTTCTTGCCGCCTCGATCATCAGTGCGCTGGGCATCCGACGCGCGGCCGAGGCTGCCGGACTGCGCGTCGGGCGCGACCTGTCGATCGTCACCCATGACGACGAATTGTCGTATCTGCGCAACGGTGGCGCGACGCCGATCTTCACCGCGACCCGTTCATCGGTACATACGGCCGGTCGTCTGGCCGCAGAGATGCTCTTGCAGCAGATCGGCGGCGATGTCACATCGCCCCGGCAGATCCTGCTCGAGGCGGAGCTTGTCGTCGGCGAATCGACGGGGCCGGCGCCCGCCCTTGCCAGGATGTTCGACACCGCAAAGGATTGAATGCCAATGGACCTGTCCAGATCAGACTTCCCCGAGGGATTCCTCTTCGGGGCCGCCACGGCCGCCTACCAGATCGAGGGGCATCGTTTCGGCGGTGCGGGATCGACGCACTGGGATACCTTCGCCGCCGTACCCGGCAACGTCGTGCGTGCCGAGGACGGCGCGCTGGCCTGCGATCATTACCACATGTGGGAGGCCGACCTTGACCTGCTGAAGGATGCAGGGGTTGACGCCTACCGCTTTTCCACCTCCTGGGCGCGTGTCATGCCCGAGGGGCGCGGCGCGGTGAACCAGGAAGGTCTCGATTTCTACGACCGGCTGGTCGACGGGATGCTGGCGCGCGGGCTGAAGCCGTTCCAGACGCTCTATCACTGGGAAATGCCCTCGGCGCTGGCTGATCTGGGGGGCTGGACGAACCGCGATGTCGCCGGCTGGTTCGGTGATTTCGTCGAGGTCATCACGCGCCGCATCGGTGACAGGGTCGCCGCCGTCGCCACCATCAACGAGCCGTGGTGCGTGTCGTTCCTGTCGCATTTCCTGGGCCACCACGCGCCGGGCCTGCGCGACATCCGCGCCACTGCCCGCGCGATGCATCATGTCCTTCTGGCCCATGGCGAGGCGGTGGGCCGCCTGCGCGCGCTGGGGCAGGACAACATCGGCATCGTGCTGAACTTCGATCACACCATGCCCGCCAGCGACGCGCCCGACGATGTCGCGGCGGCGGCCCGGCAAGATGCCATCTTCAATCGCTGGTTCATCGAAGGCATCGCCAAGGGCAGCTACCCGGCCGAGGCGCTGGAAGGGCTGGCCCCGCACATGCCCAAGGGATGGGAGGCCGACATGGCCACCATCTCGCGCCCGATCGACTGGCTGGGCGTGAACTACTACACCCGCCATTTCGCCGGCGCGGCGCCCGATCAGCCCTGGCCGCACCTGCGCGACGTGCCGGGTGACCTGCCCAAAACCCAGATGGGATGGGAGATCTACCCCGCGGGCCTCGAAGGGTTCCTGACCCGCATGGCGCGCGACTACGTGGGCGACATGCCGCTTTTCGTGACCGAGAACGGGATGGCATGGCCCGACGTGGTGGAAAACGGTGCGGTCTACGACCCCGAGCGCGCGGCCTTCCTCGCCGATCACCTCGGCGCCGTGCGCCGGGCGATCGCCGCCGGGGCCAACGTGAACGGGTTCTTCTACTGGTCGCTGCTGGACAATTACGAATGGGCCTTTGGCTATGAAAAGCGTTTCGGCCTTGTCCACGTCGACTTCGACAGCTTGAAACGCACGCCGAAATCATCCTATCACGAATTCGCTGCGGCGCTTGCCCGCTAGGCCGGAGGCAGCCATGTCCCACCCCTCCAACACCCTGTCGCTTGTCGCCGATATCGGCGGCACCAACACGCGCGTTGCGTTGGCCGAGGGCCGGCGCGTGATGCCCGAGACGATCCGGCGCTATCACAACGCCGATTATCCGGGGCTGGAAAGTGTGTTGCGCGCCTATGTCACCGCCGAAGACGAGGTTGACGTGGCCGCGGCCTGCGTCGCCGTGGCCGGACCGGTGCGCGACGGCCGCGCGGCGATGACCAACCTCGACTGGACGATCGACGGCGGCACGCTGACCCGGGCAACACGGGCCGAAACCGTGGCGATCCTCAACGACTTGCAGGCGCAGGGCCACGCGATCGGCCATATCGACCCTGCCCTTGTGCGCGGCATCGTCGAGGGGGCGGCCGACCCGGCCGACGACGCCTCTAAGCTGGTGATCGGGGTGGGCACCGGGTTCAACGCCGCGCCGGTTCATGACCTCGCGGCGGGGCGTTTCGTCGCTGCCTCCGAAAGCGGGCACGCGAACTTGCCGATCCGCAGCGAGGATGAATTGCGGCTGATGCGCTACCTGTCGACGGCGCATGGCTTTGCCTCGGTCGAGGACGTGCTGTCGGGCCGCGGGCTGGAGCATCTTTACGCCTGGCTGGGGATCGAGGCCGACGACCCGCGCGAGGCCTCGGCGCAGGCGATCATGCAGGGCTGCGCGGACGAAAGCGATCCGCGCGCGCTGGAGGCCGCGCAGATTTTCGCGCGGATGCTGGGCACGGTCGCGGGGAACCTTGCGCTGATCCACCTGCCCTTCGGCGGCGTCTACCTCGTGGGCGGGGTCTCGCGCGCCTTCGCGCCCTACCTTGCCCGCTTCGGCTTTGCCGAGGCGTTCCGCGACAAGGGGCGTTTCGCGGGATTCATGGGCAATTTCGCGGTCAGCGTGGTCGAGGATGATTACGCCGCCCTGACCGGATCGGCAGCCTATCTCGCCGGTTTGCAGGGCTGATCATCCCGCCGCCGGAACGCGATTTTGTTGGATATCGGACCGGCGTCTTCGCGGCCTGATCGGTGCCTTACCCTGCGCCGGCGCTGTCCTGATTGCCATCATCGGGGCGCGCGGTCTCGGTCGCACGCAGATGGTCGCGAACGGCTGCCATGACCTGGCTGGCCTCGGCGGCAGCGCGGGCCACCCCGTCGCCGGGTCCCACGCCGACCGATGGCGGCAAGGCCAGCGCAGGCTGGCCATTTGCGACGGACTGAATCGGGCGGGGAAGCGCCGTTTCCATTTCTTCGCCATTAACAGCTGTCGCCATGGCGACGGTTGCATCGGGCCCGGCATCGTCCAACTGCGCCTGAACCGTTGCGGTCAGATCGCGCAGGGAAAACGGCTTGGGCAGAAAGACAGAGTTCGGGATTTGCGCCTGATGCTCGCCAAAGGCATCCTCGGCATAGCCCGAAACGAAGACCACCCGCGTTTCAGGCCGCGCGTGCAGGGCCTCGCGCACCCAGGTCGGTCCGTCCTTGCCGGGCATGATCACATCGGTGACGAAGATGTCGACGACAAGCTCTGGATCGGACAGCAGCGCCAGCGCCGCCTCGGCACTGTCGGCCTCCAGCACGGTATAGCCGCGAAGGCGCAATGCCCGGCTGGCAAAGGCCCGCACGGGCGCTTCATCTTCAACCAGCAGCACGACGCCAGAGACAGGCCCGCTGGCACGCGGCGGCGCCGGACGGACGGGTGCCGGGACCTCCGTCAGGGGCAGCTTGTCATAGCTGGGCAAGTAAAGGGTAAAGACGGTACCAATCCCCACCTCGCTGTCGACGAAGATGAAGCCACCGGTCTGCTTGACGATGCCATAGGCGGTTGACAGACCAAGGCCCGTCCCCTCGCCCGTGCGCTTGGTGGTGTAGAATGGCTCGAATATCTTGCCAACCTTCTCGGGGGCGATGCCATGCCCCTCGTCGATAACCTTGACGAGGACGTAGTGGCCGGCAGGCAGGGTCGCGCGGTCACGTTCAACCGGAGAGGCCAAGGTGAGGTTCTCGGTTTCGACGCGAATTTCGCCGCCCGCGGGCATCGCATCGCGCGCGTTGACCACGAGGTTCATGATCACCTGTTCCAGTTGCCGCTTGTCGGCGCGGATCGCCTGCAACTCGGGATCGTGGTTAAGCGTCAGCTTGACCTTCTCACCGACGAGGCGATTGAGCAGGTGGGTCAGGTCGGCCAGCGTGTCACGCAGATCGATGATCTCGGGGCGCAGATTCTGCTTGCGCGAAAAGGCCAGAAGCTGGCCGACGAGGCTGGCGGCGCGGTTGGCGTTCTGGTGAATCTGCTGCAGGTCGCCATAGTCGCCGTCGCCCTGGTCATGGCGCAGCAACAGCAGGTCACAATGCCCCGAGATCGCCGTCAGCAGGTTGTTGAAATCATGCGCGATGCCACCGGCAAGCTGGCCAATCGCCTGCATCTTCTGGCTTTGCACGAACTGCGCTTCCAGCGATTTCAGCTCTGTCACGTCGTTGAGTACGGCGATCAGTGCCGGTCCGGTGGCATGGCCCGCGATGCTGAGGGAGACCTGCACGAAGATGTCCTGATCGTTGCCACGGCCGCAGAGGAATTGCGGGGCCGCGCTGCCACGGCCGCTGGCCACGTCCTGCAGCCAGTCGACGATCGGCCGTCCCAGCCCTTCCAGCAGGTCCGACAGGCGGGTGCCCGCATCCATCGGTGCGCGCAACAACAGCCGCGCCTCGCGGTTGGAGGCCAACACCTCGCCGCTTGGCGCGATCTTCAGCAGCGGGACCGGCAGATCCTCGATCGCGTCCCAGTCCGCGCTGAGCGGCGTGGCGCTGGCACTGGCCGAGGGCAGAAGGTAGATTTCCTTGCGCCCGCCCGCCCCCGCCACCACCGCAACAAGGCTGCGAACCGGGCCGTTGACCGTATCAATCTGGTGCACCCGGCCCGAGGCGAGCGGCAGGTCGCGCACCACCCGGTCAAGCGATTTCGCCCGCTCGCCCAGCAAACGCAGGCAGGCCGCGTTCATGTAAAGGATCGTGCCGGAGGGCCCGGCGGTCAGCATCGGCAGGCTAAGCCGGTCGGCCGGGCGGCCGTCGACCCGCTCGCCCATGTCCTCGATCCGCCAAAGCAGTTGTGACGGGCCGACCTGATGAACGGCAATACGCAAATGCCCGCGCCGGGTGGCAATATCCTCGCGGGTGCTGCCCACGGCCATCACCCGGTTCTGCAGGCGAAACAGGATCGAGGCGGGGTTTGCAAAGATGTCACGAAACGCCTCGGCCAGCGTATCGTCTGCCGGGTCATCGGGCGCAGGGCCCGCGGCGGGATTGCGATAGGCAATGCGCCCGTCCAGATCGGCGATGTAACTGGGCATCGGTTCTTGCGCGACGAATCCGGCAACCGCGCTCAGCATGTGGCCTTGCGCACGCCGCGCGGCCAGTTGCCGCAGCAGCGTGAAGATGCCCACCAGAAGGAAGATGGCGCCGCCGATCTCGGCACCCAGCCGTTGGCGGGGATCGGCCAACCACTGTGCGACAGCGACGACAGCCACGCCCAGCACGAGGATCAGCATCACCTGCTGACCCGCGCGCGGCAGGCGCGTCCCCTTCGGCCCGGACGATATAAGTCCCGCCGCCACCGGCCCCTCCGTCGTTGCGTTGCGGCAGCCTAGCCCGGCAAGCGTTAACGTTCGGTTAAGTCTCGGCAATCCTGCGAGGTGGCATCGAGGAATGCAATCTATAGTTGCACTGTCATGAATCCTGCCCGTCAGGGGTGATCAGGGTGCAACAGGAGGGCAAGGTAAAATCCGTCTCCGAACGGACCGACAGGCCAACGCCGCGTCTCGGCGCAGGTCCAGCCGGGATGGCGGGCGAGGAAGGCGGCAACCTGCATTTCGTCCTCTTCGGCCAAAACCGAGCAGGTGACATACGCAAGCGAACCTGCCGGAGCCACCAGCGGCGCGGCGGCATCCAGCACTTCGGCCTGGGTCCGCACAAGCTCTGCAAGCGCGTCTGGGGTCAGGCGCCATTTCGCCTCGGGGTCACGCCGCCAGGTGCCGCTGCCGGAACAGGGCGCATCGCAGAAGACAAGGTCAAAACTCTGACCCCTTAACGCGGCCGTCGTGCTGAGGGGGATGTGCACGCCTGCGCGGGTCGCGCGTTTGGGCAGATCGGCCATACGGGCCGGGGCCACGTCATGCGCGGTCACTTTCGCGCCGCGCGCGGCCAACGCCAGCGCCTTGCCGCCCGCGCCGGCGCAGTAATCCAACACCCGCGCGCCAAGCGGCAACGGCAGCGCCGCGACGACGGCCTGCGAGGCGGCGTCCTGCACCTCGATCTCACCGGCCTCCAGCAGGGCGGAGCGGGCGATGCGCCGGGGGTTGTCGGTGACTTCAAGCGCCGTTTCGACCTCGGGATGCGGCCGCGCGCCGATCTCCTCGGCGGCCAGCCGGGCGATGACATCGGTGCGGCTGGCGCGGGCAGTGTTGACGCGCAGGAAGATGGGGGCACGGGCCTGCCCCTCGCGCAACATCTGCGCGCGTCCGGCCTCGCCCAGACTTTCGCCCAGCCGCGGCCACAGCCAGTCGGGGCAGTCCAGGCGCACCGGATCGGGCAGATCTGCGGGCGGGTCGGAGGCCTCGGCCTCGGTCAGCGGCGGGGGGGCGTGCCCTTCGCCCGTGAACCACTGTTCGGGCGATATGCCTGCGGCCCGCGCCGCCCCGATCATCAGGCCGCGCCCGGTCTCGGCCCCGCCCAGCGCGGCAAGGCTGCGACGGCAGCGCAGCGCATCATAGACCAGATCGCGCAGCGCGGCGCGGTCCTTGGCCCCGGCATAGCGCGACCGGCGGCCCCAGTTGGACAGTGCGCGCTCAGCGGGCATGCCGCCCAGCCATTCGTCCAGCACCTCGATCGCGGCGGCGACGCGGGCGGCGGGGGTCATCGGGAACCGAGGGGCTGGGACGTGGCGGGCATGACGTTGTCCCTAGCCGCCGCGCCCTGCCCCCGCAAGGCTTCGCGCCCGGCGCTCGGCAGTGCGGGCGTTTTCCAGAAGGTCGCGCAGCAACGGGTTGGGAAAACGGCGCGCGATGGTGACGGCATAGAAGCTTTCCGAGATGTCGAGCGGGAACGGCGCCTCGGCCAGAAGGCCCGCCGCCAGTTCGTCGCGCAGCACGACGGCGGGCACAAGGGCCAGCCCGGCCGCCTCTCGCGCCAGAAGGCGCACCATCGCCATGTCGTCGACCTCGGCGGCGATGCGGGGCGAAAGGCCAAGGCGCGCAACAAGGCTGTCAAACCCCGCGCGGATGGTGCTTTCGGTGGGCAGGATCACCGGCTCGCGCGCCAGCAGCGTGGCAAGGTCGGGCGCGGCCAGCCGGTCAGGCGTGCCGAACAGCCCCACCGTCTGCGCGCCCAGCGGATGCACGACGAAGGGCGACATGCGGTCCTGCGCCGGGGCGACGTTGGTCAGCACCACGTCCAGTGCCAGCGTTTCCAGCCCGTCCAGCAATTCGCGCGTGCTGCCCGCGCGCAGCACAACGCCGGTATCGTCGCGCCCCAGAAGCGGCCGCAGAAAGCCCAGCTGGAAGTTGCGCGAGAGCGTCGATTGTGCCCCCACGCGCACCGTCTGCCGCGCGGCCCCGACGCCGCTGAGCGCGCTCAGCAAATCGTCGCCCGCCGCAAAGATCGTATCGGCATGGTCGAGCGCGATGCGCCCCGCCTCGGTCAGGTGCAACTGCCGCCCGCGCCGGTCGAACAAGGGCTGGCCCAGCCGGTCCTCCAGCGCGCGAATCTGCACCGAAAGCGCGGATTGCGACAGGTTCAGCTTGGCCGCGGCGCGCGTCAGGTTGCCGTCATGGGCGACGGCGCGAAAGTAGCGCAGGTGATGATAGTTCAGCTCCATATCGTTTCATTTATTGGAACGTTAACGCACAAACAATATATTTTTCTCCCCCCCGTCGCTGTCCTACCTGATGCCGCACGCCCGCTGCGAAAGGATATGCGCGATGACCCTGCTTCCCCTCCTCGGCCCTGCCCTGCTGATCCTCACCGGCCTTGCGCTGATAGGGCGCCCGGTACCGCGGGCCAGCCGTTGGCTGCGCCTGCCGGAATGGGTCTCGCTGGCGAGCCTTGTCGGCTTTGCCGTGACGACGGTCGGCCTCGTGCTGAACGGTCCGGCTACGTCGGCCCTCATCGGCGGGAGTGGCGTGGGACTGTCGGTTCGAGTTGATCCGGTGAGCATGGTGATGGGCCTGTTGGTCAGCTTCATGGGCTGGGCCGTCACGCGCTTCGCCGCCACCTATACCGATGGCGAGACGGGGCAGAGCGCCTTCATGGGCAGGCTTTGCCTTGCGCTGGCCGCGGTGCTGGCGCTGGTCAGTGCGGGCAATCTGGTGCAACTGGTCATCGCCTGGGTGGCAATCGGTGCCGTGGTCAACCGGCTGCTGCTGTTCTACCCCGACCGGCCCGCAGCCCGGCGCGCGGCGCGCAAGAAATCGCTGACCGGGCTGGCCTCATCGGCGGCGGTGCTGGTCGCGGCAGCCTGCCTTGCCGCGGCCTACCGCACCACCGACATCGCAACCATCCTGTCGGCAAGCCACGCCGCGCAACCCGTCGCGGTCTTCGTCGCAGCAGCCTTGCTGGCCCTCGGTGCCGCGCTGAAATCGGCGCTGGCCCCCAGCCACGGCTGGCTGACCGAGGTGATGGAGGCGCCCACCCCGGTGTCGGCGCTGTTGCACGCAGGCATCGTGAACGCGGGCGGCTTCCTTCTGATCCGCTTTGCCGACGTTCTGCTGACCTCGCCCGGCGCGATGGCCGCGCTGGTGATCCTCGGCGGCTTCAGCGCGGCACTGGGCGGCGCGGTGATGCTGACGCAACCGGCGGTCAAGACAGCGCTGGCCTGGTCGACGCTGGCGCAGATGGGCTTCATGGTGATGCAGTGCGGCCTCGGCCTTTTCAGCATGGCGCTGCTGCACATCGTGGCGCATTCCTTCTACAAGGCGCATGCCTTCCTTGGCGCGGGCGGCGCAGTCGAGGCAGCGGTGGCCAACCGGCGGCCCGGCCCGGTTGCGGTGCCCGGAATGGCCGATATCGGCCGCAGCCTCGCCCTGTCGCTGGCGCTCTTCGCGGTGGCAGGCAGCCTGGTGGGCATCTGGCACGAAGCGCCGCAAGCGCTGGCGCTGGGGCTGATCGTGGTGATGGGGCTGGCCTACCTCGTGGCGCAAGGATTGGCCGGGGCCGCGCCGCGCGGCCTGACCCTGCGGCTGATGCCGATGGCGGCCGGCGCGGCGCTGTCTTACGTGCTGGCGCAGGCCGCGATGGCCGCGATCACACACGGCACCTTGCCGATGCCGCCCGCGCCCGGCCCGCTGGAATGGCTGCTGCTGGGGCTGGCGCTGGGAAGCTTCGCGCTGATCGCGCTGGCGCAGCTGACCTTCCCGCTCTGGGCCGGACACCCGGCCGTGGCGGGGCTGCGGGTGCACCTGATGAATGGCCTCTACCTCAACGCGGTGTTCGACCGCTGGACCGGCGGCTGGGAGCGAAAGGGCCGGGCCTGACGGCCCCCCGCCAGCCCGGCCCTGCCCCCACCTGCAGTCCCTGATCCCGTTTCCCGAAAGGCACAATCATGATGATGACCCCCGCCATCGCGCCCGCCCAGACGCTGGCCTTCGCCGCCGCCGCCGAGGCTGCCGCACGGGCAATCCCGCCGGCCTTCCCGCTTGACGCCGCCGTCGCGGTCAACCCTTTCCTCGGCCAGTCCGATCTGCCGCTCCCCCATGCCGCGGCCCTTCTGGCGCGCACTACTGGCGCCCGGCTGACACTGCCGCGGGACCAGATGATGGCCCGCGCCGCGGCGGGCGAGATCACGCGGGCAGATCTGACCTCCGCCCTAGATTCCTTGCGCGCCAATCCCGACCTTGCCGCGCTGCTGCCCACCGATGCCGCGCAGGCCTGGCACATCCTGCAGACCGCGCCGGCCCCTGCCGCGCCGAGGCCGCTGGCCACGCTGGCCGACCTCGCCGCCGAAATTACCGGCACCGACTGGCCTGGCCTTGTCGCCGAACGGATCGGGCACTGGGCCGCGGGGCATTTCGATCAGGGTCAGGCGCTTTGGCCCGCGCCGCCGCTGGGCGCCTGGGCCAGCTGGCGCAGCCATGCCCAGCACGACCTGACGCCCGAGATCGCCGGCCTGAAGGGCTTTGCCGCCCATGTCGCGGGTCAGCCGGTCACGGCGCGCGAAGCGCTGAGCGGGGCCAGCCATGCGCTTGGCCTCGACCCGGCCAGCGCGCAATCGGTCTATCACCGGCTGCTGGCGGACATGGGCGGCTGGGCGCAGCTGGCGCGCGGACTTGGCTGGCCGGCCGAACGGGCCGGCGAAAGCGACAGCGGCACCACCGACCTGCTGACGATCCGGCTGGTCTGGGAAAGCGCGCTTTTGGCCCATTTGCGCGAACGGATCGCCCCCGCCTGGGCCGACCTGCGCGCCGCCCATGCCGCGCCACCGCTGCCCGATGCCGACCTCGCCCTCGACCTTGCGCTGCACGAGGCCGCCAACCGCGCCGCCGAGCGGCGGCTGGCCGAGCGGCTTTCTATTGAAACGGCTGCTCCGGCGGCAGCCACGGCCAAAGCACCTCAGGTGCAGGCGGTCTTTTGTATCGACGTCCGGTCAGAGCCGTTCCGGCGCGCCTTGGAGGGGGCCGATCCCGGCATCGCCACCTTCGGTTTCGCGGGTTTCTTCGGCCTGCCGCTGTCGCACAAGGCGCTGGCCTCGGACCTGACGGAGGCGCGCGCGCCGGTGCTGCTGGAGCCTGCCCTGCACAGCCACGCGGGCGAGACCGCGACGCAGGACGGCGCGCTACGGCTTGACCGGCGCGCCAGCCGGGCCTGGGGCCGGTTCCGCATCGCGGCCGTGTCGTCCTTCGCCTTCGTCGAATCCGCCGGGCTGCTCTACGCCGCCAAGCTGATCCGCGACAGCCTCGGCCGCGGGCATGACCGGACGGCCAGCCCCGCCGCGCCGCGCCTCGACCTGCCGCTGTCCGAGAAAGTGGCGATGGCCAAGGGCGCGCTGGTGGGCATGGGCCTGGCCGGGCGGCTGGCGCCGCTGGTGGTCTTTGTCGGCCACGGCTCGCACGTGGTTAACGCGCCGCAGGCCAGCCTGATGCAATGCGGCGCCTGTGGCGGCCATGCGGGCGATGTCAACGCGGCGCTGCTTGCCGGGCTGCTGAACGAGGCCGAGGTGCGCAAAGGGCTTGCCGCCGAGGGCGTCGAGATCCCGCAAGGCACACATTTCATCGGCGCCCTTCATGACACCGTCAGCGACGAGGTGCGGCTGATCGCGCCCGATGCCGCGCCCGACGGCACCGCCGTGGCCCGGCTGAAAAAGGCGCTCGCGGCGGCAACGGCGGTGACGCGGACCGAGCGCGCGCTGCGCCTGCCGCAGACTGCCGCTGCCACCCCGGCGGACCGGCGCGGCCAGGACTGGGCGCAGCTTCGGCCGGAATGGGCGTTGGCCGGTTGCAACGCCTTCATCGCCGCGCCACGCGAGATGACAAGGGGGCGCAGCCTGGGCGGACAGGCCTTCCTGCACAGCTACGATTGGCGGGCCGACCCGGAGTGGAAGGTCCTGACCACGATCCTGACCGCCCCCGTCGTGGTAGCCAGCTGGATCGCGTTGCAATACCACGGCGCCACGACCGCGCCCGCGCTGTTCGGAGCGGGCAACAAGCTGATCCACAATGTCACCGGCGGGATCGGCGTGGTCGAGGGCAATGGCGGCACCCTGCGCGCGGGCCCTGCCTGGCAATCGGTGCATGACGGTGCAAAGGCGATGCATGACCCGCTGCGCCTGACCGTGGCCGTCGCCGCCCCGCCCGAGGCAATCGGGCAGGTGCTCGACGCTGCGCCGCAAGTGCGGGCGCTCTTCGACAATGGCTGGCTGGCGCTCTTCGCGCTCGATGATACCGGGCGCATGGCATGGCGCTACTCTGCCGGCGGCTGGCAGGAGACAGCAGAGACGGGCCGTGTCGCGGCCTAGCAGATGCGCGGCAACTGTTCGCCCACCAACATGTCGACGATGCGCGCACCTCCAAAGGGTGTGCGCATCCTGACCTGCCCTTGCGGTCCGGCGACAACCCGGCCAATGACCGCGGCCCCTTGCCCTTCGGGACGGGCGCGCATCGCGGCCAATGCGGCGGGTGCCTCGGCCTCGGGCACCGCAAGAACCAGCGTGCCCTCGTTGGCAAGGTAAAGCGGGTCAAGGCCGAGGATCTCGCAAATCCCCCGAACCGCGTCACGCAGCGGCAGCGCCTCTTCCTCGATCTCGATGCCACAATCCGCCGCCCCCGCCCATTCGTTCAGGACCGCGGCCAGTCCGCCCCGCGTGGCATCGCGCGCGGCTTTGGCACCGGGTGCGGCGGCCAGAACGTCGGCCATCAGATGGCCCAGCCCGGCGCAGTCGCTTTGCAGATCGGCCTCCAGCGCCAGATCGCCCCGCGCGGCAAGAATCGTCGCGCCATGATCGCCCAGCCAGTGACTGACAAGGATCACGTCGCCCGGCCGCAATCGTGTCGCGCCAAGCTCTCGGCCCGGTGCAATCACGCCCACGCCCGAGGTCGCGATGAAAAGGCCATCTGCCGCACCCCGTCCCACCACCTTGGTATCGCCCGTGACGATCCGCACGCCGGCCGCCGCCGCCTCCCGCGCCATGCTGGCCACGATGCGGTGCAACAGCGCCACCTCGCAGCCCTCCTCGATGATGAAGGCCGCCGACAGCCAAAGCGGCCGCGCGCCGCCCACCGCAAGGTCATTGACGGTGCCGCAGACAGCCAGCGTGCCGATATCGCCACCGGGAAATTCCAGCGGCGTCACCACGAAGGCGTCGGTGGTGAAGGCCAGCCGCGCGCCCGGCTCCTGCAGCGCGGCCTCCATCAGCCGGGCCTGATCTTCCATGCCCGGCGGGGTGAAGACGTCAGTGAACACCTCCTCGATCAGGTCCCGCATCGCGGTGCCGCCGCCGCCATGGGCCAGCGTCACATGGGTGTCGCGCAACATGCCTCTGCCTCTTCTTCTGGCCTGAAATACTCCGGGGGGTGAGCCCGCAAGGGCGAGGGGGGCAGCGCCCCCCTACTCCGCCGCCGCGCGCGCGCCACCATATTGCCAATAGGCCGCGCAGGCCCCTTCGGACGAGACCATCAGCGCCCCAAGCGGCATCTCCGGCGTGCAGCCCTTGCCGAATTGCGGACAGGCGGTGGGCTTGATCCGTCCCGTCATCACCGCGCCACAGGCACAGCCCTCTGGCTCGGGATGCACCCGCGGGCCCGCCGCATAACCGATGCCGAACTTCTCTTCCGCGTCGAAGGCGCGATAGCGGTCCCGAATGCGCAGCCCGCTCGCGTCGATCTCGCCCAGGCCCCGCCACTCGAAGCTCGGGCGTTTTTCATAGACATCGGCGATCGCGGCGAGGCTGACCTTGTTGCCATGCTCGGGCACCACGCGGGCATACTGGTTTTCCACCTCCGCCCGCCCTTCGGCGATCTGGCGCAGCACCATCAGCACCGATTGCAGCAGGTCGGTCGGTTCGAACCCCGCCACGACGATCGGCTTGTGGTAATCGCGCGCGATGAAATCATACGGATGAATGCCGATCACCATGCTGACATGGCCCGGCCCGATGAACCCGTCCAGCCGCATATGCGGATCATCCAGCAGCGCCTTGATCGGCTCCGGCACGGTGATGTGGTTGCAGAACACGCTGAAATTGCGAACCCCCTCGCGCGCGGCCTGCTGGATCGACAGCGCGGTCGAGGGTGTCGTCGTTTCGAAGCCGAGGCCGAAGAACACCACCTCGCGGTCGGGGTTGCGGCGCGCCAGCTCCAGCGCGTCCAGCGGCGAATAGACCATGCGGATATCGGCCCCGCTCGCCTTGGCCTGCATCAAGGATTTCACATGCCCCGGCACCCGCATCGCGTCGCCGAAGGTGGTGAAGATCACGTCCGGCCTTTCGGCGATCTGCACCGCCTCGTCCACCCGCGCCATCGGCAGCACGCAGACCGGGCAGCCGGGGCCGTGGATGAACTCCACGCCCTCGTGGATCAGCTTGTCGAGGCCGTAGCGAAAGATCGAATGCGTGTGCCCGCCGCAGATCTCCATGATCGCAACGGGCCTGGCCCTGGTCGCGCCAAGGCCGTCGGCCACGCGCGCGATCTCGGCCAGAAGGGCGCGGGCGGCCTTGGGGTCGCGGAATTCGCTGGCATATTTCATCGCCCCGCCTCCAGTGCGCGCTGGCCCGCCGCCATCGCCTCGACCGCCTCCTGCGCCTCGCCCAGTTCGCGCAGGGCGTCGAGCGTGCGCGCCGCCTCGTCGGCATCAATCACCGCCATGGCAAAGCCCACGTGGATCAGCACCCATTGTCCCACCAGCGCCTCCAGCGGCCCGTCGTCGGCCACGCAGGCAAGGTTGACCTCGCGCCGCACGCCCGAGACCTCGGCCAGCGCCATCTGGCGGCCGGCATCGGTGATGGCGGTGATCCGCCCCGGTATGCCCAGACACATGCGCCCGCCCTCCCCTAGACCCTGGCCTTGCCCGCGAGGCCCGCGCGCAACCAGTCGACCCAGGCCTCCATCCCCTCGCCCGTGCGGGCCGACAGGCGGATGATCTCGATCACCGGGTTGATCCGGCGCAGGTTCGCCTCGTAGGCGTCCAGATCGGCGTCGCAATGGGGCGCAAGATCGACCTTGTTAAGGATCGCGAGCTTTGCCGCGGTGAACATGTCGGGGTATTTCAATGGCTTGTCCTCGCCCTCGGTCACGCTGAGGATCGCCACCTTGGCATCCTCGCCCAGGTCGAAGGCGGCGGGACAAACCAGGTTGCCCACGTTTTCGATGAAGAGAAGCGAGGCCGGTTTCAGCGCAAGCTCGTCCATCGCGTGGCCCACCATGTGGGCATCGAGGTGACAGCCCTTGCCGGTGTTGATCTGGATCGCCCGCGCGCCGGTCGCGCGGATGCGGTCGGCATCGTTGCTGGTCTGCTGGTCGCCCTCGACCACCGCAAGGGGCATGTCCCCCAGCGCCGCGATCGTCTTGCACAGCAGCGTCGTCTTGCCCGATCCCGGCGACGAGACAAGGTTGACCGCGAAGGCCCCCAGCGCAGTCAGCACCCGCCGGTTCGACGCGGCAAAGCCGTCGTTCTTGGCAAGGATCGAGGTTTCGACCTCGACCAGCCGCGCCTGGGTCATCCCCGGCACGCTGACGCCGGCGGGGCCGTGGCCGTGATGGTGGTGATCGTGATCGTGGTGATGATCGTGAGGGTGATCGTGGGAATGGCCGTGTTCCTGCGCGCCCTCGATCACCGCCCCCTCGTTACATCCGCAAACCGTGCACATCACTCTACCTCCAGGTTCCTGATCCGCATCTCGTCACCGCCCCGCGGCAAAATCTGCCCGCTGCCGCATAAGGGGCACGGGTCCAGCCGGTCGTCGATTTCCACCATCTCGCCGCAGCCCAGGCAGGCCGCGCGGCCGGGCAGGTCGATCATCTCCAGTCGCGCGCCCTCGGCCGGCCCGCCCTGCATCGCCACGTCAAAACAGAAGACCAACGCCGACTTTTCGACCCCGGCGAAGCGGCCGATTTCCATCCGCACGACCTTCACCCGGCTGAAATGCTGCGCGCGGGCCTGATCGTCGACGATGCCGCGGATGCTTTGCGCAAGGGCCATTTCATGCATCATGCATCCCCTTCAGGTCCAGTTCAATGCAGGGGTCGAGGATGTCGACAAGCAGGGGCGCAAGTGCGGCCCGCACCGGCGAGAGCGAGGCAATGCTTTGCTCCAGCACCCCGCCGGGGGCCAGAAGATGGTCGGTCGGCGTGCGGCGCTCGAAGCCCGAGACATGGTCACGCACCACCCGCCCCCGCACCGCATAAAGACCGCGCGCGGCTGGCACGATGGCCCAGCCGTCGGCGCGCAGGACCGGCGCCGGCAGATCGCCCCGCGCGGCCGCGACAAGGTCCACGACCCGGCCAAGCGCGCGCCAGAGCGGCCCCTTGCCCCGTGTCTCCGCGACATGGGCCATCAGCGGGTGCCCGGCATGGCGCGCGGCCAGCGAGTTATCACAGGGCCGCAGCACAGGCGCGGTCTCGGCCGTCACGGCGGGCAGGTCGGCCACCGCCTCGAAGGGGGCGAAGGCCGCGTCGATGGCGGCAAGGACTGCGGCGGTCCCCTGCCCGCCGCGGAGCCAGCCTGCAAACTCTGACGGCGGTGGCAGGCCCGGGGCGCCGATGACCTCCTCGATCGTATCGGGCGCACCAGTCTGCCAGCCATGAGGCAAACGGCCGGGCGGCAGCCCCAGCCTGTCGGGCCATGTCAGACAAAGCCGGGTCAGGTGTTCGCGCAGCGTCTCGGCCAGCAAGGTATCAACAGGCGGCGTCGGCAGGCCCAGCGCCATGCGCACGCCCAGCGCCTGCGCCGCGCTGCAGACCGCGAAGATACGCGGCAACAATTCGGCCACCTCTTCCGCCGGGCGGTTGCGCACCAGCTGGGCCAGCGCGAGTTCCCGCCCCGGAACGATCCGGGCCACCAGGCCCAGCGGCCCTTCCTCCAGCACGACGGTCGCATCTTCGATCATTCGCGCCCCTTTCCACCGGTCCAGCCTTTCAGCCGGGCCTGCGCGCGGCCTTGATCTGCGTCAAGACAGGCCGCCCGACCGCGGTTAACCTGCGGCCATGGGCAGTCGAGCGCACAGTTATCGGGAAGGCAAGGCAATCCGTGTGCGCGGGCAGGTGCAGGGTGTGGGGTTTCGCCCCTTCGTGTGGCAACTGGCGCGCCGGATGGGGCTGGCGGGCGACGTGCTCAATGATGCTGCCGGCGTGCTGATCCGCGTTGCTGGGCCGGATCATGCCACATTCGTCGCAGCCCTGCGCGACAACGCGCCGCCACTGGCACGCATCGATGCGATCGAGGTCAGGGACCACCTGTTCACCCTGCCGCCCAAGGACTTCGTGATTGCGCCCAGCGGCGGTGGCGTCGCAGCCACGCGGGTGACGCCCGATGCCGCAACCTGCCCTGCCTGTCTGGCCGAGATCGCCGACCCGGCCGCGCGGCGCTTTGGATATGCCTTCACCAATTGCACCCATTGCGGGCCGCGCTTCTCGATCCTTGCCGCGCTGCCCTATGACCGCGCCAATACCAGCATGGCTGGCTTTGCCATGTGCCCCGATTGCGGTGCCGAATATGCCGATCCGGCCGATCGCCGCTTTCACGCCCAGCCCATCGCCTGCCCGGCCTGCGGGCCCCGCGCATGGTTGGAGGTCGACGGGCGAGAGGTGCCGGGTGATGCCGTCACCCTTGCCGCCATGCGGTTGCGGGCGGGGCAGATCGTGGCCGTCAAGGGTTTGGGCGGCTTTCACCTGGCCTGCGACGCGACGAATGCCGATGCCATCGCCACCTTGCGCGCCCGCAAGCACCGCCCGACAAAGCCATTTGCCTTGATGGGCAGCCTCGACATGATCGCAGCGCACGCGAACCTGTCGGTGGACGAAACGGCAGTGCTAACCGATTCAGCCGCGCCGATCCTGCTGTTGCAGGGCAAGGGCACCTTGCCTGACGGGCTGGCACCCGGTCTCGACACGCTGGGATGGATGCTGCCATCGACGCCGTTGCACCATCTGCTGGTTGCCGCGGCCGGGCATCCTTTGGTGATGACCTCGGGCAACGTGTCAGGCGCGCCGATGGTCACCGACAATGACGAGGCACGGTTGCAGTTGACCGGCATTGCGGACGCTTTGCTGCTGCATGACCGTGACATCCTGCGGCGGCTGGATGATGGCGTCGAACGGTTGGGGCCCGCCGGACCCATGGTGTTGCGGCGCGCCCGTGGGCGTTGCCCGGCGACGTTGCCATTGCCCGAGGGGTTTGCCGACGCGCCGCAGGTGATGGCCCTTGGCGGGCAGATGAAGGGGGCCTTGTGCTTTCTCAAGGACGGGCAAGCTCTGCTGGGCCATCACCTTGGCGATCTTGACGAAGCCGAAAGCTGGGCCGCCTTTCTGCAGGCCGAAGCCGACTATCGGGCGTTGCTGGAAACGGCACCGTCGATCGTGGCCTGCGACCTGCACCCCGATTTCGCCACGACGCGCCACGCGCAGGCCGGGACGCTGCCCGTGGTGCACGTGCAGCACCACCACGCGCATCTGGCGGCCTGCCTGGCCGACAACCTGTGGGCGCGCGACGGCGGGCCGGTCGCGGGCATAATTCTGGACGGGTTGGGACTGGGCGAGGACGGCACGATCTGGGGCGGAGAGGTGCTGCTGGGCAGTTATGCCGGTGTCATCCGCACGGCACACCTTGCGCCCGCGCCGCTGCCCGGAGGTGCTGCGGCACAACGCGAACCGTGGCGCAACCTGCTAGTCCGGCTGGATGCCGCGGGGCTTGCCGGGTTGGCCGATGCGCTTTTGCCCGACGTGCCGCGCGGCTTGATCCGGCAGGCCGTGGCGGCCGGGATCAACGCGCCGCTCTCATCTTCGGCCGGCCGGCTCTTCGACGCGGTGGCAGCGGCACTCGGTCTGGTTACCGGCGCGCAAGGCTACGAGGGCGAGGCGGCAATGCGGCTGGAGGCGCTGGCACGCGCGGCCGACAATCCCGCCCCACCCTATCCAATGACCGAAACCGACGGCGTGATAGACCCGGCGCCGCTATTTGTCGCGATGGCGGCCGATCTTGACGCTGGCATTGACCCCGCCATGATCGCGGCGCGGTTTCACGCCGGGCTGGCGCGGGCCTTTTGCGGCGTCGCGCGCGAGCTGGTGCAGCGTGGACAGGCTGTCGCAGTGGCGCTGTCGGGTGGCTGCTTTCAGAATACGGTGCTGTTACGGGCCTGCCTTGACGAACTGGCGGGCGTGTCGGTGCTGACCCACCGCACCGCGCCCGCCGGTGATGGCGGGCTGGCGCTGGGCCAGGCGATGGTTGCCGCGGCGCAGGCGCTGGAGGGCCAGTAACGGCCTGTCGCTTATGCCATCGGGGTGGCTGCGGGCGCGGGGATAAAGCGCGCCTCGAAGCCGTCATCGCGGCCCGGCGCGGGCGAGGCAAGGTGCAGCGCGCCACCCGAACCCGCCGCAATCGTCTTGGCAATGGCCAGACCCAGCCCGGCACCACCGGCCAATGTCTGGCCCCGCTCGAACGGCTGCGACAGGCGCGCAAGGTCTTCTGCGGGCACGACGGGCCCGCCATTGGTCACCCGAAGCCCTCCACCTGCCTCCAGCGCAACCTCCACCGGCGCGTCGGCCTGCCCGTGTTTCAACGCGTTCTCGATAAGGTTGCGTGCCAGAATGGCAAAGGCGTCGGGGTCGATGTCCGATCGCACGGGCCAGTCCGGCGGGGTGATCCTTACCCGGCCCTTGCCGGCGTCAAGCTCGGCCACGACATGGCCAAGGATCGGACCAAGGTCGGCGCTTTGTACGGCCTGCAACCGGCCGCCCTCGGCGCGCGCCAGTTGCATCAGCTTTTCCGACAGACGCGCCAGTCGCTGCATCGCCGCCTCGATCTGCGCGCCCCGCGCGCGGGCGTCAGGATCGCCGGTTTCCGAGATCAGCCGCTGGGTCTGGGCGAGTGCCGCGGCAACCGGGGTCCTGAGCTCGTGCGCGGCATTGGCCGTAAACGCCCGCTCGGCCTCCAGCGTACGGCCGAGGCGGCCCAGCAGGCGGTTTACCGCGCTGGCAATCGGGGCAACTTCGGAGGGCAGCGCGACTGCATCGATGGGGGTCAGGTCATTGGCGCCGCGTGCGCCGATGGCCGCGCGGAACCCTCTGAGCGGTGCCATCGCGCCCCGCACGGCCAGCCACACACCCAGCAGGCTGAGCGGGATCAGCAGCGCCAGCGGCAGGCCCAGCGCCAGCAACGCCTTGGTCGCAGCCGCGCGCCGGTGCTCCATAGGCTCGGCCAGCGCGATGGTCACCGTGTCATGCATGGCGCCATCGAAATAGATGCGGTCCTTGGCGGTATCGACGAAACCGGGGCCGGGATAAGGGGGAAAATCGTCGGGATTTGCGCCATGCGATTGCAGCACGACATGCCCGGTGCGGTCACGCACGACATAGGTGAAGAAATCATCCCGGTTGCGCAACGAGGCCACGCTTTGGGTCAGGCCGTCATCATCGCGCCCCATCACGTCGAGCACGGCCAGCGGCAGCACCCGTTGGGCGGTTTCCTCCATCGCGGCGTCGAAAACCTCGTTCATCTCGCGCAGCAGAAAATGCGACGACACCCCCACAGCCCCCAGCCAAAGCAGCGTCAGACCGAGGCCCAAAACCAGTGACAGCCGCCCCTGCAGGCTGCGCGGGACCGTCACGACGCGGCGCCCTGCGCGGGGCCCAGCCGATAGCCCATGCCCCGCACCGTCTCGATCGCGTCGTGGCCCAGCTTCTTGCGCAACCGGCTGACATGCACCTCGATCGTGTTGCTTTCGACATCGTCCGAGAGGGCATAAAGCCGTTCTTCAAGCTGCGCCTTGGACATCAACTGGCCGGGGCGCTGGACGAAGCATTCGAAGAGCACCCATTCGCGGGCGGTCAGTTGCACCTTGCGTCCCTCGCGCCAGATTCCACGCGCCGCCAGATCGATCTCCAGCGCGCCGATCTCGATCAGCGGGTTGGGGTTGCCAGAATAGCGGCGTGCAACGGCGTTCAGCCGCGCCGACAATTCCGAAAGGTCGAAGGGCTTTACCATGTAATCATCGGCGCCCGCGTTAAGCCCTTCGATCCGGTCCGATATCTGGTCGAGCGCGGTCATGATAATGACAGGCGTCACATCACCACGCTTGCGTAGCGCGCGCAGGAACGGCACGCCGCGCCCGTCAGGCAGCATCAGGTCCAGCAGGATCAGGTCATAACTGGCAGCGCGCAGGTGATCTGCCGCGTTGTCCAGCCGCGTCACCCAGTCCACGGAATGCCCATCGGCCGCGATCTGGTCGCGCACGGCGGGGCCGAGAATGGCATCGTCCTCGATCAGCAGAACCCGCATTGGCGGCCTCGTCCTTTCCGTTTGTCCCTTCAATCCAGCTAGGGGACGAACCTGACGGCAAGCTGAAGGTCTTTTCGCCCCGCCGTCAGGGGCGCGTCAGGCAGCCTGCCTAGATCAGTGTGGCCAAGCCGGCCAGACGGAGCAAGAGCACATTGAAAAGACCCCTGATTCCCACCCTGCTTGCGCTGGTGCTTGGCACCGGCCCCGCATTGGCCGATGACGATTGCTACATCCCGATGTCCCGCTGGCAGCCACGCGACGCCGTGCAGGCGATGGCGGCCCAGCAAGGCTGGACGGTACTGCGCCTGAAGGCTCATGACGGCTGCTACATCATCCACGGGCAGGATGCTTCGGGCCGCGTCTTTGACGTGCGCCTGAACCCCGCGACCCTGGCCATTCTCGACCTCAACTGGCGCGACGGAGACGAGAAGCCCTCGCATTGAAGTTCCGCCGCCTTTGTCATTTTCCCAAGGAGACCAACGATGATCCCTCGTATCGCCGCACTGGCACTGACGACCGCACTGACCATCCCCGCGATGGCGCAAGCGCGGCCTGTGACCCTCGCCGCCCGGCTGACCAATTACGGCGGTGACGGCGCCTACCTCGCCTTCTACCTGACCGACGCGAAAGGCAATTACGTCAAGACGATCTACATGGCAGGCGGGCGGCCCCGCTACTACCGCCACCTTGGCGACTGGATGCGCCTGTCGAACGGCGATTATCGGGGCCTGTCGGGTATCACCGGCGCAAGCATCGGCTCGGGCGGGCTGCTGCAGGTGACCGTCGACGTGGCGGATTCGCTGATCGACGCGGGCTATACCCTGCATATCGACGCGGCGGCACAGAACTTCCGCGAAATGCCGTCGGAGATCACGATGCCGTTCACCTCGGCCAACGCCAATCAGGTGCAGACCAGCCGCGGCTACATCCACGCCTTCGCCTACAACATGTAAGGAGCCGCTGATGCTGCGCCGCCTCCACCGCTACGCTGGCCTTGTCGCCGCGATCTTCGTGTCCTTCCTCGCGCTCAGCGGAGCGGTGCTTTCGGTCGTGCCCGCGCTGAACCGCGCGGCCACGCCGGCGGTCTCATCCACCGAGACCGTGGCGCAACTGGCCGGCCGCGTGGCCGCCGCCTATCCCTCGATCGACCAGATCCGGCGGATGCCCTCGGGGCAGATCGTGGCCTACTACTACGACGGCAACACGCCGGTGGCCTCGGTCGTTGATCCGGCAACGGGCAAGGCGGTGTCCGACTATTCTCCGCAACCCTTCGTGCGCTGGATGACGGAGCTGCACCGCAGCCTGTTTCTGGGCGACAACGGCCGGATCGCGACCGCGCTTGGCGCGGCGGCAATGTTACTGCTGACGGTTTCGGGGATGACGATGCTGGCGCGCCGGATGGGCGGCTGGCGGCAGTTTTTCGGCCGCGCGCGCGGGCCGGGCGTGCAACGGCTTCACATCGTGCTGGGCCGCTTTGCCGTGGCGGGGCTGATGCTGTCGGCCACGACATCGCTCTATCTCACGGCAGTCATCTTCGGGTTCGTTTCGGACGGAAACCCGATGTATCCGCCGCCGCCTCCAACGGTCGATGGCGGCACGCCGTTGCCGGTGGCCGACCTGACCGCACTGCAGGACATCAGGATCCCTCAACTGCGCGAGCTGACCTTCCCCTACCAGGGCGATCCCACGGACGTCTTCACCGTAACGACGGCGACCGGCGACGGCAGCATCGACCAGGCCACGGGCCAATGGCTGAACTTCACCGATCACGGGCTGGCGGGGCGCGCCTATGAGTGGGTCTATGCGCTGCATACCGGTGCGGGCCTGTGGTGGCTGGGCCTGATCCTTGGCGCGATGGCGCTGACGGTGCCGGTGATGGGCGTCTCGGGTGCCATAGTTTGGGCACGGCGGCAAAGCACGCGGCCCAAGATTGCCCACAACAGCGGCGCCTCCCATGCCGACACGATCATCCTCGTGGGCAGCGAGGGCGGGGCCACTTGGACCTTTGCACGCACCTTGCACGACGCTTTGGTGGCTGGCGGGCACAAGGTGCACACCGCCGCGATGGACAGCCTTGCCGCGCAATATCCCGTGGCGGAACGCATGATCGTGATGGCCGCCACCTATGGCGACGGCGCCGCACCTGCCTCGGCCCGCGGCTTTCTCAAGCGCGTGAACGAGGTGGCTGCGCCAACCTTCCCGGTGGCGATCCTTGCCTTCGGCGACCGGCAGTTCCCCAAGTTCTGCGAATACGCCGTAGAGGTCGAGGATGCGTTGGCCCGCGCGGGCTGGCGCTGCCTGATGCCGACGCGTCAGATCGACCGGCAATCGAGCCAGGATTTCGCCGCATGGGGCACTGCGCTTGGCCAGGTCCTGGGCGAGCCGCTGGACCTCGTGCATCAGCCGGTGCTGCCGCGCACGCAGGGCCTGCAACTGATCGAGCGGGTCGATTACGGCGCCGAAGTACAGGCGCCCACCGCGATCCTGCGCTTTGCGCTGCCCCATTCCTCGCTCTGGGCGCGGTTGACCGGACGC
The DNA here is from genome assembly GCF_016125575.1 of Limimaricola sp. Lineage (GTDB taxonomy): Bacteria > Pseudomonadota > Alphaproteobacteria > Rhodobacterales > Rhodobacteraceae > WGLM01. Next base: position 488,725 of record NZ_WGLM01000005.1, read on the forward strand.
GGCTTTCCCCGTTTCGCCGCCGGCGATCTGGTTGGCGTCGTGCCGCATGGCAGCCCCCTGCCGCGCTACTACTCGCTGGCCTCCTCGATGCGAGACGGCATTCTGGAGATCTGCGTGAGCAAGCATCCGGGCGGTCTTTGCTCGGCCCAGCTGCACGATCTGCAACCCGGTGACAGCATCGACGCCTTCATCAAGGCCAACCCCGATTTCCGGCCGCGCCGGGGCCGCACACCTGTCATCCTGATTGCCGCCGGCACCGGCGTGGGGCCGCTGGCCGGCTTCATCCGCGCCAATACCGCCGCGCGCGACATGCACCTCTATTTCGGTGGGCGCGATCCGCAGTCGGACTTCCTCTATCACCGCGAGCTTGAGACATGGCTGCAGGACCGACGGCTGACCCGGCTGACCACGGCGTTTTCCCGGGTGGGCGAGCGGACCTATGTCCAGCATCGCATTCGCGAAGACGCCGCCGCCCTGCGTGACCTGATCGGGCAAGGCGCGCAGATCATGGTCTGCGGCGGGCGGGAAATGGCGGCGGGCGTGATGGAAGCGCTGGCCGATGTGCTGGCCCCCGTCGGGCTGGCCCCCGCAACCCTGAAGGCACAAGGACGTTATGCAGAAGATGTCTACTGATCCGAGCCGCCATACGCTGGACGGCGCCACCATGGGCACCCGCTGGAGCGCGGTGGTCATCACGGACGCCGCCGGCGCCGAGACTGCCCGCCCGGCCCTGCAGAAGGCCGTCGATGCCGTCGATGCCGCGATGTCGACATGGAAGGACACCAGCGACCTGATGCGGTTCAACCGCGCCCCGGCCGGCGAGTGGGTAGACCTGCCCGCCGACCTGATGACGGTGATCCGCCGCGGGCTGGAAGTTGGCCGGATTTCGGGCGGCGCCTTCGATATCGGGCAAGGTGAGACCGTCAACGCATGGGGCTTTGGCCCAGAGGCGGTAAATACCGACCGGATCAGGGCGGCGCTGGCCCAACCCGCGCCACCTGCCTACGAGGTGCTGGAACTGCATGAGGACGGCACGCGGTTACGCAAGACCGCGCCCGTGGCCCTCGACCTGTCCGGCATCGCCAAGGGTTTTGCCGTGGACCGGATGCATCACATTCTGGGCGAGATGGGCTTTGGCAACACGCTGGTGGGTCTTGACGGCGAGTTGCGCGCGCGCGGCGTGGATGCCGACGGCGCGCCCTGGACGGTCGCCGTCGAGCGGCCCGACTATGCCGCCCGCGCGGCCTATGGCGCGGTGACACTGCAGGACGCGGCCGTCGCAACCTCGGGCGATTACCGGCACTGGGTGCAGGTCGGGCCGAAGCGGCTGGCGCATACGATGGACCCCCAGCGCGGTGGGCCGCTGGACAACGGCGTGGCATCGACCACGGTGATGGCCGAGACCTGTATGGACGCCGATGCATGGGCGACGGCGCTTATGGTGCTGGGGCCGGAAAGCGGCCGATCGCTGGCCGCGGGTCTGGGGCTGAGCGCGCTCATGATCCTGCGCGAGGGGGATGATTTATGCCCCGTGGGCCTTGGGCCGGTCTTTGCCGCGGCGGCCTGAACGCGCAATTCGCCCTATACTTCCGCCGGTGAAGCGCCTATGCGCCGGGGCTTGATCCCCCCACCCCGCCCGCGAAAGCCATCCTGATGATCCCGACCCTTGCCGCCGCCCTTGCCGAACGCGGATACGACCAGCTGACGCCCGTGCAGGAGGCCGTGACCGACCCCGCGCTGGGCGACGCCGACCTGCTGGTCTCGGCGCAGACCGGCTCTGGCAAAACAGTGGGGTTCGGTCTGGCCATCGCGCCGACGCTGCTGGGCAACGACACGGTCTTCGGTCCCGCCACCGCGCCGCTGGCGCTGGTCGTGGCGCCGACCCGCGAACTGGCGATGCAGGTGAAACGCGAACTGGCCTGGCTTTACGCGCAGACCGGCGCGGTGCTGGCCTCGACCGTGGGCGGCATGGACATGCGCGACGAACGCCGCACGCTGGAACGCGGCGCGCATATCGTGGTGGCCACGCCGGGCCGCCTGCGCGACCACATCATGCGCAACACGCTGGACATGTCGGCCATCCGCGCGGTGGTGCTGGACGAGGCCGACGAGATGCTGGACTTGGGCTTTCGTGAAGACCTCGAATTCATCCTTGCTGCCGCACCTGAAAGCCGCCGCACGCTGATGTTCTCGGCCACCGTGCCTGCCGCCATCGCCCGGCTTGCCGAAAGCTATCAGAAAGACGCGCAACGTATTTCAACGGTGGCCGAGCGCAGCCAGCATGCCGATATCGCCTATCGCGCGCTCAACGTCGCGCCGCAGGATGCCGAGAACGCACTGATCAACGTGCTGCGCTTTCACGAGGCGCCCAATGCCATCGTCTTTGCCAATACCCGCGCCGCCGTGACCCGGCTGACGACGCGCCTGTCGAACCGTGGATTTCAGGTGGTGGCGCTGTCGGGGGAACTTAGCCAGACCGAGCGCAGCCATGCCCTGCAGGCGATGCGCGACGGGCGCGCGCGGGTTTGCGTGGCCACTGACGTGGCCGCGCGCGGCATCGACCTGCCCAACCTCGATCTGGTCATCCATGCCGACCTGCCGTCGAATTCCGAGGTGCTGCTGCACCGCTCGGGCCGCACGGGCCGGGCCGGGCGCAAGGGTGTGTCGGCGCTGATCGTGCCGCCGAAGATGCGCCGCAAGGCCGAGATGCTGCTGAAGGGCGCTCGCGTGACCGCCGAATGGGCGGCGCCCCCGTCCGCCGACGAGGTGCTGCGCCGCGACGAGGAACGGCTGCTTACCGATCCGGTCTGGACCGACGATTTTACCGAGGCCGAAACCGGCTTTGCCGCCCGCCTGCTGGAGCTTTATTCGCCTGATGTCATCGCCGCCGCCTATCTGCGGCTGCATGCCGGGCGCCATTCCGCGCCGGAGGATCTGGCCGATCCCGGCGCGCCGCCGCCGCCGCGCCCGACATTCGGCCCGTCGCGCTGGTTCCGGCTGAACGCGGGCAAGAATGACCGGGTCGAGGCGCGCTGGCTCCTGCCGCTTCTGTGCAAGGCCGGCGATGTATCCAAGGACGCGATCGGCGCGATCCGCATCCGCGCGGGCGAGACGTTTGTCGAAATCTCCGAGGCACAAGCCAGCGGATTTCTCGCAGCACTCGGCCCGGAGATGAAGCTGGAAGGCGGCGCGGTGCTGAGCCCGCTGGACACGCCCCCCGACCTCGGCCCGCAGCGCGCGCCCAAGCCCCATCGCAAGACACCGCAGGCCGAGGCCGCACCGCCGCCCTCGCTTGCGCCGGAAGAGCCTGCCATCCTGCCGCCGGCAGCCGCGCCGGTGGTGCCGGCGCAGGCGGACGAACCCGCCGAGGCGCCGCACAAACCCCGCCACGCCAAGCCGCCCCGCGCCGCAAGCACCCCTGCATGGGACGGCCCGAAGGACGCGGCAGACGCGCCGGCCAATCGCCCGCGTAACGACACAACGCGCAAACCGCGCGCCGGCTCCTTCAGCAAGGATGACGCGAAAAGGGGCGGGCCGAAGTCGGCCGGGTTCAAGTCCCACGGCAAACCCAAGGGAGCCGACAGCGCCGGCAAGGGCCGCGCCGAGGGCTTCAAATCACACGGCAAGCCGAAAGGGGCAGAGAGCGGCAGGCCGCAGGACCCGACCCGTGGCGGCGCGGTCTCTGCCTATGGACGCGGCGATGCCCGCCCTGCGCGCGACAACGGCGACAAGCCAGCCGGCAAACCTTACACCAAACACGCCCCGAAAACTGCGCCCAACGCCGCCGATACGTCGCGTCGCTTCACGCCTCCGGGGCAGAAGCCGGGCCAGAAACCGGGACCCAAACCAGCGCGCCATGGCGGTCCCCGGATCACGAAAAGCGGAGATCAGCCGCCGCGCAGGCCGGGCGGCCCAAAGAACCGTTGAACCCGTCATGTTTCCGACATAATTGCGCCGCGGCAGGGACGGAATCATCCGCTATATTGAAAGTTAGGCCCGAAAAGAGGCCACTCAGGCAGCATCGACACAGGCCAAGACCAAGGACCAGACCCATGGCATCGCAGCAGCAAACCCAATCAACTCCGCCGGTCAAGGCGCCGCAACAGGGCCAGCAGCCCGCGCCGGCGCAACCGGTGTTCAAGGACTACGCCAGCATCTGAACGACCGGCCCCGCGGCGTCCTCCCTCGCCGCATCGGCCGGACCTCGCAGGCCAGCGGGCGACGGCGCCACTCCTCCTCCCGGGCGCCGCGCCCACTGGCCCTTTTTCGTGCTCGTGCTAGGCTTCGGCACATGACCGCGATCTCGACCATCCCCAATCTTGGCCCCGCGACCGAGGCCGCGCTGATCCGCGCGGGTATTCCGGATGCCGAGACGCTGCGCGACATGGGCGCGGCCGCGGCCTATGCCCGGCTGATGGAAACCGGCACCCAGCCGCATTTCATCGGCTATTACGTGTTGCACATGGCGTTGCAGGGCCGGCCCTGGAACGATTGCAAGGGCGAGGAGAAGAAGGCGTTGCGCGCCCGCTTCGACGCGCTCAAGGCCGGCAGTTTCGATTCCGGGCGCGCCGCGCTGGAGCGCGCGCTTGACCAGATCGGGGTGATCGCCCCCCGAAAAGCAAACCGCCCGCGGCCAGATGGCGCGGGCGGCAGCAGTCAGGCGTAAAGACCGGCTTAGCCGACGATTTCGAGACCCGAGAAGAAGAACGAGATCTCGCGCGCGGCCGAGGCGGCGCTGTCGGAGCCGTGGACCGAGTTTTCGCCGACCGAGAGGGCGAATTCCTTGCGGATGGTGCCCGCGTCGGCATTGGCGGGGTTGGTCGCGCCCATCACTTCGCGGTTCTTGGCGATGGCGTTTTCGCCTTCCAGCACCTGCACCACGACCGGGGCCGAGGCCATAAACTCGCACAGTTCACCGTAGAACCCGCGCTCCTTGTGCTCGGCATAGAAGGCACCAGCCTGCGCCATGGTCAGGTGGATGCGCTTTTGCGCGACGATGCGCAGGCCGGCATCTTCGAACTTGGCATTGATCTTGCCGGTCAGGTTGCGGTTGGTGGCATCGGGCTTGATGATGGACAGGGTGCGTTCGGTCGCCATGGCGGGCCTCTTTCTTGGAAGGGGCGCGTCTTGGCCCCGGTTGACGGATTGGCGGTGCCCTAGCATGGCGCTCTCGCGGTGAAAAGCCGCGATTGACGCCAGCATTGACGATGGGGGCGGGATCGGGCAAAGCCCCCCCATGCTGCGCATCAATGATATCTCTTACAGCGTCGAAGGACGGCTGTTGATCGACCACGCCACGGCCGTCATCCCGACCGGGCACAAGGTGGGCCTTGTCGGCCGCAACGGCACCGGCAAAACAACGCTCTTCAAGCTGATCCGGGGCGAGTTGCACCTTGATACCGGCGATGTCGCGATCCCGCGCGGCTGGAAGATCGGCGGCGTCAGCCAGGAGGTGCCGGGCAACGAGGTGAACCTGCTCGACACCGTGCTTGCCGCCGACACCGAGCGCGCCGCGCTGATGGCCGAGGCGCAGGAGGCCGCCGACGCGCACCGCATCGCCGAGATCCAGACCCGGCTGGCCGATATCGACGCCTGGTCGGCCGAGGCGCGCGCCTCGACCATCCTCAAGGGGTTGGGCTTTACCGACGAGGAAATGCGCATGCCCTGCTCGGCCTTCTCGGGCGGCTGGCGGATGCGCGTGGCGCTGGCGGCGGTGCTGTTCTCGCAACCCGATCTGCTGCTGCTGGACGAGCCTACCAACTACCTCGATCTTGAAGGCGCGCTCTGGCTCGAAGCCTACCTCGTGCGCTACCCGCACACCGTGGTCATCGTAAGCCACGATCGCGAGCTTCTGAACCGGTCGGTCGGCGGCATCCTGCACCTCGAAGACAAGAAGCTGACTTACTACACCGGAAATTACGACAACTTCGCCCGCCAACGTGCTGAAAAACGGGCGCTCATGGTCAACGCGGCCAAGAAGCAGGACGCGCGGCGCGCGCATCTGCAATCCTTCGTCGACCGCTTCAAGGCCAAGGCCAGCAAGGCCAAGCAGGCGCAAAGCCGGGTCAAGATGCTGGAAAAGATGGAGACGATCCGCGTGCCCGAGGATGCCGCGCGCACCGTCTTCACCTTCCCCGAACCCGAGGAACTATCACCCCCGATCATCGCGACCGAAGGCGTCGCGGTGGGCTACGGCAACCACATCGTGCTGCACGATCTGAACCTGCGCATCGATCAGGACGACCGGATCGCGCTGCTGGGCCGCAACGGCGAGGGAAAATCCACCCTTGCCAAGCTGTTATCTGGCAGACTTGATGCTGCGCGGGGCAATCTGGTGGCCTCTTCGAAGCTGCGCATCGGCTTTTTCGCGCAGCACCAGGTGGACGAGTTGCGCGTCGAGGAAACCCCGCTGCAGCACCTGCTGCGCGAACGTCCCGAAGAGGGGCAGGCGAAGCTGCGCGCGCGGTTGGCGGGCTTTGGCCTGATGGCGGCGCAGGCGGAAACCGAGGTCGGGCGGCTGTCGGGCGGCCAGAAGGCGCGGCTGTCGCTTTTGCTGGCCACCCTGCCCGCGCCGCACCTGCTGATCCTCGACGAACCCACCAACCACCTCGACATCGAAAGCCGCGAGGCGCTGGTCGAGGCGCTGACCGCCTATACCGGCGCGGTGATCCTCGTCAGCCACGACATGCATCTGCTGTCGATGGTGGCGGACCGGCTGTGGCTGGTGAAGGGCGGCCGGGTCAAACCCTACGAGGATGACCTTCAGGCCTACCGCGCGATGCTGCTGTCGGTCGATAGGCCGGCCGACAAATCCACCGAAAAATCCGGCGCGCCAAAACCTGCCCGCCCCGCCCGCGAGGTGCTGCTGGCGATGCGGGCCGAGGCGCGAAAATGCGAAGAACGTGTCGACAAGATCAACGACATGCGGGACAGGCTGGCGAAAAAACTGGCCGATCCCGCCCTCTATGAAGAGGCACGGCGCGGCGAGTTGGAGACCTGGAACCGCAAGTATGCCGAGGTGATGGAGGCGCTGGAACGGGCCGAAGCGATGTGGATGGCCGCACTCGACAAGCTGGAAAAGGCCGAGGCTGCCTGAGCCTTGGCAGGCTACAGGCCGGCGCCTAACCTGACGTCATGCCGATGCCATGGACCTATCGCCACGCCAGCCGCGAATTCGCCTCGTTCCTTGCCGATGCGCGCGAGGAAATGGAGCTTGTCAGCGACAACTCGGCCTATACGGCGGTGCAGGGTGTGCTTTTGTGCTTCCGCCGCCGCCTGACGGTGCAACAGGCGCTGGATTTCGCGGGGCTGCTGCCCAGTGTCGTCAGGGCCATCTTCGTGGCCGACTGGCAAGTCGCCCCGCCCCTGCCCTTTGCCGACCGTGCCGCGCTGACGGCCGAGGCGCAAGCGCTGCGCCCGCATCACAACCTGACGCCGGACAACTGCATCGCCGCCACGGCGCTTGCCCTGCGCCACCATGTCGACCAGGCAGCGCTTGACGCGCTGCTAGCCACCTTCCCCGCGGGCGCGGTCGAGTTCTGGCACCTCGACGGACCGCCCCCGACCCGCAAGATGGTTTGACCCCGTTCATCCTGCCCCCGGATGCGCCGGCGGCCGTTTGACAAGCGCGGCGCGGACAGTCCAGATGGCGCATGGACCTTGCCGCCGTCATCAGCGCCTTCACCACGCTTTTCATCGTGATCGACCCGCCCGGTCTCGCGCCGGTCTATATCGCGCTGACCCAAGGCATGCCCGCCGCGCAGCGCCACCGCATCGGCCTGCGGGCCTGCATCACCGCGGGCGTGCTGATGCTGGCCTTCCTCTTTCTGGGCGAGGCGGTGCTGGGCTTCATCGGCATCACCATGCCCGCCTTCCGCATCGCGGGCGGCGTGCTGCTGTTTCTGACCGCGCTCGACATGCTGTTCCAGCGCCGTCAACAGCGGCGGCAGGAAAACGCCGCCGACGGCGCTGCCGAGCATCAGGACGACCCGTCGGTTTTTCCGCTGGCGATTCCGCTGATCGTCGGCCCCGGCGCGATCACCACGATCATCCTTCTGGCGGGCCACGCCCGCACCGCCACCGATTTCGCCGCGGTGGCGCTGGTGATGGCCGCCAACCTTGCCGTGGTGATGCTGACCTTCCTGGCCGCCCCCTTCGTGGAGCGGGTGCTGGGCAAGACCGGGATCAACATCGTCACCCGGGTTCTGGGGATGCTGCTGGCCGCGCTGGCGGTACAGTTCATCCTCGACGGGCTGCGCTCTTTCGGACTGGCGGGACAGGTCCTATATCCACCCGCATGACAGGCGACCAAACCGCGAACCTCCTCTACCTCGTCCTGCTCGGCGCCGCCGTGGCGGGCTGGTTTTTCGTCAACAATCGCCACCAGATGGGCAGGGTCGCGCAATATGCCGCGGTCTGGGGCCTGATCTTCGTTGGCACAATCGCGGCCGTGGGGATGTGGGGCGACATCCAGCGTAGCGTCATGCCCCGGCAAGAGGTGCTGGACGCCGCGCGCATCGCCCTGCCGCGTCAACCGGACGGGCATTACTACGTCAACGCGCTGATCAATGGCGTGCCGATCAACTTCGTCGTCGATACAGGCGCAAGCCAGGTTGTACTGACCCAAGACGACGCGCGCCGCGCCGGTATCGACGTGGGCAGCCTGCGCTATCTCGGCTCGGCCAGCACCGCCAACGGGCAGGTGCAGACGGCAGCCGTCAAACTCGATACCGTCCAGATCGGCCAGATCCGCGACCGCGACGTGCGCGCGGTGGTCAACGCAGGTCAGATGGACGGCTCGCTTCTGGGAATGAGTTATCTTGGCCGCTTCTCGAAGATCGAGATTTCGGACGGCCAATTGATCCTGACCCGCTAGCGCGGCCAATCTGCCGTGTCGTGGTCGGGGTGCTGGTGGTTGCTGGCGGCGATCGCGCAGGCGGCCTCGGGCATCGACCCTTCGGTGGTGCTGGTGCTGTCCATGCGGCCCAGCTGGTCGATCTGCGGCAGACGCGCCTCCAGCCCGGCCTCGAAGGTCAGCGGAATGGTCGCCGGCCGGTCAAAGGCCGCGATACAAAGCGAGACATGCGCGCCGGCCTTGTCGTGATAGAAAAGCGGCGTGCCGCAGGCGGCGCAGAAGCCACGCTCGTACCCGTCCGAACTTTCAAACACAGCGGGCGCGCCGCGCGTCCATGTCAGGTCGGTCTTGGGCACGCCCACCAGCGCGGCAAAGAAACCGCCCACCGCCTTCTGGCACATCCGACAGTGGCAGACATGGGCATTGTCGACCAGCGCAGTGGCGCGGAACCGCACCGCGCCGCACTGGCAACCGCCGGTGCGCACCTCAGCCATTCGCGTCACCCTTTTGCGCCTTCATCGCCCAGCGTCCGCCTTCCTGCGCCCAGTATTGCGCGGGCAGACCGGCATCGGTCAACTGCTTCCACTGGCCCCGCGCGGCGGCGACGGCGCCTTCGTCCTGTCCGTCGAAAAGGATGCAGACGCGCTCGGCCCGGGCGGCCTCTGCCGGGTCCACCTCGGCGCCATCAACGGCCATCAGGCAGGTGGGATCGTTCGCGGCGGGCTGCCCGGCGCAGAGCAGCACCGGCTGCGCCGCGTCATGCGGGCCGCCGGCAAGGCCATGCGGCAGGAACCCCTCGTCCGGCCCCTGCCAAAGCGCGATATCGAGGGCCTCGATCCGTGCGGGGTCGGTCCCCCGCACCTCGACCCGCCAGCCGGCCGCCAGCGCCTTGGGCAACAGCATCGCCAGTGTCTGCGCCGCGCTGGCCTCGGTCAGGTGATAGAAGAAGGCCGCCCCCATCGCGCCCTCAGTCCTTCGCCTCGTAGCGGCTGGCGATCAGCCGGTTCAGCGTCAACACGCCCCAGCCTGTCGCCCCCTTCGGCGCCAGCGAACTTTCGGTCTTGAGCGAGGCTGTGCCCGCGATGTCGAGATGCGCCCAGGGCACGGCATCATCGACAAAGCGGCGCAGGAACTGCGCAGCCGTCACCGATCCGCCCTCGCGCCCGCCAACGTTCATCATGTCGGCGATCCGGCTTTTCAGCCGCGCGTCGTACCCCGGGCCCATCGGCATGCGCCACAGGCCTTCGCCCTCGGTCTGCGCGGCCTGCAAGAGCCCGCCCGCCAGCGTGTCGTCGTTTGAGAAAAGGCCCGCGTTTTCATGGCCCAGCGCGACGATGATCGCGCCGGTCAGCGTGGCGAGGTCGATCATTCCGGCGGGGTGCAGCTCTTGCTGGGCGAACCACAGAAGATCGGCCAGCACCAGCCGCCCCTCGGCATCGGTATTGATGATCTCGACGGTGTCGCCCTTCATCGAGGTCACCACGTCGCCCGGCCGCGTGGCGGTGCCCGAGGGCATGTTCTCGACCAGCCCGACAAGACCCACGACATTGGCGCGCGCCTTGCGCAGCGCCAGCGCCTTCATGACGCCCGCCACGGTGCCCGCGCCGCCCATGTCCATGGTCATGTCTTCCATGCCGCCGGCGGGTTTCAGGCTGATGCCGCCGGTATCAAAGACCACGCCCTTGCCGATCAGCGCCAGCGGCGCGGCCTGCTCGCCGCCGTTCCAGCGCATCATCACCACCTTCGAGGGGCTGGCAGACCCCTGCCCGACACTGAGAAGCAGGCGCATGGATTTCGCGGCAAGGTCTGTTTCGTCCAGCACCGTCACCTCGACACCTAGCGCCGAGAGGTCCTGAAGACACGCGGCAAAGCTTTCGGTCGTCAACACGTTGGCCGGCGCGTTGACGAGATCGCGGGTGAAAAAGACGCCTTGCGCCAGCGCAGCAAGCGGCGCAAACGCCACCTCCGCTGCAGCCGGATCGGTCAGGTGAAGGGTGACAGCGCGCGGTTCGGCGGCGTCATCCTCCGCGGCACTGCGATGGTCGCGAAAATCGTAGGCGCGCAGGGCAAGGCCCAGCGCAACCTCCTCGGGACGGCGCAAGGCCGGCGCCAGCACCTGCACACCTTCGGGGCCGAGCGTGCGGGCCAGCGCCGCACCGGCCTTGCGTGCCTCTGCCACGCTGGGCCGGCGCGGCAGCTTGATCACGCTCAGCGCTTCAGCCGACAGGCCCACCGGGAATGCCAGCTCCAGCACATCGCCAACCTTGGCACGGGCAAAGCGCGGGCTGTCCACCAGTCGGCGCAGCGCCTGTTTTGTCGCGGTGTTCAGCCGCCGACCCGCCGCGTCGAACCCGCCTTCGGGCGTCACGAACACCGCCAAACGGCCGGGCAGCGCGGCAAGGGCGGCGGCGTCGAACGTGGCAAATCCGATTGGTACGGGCTGGGTCATGACGACGATCTCCTGGGGTGTTGGAACAGGCCCTCTACCTAGGCCGGGCAACGCCGAAAGACCAGTTTGCTGTTCATTCCGCTGCCAAGGTGGGATAGGGTCTGACAAGGTCCGCAGAGGGCAACGCAGGGGGACAACGGGGTGGCGCGATTCGACAGGTACATGCTGTCGCAATTGCTGATGCTTTTCGGATTCTTCGCACTGGTGCTGGTTTTGGTCTACTGGATCAACCAAGCGGTGCGCCTGTTTGATGACCTCATCGCCGAAGGGCAGACCGCCGGCGTCTTCCTTGAATTCACCGCACTATCGCTGCCGGGCGTGATCCGCGTGGTCCTTCCCATCGCGGCCTTCGCGGCCAGCGTCTATGTCACCAACCGGATGACATCCGAATCAGAGCTGGTCGCCGCGCAGGCGGCCGGCATGCCCCCCGGGCGCATTGCCCGGCCGGTGCTGGTCTTCGGGGTGATCGTAGGCGCCCTGATGCTGATGCTGACCCATGTCCTCGTCCCCGCAGCGACCGTCAGCTACAACGACCGGCAGGCCGAGATTGCCCGCAACCCCAGTGCGCACCTGCTGACCGAGGGGCAGTTCCTGAACCCCACCGCCGGGATCACTTTCTACATCCGGGCGATCACGCCGGCGGGCGAATTGCTCGATATCTTCCTGTCGGACAGCCGGAATCCTGCGCAGGCGATCACCTACACCGCCGCCAAGGCCTACCTGACGCGCACCGATGCCGGGCCGCAACTGGTGATGCGCAACGGCATGGCACAGATCTTCGACCAGAAGGACGGCCATTTGTCGGTGACCCATTTCGCCGATTTCGCCTATGACATCGGCGCGCTTGTCCCCGCGCCCGGCCCGCGTGGCCGCTCCAGCCGTGAGCTGTCGACCGCCGAACTGCTTGCCGCGACCCCAGCCTTGCAGAAGGAGACCGGGCGCAGCGCGGGCCAATTGGTGGCAGAGGGGCACGATCGCACCGACCAGGCGCTGTTGACGCTGGTGGCGGCCCTCTTGGGCCATGCGACGTTGATGGTCGGCGGCTTCAGCAGGTTTGGCGTCTGGCGGCAGATCCTTGCGGCGATCGGCCTGGTGATCCTCGTCAAGGCCGCCGAGACGGTGGGCGGGGCCGTCGCGGCGGGCGATCCGCGACTTTGGCCGGTGGTTTACCTGCCTGCAGTACTGGGCGGCGTGCTGGTCTGGGCCCTGCTGGCGCTGGCGGCACGGCCGGGGCTGCTGCGCCGCCGCCGGACCGTGGCCGGCACCGGAGTTGCGGCATGATCCTGCACCGTTACTTCGCGCGCCGCTTTCTCTTCGCCTTCGCCGGGGTCTTTGCGATCTTTTCGGTGATGACCGGATTTCTTGACCTGATCGACCAGTTGCGCCGCTTCGGTGGCAGCGGCGCGAGCTTTGATGCGATCCTCGGCCTCAGCCTGCTGAACCTGCCCGGCGCGGTCTACAAGATCCTGCCGCTGATCATGATCCTCGCGACCATTGCGATGTTCCTGTCACTGGCAAGGTCATCGGAAATGGTGGTGACACGGGCCGCGGGGCGTTCGGCACTTCGCGCGCTGACCGCACCGATCGGTGTGACACTGGTCCTTGGCACACTGGCCGTGGCCGTGATGAACCCCATCGTCGCTGCCACCTCGCGCCAGTACGACCTGCGGGCGGGACGGCTGAGCGGGCATGACAACGTTCTGTCGATAAGCCGTGACGGGCTGTGGCTGCGGCAGGGTGGTGCAGCCGGGCAAACGGTGATCCGCGCCACCGGCGCCAACCTTGACGGCACGCGCCTGAGCGGGGTGACCTTTTTCGGCTTCGGCCCCGATGGCGCCCCGCGCGAACGGGTCGAGGCCAAGACGGCAGTCCTGCGCGACGGCGGCTGGACGCTAAGCGACGCCAAGGTCTGGGATCTGTCGGCCGGCGGCAACCCCGAGGCCGGCGCGCTCACCAGCCCGAGCTATCGCATCGCCTCGACGCTGACACCCGACCAGATCCGCGACAGCTTCGGCGCGCCCTCGTCAATCTCCATCTGGGATCTGCCGAACTTCATCGCGCAGTTGCGCGGAGCCGGCTTTTCGGTGACGCGGCACGAGGTCTGGCTGCAAAGCGAGCTGACCTTGCCCACCTTCCTGATCGCGATGGTGCTGATCGGGGCGGGATTCACCATGCGACACCAGCGCGGCGGCAATACCGGCGTCATGGTGCTGGCGGCCATCCTGCTGGGCTTTGGCCTCTACTTCATCCGCAACTTTGCGCAGGCTCTTGGTGAGAACGGACAACTGCCGGTGCTGCTGGCCGCCTGGGCGCCTCCCCTTGCCGCAATCGGCTTGTCGCTTGGCCTGATCCTGCACCTGGAGGACGGCTGATGCGCAGGTTTGCCGCCCTTCTGGCCCTTTGTGCGGCTCTGCTGCCCGGCTTGGCCGCGGCGCAGACGCAAACTGGCGCGGCAACGATGGTGGCCGACAGCGTGCGTATCGAAGGGGGCCAGCGCCTTATCGCCACGGGCAATGTCGAGGTGCTTTACATGGGCACGCGGCTGTCGGCCGGGGCCATCCGCTACGACGCCGCGACCGACCGGCTTTTGATCGAGGGACCGATTTACGTGGCCCAGCCGGACGGGACCGTGCTGACGGCAAACAGTGCCACGTTGGACCCGCAACTGCAGAACGGCATCCTTGATGGGGCGCGGCTGATCCTGCAGCAACAGCTGCAACTGGCCGCGAACCGTATCGAGCGCAGCGAGGGACGGTATTCCGACCTTTACCGTGTCGTCGCCACAGCCTGCGAGGTCTGCAATGGCGGGCCGCCACTGTGGGAGATCAGGGCGCGGCACGTCACCCATGATCAGGCCGAACAGCAGCTTTACTTCGAAGATGCCCAGTTCCGGATTGCTGGCATTCCCGTGCTGTGGGTGCCGCGGATGCGCCTGCCGGACCCGACGCTGAAACGTGCAACCGGCCTGCTGGTGCCTTCCGTCCGCTCCAACGACACTTTCGGGACCGGCATCAAGCTGCCCTATTTCATTACGCTGGGCGACAGTCGCGACCTGACGCTGACGCCTTACCTTGCGCCGCGCACCACCACGCTGGAGGCGCGATACAGACAGGCCTTCACGAATGGCACGCTGGAAGCGAAGGGCGCGATCAGCCGCGACCAGATCTTGTCGGACCGTTGGCGTGGCTACCTTTTCGCGAACGGGGCGTTCAAACTGCGCGACAGCTGGCAGCTGTCCTTTGACGTGCAAAGTGCGACTGACAAGGCCTACCTGCTTGATTACGGCTATGCGAACCTGGATCGGCTGCAAAGCAATCTTGGCCTGACAAGGGTCACCGACCACAGCTTTTTCACCGCCGAAGCGCTTTATTTCCAGACCCAGAGCGATACCGAGGTCAACGCCTCGCTTCCCCCGGTGGTCACAAGCTTGCACTACCAGAGGCGGCTGACGCCCGGTGCCATTGGCGGGACGCTGACGCTCGATGCGGGCGCCGAGGCCTTCGTACGTACCTCCACCACGCCCGGCGATGCCGGCCGAGACGTGGCGCGACTGGGCCTTGGTGCGGATTGGCGGCGCAGCTGGATGCTGCCTGCGGGCGTGCTTGTCGAATTGCATGGCGGGCTGGATGCTGCGGCCTATCGCACTGCGCAAGACCCGGCCTATGACGGGCTGACCGGCCGCCTGACCCCCAGCCTTGGCGCGACGCTGCGCTGGCCGCTGATGCGGCAGCAATCAGGCGGCGCGGTCCAGATCCTTGAACCCGTTCTTGCCTTGGGTTGGTCGCGGCTGATCGGCGGCGATGTCGCCAACGAGGACAGCACGCGCGTCGAATTCGACGAGGGTAACCTTTTTGACCTTAACCATTTCCCCGGGGACGACCGGGTTGAGACAGGCGCGCGCGCCATTGCCGGGCTGGCATGGAGCACGCAAGCGCCGGGTGGCTGGGGCGCGCGGCTGACCTTCGGGCGGGTCTTCCGGCAGGACGCCAATGCCGATCTCAGCAGCAGCTCGGGCCTGTCCGGCACCCGCTCGGACTGGCTGGTCGCGGGTCAGTTCGACCTTCCGCGCGGCTTCGCACTTGATGGGCGGGCGCTCTTCGATGACGGGTTCACCCCCGGCAAGAGCGAGGCGCGCATCAACTGGCAGAACAGCCGGGTCGATCTGACCGGATCATATGTCTGGCTGCCCACCGACCCGGCAGAAGCGCGCAGCGCGCCGGTCTCGGAATGGACGTTCAACGGCGATTACAAGATCAACGATATCTGGTCCGTCAACGTCAACGGGCAATACGACATCGCCGCACGCAGCCCGACATCGGCGGGTTTCGGCATCGGCTGGCAAAACGAATGCGTCACTGTCGAGCTTTCGGTCTCGCGCCGCTATACATCTTCCACTACTGTGCAGCCAGCGACCGATGTCGGCCTGACTGTCGGGCTTAACGGCTTTTCCGCCGGGCGGTCGGGTCAGACGGTTCGAAGCCGCTGCACGAATTGAGACGACGAATGCCAGTGAGGCCCCGATGCGCTTGATCCTCCGCCTTGTGTTCCTGATGATGACGCTCGCCATGCCCGGCCTTGCCGCGGCGCAAGGCATGTTCTCGCCAGTGATCACGGTGAACAACTCCGCGGTGACCGGTTATGAGATCGACCAGCGGGTCAAGTTGCTGAAGGCCTTCCGGACGCCGGGCGACCTGGAAAAGATCGCACGCCAGCAACTTGTCGAAGAGCGGCTGAAAAAGCAGGAGATGGACCGCGTCGGCCTGCGCATGACGCCCGACGGACTGACAAGGGCGCTCAACGATTTTGCCCAGCGTGGTAACGTCACCCTCGACCAGCTTTACGCCCAGTTGCAGACGGCGGGCGTCGATCGACAGGCGCTGCGCGATTTCGTGTCGATCGGTGCCAGCTGGCGCGACTATGTCGGCAGCCGGTTCCGCAACCGCGTCGTGGTGACAGAGACCGACATCGACCGTGCCATCGCCCAGATGGGCAGTAGCCCAACCGCGCTGCAGGTTCTGATGAACGAGATCATCATCGCCGCCCCTGCCGACAATCCCGACATGGCCAACCGCGCCATGGCCGCGGCCGAACAGATTTCCAAGATGACCACCACCGCCGAGTTCGAGGCCGCCGCGCGTCAGGTCTCGGCGCTGCCCTCGCGCGATCAGGGCGGCCGGATGGACTGGGTCCCGGTCAGCAATTACCCCGCGCCGATCCAGGCAATCCTGCTGGGCCTGAAACCCGGCGAGGTGACACCGCCGCTCAACATCACCAACGGCGTGGCGCTGTTCCAGATGCGGGCCAAGCGCGAGGTGGCCCAGACCATGGCCGCGCCCGCCAGCATAGACTATGCAATCTTCACCATCCCCGGCGGCAACACGCCCCAGACGCAGGCCGAGGCCGCCGCACTGCGCGCCCGTGTGCAAGTGTGCGACGATCTTTACGGCGAGGCCCGTGGGCTGCCGGCCGACAGGCTGACCCGCAACGATGTTGCGCCTGCGCAAATTCCGCGCGACGTGGCGCTTGAACTGGCCCATCTCGACGACAACGAGGTGTCCACAGCGCTGACGACGGCCGATGACCAGTCGCTGATGTTCCTGATGCTGTGCAAGCGCACCCCTGCCACCGCCCAGCCGATCGACCGCGACACCGTCAAGAACCAGTTGATCGGCCAGCAACTGGCGGGATTCTCTGACCAGATGGTCGCGCAGTTGCGCGCGGCGGCGGTGATCACCGGCGAATGAGCCGCCGATGACTGTCGCGATCAGCTGCGGCGAACCGGCCGGCATCGGCCCCGAGGTGGCGGCCCGGGCCTGGGCGGCCCTGCGGGATGAAATCCCGGTTCTGTGGATTGGCGACCCCGCGCATCTGCCGCAGGACACGCCGTGGCAGACCATCGCCGACCCATCCGAGGCCCCTGCCCTGTCCGCGCGCGCATTACCGGTTCTGCTGCGCGATTTCGGCTCTTCAGCCGTGCATGGGCAGCCCGACCCGGCCCATGCGCAAGGCGTGATCGACGCGATCACCACGGGCGTCGACCTTGTCCGACGCGGGGTGGCCTCAGCGCTCTGCACCGCGCCGATCAACAAGAAGGCCCTGGCCGATGGGGCCGACTTCGCCTTTCCCGGACACACCGAGTTTCTCGCCCATCTGGCAGGGATCGACAGGGTGGTGATGATGCTGGCCTGCGACAGCCTGCGGGTAGTGCCCGCGACCATCCACATCCCGCTGGCCGAGGTGCCTGCCGCACTGACAGCTACGCTTCTCGCCGACACCATCCGCATCACTGACGCCGCTATGAAACGCGATTTTGGCCTTGTCCGGCCGCGCATTGCCGTGGCGGGTTTGAACCCGCATGCCGGCGAAGGCGGCCGGATGGGCAGCGAAGAAATCGCCCTCATTATTCCCACGCTTGACCGGCTGCGCGCCGAGGGGTTGGAGATCGCGGGCCCCCTGCCCGCCGACACCATGTTCCACCCGGCCGCGCGGGCCTGCTACGACGTGGCCATCTGTGCCTATCACGATCAGGCGCTGATCCCGATCAAGACGCTCGATTTCGCGGGCGGCGTGAACGTCACGCTGGGCCTGCCATTCGTGCGCACCTCGCCTGACCACGGCACGGCGTTCGACATTGCCGGTCAGGGCCGGGCCGATCCGACCTCGATGATCGCCGCCATCCGGATGGCCGCGCGGATGGCGGCGGCGCGCGCATGAGCGGTATCGACAGCCTGCCGCCGCTGCGCGAGGTGATCCGCACACACGACCTCGCCGCGAAGAAGGCGCTAGGGCAGAACTTCCTGCTGGACCTGAACCTGACGGCCAAGATCGCCCGCCTTGCCGGCGACCTGACGGCCTGCGACGTGCTTGAGATTGGCCCCGGCCCCGGCGGGCTGACCCGAGGCCTTCTGGCCGAGGGTGCACGCCATGTCGTGGCCATCGAGAAGGACGCGCGCTGCATTCCCGCGCTGGAAGAAATTGCCGCCGCCTATCCGGGCCGCCTGACGGTGCTGCAAGGCGACGCGCTGGCGCTTGATCCGGCACGCCACCTGACACCGCCGATCCGTATCGCCGCCAACCTGCCTTACAATATTGGCACCGAGTTGCTGGTCCGCTGGCTGACCCCGCCCGACTGGCCGCCCTTCTGGACCTCGCTGACACTGATGTTTCAACGCGAAGTAGCCGAACGCATCGTCGCGCGCCCCGGCTCCAAGGCCTATGGTCGGCTGGCGCTGCTGGCGCAATGGCGCTGCGACGCGCGCATCGTGCTGGACCTGCCGCCGCAGGCCTTCACCCCGCCTCCCAAGGTCTCATCCGCTGTGGTGCAATTGACAGCGCTTGCCGGCCCGCGTTTCGCGGCCAATCCCGCAACGCTGTCGCGCCTGACGGCTGCGGCTTTCGGCCAAAGACGAAAGATGTTGCGCGCGGCACTCAAGGGCCTCGCGCCGGATATCGAGGATCGCCTGCGCGCCGTGGGCATCGCGCCAACCGAACGGGCCGAACAGGTCGGACTGGAAGCATTCTGCGCCCTCGCCCGCGCGCTCGACGCCTAACCCCCGCTCACCGCGTCGCAATGGCTGCGAGCCAGTGGCAGAGTCTGGCTGTCAGCGCGATAGCAGGCTGCGACCTGACTGGTCCGACCAAAGCAATCAGCCTGCAGCGGCGTCGGGTCCAGCCCGCGCGCTGCGGCCTCGTCGGCCACGACTAACAGGCAGGTATTGACCCCCGCCATGATGCGGCCCTCGCAATCCTGGGCCAGCCTGCATTGCGCGGGCGTCGGGTTTTCCCAAGGCGCAGCGCGCGAGGCCTGTGCGCGGTCGCCCTCGGCGGCGATGCAGGCCAGGTAGTTTTGCTGGTAGGTCAGCAATTCTGCCCCCGACAGGCGCCCGCCCGCTTCGCTTTGCAGGATTCCGGTGATCTGGCGAGAGGCGCTTGCGTCAAGCCCGCCCTCGCCATCGAGAATGCGGCTGAGGTCAACCTGTGCCTGAGCGCTCAATGTGACGCCTGACGCGCCACTGCAAGTGGCGATCCGCGGGTCTACGGGGGGGCTGTCGGGCCCGGGGCTTGGAAGACAGCCGGCAAGCAGGGTGCCCATACAAAGAGCCGCGAAAATGAAAAGGCGCATGGAATGTCTCCGTCATGAAATGTCGTAATTCGACAAAGCTAGACGACGCACTCCGATGTCGGAACCCGAAAAAAGCCTTTGACGGCCTGCTAATATCCTGAAGTCGGCACACCGGGCGTCAACTCATAAGAGACTGGCGGAAGTGCCCCCCGGCGACTGTGCCGGCCCGCGCCTACTCGGCCGCTTCCGTCGGGCCATTGCCTGCGCTGGCCTCGGCATCGCTACCACGCGGACGGCGGCCACGGCTACGGCGTGGCTTGGGCGCCGCGTCGTCACCCTGCCGGACCTCGGACTTGCCGGCATCCTTGCGTGCACCGCCGGCTTCGGGCGTCTCGACAAGATCGCTGTCGGAGGATGCATCGTCACCGCTACCGCCCGAGATGAAGGCCGGCAGGTCGTTACCCGGCTCGGTATTCGCCATCGCCTCCTGCTGGCGCAGACGGTCGTTGCGCTCGCGGTCGCGCTCGGCCTGGCGCTCGCGGTTCTGTTGTTCCTGCTCTTCGCGGGCCTTCTCGACCTCGCGCATCGCCTCGGCCAGCATGCGGGTGTAATGCTCGGCGTGTTGGGCAAAGTTCTCGGCATTCACGCGGTCGCCCGAAAGCTGCGCGTCGCGGTGAAGCTGGTTGTATTTCTCGATGATCTGCTGAGGGGTGCCGCGCACCTTGCCATCGGGACCGGAGCTGTCGAAGACCCGGTTGATGACATTGCCGCCCGAAGGACGGACATTGCGGTTCTTGTTGCCCCGCGAGCGTGACTTGGAAGATCTCATGAAGTTGCTTTCGTGAAGCCTGTGGCTTTTGCGTTATCTGCGCGCCTTGTGGCGCACCCTGCCTGACCGGTTTGACGGTCGAATGATGTTCGGGCGGCGTCTCGCGCGGGGGGACCCCGAAGGCCGGGCCCGCATCCCTGCGATGGATTTGACTAAACATGACCGCCGCCGCAGGGCAAGCGGAAACTGGATATAAATCCGTCCAAATCGCGCGATTCGGGGCGACCTGCGCGGGTTTCAGCACGGTTGCGGCCCTATCGGCAGGGATTTGCCGCCATGGCCCGTCCCGCAACCACCCTGTCGCGGCCGTCGAGGTCAGGCAAAATCGCAACCCCGTCCAGTCCTGCGGCCGCCATCAGCCCCGCCACCGACGCCCCCTGCGCTGGCCCGATTTCAACCAACAGGCGCCCCCCCGGTGCCAGCAGGCCCGGCGCCTGCGCCATGATTGCACGGTAGGCGCCCAGCCCGTCGCCGCCATCCGTCAGCGCAAGATGCGGTTCACGCAGGCGTACTTCCGGGGCAAGTCCCGGCATCTCGTCGGCGGCGATGTAGGGCGGGTTGGCGACGATCAGGTCAAACGGCCCCGACACTCCCGCGGCCCAGTCGCCCTGCCGGATCTCGGCGCGGTCGTTCAGGGCCAGCGCCTGCGCGTTGCGCCGCGCCACGTCGCAGGCCGCCGGTGACAGGTCCACGCCCAGCCCGTTGGCCGCGGGCCGCTCGGCCAGCAGCGTCAGCAGGATGCAGCCAGTGCCGGTGCCCAGATCCAGCACGCGCAGGAACGGTGCCTCCAACGCAGCGGCCACCAGAACTTCGGTTTCCGGCCGCGGGTCCAGCACGTCGGCCGTCACGATGAAGTCGCGCCCCCAGAAACAGCGCCGCCCGATCAGCTGCGCCACCGGCACGCGAGCCACGCGACGTTGCACCAGCGTGCCAAAGCGGGCAGCGGCGGCCGGGTCCACGGCATCGGGCAGGATCAGCGTCAGCCGCGCGGCCTCGACCCCCATCGCATGGGCCAGCAGCGCCCGGGCATCGCGCGCGGCGTCTGGAATGCCGGCAGAGGCAAGGCTCGTCGTCGCGGCACGTAGCAGTGACGCGACGGTCGGGCGGCTCATGCGCCGGTTCCGTCCAGCGTCTCGGCCAGAAGGCTGGCCTGCGCATCGGCGGTCAGCGCGGCAATGACCTCGTCAAGGTCGCCCTGCATGATCCGGTCGAGGCTGTAGAGCGTCAGGTTGATCCGGTGATCGGTCATCCGCCCTTGCGGAAAGTTATAGGTGCGGATGCGTTCGGACCGGTCGCCGCTGCCCACCTGCGCCTTGCGATCGGCCGAGCGGGCGCTGTCCACCCGCTGCCGTTCAAGGTCGTAAAGCCGGGTACGCAGCACCTGCATGGCGATCTCGCGGTTGCGGTGCTGCGATTTTTCCGAGCTCGTTACCATGATGCCCGTGGGCACATGCAGGATCCGCACCGCGCTGTCGGTGGTGTTGACGTGCTGGCCGCCCGCACCCGACGACCGCATCGTGTCGATCCGAAGGTCGGCCGGGTCAATCTTGAGGTCCACCTCTTCCGCCTCGGGCAGGACCGCCACGGTCGCCGCCGATGTGTGGATGCGCCCCGAGGCTTCGGTTTCGGGCACGCGCTGTACGCGGTGCACGCCGGATTCGTATTTCAGTTTGGCAAAGACCCCATCGCCCGCCACCCGTGCGACCACGTCCTTGATGCCGCCGAGTTCGGTCGGTGTTTCCTCGAGGATCTCGAACTTCCAGCCCTGCCGCTCGGCATAGCGCTGGTACATGCGCAGCAGGTCGGCGGCAAATAGCGCCGCCTCCTCGCCCCCGGTGCCCGGCCGGATCTCCAGCAGCGCGGGCCGCGCATCGGCCGCGTCACGCGGCAACAGGGCAAGGCGCACATCATGTTCGGCCGCCTCCAGCGTGTCGCGCACTTGCGGCAGTTCTTCTTCGGCCAGCGCGCGCATCTCGGCATCGGCCAACATCGCCTCGCAATCGGTGACAGCGCCAAGCGCCGCGCGATAGGTCTCGATCGCGGCCACGACCGGTTTCAGCTCGGCATATTCTCGGCTTACGTTTGCAATCTCCGCAGGGGCCAGCGCGCCGCCAAGCTTGGCTTCCAGAAACTGGAAACGCGAAATGATCTGGTCAAGTTTCTCGGCAGGTACCATGGCGTTTGGCCTTGCCCGATGGCCATGCCGCGGTCAAGGGAGCGTTGCGTCAAGCTGCGTCAGCCAGCCCTCGACGCGGGCCTTGTTCACGCCCCAGTCGTTGCTGCCGAACCGCTGGCGCGCGTAGATGACCGGCACCGCGCCGTCGCCTTGGGCGACCGCAGAAATCGTCGTGTAATCGGGAAAGCCCCACAGCGCGCTGCGCGTGACGTAGGTAATCCGGCCCTCGCCGACCGAGCCTGCCAGAACGCTGGTGCGCGGTGTGGCCCGGATGATCTTGTCCAGCGCCGCCAGCAGCGCCTCCGGCGTTGCCGCCCGGACTTTGGGCGCGGCATTGCCCCCGTCCGGCCGAACGAGCCAGCCGTTGCCCTGCGGCGTGGCGGCCGTCAGCGGATCGACGTGCCATTTGGCCGGGTCCGAGGGCGCCAGCCGAATATAGGCGTCCAGCGCCACCAGCGCGATCAGGATGATGATGACGTAGCGCATTGGAACCCCTTCGGTCTGACCTGTTTTCACCTAGCCCCGGACAACGCCCGTTCAAGCGCCGCCGCGCCGGGCCCGCAGGTTCCAGCAGTAAAGCGTCATCAGTTCAGTCGCCACGTGCGCCCCGGCAATCGCCGTCGCCCCCGTGGGGTCATAGGGCGGCGACACCTCGACGACGTCGCCACCGACAAGGTTGATACCCGCAAGGTCACGCAGCAACGCCGCGGCCTGCGCGCTCGACAGCCCGCCCCAGACTGGCGTGCCCGTGCCCGGAGCGAAGGCCGGGTCAAGCGCGTCGATGTCGAAGGTCAGGTAGGTGGGGTTGTCGCCCACTAGCGCCTTGGCGCGGGCCACGGCAGCAGCGACACCACCCTCATGCACGCTGCGCGCATCGATGAATTCCATGCCAAGGTAGTCGTCGCAATGGGTGCGGATGCCGATCTGGACCGAGCGTTTCGGGTCCACGATCCCCAGCTTCACCGCCTTGTACATGAAGGTGCCGTGGTCGATCCGGCTCATGTCGTCGTCCTGCCAGAGGTCGGAATGCGCATCGATGTGGATCACCGACATGGCCCCGAATTTCTCGGCATAGGCGCGCAGGATCGGCAGGGTGATGAAATGATCGCCCCCCAGCGTGACCGTCCCGGCGCCGGCAGCGAGGATGCCCGCGATATGCGCCTGCAGCAGCCCCGGAAAGCTTGGCGTATGGGCATAGTCGAACGCCAGATCGCCGTAATCGACCACCGCGAAGTCCCCCAGCGGGTCGAAACCGTCCCAGCCATAGGGCGGGTCATAGGGTTGCAGGCTGCTCGCCTCGCGAATCGCGCGGGGGCCGAACCGGGTGCCGGTGCGATGGGTTACGGCCTGGTCGAAAGGCACGCCGGTAATGGCCATATCCACGCCGGTCAGGTCCTTGGTATAGCGCCGCCGCAAGAACGAGGTGGCCCCGCCAAAGGCGTTCTCATAGGCCAGCCCGCGCCGGTCGTCCCGCGTGAAGGCCAGATCGACCTGCTGTTTCGCGTCTTCCAGCGCCATGATCCGACTCGGCTCCTATTTGATCATATTCATGCTACTCAACCGCGCGCCGCCCCCCGGGTCAAGCCCGGCCCCCGCCTGCGCCGATACAGCCGGCCAAGGCTGCAGGCCTTCAAGACAAAGTGCGCAAGCGTCCGGCATCGCAACCTCGGTTGCGGGGGTGGCGAAAAAGCTACGCTACGGTATCGGGCATTTCAGCGGAGTGCTGCAGCGGCAACGCACGCTCGACCAGCCGGGCGAAGAAGCTGGCCCCCGCCGCCGCCGTCTCGTCAGCGAAGTCGTAGCTGGTGCTGTGCAGGCCGGCGCTGTCGCCGTTGCCGATGAACAGATAGGCGCCGGGCCGTTCCTGCAGCATGTAGGAAAAATCCTCGGCCCCCATCTCGCGCGCGGCGTCGTCGCGCACGCCCTTGGGCCCGGCCACCTCGCGCGCCACGTCGGCGGCAAAGGCGGTGCGGGCGGGATCGTTCGAGGTCGCGGGATAGCCCACCTCGTAGCGCAGCGCGGCCTTCAGGGCGAAACTGGCCGCCTGCCCCTCCACGATCTCGTCCAGCCGTCGCATCACCATCGCCTGCACGGCCGGATCGAAGGTGCGCACGGTACCGTTGATATAGGCCGTCTCGGGGATGACGTTGTCGGCCGAGCCGGCATGGATCTGCGTGACCGAGACGACAAGGTCCTGCAGCGCGTAATGGTTGCGGCTCACGATGGTCTGGATCGCCTGCACCATCGAAACCGCCGCGACGATCGGGTCGCAGGTCTCGTGCGGCATGGCGCCGTGGCCGCCCTGCCCGGTGATGTCGATGTGGAACGTGTCGACCGCGGCCATGATCGGCCCCGGCGTGGTGTAGAATTGCCCCACCGGAGCGCCGGGCGCGTTGTGCAGGGCATAGACCTCGGCCACGTCGAACCGGTCGAGCACGCCTTCGCGCACCATCACCTCGGCACCGCCGCCCGCCTCTTCGGCCGGCTGGAAGATCAGCGCGACGCGGCCCGCGAAGGCGCGGGTTTCGGCCAGGTATTTCGCCGCACCCAGCAGCATCGTCGTATGCCCGTCATGGCCGCAGGCATGCATCCGGCCCGGCACCGTGCTGGCATGGGGCAGCCCGGTTTCCTCGTCCATCGGCAGCGCGTCCATGTCGGCCCGCAGCCCGATGGTGCGGCCCGGCGCGCGGCCCTCGATGATCGCCACGATGCCGCTTTCGGCGATCCCCTCGTGAATCTCGTCGATGCCGAACTCGCGCAGGCGCGCGGCGACGAAGGCCGCGGTCTGGTGGCAGGCCATGCCAAGCTCGGGGTTCTGGTGCAGGTGGCGGCGCCAGCCCCGCATCAGGGCGGCGTCGGCGGCGATGGAGTTGATCACGGGCATGTCTGGACTCTCGGGCGGGCGGGGTTACCCTGCGCCCGTTCGTAGCAGGGGACAAGGCGATGGACCAGATCACCTCGGAGGCGCTGATCGGCGAGACGGGCGGCGGGGCCGAACGGCAGATCGCCCGGCTGATCGAGATCATGGCCCGCCTGCGCCATCCCGAAACCGGCTGTCCCTGGGACCTGGAGCAGGATTTCGACACCATCGCGCCCTACACGCTGGAAGAGGCGCACGAGGTCGCCGACGCGATTGCCCGCAAAGCCTGGGACGAGCTGCCGGGCGAGCTGGGCGACCTGCTGTTCCAGGCAGTCTATCACGCCCGCATGGCCGAGGAGGCGGGCTTGTTCGATTTCGCCGACGTGGCGCGCACGATTGCCAACAAGATGGTGGCCCGGCATCCGCATGTCTTCGGCGATGAAAGCCGCGAGAAATCGGCCGAGCAGCAGACGCAGGACTGGGAACGGATCAAGGCCGCCGAACGCGCGGGCCAGGCGCAGCGCCGCACGCTTGATGGCGTGGCGCTGGCCCTGCCCGCGCTGACCCGCGCGGTCAAGCTGCAGAACCGCGCGGCCCGCGTCGGTTTCGACTGGCCCTCGACCGACGAGGTCGTGGCCAAGGTGGCCGAAGAGGCGCGCGAGCTGGTCGAGGCACGCGAAAGCCTTGGCCCGGCCGAGATCGAGGAAGAGTTCGGCGACCTGCTTTTCGTCATGGCCAACCTCGCCCGGCACCTGAAGGTGGACCCGGAAGCGGCCCTGCGCGCGGCCAATGCCAAGTTCACCCGCCGCTTCGCCTATATCGAAGATCAGCTGGCCGCCCGTGGCAAGGCGCCGTCCGACAGCGACCTGGCCGAGATGGATGCCCTCTGGAACGCGGCCAAGGCCGCCGAGAAAGGCGCCTGATGGACCTGCGCGATGTCAAGGCGGTGGTGACCGGCGGCGCCTCGGGCCTTGGGGCCGCCACCGCGCGCGCCTTTGCCGAGGCGGGCGCCGATGTCACCGTGCTGGACCGTGACCCCGGTGGCGCGGTCTTTGCCGAAGGCATTGGGGCCGAGTTCGTGGCGGCCGATGTCACCGACGAGGAACAGGTCTCGGACGCGCTGGACTATGCCGCCGACCGAATGGCGGGGCTGAACGTGGCGGTCTGCTGCGCGGGCATCGCCACCGCGGAAAAGACGCTGGGCCGCGACGGGCCGCACCGGCTGTCGAGCTTTCGGCGCACGCTGGACGTGAACCTGACGGGCAGTTTCAACGTGGCGCGGCTGGCCGCGCAACGGATGGAGGATGGCGGCGCGATCGTGCTGACGGCCTCGGTCGCGGCCTTCGACGGTCAAAAGGGCCAGGCCGCCTATGCCGCGTCCAAGGCGGGCATCACCGGGCTGGTGCTGCCGATGGCGCGCGACCTTGCCCGGCAGGGCATTCGCGTGATGGCGATTGCCCCCGGCATCTTCCGCACGCCGATGCTGGAGGGGCTGGGACAGGAGGTGATGGAGGGGCTCGCGCGCGACGTGGTCTTTCCCGCCCGGCTGGGCGAGCCGGCCGAATTTGCCGCACTCGCCCGGTTCATCGTGGAATGCGATTACCTCAACGGCACGACGATCCGGCTGGACGGCGCGCTGCGGATGCCGTGATCAGCCGGCCTTTTCCTCCAGCGTCAGCCATTCCTCTTCGGCCGCTTCCAGCGCCGCCTGCCGTTCAACCAGCGCCTCGGTCGCCTTCTTGAACTTCGCGGGCTGCGCATTGAAAAGCGACGGATCGGCCAGCACTTCGGTCAGCTTGGCAATCTCCGCCTCCAGCCGGGTAATCACATCCGGCAGGGCTTCCAGTCGGTGCTTTTCAGTAAAACTCAGGCCCTTGCGCGGGGCAGCCGCAATGGCCGTTTTATCCTGCTTCTGCGATGCCTTGTCAGGCGTCGTTGATGTACTTGTGGCCGCCCGCTCGCCGCGTTGCGCAAGATAGTCACTCCACCCCCCGGCGTAGATCACCGCGGTGCCGTCGCCCTCCAACGCCACGGTCGTGGTCGCCACCCTGTCGATGAAGTCACGGTCGTGGCTGACCAGCAGCACGGTGCCGTCATAGTCGCCAAGGATGTCCTGCAACAGGTCGAGCGTTTCGATGTCGAAGTCGTTGGTGGGCTCGTCGAGAACCAGCAGGTTGCTTTCGCGCGCCATCAGGCGGGCCAGCAGCAGCCGCGCCTTCTCCCCCCCGGACAGCGCCTTGACTGGCGCACGGGCCTGCGTTTCGTCGAAAAGAAAGTCCTTGAGATAGCCGATCACGTGGCGCGGCTGGCCGTGCACCATCACCTGATCGGCCTTGCCGCTGACGCGCATGCCGGGGTCGCCAGTCAGGCTTTCCCACAGGCTCATTTCCGGGTCCAGCTGCGCGCGGGCCTGATCGAACACCGCGACCGACAGGTTGGTGCCCAGTTTCACATGCCCGGCGTCGGGTTGAACTTCGCCAAGCAACATCTTGATAAGTGTTGTTTTTCCAACGCCGTTCGGCCCAACGAAAGCAACGCGTTCGCCGCGCTGCACCGTCAGCGAGAAATTCCGGATCAGGTCACGCCCGCCAAGCGTCTTGCTCAGGCCCGTCGCCTCGATCACCCGCTTGCCAGAGCTTGGCCCGGCCTCCAACGCCAGCGCCGCAGCGCCTTGCCGACGGATCTGCGCGGCGCGGTCCGCCCGCAAGGCCTGCAACGCGCGCACCCGGCCCATGTTGCGCTTGCGCCGGGCCGAAATGCCCTCGACCGCCCAACGCGCCTCGGCCTTGATCTTGCGGTCCAGCTTGTGGCGCGCGGCGTCTTCTTCTTCCCAAACCTTGTCGCGCCAAGCCTCGAACCCTTCGAAACCGGTTTCCTGCCGCCGCACGATTCCCCTATCGATCCATAGGGTTGCACGCGTCAGCTCACGCAGAAACGCACGGTCGTGCGAGATCAGCACGAACCCCGCGCGCGTCGCCTTCAACTCGGCCTCCAGCCATGAGATCGCGTTGATGTCGAGGTGGTTTGTCGGCTCGTCAAGCAGCATCAGTTCCGGCGCTTCGGCCATCAGCTTGGCCAGCGCCGCGCGGCGCCGTTCGCCGCCCGACGCGGTGGCGGGGGATGCTGACGGGTCAAACCGCAGGCCCTCTGCGACTTGCGCCACGCGGTAATCTTCGCCGGGCGCAAGACCGCTGGCCGCATAATCGCCCAACGTGGCGAAACCCGTCATCGTCGGGTCCTGCTCCATGTAGCCCACGCGCGTGCCGGGGGCGAGGGTGCGGCTGCCTGTGTCAGGCGCAACAAGCCCGGCCATCACCTTCATCAGCGTGGATTTTCCGCTGCCGTTGCGCCCGACCAACGCCACCCGGTCGCCCGGCTGCACGACAAGGTCGAGCCCTTCGAAAAGCGCATCGCCCCCGAAACCGAGGCCGATGCCGGAAAGTTGCAGAAGGGGTGCGCGTGCCATGCCCGCCAGCTATTGCGGCGCGGGCAAAGGATCAAGCCCCGGTAATCAGCCGGCCTCAGCCCGCCACCATGCGCAGCGCCCGTGCCCGTGCTGGCGGGATCGCCCCGATCTCCAGCCCGGTAAAGACATGCAAGGTATCAAGGTCGGTATCGACCACGGCGTGATCGCTCACCCATCCGCCCATCGTCAGGTAGGTCTTCAACAGCGGCGGCATTCGCAGCAGCGCGGCGCGCCGGTCGGGATCGGTGCGCAACCGCTCGGCAAAGCGGATCACCTGCGGCGCCTTGATCCGGGGTAACCAGCGGCGGGGCGCGATGTGGCGCGCGGCGAGCATGTCGAACGCATCGAGATAAGCCGCCGCTTCGGTCCCGCGAAAGCTGGAGCAGCCGAAGAGAAGCTCGACCTTGTGGTCATCCACGTAGCGCGTCATCGCCCCCCATGCCACGCGCAGCACGTCGGCATCCCGGGCATCGGGATGAATGCAGAAGCGCCCCATCTCGACCATCGGCCCCGCGAAATCGGCCAGCGCACTCAGCTCGTAATACTGCGCCGAGTAGGAATGGCCAATCTCGGCCCCGTCGGTCAGAGGCAGAAGGCGGAAACAGCAGACCAGCTGCGCCGTGCGCCGATCCTCGACCAGCACGTGATGGCAGCGGGCATCGAAGGCATCCGCGTCCAGCCGGCCGGGCCGGGCCGGACGTCCCGCCTGTTCAAAGAAACACAGGTGACGCAGACGCTGCGCGGCCGCCACATCGGCGGGACTGGCGGCGAAGCGGGCGACGTAGCGCCCCTTGGCGAGCGGCGAGGTCATGTCAGGCACCTTGGCGAAACCGGCTCCGCGGCCTAGGTAAGAGGCGAATGTGACAGAGGATACATGAGCGATGGAAAAAGTCACCAAATCCGACGCCGAATGGCGCGCGCAACTCTCCGACCTTGCCTATCGCGTTACCCGCAAGCATGCGACCGAACGCGCGGGCACGCATGACAATTTTCCCAAGGCGCCGGGCATGTTCACCTGCGTCTGCTGCGGGGCACCGCTTTTTTCGCAGGATGACAAGTTTGAAAGTGGCACCGGCTGGCCCAGCTTCACGCGGCCCGCCGATCCCGCCGCCGTAGGAGAGAAAGAGGACCGCAGCCTCTTCATGCGCAGGACCGAGGTGCACTGCGCCCGCTGCGACGGGCATCTGGGCCACGTTTTTCCGGACGGCCCCGCGCCCACCGGGCTGCGTTATTGCATCAACGGGGTGGCGCTGGACTTTGCCGCCAAGGAGTGAGCGAAGCCGGGACCGGAGCGCGCGCGCCGGTCCCGCGCCCTCAGCCGCCCGGCGGCGCGCTGGTGCCGATCAGGTCGCCCGCATTGAAACGGCCGATATTGCCCAGAAGCTGGCGCAGGAAGGTGGTATCGCGGACATTGTCCTCGGTCACGCGCTGCGACAGGGTGATGACCTTGCCATCGGCAAGGCTGTAGCGGGCGATGTTACTGACCTTGCCGTTGTTACCAAAGTCGATCGCCACCACCTCGCGGCTGGTTTCGCGCGGCGGAAAGGGCCCGATCGTGGCGAAATGCGAGGCGATGTAATAGAAAGAGCTGTTGGCATCGACGCCATCCGTCGTGGGCGAGCCCAGTGCGGTCGTCACGCTGTCGCGGGTATCTACGCCCACGCGAATGCCGGCAAGCGCCTCGTCGCTGGGAACATAGCCGTGGTTGCGGGTGATGGGCGTGCAGGCCACCATCAGGGTCAAGCCCGCCAGAAGCGCCAGACGACGCATTGCGGCCCTTACAGTGCCGTTCGTCCCGCTCATCGCTGCCCCCTTGCCAGAACCGGCCCTGCCTCGTATCCGGCTTACATCAAGCACGCCCCCTTGTTCAAGAAAGGAAGCGTCCATGCCTGAGTTGCCGCAAGAAATCGTCCGCCTGTCCGACCTTCAGGGCCGCACAGCGCGCCCCTTCACGTTGGTCCCAGATGCCGCAGGCCGTGCCGCGGTGGCTAATGCTTTGGGTATCATTGCTTTGCGAAAGTTGCGCTTTGAGGGCGAATTACTTCCCGAGGGCCGACGCGACTGGCGGCTGGTGGCCGACCTTGGCGCGACCGTGGTGCAGGAATGCGGCGTGACGCTGGCCCCGGTCACCACCCGCATCGATGAAAACATCCTCCGCCGCTACTTGGCGGGGGCCGAATCCGTGACGCTGGAGGCCGGCGCCGAAATCGAGATGCCCGACGATGATACGGTCGAGCCCTTGCCCGGCACGCTGGACCTTGGCGCGGTGATGATCGAGGCGCTGGCGCTGGCGCTGCCCCCCTTCCCCCGCGCGCCGGACGCCGAACTGGGCACGCTCAGCGCCACGCCGCCGGGCGCTGCCCCCCTTGACGACGCGGCGGAAAAGCCCTTCGCGGGCCTTGCTGCACTACGCAACAAGCTTGACAAAGAGGGCGATTAGGCCCCGGTCTGCGGTTGCGCGGGTGCGCCTGATCGTGCAGGCAGGAAAGGGGTTGCGCCGCGCCGCAATCGCAGTATGTTCGCCGCCTCTCCGGATCGCGGCTCGACAGGGCCCGGCCGGTCATGTATGACCGCGCCGAACCCCGATCAGGATCATGAAATCCGGGCGACATGCCCCCGAAATGCAAAAGGTTGCGACATGGCCGTCCAACAGAACAAAGTCTCCAAGTCCCGCCGCAACATGCGCCGCGCGCATGACGCGCTTGTGGCTGCGAATCCCAACGAATGCCCGTCCTGCGGCGAGTTGAAGCGCCCGCATCACGTCTGCCCGTCCTGCGGCCAGTATGACGGCCGCGAGATCGTGGCGATGGCGGCTGAGGTCGATCTGGACGAAGACGCGGCGTAAGCCGGTCAAGGCGGCCAAGGCATGCCCAGGACCTTTCCCGATTCGGCACCGGCCGTGAGCGCGGACAAGGGCATCGTTCTTTCCGTTGACGCGATGGGTGGTGACAAGGGGCCTGCGGCGGTTGTCGCGGGCCTTGCGCGTTTTCTGCGCGACGAACCCGCCGCGCGGGCGATCCTGCATGGGCGCGAATCCGAACTGACTCCGCTGGTGACCAAGCGTGGCATTGCCGGACAGGTCACCATCCGCGACTGCCCCGACGTGGTGCAGATGAAGGACAAGCCCAGCGTCGCGCTGCGCCATGGCAAGACCACGTCGATGTGGTCGGCCATTTCGGCCGTGCGCGAAGGCGACGCGGCAGTTTGCATCAGCTGCGGCAATACCGGCGCACTGATGGCGATGTCGATGCTGCTCTTGCGCAAGGCCGAGGGCGTGAACCGCCCCGCCATCGCCTGCCTCTGGCCGTCGCGCAACCCGTCCGGGTTCAACGTGATGCTCGATTGCGGGGCCGACATTCGCGCCGATCAGGACGACCTGCTGACCTACGCGCTTATGGGCGCCTCCTATGCCCGCAACGGGCTGGGCATCAAGCATCCGCGCGTCGGTCTGCTTAATGTCGGCGTGGAAGAGCATAAAGGCCGGGCCGAGCTGAAGGTCGCCCATGACCTGATCGCGCGCGCCGCCCCGCGTGGCGATTATGACTATGTCGGCTTCGTCGAAGGTGGCGATCTGCCCAGTTCGCGGGTCGACGTGATCGTGACCGACGGCTTTACCGGCAATGTGGCCCTGAAAACCGGCGAAGGCACTGCCACGTTGATTTCGGAACTGCTGCGCGCCGCCTTCATGAAGACGATCCTGTCGCGCTTTGCCGCACTTCTCTCCTACAGCTCGATGCGCCGCCTGCGCAAACGCATCGACCCGCGCCGGGTGAATGGCGGTGTGTTTCTGGGCCTGAACCGGATCGTGGTCAAAAGCCACGGTTCGGCCGATGCCACCGGCATGGCCGCAGCGGTGCAACTGGCCTACCGGTTGGCGCAATCGGGCTTTTCCGACAAGCTGGCGGCCCGCGTCGCCTCGGCTGTGGCCCTCGCGCAGGAGGCGCATCACGACGACGCGCCGCAAGATCCTTCACCGCTGACCGGCAAGACGGCAACATGACGACACGCGCCGTCATCATGGGGGTCGGGCACTACCTGCCCGAACGTGTCGTGCCGAACGTCGAGTTCGAAAAGACACTCGACACAACGAATGAGTGGATCGTCTCGCGCTCGGGGATCGAGCGGCGGCATTTCGCGGCCGAGGGGCAGACCACGTCGGATCTTGCCACCCGTGCCGCCCGCGCGGCTCTGGAAAGCGCCGGCATGACCGGCGCCGATCTGGATGCGATCATCCTTGCCACCTCGACGGCCGACTTCACCTTTCCCTCTGCCGCGACGATGGTTCAGAACAATCTGGGCATGAAAACAGGCTTTGCCTTTGACGTGCAGGCGGTTTGTGCGGGCTTCGTCTATGCGCTGGCCAATGCAAATGCGCTGATCGTCTCGGGTCAGGCCCGGCGTGTGCTGGTGATCGGCGCCGAAACCTTTAGCCGGATCATGGACTGGACCGACCGGTCAACCTGCGTTCTGTTCGGCGACGGCGCAGGCGCCGTGGTGCTTGAGGCGCAGGAGGGCGACGGCAGTTCCGATGATCGGGGTATCCTGTCTACTGACCTGCATTCCGATGGACGCTATCGCGACCTGCTTTACGTTGATGGCGGGGTATCGACGCAGACCACCGGACGGCTTCGGATGGAAGGGCGCGAAGTGTTCCGCCATGCCGTCGAAAAGCTGGCCGAAACCGCCCATGCCGCGCTCGACAAGGTCGGGCTGACGGCACAGGACGTCGATTGGGTCGTGCCGCATCAGGCCAATATCCGCATCATCCAGTCCACCGCGAAGAAACTGGGTGTGCCGATGAGCCACGTGGTGGTGACGGTGCAGGATCACGGCAATACTTCGGCCGCCTCGATTCCGCTGGCCCTCTCGGTGGGTGTGCAGAATGGCCAGATCAAGCGCGGCGACCTGATCGTGACCGAGGCGATCGGAGGGGGCCTTGCCTGGGGATCGGTCGTCCTGCGCTGGTAGGTGGGAAAAGCCGCATCAAGGACGCGGTGCAAGTCGCTGTCATTGACTCTGAAATTCGGACCAGCGTAGATTTCCATGAAACAGGGGGGCTGAGGATGTCGGACAAGACGTTGACCCGGATGGACCTTGCGGAGGCGATCCATACCGAGGTGGGACTGTCACGCAACGACATTGCGGAACTCGTGGAATCGGTGCTGCGGCATATCTCGGACGCGCTGGTGCGTGGCGAGACGGTGAAGATCTCCAGCTTCGGGACCTTCTCGGTGCGCGCGAAGGCCGCGCGCGTGGGCCGCAATCCCAAGACCGGGCAAGAGGTGCCGATCCATCCGCGCCGGGTGCTGACCTTCCGCCCGTCGCACCTGATGAAGGATCGCGTCGCGGCGGGCAATCGGGGCTAGGCCCCATGGCAAGCCCGCCAAAATCGCCCGACGCCTTTCGCACGATCAGCGAAGTCGCCGACTGGTTGGACACGCCGGCGCATGTGCTGCGTTTCTGGGAAAGCAAGTTCAGCCAGATCAAACCGGTCAAGCGGGCCGGCGGACGGCGGTACTACCGCCCCGAGGACATGGCCCTGCTGGGCGGGATCAAGACCCTGCTGCATGACGAGGGCATGACCATCAAAGGCGTCCAGAAACTGTTGCGCGAACAGGGCGTGCGCAGTGTCGCCGCCCGTGGCCCTGATCCGTTGGCCGATGCCGCTGCACAAGCACAGAACGACGCCACGATAGAGGCCACGCCGCTGGCAGCCGAACCCGACGTGGCAGAGCCGCAGGCCTATACCAGTGTCGCCCTGCCCGAGCCCGAACCGGAAAGCGCCTCTCCGATCCCGTTTCCGCGGTCTGCACGGATCGTTGCGGCACCGCGCCGTCTCGAAGCCGAGGGTCAACCGGGCCGCACCCATGCCGGCGCGATGCGTGCCGCGCTGGCCGCGATTCCCGCCGACAAGGCCGAGGATGAATATGCCCAGCACGGCCGTAACCAGCTGCTGTTCCGGGCCGACCCGGTTTGGATGCGCCACCGCGCTGACCGGATTGCGCCGCTGGCCGAACGTTTGCGCGCGGTGCGTGCCCGGATGCCTGCGCGCGGATGAAGCCGCCCTTCGAAAAGGCGCGATTGCTTCTTGCCCCCGCAGCCAAAACCGGTATGAAGACCGCCAGTCGGGCTATAGCGCAGCCTGGTAGCGCGTCTGTCTGGGGGACAGAAGGTCGCAGGTTCAAGTCCTGCTAGCCCGACCAACCACCGCCCGCCTCGGGGTTTCGTCCCGGCGGGCGTTTTCATGAGCGGAGGCCCGCGAATGACCGGAGTGCTGCCCAGCCAACGCATTCGCGCGCTGATCGCCGATGGCAGCCTTGCCGCCGACTCGCCCATCACCCCCGAACAGGTACAGCCTGCCAGCCTCGACCTGCGGCTGGGCCACGTGGCCTACCGCGTGCGGGCCTCGTTTCTGGCCGGCGCCGACGCCCGTGTGGCCGACCGTCTGGCCGAGTTCGAGATGCACCGGATCGACCTTGCCGGGGGCGCGGTGCTGGAAAAGGGCTGCGTCTACCTCGTGCCGTTGATGGAACGGCTGGCCCTGCCCGCCGGCCTGCAGGCCGTGGCCAATGCCAAGAGTTCCACCGGCCGGCTGGACCTGTTGACCCGCACGATCACCGATGGCGGGGTCGAGTTCGACCGGATCGCGCCGGGCTATACCGGCCCGCTTTACGCCGAGATCTGCCCGCGCTCGTTCTCGGTGCTGGTGCGGCCGGGAATGCGGCTGAACCAAGTGCGCTTTCGCGAGGGGCATGCCGTGCTGTCGGACGCGGCGCTGCGCGCGCTGCATGCCCAGACGCCGCTGGTCGACGGCGAAGCGGTCATTTCCGACGGGCTTGGCTTTTCGGTTGATCTGGCGCCGGGCGATGGCCAGTTGGCAGGCTACCGCGCCAAACCGCATACCGGCGTGATCGACCTTGACCGGCTGGGGCACTACGCCCCCGCCGATTTTTGGGAAGCGATCACCACGCCCGACCGCCGCATCATCCTTGATCCCGGCGCGTTCTACATCCTTGTCAGCCGCGAGGCGGTGACGATCCCGCCCGACCACGCCGCCGAAATGGCCCCCTATCTGGCGATGGTGGGCGAGTTCCGGGTGCATTACGCGGGCTTCTTCGATCCCGGATTCGGCGACCGGCGGGCCGGCGGCGCAGGCTCGCGCGGGGTGCTCGAGGTGCGCTGCCACGAGGCACCCTTTGCGCTGGAGCACGGGCAGGTCGTTGGGAGACTGGTTTACGAGAAGATGGCCGAGGTGCCCGACCAGCTTTACGGGCAGGGCATCGCCTCGAACTACCAAGGCCAGGGCCTGAAACTGTCCAAGCATTTTCGCCATTCCTGACGCTTCCCAAGGGACAGCAATCGGCTATCCTGCCGCTGCGACTTGCAGGAGGGCAGACCGATGCGCGACGACACCACGACATTCATGGCGATGAAGGGGGCGGGCTATTATTCGCGCGCCACGGTTGGCGCCCGCGACGTGATCAATGCCGCGGCACCGCAGGTGGCGCAGGCGCTGGCTGCCCAGAACCTCGCGCCCGAGGGCGGGCCGATCACCGTCACCGACATGGGCTGCGCCGATGGCGGCACCTCGATCCAAATGTGGGGCAAGGTGCTGGGCGATCTGCGCGCCGCCCTGCCCGGCCGGCCGATTCAGCTGATCTACACGGATCTGCCGCGCAACGATTTCAGCCAGCTCTTTCGCATCGTGCATGGCCAGACCGAGATCGAAAGCAGGCTGGGCGCGATCCCCGATCTTTACCCGATGGCCTCGGCCACCTCGTTTCATCGCCGGATCGTGCCGCCCGGCACGCTGCACCTGGGCTTCTCGGCGACGGCCAGCCACTACATCAGCGAAACCCCCTGCGACATTCCCGACCACGTGCACATGGTGGGCGCGCGCGGCGCGGTGCGCGACGCCTACCGCGCGCAAGGGGCCAAGGACTGGGACAGCTTCCTGACCAACCGCGCGGCGGAACTGGCGCCGGGCGGGCGGCTGGTTCTCTACAATTTCGGCATCGACGAAGAGGGCCGATACCTCGGCCATACCGGCGGGCCGTCGATGTTCGACACCTTCGCGCGGCTCTGGCACGCGCTGGTCGAGGATGGCACGATTACCGAGGCCGAGTTTGCCGCCACCAACTTTCCGCAGGTCTACCGCACGGTCGAGGAATTCGCGGCCCCCTTCCGCGATGACGGCAGCGCGGTCAGCCGGGCGGGCCTGCGGCTGGAACAGATCGGCACCAAGGTGACGCGCTGTCCCTTCGCCGCGGCCTTCGAGGACGACCACCACGACGCCGCGCGCTTTGCCCGCGAATACATCCCCACGCTGCGCAGCTGGTCGGAACCGACGTTCGTTTCGGGTCTGGCCAAGACCCGGAGCGCGACCGAGATCGCCGCCATCGTCGACCGCTTCTATGCCAGCTACGAAGACGAGGTGGCCGCAAACCCTGAAGGCCACGGCATGGACTACGTCCATTGCTGGCTGATCGCCGCCAAGGCGGGCTGAGCCGGGGGGTCAAGGGTGCAGCATCCTTGACGCTGGTCAATATTTCCATAATTCATGAAGTATGGATACGAATCACGCTGTTTCTGCCTTCGCGGCCCTTGCCCAGCCCACGCGCCTTGAGGTGCTGCGCCTTCTGGTGCGGGCCGGGGCGCCGGGGATGGCGGCGGGCGACATCGCGGCCCGTCTTGACGTGCGCCAGAACACCCTGTCGGCAAATCTGGCCGTGCTGGTCGGCGCGGGCCTGTTGCGGCGCACCCGCGAGGGGCGCAGCATCCGCTATTTCGCCGACATGGAGGGGCTGCGCGACATGCTGGCCTTCCTTCTGGAAGATTGCTGCGGCGGCAATCCGGCGCTTTGCGCGCCGGTTCTCGACGACCTGACCTGTGCGTGTTGAGGGTCTGAGATGGACCAGAAGATCTACAACGTGCTGTTTCTCTGCACCGGCAATTCCGCCCGTTCGATCATTGCCGAGGCAATCATAAACCGCGAGGGCCTCGGGCGGTTCCGCGGCTTCTCGGCCGGGTCGCATCCGAAGGGCGCGGTTCACCCCTACGCGCTCGATCTGCTGCGCGGCATGAACCATGACGTCAGCGGCCTGCGGTCCAAAAGCTGGGACGAGTTCGCCCTGCCCGACGCGCCGCAGATGGATTTCGTCTTCACCGTCTGCGACGACGCCGCGGCCGAGGAATGCCCGTATTGGCCCGGCCAGCCGATGACGGCACATTGGGGCATGCCCGACCCCGCCCGCGCGACGGGACCCGAGGCGGTCATCCGCGTGGCCTTCGCCGAGACCTATCGGATGCTCAGCCGCCGGATCGGGATCTTCACCAGCCTCCCGCTGGCCTCGATCGACAGGCTGGCACTGCAACGAAACCTTGACACGATCGGGCGGACAGCCCCCGAGGAGACGGCCTAGAACCGGCCGAAACGGCGCAGCAGGTTCACCGCGCGGCGGGCCTGCTGCATGTTCTGACGTTGGCCGCGTGCCTTCGCGCGTTCCTCCGGCGTCATCTCGCGCGGATCGCGGCCGCGGTTCGACATCGTGCGTATGCCACTATTGATGCCCCTGTTCAGGACCATCCGCAGGATCGTGCGCAGGATCTGTTCCATCGATCACTCCTCGAACATATCGGTCTGATCGCCGTCATCCTCGGCATCAGGGTCGGGCAGGTCCGCGCCCGGCGGCGGGCGGTTGTCCAGAAGACCAGCGGCGCGCAGTTCCTTCAGCCCCGGCAGGTCGCGTGCCGATTCAAGGCCGAAATGGTCAAGAAATGCCTGCGTGACCACGAAGGTCACCGGGCGGCCCGGTGTCATCTTGCGCCGGCCAAGGCGGATCCAGTCCATCTCGATCAAGAGATCAATGGTGCCGCGGCTGACGCTGACGCCGCGGATCTCTTCGATTTCCGCCCGCGTGACGGGCTGGTGATAGGCGACGATCGCTAGCGTCTCGATCGCCGCACGGCTCAGCTTGCGGGTCTCGACCACCTCGTGGCGCATCAGGAAGCCGAGGTCTGGCGCGGTGCGCACGGCCCATGCCTCGCCCACCTTCACCACGTTGACGCCCCGCCCGGCATAGCGCTTGCGCAGCAGCGCCAGCGCCTCGGCCGGGTCGCTGCCCATCGGCATCCGGCTGCCCAGCTCGGCCAGCGTCACCGGTTCGGCCGTGGCAAAGAGGATGGCCTCGACCATGCGCTCCTGCTCGGCCATCGGCGGGGCCTCGAAAAGGCTTTCGTTCTCGGGATCAGGCATCGCGCGGCCCTCGCTTGCGCAACTCGATGGGGGCAAAGATGTCGGCCTGCCGAATTTCGATCCGGCCCTCCTTGGCCAGTTCCAGACTGGCCGCAAAGGTGGCGGCAGTGGCCGAACGGCGGCGCGCCGGGTCCATCTGCCAGCCGTCGGGAAGATAACTGGTCAAATCCGTCCAGTCGCCAGCGAACCCGATCAGCGGACGCATCCGTTCCAGCGCCTCCTCCAGGGTGAAGATCGCATCCCTATCCATCACAAAGGGGCGGAAATCATCGCGGGTGCGGACGCGGGCATAAGCCTGCATCAGGTCCAGCAGGGTCGCGGTAAAGGTGATGCGGCGCACCCTTGCCACGTCCTCGCCCAGCCCTCGGGCGAAGAAATCGCGCCCCTTCTGGTCGCGCGCCATCAGCCGTGCTGCCGCCGCGCGCATCGCTTCCAGCCGTTCAAGTTGAAACGCCAGATGCGCGGCCAGTTCCTCGCCCGAGGGCCCCTCGTCGGCGGGGTCGGGCGGCAGTAGCAGGCGCGACTTGAGAAAGGCCAGCCACGCTGCCATCACCAGATAATCGGCGGCTAGTTCCAGCCGAAGCGCCTTGGCCCGTTCGACGAAGGCCAGGTATTGTTCTGCCAGCGCGAGGATCGAGACCTGCCGCAAGTCCACCTTCTGCGTCCGGCTGAGCGTCAGTAACAGGTCAAGCGGCCCTTCGAACGCGCCTACGTCGACGATCAGCGCCTCGGCGGCCAGCCGTTCGGAAACGCTTTGCGGATCGGCCTCGAAAGGGTCTTCGGCGGGGGTCATGCGGGGGCCTTGCTCAGAAGGCTCTCAAGCTCTTGCGCCAGCGCGCCGATGTCAACCGGCTCGGGCGTCTTGCGCAGGGCCAGCGCGGCACCGGCCCGGGCCTCGGCCGCTGGCGTCAGACGCCCGGCCGCCTCGGCGACCGCCGCCATCTCGGACGCGTCGCCGTTACAGTGAAGCGCAACATCACAACCCGCCGCCAGCGCCGCCGCTGCACGCGTGGCCAGCGGGCCCGAAAGCGCCTCCATCGACAGATCGTCGGTGATGATCAGCCCGCCAAACCCGATCTCCTCGCGGATCACCCGCATCATCGGGGCCGAGGCGGTGGCAGGATGGTCGGGGTCGATGGCCGAGAACACGATATGCGCGGTCATGCCCATGGGCAGGTCGGCCAGCGCGCGGAACGGGGCAAAGTCGTGCCGGTCAAGCTCGGCCCGGGGCACATCGACGCGCGGCAGCGCCTTGTGGCTGTCGACACTGGCGCGGCCATAGCCGGGGATATGTTTCAGCACCGGCAGCACGCCCCCGGCCAGCAGCCCCTCGGCACAGGCCCGCGCGGCGGCAACGACGGTTTCGGGATCGTGCCCGTAAAGACGGTTCAGCAGCACCGGATGCGTCGCGGCCTCGGCGATGTCGGCCAATGGTGCGCAGTTCACGTCGATGCCGACATCGCGCAGTTCCGCCGCGATCAGCCGGTTGCGCAGCCACTGCGCGCGCAGCGGGTCGTGCGCCCGGCTCATCTGGTCGAGGGCAGGCAGGTATTCGCGCCAGTGCGGCGCGCGCATCCGCTGGACGCGCCCCCCCTCCTGGTCGATCATCACAGGCGCGTCGCGTCCCACGGCCTCGCGCAGGTCGGACGTCAGGCGGCGCAGTTGCGCGGGCGTCTCGACGTTGCGCGCGAACAGGATGAACCCCCAAGGGTCCGCATTGGCGAAGAACCTTCGCTCGTCAGGCGACAGGACCGGACCTAGCGGGGCAAGGACGGCTGCGCCCGGCGCCATTCAGTGCACCATCACCGGGATGCACTGGGTGGGGTCAAGGTTCATCGCGGCGCAGAACCGGCGCGCATCGCCCATGTCGGCAAAGCCCTTGGCGCGCAGGCGGTAGAAGGTTCGCGCGCCGGTCCCGGCTTCGAGGATCACGGGATCCTTGCCGGTCATGTAATCGGGCGCCCCCGCGGCGATGCGCAGCCATTCATGGCCCGCCACTTCAACGCTGGGAAATGCGCCCAGCTGGACAAGGACAGTGCCCGCCGGGATCGGCGTTGTCGTCAGGCCCGGCGGCGTCTGGCGCGCCGCGGCCGCGCTCAGGCCGGATGCTGCGGCCTCGACCGCCACGGCACCCGGAGCAAGGCCCTGGGGCCGCTCAAGCGGGCGCAATGAGCGGGCGACACCCGGCACGGAGGCGGGGATGATCACGGGCCCGGTTTGCGTGGCGGCCGGGGCCGCGGCATCGCCCGGGGCCGTGGCCGCGGCGGCGGCGATCTCGTCGGCGAGCGCCTTGATCTGTTCTTCGGTCAGGGTCTGGCGCTCTGGCTGGGTTGCGGGCACGACCGGTGGCGCAGGCGACGACGGCGTTGGCCCGGCCTCGGCCTCGGCCCGCGCGACGGCGTCATTGCCGTCAAGCGGCTGCGCGGCAAGGTCTTCGGGCGTCAGGCCCGTCTGCGGCGGGGCCAGCACAAGGCGATCTTCGGGCGGGGCGGTGCCACCTTCGGCTGCAATGGCATTGACAGAAAGGCCCAGATGCGGGGCCACTTCGCCGCCCGGATCGGTCGGCGCCACGCGCATCGGCCCCTCCATCGCCTTGACCACCGGAATGCCCGAGACATCGCGCATCACCATGCGATATCCCCAGATCCCGATGCCCACGACCAGCGCCAGCGAAACGGCTGCGCCGGCATATTGCACCATCTGGCCAAGGCGCAATGGCTCGCGCTCGGCAGCGGCATCATGGGTGAAGTCGGCCATGGCTCTCCTCGACGGGGCCACGGGATGCGCCCTTCTACGGGCGGCGGGCCTCCGGTTTCTTGCGTTGCCTCATGCCCGCCCCCTGCAAATCCGTGCGCTTCAGCGCATCTCCCGGGACGGAACGACGCCCAAGATACCAAGACCGGCCGAAATGACAACGGAGACGGCACGAATCAGGGCGATTTTCGCCTGTGACGTGGCAACATCGTCTTCCTGCAGGAACCGCAGCGCCGGATCGTCGTTGCCCCGGTTCCACAAGCCGTGGAAATCCGACGCAAGATCATAAAGGAAGAAGGCAATCCGGTGCGGCTCGTGCGTGCGTGCAGCGATCTCGACAAGGCGCGGCCATTCGGCGACGCGCGCGGCCAGCTTCAGCTCGGCCTCGTGGCCCAGACGGGTCAGATCGGCGGTGGCAAGCGTAGCAAGCTCGACGTCGATCCCCGCCTCGCCCGCCCGGCGCAGCACCGAATGGATCCGCGCACTGGCATATTGCACGTAGAAAACCGGGTTGTCTTTCGACTGCTCCTGCACTTTGTCGAAGTCGAAATCGAGCGGCGCATCGTTCTTGCGCGTCAGCATGTGGAACCGCGTGACATCGGGGCCCACCATCTCGACCACGTCGCGCAGGGTCACGAAGGTGCCCGCACGCTTGGACATTTTGAAGGGCTCGCCGTTCTTGTAGAGCTTGACCAGCTGGATCAGCTTGACGTCAAGCGGCACCTTGCCACCCGACAGTGCTGCGACGGCAGCCTTCATACGCTTGACGTAGCCGCCGTGATCGGCACCGAACACGTCGATCAACTGGTCGAAGCCGCGCCGCACCTTGTCGTAGTGATAAGCGATGTCGGGGGCGAAATAGGTCCAGCTGCCGTCCGATTTCTGGATCGGGCGGTCCACGTCGTCGCCATGGTCGGTCGAGCGGAAAAGCGTCTGTTCGCGCGGTTCCCAATCCTCGGGCACCTTGCCCTTGGGCGGCTCCAGCACGCCCTTGTAGATCATGCCGCGGGCCTGCAACTCGGCCAGCGCAGCCTCGATCTGGCCGGTGCCGTAAAGCGCCTTTTCCGACGAGAACACGTCCATCACCACGCCAAGCGCGGCAAGGTCCTCGCGGATCAGGGCCATCATCCGCTCGGTGGCGAAGCTGCGCACCTCGGCCAGCCACTCGGCCTCGGGCCGGTCGAGCAGGGTTTCGCCCCACTTCTCCTTCATCGCCTGCCCGACGGGCACGAGGTAGTCGCCGGGGTAAAGCCCCTCGGCGATCTCGGGCGACAGGCCGCAGGCCTCGCGGTAACGCTCGTAGGCCGAGCGGGCCAGAACATCGACCTGCGCGCCGCCGTCGTTGACGTAGTATTCGCGCGTCACGGCGTAGCCCGCGAAATCCAGCAAGCTGGCCAGCGCATCGCCGAAGACGGCGTTACGCACGTGGCCCACGTGCATCGGCCCGGTGGGGTTGGCGCTGACATACTCGACGTTGACCTTCACGCCCTCGCCCAGCCGCGAACGGCCGTAGCCGGGATTGGCCAATGCTGCTCGGATCACGTCGTGCCAGACCGCAGGCTCAAGCCGCAGGTTGAGAAAGCCCGGCCCCGCCACCTCGGCCAGCGCCACGCGCGGATCGGCGGCGAGTTTCGCGGCCAACGCCTCGGCAATCGCCCGCGGGTTCTGCCCAGCAGGCTTTGCCAGCACCATCGCGGCATTGGTGGCCATGTCGCCATGGCCGGCATCGCGCGGCGGCTCGACCGTGACGGCGTCGGTGGCAAGGCCCGCGGGCAGCGTGCCCTCGGCCTCCAGCGCGGCAAGGCAGCGCAGCACCAGCGTGCGGATCTCGGCAAAGATGTTCATCGGCGGTTCCTCTTGGTCACGCCCGCTTTATCACCTGCGCCGCCCGCGTCAACGAAGCCGGACCAAAGGCGGCCTTCAGACCGCCTCGACGGGCGGCCGGACCTTCCCGGCAGGATCAGGTGGGGCAAGAAACAGCAGGCGCAGATCCGATTGGTCGGTCAGTGCTGCACCCGCGCGCAAAAGGCGCAGCTGACCGCCCGGCGCGATCTGGCCCAGCAGCCGCGCTTCGGGCCATGTCTTGCGCCAGTCCTGCAGCCCGAATTCGTCGGTCAGCCGCGTCACACGGAAGGTCCAGCCCCCGGCCACCAGTCGGGCCATCTCGGCATGGGTGGCGCCCTCGGGCCCGAAAGACCGCCCGCCCAACGTGGGTGGCAGGGCGTGCCGCGCGCTATCGGCCTTTTCGCGGGTGACCTGATAGACGTTATCGCGCCCGAATTCTGGGGCAAGGTCGGTTGCCACGAGGGTGTTGTAGGCGTCGTTGTCCGTGGCGGCGATCAGCGTGGCGTAGTGCATCAGTTCCAGACGTTGTTCTGCCGCCTTCGACAGGATCTCGCCCGCAAAGGTTGCGATCCCGGCCGCGCGCGCTGCACGCAAGTGGCCGCGGTTGGGATCGGTGACGAGCACCGGGATCTCGGCCTTTGACAAGGCCTCGGCCAGCGCCATCGTCCATGCGCTGCCACCCACCAGCAGCACACCGGGACGGTCAGCGGCGGCAAGGCCCAATGCGCGCGCCAGCGGGCCAAGAGTAAAGCCATGAACCACCACCGTGACGGCGACCAGAACAAAGGCCAGCGGCCCGATCAGCGTGCCATCGGGCAGCCCCATCGCAGCCAACCTTTCGCCGAACAGCCCCGCCACGGCGACCAGCACCACGCCGCGCGGTCCGGTGAAGGCGACCAGCACCCGCTCGCGCCACGGAATCGCCGTGCCAAGCAGCGCGATGAACACTGCCGCAGGGCGGGCCAGCACCATCACGGCAAGCACGAAGAGGACCGCGCGCCAGTCCAGCCGGGCCAGTGCCCCGAAATCAAGCTCGGCAGCCAGCAGGATGAACACGCCAGAGACCAGCAGGATTGATGCCTGCTCCTTGAACCGGCGCAACTCGTCGTAGGAGGGCAGCCCGGCATTGGCGACGACGACACCCATGATGGTGACGGCCAACAAGCCGCTTTCATGCAA
Organism: Limimaricola sp.; assembly: GCF_016125575.1. Taxonomy (GTDB): domain Bacteria; phylum Pseudomonadota; class Alphaproteobacteria; order Rhodobacterales; family Rhodobacteraceae; genus WGLM01. The sequence goes on from NZ_WGLM01000005.1 coordinate 533,454, forward strand.
GACGGCATCGGGCAGCGCAAAGGTCAGCAGGAGAACCGCGACCAGGACCGGCACCTTCATGTATTCCGGAACCCGTCCGCGCCGGAATGCCGCGGCAAGTCCCAGCCCCGATGCTGCACCCGCCAGCGCCGCAAGGCCGACGCCGCCCAGCATCCGGACCAGGGCCGGGCCCGGCTCGACAGGCGTATGAAGGACCGCGACCACTTCGAAGGCCAGCACCGCCGCCAGCGCGCCGATGGGGTCATTCAGAATCGCTTCCCAATGCAGAAGTTGTGCAGGGCGGCGGGCCAGCCGGGCATTGCGCAACAAAGGCGTAATGACGGTGGGGCCCGTCACGATCATGATGCCGCCAATCACCGCGGCACTCTCCCAGCCCAGCCCCGCAGCGTAGTGCAATACCAGCGCCGAGCCGATCCAGCCCAGCGGCGCGCCGATGAAAACCAGCCGTTGCACCCCCGCGGCCGCGTCGCGCAGATCTGCCAGATCAAGCGATAGGCCGCCTTCGAAAAGGATGATCGCCACCGCGACCGAAACCAGGGGTTCCAGCAGCGGTCCGATGTCGCGCGCCGGCAAGAGAAGGCCCGTTGCCGGACCAACCAGCAGCCCGGCCGCCAGCATCAACACGATCGCGGGCATTCTCAGCCGCCACGCCAGCCACTGCGCGCCCACGCCCATTACGCCGATCAGGGCAAACGCGGCGACGGGGGTGATCTGGGCCGCCGCCTCAGCCGCCATTGATCACGCGCGCCCGCGCCACGATGTCCGAGCCGGTCAGCCGGGCATGTTCCTGTATCGCGAAACGGTCGGTCATGCCCGAGATGTAATCGGCCACGATCCGGGCCAGCGCGGTTTCGCTTTCGGCCTCAAGCACATCCTTGCGCCACTGCTTGGGCAGGTTCTCGGGCGCGGCCATGAACAGGGGAAAGAGGTCGTTGATCACCTCGGTCACCGCCGCGCGCATCTCTACCACCACGGGCGCGCGATACATCCGGTGGAAAAGAAAGGCGCGGATAACCTTCAGATCGGACCAGAGCGCCGGGCTGAACTGCACCATCATGCGGCCCGCGTGGCGCACGTCGGCCACCGTGGCGGGGTCGAGCGCGGCAAGGTTGCGGCGGCTGACGGTGATGACATCCTCGACCAGCACGCCGAAGAACCGGCGCAGCGCCTCGTGCCGGCGGCGATAGTAGTTGAGGCCGGGATACTTGCGGTCGACCTCGGCGAAACAGTCGTGCAGGACCGGCAGGTCGGCCAGTTCGTCGGTGCTGAACAGCTCGGCGCGCAACCCGTCATGCAGGTCGTGGTGGCTGTAGGCGATATCATCGGACAGCGCGGCAACCTGCGCCTCGGTGCTGGCATGCGTGCCCAGTTCGAGGTCCTGCACCGCGTCATAGGCGGCCAGCGCATAAGGCAACGGCGGCAGAACCGGGCCGTTATGTTTGGCGATGCCCTCCAGTGTTTCCCATGTCAGGTTCAGCCCGTCCCATTCGGCGTAGTGCCGTTCCAGCGAGGTGACGATGCGGATCGCCTGCGCATTGTGGTCGAACCCGCCATGCGGCGCCATCAGCGCGTTCAGCGCATCCTCGCCAGTATGGCCGAAAGGCGGATGGCCCAGGTCATGAGCCAGCGCCACAGCCTCGGTCAGTTCGACATTCAGGCCCAGCGCGCCGGCGATCGTGCGCGCCACCTGCGCCACCTCGATCGAATGGGTCAGACGGGTGCGGAAATAGTCGCCCTCATGCTCGATGAACACTTGCGTCTTGTGCTTGAGGCGGCGGAACGCGCTGGCATGGATGATGCGGTCCCGGTCGCGCTGGAACGGGCTGCGAAACGTGCTTTCCTCCTCCGGATAGAGGCGCCCACGCGCCGCCGCCGGATCCGAGGCATATGGGGCCGTCATGCTGCCCTGCCCTTTCGTCGTCTTGCGCCGAACTTGTTGTCCCTGCCTGCCCGGCCTATATTGCGGTTCTAAGACAACAAGCCCGGAACCGATAGGTCAAACCATGCTGACGCTGCCGCCCAAGGTCACCCCCCGCGCCTTCGCCCGCCTGTCCGAGATCGGCGCCGCGTCGCAGGGAAAGGCACTGCGGATCGCGGTCGAGGGCGGTGGATGTTCGGGATTTCAGTACGACATCGCGCTGGATGATCCCAAGGACGATGACCTCGTGCTGCAGGGCGAGGGCGAGACGGTGGTGATCGACAGCGTTTCGCTGCCATTTCTCGCGGGCGCGACGATCGACTTCACCGAGGAACTGATCGGCGCGCGCTTTGCCATCGACAATCCCAACGCGACCTCCAGTTGCGGCTGCGGTACATCATTCTCGATCTGATTTCGCCTGCGCAGACCGTTTAGCTTGCGCGAAATTGACTCTGGCCCCTATAGTTTCTGAAAAAGAAACAAATTGAGGCAGAGCAAATGATTGACCCGCTTTCGCGGCTGGCGATCCGTCATGGCACGGACAAGTTCGGCTACCACGATTATACCCCGAATTATCACAAGCTTTTCGAGCGGTTCCGCGATCGGCCCGTCAAGGTGCTGGAGATCGGGGTCGGTGGATACCAGGATGAAGATCGAGGCGGCCAATCGCTGGCCACATGGCGCGACTATTTCCCACAAGCCGAGATTACGGGTATCGACATTCAGAAGAAATCGCTCGATCTCGGGCCGCGGGTGCAAATCCTGCAAGGCAGTCAGATTGATGCGGCATTTCTTGCCCGGTTGGTGGCAGAACGTGGGCCGTTCGACCTGATCATCGACGATGGCAGCCACCGCAATGAACATGTCGTGGAAAGTTATCGGCTGCTGTGGCCAACTCTGGTGCCCGGCGGCATCTACGTTGTCGAGGATGTTCAGACAGCCTTCATGCCGCGATTTGGGGGGTCGTTGAGCCTGGATCAGCCCAATTCTGTTGGCCATTTCGCCAACATTCTCGCCCGGATGGACAGCGCAACTGACGATCCGCTGATCGATGATGTGGGCGCGATCGAACGGTTCCATAACATGGTGGCGCTGCACAAGATCAACCCTTCCGTTCCACGCCCTGGCTGGGAGAGTTCCAACGCCTTTGAGCCGCTGGCCGGACTCGCGGTGAGCATTGCGACCAATGGCCTGCCGATGCCGAAGGGCAACCTTGGCGCGAAGAGGTTAAGCAGCACTAGCGGCAGCGCAGCCCCAGACATCGCGCTGGTGGACGCCGCCACGGCGACACCCGCAAGTGTCGAGGCGGCCGTGGCCGGGCTGGCGATGCCGGGCTTCGCGATAATCTCCGGCCGGCCGGACGCCGCCTTGACCGACTGGCTTGTGGCGCGCTTCGTCGAAGTTGATCATCGCGAGATCGCCGTCGGCTTTCCCCGGGCCGAAGTTGGCCCACTCGCCCAAGAGATCCGGTCGGTTGAACGGCACGCAGACGGCGTGGTGATCGTCAAGGCGCCCAACGATTACCCGTCCAATTTCGCCTTCGATGCAGACCATCCTCAAGCCGCCGAAGCCATCGCCCAGATCGAGGAGGTGCTCAAGGATTGCGACGAGGAGAACGGTCTGGTGCAGTTTGCCAGCATGCTGACCAACACACGCGGGCGAGAGGCCGCGGCGCCTTGGCTGGAAAGGTTGGGACGGATCGGCGCGACCAGCCGTGTTTATTTCCAGCTTGCCAGTGGTCTGGCGCAACGCGAAAAGCGGTTGGCGGATGCAGCGGCCCTCCTTGGCGTCGCGCTCGAGCGTTTTCCTTGCGATCCGCTGTTTTCGGTCAATCGTGGGGGGGTGCTGTTGCAGCTTGGCCATCTCGACGAGGCGGCGGCGGTTGTCGATGCCGCGCTTGAGCGCGCGCCGCGCGACACCAACCTGATGATTCAACGCGCGCGTATCGCCGTCAGGGCGGGCGACATCGACCTTGCGGTAGCACAGGCGCGCCGCGCCGTCGAATTGTCGGCCCCGCAACGGCGCGATGCGGCGAAAATCGCATTGTCAGAGATGCTGGTGGCGGCCGGGCTTCTGCACGAACCCTTGACAATCTTGGGTGAAATCGCGGGAACCAACAGCCGCTATGCCGAAAAGGCAGGACGATTGCTGGGCGCCCTGCTCGACGCGCCCGACACTTCCAAACCGGCCGAGGACGACGAGACCCAACCGGCGCTGCTGGCCGATCCATCCCGACGAGCGGCCTCATGAAAATCGCCACTTTCAACATCAATGGCGTCAAGGCGCGGTTCGAGACGTTGACGGGCTGGCTGGCCGAGGCCAGCCCCGATGTCGTGCTTCTGCAAGAGATCAAGTCGACCGACGATAGTTTTCCGCGCGCCGAGATCGAGGATCTTGGCTATAGCGTCGCCACCCATGGGCAGAAGGGCTTCAACGGGGTGGCGATCCTGTCGAAACTACCGCTTGAAGACATCTCGTGCGGATTGCCGGGCGACGATGACGATCCTCAAGCCCGCTGGATCGAAGCCACGGTGGTGGGCACGCGTGCGGTGCGGCTATGTTGCCTTTACCTGCCCAACGGCAATCCCGCGCCGGGCCCGAAATACGACTACAAGCTGGCGTGGATGGACCGGTTGCGCGCCCGCGCGGCCGAGTTGATCGCGGCCGAGGATGTGGCGCTGATGGCAGGGGATTACAATGTCATCCCCCAGCCCGAGGATGCCGCCCGCCCCGAAGCCTGGGAAAAGGACGCGCTGTTTCTGCCCGAAACCCGTGCGGCCTTTCGCCGGATCGTCAACCTCGGCTTCACCGAGGCGTTCCGCGCCGTCGAGCCGGGGCCGGGCCACTATTCGTTCTGGGATTACCAACGGGGCGCCTGGGATCGCAATGACGGCATCCGCATCGACCACTTTCTGCTGACGCCGCAATGTGCCGACCTCATGCGAGGCTGCTGGATAGAAAGCGCGCTTCGGGGACGAGAAAAACCGTCGGACCATGTCCCGGTCTGGGTGGAAATCGACGCCTGACGGAACCGATCGGCGCGGTGCATGGCCCCGCGACAGGATTGCCTGCCAACAGATACCGACCGCTCAGACCGTCACGTCGTGGGCGTAAAGCCAGTTCAGCCTTCCGATGAACGCATTGGGTGCCGCCCGGGCGAGGCCCTTGAGGGCAAGGTGCGACAAGCTGCGCGGCAGCCCTGCGCGATGATAATTGACGGCATTGGCATTGGCTTCGGCAATCGCGCGCCTGACGCGCGGGCGGCGCAGGTCTTGGTAACGTGAGAGGGCTGCAGGCAGGTCGGGCATGGCATCGGTCCGGGCCGCCAGCACCCATGCATCCTCAAGCGCAAGGTTGGCGCCCTGGGCCAGGAACGGCAACGTGGGATGGGCCGCGTCACCCAGAAGTGCCAGTGCGCCATCAGCCCCGCCCCCATGCCAGGATTGCGCGACCGGGTGCCGGAAAAGGCCCCAGAGGCGGACCTGTTCAATCCGGCCAAGGACCGCCCGCAACTCTGCCGCGCAATCGGCAAAGGCGGCCTGCACCACGCCGGGCTCGTCATGGAAATCCCAGCCCTCTGCCGCCCAGTCGGCCCGCTGCTGCACCGCAACGACGTTCAGCTGTCCACCCGGCAACGGATAGGTCACGACATGGCGTCCCGGTGCCATCCAGATCCGTGCGACCGGATCGGCCAGATCGGCCGCCGGCACGATGGCCCGCCACGCGACCTGCCCGGTGAAGAAAGGCGCGTCGGCCCCGTTGAGGACCGGACGCAGAACCGAATGCAGGCCGTCGGCGCCGATGCTGAGTGCGGCGGGCGAGGCCGGGCCGTCGGCAAAACTGACCGCACCCGCCGCGGTGGCCTGTGTGGCGGACGAACTGGTGCGAATGGTGACGCCCGCCGCACGCGCGGCCTCGGCCAGCAAGCCCAGCAGCGTGGCGCGGTGGAAGAAGCGGTAGGGCCGACCGGGCAACTGGGACAGATCGAATCGCGCAATCGGGCGGCCGGTGAGGGCATCCATCGGCGCCACGGCTACTGCCCGGATTGCATGGCCCGTTGCGGCCTCGTCCAGACCAAGGGCCGCAAGAACAGCCGCGCCGTTCGGCGTGATCTGCAGTCCGGCGCCAACCTCTCGCAGGGCATCGGATTTCTCGTGAACGGTCACCTCGGCGCCGCGCCGGGCAAATGCCAGCGCCGCAGCCATGCCGCCGATGCCCCCGCCCACCACGGTAACGCGGCGGCTCCGGTTGGCACCGGTCATGGAGGCGTCAATCGTCGCGATGGACCTTCTCGCGGCGTTCGTGGCGCTCCTGCGCCTCAAGGCTCATCGTGGCGATCGGCCGGGCGTCCAGACGCTTGAGGCTGATCGGCTCGCCGGTGATCTCGCAATAGCCGTATTCGCCGTTCTCGATGCGGCGCAGGGCGGCATCGATCTTGGCCACCAGCTTGCGCGCGCGGTCGCGGGTGCGCAGTTCCAGCGCGCGGTCCGTCTCTTCGCTGGCACGGTCGACGATGTCGGGAATGTTGCGGGTCTGATCCTTCATCCCCTGGACGGTGTCGCGACTGTCCTCGACGATTTCCGCCTTCCAGGCCAAGAGCTTGCGGCGGAAGTATTCGAGCTGACGCTCGTTCATGAAGGGCTCGTCCTCGGAGGGTCGATAATCATCGGCAAGGAAGATGTCGGCCTTCATCTGGTCTCCCTCCGAATGGCCACCGTCGATCTTTGCTGGGCTTCCCGACATGCGGCGCTCCTTCTTATTTCTGGCTGGGCTTTACTCCGAAGGCCGGGCAGTGTCACCCCCCGAAATTATCAATCGGTTCAGAGTTGAAGGTGAAAACGCAGGGGATCGCCTGGTGCCCGATCCTCCGCATGAAGACCCCTTTTAGATGCGCATTTCGTTCCTCACGTCCTTTGGGCGTTGATCGGCCGAAGGCGCGTCGCCGATGCCGAGGAAAGGAGCGTCCGGTGGCGGGTGCGCTGGTGCCTGATGGCTGCTCGCTGTCACTGCTTTCGGCCGGTGACGTTGAAGACGGTGGGGCAAGACCGCCGGCGTCGCGCCCATATCAGGACGGCGCAGATGCAGGCGGATCTGGCAGGCTTGACGCCGGCGCGTTTGAAACGACAAGTCCTCCGACAACACCTGCACTTTGCCGCCTGCCGACGCGCTCACCGTTTCCGCCGATCGGGCGGCGGCCCCCGGACTGGACAAGCCGCCCCGACCGCCCTACCAAAATCCGACCTTCGTGGGGATGCCATGCGTTTTGACAGCACCGAAACCTATATCGTGCCCGCCGACCTTGCCGTGGCCGTCAATGCAGCCGTGACATTGGAACGACCGTTGCTGGTCAAGGGCGAACCGGGCACGGGCAAGACCGAACTGGCCCGGCAGGTGGCGCGCCGGCTGGACCTGCCGCTGATCGAATGGCACATCAAGTCCACCACAAAGGCGCAACAGGGCCTTTACGAATATGATGCCGTCAGCCGCCTGCGCGATAGCCAGCTGGGCGATGCGCGTGTGAACGACGTCAAGAACTACATCCGGCAAGGTAAGCTGTGGCAGGCGTTCACCGCGCCCTCTCGCGTGGTGCTGCTGATCGACGAGATCGACAAGGCCGATATCGAGTTTCCCAACGACCTGTTGCAGGAGTTGGACCGGATGGAGTTCCACGTCTACGAGACCGGCGAGACGATCCGCGCGCATCAGCGGCCCGTGGTCATCATCACGTCAAACAACGAAAAAGACCTGCCCGACGCCTTCCTGCGGCGCTGCTTCTTCCACTACATCCGGTTCCCGGACATGGAGACGATGAAGCGCATCGTCGCGGTGCATCACCCCGGCATCAAGGACGCGCTGCTGACGACCGCCCTGACCCAATTCTACGAGATCCGCGACCAAGGCGGATTGAAGAAGAAACCCTCGACCAGCGAGGTGCTGGACTGGCTCAAGCTGCTGCTGGCCGAGGACCTGGCCCCCGAGGACCTCAAGCGCGACGGCACCAGCCTGTTGCCGCGCCTGCACGGGGCGCTCTTGAAGAACGAGCAGGACGTTCACCTGTTCGAGCGGCTGGCCTTCATGGCGCGGGGGCAGCGATAGGGGCGGTCGTTGCCCCGTCTGCTCCGCAGAAATGTCAGATTTCGCCGCCAGAACGGCCCACGACCGCGAAAGGACCGCCCGATGACCGCCCCCGCCCTGCCACCCGGCATCCGCCCCCTGCGCACCGCAGACCGCCCGGACTGGACACGGTTATGGACCGGCTATCTGACCTTTTACGAAACCACGCTGCCGCCCGAAGTCTATGACAGCACTTTCGCGCGCCTGATCGGCGACGATCCGCAGGATTACAACGGGTTGGTGGCCGAACAGGACGGTCGGCTGGTCGGGCTGGCGCATTACCTCTTCCACCGCCACGGCTGGAAGATCGAGAATGTCTGCTACCTGCAGGACCTTTATGCCGACCCGTCGGTGCGCGGCACCGGCGTGGGGCGGCGGCTGATCGAAGGGGTCTATGCCGCCGCGGATGCCGCGGGGGCTCCGGGCGTCTACTGGCTGACCCAGACGTTCAACACCACCGCGCGGCAGCTTTACGACCGTATCGGGGTGCCCAGCCCGTTCATGAAATACAACCGGCCCCCGGCATGAGGCGCCTTGTCGCCCTACTTGCGCTGACACTCGCCGCCTGCGGCGCCGAAACGCCCGCGCCTGACTTGCCGGTCGCCAGTCGCGCCGTCAGCCCGGAAACCGCGCTGCCGCCAATGCGCAGCTTCGTGGCCGGCCACATGGGCCGCCCGACCCGGCCCAATGCCCAGATGGCACAGGATTTTCTCGACCTCGCCTTCCGCATGGAAAGCGGGCGCGCCCTGCCCGTCATGACCCGCTTTGACGGGCCGGTGCGGGTGCGCGTCGCAGGCCCCGTCCCGCCCACGCTTGGCCCCGACCTTGATGCGCTGATCGCCCGACTGCGCGCCGAGGCCGGCATTGACGTCAGCCGCACTGACGCGCCCGATGCCGAGATCACGGTACAGGCGGTGCCACGGGCAGAATTGCGCAGCGCTGTGCCGGGGGCGGCCTGTTTCGTTGTACCCGGCGTATCATCATGGCCCGGTTATCGCGCGGCGCGAGGCTCGGCGGCGGTGGACTGGGCCGCGCTGCAACGACGCCAGCGCGCGGCCATCTTCATTCCGGCCGAGGTGGCGCCGCAGGAAATTCGCGACTGCCTGAACGAGGAACTGGCCCAGGCGATGGGGCCGATCGACGATCTTTACCGCCTGCCAGACTCGATCTTCAACGACGACAACGTCAACGGGCCACTGACCGGCTTCGACATGCTGATGCTGCGGCTTTATACCTCGCCGGAACTGGCCAATGGCATGACCCGTGCGCAGGCCGCGGCGATCGTGCCGGGGCTGCTGGCGCGGCTGAACCCGGCGGGCGAAGTCGCGGGCCCGCCCGAGGGCCCAGACCCCAGCCGCGCGTGGATTTCGGCGGTGCAAGACGCCTTGCTGCCCGCCAATAGCGCCGCGACACGCCGCAGCGCCGCCGCGCGCGCATGGGCGATGGCGCGAGACGGAGGCTATGGCGCCGCGCCGCTTGGCTTTTCCGCCTATGTCTATGGCCGCCTGATGCTGCAGGCCGACGAGGGCGCCGCCGCCGCGGCCTTTGCCGCCGCCGACCGCGCCTATCGCAGCTCGCCCCAGACGCGCCAGCATGTTGCCGTCGTCGCGGTGCAATTGGCCGCGCTCGCGCTGTCGCGCCACGACGAGACGGGCGTGCTGCGCATCACGGACGAAGCGATGCCGCTGGCCACCGCCGCGCAGAACGCGGCCGTCCTCGCCAGCCTGATGATGATCAGGGCCGCCGCGCTGGAGCGTGCCGGGCGCGGACAAGAGGCCGCGGCGGTGCGTATGGACAGTCTGGGCTGGGCGCGCTACGGCTTCGGCGCGCAAGCCAATGTTCGCGCCCGCCTGCGTGAAATTGCGGCCATCGCCGCCGACTGAGGTCAACCGAGGAAAGCTGCCCGCCATGATCTTCCCGCTCGCCGGCATTGTTCTTGGCGCACTTGTGGGCGCGCTGCGGGCCCGCGCACAAGGCGGCAAGACGCTCGACATGCTGCAATGGGGTGCGGTCTTTGCCATCATCGGCGCACTTATCGGTCTGGCGATCCTGATCGGGATCGACCGCAGCTACCGCTAGGTCCATGTTCCTGCCCTTCTTTCAGGCCCTGCGGGATACCGGTGTTCCGGTCTCGCTGCGGGAATATCTTGCCTTTCTCGAAGCGACACATGCCGGGCTTGCCACCTACGATGTCGAGGCGTTCTACTTTCTCGCCCGCACGACGATGGTGAAGGACGAACGCCACATCGACCGGTTCGACCGCGCCTTTGCGCAGGCCTTTGCAGGGCTGGAAGCGATGAGCGTGGACGAGGTGCTGGAAGCACTGAACCTGCCGGCCGACTGGCTGCAAAAACTGGCCGAGAACAACCTGTCAGACGAGGAAAAGGCGAAAGTTGCCGCATTAGGCGGCTTCGACAAGCTGATGGAAACATTGAGGAAACGGCTGGCCGAACAAAAGGGCCGCCACCAGGGCGGGTCGAAATGGATCGGCACCGCCGGCACCTCGCCCTTCGGCGCCTACGGCTACAACCCTGAAGGCGTACGCATCGGGCAGGACGAAAGCCGCCATCAGCGCGCCACGAAAGTCTGGGACCGGCGCGAGTTCCGCAACCTCGACGACACCGTCGAACTGGGCACCCGCAACATCAAGGTGGCGCTGCGCCGCCTGCGCCGCTGGGCGCGCGACGGTGCTGCGGAAGAACTGGACCTCGACGGCACGATCCGCGCCACCGCCGAGCATGGCTGGCTTGACGTGCAGACGCGGCCAGAACGGCGCAACGCGGTCAAGGTGCTGCTCTTTCTCGACGTGGGCGGCAGCATGGACCCGCATGTCCGCGTGGTGGAAGAACTGTTCAGCGCAGCCAAGGCCGAGTTCCGGCATTTCGAGCACTTCTATTTCCACAACTGCCTTTACGAGGGCGTCTGGCGCGACAACCGCCGCCGCTGGAATGCGCAGACGCCAACATGGGACATCTTGCGCAGCTATGGCCCTGATTACAAATGCATCTTCGTGGGTGATGCCAGTATGTCGCCCTATGAAATCGCGCTGCCCGGCGGGGCAAATGAGCATTGGAACGACGAGGCCGGACAGGTCTGGCTGGCCCGCGCGCGCGACCAGTGGCCGGGGCATCTGTGGATCAACCCGCTGCCCGAGCGGCACTGGGGCCATACCGAGTCGGTCCGCATGGTGCAGGCGATCTTCGGGGCCGACCGGATGGTGCCGATGACGCTGGACGGCCTGTCGCGCGGCATGAAGGCGATTGCAAGGTGAGGTTGACCCATCTCCTTGCCGGGCAGGCCCGGCCGATCGCGGCCAAGTCGGGCCTGTCGGGCATCTTCAAGACGCCCTGCGACGGCCCGGTGACGATCGGGGCAGAGGGCCTTGCGGGCGACACCATCGTCGACCGGGACAACCACGGCGGCCTTGAACAAGCGGTTTACCTGATCGGCCAGCCCGACCTTGACTGGTGGGCGCAGGAACTGGCCCGCCCCCTGCCCCCCGGCACATTTGGCGAGAACATGGTGATCGGCGGGCTCCAGACCGGGCCGCTTGGCCTTGGCGACATCGTGCAGGTTGGTGCGGCGACGCTGCAGATCACCGCGCCGCGCATTCCTTGCGTCACGCTGTCGGCGCGGATGGGCGATCCGGGCTTTGCCCGTCGTTTCCTCGCTGCGGGGCGGCCGGGGGCCTATGCGCGCGTCCGCGTGCCGGGTATCGTGCAGGCGGGCGATGCGGTCTCGCTCAGTCCGGCCGCCGGCACACGGGTCACGCTGACCGAGGTGATGGACGGCTTGCGCCAAAACTGGCCCGACGCAGAGCTTTTGCGGCGGATAAGCGCAACCGAGGCCCATGCAAAGCTGCGCGCGATGGCGCAGGAAAGGACGGCACGGTGAGCGGGGCAATGGCACGGCTGCGGCATCTGTGGGCGCATCACCGCGCGGCGCTGGTGGTGTTCGTGCTGGCGCTTGTCGTCACGCTGGTGCTGGCGGTGCGCGCCACGGTCTTTGCCGTTTACTGGCTGGACCCTGCGCATCGTGACCAGCCGCTGGCGGGCTGGATGACGCCACGCTACGTCGCCCATTCCTACGCCGTACCGCCCGAGGCGCTGGGCCTGCCGCCCCCCGGCCCCGACGACCCGCGGCGCATGACGCTCGACCAGATCGCGGCCCAGCGGGGCGAGAGCCTGGATGCGCTGATCGCAGAAGTCTCCGCCGCCGTCGCGGCCTGGCGGGCGGCACATCCGTGACCATCGACATCTTCAGCCTTGTTGCGGCCTATGGCGTCGCGCTGATCGGGGTGGCGACCCTTCTCAGCTGCCTTGCCGTGCCAATCCCGACCTCGCTTCTGATGCTGGCCAGCGGCGGCTTTGCCGCCTCGGGCGACCTGTCGCTGCCCTGGACGATGGCCGCGGCACTGGGCGGCGCGATGGCGGGCGACAACATTGGCCACCTGATCGGCCGCGCCGGGGGGCCGCGGCTGAACCGCTGGCTGGAACGTGCGCCGGCCCGCGCCCGGCTGCGCGCGCAGGCGGTGGCCTTCATGACGCGCTGGGGCGGCTTCGGCGTGTTTCTCAGCCGCTGGCTGGTCAGCCCGCTGGGGCCCTACGTCAATTTCGCCAGCGGCCTCGGCGGCATGGCCTGGCCGCGTTTCGCGCTCTGGGCCGCGGCGGGCGAGATTGTCTGGGTCTCGCTTTATGTCGGGCTGGGCTACGGCTTTGCCGATCACGTTGCGCAGATCGCCACGGTGCTGGGCAATGCCAGCGGCGCGCTGGCCGGCGCGGTGGTGACGCTGGGCCTTGGCCTGTGGCTGTGGCGGCGGGCCGCACCGCGCCCCCATGACAAGACCGCCCCGCGTCCCCATATCTAGGCGATGCTGCGCCTGACGCCCCTTCTGCTGGCCATTCTCTACGGGATCGCGATGTATCGCTTTTCCGCGTGGCGCACCGCGCGCGAGCTTGACGCGCGCTCGACCGAGCTGGCCGATCCGCATCTGCTGGCGGTGACGGGACGGCTGGCGCGCGCGCTCGACCTGCCGCGCATCAAGGTGCACATCTACGAGATCGGGCAGGTCAACGGGCTGGCCGCGCCCGACGGGCGCATCTTCATCACCCGCGGCTTCTACGACAGGTTCCGGTCGGGCGAGGTGACGGCCGAGGAAATGGCCAGCGTCATCGCGCACGAATTGGGGCATGTGGCGCTGGGCCATTCGCGGCGGCGGATGATCGACTTTTCCGGGCAGAACGCGCTGCGCACCGCGGCGGGCATGGTCCTCAACCGGATCCTGCCGGGGCTGGGTATGATCATTGCCAACGGGCTGACCGCGCTGCTGGCCGCACGCCTCAGCCGCAAGGACGAATACGAGGCCGATGCCTATGCCAGCGCGCTGCTGATGAAGGCCGGGATCGGCACCGCGCCGCAGGTCAGCCTTTTTGGCAAGCTCGAGCACCTGTCGGGCAGCGGGCGCGGCATGCCCGCATGGCTGCTGAGCCACCCCGCCACGCGCGACCGCATCGCCGCGATCGAGGCGAATGCCGCGCGCTGGCAGGGGTGACGGCGGGCGGCGGTCTCAGGCCTCGCCGAATCCCTTCGGGATCGGCAGCGGGTCCAACGTCGCCGCGCGCTTTTGCAGGCTGCGCCCGATCACCACGCGGCTGATCTCGGTCGTGCCGTCCACCACTTTCAGCATCTGCGCCAGCCGCGATAGCCGGTCGAGGCCATAGGGCGCCAGCAGCCCCATCCCGCCCAGCACCTGCGTGCAGGTATTGGCGGCCTTCAGGGCGGCATCGGGCACGAAACGCTTGGCATGCGCGGCCATCAGCGGCCCTTCGGGCGTGCCAAGGGCAGCGGCGGCAGCGCGGTAGAGCAGCCGCGACGCCTCCAGTTCGGTCGCGACATCGCCCAGCATCCACTGAATGCCTTCAAGGTCCAGGTTCTTGCCGCCGAACATCTTGCGGTTGGCCGAATAGGCCAGCGCCGTGTCCAGCGCCGCCTGCATCAGCCCGCAGCAGCCCGAGGCGATGGACACCCGCGCGATGTCGATCGCCATCAGCGAGCCCTGCAACCCCTGCCCCACCGGCAGGATGATGTTCTCGGCGCTGACCACCACGTCCTTCATGTACATCTCGGCCATCGGCAGGAAGCGGTAGGAGGGCGTGTCGTAAAGCGGGCCGAAGGACAGGCCGGGCGCATCGGCGGGAATGGCGATCATCGCCATGTCCTTGTGGCCCGGCACGTCGGAGGTTTTCACCACGGTGAAGTAGATGTCGGCCTCGGTCGCGAGGCTGACCCAGGCCTTGGCGCCGCTGATCGTCCAGGTGCCGTCGTCGTTGATCGTGGCGCGCGAATACATCGTCACCGGGTCCGACCCCGATTGCGGCTCGGTCAGCGCGAAGTTCGCCAGTTTCCGGCCCGAGGTGAGGTCGCGCGCCCATTTCGCCTTGAAGGCATCGGTGCCGAAACCGCAGCCGGCAAAGGTGCAGATGTTGTGCATCGACAGGGCAAAGGCATAGGCGCCGTCGGCCCGGCCCAGTTCCTCGTAAACCCGTATGCCTTCGGACAGCGGCAGGCCCTGTCCGCCCCAGTCCTCGGGCGCGTAAAGCCCGGTCAGCCCGGCCGCGCCCGCGGCATCGGAGGCGGCGCGCGGCCATCTGGCGGCGCGGTTCCAGTCGTCGACGTTGGGCGCGATCACCTCGGCCGCATGGGCGCGGGCAGCGGCGAGGATGGTGTCGATCTTGGCGGGGGCGGTTTCGGTCACGGGGTTGAGTCCTTGCAACTGACGGGTCTGGCCGCGACCGGACCATGATCGCACGGCCCTGTCCAGCCTCGGGCGACGTGCAAAGGCCCGGGCGCGACATTGCGGCACGGCGGACGCTATCCCAGCCGCTTGGCCAGCCGCGGCAGGCGCGCCTTTTTCAGCAGCGCGCGCAAGGTCCAGTTCGGGTCGGACAGCCGCTGCGCCTCGGCCAGCACGGCCTCGGCCACGGCCTGCATCTCGTCCGGGTTAGCCTCGCACAGCTCCAGCAGGAAATGGTCGGGGTCGTCGCGCGCGACGCCCTCCTCGGCCAGCACCTGGCGGGGAAAATCCTTGGCGTTCAGGGTCAGGATCAGGTCGGCCGATCCTGCGATGGCCGCGGCCAGAACGTGGATGTCGGCCGGGTCCGGCAGCCACAGGCGGCGGGCGAGCCCTTCGGGCACCGGGATCTCGGCATCGGGAAAGCGGGACCGGACCAGCGCGATCTCGCCCCGCGCCTGCGCCTCTTGCGCGGGTCCGTGCCGGGCGGCGGCGCGCGCCCATTCCTCCAGCAGCCGGGCCGACCAGCGCGCGCGAAACAGGCCCGCCCCGGCCGCGCCCAGCACCATCTCGCGCATCACCGTGGGGTAAAGCACGCAGGCGTCGATGACGACACGCGGGCCCGTCATAGCCGGAAGAACAGCGCCTTGAGGTAGCCGCTTTCGGCCAGTTGCGGCAGCACCGGGTGATCGGGCCCGGCAAAGCCGGTGGCGATGATCTGCGCGCGCCGCCCGGTTTCGTTCAGCCCGCGCCCGATGCCGCGCGCGCTGGCGTTGCGGAACGCGGTCAGGTCGGCGGCGTGCGAGCAGGAGCAAAGCACGAGGTAGCCGCCCGGCGCCACCAGCGGCGCGGCCAGCTTGGCCACCCGTTCATAGGCGCGTAGCCCGGCCTCCAGCGCGGGTCTTGCCGGGGCGAAGGCGGGCGGGTCGCAGATGACAAGGTCGAACTGCGCCCCGTCCGCCCCCAGCGCCGTCATCACCTCGAAGGCATCGCCCTGCCGCGTGTCGAACCGGTCGGCCACGCCCATTGCCTCGGCCCCGCCCCGCGCAAGCTCCAGCGCGGGGGCCGAGCCATCGACCGCCAGCACCGTGGCCGCGCCGTTGGCCAGTGCCGCGAGACCGAATCCGCCGACATGGCTGAAGACGTCCAGCACGCGGGCGTCTTGGGCGAGGCTGGCCGCAAAGGCATGGTTCGGTCGCTGGTCATAGAAAAGGCCGGTCTTCTGCCCTTCCACAACGTCGGCCATATACGTGGCGCCATTCATCGGCACGGGGATGGGACCAACCGGTGCGCTGCCTGCCAGAACGCGGGTTTCCTCGGCCAGCCCTTCTAGCCCGCGGGCGCGCCCTGTGCCGTTCATGATCACGGTCGTGACGCCCGTCACCTGCTGCAGGGCGGCCGACAACGGTGCGATCAGGGCGTCGGCCCAGGCCGCATTGGGCTGGATCACGGCAACCGCGCCGAAGCGGTCGATCACGACACCGGGCAAACCATCAGCCTCGGCATGGATCAGCCGGTAGAAGGGGGCGGAATAAAGCCGCGCGCGATGGGCCAGCGCGCGTTCCAGCTTTGCGGCGAACCAGGCCTGGTCGATCACCGCCTCCGCGTCGCGGTCCAGCATCCGGGCGAAGATGCGCGAGGCCGGGTTGACGCCCACCACGCCAAGCGGCCGCCGCTCGGCATCCTCAAGCACGGCGAGGCTGCCGGCGGTCAGCGCACGCGTGCGCCGATCGGTCACGATTTCATTGGCGAAGGCCCAGGGAAAGCCGTGCCGTATGGCACGGGCATCGGCCTTGGGCATCAGGCGGATCGCGGGAAGGGCAGCATCTGTCATGCCGCCCGTCTATCTGTTGCCGAGGCCCTCGGAAAGAGGCCTCAGGCCGACGGGGTCACAGGACCTTCCAACTGCTGCTTGAGCATCAGCGTCAGGTAATCGGTCACCCGCACCTTTTCGGTCTGGCCGGTCCGGTCCAGCTCGATCGCGGCCTGGCCGCCAGGCGCGGGCAGGTCGACGCGAAGTTCGTGCGCCGGTTCGATGACCGCGCCCGTCGTGGCGTCAAACACCGTCATGTCATAGACCATGTCGTAGACACCGCCGAAGGAAAAGCGGGTGCGCTCAGTCACGCCGTGAAAGCGTTTGACGTCGATCTGCACGATGACCGGGCGCGCACCGTCCAGCGTCTCGGCACCGCGCGCCGCGGCGGCGCGGAAAATGTCCGCGATCTGCGTATGACGGTCGCCGATCGGGTCGCCGCGCCAGACGATGTCGGCCAGCGGATAAAAATGGTTGGCCTCCGACACGCTGAGGCCCTGCGGCACGTTAACCACGACGTCCTGCACGGCATAATTCCGCATCTGCGCCACCGGGGCGACCGCCGGTGCACGACCAACGAGGCCGGGCATGTCGAGCGTGACGCCGCGCGTCACCGTGTCGATATTGGCGCAGCCGGCCGCACCAAGTACGAGGCCAAGGCAAAGAACGATCCGGGACATGGACATTGTCAAATCCTCCGCGCAGGGGTCCGGCCGCAAGACGCGGCCATTCGGCGCTTGCCATGTGATGCCCGGTAACTGGGGCGGGAATGTGGACAATTTGGTTCAAATTGGCGGTACCGTCGCCGACCCGTTTCCGAATCTGCTACAATGGAAGGCGAAACTTAGCGGGATTGGCATTGTTAGCGCTAACGTGACATGTTAGGAGACCGTGAACCCTGCCCGCAGCCTGCCACCGGAGGACCAAGAGATGGCCGTTCACCCCAAGATTGCCGCCGTCACCGACCGTATCCGCGCCCGCAGCGAAAAAAGCCGCGCTACCTATCTCGACCGGATGGCGCGCGCCGCCGCCGAGGGTCCGCGCCGCAGCCACCTGACCTGCGGCAACCAGGCCCACGCCTATGCCGCCTCGGGCACCGACAAAGAGGCACTGGCCTCCGGCCGGGTGCCCAACCTCGGCATCGTCACGGCCTATAATGACATGTTGTCGGCGCACCAACCCTTCGAAAAATACCCGGACATCATCCGCGCCGCCGCACGCGCCACGGGCGCGACCGCGCAGGTCGCAGGTGGCGTGCCCGCGATGTGCGACGGGGTGACCCAAGGCCAGACCGGCATGGAACTGTCGCTGTTTTCGCGCGATGTCATCGCGCTTGCCGCCGGCGTGGCCCTGTCGCACAACGTGTTCGATGCGGCCGTCTATCTTGGCGTCTGCGACAAGATCGTGCCGGGCCTCGTCATCGCCGCGGCCACCTTCGGTTATATCCCCGGTGTCTTCCTTCCCGCGGGGCCGATGACCAGCGGCCTGCCCAATGACGAGAAGGCAAAGGTGCGCCAACAGTTCGCCACCGGCGAGGTCGGGCGCGACGCGCTGATGGCGGCCGAAATGGCCAGCTACCACGGCCCCGGCACCTGCACCTTCTACGGCACCGCGAATTCCAACCAGATGCTGATGGAGTTCATGGGCCTGCACCTGCCCGGCGCCAGCTTCGTCAACCCCGGCACGCCGCTGCGCGATGCGCTGACCGTTGCGGGCACCGAACGCGCGCTGGAAATCACCGCGCTGGGCAACGATTACCGGCCCGTATCGGACATCCTCGACGAAAAGGCCTTCGTCAACGGCATGGTTGGCCTGATGGCGACAGGCGGGTCGACCAACCTTGTCATTCACCTGCCCGCGATGGCACGTGCGGCGGGGGTCGTGTTGGATCTGCAGGACTTCTCGGACATTTCCGAGGCTGTGCCGCTGATGGCCAAGGTCTATCCCAACGGGCTGGCCGACGTGAACCATTTCCACGCCGCGGGCGGCTTGGGCTACATGATTGGCGAATTGCTGGACGCCGGGCTTCTGCATGACGACGTCAAGACCGTCGCCGGCGATGGCCTGACCCGCTATGCACAAGAGCCGCAACTGAAAGAGGGCCGGGTTGCCTACGTGCCCGGCGCGGGCAAGACCCTGAACGACAAGATTCTGCGCCCCGCCTCCGACCCGTTCGATCCGCATGGCGGGCTGACGCAGCTCAACGGCAATCTCGGCACCGCCGTCATCAAGACCTCGGCGGTCAAGGCCGAGCGTCATATCATCGAGGCTCCCGCGCGGGTCTTTCACAGCCAGGAGGCGGTGAAGGAGGCGTTCAAGGCCGGCGCCTTCACCGAGGACACGGTGGTCGTCGTCCGCTTCCAGGGCCCGCGCGCCAACGGCATGCCGGAGCTGCACGCCCTGACGCCCACGCTGGCCGTGTTGCAGGATCGGGGGTTGCGGGTGGCGCTGGTGACCGACGGGCGCATGTCCGGGGCCAGCGGCAAGGTGCCCGCCGCCATCCACCTCTGCCCCGAGGCCGCCGATGGCGGGATGATCGGGCGCATTCAGGATGGCGACATCATCCGGCTCGACGCCACGACAGGCACGCTTGAGGTCAAGGGTGTTGACCTTGCCAAGCGCGACCATGCCACCGCCGACCTTTCGGGCAACGGCAATGGCGTCGGGCGCGAGCTTTTCGAGGTTTTCCGCAGTAACGTGGGCCTTGCCGCCACCGGCGCTGGCGTGGTCGTCTGACAGAGCGGCCCGAATTCCTTCCCGGCGGCGCGCCTTGAAACCAAGGGCACGCCGCAGCCATCCACGGCCCACAACGGGCGCTGACGACAGGACCCTACGATGACCCCCGAACATGCCTCCCAACTTGCTGCCAAGGTTTGCGCACTGGCACCGGTGATCCCGGTGCTTGTCGTCGAGGATGCCAACAGCGCGGGCGATCTGGCGCGTGCCCTCGTCGCGGGCGGCCTGCCCGCGCTGGAAGTGACACTGCGCACGCCGGCCGCGCTCGAAGCCATTGCCGCGATGGCCGAGGTCGAGGGCGGCGTGGTGGGCGCGGGCACCTTGCTCACCCCGCGCGACGTGGAGGCCGCCAAGAAGGCAGGCGCTACTTTTGGCGTTTCGCCCGGAGCGACGAAACTGCTGATGGAGGCCTGCGAGGCCAACGACCTGCCACTTCTGGCCGGTGCCGCGACACCATCCGAGGCGATGGCGCTGCTGGAACGCGGGTATTCGGTGCAGAAGTTCTTTCCCGCCGAATCGAACGGGGGTGCGCCGGCGCTGAAATCCTTTGCCTCGCCCCTGCCCCAGATCAAGTTCTGCCCGACGGGCGGCGTGACACTGGCCAATGCACCGGCCTATCTTGCACTGCCCAATACGCTTTGCGTTGGTGGCAGCTGGGTCGCGCCTGCCGCGATGGTCAAGGCCGCAGACTGGGCCGGCATTACCCGTCTGGCCGCCGAGGCCGCAGCGCTGCGCAAATGACCGGCCCGAAACGGCCCAACAAGGAACGCCGATCATGACAGCCCCGTCCGTCGCGACCTGCCTTTGGTACGAAAGCAACGCGGAGGCGGCGGCAAAGCTTTACTGCAGCCTCTTTCCCGACGCCGAGATCACCGCGATCTTTCGTCAGGGCGGCAAGGCCGACGCACCCGCCTTCAGCGTTTCATTCACGCTGATGGGCCAGCATTATCAGGCGATGAACGGCGGCCCGCATTACAAGCTTTCGCCGGCCGCCTCGATCACGGTCCATGTCGATACCCAGGACGAGGTCGACCGGCTTTGGTCGGCGCTGCTGGACGGCGGCGGCAGCGAAAGCCGTTGCGGCTGGTTGACCGACCGCTTCGGCCTCAGCTGGCAAATCATTCCGCGGGCCCTGCCGCGTTTGCTCAAGTCAGATAACTCCGGCCGCGTGATGCAGGCCATGATGGGCATGATCAAGCTCGACATCGCGGCCCTTGAGGCCGCCGCGGCGGGTTAACCAGCCCGCAGCGCGGGGCCACCCTTGCCTAAGGGAGCCGTTGGGGCCCAACGAGGCGCAGGCCGCACTTCTGCCACGGTCTTAGCCGCGCAGGCGGCCCGCCCTCCCGCCACGGCGCCCCACCGGTTCGGCGTCTTCCAGTGCCGCCTGCAACACTTTGGTCATCGGATGGGTCGCCGCCTCTCCCCCATGCCGTTCCAGCAGCCGCCGGACGAGGGCGCGCGGGTCTTGCCCCTCCGGCACACCCAACGCCCAGTCCAGAAAGATCGACCGGCACTCCGGGGCCCCGATCCCCTCGATCGCATAGGCCTCGCGGATCAGGTCGCGCGGGTCCAGTTCATCTTTCGTCATATCCTCACTCCCGCTTCAGGGCTGCGTCGATCACCGCCGCCGCCCGTGCCGCCACCGCCGCCATTTCCCGTTCCAACGCAGCGAGGTCGGGCTGGCCCGTTTCGCGCAGAACCAGGTGTCGCCCGCCCTCGCCCAGATCGTCCGGATCAAGCGCCCCGCCGGTCAGCAACCGCACCGCCGCCTGCAGCGGCCAGAAAAGCCCGATCGCGGCGTTCAGCGCCGCTGCATCCGCGTCACTCAGCCACCCTGTAGCGACACCCGCAGCGATCTGGCTCGCACTGTCGCGCGCCGGGCTGCCTGCGCGCAGCGCCGCCGTCTGCGCCAGCAGGTCGACATCCATCAGCCGTCCGGGGCCGTCCTTGATGTCCCACGCGCCGCCGGGCCGAGCCTCCGCCAGTCGCGCGCGCATCTCTGCCACGTCTGTCAGCACACCTGCGCCCTGTGCCTTTTCGGCCAGAATCTTGCAGCGAAACGCCTCGATCTCGGACATTAGGCTTTCCGCCCCCGCGACGGGCCGGGCGCGCGAAAGTGCCAGATGCTCCCACGTCCATGCCTCGTTGCGCTGATAGTCGCGAAACGATTGCAGCGAGGTCGCCACCGGCCCCTGCTTTCCCGAGGGTCGCAGCCGCATGTCCACTTCGTAAAGCCGACCCTCGGACATCGGCGCCGTCAGTGCGGTCACCAGCGCCTGCGTCAGACGCGCGTAATAGGGCCGCGTCTGCAGCGGGCGCGGCCCGTCGGACCCTTCGACCCCGTCCGCATCATAGATCAGGATCAGGTCAAGGTCCGAGGCGGCCGTCAGCCGCGCCGCCCCGAGCGAGCCCATCGCCACAAGCGCCGCTCCCCGCCCCGGCGGGGCCCCGTACTTGCGCGCAAACTCGGCGCCCACCACGCCCCAGAGGCCTGCAAGCACGGTGTCGGCAAGCGCGGCATATTGCGCTCCCGCGGTCGCTGCGTCGATCAGCCCGCGCAGGTGATGGACCCCCACCCGGAAATGCCATTCCTTCAGCCAGACCCGCGCCGCGTTCAGCTGCGCTTCGTAGTCTGGCGCGGCCTCGTCCAGCCCCGCCTGCAAACCGGCCAGCAGGGTCTCAGGCTCGGGCCAAGGCGCAAAGAAATCGCCGCCGATGACCGCGTCAAAAACGCCAGCGTTGCGCGACAGGTACTGCGCCAGCGCGGGTGCTGTCGCGCAGATGTCGACGACCAGACGGGTCAGCGCCGGGTTGGCCTCGAAAAGCGAGAATAGCTGGACACCGGCAGGCAGCCCGGCAAGGAAGCCATCAAACTGGCGCAGGGCTTCTTCGGGCCGGGCCGCTTCGCGCAGCCGCGCCATGATTTCGGGGCGCAGTCGTTTGAAGATCTCGACCGCGCGGGCCGACCGCAACGCCGGGTAGCGCCGCCAGCGGGCGGTGATCTCGGCGCCGAAATCATCCGGAGGTGCTGCCCGGGCAGGACCGGGTGCAAAAAAGCCCTCTGTCAATGCGTGGACCGCCTCCATGCGCTCCAGCAACTCGGCCCGCAATCCATCCGCGCTCCGCCCCATGAAGGCGGCCAGCCGGTCGAACCCTTCCGCCGTGGTGGGAAGGCTTTGTGTTTGCGCGTCCGCGATCATCTGCAGCCGATGTTCGACCTCCCGGTGAAAGCGGTAATGCCCGCTAAGCGCCTCGGCATCCGCGGGCGGCACCCAGCCGGCCGCGGCCAGACGTGCCAGCCCCTCGACCGTTCCGCGCACCCGCAAGGCCGGGTCGCGCCCCCCCGCGATCAACTGGCGGGTCTGGGTGAAAAACTCGATCTCGCGAATACCGCCATAGCCCAGCTTGATGTCGTGTCCCGGCAGCGACAGGCCATGCAGCCCCTTGGCGTCGCGGATCTTCAACCGGATGTCATGCGCGTCCTGTATCGCCGCGAAATCCAGGTGCCGGCGCCAGACGAAGGGCCGCAGCGTGTCAAGAAAACGGGCGCCCGCCTCCGTGTCACCGGCACAGGGCCGCGCCTTGATGTAGGCGGCACGCTCCCACGTCCGGCCGACGCTTTCGTAATAGCGCTCGGCCGCCTCCATCGCCACAATGACCGGGGTCACGGCGGGGTCGGGGCGCAACCGCAGATCGGTACGAAAGACGTAGCCGTCGGCGGTCTGGTCGGACAAGAGCGCCGCCAGCCGCCGCACGACGCGGACGAAACCCGCGCGCACCTCGGCGAAATCGTCGCGCGGCACACGGCTCTCGTCGCAAAGCAGGATCAGGTCGATGTCAGAGGAATAGTTCAGCTCGAACGCGCCCATCTTGCCCATCGCCAGCACTGCGATGCCGCCTGTCGTTGGGTCATCCGGGTCCATCCCCGGAAGGCGCCCGCGCATGGCCTCGGCGGCATAGAGACTCCGCAGGCCGGCGCCGACAGCCGCGTCGGCCAGTCGCGTCAGCGCACTAGTGACTGCCTCCAATGCCCAGACACCGCCCAGATCGGCGAGCGCGGCCAACAACGCTACCCGGCGTTTGGCCTGTCGCAGAACCGGCCCGACATCGCCCTCGGCCGCGACGATGTCAGCGATCGCGGCGTCCAGCGCCGCCTCTGGATCGGCCATGGCCGGCACAAGCCACGTTCCCTCACGCGCGATCAGTCCGGCAAGGTAAGGGCTGCAGCCCGCGGCACCTTCGATCAGCGGTCGCAACGCCGCATCGGCACCGGCGAGGGCGGCCCAGGCCGCCGCGCCGCGGTCGGGGTCATGGGGATCGGGATGGCGGGTCAGACGCGCGGCAAGGCTCATGCCCGTCACTCTGGCGATGCCCCGGGGGCTGGTCAATCGCCCCGCTTTCGGGGCAGTCTCGCCGCCACATCAGCCCCGGAGCCGTCCCATGAGCAAGAGCCTCGCCCGCGTCACCGCCGCCCTCGCTGCCGCAGGGCTTGCCGTTCGCCCGCTGGAGATGGCGGCCGATACCCGCACGGCCGAGCAGGCAGCAGCTGCGGCGGGCTGCGCGCTGGACCAGATCACCAAGTCGATCATCTTCGCCGGGCAGGAAACCGGCCGCCTTGTGCTGTTTCTGACCGCGGGCGGCAACCGGGTAGACCCCGCACGTGCCTCCGCGCTTGCCGGAGAGGCGCTGGGCCGCGCCGATGCCGACATGGTGCGGGCGCAGACAGGATTCGCCATCGGCGGCGTCTCGCCCGTCGGGCACCTGACCCCGCTTCCCAGCTTTCTTGACCCTCGTCTGTTCGACTTTGCCGAGATTTGGGCCGCCGCGGGGACACCGCGCCACATCTTCCCCATCGCGCCGGCCGATCTGCAACGCATCACTGGCGCCACCCGTGCCGCCTTTACCGCCTGACGTCGCGCCCGCCTTTGCCTTGCAAATATCCCGGGGGGTGAAGGCCGCAGGCCGAGGGGGGCAGCGCCCCCCTGCCCCGTATCAGGGCCGCCTCCGGCCCGTTTCAGTGAAAATGTAAAAAACCGTAACATCACCTCTTGAACCCGGCGGCCGCCGTTCCGATCTAGGCAATGTGAAAAGCATTCACATCACTTTGGGAGATCAGGAGAGACCGATGTCCGACACAACACTTCACCCCCCTTCCCGCGGCGGACCGATCGGCGCCGGCGGCCCAGGCTGGGCCGGACGTGCCGAAGACTGGCTCGACGCGCGCGGCAAGGGCGCCTGGATCGCGGCAATGGTGCTGGGATTCATCTTCTTCTGGCCCGTGGGCCTTGCGCTGCTGGCCTACATGATCTGGAGCAAACGCATGTTCAATTCGTCTTGCGCCCATCGGCGCGCCCACCATCACGGCGGCTATGGCCGCAGCTATCGCGGCCCGATGTCACGCCAATCCTCCGGCAACCGCGCCTTCGACGCTTACCGCGAAGAAACGCTGCGCAAACTGGAAGAAGAGCAGCAAAGCTTCGAGGCCTTCCTCGAACGGCTGCGCGAGGCCAAGGACAAGGCCGAGTTCGACCAGTTCATGGATGACCGCGCCAGCAAGGCCCGCGAGAGCGGCTCCGACCAGTCCGGCCCACAATCTGGCCCGCAAGCTGGCCCGCAATCGGGCGGCGACTCCTCGCCGCGCCCAGAAGGCCCCACGGCCGGTTGATCCGGCCCATGGCCGCGGCCCCCCTTTTTCGGGCGGGGCCGCGCGCCCATCTTTGACACTTGATTTTCCGAAGCCTGCGAAGAGGCCCCACGATGCGCGCTACCGCCTTTGCCACCCTTACCCCCCTGCCGGACCCGGCACGCCGACCCGAATTCTATGCCGGTGTCCCGCAACGCCGCGCGCTGGCTTGGCTCGCCGACATCACGCTGAGCGGCATTTTCGCCGCGCTTCTGCTGCCGTTCACCTTCTTTACCGGCATCTTCTATTTCCCGTTGCTGCTGATGGTGGCCGGTTTCTTCATGCGGTGGACCACGCTTGCGGCCTTTTCGGCCACGCCGGGCATGGTTCTTACCGGCATCGCGCTGCGTGAGGGCGATGGCGGTCAGCTGACCCCACGCACGGCCTTCCTGCACACGCTGGGCTATTCGCTTTCCTTCGCGATCTTTCCGCTGCAACTCGTCTCTGCCGGATTGATGATGACGACCCGCTACGGTCAGGGTCTGAGCGACATGGCCCTGGGGACCGTGGCAATGCGCCGGATGCTCTAAGTCTCTGGCAACGCGGGGCTTGGCGCGCGGGCCAAGGCTTGATAGCTTGCGCGCCAACAGGCCCACCGGAGTTCCATGCGTCATTCGGTTCCCATCGCGCCGCAGTTCTACGTGACGGCTCCGCAACCATGCCCCTATCTTGACGGGCGGATGGAGAGGAAGCTGTTTACTGCGCTGCAAGGCGACGATGCCGACCGGCTGAACGACACGCTCTCTAAACAAGGCTTTCGTCGGTCGCAAAACGTGCTCTACCGGCCGGCCTGCGCGGAATGTTCGGCCTGCCTTTCGGCACGCATCGACGTGAACCGTTTCGCCCCCAGCCGCAGCCAGGCCCGCGTGATGAAGCGCAATGCTTGGCTGGACCGGCGCGCAACCTCGCCTTGGGCCACCGAAGAGCAATACCGGCTGTTCCGCGGCTACCTCGACAGCCGCCACGCCAGCGGTGGCATGGCCGACATGGACCTGTTCGAATTCGCCGCCATGGTCGAGGAAACGCCGGTACGGACCCGGCTGATCGAATACTCCGATCCGCGCGCCGATCGCGGTGCCGAGCGTGGGCTTTACGCCGTCTGCCTGACCGACATCCTCGATGACGGGCTCAGCATGGTCTATTCCTTCTTCGATCCCGACCTCGAGAGGGCCTCGCTGGGGACCTATATCATCCTTGACCATATCGCGATCGCGCGCGAGTTGGAGCTGCCCTACGTCTACCTCGGCTACTGGGTGCCGGGCAGCCAGAAGATGGACTACAAGTCCAAGTTCGCGGGTGTCGAGGTGTATCACCGCGGGCGCTGGGCGCCGATCGGCGATACCGCGTCCTACCATTCCGCGACACACCCCCTCTCGGTCGATCCGATCGCTGAACAGGTGGCCCGCATCCGCCTGCCTGATGGCGGAACCGGCAGCGCGTCGGGCGGCGGTTGACGCAACCGGCGCACTGGGACATAGCTTTGCGCGCAAAGGCCCCGGCGCGGAGGATACCGCCGGGGTCAACTTTGGCAGGGGGGAGCAGGGACCGATGAATGGTCTTTTGTCATTGAGCCGGGCGATTGACCGGCTCAACGAAATGGTCGGCAAGGCCGTGGGCTGGTTGATCCTGCTGGCGATCGTCGTCAGCGCGGTGAACGCCGTGATCCGCAAGACGATGAACATGTCGTCCAATTCCTGGCTGGAACTGCAGTGGTATCTCTACGGCGCGGCCTTCCTGCTGGCCTCGGCCTATACGCTCAAGCAGAACGAACACATCCGGATCGACATCCTTTACGGCGCGCTGGGCCGGCGGGTGCAGCACTGGATCGACCTGCTGGGCCACATCTTCTTCCTGATGCCGATCCTTGTGCTGATGGATTTCTACTTCGTTCCCTGGGTCTGGCTGTCCTTCTCGTCGGGCGAGATGTCGACCAACGCAGGCGGGCTGATCATCTGGCCGTCCAAGCTGATGCTGCTGCTCGGTTTCCTGTTGCTGACGATTCAGGGCATTTCCGAAATCATCAAGAAGATCGCCGTCATGCGCGGGATCATCGAAGACCCCACGCCCTTCGTGTCGTCCCATGACGCCGCCGAGATGGAAGGGGCTGCCTATCTCGAGGATGCGCCGAAATGATGGAACTCATCGCGCAGAACATGGCGCCGATCATGTTCATCAGCCTGGTCTTCTTCCTGATCATTGGCTACCCGGTCGCCTTTTCTCTGGCCGCCAACGGCCTGTTGTTCTTCTTTGTCGGCGTGGAACTGGCGCCGCTGTCGGGCGGGTCGATCAACCTTAGCTGGCCATTGCTTTACGCCTTGCCGGAGCGATTCTACGGCGTGATGTCGAACGAGACATTGCTGGCCATTCCATTCTTTACCTTCATGGGCATCGTGCTGGAACGATCCGGCATGGCCGAGGACCTCCTCGACACCATCGGCCAGCTTTTCGGCCCGGTGCGCGGCGGGCTTGCCTATGCGGTGATCATCGTCGGCGCGCTGCTGGCGGCCACTACCGGCGTTGTCGCGGCCAGCGTCATCGCGATGGGGCTGATCTCGCTGCCGATCATGCTGCGCTATGGCTATGACAGGCGCGTCGCCTCGGGCGTGATCGCAGCATCCGGCACGCTGGCGCAGATCATTCCGCCCAGCCTCGTGCTGATCATCCTTGCCGACCAGCTGGGCCGCTCGGTGGGCGATATGTACAAGGGCGCGCTGGTGCCCGGCATGGTGCTGACGGCGATCTACCTCGGCTATGTCTTCTCGCTGACCATCTTCAAGCCCAAGTGGGTGCCCGCCTTGCCGAAAGAGGCACGCACGCTGGGACACGGCGTGATGTCGCTTGTTGTCGTGCTGGCGATCGGTGTGGGCGTCAGCTATGGCGCGTATCACTACCTTGAACCAACCCAGGGCGCGAATGCCGATGTCCTTGGCGCTGCCATCGGCATCATCGCGGCCTACCTGATTGCCGTGATCGACAAGGGGCTGAAGATCAACCTGATGAGCCGGCTGGCGCAGCAGGTTGTCATCGTGCTGATCCCGCCGCTGGCGCTGATCTTCCTCGTGCTGGGCACGATCTTTCTCGGTGTGGCGACGCCAACCGAAGGCGGCGCAATGGGCGCGGTCGGCGCTATCGCGCTGGCAGCCCTCAAACGGCGCCTGACGCTGGACGTGATCCGCTCGGCCCTTGCCTCGACGACGCGGCTTTCGGCCTTCGTGATGTTCATCCTGCTGGGCGCGCGGGTGTTCTCGCTGACCTTCTACGGCGTCAACGGGCACCTGTGGGTGGAACACCTGCTGACCTCGCTGCCCGGCGGGCAGTTGGGCTTCCTGCTGGTGGTGTCGCTGATCGTCTTCTTCCTCGCCTTCTTCCTCGATTTCTTCGAACTGGCCTTCATCATCATCCCGCTGCTGGCGCCCGCCGCCGAAAAGCTGGGGATCGACCTGATCTGGTTCGGCGTGATCTTGGGCGTCAACATGCAGACCAGCTTCATGCACCCACCCTTCGGGTTTGCGCTGTTCTACCTGCGTTCGGTCGCGCCGCGCGGCTCTTACGTCGACAAGGTGACCGGCCAGACGATGGACGGGATCAAGACCAGCCAGATCTACTGGGGTGCCGTGCCCTTCGTGGTAATCCAGATCGTGATGATTGCCATCGTGATCGGCTTCCCGCAGATGGTGATGCGCTACAAGGGGCCACCCGTCGACCTGACGAACGTCAAGATCGAGATCCCGGCTTTGGCGCCATTGGGCGGAGGCGGGCCGGACATGGGGGCATTGCCGCCGCCAAGCTTCGGGAACTGAGCGGCCGGCAACGGTCACCACCGGACACGAAAAAGGGCCGCGACGGGAAACCGACGCGGCCCTTGCTTGTCCCGCACCCTGTCGGGCGGGCATGAAAAAGGCCCCGGCGCGGGATGCGCCGGGGCCTGATGGTTGCGTCGGGACGGCTGCTCAGAGCTTGCCGGCCTGCTGCATCCGCATCATGAAGGTGTCGTAGTTGTACTCGGCGATCTGCTCCCAGAGGAAGCCTTCCTCCATCGCCACCTTCTGGCTTTCCCAAAGCTCCTTGAACGTCGCATTGGTGGCCGAGATGTCGGCGTAGATCTGGCGGGACGCGTCGAAGGCGGCCTGCATGATCTCGGGGCTGAAGGCGCGCAGCATGGTGCCGTTGGCCACCAGACGCTTCAGCGCCTGCGGGTTCACGGCATCGTAATGCGCCATCATGTCAAGGTCGGAGGCCTGGTTGGCGGTGGCCAGCACCGACTGGTAGGCCTTCGGCAGGGCTTCATAGGCAGCCTTGTTGACCAGCGTGGTCAGCACGGCGTTCCCTTCCCACCAGCCGGGATAGTAGTAGTAGGGCGCGACCTTGTAGAAGCCCAGCTTCTCGTCGTCGTAGGGGCCAACCCACTCGGCCGCGTCGATCGCGCCTTTTTCCAGCGACGGGTAGATGTCGCCACCGGCCACCGAGGTCGGCACGCCACCCAGCGCCTCAAGCACCTTGCCGCCGAAGCCGCCGATGCGCATCTTCAGGCCCTTGATGTCGTCGAGCGTGTTGATCTCCTTGCGGTACCAGCCGCCCATCTGGGTGCCGGTGTTGCCGCACTGGAAGCCGACGAGGCCGTTGCTGCCGTAGAACTTGTTGAGCAGGTCACGGCCGCCACGGTAGTAGTACCAGCCGTTCATCGCGCGGGTGTTCAGGCCGAAGGGCACGACGGTGCCGAAGGCCCAGGCCGGGTCCTTGCCCCAGTAGTAGTAGGTAGCGGTGTGGGCCGCTTCGACGGTGCCGGCGGCCGCCGCATCCATTGCCTGCAGGCCGGGAACCAGTTCGCCACCGGCGAAAACCTGGATCTGGAAGTTGCCGTCAGTCGCTTCGGACACGAATTTCGACATCGTCTCGGCCGCGCCGTAGATGGTGTCGAGCGACTTCGGGAACGACGAGGTCAGGCGCCACGTCACCTTCGGCGATGCTTGCGCGATCGCAGGCGCGGCAAGGACCGACGCCCCCGCCGCTGCGACGCCGCCGACGGTGGCCTTGGTCAGAAATGAACGACGATCCATGAGGTTCCTCCCTAAGATTGGATCATTGACTGGCCGGGACTTCTGGCCCCGTTTCCAGTCCATGTGAGGCAATCTACACACAGGGCCCTGTCTGTCCAGCGAAAGCGCGCAACTTAGTTTCGTGCGGCCGCACCCCTACAAAAGCGGTATGACCTTGTGATTTCTTGCCGCGAACCGCCATCAATCGCAACAAATGCAAAGGCGGAACAGCCATTCGTGATACTTTATTCCGGAATTTGCGGTTGACGCCCCCTGCTGCACATGCATAAGTCCGCCCACGCGCAAGGAAGGGCCCGCAAGCGATGTCGAAAATTGTCGTATGCCTCATGGTCTGGCGCATGACCGGCTAGCCCCCCGCAGGCTCTGGCCGACCATGCGCCCCCGCCGGACCGGGGGCTTTTTTATGCGCGACGTTGACAGGATGAAGGACAACAGACGATGACACGCCAGATGACCGGAGCGAAAATGGTGGTCCAGGCCCTCAAGGATCAGGGCGTGACCACGGTGTTCGGCTATCCGGGCGGCGCGGTGCTGCCGATCTATGACGAGATCTTCCAGCAGAACGACATCCACCATGTCCTGGTGCGGCATGAACAAGGCGCCGTCCATGCCGCCGAAGGCTATGCCCGCTCGACCGGCAATCCCGGTGTTGCGCTGGTGACATCGGGCCCGGGTGCCACCAATGCTGTTACCGGCCTGACCGATGCGTTGATGGATTCGATCCCAATCATCGTGCTGACCGGGCAGGTCCCCACCTTCATGATCGGCACCGACGGCTTTCAGGAGGCCGATACCGTCGGCATCACCCGACCCTGCACCAAGCACAACTGGCTGGTGAAAGAGACCGACGCGCTGGCCGGCACCCTGCACGAGGCGTTTCACGTCGCCACCTCGGGCCGGCCGGGCCCGGTTCTGGTCGACATTCCCAAGGACGTGCAGTTCGCCACGGGGAACTATTCCGAAAAGCGCACGCACAAAAGCTATTATGCCCCGCAGGTGAAGGGCGATATCGACGCGATCACCGCGCTTGCCAAGGCCATGGAGAAGGCCAAGCGCCCGATCTTCTACACCGGCGGCGGTGTCATCAACTCGGGCCCCGCGGCAAGCCAGCTGTTGCGCGAACTGGTGGATGCAACCGGTTTTCCGATCACCAGCACGCTGATGGGCTTGGGCTCCTACCCTGCCTCGGGCAAGCACTGGATCGGGATGCTGGGGATGCATGGCCTTTACGAGGCCAACATGGCGATGCACGACTGCGACCTGATGATCAACATCGGCGCCCGCTTCGATGACAGGGTCACCGGCCGGCTTGATGCCTTCAGCCCCGGCTCGACCAAGGCGCATATCGATATCGACCCCTCCTCGATCAACAAGGTGATCCGCGTTGATATCCCGATTGTCGGCGACGTGGCGCATGTGCTGGAGGATCTGCTCAAGGTCTGGAAGGCACGTGGCCGCATCACCGAGAAAGAGGCCGTGGCCAAGTGGTGGAAACAGATCAACGACTGGCAGGCGATCGACTGTCTGAAGTTCCGCAACTCGACCTCCACGATCAAGCCGCAATATGCGCTGCAACGGCTGGAAGAACTGACCAAGGGGCGTGACCGCTACATCTGCACCGAGGTCGGTCAGCACCAGATGTGGGCCGCGCAATACCTGACCTTCGAGGATCCCAATCGCTGGATGACGTCAGGCGGCCTTGGCACCATGGGCTATGGCTTTCCGGCGTCGATCGGCGTGCAGATGGCGCATCCCGAGGCGCTGGTGATCAACGTCGCGGGCGAGGCGAGCTGGCTGATGAACATGCAGGAGATGGGCACGGCGATGCAGTATCGCCTGCCGGTCAAGCAGTTCATCCTCAACAACGAACGCCTTGGCATGGTGCGCCAGTGGCAGCAGCTGCTGCATGGCGAACGCTACAGCCAGTCGTGGTCCGAGGCGTTGCCCGATTTCGTCAAGCTGGCCGAGGCCTTTGGCGCCAAGGGCATCATCTGCAAGGACCCCAAGGACCTGGACGACGCGATCATGGAAATGATCGAGCATCCCGGCCCGGTGATCTTCGACTGCCTTGTCGAAAAGCATGAGAACTGCTTCCCGATGATCCCCAGCGGCAAACCCCATAACGAGATGCTGTTGGGCGATGCCGCGACCGATGGCGCAATCGAGGCGGGTGGGGCGGTGCTGGTCTGACGGCCCCTCCACCCCCGCGCCGGGCTGGCAACAGGGAAAGACCGCCATGCTGATCCGCCACTTCATCGCCCGCACCTCTGACGAGCCGCACCGCGTGGCGACTTCGCTGGAGCTGTTTTTTGATCTGGTCTGCGTTGTCGCCATCGCGGCGGCGACGCAGGCCTATCACCACGCGGTCAGTGATGGACACGCCGCGCAAAGCTTCATCGTCTTTCTCTTCGTGATCCTCGGTGTCTGGTGGTCATGGGCCAACTTCACATGGTTCTCGACCAGCTTTGACAATGACGACAGCCTTTACCGGCTGCTGGTCTTCGTGATCATCGGCGGTTACGCGCTGTTCGCCGGCGGCACCGCGCATATCTTCGAGACGCTTGATACCCGCCTGGGCATCATCGGCTGGGTCGTGATGCGCATTGCACTGGTGCTGCTTTGGCTGCGCGCGGCCATCGCCAATCCCGCCTATCGTCGTGCAGCCACGATCTATATCGTCGGCCTGACGGCGGCGCAGATCCTCTGGGTCACCCACTACCTTCTGCTGGGCGGGCACGCCGATGAGGCGGGCCTGTTCTTTGTTGCAGCGCTCCCGATCTATGCCATCGAGGTGGGCACGCCCCTGCTGGCCGGGCGGCGCAACCATCCGCCGATGCACCGCCACCACATGGTCGAGCGTCACGGGCTGCTGAACATCATCATCCTTGGCGAGATCGTGTTCTCGGCCACGCTCTATTCCGGCGCGCTGCATGACGGGCAGACAGATCCGGGCATCCTCGTGGGTGGTATCGCCACGCTGGTGATCGTGTTCGCGATGTTCGCGCTCTACTTCCTTGAAGAAGACCACATGCGCGCCGTCACCACCGGCCGGCGCTTCGTCCGCTGGGGCTACCTGCATGCCATTATCTATGTCGGCGGCGCGATGGTGGGCGCGGCGGCGGCCGCGCAACTGGACTGGCTGACCGGGCATTCTCATGCAACGGGCGAAGAGCTTGCGCTTGTCACGAACGGCGCGCTGGCGATCTACCTTGCAGGCCTCTGGATTGTCAGGGACAAGTACAAGACCGGCCTCGCGCGCGCGGCACTGCCCGCCGGCGTGCTGGCCTGCGCCTTGGCCGGCGTGCTGGCCGCGCCCTACTGGGTTACCGCGACCATCGCGGTGGCAACGCTGTTCCTGCGGCTCAGCCCGGCGGCGCTGGCTGGCGACACGGCAGAGGCCGAAGGCGACGATACGATGAAGGAGGCCTGAGACGATGACAAACGCACCCCTGACCTGCAAACCGCAAGGCGCACGCCGCCAGACCACCGGCCTTGTCGCGGCGCTGGCCGCGCTGACGCTGTCGGCCTGTTCCGGCGGCATGCTGCCACTGGCGACACCGGCCGGCAGTCAGAAGATCGAGGTTCTGGGAGATACGTTCTTCGTCACCCAGAATGGCAACACTGCGGTGGTCAAGAACTTCGCCACGGGCACCGACAACCAGCAGCGCCTGCTTTTCAACGCGCAGATGGCCGCGATCCGCGCCACGAACTGCGCCATTCACACCATTACCCAGCGCGACGGCGTCAACACCTACGACGTGACGCTGACCTGCCCGACGTCATCCCAACCACGGAGTTGATCCCATGTCCGCATTGCGCCTCAAGGAAGGGGCCTCCAGCCATTCCGCCTATAACCTGCGCGATCCCAATGCCGAGCCCATCGAGCGGCACACCTTGGCCGTGCTTGTCGCCAACGAACCCGGCGTGCTGGCGCGCGTGATCGGCTTGTTTTCGGGGCGCGGCTACAACATTGAAAGCCTGACCGTGGCCGAGGTCGATCATCAGGGCCACCGCTCGCGGATCACGATCGTGACCTCGGGCACGCCGCATGTGATCGAACAGATCAAGGCGCAGCTGGGCCGGATCGTGCCAGTGCACGAAGTTCACGACCTGACCGTCGAGGGGCCGCATGTGGGCCGTGAACTGGCGCTGTTGAAGGTCACCGGCAAGGGCGATGCCCGGGTCGAGGCGCTGCGGCTGGCCGACATCTTTCGCGCCAGCGTGGTCGACAGCACGCTGACGAGTTTTGTCTTCGAGATCACCGGCACCCCGGAAAAGATCGACGCCTTCGCCGACCTGATGCGCCCGCTTGGCCTGCAGGAGATCGCCCGCACCGGCGTCGCCGCGCTGGCCCGCGGGGCCTTGCCGCTGAAGAAGTAGCCCTGGCACATGTCGCTGTCCGCGCGCGGCAAGTCGCGCGCGGCGAGGGACGGCGCGCCCGCGCGGGCGTAGTCTGACGTCAGTCAGCCGCCGGAGCCCGCCATGCCCAACGACCTTTCCGCCGTCCGCAACCCTGTCGAAACCGCGCAGGGCCTGCCCAACGCCCACTACATCGACCCCGCGATGTGGGAAGAGGAAAAGCACGCCGTCCTGTTTGCAAGTTGGTCGGGCCTTGCCGTGGCCTCGGACGTGCCCGAGCCGGGCGACGCCAAGCCGATCGACTTTCTCGGCGTGCCGCTCTTGCTGTTGCGCGACCGTGAAGGCGTGGTGCGGGTCTTCCAGAACACCTGCCGCCATCGCGGCATGATCCTTGTGAGCGAACCCAAGAAGATCGAGGGCGCGATCCGCTGTCCCTATCATTCCTGGTGCTACGGCACCGACGGGCGGCTGGTCTCGACCCCGCATGTCGGCGGGCCGGGCCACAACACGCATGATGCCATCGTCAAGGATGACCTCGGCCTGATCGAGATCCGCAGCCATATCTGGTTCGATACCGTCTTCATCAACATCGACGGCAAGGCCCCGCCCTTCGAAGACGTACACGCCGACCTCTTGAAGCGCTGGGCGGAATGGGACCGGCCGCTGATCCATGGCGGCGCCGACAGCACATTCGCACTTGAGGTGAAGACCAACTGGAAACTCGCGGTCGAGAATTACTGCGAAAGCTACCACCTGCCTTGGGTCCATCCCGGCCTGAACAGCTATTCCCGGCTGGAGGACCATTACAACATCGCCGAGAAAGGGCGCTATTCCGGGCAGGGCTCAAGCCTCTACCGGCAGATCCGGCTCGACGATGGCACGGTGTTCCCCGATTTTCCCGGCCTCTCGGCGCAGTGGAACGAGGGCGCGGAATATGTGGCGGTTTATCCCAATGTTCTGCTGGGGGCCCAGCGCGACCACTGCTTTGTCATCGTGCTGCAGCCCAACACGCTGGAATCCACGACCGAGCATATCCACCTTTACTACTCGACGCCCGACACCTCCGATGCCCTGCGTGCGAAGAACACGGCGCAATGGAAGGTGGTGTTTCGCGAAGATATCGGCGTCGTCGAGGGAATGCAGAAGGGCCGCCACGGGCCGCTGTTTGACGGCGGCCGCTTCAGCCCGGCGATGGACGGGCCCACGCATAATTTTCACGACTGGGTGGCGGGCCGGATCGAGGCCCACCGCGCGCGATGAACGATCTGGACGCGCGGCTGCTGGCGGCCCACGCGGCAGGGGACCGCGCGGCGCTGGTCGCGCTTTACACGGAAGCCGGGGATCAAGCCGCGACGGTCGATGCGGCGTGTTTCTATCTTACCCAAGCCTATGTCTATGCGCTTGAACTCGGCCATGCGGCAGTGCCGGAGCTGCATGCCCGCCTGAAGGCCGAAGGCAGGGTCTAGCCCTGCGACTGGCGGGAAGAAGCCGCCCGCGGGACATCTGCCGGCTTGCCTCGCCCGCGGGGTCACGACATTGTGCCGCCAAACCCCGATCCAAGGCCCGCCCATGTCTCCCAAGAAGATCATCATCGACACCGACCCCGGCCAGGACGACGCCGTGGCAATCCTGCTGGCGCTGGCCAGCCCCGAGGATGTCGAGCTGCTCGGCATCACCGCCGTCGCGGGCAATGTGCCGCTGCCGCTGACCGCGCGCAATGCCCGCATCATCTGCGAACTGGCCGGGCGCACGGACGTGCCGGTCTTTGCCGGCTGCGATGCGCCGTTGAAGCGCAAGCTCGTCACCGCCGAACATGTCCATGGCAAGACCGGCCTTGACGGCCCGCAACTGGCCGAGCCGACGATGCCGCTGCAGGACCGCCACGCCGTCGATTTCATCATCGACACGCTGCGCGCCGAGCCGCCCGGCACCGTCACCCTCTGCCCGATCGGGCCGCTGACCAACATCGCCACCGCGATGCTGCGCGCTCCCGACATCATCGCGCGGATCGAACGCATCGTGCTGATGGGCGGCGCCTATTTCGAGGTGGGCAACATCACCCCCGCGGCCGAGTTCAACATTTACGTCGACCCGGAGGCGGCCGAGATCGTGTTCAAGGCGGGCGTGCCGCTGGTGGTCATGCCGCTCGATGTCACGCACAAGGCCCTGACGACGAAGGCCCGCATCGACGCCTTCCGCGCGCTGGGCACAAAGGTGGGCGACATGGTCGCCGCCTGGACCGATTTCTTCGAACGCTTCGACATGGAGAAATACGGCAGCGAAGGCGCCCCGCTTCATGACCCGTGCGTGATCGCATGGCTGATCGACCCGCACCTCTTCAAGGGCCGCCACATCAACGTGGAGATCGAGACGGTCTCGGATCTGACGCTGGGCATGACCGTGGCCGACTGGTGGGGCGTGACCGACCGCGCACCCAACGCCACCTTCATCGGCGACCTTCACGCCGACGGCTTCTACGCGCTGCTGACCAGCCGCCTGGCCCGCCTGTGAGCACCGCAATCACCCTTGCCGGCACCGCCGACCGCGACCGCGTGCTGGGCCTGATGGCGCAGTTCCACGCCGAACGCGGGCTGGCCCATGACGACGTGCACCGCGCCCGCGCGGCGGACCCGCTGCTGGAAGGCTCGCCGCTGGGTGCGGTCTGGCTGATCGGGCCGGGGCGCGCGCCGCTGGGCTACGTTCTCGTGGGCTTTGGCTGGTCGGTGACGCGCGCCGGCATGGAGGGCTGGGTGAACGAGGTCTACATTCGTCCCTCGGTGCGCCGCCGTGGCATCGGCACGGAGGTGCTGCACGCGGTGGCCGTGGCACTCAGCCAGGCCGGGCTGACCGCGCTGCATGTCCGCGTGGACCACGCCGACGAGGCCGCGCAGCGCTTCTGCGCGCGGGTGGGCTTTGCCGCCCGGCCCGAGATGCTGGTGATGACCGACACGCTTTGATCGCGTCAGGGTTGCCTGATGGCCCGGCCCGTGCAAGCGTAACTGGCATTTCAGCCAAGGGATTCTTTGATGTATCGCATGCTTGTCGCGCCCGCTCTGGCGCTTGCCACCTTTGCCCTGCCTGCCGCGGCCGAGGAGTTTTCCAGCCGCTACACGATCAACGGCCAGTACGATCTGATCGTCGACGGAACCCCGATGACCGCATGGACGACCTTGGATACCGAGCGCAACCGTAGTTCTGTCGAACGGCACAAGGTGATGGGCAAGGTATTCTACAACGTTAACGGCAGCGTGCCCGCGTCCGACGGCGATACCGATACGCTGTTATCGGTGCAGTTGTGGCCCGACCATGTCTCGGACATCCAGTATCTGGATGGCGGCATGTTTGGCGCCGATATCGCGGGTGGTTCGATGACCCTCGATGGTCCGCCGCAGATCGAGGACGATGGAACCATGAAATTCTCGTTTCATGGCACGCTGGTGGAATTTGCCATCAAGGACGGCGATTTCGCGCCAGTCGAAGGCGGACGGGTGATCGAGATCAGCGGCAGCTATGACGGGCGCTACCCGGTCGACTAGTTGGCAGCGCGGGGCGAGCGGCTTATGTCAGGGGCAGAGGTGCCGTAATGACGCTCCATATCCCGTTCGACAATAGCTATGCCCGCCTGCCGGGGCGGATGTTCGCCGCATTGCCGCCCACGCCGGTGCGCGCGCCACGGATCATCGCCGTCAATGACGGGCTTGCCCGGCTGATGGGCATCGACCCTTCGGCACTCGCCCGCGCCGAGGCCGAGTTGGCCGGCAACGCCCTGCCCGAGGGCGCCGCCCCCATCGCGCAGGCCTATGCAGGCCACCAGTTCGGTGCATGGAACCCTGGCCTCGGCGATGGCCGTGCGATCCTGCTGGGCGAGGTCGTGGGCACTGACGGCATCCGCCGTGACATCGTGCTGAAGGGCGCGGGGCCCACGCCGTTTTCGCGCATGGGCGACGGGCGGGCCTGGCTTGGCCCGGTGCTGCGCGAATACCTGGTGTCCGAGGCGATGGCGGCGATGGGCGTGCCCACCACCCGCGCGCTGGCCGCCGTGACAACGGGCGAGGACGTGTATCGCGAAGACCGCCTGCCCGGCGCAATCCTGACCCGCGTCGCACAAAGCCATGTCCGCGTGGGCACCTTCCAGTATTTCGCCGCGCGCGGCGATGGCGAGGCGTTGGCGGCGCTGGCCGATCACGTCATCGCCCGGCATTACCCGCAGGCCACCGGCCCCGCCGACCTGCTGGAGCAGATGATGGCCCGGCAGGCGCGCCTGATCGCGCAATGGATGGGGCTGGGCTTCATTCACGGCGTGATGAACACCGACAACATGGCGATTTCGGGCGAGACCATCGATTATGGCCCCTGCGCCTTCATGGATGTCTATCACCCCGACACGGTGTTTTCCTCGATCGACCGCACCGGCCGTTACGCTTGGTCCAACCAGCCGCTAATCGCGCATTGGAACATCGCGCAATTCGCCAGCGCGCTGGTACCGCTGATGCCCGACCAAGACGCGGCGGTGGAGGATTTCACCGCGATCATCAACCGCTTTCCCGCGCTTTACCGCGCGGCCTGGCTGGAGGTTTTCGGGCAGAAGCTGGGCCTTGCGGCCACCGAGGACGACGCGGCCCTGATCGACGACCTGCTGGCGCTGATGGCGCAGGACGGGGCGGATTTCACGAACGTGTTCGCGCGCCTTGGCACGCCGGCGGCCCGCGACGAGTTCCTCGACCGCGCGGGTTTCGAAGCATGGGAAACGCGGTGGCAGGCGCGCGGGCCGGATACCGCCCTGATGGCGCGCACCAACCCGCAGGTCATTCCCCGCACCCACCTGATCGAGGCGGCGATCACCGCCGGTGTTACGGGCGATCTGGGTCCGTTCCATGCCATGCTGGCCGCCGTCACGCAGCCCTTTGTCGAAAACGCGGCCTACATGCGCCCGCCGGCAGAGGACGAGCGCGTGCTGCGCACCTTCTGCGGCACCTGACGGTTGATCAGCACGATCCCCACCGCCACCAGCACCAGCGGCCCGACGATGCCCGGCCCCACCTTTTCGCCCAGCAACGCCCAGCCCAGCAGCACGCTGAGAACCGGCGACAGGAAACTGAACGAGGCCACGCCCGAGGCCGGGTAGATCGACAACAGCCACAGCCAGAAGATGAAGCCCGCGCTGACTACCACGACGATCTGGAACGCCAGCCCGGCGATGTGAATCCACTGCAGGTCACGCACCAGCGGGCCGAAGAAGGGCGCGGCGATCAGCAGGATTGGTGCGGAAACCGCCACTTGCCAGATCAGCTGGATCTCGGGGCGTTCGCGCCGCAGGGGCGAGGCCTTGGCCATCATCGCCGTCACCGCCCAGCCCACCGCCGCGCCCAGCGCCGCCAGATCGCCCATCACGCTGCCATGGCCCGACGGGTCGCGCCCCAGCATGGCCCAGGCCACCCCCGCCACCGCCGCCGCCAGCCCTGCCGCCTTGACCGGTGTGATCCGGTCGTCGGGCAGAACGACATGCGCGATCAGCGCCAGCCAGACCGGCATGGAATAGAAGATCACCGCCGTGCGGCCCACCGTCGTCAGGTCCAGCGCCACGAACAGGCACAGGAATTCCAGCGCGAAAACCGCGCCGGTGATCAGCCCGGCCAGCAGCGTGCCGGCCTGAAACCGCAACGGAATGCCACGCCACTTCAGCCAGGCGAGAATGCAAAGCACCGCCCCGGCCGAGCGCAGCCCGGCAAAGAACACCGGCTGCAACCCGCCGTTGGTCACCTTGATCACGACTTGGTTGAAAGCGAGAAGCAGCGCGAAACCGCTGAGCGAGACGGCGCCGAAGGCATCAATGCGGGATTTACGTTCCATGGCGGCGACTTGACCGCCGGGGCGGGGTGAAGTCAATCGGCATGGCTGCCGTTCCGCCCGGCCAATGAACCGGGCGGAACGGGGGGCGGCCTACTCGACCACCGTCACCTTTGTCATCACATCCTGTGGCGTGGCCACGGCACCGCTTTGGCCCTGACCGCGCTTGATCTGGTCGACAACGTCCATGCCAGAGGTCACTTCGCCCACCACGGTGTATTTCCCGTCAAGGAAATCGCCATCGGCGAACATGATGAAAAACTGGCTGTTGGCGCTGTTGGGGTCCTGCGCACGGGCCATGCCCACGGTGCCACGGGTAAAGCGGTGGTCCGAAAACTCTGCCGGCAGGTCCGGCAACGTCGAGCCACCCATGCCCGCCTTCGACAGGTCACCGCCGACCTTGCCAAATTCCACGTCGCCGGTCTGCGCCATGAAGCCGTCAATCACGCGGTGAAAGACCACGCCGTCATAAGCGCCTTCCTTGGCCAGTTCGACCATCCGCGCCACGGCCTGCGGCGCGAGATTGTCGAGAAGATGGATGGTGATGGTGCCGTTGGCCTGACCCGAAACCTGGATCTGCAGGTCGGTCGCCAACGCGGGCGAGGCAAGCAGGGCCATCAGGCCCGCGGCTGTCAGCGTGCGCTCAAACATCGGCGGCCACCCGGACTGAAATCATCCGGTCGGGGCTGGCCGGCGGCTCGCCACGGGCGATCTTGTCGACATGCTCCATCCCCGAAATCACCCGGCCATAGACGGTGTACTGGCCGTTGAGAAAGGAGTTGTCCTTGAAATTGATGAAGAACTGGCTGTTGGCCGAATTGGGGTTGGCCGAACGCGCGGCGCCGATTGTGCCACGATCATGCGGCAGCTTGGAAAACTCGGCCGGCAGGTCCGGCAGGTCCGAGCCGCCCGTGCCGGCGCGACGAATGTTGAAGCCGTCTTCCATGTCGCCATGTTCCACGTCGCCGGTCTGGGCCATGAAGCCCTCGATCACGCGGTGAAAGCAGACGTTGTCATAGGCGCCGGCGCGGGCCAGTTCCTTCATCCGGGCGACATGCTTGGGCGCCACGTCGGGCAGAAGGGCGATGGTGACCGGCCCGTCCTTGAGGGTGATGATGATGGTATTCTCGGGGTCGGTGATCTCGGCCATGGCGCATCTCCGTTTTGTGCGTTGGTCTGGGCTTTTCCGGTGGCCGACATATGCCAGCGTTGCCCGAATGCCAAGGGATCGCGCTTGACCTCGGCGGCGCAGGGCGTAACGAAGGGAAGCATCCTGAAGGAGGCGGCGATGGGCTGGAAGACACTCGACGACATGGACCTTACGGGCAAGCGCGTGCTGACCCGGGTCGACCTCAACGTTCCGATGGAAAATGGCCGGGTCACCGATACCAGCCGCATCGACCGGATCGTGCCAACCGTGCGCGACATCCTCGCCAAGGGCGGCACCCCGATCCTGCTGGCGCATTTCGGCCGCCCCAAGGGCAAGCCCAACCCGGAGATGAGCCTGCGCCTTGTCCAGCCCGCGCTGGAGACGGCGCTGGGACGCAATGTGGTCTTCATCGAACAGCCCTCGCGCGGCGAGATCGACGTGCTGCCGTTCGACACCGTCGTGCTGGTGGAAAACACCCGCTTCACCCCGATGGAAGAAGCCAACGATCCGAAGATGGCGCAGTTCCTCGCCTCGCTGGGCGATGTCTATTGCAACGATGCCTTCTCGGCCGCGCACCGGGCCCATGCCTCGACCGAGGGCGTGGCGCACCTGCTGCCCAGCTGCGCCGGGCGGTTGATGGCCGAGGAACTGGCAGCACTCGACAAGGCGCTGGGCAACCCCGCGCGCCCCGTCGTGGCGATCGTCGGCGGCGCGAAGGTGTCGACCAAGCTGGACCTGCTGGGCAACCTCGTGACCAAGGTCGATCACCTGGTGATCGGCGGCGGCATGGCCAATACCTTTCTTGCCGCGCAGGGCATCAAGGTGGGCAAGTCGCTTTGCGAGCATGACCTAGCCCCGACCGCGCGCGAGATCCTCGCCAAGGCCGAGGCCGCGGGCTGCGAGGTGATCCTGCCGCGCGACATCGTGGTGGCCTGGGAATTCAAGGCGGGGGCGGAATGCCAGACGCTGAATCCGGATGCCTGCCCCGACGACGCGATGATCCTCGATGCCGGGCCCGATACAGTGGCCTACGTGGCCGATGTGCTGGCCAAGGCGCGCACGCTGGTCTGGAACGGCCCCCTTGGCGCCTTTGAGATGGAGCCCTTCGACGCCGCGACGATGGCGGTCGCGCGCAAGGCCGCCGCGCTGGTGAAAGCCGGTAGCCTGATCGCCGTGGCGGGCGGGGGCGATACCGTCTCGGCGCTGCACCAGGCGGGCGTGGCGGGGGACATGACCTATGTCTCCACCGCGGGCGGTGCCTTCCTCGAATGGATGGAAGGCAAGGTTCTGCCGGGCGTCGCGGCGCTGGACGCCTGAAATCCGGGCCGGGCACAGATAACAGGGAAGGACACGGAATGAAGACCACGCGTATCGTTCAGAACATCCTCGCCAATTACCAGGGCGAGACGCCGGCGGTGAAGGGCCAGCTGGCCCGGATGCTGATGGAGGGCAAGCTGGGCGGCACCGGCAAGATGATCATCCTGCCGGTTGACCAGGGGTTCGAACACGGCCCGGCGCGCAGCTTCGCGGCCAACCCGGCGGGCTATGATCCGCTTTACCACTACCAGCTGGCCATCGACGCGGGGCTGAACGCCTATGCCGCCCCCCTTGGCCCGCTCGAGGCCGGGGCCGACACCTATGCCGGGCAGATCCCGACGATCCTGAAGGTCAACAGCGCCAACTCGCTGATGTCGGGCTCCGCCGGCAAGAACCAGGCCGTGACGGCCAGCGTGGACGACGCGGTGCGGCTGGGCTGCGCGGCGATCGGGTTCACGATCTACCCCGGCTCGGACGCGCAGCTCGACATGTACGAAGAGATCCGCGAGATGCGGCGCGAGGCGGCGTCCAAGGGCATCGCGACCGTCATCTGGTCCTACCCGCGCGGCGAGGCGGTGACCAAGGACGGCGAGACGGCGATTGATGTCGCGGCCTATGCCGCGCATATCGCGGCGCTTTTGGGCGCGCATATCATCAAGATCAAGCTGTCGACCGATCACCTGATGCTGCCGGAGGCCAAGAAGGTTTACGAGGCCGAGAAGATCGACATCGCCACGATGGCCGCCCGCGTGCGCCATTGCGTGCAGTCGAGCTTTGACGGGCGGCGGATCATCGTCTTCTCGGGCGGGGCGGCCAAAGGGGTCAATGCCGTCTATGACGATGCCCGCGCGATCCGCGACGGCGGCGGCAACGGCTCGATCATCGGGCGCAACAGCTTCCAGCGGCCGCGCGACGAGGCGCTGGCGATGCTGGCCAAGCTGATCGACATCTACAAGGGCCGCGCTTGAGGGCGCGCGCGGGGGGCTGTCTGCCCCCCGCGACCCCCCGAGGATATTTGCAAGGCAAAGGCAGCAGGAGAGAGAGATGATGCGGGCCTGGGCGATTTGCGGAATGACGTTGTTGTTGGCCGGGTGCATGGATGCCGGGCCCCTGCCCGTCAGCGGCCCCGGGTTGGGCCCCGGCCCCGGGATGGGCGGTTTTGACCTGGGCGCAGCCGTTGCCGGACAGAACGGCAACGGCCCGACAGATCCCGGCGCACCGTTGCCGATGGGCGGCATGGATGCCGGGATGCCGGTGAAGCTGGGCTCGATCTCGTCAGTGATGGGCGAGTCGGCGAGGAACTGGGCGATCTATGGTAGCGCCGATGGCAGCGGAACACCGGCGGCGCGTGTATCCGGCGCGGACCTGACCATCGAGGGCACTCCTGCGGATCAGCAGGGCATCTCGGGCGGGCAAATCCGGATTTCGGGGCACTTGTCGGGACCGCTCGCTGCCGGCGTGCCGGTCACAGGTGTGCAGATCAGCGTCAGTGCAGCGGCCGACGGCAGCACGCCGGCGCTGGCAGCCGCGTCGGGCACGGCGCATGTGTCGATTGATCGGGCCGCGGCGCCGTCCGGCGGCAACGGCTTTGGCACGTTGACGGGCAGCTTCAGCGCCCGGCTCTGTTCAGGTGGTGGCGGAAGCGGCTGCCAGACGATCAGCGGATCCTTCGCAACCTCGGTGCAAGTGAACTAACCCGAGAGACGCGCCAGCAACGCCACCACGGGCAGTCCCGTCACCGCGCCCGGTATCAGGCCGCGATGGCCCAGCCGGGCCGCGACATAGGCCTCGCCCACCGGATCGGGCGCACGCCGCAACAGTACGGACGCCGTCAGCAGGTGTGCGGTCGCCTCGGCAAAGGCCCGCGCCTCTGCCTCGGGTACCTCGCCCGGCCAGCGGGTGCGCAATGTATGGAGCGCATGATCGTAGCCACGCGAGGCGCCGCTTGCCGAGTCAAGTTCGGCCTGAAGCG
Organism: Limimaricola sp.; assembly: GCF_016125575.1. Lineage (GTDB taxonomy): Bacteria > Pseudomonadota > Alphaproteobacteria > Rhodobacterales > Rhodobacteraceae > WGLM01. Next base: position 578,210 of record NZ_WGLM01000005.1, read on the forward strand.
CAGCGGCCGCCGCGGGATCGCGCGCCAGCGTGCGCAGGATGTCGAGGCAGATGACGTTGCCCGCGCCCTCCCAGATGCCGTTCAGCGGCGCCTCGCGGTAAAGCATCGGCATCCCCGATTCCTCGATGTAGCCAGTGCCGCCAAGGCATTCCATCGCCTCGCCCACCACGACCGGGCAACGCTTGTTCGACAGGAACTTGGCCAGCGCAACGCCGATTCGCGCGAAGGGCCGCTGCGCATGGTCGTCAAAGGCTGCGGCCACCCGCAGACCAAGCGCCAGCGCGCCTTCCCAGTCCAGCACCAGATCGGCAAGCACCGCGCGCATCAGCGGCTGATCGATCAGCCGCCGCTGGAACGTACGCCGCCCTTCGACCCACCACAGCGCCTCGGTCAACGCCGCCCGCATCAGCCCGGCAGGCGCCATCGCGGTATCCAGCCGGGTGTGATGCACCATCTCGATGATCGTGCGCACGCCCTCGCCCTCGGGCCCAAGGCGATGGGCCAGCGCGCCGTCATATTCGATCTCGGCCGATGCATTGGCGTGATTGCCCATCTTGTCCTTCAGCCGCATCAGCCGAATACCGTTGCGGCCCCCCTCCAGCCAGCGCGGCACGACAAAGCAGGTCAGCCCGCCCGGCGCCTGCGCCAAGGTCAGAAAGCCGTCGGACATCGGCGCCGAGCAGAACCACTTGTGCCCGGTCAAACGCCAGCTGTCGCCCTCGGGCTCGGCCCGTGTCGTATTGGCCCGAACGTCCGAACCGCCCTGTTTTTCGGTCATGGCCATGCCCATCGTCGCCGCGCGCTTGGCCCCCACCGGCAGGATCGCCGGGTCATAGGCGGCCGCGGTCAGGCGGGTCCGCCAAGCGGCCGCCAACGTCGGCTCGGCATTGATCGCAGGGACGGCGGCATAGGTCATCGTCATCGGACAGCACACACCGGGCTCAACCTGTGTCATCAGGTAGACCATGGCGGCATGGGTGGCATGTCGCCCGCCACCGCGGCCCGTCCATGGCCCGCCGGCATATCCCGCCTCGAGCCCCATGCGCATCAGCTCGTGATAGGCCGGATGGAACTGCACCTCGTCAAGCCGCCTGCCGCTCCGGTCGAACGGGGCCAGCCGGGGTGGCACTTCGCGCGCCAGCCGGCCCAACGCCCAGGAATCCGTTTCGGCGATGGTCGCGCCGAGGGCCGCCAGTGGCGGCGCCATGCCGCCGGCTGCGTCCAGATGGGCCCGCAACGTGGGGTCGTCGGCCCAAGGGTCACGCGGGGCAGCGGGGACGGGCTGGTTCTCGACCCGGTGGGTGGGCAGTTCGCTTTCTGGTTGCAACATGTGGCGCTCCTCGCCGGGGTGCTCCGTCGAATACTACCTTAGCGGGAAAATGACGGTTTGGGGATTCCCAAAGCACTGCGTTTATGCCACTTTGTGCGGCAGACGGGCCCGGCAGAGGTCCGCGCACGAGGCAGAGCGATGATCCGAGCGAACGGCCCTTCCCTAGGCTCCCTGGCCTACCTTGTCGGCTGCGTGATGGCGGGGCTCTATTTCCTCTTTTCAGCGGTGCAGGGTGACTACGGCGTTCTCAAGCGCACGGCGATCGAGGCCGAGAAACACCAACTGACCCAGGAACTGGCCAGCGCGGATGCCGACGTGGCGCGGATGGAAAACCTGACCAAGCGCCTGTCGGACAGCTACCTTGACCTTGATCTGCTTGACGAACGCGCGCGCGCCGTCCTCGGCCTTGTGCGGGCCGACGAGATCGTGATCCGCTAGGCGGACAGCCCAGCCCTGCGCCCCCTGCAGCCCTTCCATGTGCCTGACGCCTGACCCCGGGGCAGATTGGCCCTCGCATTTCCGGGCGCTGCGCGTTATGAATGGTTTAATGCTAAACTACTTCGCCTGACGGATGGAGGATCCATGGCCGCCAAGAAACCCGCCGAACGCCCGAACGTGTCGGCCGAAGAACTCAAGTCCCATTATCGCAACATGCTGCTTATCCGACGGTTCGAGGAAAAGGCAGGCCAGCTATACGGGATGGGGCTGATCGGCGGCTTCTGTCACCTCTACATCGGCCAGGAAGCCGTCGTCGTTGGGCTCGAGGCAGCGGCGGAAGAGGGCGACAAGCGGATTACCTCCTACCGTGACCACGGCCACATGCTGGCCTGCGGGATGGATCCCAAGGGCGTGATGGCCGAACTGACCGGGCGTGAGGGCGGCTATTCGGGCGGCAAGGGCGGCTCGATGCACATGTTCTCCAAGGAAAAGCATTTCTACGGCGGCCACGGCATCGTCGCCGCACAGGTGCCGCTGGGTGCGGGGTTGGCCTTTGCCGACAAGTATCTTGGCAATGACCGCGTCACCTTCACCTATTTCGGCGATGGCGCTGCCAACCAGGGCCAGGTCTACGAGGCCTATAACATGGCCGAGTTGTGGGACCTGCCGGTGGTCTTTGTCATCGAGAACAACCAGTACGCGATGGGCACTTCGGTGGCCCGTTCGACCAAGTCCAAGTCGCTGTTCGCGCGCGGCGCGGCCTATGCGATCGAAGGCGAAGAAGTGGACGGCATGGACGTGATGGCGGTCAAGGCCGCGGGCGAGCGCGCGGTGGCGTGGTGCCGCTCGGGCAAGGGCCCCTACATCCTCGAGATCAAGACCTACCGCTACCGTGGCCACTCGATGTCGGACCCGGCGAAATACCGCACCCGCGAAGAGGTGCAGAAGATGCGCGACGAGCGCGACCCGATCGAACAGGTGCGCAACATGCTCCTCACCGGCAGCCACGCGACCGAGGACGATCTCAAGGCGATCGACAAGGAGATCAAGGAGATCGTGAACGACGCCGCCGAATACGCCAAGGAGAGCCCCGAGCCCGCGCTCGAGGAACTCTGGACCGACATCTACGCCTGAGGGAGTGACTGACATGGCAACCGAAATTCTCATGCCCGCCCTCTCGCCCACGATGGAGGAAGGCACGCTGGCCAAATGGCTGGTCAAGGAAGGCGATACCGTGAAAGCGGGCGACATCATGGCCGAGATCGAAACCGACAAGGCGACGATGGAGTTTGAGGCCGTCGATGAAGGCGTGATGGGGCAGATCCTTGTCGCCGAGGGCAGCGAGGGCGTGAAGGTGAACACCCCCATTGCCGTGCTGCTGGCCGAGGGCGAAGAGGCGGGCGCCACGCCCGCGCCCGCCGCGCCATCGAAACCGGCCGAGGCCCCTGCCCCCGCCGCACCCGCATCAGCCCCCGCCAAGGCCGCGCCCGCCGCGGTGCCGCAGTCGCCCGATTGGCCTAAGGGCACCTCGATGAAGTCGATGACCGTGCGCGAGGCCCTTCGCGAGGCGATGACCGAAGAAATGCGCCGCGACGAGACCGTCTATCTGATGGGCGAAGAGGTGGGCGAATATCAAGGCGCCTACAAGATCAGCCAAGGCCTGCTGGACGAGTTCGGGCCCAAGCGCGTCGTCGACACGCCGATCACCGAACATGGCTTTGCCGGTATTGCTGTCGGCGCGGCCTTTGGTGGCCTGCGGCCGATCGTCGAGTTCATGACTTTCAACTTCGCGATGCAGGCCATGGACCACCTCATCAACTCGGCCGCCAAGACGCTTTACATGTCGGGCGGCCAGATGGGCGCGCCGATGGTGTTCCGCGGCCCCAACGGGGCGGCTGCCCGCGTCGGCGCCCAGCACAGTCAGGATTACGCCGCCTGGTACATGCAGATCCCCGGTCTGAAGGTGGCAATGCCGTGGTCGGCGGCCGATGCGAAGGGCCTGATGAAGACCGCCATCCGCGACAATAACCCGGTGATCTTCCTTGAAAACGAGATCATGTACGGCAAGTCCTTCGAGGTGCCCGACCTCGAGGATTTCACCATCCCCTTCGGCAAGGCCAAGATCGAGCGCGAGGGCACCGACGTCACCATCGTCAGCTTCGGCATCGGCATGAATTACGCGATGGAAGCGGCCGAGAAACTGGCCGCCGACGGCATCAGCGCCGAGGTGATCAACCTGCGCACCCTGCGCCCGATGGATACCGAGACGATCCTTGCCTCCGTGCGCAAGACCAATCGCTGCGTCACCGTCGAGGAAGGCTGGCCGCAGGGCAGCGTCGGCAATTACATTTCGTCGGTGATCATGCAGCAGGCGTTCGACTGGCTCGATGCGCCGGTGATCAACCTGACAGGCAAGGACGTGCCGATGCCCTATGCCGCCAATCTGGAAAAACTGGCGCTGGTGACCACCGACGAGGTGATCGAGGCCGTCAAATCCGTGACCTACCGCTGAGGAGCCCGCGATGCCCACCGAAATCCTGATGCCCGCCCTGTCTCCGACGATGGAAGAGGGCACGTTGGCCAAGTGGCTGGTGAAAGAGGGCGACACGGTCAAGTCCGGCGACATCATGGCCGAGATCGAAACCGACAAGGCGACGATGGAGTTCGAGGCCGTCGACGAGGGCGTGATCGGCAAGATCCTGATCTCTGAAGGCAGCGAGGGGGTAAAGGTCAACACGCCCATCGCCGTGCTGCTGGCCGAAGGCGAAAGCGCCGACGACATCAGCGAGGCGCCCAAACCTGCCGCGCCAAAAGCCGAGGCGCCAAAGCCTGATGCCGCGCCTGCGCCGGCCACGCCCGCCACCACAGCCGCGCCTGCGCCTTCCGCCGGCACGTCGTCCGACGGGGCTCGCATCTTTGCCTCGCCGCTGGCGCGCCGGATTGCCGCTGACAAGGGCCTTGATCTTGGCACGCTCACGGGCTCTGGCCCGCATGGCCGGATCGTCAAGGCCGACGTCGAGGCCGCCAGCGCCGCACCCAAACCGGCCGCTGCAAGCGCGACCGCAGCCCCCGCAGCGGCCCCTGCCGCCGCGATGGCGACCGGCCCTGCCACCGATACCGTGCTGAAGATGTATGCCGACCGCCCCTTCACCGAGGTCAAGCTTGACGGCATGCGCAAGACCATCGCCGCGCGGCTGACCGAGGCCAAGCAATCGGTCCCGCATTTCTACCTGCGCCGTGACATCCGCCTCGATGCGCTGCTGAAATTCCGCAGCCAGTTGAACAAGGACCTAGAATCGCGCGGCGTGAAGCTGTCGGTCAACGATTTCATCATCAAGGCCTGCGCGCTGGCCCTGCAACAGGTGCCCGCCGCCAATGCCGTCTGGGCCGGCGACCGCACGCTGCAATTCGATAAATCCGACGTCGCCGTCGCCGTCGCCATCGAAGGTGGGCTCTTTACCCCCGTGCTGCGCGATGCCGAGACCAAGACGCTCTCGGCCCTCTCGGCCGAGATGAAGGACCTCGCCAAGCGCGCGCGCGAGCGCAAGCTGGCACCGGGCGAATACCAGGGCGGCAGCTTTGCCATCTCCAACCTCGGAATGTTCGGCATCGACAATTTCGACGCCATCATCAACCCGCCCCACGCCGCGATCCTCGCGGTCGGCGCGGGCGTGGCCAAACCGATCGTGGGCGAGGACGGACAGGTCACGGTGGGCACATTGATGTCGGTCACGCTCAGCGTCGATCACCGGGTCATCGACGGTGCGCTGGGCGCCAACCTGCTGCAGGCGATCAAGGACAACCTCGAGAATCCCATCGCGATGCTCGCCTGAGGCTTCATCTTGCCGCAAATACTCCGGGGGTGAATTGGCCGTCAGGCCAAGAGGGGGCAGCGCCCCCTGCCCCGCCCCCGCCCGGCCAGTCGCATGTCCACCCCTTGCGGGCGCTGCGGGTGCATTCTACATCTGAAGGCAATCAGCCAAGGACACCCCCATGCCGATGACCGCCCATGATATCGAGGCGCTGCTGCGCGAGACCTTCCCCAAGGCGAAGATCACCGTGCAAGGCGATGACGGGCAGCATTTCGCGGCCGAGGTGATCGACGAAAGTTTTCGCGGGCTTAACCGCGTGCAACAGCAACGCGCGGTCTATGCCGCGCTCAAGGGCAGCATGGATGGCCCCTCCGGTGCGGTGCACGCGCTGGCGCTGACCACCAAGGCGCCCGATTAACCCTCTGAAAGGACATCCCGATGAGCGCGACCGACCAGATCAAGGACACCGTGACCAGCCATGACGTTGTGCTGTTCATGAAGGGCACGAAAATGATGCCGCAATGTGGCTTTTCCAGCCGCGTGGCGGGTGTTCTGAACTTCATGGGTGTCGAATTCACCGACGTGAACGTGCTCGAAGACGCCGAAATCCGTCAGGGCATCAAGGATTTCTCGGACTGGCCCACTATCCCGCAGCTTTACGTCAAGGGCGAGTTCGTGGGTGGCTGCGACATCGTGACCGAGATGACGCTTTCGGGCGAACTGGACGAGTTGCTGTCGTCCAAGGGCATCGCCTTTGACAAGGCCGCTGCCGACAAGATCCGCGAAGCCAACGCTTGAGGCAAGAACGGCCCGCGGATCACTCCGCGGGCTGCGATCCGGCCGAGCCCCTGGCCTCGACCTCGTCGGCAAGGGCCTCGGCCTGCGCGGCGATCTCTGCCAGCGCCTCGGTCACGTGGCCGGGCACGACCGGAACCTCGACCCGGGTCGGTGTCGGTTCGGGCCGCCCTTCCACCTCCGACAGGCGCGCCTCCAACGTGCGCAGGCGCTCTTCGAGTCCGGCGGTCTTGTCCGCCAGCATCAGCCCCGCCATCAGCAGCATCCGCGATTCCGGCATCCGGCCAATCTGGCCCGAAAGCGCCGATGCCTCGTTATCCAGCATCGCGGCGGCGCTTTGCAGAAACGGCTCCTCGCCATCCTGACAGGCCACTTCAAAGCTGCGGCCACCGATGGTGATCTCGACCTCTGCCATCACGTCGCCTCCGCAAGGATCGGCCTGAGCGCCTCGAGCACCGCGTCAACCTCGGCGGCATCTGCCGCGCGAAGTGCTGCCAGAGCGTCCAGTTCGGCCCTCATTGCCTTGTTGATCAGCCCCGGATCGGCCACGCCCTCGGCCAGCGCGTCGCGCAATTGTCCGTTTATGTCCCGAAGGTCAGCGTTGGCTTCGCGCAAGCGCTGCAGATCGCGGTCGAAAAGCGCAAGTTGGGTTTTCGACTGCGTCGCCGCGTCTTCCAGCGCGGCGATGCGTTCGTCCTGACGGTCCTTGAGCGCCTTGACCCGCGCCTCAAGCTGGGCGTTGGCGATACGCTCTTCTTCGAGCCGGGCACGCAGGGCGGCAAGTTCGGCCGTGCCCGCGGCGGGTGCCGGGGCAGCCATGCTGCCGGTCCCAACGGGCACCTGTGCAAGGCCTGCCCGGATCCGTCCCAGCGCCGCGCTGATCCGGCTTTCAAGCTCGACGATGTCGCTCATCTGCCGCTTTTCCTGTCCCTGTCCGTGTTCCCGCAACGTCCTGCTGCGCCGACTTTGCCGCTGCCCCGGCATTGGCCACACCCGCCCGCGCAGCCCGAATCGTACTGCCCTTATCTCAGCCTAAGCCATCGCTGCGTCCCGGGCAAATGGCGTTCTTCCACGGGGATCAACGCCTTAGCCGCCACCCTTGATCTCGGGCACGGCCTTGGTATGAGGCATGGGCACGTGTTGCCCGCCAGCAAAGGAATTTCCCCTTGAACATCGCCGCCCTGCGCCAAGCGCACCCCGATCACTGGATGAAGGCCGCCGCCATCCGAACCCTCACGCTCGATGCCGTGGCCGCTGCGAAATCGGGCCATACGGGGATGCCTCTGGGCATGGCCGACGTGGCGACAGTGCTGTTCGAAAAGCACCTCAAATTCGATCCCACCGCGCCGCACTGGCCTGACCGGGACCGCTTCATCCTGTCGGCGGGCCACGGCTCGATGCTGCTTTATGCGCTTCTCTACCTGACGGGCTATGCCGACATCACGCTCGACCAGATCAAGAACTTCCGCCAGTGGGGCGCGCGCACTGCGGGCCATCCCGAATATGGCCATGCCGCCGGCATCGAGACCACCACCGGCCCGCTGGGACAGGGTATTGCCAACTCGGTCGGTTTCGCGATCGCCGAAGAGGTACAGCGCGCCCGCTTCGGCGCCAAGATCGTCGATCACCGGACCTACGTCATTGCGGGCGACGGTTGCCTGATGGAAGGCATCAGCCATGAGGCGATCGGGCTGGCCGGGATGCAGCAGCTTGGTCATCTCACCGTTTTCTGGGACAACAACGACATCACCATCGACGGCCATGTCGGCATTGCCGACAAGACCGACCAGATGGCGCGCTTCGCCGCCGCGGGCTGGCATGTGCAGGCCATCGACGGGCATGACCCGGTGGCGATCGACGCCGCGATCACCGCCGCCAAGGCCGATCCGCGGCCCTCGATGATCGCCTGCAAGACGCATATCGCGCTGGGACACGCGGCGCAGGACACTTCCAAGGGCCATGGCGCCCTGACCGACAAGGCCCAGTTGGAGGCCACCAAGGCCGCCTATGGCTGGACCGGCGGGCCGTTCGAGATCCCCGCGAAGGTAAAGGCGGAGTGGGAGGCGATCGGTGCGCGTGGTGCCGCCGTCCGCACTGAATGGGAGGCGCGGCTGGCCGGCCTGTCGCAAGGCAAGCAGGCCGAGTTCGCACGCATCATGGCCGGCGAGGCACCCAAGCGCCTTGGCGCGGTCATCCGCGCGCTGAAAAAGCAGGCGAGCGAGCTGAAAGCCAGCCATGCCACCCGCAAGTCTTCGGAACTGGTGCTGGAAGTGGTCAACCCGATCATGCCCGAGACGCTGGGCGGCTCGGCCGACCTGACCGGTTCGAACAACACCAAGACCGGCGATCTGGGCATCTTCTCGCCCGAGAACCGCGCCGGGCGCTACGTCTATTACGGCGTGCGCGAGCATGGCATGGCCGCCGCGATGAACGGCATGGCGCTGCATGGCGGCGTGCGGCCCTATGGCGGCACCTTCATGTGCTTTACCGACTACGCCCGCGGCGCGATCCGCCTGAGCGCGCTGATGGGCGTGCCCGCCGTCTACGTCATGACCCATGACAGCATCGGCCTTGGCGAAGACGGGCCGACGCACCAGCCGGTCGAGCATCTGGCGATGCTGCGCGCCACCCCCAACCTGCGGGTGATCCGCCCGGCCGACACGGTCGAGACGGCCGAGGCATGGGAACTGGCGCTGACGGCCAACGGCACGCCCACCGTGCTGGCGCTGTCGCGGCAGAACCTGCCGACCGTGCGGACCCAGCACAAGACCGCCAACCTGACTGCGCAGGGCGCCTACGTGCTGGCCGAGGCGACGGGCAAACGTCGGGCCATCCTGATGGCCACCGGTTCGGAGGTCGAGATCGCGCTGGCAGCCAAGGCGCTGCTCGAGGCCGAGGGGATCGGCACGCGCGTCGTCTCGATGCCGTCGATGGAGCTGTTCGCGGCCCAACCCGACGCCTATCGCAAGCGTATCCTGCCGGCGGGCCCGGTGCGCGTGGCCATCGAGGCGGGCGTGCGCCAGGGCTGGGACCAGTGGCTTCTGGGCGAGCGCGGACGCGAGGCCAAGGCGGGCTTCGTGGGCATGTCGGGCTTTGGCGCCTCGGCCCCGGCCGAAGTGCTTTACGAGAAGTTCGGCATCACTGCCGAGGCCGTGGCCGAGAAGGTCAAATCGCTGCTCTGATCCACGCCGCCCGCGGCGGCGTGGACGCCTCCGGCGGGAGTATTTGGGGCAAGATGAAGGGGCGGGCCCGGTCCGCCCCTTTTCACGTTGTCCTGTCGGGCCGCAGCGCGAGGCCGCCAGATCCGGTTACCGCAAGCGCGAGGCAGCCGCCCGCGATGGCCCAGTTCTTGACGAAGATCGTGATCTGCCACGGGTCGCTGGGGATCCAGTGAAAGATGCTGGTAAAGCCGCAATAGGCGGCCAGCGCGAAGGCCAGCGGCCGCACCCCCACCCCCAGGACCAGCGCCAGCGCCGCGACCGCATCGAAGACCAGCGCAGGCCAGACCAGCCATTCCGGCAGGCCCTTGCCTGCCAGCAGACCCATCACCTGCGACGGGCTGAACCCCTTTTGCAGCGCACCGCCGAGAAAGAGCGCCGCGATCAGCAGCCGCGCGACCAGCAATATCGGCGCATGCCAGTCGGGCACCTCGATGCGCGACGACGGCAAGGGGCGGCTGACCCAGGCCCAGAGCGGCGTGATCACACCCGCAAGCGGGACGAGGATGGCACCGATGACCAGACCGGCCAGCGCGTCGCAGAGCGCGGTGACACCCCATTCGACAGCGCCCACCCCCTGCCCAGCGGCCAGGGAAAGCTGATGAATCTCCTCTGCAGGCTGGGGCAAGCCAAGCACCTCCAGCCCATGCAGGATGATCGACCCGCCAACCCAGAGCATCGCCACCGTGCCAACCGCGGTGAGAACCCGCAGGACGGCCGGCATGGCGCGCACCACCGCGCGGCCCGCGGCGCGGGTGGCCCCGAAATGCCCGTTTCGCGCCATCCAGAGACCGACATCGTCGGCCTTCACGATGATTGCCACCCCGCCATAGACCAGCGCCGTGATGAACAGTCCCGCCAACGCCAGCGCGCCCGCCTGCAGCCAGATCGACCCGGTGGAGAGGGCGGCGAGCGAGATTGTCATGATCTCGGCCGACAGGATGAAATCGGTCTTGATCGCGCCCTCGACCTTCGTTTCCTCCAGCTGGGCGGGATCGACCGGGGGCGCCGCCCCGGCGGCGGGCGCGGCATGTGGCGGGCGCAGCCAGTGCAGCACCTTCTCGGCCCCCTCGTAGCAGAGATAAGCCCCGCCCAGCATCAGGAGCGGCGCGATCGCCCAGGGCGCGAAGGCCGACAGAAGCAGCGCCGCGGGCAGCAGGAAGACCAGCTTGTTGCGGACCGAGCCCAGCGCGATCTTGCCGACGATGGGCAATTCGCGTGCGGGCGCGAGGCCATGAATGTATTTCGGGGTGACCGCGGCATCGTCGATGACCGCGCCGGCAGCCTTGGCGCCGGCCTGCGTCGCCTGCCCCACCACGTCATCGACAGAGGCGGCGGCAAGTTTGGCAATCGCTGCCACGTCGTCGAGTAAGGCGATCAGGCCGCTCATGCATCCTCCGCTCTGGTCGTGCTGGTCAACACTTAGCCGCCCAATCTGCCTGCACAAGCCTTTGCCTTTCGCCGGGCCCAAGGCTACACCGCTGGCATGACCAACAGGCTGTCCATTGCCATCGTCCTGATCATCCTCGGCCTCGTCGGGGCCGACCACCTTTACAACCATGACGTGGGCAGCATCTTTCTGCTGCGCAAGATGGCGGACCTGATCGAATGGGTGGCATTCTGGCGCTAAGGGGCTGCTGGTCGAGAGTTGACCTTTCGGCGCAAATCGCAATGGTGGCGCCATCCCTTTGCCAATGAACGGGGCGCCTCCCGCCCCGCACCACCCGGAGGACGACAACATGACTGTCAAGGTTGCCATCAACGGCTTCGGCCGCATCGGCCGCAACGTGCTGCGCGCGATCATCGAATCGGGCCGCACCGATATCGAGGTCGTGGCGATCAACGATCTCGGCCCGGTCGAGACCAACGCGCACCTGCTGCGCTACGACTCGGTCCATGGCCGCTTCCCCGCCGAGGTGACCACGACCGAAACGACCATCGACGTGGGCCGCGGCCCGATCGAGGTGTCGGCCATCCGCAATCCCGCCGAACTGCCATGGAAGCACATTGATATCGTGCTGGAGTGCACCGGCATCTTCACCGACAAGGAGAAGGCCAAGATCCACCTCGAAAACGGCGCGAGCCGTGTGCTGGTCTCGGCGCCGTCGAACGGCGCGGACAAGACCATCGTTTTCGGCGTCAACCACGACACGCTGACGAAGGATGACCTTGTCGTCTCGAACGCGTCCTGCACCACCAATTGCTTGTCGCCGGTGGCCTATGTGCTCAACAACGCCATCGGCATCTCCAAGGGCTTCATGACGACGATCCACAGCTATACCGGCGACCAGCCGACGCTGGACACGATGCACAAGGACCTTTACCGCGCGCGCGCCGCGGCGCTCAGCATGATCCCGACCTCGACCGGCGCGGCCAAGGCCGTGGGGCTGGTGCTGCCGGAACTGAAGGGCAAACTGGACGGTGTCGCCATTCGCGTGCCCACGCCCAACGTCTCGGTCGTTGATCTGGTGTTCGAGGCCAGCCGCCCGACCACGGTGGAAGAAGTGAACGCGGCCATCCGCACCGCTGCCGATGGCCCGCTCAAGGGAATTCTTGGCTATACCGACGAAAAGCTGGTGTCGTCCGATTTCAACCACAACCCGCATTCCTCGGTCTTCCACATGGACCAGACCAAGGTCATGGATGGCACGATGGTGCGCATCCTGACCTGGTACGACAACGAGTGGGGTTTCTCCAACCGCATGGCCGACACCGCGGTCGCGATGGGCAAGCTGATCTGAGATCAGCGACAACCGTCTGGAAATACAGGAAAACCGCCCCAAGTCGGGGCGGTTTTTCGCATTCTGGGATGGGCCGGGCCATGCAGCGGACGCATGGCAGTTAGCGCAAACAGGCGGTTGTGCTGCGGCGCAGCATAACTAGATTCCGAACGTGAACGGAACATTGAACCCAAGGAGGCCCGTCATGACCATGATTTCCAACCTGCGCGCCGCCGCCCGCAAACGCGCACTTTACCTGCGGACCAAGCACGAGATCGAGACAATGCCGCTCGACGTGGCGCTCGACCTTAACATCTACCGTGGCGACGCTGCCCGGATCGCCCGGACCGCCGTCTACGGCTGATCTGGCGCGTGCAGCCGCGCAGTCAGCGCGGCCTTGACAGAGGGCGGCACGAATTTCGTCACGTCGCCGCCCAGCCGGGCGATCTCCTTGACAAGTTTCGAGGCGATCGCCTGGTTTTTTGCATCGGCCATCAGGAACACCGTCTCGATCGCGTTGTTGAGACTGCGGTTCATGCCGACCATCTGAAATTCGTATTCGAAATCAGCCACGGCCCGCAGGCCCCGGATGATGACGGTTGCGCCCACGTCTGCAGCGCAGTCGATCAGCAGGTTCTCGAACGGATGAACGACAATCTCGGTGCCGGTGGGCTTGCCCAGTGGCACACATTCCTCGCGGATCATCGCAACCCTTTCATCCAGGCTGAACAACGGACCCTTGTCGCGATTGATCGCCACCCCGATCACCAGACGATCCACCAGCGAACAGGCCCGCCTGATGATATCGATATGGCCATGCGTCACCGGATCGAACGTGCCGGGATAAAGCCCTACGCGCATGGCGCACCTCGTCTTTCAGTCTTGCGGCGCAAGCAACATCATGGGGCGCGACGATGCAAGGGGCCTAGTGGCCCATGATCATGCCTTCGAGGGCATGTTTCTCCATTGCCAGTTCGGCAAGTCGCGCTTTGACCACGTCGCCGATCGACACGAGGCCCACCATCCGGCCACCCTCCAGCACCGGCAGGTGACGGAAACGTCCCTCGGTCATCACCTGCATCACGCGGTCGGCGCTGTCCTCCTTGCCGCAGGTCACCAACTTGCGGGTCATGATGGCGGCCACGGCCTCTGTCAGGCAGCCTGTGCCGCGGTTGCCCAGTTCGCGCACGATGTCACGCTCCGAGACGATGCCCTCAGCCGTCACGCCATCGCGCGAAACCACGACGGCACCGATCTTTTTCGATGACAACAGCGCGACGGCGTCACCGACGCTTGCCTCGGGACTGATCGTCAGGACACCCACTGCGGGCTTGGAACTCAGGATCTGATGGACGAGCATGGCGGCCTCCCCTCACACTGACGTGATCAAGCGTCCCCCGCGAAGGGCCGCCCTGTCAAGCCTGCCAACGATTCAAGCCGCCCGACCTCGGCCCGCAACCCTGCGACCAGCGCGGTTGCGAAGCGCCCCAGGCGGTCTGACCGGCGGTCGGCCGCGTGGCGCACGAGGTAGAAAGAGCGCCGCAGCGACACCTCGCCTTCCAGCACACGGACCAGCTCGGGCGCGAAGGGCAGCGCGAAATCATGCACGATGCCCACGCCGCCCTGACGCAGCATCTGCAACTGCACCGCGACCGAGTTCGAAGCCATCTGAACGCCATCGGCCCCTAACGTGCCCAGATAGTCGAGTTCCTTGTCGAAGATCATGTCGGGGATGTAGCCCACCAATGACAGCCCGGCGAGGTCGGCCAACGTGGCGGGTGTCGGCAGATCGGCGCGCATCGCAAGATGCAGATGGTAGTCGGTCATCTTCTGCACGGTCAGACGGCCGGCATCAGGCGGGCTGACAGTAATCGCCATGTCGGCTTCGCGTTTCGACAGGTTCACGACACGCGGCAAGGCAAGAATCTGCACTTCAAGGTCGGGATTGGCGTCGCGAATTGCTGCGCAGACCTGCGGCAGCAGGAAATTGGCGCAGCCATCGGGCGCGCCGATGCGCACTTGTCCGGCCAGCCCGCCCGCCTGCCCTTGTGCTTCGTCCTGCGCCAGCCTCAGCGCCTCTTCGGCATCGGCCGCGCGGTCGCGCATCCGGATGCCGGCCGCAGTCAGCGCGTAGCCCTGCGGCGACTTCACGAACAGCGCGACGCCCAGCCCCTCTTCCAGCCGGGCAATGCGGCGGCCCACCGTGGCCGGATCCATTTGCAGGCCGCGCGCAGCGCCTGACAGGCTCTCGCTGCGGGCCACCGCCAGAAATACCCGCATGTCGTCCCAGTTGGCCATCTCACCCTTGCAAAAATGCAAAACAGTTTTGGCGATCTGGCCCTTTTCCAGTGAAAAACGCAAGGCTAGAGTGCGCCCAACCCGAAGGAGGACGCGATGACTGAACTGACCCACTATATCGGCGGCGCACATGTAAAAGGCACGTCCGGCCGCTTTGCCGACGTCTTCAACCCCGCCACCGGCGAGGTGCAGGCCAAGGTGCCGCTGGCCAGTGCGGCGGAACTGGCGCAGGCGGTCGAGGTTGCAGCCAAGGCGCAACCCGCATGGGCCGCCGTCAATCCCCAGCGCCGCGCCCGGGTGATGATGAAATTCGTCGACCTGCTCCACCGTGACATGGACAAGCTGGCCGAGGCGCTGAGCCGCGAGCATGGCAAGACCCTGCCCGACGCCGCCGGCGACGTGCAGCGCGGCTTGGAAGTTGTCGAATACTGCATCGGCGCGCCGCAATTGCTGAAAGGCGAATATACCGATGCCGCCGGCCCCGGCATCGATATGTATTCAATGCGCCAGCCGCTGGGCGTCACCGCGGGCATCACCCCCTTCAACTTCCCCGCGATGATCCCGATGTGGATGTTCGCCCCCGCTATCGTCAGCGGCAACGCCTTTATTCTGAAACCCTCCGAGCGTGACCCCTCGGTGCCCCTGATGCTGGCAGAACTGATCGAGGAGGCGGGCCTGCCCAAGGGCATCCTTCAGGTCGTCAACGGTGACAAGGAAGCGGTCGATGCCATCATCGACCATCCGGTCATCCAGTCGATCGGCTTTGTCGGTTCGACCCCGATCGCCGAATACATCTATGGGCGCGGCTGTTCTAACGGCAAGCGCGTGCAGTGCTTTGGCGGCGCCAAGAACCACATGATCATCATGCCCGACGCCGACATGGACCAGGCCGCCGACGCGCTGATCGGCGCGGGCTACGGCGCGGCCGGCGAGCGTTGCATGGCGATCTCGGTCGCGGTGCCGGTGGGCGATGCCACGGCGGACGCCCTGATCGAGCGGCTGATCCCCCGCATCGAGAAGCTGAAGGTCGGCCCCTATACCGCGGGCAAGGATGTGGATTACGGCCCCGTCGTCACGGCAGCGGCCAAGGCCAACATCCTGCGGCTGGTGGAATCGGGCATCGCCGAGGGGGCGAAACTGGTCGTCGACGGGCGCGACTTCAATCTGCAAGGCTACGAGAACGGGTTCTTCGTCGGTCCGCACCTTTTCGACCACGTCACCAAGGACATGGAGATCTACCGCAAGGAGATTTTCGGGCCGGTCCTGTCGACGGTGCGCGCGCAGTCCTATGAGGAAGCCTTGGGGCTGGCGATGGACCATGAATACGGCAACGGAACCGCCATTTTCACCCGCGACGGCGATACTGCACGCGATTTCGCGTCGCGCGTGAACGTGGGCATGATCGGCATCAACGTGCCAATCCCGGTGCCGCTGGCCTACCACACCTTCGGCGGCTGGAAGAAATCGGTCTTCGGCGACCTTAACCAGCACGGGCCGGACGCGTTCCGCTTCTACACGCGGACCAAGACCGTGACCTCGCGCTGGCCAAGCGGCATCAAGGAAGGTTCGGCCTTCAACTTCAAGCCAATGGACTAGGCCACGCGCGGCAGGACAGGGTGTGGCGGCTCGGGCCTTTCGGGCGGGCCGCCCGCCCGAAACACCTCCGCCAGCTGCATCTTGTCGCGCCGGGTCACGTTGCACTCGAAACTGCCGGCACGGAATGCGCGGCAGGCGGTCGGCCGGTCTTCGTAGATGCGGCAGAGCGCGGTGTCGCCCGGTCCGCGGCACAGCTGCGCGCAATGTCCGTCCTGCATCCGCATGAAGCGGGTGCCGTCGCTTTCGGTCAGCGCGGCGGGCGGAATCGGGCGGGCGTGATCTTCGGGGAAAAGCCGCACATAGCGGTCGTGGCCGCCAAAGCAGCAGGCACCACAGGTGATGCAATCAGGTTGTGAGACGGGCAAGATTATACTCGCAAGCGGGCGATGGCCGGCAGCTACGGGACCGACGGCGACGCGCCGAGGTGCCTTCTATCGCAGGCCTTGTGGGCGGAAAAGGGGGATTGCGCGGCTTGCCCGACGCCGCGTGCTCTGGTCTTGTCAGTCAAAACAGGGGGCGCCGATGACCGATCCATCCTTTACCCTCGGGATCGAGGAAGAATACCTTTTGGTCGACCGCGACAGCCTCGACCTTGCCGCGGCACCCGAGGGGCTGATGGAGGCCTGCCGCGCCGACCTTGCCGGACAGGTCAGCCCCGAATTCCTGCAATGCCAGATCGAGATCGGCACCGGCGTGTGCGACAGCATCGCCACCGCCCGCGATGACCTGCGCCGCCTGCGGACCACCGTGGCGCGCCATGCCGCGCAGCACGGGCTGGCCCCCATCGCGGTCTCATGCCACCCCTTCGCCGACTGGCACACCCAGCACCACACCGACAAGGACCGCTACAATTCCCTGCGGCGCGATCTGGGCGGAGTGGCGCGGCGGATGCTGATCTGCGGCATGCATGTTCACGTCGGCATCGAGGACCGCGAGGCCCGCATCGACATCATGAACCAGCTGACCTATTTCCTGCCGCACCTGCTGGCGATGTCGGCCTCGTCACCGTTCTGGCAGGGCGAGGATACGGGGCTGGCCTCCTACCGGCTGACGGTGTTTGACAACCTGCCGCGCACGGGGCTGCCGCCGCGCCTGCTGGACTGGTCCGACTACCAGCGCAACGTGCAGGCCCTCAGCGATCTGCAACTGATCGAGGATGGCACCAAGATCTGGTGGGATCTGCGCCCTTCGGCCCGCTTCCCCACGCTGGAAACCCGCATCTGCGATCTGCCCTCGCGGCTGGAAATGACGCTGGCTCTGGCCGGGCTGATCCAGTCGATCGCGCGGATGCTGTGGCGGCTGCGGGAACGCAACCAGCGCTGGCGGATCTACGACAACTTCCTCGTGGGCGAGAACCGTTGGCGGGCGCAACGCTTTGGCACCACCGCCGGGCTGATCGATTTTGGCCGTCACCAGATCGTCCCCTTCGGTGAATTGCTGGAAGAACTGCTGGGCCTTGTGGCCGAGGATGCCGCGGCACTGGGCTGTGCCGCCGAGGTGGCCGCGTTGCCCGCGCTGTTGGCTGATGGCACCAGCGCCGCGCGGCAAAGGCAAGCGCTGGAAGACGCGATGCAGGCGGGCGACAGTCGTGAAGAGGCGCTCCGCACCGTCGTGCGCGGCCTTGTCGACGAGTTTCACGTGGACCTGTGAGACCGTGAAGAACGCCGCACAGGTTACTGATAAAGTTCAATGATCCAGCACAATAACGGGAGAAGGCAATGGATTTCGCGCTGAGCGAGGAACAGGTCGCGATCTTCGACATGGCGCGCGCCTTCGGGGCCGACCGCATCGCGCCCCATGCCCGCGACTGGGAAAGGCAGGGCACGATCCCGCGCGACCTCTGGCCCGAGCTTGCCGCGCTTGGCTTTGGGGGGCTTTACGTCTCCGAGGAGGCGGGCGGCGCGGGCCTCAGCCGGCTCGACGCCACGCTGGTCTTCGAGGCGCTGGCGATGTCCTGCGCCAGCGTCGCGGCGTTCCTGTCGATCCACAACATGTGCGCGCGGATGATCGACAGCTATGGCAGCGACGCGTTGAAGGCACGTCTTCTGCCCGGCGCGCTGTCGATGCAGACGGTGCTGTCCTATTGCCTGACCGAACCCGGATCGGGCTCGGACGCCGCCGCGCTCAAGACCCGCGCCGTGGCCACCGATGACGGCTGGTCGCTGAGCGGGACCAAGGCGTTCATCTCGGGCGGCGGCTATTCGGATGCCTATATCGTGATGGCCCGCAGCGGGCAGGAGGGGCCGAAGGGCATCAGCGCGTTCATCGTCGAGGCAGGCACGCCGGGGCTGAGTTTCGGCGGGCTGGAGGACAAGATGGGGTGGCGCTGCCAGCCCACCCGGCAGGTCAACCTCGACGGCGCGACGATCCCGCAGGGCAACCTGCTGGGCGAAGAGGGCAAGGGGTTTTCCTACGCGATGGCCGGCCTCGACGGCGGGCGGCTGAACATCGCCGCCTGTTCGCTGGGGGCCGCACAAGCCGCGCTGGACGCGACGCTGGCCTACATGGCCGAACGTCACGCCTTCGGCCAGCGCCTCGACCAGTTCCAGGCGCTGCAATTCCGCCTTGCCGACATGGCGATCGAGATGGAGGCGGCGCGCGTGCTGCTGCGGCAGGCGGCGTGGAAGCTCGACACCGGCGCGCCCGACGCGACGACGGCCTGTGCGATGGCCAAGAAGTTCGTGACCGAGGTGGGCAGCCGCGTGGCCGACCAGTGCCTACAACTGCATGGCGGCTACGGCTACCTGGCCGATTACGGGATCGAGAAGATCGTCCGCGACCTGCGCGTGCACCAGATCCTCGAGGGCACCAACGAGATCATGCGCCTGATCGTCGCGCGGGGCATGGTCGGACGATGAGCGACGTCATCATCCGCACCGAGGGGCGCGCGGGGCGCATCACCCTCAACCGTCCCGCCGCGCTGAACGCGCTGACATGGGACATGCTGCGCGCCTTTGAGGGCGCGATCACCGCCTGGCGCACCGATCCGCAGGTTCAGATCGTGCTGATCGACGCCGAGGGCCGGGCCTTCTGCGCGGGCGGCGACATTGCCGAGATGTATGCCACCGGGCGCAGGGGCGATGCCGACTACGGCCGGGCGTTCTGGCGCGACGAATACCGGCTGAACGCTGCCCTGCACCACTATCCCAAGCCGGTGGTCAGCTTCCTGCAGGGCTACACGATGGGCGGGGGCGTGGGCATCGGCTGCCATGCCCGCCACCGCATCGTGGGCGAGACCAGCCGCATCGCGATGCCCGAATGCGGCATCGGGCTGGTGCCGGACGTGGGCGGGTCGCTGCTTCTGGCGCGCGCGCCGGGGCGGCTGGGCGAATACCTTGGCCTGACGGGCGACCGGATGGAGGCGGGCGATGCCATTCTCGCCGGCTTCGCAGATCATTTCGTGCCCGAAGCCGACTGGCCCGCGCTGGCCGCCGCGATGGCCGCCAGCGGGCAGCCCGCCCTGCCCGATCATGCCGCGCCCCCGGCCCGGCTGGCCGACTGGCAACCCGATATCGACCGCGCCTTTGCCGCACCTACGCTGGCCGACATCCGCTTCGACGACAGCCCGGCGCTGGCCCATGCCGAAAAGCTGATGCGCCGCAATTCGCCGCTTTCGATGGCCGCGGCCCTCGACATCATCCGCGCCGCCCGCGCCGATCCCCGGATCGAGACCGCGCTCGATCACGAGTTCCGCTTTACCTTCCGGGCGGTCGCGCACAGCGATTTCATCGAAGGCATCCGCGCCGCCATCATCGACAAGGACCGCAACCCGCGCTGGCGCCATGCCGGCTGGAACCTGCCGGCCGATGACATTGCCGCCATGACGGCCCCCCTCGGCCCCGACAGCCTCAACCTTACGGAGACCCCATCATGAAGATCGGATTCATCGGCCTCGGCAACATGGGCGCGCCCATGGCCGCCAACATCGTCAAGGCAGGACATGACGTGACGGGCTTTGACCTTGCGGCGCAGCCCGAAGGGCTGACGCTGGCCGCGACCGCGGCGGCGGCGGCAGAGGGGGCCGACGTGGTCATCACCATGCTGCCCGACGGCGCGATTCTGCGCCGGGTCGCGGCCGAGATTCACCCCGCGATGCGCAAGGGCGCCATCCATCTCGACTGTTCCACCGTCGACGTGGCCGCCGCCCGCGATGTCGCCGCGGCGGCCACCGAACGCGGCCTTGCCGCGCTCGACGCGCCGGTTTCGGGCGGGATCGGCGGCGCGCAGGCGGGCACGCTGACCTTCATGGTGGGCGGGCCCGCAGCGGCGCTCGATACCGCGCACCCTCTGCTGGAGGCGATGGGCAAGCGCATCGTGCATTGCGGCCCCGCAGGCAACGGACAGGCGGCGAAGATCTGCAACAACATGATCCTGGGCGTCACGATGATCGCCACCTGCGAGGCTTTCGCGTTGGCCGACCGGCTGGGCCTTGATCGGCAGGCGCTGTTCGACGTGGTCAGCACCTCGTCGGGCTCCAGCTGGTCGATGAACGCCTATTGCCCCGCGCCCGGCGTCGGCCCCGCGTCGCCCGCCGACAACGGCTACAAGCCCGGCTTTGCCGCCGAGCTGATGCTGAAGGATCTCGGCCTCGCCGAGATGGCCGCCGAGGCCGCCGATGCCGATACGCCGCTGGGCACGAGGGCTGCCGCGCTCTACCGCCAGTTCGTAGAGAACGAGGATGGCCGCGGCAAGGATTTCAGCGCCATGCTGCCGCGCCTTGCCGCGCGCCACCGGGGGGATTGATCCAGATCAACGCCGCCGCCCGACATATTCAATAAACGTGATGCAAATTAACCCTCAGAGGATATCATCATGTTCAAGAGCAATGTCGGCACAACGGACCGCATCATCCGCATCGTTGCGGGGCTGGTGATGCTGTCGATCTACTTCTTCACCAACGGAAACGGGCCGTGGCACGCGCTGTGGCTGATCGGCTTCGTGCCGTTTCTGACCGGCGCATTCGGCACCTGCCCGCTTTACAGCATCTTCGGCCTGTCGACCTGCCCGACGAAATAGGGCGCGCTCCTCCCCGCCTTTGCCTTGCAAATATCCCGGGGGGTCCGGGGGGCTGGCCCCCCGGCCCTACTCGGCCGCCACCTTTCGCGCGGCCAGCATCTGCTTGAGATAGTTGCCGGTATGGCTGCCGGGCACCTTGGCCACGTCCTCGGGCGTGCCCGTCGCCACGACCTGCCCGCCGCCATCGCCGCCCTCGGGGCCAATGTCGATAACCCAGTCGGCCGTCTTGACCACGTCGAGGTTGTGCTCGATCACGATCATCGAATTGCCCTGTTCAACCAGCCGGTGCAGCACCTCCAGCAGCTTCTTGACGTCTTCGAAATGCAGGCCCGTCGTCGGTTCATCGAGGATGTAAAGCGTGCGCCCGGTTGCCCGCTTCGCCAGTTCCTTCGACAGCTTCACGCGCTGCGCCTCGCCGCCTGACAGCGTGGTCGCAGGTTGGCCGACCTTGACATAGCCCAGCCCGACTTCGACCAGTGCATCCATCTTTTCGCGGATCGCGGGCACGGCGCGGAAGAAATCCTGCGCATCTTCCACTGTCATATCAAGGACATCGGCAATGCTCTTGCCCTTGAACTTCACCTCCAGTGTCTCGCGATTGTAACGCTTGCCCTTGCAAGTCTCGCAGGTGACATAGACGTCGGGCAGAAAGTTCATCTCGATCTTCAGCACGCCGTCGCCTTGGCAGGCCTCGCAGCGCCCGCCCTTCACGTTGAAGCTGAAGCGCCCGGATTTATAGCCGCGCGCCTTGGCTTCCGGCAGGCCGGCAAACCAGTCGCGGATCGGGGTGAAGGCGCCGGTATAGGTCGCGGGGTTTGACCGGGGCGTGCGCCCGATGGGCCGCTGGTCGATGTCGATGACCTTGTCGAGATGCTCGAACCCCTTGATCGTCTCGCAGGGCGCGGGCGTCTCGCGGGCATTGTTCAGCTTCATCGCCGCGTTCTTGTACAGGGTCTCGATGGTCAGGGTGGATTTTCCGCCACCCGACACGCCGGTCACGCAAACGAACTTGCCCAGCGGGAAATCGACAGTGACCTCGCGCAGGTTGTTGCCGGTGGCCTTGACCACCGTCAGCACCTTGTTGTTGCCCTTGCGCCGCGCGTTTGGCACCGCGATTTCGCGCGTGCCCGCCAGATATTGCCCGGTCAGCGAGGCCGGGTCGGCCATGATCTCTTCAGGCGTACCTTGCGCCACGACCCGGCCGCCATGGATGCCCGCGCCGGGGCCGAAATCGAGGACATGATCAGCCTCGCGGATGGCTTCCTCGTCATGTTCGACGACGATCACCGTGTTGCCCTGATCGCGCAGGTTCTTCAGGGTCGTCAGCAAACGGCCGTTATCGCGCTGGTGCAGACCAATTGAGGGCTCGTCGAGGACGTAAAGCACTCCCGTCAGACCCGAGCCGATCTGGCTGGCCAGCCGGATGCGCTGGCTTTCGCCGCCCGACAGCGTGCCGGAATTGCGGCTCAGCGTGAGATAGTCGAGCCCGACATTGTTGAGAAAGCCCAGACGCTCGCGGATTTCCTTCAGCACCAGCCGTGCGATCTCGTTGTTCTGTTTCGACAATTTCTCGGGAACGGTCAGGCACCAGTCGTAGGCCTCGCGGATCGACATCTGCACGACCTGCCCGGCATGCAGCCCGCCGATCTTCACCGCCAGCGCCTCGGGCCGCAGCCGGTAGCCGCCACAGGCGCCGCAGGGGCGGTTGTTCTGGTATTGCTCAAATTCCTCGCGCACCCAGGCGGAATCAGTTTCCTTGTAGCGACGCTCCATGTTGGGGATGACGCCCTCGAAGGCGCGGCTGACCTGGTAGACGCGGCCGCCCTCGTCGTAGCGAAACTGGATTTCTTCCTCGCCCGAGCCGTAGAGGAACACCTGCTGCGCCTTTTCGGGGATGTCCTTCCAGCGGGCGTTCTTGGGGAAACCGTAGTGCTTCGCGATGGCCTCGATCGTCTGCAGGAAATAGGGCGACTTGCCCTTGCGCCACGGCGCGATGGCGCCGTCCGAAACCTTCAGCGTGACATCGGGCACGACAAGGCGTTCGTCGAAGAACAGCTCGGCCCCCAGCCCGTCGCAAACCGGGCAGGCACCGAACGGGGCGTTGAAGGAAAACAGGCGCGGTTCGATCTCGGGGATGGTGAAGCCGCTGACCGGACAGGCGAATTTCTCGGAAAAGGTGATCCGCTCGGGCTCACCCTCGGTCGGCGCGGTTTCCAGCACGCAGATGCCGTCGGCCAGGTTCAGCGCGGTGCGGAAACTGTCGGCCAGCCGTGTCTCCAGCCCCTCGCGCACCACGATCCGGTCGACGACCACGTCGATGTCGTGGCGCAGCTTCTTGTCCAGCGTGGGCGGCTCGTCCAGCTCGTAGAACGCGCCGTCGACCTTGACGCGCTGAAAGCCGGACTTGCGCAACTCGAGGAATTCCTTGCGGTATTCACCCTTGCGGTCACGCACGATGGGGGCCAGCAGATAGCCGCGCGTGCCCTCGGGCAGGGTCATCACCCGGTCGACCATGTCCTGAACCTGCTGCGCCTCGATCGGCAAGCCGGTGGCCGGGCTGAATGGCGTGCCGGCGCGCGCGAAGAGAAGGCGCAGGTAATCGTAGATCTCGGTCACCGTGCCGACGGTCGAGCGGGGGTTCTTGCTGGTCGTCTTCTGCTCGATGGAAATCGCGGGGCTGAGGCCGCTGATATGGTCGACGTCGGGCTTTTCCATCATGTCGAGGAACTGCCGCGCATAGGCCGACAGGCTTTCGACATAGCGGCGCTGCCCCTCGGCATAGATCGTGTCGAAGGCAAGGCTGGACTTGCCCGAGCCCGACAGCCCGGTGATCACGACCAGCTGGTCGCGCGGAATCGTCACGTCGATGTTCTTGAGGTTATGCTCGCGCGCGCCGCGCACCTCGATCTGCTTCAGCTCGGCCATCTTCGATCCCCCGACCACGTTCCACCAGAGATAGGCCGTCATACGACGCCCGCCAATCGGAATCATAGAACATTAACGGAACATTCACGTGTTATTTCTACTGACCGCCCTTTACATTTTACTTTTGCAATGTATATACCGCCTCATCACCCATTGAGGAGCCTTTCCATGTCCATCACCGCATCCCAGGCCGTGCAACTCGCCGCAGCTGGCAAGATAAACCTTCTCGACGTGCGCGAGACCGGCGAAGTGATGATGTCGGGGCGTGCCGCCGGCGCGCACCACATCCCGCTTGGGCTGGTGCCGGTCAAGGCCGACCCGAAGGCCCCCGACCACCCGGCCGATCTGTCAGTCGACAAACCCATCGCCGTCTACTGTGCCTCTGGCGCGCGTTCGGGCCGCGCGACCGAGATCCTGCGCTCGATGGGCTACAAGGACGTGCACAATATCGGTGGCCTTGCCCACTGGAAAGCCGCCGGCGGCCAGGTCGTTCGCTGAGGCCAAACGGCCCGCCTTGCAACCTGCCCGGTCAAAGCGGCTAGGCAGATCGCGCAACTTGTGTTTACCTCGGGTCATTGACTGACCCGAGGTTTTTTCATGCGCTGGCTGGCTATTTTATTGATATCCCTTCTGCCCTTGGCAGGTTTTGCACAAGACCGGCCAAACACCATCCTTGTGCTTGACGCTTCTGGTTCAATGTGGGGACAGGTTGATGGGGTCGCCAAGATCACCATCGCGCAAAAGGTCATCACGGACCTGCTGGCCACCCTCCCCGATGACCAAAATCTGGGCCTGACGGTTTATGGCGCCAATCGCCGTGGCGATTGCAGCGATATCCAGACGGTCATCCCGCCCGGGCCCGGGACGCGCGATGCCATCGCGGCAGCCATCGCCCGGGTCAAGCCGCTGGGCAAGACGCCGATGACCGACGCTGTCGTCGCTGCTGCAGAGGCGCTGCGCTATACCGAGGAAAAGGCGACTGTCATCCTCGTCTCCGATGGCGTCGAGACGTGCAATCCCGATCCCTGCGCGGCGGCCAAGCACCTTGAAGAAACAGGGGTTGATATCACCGTTCACGTCGTGGGTTTCGATGTGGGCTCGGATGCCGAAGCGGTGCGCCAGATGAGCTGTATCGCCGAGAATACCGGTGGCCAGTTCCTGACCGCCGCGAACGCGGGCGAATTGACCCGGGCACTAAGCGAAGTATCCAAGGCCCCCGAGCCGCCGCCGCCCCCTGCAGAAATCGCGGTGACACTGCGGGCGGTGGAGGGCGACGCCAATGGCGCCGAGATTACCGACCCCGTGAACTGGACGGTTACGGGCGAGGCCGGCCCCGTTCTATCGGACAAGCAGGAAAACCCGACCGCGCTCGACCTGCCAGAGGGGGCCTACACGCTGACCGCCTACCGCGTCTCGACCGAAACCGAGATGACGAAACAGGTCGTGGCGGTGCAGGGCGGCGATACGACCTTCACCGTGGTTTTCCCCGTGGCTTTGCCCAAGGCGCGGATCGTGGCGCCTGAAACCGCCCCGCGCGGCAGTACCGTGTCGGTCGGCTGGGTCGGCCCGAACGAAGATTCCGACAACATCCAGATCGCGACGCCCGGCGGCAATTACATTGATTATGCCTATACCAGCAAGGGCAACCCGGTTGACCTGATCATGCCGGTCACGCCGGGCACCTACGAGTTCCGCTATGCCCTGCACGACCGCGACATCATCGCCACGAAATCGATCACGGTAACGGATGCCGAGATCTCGTTGAGCGCCCCCGACAGCGTGGAGGCGGGCGCGACTGTTGATGTCGGCTGGACCGGGCCAAACCAGCCCTCCGACAACATCCAGATCGCCAAGCCGGGCGGCGATTACGCCGATTATGCCTATACCAGTGATGGCAACCCGGTAACCTTGCAGGTTCCTGTCGAGCCCGGCGACTACGAGCTGCGCTACAGCTTCCGCGACCGCCAGGTCGTGGCGACCCGACCGATTACCGTGACAGCGACCGAGATTGGCCTGACCGCGCCCGACAGCGCACCGATGGGCTCTACCATACAGGTCGGCTGGGCCGGGCCTGACGCGCCCTCCGACAACATCCAGATCGGCAAGCCGGGCGATCCGGGCTATCTCTTTTATGCCTACACAAGTTCGGGCAACCCGGTTTCGCTGCCGCTGCCCGCCGTGCCGGGCAGCTACGAGCTGCGCTACGTCTACCAGGACCGCGAGGTGGTCGCCACGCGACCGATCACCGTGACCCAGGCGCCTGTGGGGCTGGATGCACCCGCAACGGCCGTCGCCGGGTCGACCATTACGGTCGGCTGGACCGGCCCCGACTCTGACGCCGACAACATTCAGGTGGGGCCATTGGGCAGCACCGATTACGTCAACTACGTTTACACCAACCGGGGCAACCCCGCGAAACTGGTAATGCCAGCAACGCCGGGCGATTACGAACTGCGCTACAGGTTCCGCGACCGCGAGACCATCTATCGCCAGCCGATCACAATTACGCCGGTGACAGCACAGGTCATCGCACCCCCGACAGCACAGGCGGGAAGTGATGTCACCATCGGTTGGGACGGTCCGAACTACGATGGCGACTACATCGCAATCTCGGCGAAGGGCGATGATGGATACATCAACTTCACCTATACCGGGTCGGACAACCCGCTGACGGTGCGTGCGCCCGACAGCGCGGGCGACTACGAGATCCGCTACATCATGGGTCAGGGCGACAAAGTGCTCGCCAGCATTCCGCTGACCGTGACACCCTGACGCCCTGATGCCGCGTCAGAAGTGGATGGCGCGGCCGTAGGCGTCCAACACCGATTCGTGCATCATCTCGCTCAGCGTCGGGTGCGGGAAGACGGTGGCCATCAGGTCTTCTTCGGTCGTTTCCAGCTGGCGTCCGACGACGTAGCCCTGGATCAATTCTGTCACCTCGGCGCCGACCATGTGCGCGCCCAGAAGCTCACCCGTCTTGGCGTCGAAAACGGTCTTGATCATCCCCTCGGGTTCGCCCAGCGCAATGGCCTTGCCGTTGCCGATGAAGGGGAAGCGGCCGACCTTGATGTCAAAGCCGGCTTCTTTCGCCTTGGCCTCGGTCAGGCCGACGCTGGCGACTTGCGGCTGGCAATAGGTGCAGCCGGCGATCGAGCCGGGCTTGATCGGGTGGGCATGTTTGCCCGCGATCAGTTCTGCCACCATCACGCCTTCATGGCTTGCCTTGTGGGCCAGCCACGGCGCGCCGGCGATGTCGCCGATGGCATAAAGCCCCTCGACACCGGTGCGGCAGAATTCGTCCGTCACCACATGGGTGCGGTCGATCTTCACGCCCGCCTCTTCCAGCCCGAGGTTTTCCACGTTGCCGACGATGCCGACGGCGGAAATCACCGTGTCGAAATCCTGGGTCGTCACCTTGCCGTTCTGTTCGATATGCGCGGTGACCTTGCCCTTCTGGCGGTCGAGTTTCTTGACGCCGGCCTTTTCGAGAATGGTCATGCCCTGCTTGACGAACTGCTTCTTGGCAAAGGCGCTGATCTCGGCATCTTCTACCGGCAGGATCCGGTCCATCACCTCGACCACGGTCGTCTTGGCGCCCAGCGTGTTGAAGAAGCTGGCAAACTCGATCCCGATTGCACCCGAACCGATGACCAGCAGGTCCTTCGGCATCCGCTTGGGCACCAGCGCGTCCTTGTAGGTCCAGACGAGGTCGTGATCGGCTTCCAGCCCCGGCAGTTCGCGGGCGCGCGCACCGGTCGCCACCACGATGGCCGGCGCGGTCAGGTCTTCGGTGCCCTTGTCAGTTGTGACTGTGACCTTGCCTTTGCCCGCCAGTTTCGCGGTGCCCATGATCGTGGTGACCTTGTTCTTCTTGAACAGGTGGCCGATCCCGCCCGACAGCTGCTTGGCCACACCGCGCGAGCGCTTGACGACCGCGTCGAGATCATAGCTGACGCCATCTGCCTTCAGCCCGAACTCCTTGGCACGGTGCATCAGGTGAAACACCTCGGCCGAGCGCAGCATCGCCTTGGTCGGGATGCAGCCCCAGTTCAGGCAGATGCCGCCCAGATGCTCGCGCTCGACGCAGGCCACGTTCAAGCCCAGTTGCGCGCCCCGGATCGCAGCGACATAGCCGCCCGGGCCAGCGCCAATCACGATCATGTCAAAGTTCCTGGCGGCCATCAGCGTTCCTCCGAATGCAAAATTAGTTTGGTATTAAACCAATTTCTCCACGACCGCCAGTGACCTGCGCGCATGGCTGCCCGCGCCGGGCTGCATGGACCTGGACCTGTGAGAGGCAGTGCTTTCACGCACCGAAATCCCGCTTGGCCCGCCGGAATTGCCCGCCTTGCGGCCGCCGCCACGGTGACCCCGGACTACACCCCGGCGACCGGCGCCGTGGTATCAGGCCGCGGTTTGTGATGGCTCATCCCTTCATTCGGCATGCCCCAGCGACAGCCCGGGCACCAAAGCCCGACGAAGGTTCAAGACGGATCAGGCCGTCGCGGTTTCCAGCGCACGCAACGTCGCGCCATAACCGCCGTCGCGCAGCCAAGCCGCCTCTTCGGGCGTATTGACACGACCAAGCGCCGCGTTGCGCGTTGGGAAGCGGCCGAAACGGCGGATGACATCGCGATGGGCGCGGGCATGCAGGCGGTTGTTCTCGCCGGTTTCCGGCATGCGGGCGCAAAACAGGCGCACCGCGCGGTCCTGATCGGTCAGCGTCTCGGAATGCATCAGCGGCATGTAGAAGAACTGCCGCGCGGGTTCGTGAATCATAAGATCCCAATCATGATCGATCGCGGCCTTGGCCGCCGCACGCGCCACCGCGTCGGAGGCAAAGGATTTGCCGGTGTCGCGGAACATGTTGCGGGGAAACTGGTCGGTCAGGATGAGGTAGGCCAGTGCACCGCCGGGATAGGTCAGCCACAGACCGAAGGCACCCTCCATCATCTCGTCCCAACTGGCTGCAAACCGGGCGCGGACCTCGTTATCGAGCGCCTCGCCCGCTGCGTACCACCCCGCAGGCCCGACCTCGTCGAGCCAGAATTGCAGGACCGTATCCGGCGTCATTTTTCCCCTCCCCCTGACTTGCGCAGGTCGCCCGTGCCCCCGTCACGGATTCGTTATCCCAAGACCTCGCAGATCGTCAGCCATCACGCAACCGCCAGCGTGGTCAGGCCGCCGTCGCCGGCTGATCGGCGTGCTCGGACTGCACCTTTGCCTCCTGCAACATCTCGGCAGCGACCGGCGTTGCGCCCGAGCCGATCGGCACGAAAGGCACCGTGTCGGGGCCGTGGCCGCGCGATTTGCGCCGCGTCATCCGCCAGGCACCATAGCCCGCCTGCCCCAGCATCAACGCCGCGATGAACACCCAGTATCCCGCGTTGCCCACGTGATCCATCAGGTAGCCCAGCGCCAGCGGCCCGGCGATGGCGCCCAGCCCGTTGATGAACAGCAACCCGCCCGAGGCGGCGGCCATGTCCTCGCGTTCGAGGTAGTCGTTGGCATAGGCGATCAGCAGCGCGTAAAGCGGGTTCGAGGTGCCGCCCATCACCCCCGCGCTGACAAGGATCAGCGCGTAGTTGCCCTGCCCGAAGAACGAGATCAGCGCGCCCAACCCGCCCAGCGCGCCCAGACCGATGATCAAAAGGCGCCGGTCCATCCGATCCGAGAGCCAGCCGATCGGATACTGCGCAACAAGCGCGGTGACATAGATCGTCGAGACGAAGATCGAGATCTGCGAAATATCCAGCCCCGCGCGGGTGCCATAGACCGCCGACATCCCGAACTGGGCCGAGAACACGCCGCCCAGCAGGAACATGCCCATGCAGGCCAGCGGCGATGCCTCGATCAGCCGCCGGATCGGCAACGGGCGGGTGCTGGCAAAGGCGGGCGTCGGCCTAACCGACAGCAGGATCGGCGCGAAGGCCATGCTGACAAGGATCGACGGGATGATGAACAGGACATATCCACCGATATCGCCCAGCGTCAGGATATACTGCGCAGTGACGATCCCTGCCATCTGCACGATCAGGTAGAACGACAGCGCCTTGCCCCGAATCTCGTTCGTGGTGGACGAGTTCAGCCAGCTTTCGGCGGTGATGTAGACGCCGCAGAAGCAGAACCCGATCAGAATCCGCCCGATCGTCCATGCCCAGGGCGTCACCAGAGCGGGATACATGATCAGCACCGCCGAGATGGTCGAGCCGAGCGCCGCAAAAACCCGCACGTGGCCGACGCGCCGGATCATTTCGGGGGTCAGCCGTGAACCGCCGAGAAAGCCCAGAAAATAGCCCGACATCACGATGGACATTTCCAGCGTGCTGAAATGCTCCATCCCGCCCCGCACACCCAGAAGGGTGCCCTGCAGACCGTTGCCGATCATCAGCATGTAAAGGCCCAGAAACAGGGCCCAAGAGCCGCTCAGCACTTGAAACATTCGCCGGGTCCTCTGCCTGGGTTCAGTGCCACCCTATGGCGAAAGTGCCCGGACCGCACGGCCCGAACGACCGCGGAACGGCGGAAAACGTCCTACCGCCCGTTACTTCGGCAACAGCAACGACGCATCCCCATAGCTGAAGAAGCGGTAGCCCTCGGCAATGGCATGGGCATAGATCGCGCGGATGCGATCCACGCCCATCAGCGCCGAGACCAGCATCATCAGTGTCGATTTCGGCAGGTGGAAATTGGTCATCAGCCCGTCGGCGACGCGAAACCGGAAACCGGGGCGGATGAAGATATCCGTCTCGCCCACCCAAGGTGCAATTCCTGCGTCGGTCGCGGCACTTTCGATCAGCCGCAGCGCCGTGGTGCCCACCGGGATGATCCGCCCGCCGGCGGCGCGGGTCGCGGCGATTTCGGCCGCCGCACGTTCGGTCACCTCGCCCCATTCGGCGTGCATCTTGTGCTGGGCGATGTCGTCGACCTTCACCGGCAGGAAAGTGCCCGCGCCCACGTGCAGCGTCACATGGGTAAACTGCACGCCACGCGCCTCCAGCGCCGCCATCAGCCGTTCATCAAAGTGAAGCGAGGCGGTGGGGGCCGCGACCGCGCCCGGACGGCGCGCCCAGAGGGTCTGATAGTCCTGCTTGTCGGCCTCGTCGGCAGGGCGGCGCGCGGCGATGTAGGGCGGCAGTGGCATCTGCCCCGCCTCGGCAAGCGCGGCATCGAAATCCTCGCCCTTGAGGTTGAAGCGCAACAGGCCCTGCCCCTCGTCGCGCCCCTCCAGCACCGCCGACAGGCGCGGCGAGAATTCCACCACCTCGCCCTCGGCCAGCTTGCGCAACGGCTTGATCAGCGCGCTCCATGTGCCGTCGGCGCGCGGCTCCAGCAGCGTCACCTCGATCCTGGCGGTGCCCGTCCCGTCCTTGCCGGGCCGGTGGCGCACCCCGTTCAGACGCGCCGGGATCACCTTGGTGTCATTCAGGATCAACCGGTCGCCGGGGGCGAGAATATCGGCAAGATCCATCACCCCGCGGTCCGCGATGCTGTCGCCCTGCGCCACCAACATGCGCGCCGACGAACGCGGGCGCGCGGGCCGCGTCGCAATACGGTCCTCGGGGAGGTCAAAATCGAAATCGGTCAGTTTCATGGGTCTGCTATTGCGGCGCCGGTTGCGGCGCTTGTGTACCGGGCGGCGGCGCCTGACGGAAGATGTCGCGGAAGATGCCCGGCGTCAGGACCGAGAGCGGGTTGACGGTGATCTTCGGTTGCGCCGGCGGCCCCTGCATCCGGTAGTTGATGCCGATCAGCCCCTCGCCACGGCGCGAGATGATCGCGCCAATGGCGTTGAAGATGTAGAAGGGCGAGACAACGCCCTGAAAGTCCATCATCCCGTCTCCCGTCGTGTAGGTCCCGTCCAGCGAGATACCCAGCCCCGGCCCGATGGCACTGGCGCGCTCGACAATGATCGCGTCCTGGGTCAGCCGAAAGGTGGCCTGCACGTCGTTGAAGACAAGGCCCTGCCCGCCCATCTGCTGCAGCAGGCCAATCACGCTGACCGCATCAAGAAGCGAGGCCAGCGCCGGCGCATCACGCACTTTCAGGTCCGCCGCCGTCATGGTGCCGTCAAAACCGGTTCCGCCGGAGGCCGGGGTCAGCGTCATCTCGAACGCGCCGCCGCGCGCGCTCTTGAGCAGGCCCGCATCCTGAAACACGCCGCCCGCATCCTGAGAGGTAATCCGCACGGCCAGCCGTCCGCCCTCGGGCAGAACCGTGCCGCGTAGCGCGGTGCCACCGTTAAGCGCGGCGGTGAACGTGCCCGACAGGCCGCCATTCTGGGTAAAGTTGCCGTCAAAACCGGTCAGATCCAGACCGGGCGCGATCTGCAGCCGGTCAAGCTGCAGGTGCAGCGGCCCGCCCGAAGAAGCGGCGCCGCCGATTGCAGCTTTTTGCAGGTTCATTTGCCCGCCCGAGACGTCAATACGTGGCGCACTTGCCGCTCCGCGCCCCGTCAACGTGATCGGCGCATCAAGCCAGCCGCCGGCCTGAACACGCGAAAAGACCGCCCGGTCCAGCCCCCCGCCCGGCAGAAGCGAGATCGCGCCCTGCGCCCGCAGCCCCGGCGCGTCGAGGCTCAGACGATCGATACGTGGCTGAGCGCCAAGAATGCCTGCCACCTCGAACTTGGCCGGCGTCGCAGCCGGTTTCGACCAGCCCAGCGGCGCGACCGCCAGCCGCACGCCGCTCAAGGTCGACGACAAGGTGAAGGACGGCGCCTTTTCCGCAGCGAAATCGACCGTCAGCGCCCCTGTACCGGTGCCGCTGACCATGCCCGCAGGCAGGCCGATGGCCATTTCATCCAAGGCGCGCGGCGAAATCTCGACATCGGCAGTCAACACGCTCTTGCCGCCGGTGTCGGGGCCAAGTGGCTGAACAAAGGCCCCCCGCAACGGCACCTGCCCCAGTTGCGCCGCCCCGCTGATGCGCAATTCGTCGCGCGTGACATGCACATCCAGCGCGCTGGCGCGCAGGACCTTGCCCGGAACCAGAACGTTGCTGGTCACATCCGACAACGTGGCGGCCATGTCGAAGCCGATCTCGTCAGGCTGCGCATGTTCCTTGAGCGGAAAATCAAGCGTACCGTCGACGGTTGCACGCCCGTCGGCAAGCGTGACAGACTGATGCGCCTTGGTCAGGAAATGAAACGGCGGCATGTCCAGCACTGAAAGCGCCGCTGTGATCGTTCCGCTGGTGCGCAGGTGCACCGTCGCGGGTGGGTCGTGCCGATACATGTCGGGGATCTCGAATGTCGATCCGGCAAGGTCCAGCGCGCCACCCTGGGGCGCCAAGACCTCGCCTTGATCCAGCCGCAGGCTGAAGCCTTGCCCCTGGAAGGCCGCCCAGCCTGCCCCGCCGGTGATCGGCGGCAGCGTCTTGACGTAACGCACCTCGGCCCCGGTGAAATCGAACCCTGCGGCAAAGACAGGCGCGGCCCCCGGGCGCAACCGCAGCCCCGCCGTCAACCGGGTGATGGTGCCACCAAGGATATTCTCGTCGAACCAGCGCCGGGTCGGCGGGCGCAGTCCAGGGGGCCAGAACGCCATGATCCGCGTCGTCTGCAGATCCGAAGCCGACAGGTCCACTGCCGCGCGCCAGCCGTCGCTGCCCGCGCTGATCCGCGCCCGGCCCGCAAGGTGGCCGCCGGCATCATCCACGGTGAACTGGCCCACCTCCAGTGTCAGCGGATCGAGCCGCAGACGCACGTCGACAGAGGCCGCATCGAATTTCAGCGGCGCGGGATAGAGCTGGTCGGGGTTCAGCACGATATCGCTGAACTCGAACTGGCCCAGCAGGGTCTGCGGCAGGCCGCTGCCCATGTCGCGCAGCGAAGCGCGGCCCTGCGCGGCAAGGCTGCCCCAGCTCGATTGCAGGCTGACCTCGTCGAACTGCACAACGTTCGCCTTGGGATCGAAGGTAAGATAAGCGCGTGCGCCCTGAAAACGGATCGGGCGCGCGGCCGGCGTCGGCTGGATCGCGCCCGCGCCCATCTGCAGCGCCGCGCTGAGCGGGCCAAGCTGACCGCCGGCATCAAGTTGGCCGCGCATCACCGCCGAGATCGGCGCATCAACGACGCCCAGCCAGCTGAGCGCGGCCGATTGGGTGGCAAGATCGGCCGCGGTCGCCTGGGTCAGGGTCAGCGCGAAATCGGCAGCACGGCTGCCGCGCGGGCTGTCATAGGTCAGTCCCGCGGTGGTCGCGAAATCGCGCCCTGACAGCAGCGAAAGCTGCGCCTCCAGATGCGTTCTGGCCGCACCAAGGCGCAGATCCACCGTACCGCCATCCACCGTCCAGCTACGCCCCGCGCGGGCATCCTCGTAATTCACGATCAGCCCGTCCACGCTGATCGTCGACAGTGCCTCCAGTTCAGGCCGTTCCAGCACCTGGTCCACCTGGTCGAGAAGGGCGGCAAAGTTTGGCGCCTGCCGGACAGCAGTGGCTTGGGTGTCGAAGGCCACCGCGACGCTGCCGTCGGCATTGCGCCGAAGCTTGATCTGCGGGCCCGACAGGCGCAGCTTCTGCATCAGCAGCGTGTGGCGGAAGATCAGCCCGCGTGGCGAGATCTGGCCCGATATCACCGGAATGCGCGCCAGCGTCGTGCCGGCCGCATCGCGCAAGACCGCGCCCGTCAGGCGCACCTGCGGGTGCAGATCGGCGCCGACCGTCACCGTGATGGCGCCGAAGGCGATGGATCCGCCGTCCAGCACCTCGGCGGCGCGCGTTTCGACCAGTTGCTTGACCCAGCTTGGCGCGGTGATCTCACGCCCGATCATCGAGACGCCGGCGACCAGCGCGAAAGCCACCGGCGCCACGAGCAGCACAAGCCAGCCTGCCCGAAAGGCATGCCGATGCCAGCGCCTGCGCCCGCGTTCGGCGCGGGGTGCGGCCTCGGCGCTGGCCGGGTCTGGCTGTGGATCAGTCATCGCGTGCCTGTCTCGGCCCCGTTCACACCGGACCGGGGCCCTTTATCTTTCCGCCCCAAGTCCTAAAACCAAATGCAACTGCAAACCAGACGCCAAAGGAGCGCCAAAATGTCTGACACCGCCCTTGCCGCCGGACAAACCGCCCCCGATTTCACCCTGCCGCGCGATGGCGGCGAAACCGTCAGCTTGTCGGATCTCAAGGGGCAGGTCGTGGTCCTCTACTTCTACCCCAAGGACGACACCCCCGGCTGCACCACCGAGGCCCTGGGATTCTCGGCCGAACTCGCGGGTTTTGCCGCCTCGGGCGCCACGGTGCTGGGCGTGTCCAAGGACAGCGTCAAGAAACACGACAAGTTCCGCGACAAGCATGGCCTGAAGATCGCGCTGCTGTCGGACGAAGAAGGCGACGTGTGCGAACGCTACGGCGTCTGGGTCGAAAAAAGCATGTACGGCAAGACTTACATGGGCATTGAACGCGCGACTTTCCTGATCGGCAAGGATGGCAAGCTGGCGCGCGTCTGGCGGCAGGTGAAGGTGCCCGGCCATGTCGACGAGGTGCTGGAGGCGGTCCGCGCGCTGTGAGCCTGTCACTTGCCGCGATGGCCGAGGAGGTGCTGCGCACCGCAGACGGCCGCGCCAAGACCGCACTTAGCCGCGCCCATGCCGCCAGCTGGCGCGCCGCGCGGGCCGCCGGAAAACCGCTGCCCGTCGGCACCGCCACCCCGCCCGACCGCCCCGCGCGGCCAGCAGCACCCGAACTGCTGGCGCCGCGCGACATGCCGCGGCGGCGGCCCGGCACCCCTGCGGGCCGCACAGCACTTTTGCACGCGGTCGCGCATATCGAGCTGAACGCCGTTGATCTGCATTGGGACATCATCGCCCGGTTCTCGCATGTCCCCCTGCCGATCGGGTTCTTCGACGACTGGGTGAAGGCCGCCGATGAGGAATCGAAACATTTCAACCTGCTCTGCGACTGTCTTGAAGCGGCGGGCAGCCATTACGGCGCCCTGCCCGCCCATGCCGGCATGTGGCGCGCCGCCGAGGACACCGTCGACGACCTGATGGGCCGACTTGCCGTGGTGCCGATGGTCCTCGAGGCGCGGGGCCTCGACGTGACACCGGGCATGATCGACATCTTCCGCAACGCGGGCGAGGACGGGCCGGTTGCCGCACTGGAAACCATCTATGCCGAAGAGGTTCACCATGTGGCCTATGGAGCGAAATGGTTCCATTTCCTCTGCGGACGGCACGACCTTGACCCGACCGAGACCTTCCACGGGCTGGTGCGGCGCTACTTTCACGGGGCGCTGAAACCTCCCTTCAATGAGGAAAAGCGCGCCGAGGCCGGACTGCCGCCCGATTTCTACTGGCCTCTTGCCGAAGGCAATTTGCCCGAGGTCCCGTCCTAACCCCCCGAATTTCGGCAAGATCCCGCCGGAAGGCAGCTTGTCGCTGTGGCGTGGATCACACGGATCGCAAAAATGTTGCAGGCGACGGAGGCGGGCTTTAACACCCTTCCAACGACGTCGGCTCTACGCAAAAGGCTGGCGGCCAGACAAGAAATGGAGACCGGACGGGTGCGGATCGGGACATTACAAAGGCTTCACACGGTGCTGGAGCGCCGGTTTCCCGAAAAGCGCCTGTTCCTGCGATCCGACACTGAAACCCGATTCATCCGTCTCAAGCCGCTCACCCAGCTGACGATCTGGGGTGGCGGCGCGCTGGTGATCGGCTGGACGATCATCGCCACCGCCATCTTGCTGATGGACAGCATCGGCGCGGGGAATTTCCGCGCCCAGGCCCAGCGCGACCAGGCCATTTACGAAAATCGGTTGAACGCGCTGTCGGATGAACGCGATGCCCGCGCGGCCGAGGCCGCCGCAGCGCAGGCGCGATTCAGTTCGGCTCTGGCGCAGGTCTCGGTGATGCAGTCGCAACTGTTGGCATCCGAGGATCGCCGCCGCGAGATGGAGACCGGCCTTGAGGTGATCCAGGCCACACTGCGGCGCACCATGCAGGAACGCGAAGCTGCGCGTGCGCAGGTCGCCGCGCTGACGGCCGCGGCCAGCGGTACGGCCCCGGCGGATGCCGGGCCCAGCCCCGAACAGCTAAGCGCGACCCTGACAATGGTGACCTCGGCCCTGTCCGATACCGCTGCGTCGCGCGACAAGATCGCGCAGGACGCCCAAGCAGCGATCGACCATTCGGCCGAAATGGATACCGAAATTCGTGACATGGAGGCCCGCAACGACCAGATCTTCCGCCAGATCGAGGATGCGCTGACCGTCTCCGTTGCCCCGCTCGACAAGGTATTCCGCGACGTCGGCATGGACCCCGACAAGGTGCTGGCGCAGGTGCGCGCCGGCTATTCCGGCACTGGCGGCCCGCTGACGCCCCTGCAGACCTCGACCATGGGTGGCCCGCCCGATCCCGACACCGCCCGCGCCAACGAGATCCTCGGCACGCTGCAACGGATCAACTACTACCGCATCGCCGCCGACAAGGCGCCGTTGGCCATGCCGGTGCACGCCCATGTCGTCTATTCCAGCCCCTTCGGGATGCGTTGGGGCCGGATGCATGAAGGGCAGGATCTCGCCGCGCCGATCGGCACGCCTGTCTATGCCACCGCCGATGGTGTCGTCGTCTATGCGGGCTGGGAAAGCGGCTATGGCCGGCTGATCCGCATCCGGCACGACTTCGGTATCGAAACGCGCTACGGTC
This sequence comes from Limimaricola sp., assembly GCF_016125575.1. Lineage (GTDB taxonomy): Bacteria > Pseudomonadota > Alphaproteobacteria > Rhodobacterales > Rhodobacteraceae > WGLM01. The sequence continues at coordinate 616,004 of NZ_WGLM01000005.1, forward strand.
ATCTCAATGCGATTCGTGTCACGGTGGGCCAAAGGGTCTCGCAAGGCGACAGGATCGGTGATATGGGCAATTCCGGTCGTTCCACCGGGCCCCATCTGCATTACGAAATCCGTGTCAATGGACACCCCGTCAACCCCGTGACCTTCATGAGAGCTGGAAGCAATGTTTTCTAAGAGCAAGATCAACGAACCTGGACCCAAGGCACCCGATGCGGCGCCGGTGGCGGACACCTCGAAACCGGCCGGCACCTCGACCGATTACAAGTCGGCAGCGCCCAAGGCGAAACCGCCGGCCTCGGTCCTGTCCTCGGATCTGACGATCAAGGGCAACCTCAAGACCACCGGCGATATCCAGATCGAAGGTCAGGTCGAAGGCGACATCCGGGCCCACCTGCTGACCGTAGGTGAAGGCGCCACCGTCAAGGGCGAAGTCGTCGCCGATGACGTCGTGGTCAATGGCCGGATCATCGGCCGGGTCCGCGGCCTGAAGGTGCGGCTGACCTCGACCGCAAGGGTCGAAGGCGACATCATTCACAAGACGATCGCGATCGAATCCGGCGCCCATTTCGAAGGCTCGGTCCAGCGTCAGGACGATCCTCTTTCGACCACCGGCGCGGCCAAGCCGAAAATGCCGGTGATGGACGAAGAGCCGTCGAAGAGCTGATCACTTGACCACGACAGAAAAGAGGGCGGCCCGCAGCAATCGGGCCGCCCCTCTTGCTGAAAGGGCCCTTGCCGCGCGGCTGCACCTGCGCCCGGTGCCGGGCCTGCCAGAGATCTGTCTTCACCTTGCCCATCCGGGCAGCAGGCTGGGGCGGATGGGTGGCCCACCCCCCTATTTCGCGTATCCATGGGCCGGGGGCATCGCGCTTGCCCGGTATCTGTTGGCCAATCCGGGGCTGGTGGCCGGGCGCGCCGTCGCTGATATCGGTGCAGGCTCGGGCCTGGTGTCGATCGCGGCCTTGCAGGCAGGAGCCGCCGGTGCCACGGCCCATGACTGTGATACGCGCGCGCTGGCCACGGTGCGGCTGAACGCCCGTGCAAATGGCGTGACGATCACGACCTGCCTTGGCGATGCGCTGTCAGGGCCGTTGCCGGATGCCCCTGTCATCCTGATCGGTGATCTGTTCTACGATGACGCGTTGGCATGCGGCACACTGGCCTTCGCGCGGGCCTGCGCCGGCGCGGGCCGGCTGGTGCTGATCGGTGATCCGGGGCGCGCGCCCCTGCCCCTCGCCGCGTTGCGCCTACTGGCAGAACACGAGGTGCCTGACATGGGCGACAGTCCGGGCAAGACCCGGTCGGCCGGCGTCTACACCTTGCGGGACTAGGGTTCAGACTTCATCGTACAGGGCGCGACGGTAAAGGTGCCAAGTTGCATGGCCCAGCACCGGCAACACCACCATCAGGCCCAGAAACCACGGAATCAGCGCCACGATGGTCAGCGTGGCGATGATGAAGGCCCAGACCATCATCACGGCGGGGTTCTCGGCCACCGTGCGGATGCTGAGCAGCATCGCGGTGACGAAATCGACTTCGCGCTCCAGCAGGAGCGGCAGACTGACCACCGTCATGGAAAAGAGCAGGAAGGCCAGAACCCCACCCACCACGATTTCGACCGCGACCATCTTCAGCCCCTGAGGCCCAAGGAACACGTCCCAGCTGCGCGAGACGTTGGTCATCGTCGAAAGCCCCATGAAAAGGGCAAAGATCATGTGGGCAAGGAAGGTCCAGAACAGGAAATAGATCACGATGATCGCGCCGAGCCACGGGATTTGCCGTTGCCGCTCGCGCCAGACGACCGCCAGGATCGGGCCCCAGTCGAGCCGCTCGCCGTCTTCCAACCGACGGCTGACCTCGTAAAGGCCCACCGCGGCAAAGGGCGCGGCAAGGGGGAAGCCAAGGCTCATCGTCAGCGTCCAGCTGACGGTGCCCGCGCCCAGCCAGATCAGGGCAAATCCGCCCAGCACGTAGACCGCCGAGAAGAACAGCCCGAATTGCGGCGCACGGCGGAAATCCCAGACCCCGGCCTTGAGCGAGGCCCACAGCTCGCCCAATGTCAGGCGGCCGATGGTGGGAAGCGGTGAGGGGGCCGGATCGGTCATGCCGCCCATCCTGCCGGGGCGCCTTGTCGCATCAATTGATCCAGATCAAAATTGAACGGGGCGCTGCCAGACAAGCAGCGGCCGCTCCGGATCGGCCCTGTCGCCGACGCGGGAAAAGCCGTTGCGCTGCAGCACTCTTTGCGAGGCAAGGTTCGCCGGGTCGGTCAACGCGAGCACCGTTTCGGCCTGCCGCCAGCGCGCAATCGCTGCCAGCAAAAGCCCCACCGCCGACGTCGCCACGCCCTGTCTGCGCATGGCCTCGGCCACACCATAGCCAATTTCAACCGCCCCGTCAGCGACCGGCCCCTTGACGCCGCATAGCCCGGCCAGCATGCCCTGCCTCTCGATCAGGAACTGTCCCATGTCCGGCCCGGCGCCCAGCCCGGCCAGCGCCCGCAGAACCGCCCGCGATTCGGCCAGCCCGCCCGGCGGCAGGGACAGCCCGGCCGGCGCACGTCCAGCGACAAGATTGTCGAAATCGGCCGCGCGCGCAGGCAGAAGACGGATCACTCGTCCGCCGCGGCCTCGGCCCGGCTCTTGCCCGCGACGTTCAACGCCAGCGTGGCCGCCATGAACCCGTCAAGGTCGCCATCCAACACGCCCTGCGTGTCGGAGGTTTCGAACCCGGTGCGCAGGTCCTTCACCATCTGGTAGGGTTGCAGCACGTAGGACCGGATCTGGTTGCCCCAGCCGGCATCGCCCTTGGCCTCGTGCTGGGCGTTGATCGCCGCGTTGCGCTTGTCCAGCTCCAGTTGGTACAGCCGCGCCTTCAGCGCGTTCATCGCGATCTCACGGTTCTGGTGCTGCGATTTCAGCGATGATGTCACCACGATGCCCGTGGGCAGGTGGGTGATCCGCACGGCCGAGTCGGTCTTGTTGACGTGCTGGCCGCCCGCGCCGGACGAACGCATGGTATCAAGGCGGATATCCTTGTCCTGCACCTCGATGTTGATGGTGTCGTCGATCACCGGGTAAACCCAGACCGCGCAGAACGAGGTGTGCCGCCGCGCCGCGCTGTCATAGGGCGAGATGCGGACAAGACGGTGCACGCCGCTTTCCGATTTCAGCCAGCCATAGGCGTTGTGGCCGGAAATCTTGTAGGTCGCGGACTTGATCCCGGCCTCTTCGCCGGCACTTTCGTCCAGCAGTTCCACCTTGTAGCCGCGCTGTTCGGCCCAACGGACATACATCCGCGCCAGCATCGCGGCCCAGTCGTTGCTTTCGGTGCCGCCCGCGCCCGAGTTGATCTCGAGGAAGGTGTCGTTGCCATCGGCCTCGCCATCAAGCAGCGCCTCGATCTCTTTCTGGGCGGCGCGGTCGCGCAGCGCCTTCAGCGCCGTCTCGGCATCAGTGACGACATCGTCGTCGCCTTCGGCCTCGCCCATCTCGATCAGCTCGACATTGTCCGACAACTCGCGCGCAATACCGTCATGCGCCGCGATCGCATCGACCAGCATCTGCCGCTCGCGCATCAGCTTCTGTGCGGCCTCGGGGTCATCCCAAAGATGCGGATCCTCGACACGGGCGTTGAACTCCTCCAGCCGGTGATCGGCCATCGGCCGGTCCATCCGCTGTGCCAGAAGGCGCAGGGATTTCTCGATCTCGGCGACGATGGTCTGGGTTTCACTGCGCATGGACGGGTCTTTCGGTGTGGTTTCGAGGGGTCTTAGCCCGCGCGCCCGGGCTGGGCAAGCGGGCGGGCCCCCGGGCCGTAACTTGGGGTCAGTAGAGACCGCCCGAACTCAACGAGCCGTAGGTGGCCTTGCCGCCGATGGTTGCGGTCGACCCCGTCGAGGTGATGACCTGCCGTTCGGCTTGCGGGATCTCGTCGGCCAGCGGCAGGTCCGCCGACATCGCGAAGCCGCCATCGTAGGCGATACCGAAAAGCGGCTCTTCGCCGGAACGGAAGCATTCAGGCTGCACGTTCGGGCCGGTCGCGCCGTCAGGCAGGCGGGCACCGGTAAAGCGGTCGATGTTGATGAAATTGCAGTCTGGCGGAACCTTGAACGGCTCGCCGCCAAAGCGCTTGACGGCCTGCTCCATGAAGGTCTGGAAGACCGGCGCGCAGGTGGCTCCGCCCGAGGCATGGCCAAGGTTCTTCGGTGTGTCATAGCCGATGTAGCAGCCCGCCACGATGTTCGAGGTGAAACCGACGAACCACACGTCCTTCTGGTCGTTGGTGGTGCCGGTCTTGCCCGCAACCGGGACCGGCAGATGCACTGCGCCAGCCGCGGTGCCGCGCTGAACGACGCCCTGCATCATCGAGGTCAGTTCATACGCAGTCACCGCGTTCATGATCCGGTCGCGGTTCGATTCGATGCGCGGCACCTCGCCCGGCGGCAGCGCCGCCTCGGAGCACAGCGGACAGGCGCGCTGATCATGACGATAGATCGTCTTGCCGTAGCGGTCCTGCACCCGGTCGACCAGCGTGGGCGCCACCCGCTCGCCCCCGTTGGCGAACATCGCATAGGCCGCAACCATGCGGAACAGCGTGGTTTCCTGCGCGCCCAGCGCGTTGGACAGGAATGGCTCAAGGTGATCGTAGACACCGAAACGCTCGGCATAGCGGGCGACAGTATCCATCCCCACTTCCATCGCCAGCCGCACCGTCATCAGGTTGCGCGAATGCTCGATACCGGTTCGCAGGGGGGTCGGCCCGTAATAGGTCTTTTCATAGTTCTGCGGCTTCCACACGCCCTGTGGCGTCTGCACCTCGATCGGCGCATCCACGACGATGGTGGCGGGGGTATAACCGCTGTCGAGGGCAGCCGCATAGACGAAGGGCTTGAACGACGACCCGGGCTGGCGCATCGCCTGCGTCGCGCGGTTGAAGCTGGACGTCTGGTAGCTGAAGCCACCCTGCATCGCCAGAACACGACCGGTGTTCACGTCCATCGCCATGAACGCGCCCTCGACCTCGGGCACCTGCCGTAGCGACCAGTTCTGGAACGAGCCGTCATTCGCGGTCACCTTGCGGACCAGCACCACGTCGCCCACGTGGAAATTGTCGAAGAAGCTGCCCTTGATCCAGTTGATGTCCTTGCGCGGCACGGAAGACGGCTGGTCGGCCGTGGGGGTGACGCCCTCGATGCCAAGGTCCATCTTTTGATCGCCGATGGCCAGCACCACGGCAGGCAGCCAGGGGTTGTCCAGCGTGATGTCGCGCGGCACGTTCACCTTGGCCAGCGCGTCGCGCCACTTCTGCTCGTCCGTCAGGTCTGCAGCCGGAATCGTCTTGCCGGTGCCGCGCCAGACGCCCTTGGCGCGGTCGTAATTCTCCAGCGCGCGCTGCAGCGCATGGGCCGCATCGACCTGCATTTCCGGATCGACCGTAGCGCGGATCGCGAGGCCACCCGAGAAGAATTCCTGCTCGCCGAAGTTCTGGCTCAGCTGACGGCGGATCTCGTCGGTGAAATAGTCGCGCGGCGGCAGGGTGGAGCGGAAGCTGGGATAATCGCCCCCCTGCACCGAGAGCAGCGGTGCGGCCTTCTGCTCGTCATAGGTGGCCTTGTCGATATAGCCGTTCTCATACATCTCGCGCAGCGTGTTGTTGCGCCAGAAGACAGCCTGGTCATGGTTCCTGACCGGGTTTCGATTCGAAGGCGATTTGGGCAGCGAGGCAAGATAGGCCGCCTCGCCCGGCGTCAGTTCCGACAGCGACTTGTTGAAATAGGTCAGCGCCGCAGCTGTAACCCCGTACGAGTTTTGCCCAAGGAAGATCTCGTTGAGGTAAAGCTCGAGGATCTTGTCCTTGCTCATCGCCTTCTCGATCCGCGTGGCCAGGATGATTTCCTGGATCTTGCGCTCGATCGTCTTGGAGCCGTCGAGAAGGAAGTTCTTCATCACCTGCTGGGTGATCGTGGAGGCCCCGCGCACGTCGCGGCCACGGGTCCGCACGGCTTCAAGGATGGCGGCGATGATGCCGCGCGCGTCATAGCCGTGGTGGATGTAGAAGTTCTTGTCTTCGGCCGAGATAAAGGCCTCTTTCACCAATGGCGGGATCTCGTCGATCGGGGTGAACAGCCGTCGTTCGGTCGCGAATTCGTCAATGATCTGGCCCTCACCGGAATAGATCCGGCTGATTGTCTTGGGCGTGTACTGCGACAGCACCTCGTAAGACGGCAGGTTGCGGCCATACATGTAGAACACGGCGCCCATCGACAGACCCGCCATGAACAGGCCCAGCGTGAGCATCGAGAAGATGCCACCGAAGAAGGACAGAAGAAAACGCAGCACGCGTGTGATATTCCCGTAACGCCGGACTGGAATGACCGCTTATAGGCATGGCCGGGGCAATGGTCAAAAGCCGAAGATGCCGCATCGGCCGGTTTTTGCGCTCCCGCGCCCGGGTGGCGTGCCTATTGACGGATCAGCGGCGCCTTTGCCTCCATTTGCGCTGCATAAGCCTGCAGGCCGCGCACTAGACCCGCCACGATGGCGGCGCGGCCCTTTTCCGACTCCAGCGCCGCGCGATCCTGCGGATTCGACAGGAACCCTGCCTCGACCAGCACCGAGGGAAAATCGGCGGCTTTCAGCACCGCCAGCGGCGCCTCGCGCCGGGGCCGCGAGTTGACATCGGCCCCTGCCGCCTTCAGCCCGGCGACCAGCGCATCGGCCAACATCACGCTTTCAGGGCCGGTTTCCTGCCGGGCGAGGTCCATCAGAACGGTCGCAACCGTGTCGTCCTGCCCGGTCAGGTCCAGTCCGCGCAGAAGGTCCGACCGGTCGTGACGCTCTGCCGTGCGCTCCGAGGCCGCATCGAGCGCGCCGGGGCTGAGCGTATAGACCGAGGCCCCCCCGGTCGTGTCGTCCTCGGTCAGGATATCGGCGTGCAGCGAGATCATCACGTCGGCGCCTGCCGCGCGCGCCAGCGTCATCCGCTCTTCCAGCGGCACGAACACGTCGGCGTCGCGGGTCAGCACCGCCTTCATCCCGCCTGCCCGGTCAATCGCCTCGGCAAGGTCGCGGCCCAGTTTCAGCACGAGGTCGGCCTCCTTGTCGCCGCCGGCCTGCGCGCCGGGGTCGATGCCACCATGGCCGGGGTCAAGCATCACGATCAGCGGCCCACCGGGCGCCTTCGGGGGCGGCGGCAGCGCTGTGGGCGGTGCCGCGTCCCAGCCCGGATCGGGCGGCGCGCCAACGCTGGCGGCAAAGGCAGCAGGCGTCGTGGGCTGCATCTGCACCCTGATCCGCGCCTGGTCGGTCGTGGGGTCCACTGTCATTCCTGCCTGCTTCACAAGCATCGGCCCGGAAAGACCGATCACCAGCCGCGACAGGCCGGGCCGCACCTGGCCAAAGCGCAGGTCGGTCGCGTGATCGGCATTCAGCAGGGTCGTGCGCGTGGTCGCGCCCCAGTCGACTTGCTTGAAATCCATCACTAGCCGTGCCGGGTCGGCCATCGTGAAGACCCGATAGGGCACCGGCTGGCTCAGCCCGAGGTCCACCACAAGGCCGTCACCGGCATCGCGCACCTGGCTGCTGGCAACATCAAGGCGCGCAAGCCCCGCAAAATCCTGCGCCCGCGCCGCACCTGCCACCAGCAGCAAGATCAGCGCAAGAAACCGCAAGCCGCTCATGCCCGCGTCGCCATGAAGGCGCCCAGCCGTTCCAGCCCCAGCGCGATCTGCCCGGTCGACTGGGCGTAGGACAGCCGCAGCCAGCGATGCCCCTTCACCGGGTCGAAATCGAGGCCCGGCGTCACCGCCACCCCCGCCTCGCGCAGGATTTCGTCGGCCAGTGCGCGGCTGTCGGTGGTGATGTCGCTCACGTCGACATAGACGTAGAAGGCGCCATCGGGCGGCGCGACCTTGCCCAGCCCGATTTTCGGCAACCTCTCGATCAGAAGCGCGCGGTTGGCGGAGTAAACGGCAAGGTTCGCCTCCAGCTCTTCGGTGCAGTCCATCGCCGCCAGCGCCAGCACCTGCGCGGCATGGCCGGGGCAGATGAAGAGGTTCTGCGCCAGCCGCTCGACCCGGCGCACATGGTCGGGCGGCACCACCATCCAGCCCACCCGCCAGCCGGTCATGCTGAAATACTTCGAGAAGGAATTGACGACATAGACCTCATCGGTGACCTCCAGCGCGCTGACCGCGCGGCGCTCGTAACCGATGCCATGGTAGATCTCGTCCGAGATGAAGGCCGCCCCCTGCGCGCCACAGGCCGCCGCCAACGCCGCCAGCGCCTCCTTGTCCAGCATCGTGCCGGTGGGATTGGCGGGCGAGGCCACGATCAGCCCGTCAAGGCGATGCGCCGCCACGTCCGCCGGTACGGGCTGCAGCCGCGCCGCCATCGTCGTGGGCATGCCCACCGGGGTCAGCCCCATTGCCTTGAGGATCTGCCGGTAGGACGGGTAGCAGGGCTCGCCCAGCCCCACCCGCGCGCCGTTGTCGAAAAGCGCGGCAAAGGCCAGCAGGAAGGCGCCCGAGGCGCCCGCCGTCACCACGACGCGCGCCGGGTCAAGATCCACGCCGTACCACTCGCCGTAATGCCGAGCGATTCGCGCGCGCAGCTCCGGCAGGCCCAGCGCCACGGTATAGCCCAGCGGCCCCGCCTCCATCGCGCCCGCAAGCCGCGCCAGCGCCGCGCGCGGCGCGCCGGTGCCGGGCTGGCCCACTTCCATATGCACGATGTGCCGGCCGGCCGCCTCGGCGGCGCGGGCTGCCTCCATCACGTCCATCACGATGAACGGGTCCACCTCGCCCCGGACCGAGTTGCGCATTGCCTGCCTCTTTGTTTATCCTTCTGTCTTGCCCGCCTGCCGGCCCTCGCGTCAATGTGCCAATGCGTCGGACCTTGGCAGGGCGGCAGGAATATGCACTCTGCCGCCTGAACGCCGCCCTCACCGAAGGAGACCGCCCATGACCATCGCCCGCCTCGCCGCCCTGGCCGCGTTCCTGGCTGCATGGGCGCTGCCCGCCGCGGCCACCGACCTGACCCAGATGACGGATGCCGACCGCGCCGCTTTTCGGGCGGAGGTGCGCGCCTACCTGCTTGATCACCCCGAAGTGCTGATGGAGGCGATCAACGAGCTTGACCAGCGCCAGCAACAGGCGGCCGCCGTCGCCGACCAGCAACTGGTGCAGGACAATGCCAGCGCGATCTTCAATGACGGCCATTCCTGGGTCGGCGGCAACCCGGATGGCGACATCACCATGGTCGAGTTCATGGATTACCGCTGCGGCTACTGCAAACGCGCCTTCCCCGATGTCGACCAGTTGCTCAAGACCGACGGCAACATCCGCTACATCGTCAAGGAATTCCCGATCCTCGGGCCGCAATCGGTCCTGGCCGCGCAATTCGCCATCGCGGTCAAGCAGATCGCGGGGGACGAGACCTATGCGACGGTGCACAACGCGCTGATGGGCTATAACAGCGACATCACCATGGCGAGCCTTGGCCGCATGGCACAGACGCTCGGCCTCGACATGGACGCGATCTCGGCCAAGATGAACAGCCCCGAAGTGGCCGCAGTGATCAACGCCAACCGGCAACTGGCCGGCACATTGCAGATCACCGGAACCCCCACCTTCGTGGTCAAGGACCAGATGCTGCGCGGCTATCTGCCGCTGGCCCAGATGGAACAGATGGTCTCGCAGATCCGCTCGAACTAAGGCTGCCAAGCCCTTCTTCTGGCTTCAAATACTCCGGGGGTGAATTGGTCGCAGGCCAAGAGGGGGCAGCGCCCCCTCGCCTTACTCGGCCGCTGCCGCTTCTGCCGCCGTCCGCGCCTCGATCTCGGCGGCCTTCTTCTCAACCTGTTCGACGATGTGATCGACCATCGCCTCGTTGCCAAGCTTGTGGCTCTGCTTGCCGGCGAGATAGACCATCCCCGACCCGGCGCCGCCACCGGTAAAACCCACATCGGTCATCAGCGCCTCGCCGGGGCCATTGACCACGCAGCCGATGATCGACAGGCTCATCGGCGTCTTGATGTGGCTCAGGCGGCTTTCCAGCACCTCGACCGTCTTGATCACATCAAAGCCCTGTCGCGCGCAGGAGGGGCAGGAAATGATGTTCACGCCCCGGTGCCGCAGGCCCAGCGATTTCAGGATCTCGTAGCCGACCTTCACCTCCTCGACCGGATCGGCCGAGAGGCTGACGCGGATCGTGTCACCGATCCCGGCCCAAAGCAGGCTGCCCAGCCCGATGGCCGACTTGATCGTGCCGGTACGCAGGCCGCCGGCCTCGGTGATGCCAAGGTGCAGCGGCGCATCGGTCGCCTCGGCCAGTTGCTGGTAGGCCGCGGCGGCCATGAACACGTCCGACGCCTTCACAGAAATCTTGAACTCGTGGAAATCGGCATCCTGCAGGATCCGGATATGGTCCAGCCCGCTTTCGACCATCGCGTCGGGGCAGGGCTCGCCGTATTTCTCCAGCAGATGCTTTTCAAGGCTGCCCGCGTTCACGCCGATGCGGATCGAACAGCCGTGATCGCGGGCCGCGCGCACCACCTCGGCCACCCGTTTCGCATCGCCGATATTGCCGGGGTTGATGCGCAGACAAGCAGCACCCGCCTCGGCCGCCTCGATGGCGCGCTTGTAGTGGAAATGGATGTCGGCGACGATCGGTACCGGGCTCTCGCGCACGATTTCGCGCAAGGCCCGCGTGCTGTCCTGGTCGGGGGTGGAGACGCGGACGATGTCGGCGCCCGCCTCGGCCGCGGCCTGCACCTGTGCCACGGTTGCGGCCACGTCGGTGGTCAGCGTGTTGGTCATCGTCTGGACGCTGATCGGCGCGCCGCCGCCAACGGGCACGCGGCCCACCATGATCTGGCGCGACGTGCGCCGGTCGATGTTGCGCCAGGGGCGGATCGGGTTGTGCGACATCGGGTTTGTTCCTTGGGCAGGGACGCTTGCCGCAAACCTAAGGCGGCGGCGGCCCGGCGGCAACGCCCCCGCAGCGGTTACTGACCGGTTTGCGCCTCGGCCACGGCCACGACCTTGGCCAGATCGCTGTCACGGCTGATATCGGCCACGGCAAAGCGCTGGGTCAGCGCGTCAGGCGTCAATGCGACATTCGAAGTCACCATGCCGCGCGCGCCTACCGGCCCGTAATGCTTGCCATTGATATCGAAATAGACCGAACCCGAATCGCCCACGCGCAGCGTGGCGGGGTCCTGCGTCGGCGGCACATCATAGCTGTCGCCCGCGTTCATGATGCCTTCGTAAAGGACGGTGCCATCAGCGGCCTTCACCCGCACCCATGCCGGGCGCACGGCGATAAGCTGCACCCCGGGTGCTGCGGGTTCGGTGACCTGAACAGCGGGTGTATCGCCGCTGGAGGCCCCCAGCGCATCGGCCAACGCCGCGTTCACGGCACCCTGATCCACGGGCGGCGACGAAAGCGTGCCGGTCGCCGCCGGGTCGATGGCGGCAATCGGGCCGTCGCGTGGCACCATCACCGGCACGGCCAGCGCCTGCGGTCGATAAAGACGATCAAGCGAATCGGCTGGCGTCGCGGCAGCGACCACCGCCGTCCCAGGCCCGTCGGCCGTGACGGCGCCACCGGCCAGCGGATCAATCTGCGAGACGACAGTCGGCGATTGTTCGACCGGGGCGACCTGCACCTGCTGCACCTGTTGCAGCACCATCCAGCCGCCATAGCCCAGTCCCGAGATCAGCGCGATCAGCACCGCGATCGAGCCCAGAGCCCGCGGCTCGACCCCCGAAAGCAATGCCTCGCGCCCTGGCACGAAGGGGGTGGCCGAGGCCGTGAAAATGTCCTTGCCCAACCCGTTGTCGAGCCGCTCTTCGCGCGAAGGTTTTACCGATGAGGCCGCGGCAGACATGCCATGCGCGGTCGCAAAACCGCTTTCCATGCAGAACTTGCCGAACGCGTCGTCCGGATCCATGCCGAGATAGCGCGCGTAAGAGCGCACGTAACCCGCGATGAAACCCGGCGTATCGAATGCGGTGGGATCGGCGTTCTCGATGGCGGCGATGTAGGCGGCCTTGATCTTCAGCTCGCGCTGCACGTCCAGAAGGCTTTTGCCCATGGTGGCGCGTTCGCCCCGCATCAGGTCGCCCAGCCGCAGTTCGAAGTCGTCAAAGCCTTTGGCCTGAGCCTCTTCGACGGCTTGATTGCGCCTGAAGCCTTTACCGATCATCGGCTGTCCTGTTGCCTGCTGCCCCACCGGGACCGCCCGATTCGACCGAACGTCCCCTGCCTTCAGGGGCTATCATACACGATTTCGCGATGCATCCGCAGAAAATGGTCAGGAAGCCATTTCGGCGCGATTCAGCGCACAATGCGACCACAGGCGATCCATGGCGAAGATCAGCTTGTCCATTTCGTTCGGGCCATGCACCGGCGACGGCGTGAAGCGCAGCCGTTCGGTGCCACGCGGCACGGTCGGAAAGTTGATCGGCTGCACGTAAATGCCGTGATCTGCCAACAACATGTCCGACAGTTTCTTGGTATGTTTGGGATCGCCTACGATCACCGGCACGATGTGGCTGCCGTGATCAATCAGGGGCAGGCCCAAACCCTTCAGCCGCGTCTTGAGGATGCTGGCCTGCGTCTGGTGACGCAAACGGATCGCTTGGTCGGTCTTGAGATGCGCAACCGAGGCCGCGGCGCCAGCGGCAATAGCCGGCGGCAGCGATGTGGTAAAGATGAACCCCGGCGCGTAAGACCTTATTGCATCAGCCATTTTCGCAGTCGTGGCGATATAGCCGCCCTGCACGCCAAAGGCCTTGCCCAGCGTGCCGTTGATGATGTCGATCCGGTCCATCAGCCCGTCACGCTCGGCCACGCCGGCGCCGCGCGGGCCATACATGCCCACCGCGTGCACCTCGTCGAGATAGGTCAGCGCGCCAAATTCCTCGGCCAGCGCCAGGATCTCGGCAATCGGGCCGAAATCGCCATCCATCGAATAGACCGATTCGAAGGCGATCAGCTTTGGCGCGGCAGGATCGTCGGCGGCCAGCAAATCGCGCAGGTGCGCCACGTCGTTGTGCCGGAAGATGCGCTTGGCCCCGCCATTGCGGCGGATACCCTCGATCATCGACGCGTGGTTGAGCACGTCGGAATAGATGATCAGGCCCGGAAAGAGCTGCGGCAGCGTCGACAGTGTCGCGTCATTGGCGATGTAGGCCGAGGTGAAAAGCAGCGCCGCCTCTTTGCCGTGCAGGTCGGCCAGTTCCGCCTCCAGCCGCTTGTGATAAACCGTGGTGCCCGAGATGTTGCGCGTCCCGCCCGAACCGGCGCCGGTGGCATCCAGCGCTTCGTGCATGGCTTGCAGCACCGCCGGATGCTGGCCCATCCCCAGATAGTCATTGCCACACCACACGGTAATCGGCGCCTCGGTACCATCGGGCCTGCGCCAGATGGCGTGCGGAAACTGGCCTTTCTTGCGCTCGATATCGATGAAGGTGCGGTAGCGGCCTTCTGCATGCAACTTGCCGATCGCGGCGTCGAGAGTGGCGTTGTAGTCCACGAGGTCTTCCTTTCCCATGTGGCGAAACGGGCCGAAACCTGTCCGCACCAAGGCGTTGCCGCTGATATAGCCGTCACCCGCGCGAGGCAACACGTTACAAATTGCCGCTCCTTTGGAAGCATTTCAAAGGTGCGTGACTGGACTTGTCGCAAGCCGCTTGTAGGTTGGCTTTGACATGAATCAAGAAACCGGGCCCACCCGGAAAGGACTTCCATGACAGCCACACCTGCCCTCGCTTCCGTGCTGGAGCGTATCGATGCCGATCTGGACGCGGCCACGGACCGCCTGTTCGACCTGCTGCGTATCCCCTCGATTTCGACCGATCCCGCGCACAAGGCCGATTGCGACCGCGCTGCCGACTGGCTGGTGGCCGATCTTGCCGGGCTGGGATTTGACGCGACCAAGCGGCCGACACCCGGTCACCCGATGGTCGTGGCTCATCACGAAGGGCCTGCCGGAGCGCCGCACCTGCTGTTCTATGGCCATTACGACGTGCAGCCGGTCGATCCGCTGGACCTCTGGAATCGCCCGCCTTTCGATCCCGCGATCGAGGAGACGCCGAAGGGCAAGGTCATCCGCGGCCGCGGCACCGCCGACGACAAGGGCCAGCTGATGACCTTCGTCGAGGCGTTCCGCGCCTGGAAGGCGGTGCATGGCACCCTACCCTGCAAGATCACCGTGTTTCTGGAGGGCGAAGAGGAATCGGGTTCGCCCAGCCTGATCCCCTTCATGCAAGAGAACGCCGCCGAGTTGGGGGCGGACCTTGCCATGATCTGCGACACAGGCCTTTTCGACCGCGACACGCCCGCCATCGTCACCATGCTGCGCGGCCTTCTGGGCGAGGAGGTGGTGATCACCGGCCCCGACAAGGACCTGCACTCGGGCAGCTATGGCGGCGCTGCCATCAACCCGATCCGCGTTCTGTCGCGCATCATCGCCTCGCTCCACGACGAGACGGGGCGCGTTACCGTGCCGGGCTTTTACGACGGCGTGCCGGAACTTTCCAATTCGCTGAAGGCTCAGTGGGAAGACCTGGGCTTTGATGCGCAGGCGTTTCTCGCCGACGTGGGCCTTTCGGTGCCCGCGGGCGAGGCCGGCCGTTCGGTGCTGGAAATGATCTGGGCGCGCCCGACATGCGAGGTCAACGGTATTGCGGGCGGCTATGCCGGCGCCGGGTTCAAGACGGTGCTGCCCAGCCAGGCCCGCGCCAAGATCAGCTTCCGCCTTGTGGGCACGCAGGACCCGTTCAAGATCCGCGAGAACTTCCGCGCGATGGTCCGCGCCGCCCTGCCCGCCGATTGCACGGTGGAATTCCACGAACACGGCGCGGGGCCGGCCTCTGTCATGTCCACGGCCAACCCGATGTTCGCGCAGGCGCGCGCGGCGCTGTCGGAGGAATGGCCGCGCCCTGCGGCCTTCGTCGGCGCGGGCGGATCGATCCCGATCGCGGGCTATTTCAAGACCGAACTGGACATGGATGCGATGCTGGTCGGCTTCGGCCTTGACGATGACCAGCTGCACTCGCCCAACGAAAAGTATGATCTGCGCAGCTTTCACAAGGGCATCCGCAGCTGGGCGCGCATCCTCGACGCCGTCAGCCGCTGACCCTTGACGCGGGGGCCGACATGGCCCCCGCCCCCGGGCCTCAGCCGGCGGTCGCGATGCGGCCGAGCTTGGCCAGCAGCAGCAGCCAGGGCGTGGCGTGCAGCAGCAGGTCGAAGATGTCGATGGGCCTGCTCAGCGTGCCGGAAAACAGCATCCGCAGCTTCTCGACGATATGCGGCTCGGGCATGAAGGGCGCGAGGCCCAGCGTGAGGGCCGCGATGATCAGCAGGTTCAGCGGCAGTTGATCGAGAAAGGACATGGGGCAGTCTCCGTTTGGCTGCGCCCGCCATATCGCGGCCCGCAACGGAAATCCATGCCAAAAATGGAATGTGTTGAAATGGCGCGGTTGACGGGGCTCGAACCCGCGACCCCCGGCGTGACAGGCCGGTACTCTAACCGACTGAGCTACAACCGCGCATGGGCGACGGTGACAGGGGCAGGCAGTGGCGCGGTTGACGGGGCTCGAACCCGCGACCCCCGGCGTGACAGGCCGGTACTCTAACCGACTGAGCTACAACCGCGCGTCTGCCGCCCGGTGCTGCCACCGAACGTGAAGCGGCTTCTATGCGGCAGGGGGTCCGGCGTCAAGCGGCGCAGGCAAAAAACGCGGCGCGAAATCTGGTGGGTGGTGAGGGGCTCGAACCCCCGACATCTTCGGTGTAAACGAAGCGCTCTACCAACTGAGCTAACCACCCGCGCCGGCGTCATTAGCCGCCCTTCCGCGACGGCGCAAGTCGCCCATTCAGGGGGCGAGTTCTTCGTGCCGCCCGGCATGGACACGGTGGATCACCCCCTGCCCGCCCGGCAACTCGGCAAGCCGTGCCATCCCCCAGCCCAACGCGACAAGACGCAGGAAACGGCTGGTGATGCCGTGTGTCACCACGACCGCCGGTCCGGCCAGACCGGACAGAAATGCCTCGGCCCGGCCAGCGATCTCGGCAAAACTTTCGCCTCCCGGTGCGGCGGCGTAGAATTCGAGGAAATGGGCGTCGGCGGCCAACCCGCTTTCGTGGACGATCTCGTCGCGGGTGCGACCGGTCCAGCGACCGACAGATATCTCGCGCAGTCGGGCATCCTCGATGGCGCTGCCCTTTGTACCCTGGGCGGCCAGCGCCAGCGCCGCGGTGCGCCGGGCCCGACCAAGGGGCGAGGTATAAAAGTGGTGGCTGGCAGGCGTCACGCCCAGATCGGCCAGCAGACGACCCATCGCCTCGGCTTGCGCCTGCCCTTCGGGCGTCAACGGCGAATCGAGGTCGCCCTGCCAGCGGCCCTGACGGTTCCATTCGGTCTGGCCATGGCGCAGCACATAGATTTCGGGCCAATCGCTCATCCGCGCCCCCGCGAAAGCAAAACGCACCCGCCAAGGGGTGCGTCCGCGAATTCTGGTGGGTGATAAGAGATTCGAACTCCTGACATCTTCGATGTGAACGAAGCGCTCTACCGCTGAGCTAATCACCCGATGCGCGGTCGTTTAGCCTTCCCCGTCGACCTCTGCAAGGGGGGCGACGGCGGCAACCGCCTTGGGCCGGCGCAATTGCAATCGCAGCTGCGTGGCGCCGCCCGCGGTGTCCTGCTTGCGGATCACCTTGATCTTGCCCAGCGGCGGAATAATCAGCGTCTCGCCGGCATCCAGCGCCTCACCCAGCACGGCCAGCGCCGCCTCGAGTGTCGGTTTGACCACATTCTTGCGCTGCCCCGAACGAAGCGCCGCGCGCTCGACCAGATCCTTCACGCGCAGAACCTGCACCTCGCCCCCGTCGCCGCTGTCCTGCGGGTCCGAAGGCGTTTGCGCCGGCATGTCGTCGGGCAGGTCATCCTTGGCCGCGGCGGCCTTGGTGCGGGGCTTGGTGGCGGCCATCAGTCACTCCTTCAGGTGTCTGACGCGGACCCTACAAGCTTGCCCGGAACAAAGCAAAGCGCGCAAAGAGAAGATGGCCACGTGCCTGCGAACTGCGCCTCGGCGGCCCCAACAGGCGGTGAAACAGGCCTGGCGGGCTGATTCCTTTTGACAGGAGGGGCCTCGCGCGGCACGTTCGGACGCGATGGCCGGCCATTCCGGACCGGCCCCAGCCCCGGTGCGCAAGATGAAGTTGACCGCCACTGCCTCGACCCTTGCCCTCGTCACGGCCTCTGCCGCCCATGCCGGCGGGATGGCGCCGCCCGTCCAGATGCAACCCGCCCCGATCGTTCAGGAGACGAAGGCCTCGTCCTCGTCGGCCGCCATCATCATCCCGTTGATCCTGATTGCGCTGATCGCGCTGGCCTCGCGCAGCAGCGACACCGGTTATGTCGCACCCAGCGACGCGCGGCTGAAGACCGACATCCGTCGCACCGGCACCGCGCCGAATGGCCTGCCGCTCTACCAGTTCCGCTACCGTGGGTTCCGCCGCGTGTATGAAGGCGTGATGGCGCAGGACGTGCTGCAACTGCGCCCCGACGCGGTGATCAAGCGGCTTGGCTATTACCTTGTCGATTACGGCAAACTTGGACTGGAAATGAAGACCATCCACTGACTTCACGAAAGGATACCGTCATGAAACGCACCGCCTCTGCCTCGACACTCGCGCTTGTCGCAGCAACTGCCGCCAATGCCGGCGGTATGGCACCCGCGGTGCAGATGACCCCCGCCCCGATCGTGCAGGAAACCAAGGCGTCGTCCTCGTCGGCTGCCATCATCATCCCGCTGATCCTCGCGGCAATGATTGTCCTGGCATCGCGCTCGGGCGGCGAGACGCCGCTGCTGGGCAGCGATGAGCGCCTCAAGACCGACATCCGGCGGATCGGTACCGCGCATAACGGGTTGCCGCTTTACCGCTTCCGCTACATTGGCCGGACAACCGAGTATGAAGGCGTGATGGCGCAGGATGTCCTGAAAGTTCGTCCCGATGCCGTTGCAAAACGGTTCGGCTTTTACGCGGTCAATTATGCCAAGCTCGGCCTCGAAATGAAGACGATCCACTAATCAACTGTTACAATTTGAAAAAGGAAGACCGACCATGAAACGTTTCGCTGCCGCCTCTGCGCTGCTGCTTGCCGCCACCTCCGCCAGTGCTGGCGGCATGGCCCCCGCCATTGAAATGGCCCCTGCCCCGATCGTGCAGGAAACCAAGGCGTCGTCCTCGTCGGCCGCCATCATCATCCCGCTGATCCTGATCACGTTCCTCCTGATCGCCAGCGGATCAAGCGACCCGATCAAAACGCCCGGCTGAGGCACAATCGCGCACAGGTGCCCGAAAGAAACAAGAAGGGCGCGCCCGCTGGGGCGCGCCCTTCTTCATTCATTTGGCGACCGTGGTGATCAGTGCGCCGTCGCCGGCGCAACATCTTCCGAACCGGCGGCCAGACGCTTGTCCGCAGCGGCCTCCTCGGCCTCGAAATCCCACTCGATCGGCACAGGCTGGCGCACCAGCGCGTGCTGCAGCACCTCCGAGACGTGTTTGACGGGGATGATCTGCAACCCCTCCTTCACGTTATCGGGGATCTCCGGCAGGTCCTTTTCGTTCTCGGCCGGGATCAGCACCGTCTTGATTCCCGCGCGCAGCGCGGCCAGCAACTTTTCCTTCAGCCCGCCGATCGGCATCGCGTTGCCGCGCAAACTGACCTCGCCAGTCATGGCGATGTCCTTACGCACCGGGATCTGCGTCAGAACCGAGACGATGGAGGTCACCATCGCAAGGCCGGCGCTTGGACCGTCCTTGGGCGTGGCGCCGTCAGGCACGTGGACGTGGATGTCGACCCGGTCAAAGACCGTGGGCTTCACCCCCAGTTGCGGACTGACCGAGCGGACGTAGGAACTGGCCGCGTCGATCGATTCCTTCATCACGTCGCCCAGCTTGCCGGTGGTCTTCATCCGGCCCTTGCCGGGCAGTCGCAACGCCTCGATCGGCAGGATCTCGCCCCCGACTTGCGTCCAGGCCAGCCCGGTCACGACACCGATCTGATCTTCGGTTTCGGCCAGACCATAACGGAACCGCTTCACACCAAGGAAATCGCCTAGATTCTCGGGCGTTACTTCAACCTTGACGACATCCTTGCGCACGATCTTCGTCACCGCCTTGCGGGCGATCTTGGCCAGCTCGCGCTCAAGGTTCCGCACCCCGGCTTCGCGGGTATAGGTGCGGATCATCTCGGTCAGCGCGGCGTCGGACACGGCAAATTCCTTTGCCTTCAGCCCGTGGTTCTTCATCACCTTGGGCAGCAGGTGCTGCTTGGCGATCTCGCGCTTTTCATCCTCGGTGTAGCCGGCAAGGCTGATGATCTCCATCCGGTCCAGCAGCGGCCCCGGCATGTTGTAGGAGTTCGCCGTAGTGATGAACATCACGTTGGACAGGTCGTATTCCACCTCGAGGTAGTGATCCACGAAGGTTGCGTTCTGTTCGGGATCAAGCACCTCCAGCATCGCACTGGCCGGGTCGCCGCGGAAATCCTGCCCCATCTTGTCGATTTCATCGAGCAGGATCAGCGGGTTGGTGGTTTTCGCCTTCTTCAGCGCCTGGATGATCTTGCCGGGCATCGAGCCGATATAGGTGCGGCGGTGGCCGCGGATCTCGGATTCATCGCGCACGCCGCCAAGACTGATGCGGATGAACTCGCGCCCCGTGGCACGTGCCACCGACTTGCCCAGCGATGTCTTGCCGACGCCGGGCGGGCCGACGAGGCACATGATCGGCCCCTTCAGCTTGGCCGAACGCTGTTGCACGGCAAGATACTCGACGATCCGCTCCTTGACCTTCTCAAGGCCGTAATGGTCGTTGTCGAGCACCTTTTGCGCGGCGAAAAGATCCTTCTTGGTGCGCGACTTCACACCCCACGGCAGGCCCAGCATCCAGTCGAGGTAATTGCGCACGACGGTCGCCTCGGCGCTCATCGGGCTCATCGACTTGAGCTTTTTCAATTCGGCTTCCGCCTTTTCGCGGGCCTCCTTGCTCAGCTTCACTTCGGAGATGCGCTTTTCAAGTTCGGCAATCTCGTTGCTGCCATCCTCGCCGTCGCCCAGCTCCTTCTGGATCGCCTTCATCTGTTCGTTGAGGTAATACTCGCGCTGCGTCCGCTCCATCTGCGATTTCACGCGGGTCTTGATCTTCTTTTCGACCTGCAGAACGCTCATCTCGCCCTGCATCTGGCCATAGACCTTCTCCAGCCGCTCGGCGACCGACAGTGTCTCAAGCAGGTCCTGCTTTTGCTTGACGTCGATCCCAAGGTGACCGGCCACAAGATCGGCCAGCTTGGCGGGATCGGTCGCCTCGCCGACGGCGGCCAGCGCTTCTTCGGGGATGTTCTTGCGGATCTTGGCGTAACGCTCGAACTCCTGCGCGACCGAACGGGTCAGCGCCAGCACTTCTTCGGTGTCGCCCGCGATCTCGTCCAGTTCTTCCGCACGCGCCTCAAAGAAGGCGTCGTTGGGCAGAAATTCAGTGATACGCACGCGCGCCTGGCCCTCGACCAGCACCTTCACGGTGCCGTCGGGCAGTTTCAGCAGTTGCAGCACATTGGCCAGCACGCCGGCCTTGTAGATCCCGCTGGTTTCGGGGTCATCCTCGCCGGGATCAATCTGGCTCGACAGCAGGATCTGCTTGTCGTCCTGCATCACTTCCTCAAGCGCGCGAACCGATTTCTCGCGCCCGACAAAAAGCGGCACGATCATATGCGGGAAGACCACGATGTCGCGCAACGGCAGGACCGGGTACGACGGGCTGAGAGGCTCTGACATGCTCTTATCCTTGTTCTTGGCAAGACGCCCGCTGGTCCCGCTCATCGGCAACCCTTGTGGCATCTCCTGTTCAGGCTGCTAGAAATGGTGCCGCTTTGGCGCGGTTTCAAGCTGCCCCCTCGCGCAACAGTCTGACCGGGCCGCGCGTCGCCGGCAAGGGCCAGCATGCCTGAAATTGTCAGGCAGGGGCCGCAGGCTGGCCCCTCCCTCGCCCGAGACCGGCCATATTTGGCCCCTAGACCGGTCCTGTTACGCCCGTTCGGTCATTGCCGTGTCGTCCGGGCTCACACCGATGTGTCAGAATGACAGGAGGCCGCGGATGCGCGACCCACTGAACCGTCACCGGCGCCGGATTGCGCTGGCCACTTTGGGGGGCGCAAACATTGTCGTGCTTGGTGGCGCCCCGTTCTGGGCCGTTCCGGGCGGCGCGATTGCGGGCCTTGTCTTGGCCGTGACCTTGGCGCGCCACAGGCCCGACCTTGGCTGGCTGACCGATGCACCGGCCTTGGGCTGTGTTTGCGCGGCCTTCCTGCCCGCCCCGACGGCCGTGGCGCTGCCGCTGGCGCTTGGGATGACCGGGCTGTGGGCCGCGGTGCTTGATCGGGGCTGGTCCGACAGGCTGCCATGGCGATTGATCCGCCGCAGTCAGGCAACCGCGACACTGCTGATGCCGGCCTCGGCGGCATGGGCGGCGCTGGTGCCCGGCGCAGGCCACCCGGACGACTACTGGACCGGACGGCTGCACGACTACAATCGCGACCCGGACGACCCCGAGACGTTCTATCTGACCTTCAGCGACGGGCGCGAAGCGGTGCTGAGCTTTATCGAAGCAATTGCGCCGCATGGCTGCCGCTATCAGGTCGAAACGATGGGCCCCGAGGGTGTGCGAACGCGGATGGTGCAGCTGTCGCTGACATCCCTCGGCCCCGACCGCTGCCGTGCAGTCAGCCGCATCGAAGACCGGGAGATGGCCCTTGGCCTTGCCCTGCGCGACTGGATCGAGGATCGCGACGATCACGGGCTGAGTGCCTTGCCACATCTGCCCGCCCCGCAAGGCGCACGCCGTGCCGGCCTTTTGCCATTGCGCAGAGCCGCGCGATGATCCCTTTCAACCGCTGGCTGAACCCTTCGCGGCTGTCGGGTCTGACGCTGGTGGCGCTGGGCAGCGGCACGCTGCACCGGGCCCAGCCCGGCACGCCCGAGGGCGCGATGGTGGGCGGTGCGATCTTGCTGGTGCTATTGGGTTTCGGGCTGTTCGTGCTGCAACGCTGGCGCATCATGCTGATGCTGCTGCCACTGGCGCCCTTCGCGCTTCAGGGCCAGATGACACCCCCCGCGCTGCCGCCCCGGCACGATCTGGTCGCGCTGCAACCGCCGCCAGACGCGCTGCGCCCGGTCGCCCGGCCCGTCCCCCACGGCGGCGGCTAGCCGTTACAACGGATCAATATCCCCCTCGGCCCGCTGGGCATGGAACGCCGCCTCGAAGGCGGCGAACCGCCCGGCGGCGATCGCGTCGCGCATCCCCTGCATCAGTTCCTGATAGTAGTGCAGGTTATGCCAAGTCAGCAGCATCGACGAGATGATCTCGCCCGCGCGGAAGACGTGGTGCAGGTAGGCGCGGCTGTAGTTGCGGCAGGCCGGGCAGGTGCAGGCCTCGTCCAAGGGCCGCGGATCGTCCTGGTGGCGCGCGTTCTTGATGTTGACCACGCCGTGCCGTGTAAAGGCCTGCCCGGTCCGGCCCGAGCGCGAGGGCAGCACGCAATCCATCATATCGATGCCACGCGCCACGGCACCGACGATGTCGTCGGGCTTGCCCACGCCCATCAGGTAGCGCGGCTTGTCCGCAGGCAGCATCCCCGGCGCATAATCCAGCACGCCGAACATCGCCTCCTGCCCCTCGCCCACCGCAAGGCCGCCCACGGCGTAGCCTTCAAAGCCAATTGCCTTCAGCGCCTCGGCACTTTCGCCGCGCAACTCCTGCGTCACGCCGCCCTGCTGGATGCCGAAAAGGGCATGCCCCGGCCGGTCGCCGAAGGCATCGCGGCTGCGCTGCGCCCAGCGCATCGACAGGCGCATGCTTTCGGCCACGCGGGCCTCGTCGGCGGGCAGCGCGGGGCATTCGTCGAAGCACATCACGATGTCGCTGCCCAGCAGCCGCTGGATTTCCATCGAGCGTTCCGGCGTCAGTTCATGCCGCGCCCCGTCGATATGGCTGCGGAAGGTCACGCCCTCTTCGGTCAGCTTGCGCAACTCCGCCAGGCTCATCACCTGGAAGCCACCCGAATCGGTCAGGATCGGACGGTCCCAGTTCATGAAGTTGTGAAGGCCGCCCAGCCGCGCCACCCGCTCGGCCCCCGGCCGCAACATCAGGTGATAGGTATTGCCCAACAGGATGTCGGCCCCGGTGGCGCGGACGCTTTCTGGCAGCATCGCCTTGACGGTGCCGGCGGTGCCGACGGGCATGAAGGCCGGCGTCCGGATATCGCCACGCGTGGTGTGAATGACACCGGTCCGCGCCGTGCCGTCGGTTGCTGTCAGATCGAATGAAAAGCCGGTCATGCGCGTCCCCTTGCAAGGCCCGCCCTCTACCGCGGTTCAGGCGTCCTTGCCAAGCGCACCCTCGCCCCACTCCAGCCAAGCGCGCGCCGCCGGGTCGGGCAGGAGCACTGCGAACCTTTCGCGATAGCGCGCCAGTGCCTCATCGGTGACTTGCCCCCGCCACTTGCCCGCGCCGCCCGAATCGAAGAACGCCGCGTCGCTGGCCCACAGCCCCGTGCCGCCCTCCGGGGCAAACTCGGTCGCCTTGGCGCGCATCGCGGCAATGTCGGTCGCGGCGGCGATCCTGTCGATCACTGCCTCGCTTACCTGAAGCCCGACGCCCGCAGCCAAATTGCGCAGCGCCGCGTGGTGATCCGCGACCATGTCGGCGTAATGCAACTTTACCAATCCCGGCACCCGCCCCGACAGCGCCGTCTGGGCATAGTGGCACACCACGGTCGCCAGCGTGTCACGGTCGAAGTTGTCAGGCTCGGCCGGCCCCGTCAGGAACGCATCGAGCGAGGCCGCGACGGGCAGGCGCATCGGGTGATCTTCGGGTTGCTTCATGTTGACCGCGTGTTTTCGCAGCGAGAAGAAGACATCCAGCGGATGGCGATAGATCGCCACCACCGTCACCCCCTCCCAGACCGGAAAACCATCGGCCGGCGTGTGGGTCTTGACCACGCGGCGGCCGGTCTGCGCGGCCAGACGGCGCGTCACCTCCGCCGCCTCGCCCAGCGCGGAATCGACCCAAGGCGACAGCGCGCCCACCTTGTCGGGCAGATCGGGACCACCATGCAGCAACATTGCCAGCATCGTCTGGGTCCAGGTCGTGCCGGATTTCGGCGGTGTGCAGACGAGAATGTCGCCGGCCCGCGGTGTCCACGTCGCCCATCGTTCGGGTGTAGTCAGCCCGCCGCGATAGGTCCGCATCGCCGGGGCAGTCACCCGAACCTGCCGTTCCGTCATCTGCCGCACTCCCGTTCCGCTGCCGTCTTGCCTGCTTGCCGGCAGGATGGCGCAACACGCTGCCCTTTACCTGCCCGCCCCATTCCCTATATGTTCACTCAGGAATGTTCCGGAGCCGCGCATGACCTCGACTGATACCAATTTTTCGCCCGCAGCCCAGCCCGAAGGCACCCCGCTGATCGCGCCCTCGTCGACCGATCACCCGCTTTATGATGCCGTGGTCGGGGCTTGCCGCACCGTCTATGACCCCGAGATCCCGGTCAATATCTATGATCTGGGCCTTGTCTACACCATCGCCATCGACGACGAAAACGCGGTCAACATCACCATGACGCTGACCGCGCCCGGCTGTCCCGTGGCCGGCGAGATGCCCGGATGGGTCGCCGACGCAGTGGAACCGCTGCCCGGCGTGAAACAGGTTGATGTCCATATGACCTTCGAGCCGCAATGGGGCATGGACATGATGTCGGACGAGGCGCGGCTGGAACTGGGGTTCATGTGATGTTCGGCATTCCCGGAAAACAGGCCGTCAGCATGACCCCGCGCGCGGCAACCCAGATCGCCCGGCTGATGGCGCGCGACGGTCACAAGGGACTGCGCATCGGCGTCAAGAAGGGCGGCTGCGCTGGCATGGAATATACCATGGACTATGCCGCCGAGATCGACCCGTTGGACGAGGTCATCGAGCAGGACGGCGCGCGGGTGATGATCGCACCGATGGCGCAGATGTTCCTTTTCGGCACCGAGATCGACTACGAAACATCGCTGCTGGAATCGGGGTTCAAGTTCAAGAACCCGAACGTCGTCGAGGCCTGCGGCTGCGGCGAATCGATCAAGTTCGACGAAAAGCTGACCGCCAAGGGGTAGGCCGCCCTTTTCCGACGCCGTCCAGCCCGCTAGGACAGGGACAGCCAACAGGGAGAAGGCCATGACACGTCCGCGCAAGCTTGCCGCCGGTAACTGGAAAATGAACGGCACCGCCAAGGCCGCTCTGGCCGAGGTCGCCGCTCTCAGCGCCGCCCATCCCGACCCGAAGGTCGACCTGCTGATCTGTCCCCCCGCCACCTTGATCGCGCAGATGAACTGGGCCAAGAAAACCCATCCTCTGGCCCTTGGCGGCCAGGATTGCCACGCCAAGACCCACGGCGCCCATACCGGTGACATTGCCGCTGCCATGCTGGCAGATGCCGGGGCAACTTATGTCATCCTCGGCCATTCCGAGCGCCGCGCCGACCACCACGAGACGGATGCCGATGTCCGCGCCAAGGCCATCGCCGCCGAAGCGGCCGGACTGATCTCGGTCATCTGCATCGGCGAGACGCTGACCGAGCGTGAGGCGGGCACGACGCTCACGGTCGTCGGCACCCAGCTAGACCGTTCGGTGCCTGACATCGCAACGCCTGAGAACTGCGTCATCGCCTATGAACCGGTCTGGGCCATCGGCACCGGCAAGGTGCCCACCACCGCCCAGATCGCCGAGGTGCACGGTTTCATCCGCGAAAGGCTGACAGCCCGCTTCGGCGCCGCGGCCGAGGGATTTCGCATCCTGTACGGCGGCTCGGTCAAAGGCACGAACGCGGCCGAGATCTTTGCCGTGGACGATGTCGATGGTGCGCTCGTCGGCGGCGCGAGCCTGACGACGGCCGATTTCTCGCCGATCATCACCGCGCTCGAAAACGCCTGACCCTTCTTCTGGCCCGAAATACTCCGGGGGGTGCCGGGGGGCTGGCCCCCCGGCCCTACTTCACCAGCACTTCCGGCCCCATCACCAGCGTCGGCAGCCACGTCGACAGCAACGGCACGTAGGTGACCAGGATCAGGAAGACGAAGAGCACGGCCAGGAACGGCGCCGCCGCGCGGACAACCGCCATGATCGGCATGCCCGCAACGCCGGAGGTCACGAACAGGTTCAGCCCCACCGGCGGCGTGATCATCCCGATCTCCATGTTCACCACCATGATGATGCCCAGATGGATCGGATCGATCCCGAGGCTGACGGCAATCGGAAAGACCAGCGGCGCCACGATCACGATCAGGCCCGAGGGCTCCATGAACTGTCCGCCGATCAGCAGGATCACGTTGACCACGACAAGGAACATCACCGGACCAAGGCCCGCGGCCAGCATGCTTTCGGCCACCTTTTGCGGCACCTGCTGATCGGTCAGAACCTGTTTAAGGATCAGCGCGTTGGCGATGATGAACATCAGCGTCATCGTCAACTTGGCCGCGTCGAAAAGGGTGCGCCGGGTATCCTCGTGCCAGAGCACGCCCAGCATCCGCGGCAGACCGGCAAAGACCGCGCCGCCGCCCTCGGTCAAAGCGGGGCCAAGACCTGTGCCAGCCCGCGCCAGCAGCATCGCAGGCTTGGAAAACAGGCCAAGGATGACGTAGGCGAACCCGAACGACACCACCAATGCCAGCACCGCGCCGATCAGCCGCGCGCCAAAACCACTTGCGATGGCAAAACTCAGAAGCGAGCCCTGCGCAAACGGAAAGGCCTGCGGCAGGACCAGCGCGGCAAGTGCCACCAGACCGGCGCCGCCCACCCTTGCGGTCTGCGCCTGTCCGGCCCCGGCGATACCGTAAAAGGCAAGGCCCAGCACCGCCGCCATGCCGATGGCAGGCAGGCCGACGCCGGTCAGAAACCCCAGCGCCGGTCCGGATGACCCCAGGATCGCCCAGATCCCAAGCGCCGTCAGCACCACGACCACGGCAACGCCCACCATCCGCAGGCCCAGAAGCGCCCGGTCCGCCGCGGCACCCGGCAACAACGGCCGGCCCTTCAGTGGCCCCATGTCGCGATAGACGAAGTTCGCCACGATGAAGGCATAGACGGCAGAAACCGCTGCCGCCTCGGTTGGCGTGAAAATGCCCCCCGTCACGCCGGGAATACCATAGATGCCCACCATGATGATCACGATCAGCATCAGCCCCCAGAATGCGTCGCGCCCGGCCGAATAAACCTCGCCCCAGCCCTTCCACTCGCCCTTTGGCATCCGGCGCAGGCGCGCGAAGACGTAGATCGCCACCATCAACATCAGGCCGGCCACGATCCCCGGCACCACGCCAGCCAGAAACATCCGCCCGACCGACACGTCGGTGGCGCTGGCATAAACGACCATGACGATCGACGGCGGGATCAGGATACCCAGCGTGCCCGCGTTGCAGATGACACCGGCGGCGAAATCGCGCGAATAGCCCGCCTGCCGCATCGCCGCGATCACGATCGAGCCGATGGCGACCACCGTCGCGGGCGAAGACCCCGACAGGGCCGCGAACATCATGCAGGCCAGCACGCCTGCGATAGCCAGCCCGCCCTGCAGGTGGCCCACGCAGGCGATGGCAAAGCGGATGATCCGTTTCGCCACCCCGCCCGTCGACATGAACGACGAGGCAAGGATGAAGAACGGGATTGCCAGCAGCGTGTAATGCCCCGCCATCGCCTGATAGAGCGACTGCGCCACCGTGCCGAGCGAGGTATTGGAAAAGGCCAGCAGGAAAATGATGGACGACAGGCCAAGGCTGACCGCGATCGGCACACCGATCATCAGCAGTGCGACGATCATCACGAAAAGCAGGACGACATCCATCTCAGGACTCCCGGTTCATGGCGGCCACTTCCTCGACCGCGTCTTCGGCCTCGTGGCTGACGATAAGGCTGTCTTGCCGCCCGAGGATCAGCCGAAGGCTGACCTGCGCGATCCGAAACAGCAGCAGCGCCGCACCGATCGGCAGGATCATGTAGGGGATCGTGCGGGGCATCTTGTCATAGGCCTCGCCGTAATTGATCCAGTCGGCCAGAAAACTCAGGAAGCCCGGCATCGGGATCTGGTCGGTCTCGAAATACGAGGTCGATCGCGCGGTCCAGTCGATGCCGGTGGGCAGCCAGCGCCCCTTGGTCGGCGGCAGGTCGGCAAAGGGGGCCCAGTAATCCCACGCGCCCTTGAAAATCAGCAGGGCATAGGCAAGGCAGACCAGTGCTGCCAACACGCCAAGAAACCTTGCCCAGCGGCGCGGGACGATATTGATGACAGCATCAACACCAAGATGCGCCGTCACCTTGAAGCCGTAGGAAATGCCGAACAGCACCAGCCACGAAAACAGCACCAGAACCACTTCGAGGCTCCAGATCAGGCTGGTGTTGAAGACGTAGCGACGCACGACGTTGACGAAGGTCAAAAGCGTCATCAGGCCAAGTATGACGGCTATGGCGTTCTCTTCGAACTTGTCGACCACACGACCAAGGCCCGTTTGCGGTTCCCATTTGCCGGCCATCTGCCCGCCCCCCCGTTTTGTCAGGCAGGTGCGGCCCGGTAGCGCCGTGCCACCGGGCCGCACCCCATGCTTGCGCGCAGCGCCAGCTTACATGCTGTCGTTGATCTTCTGCGCGGCGTCGATGTTGTCCTGGCCAACCTGATCGGCGAACTTGGCCCAGACGGGCTTCATCGCATCGACCCAGGCCTGACGCTGTTCGGGCGTCAGTTCGCGGATCACGCCGCCGGCGTCGACGATCAGTTGCTTGGCTTCCTCGTTCACGCGGGTCGATTCAGCGTTCCGCGTCACGGTGACTTCATGCAGGATCTGCAGGAACTGATCGCGGACCTCGGGCTGAAGGCTGTTGAGGAAGTCCACCGACGAGATCACCAGGTAGTCGATGATGCCGTGGTTGGTTTCGGTGATGCCGTCCTGCACTTCGTAAAACTTCTGGCCGTAGATGTTGGACCATGTGTTCTCCTGCCCGTCGACAACGCCGGTCTGCAGCGCGCCGTAGACTTCAGAGAACGACATCGCCTGCGGGATCGCGCCCAGCGCCTCGAACTGCGCGACAAGCACGTCGGACGGCTGCACGCGGAACTTCAGGCCATTGGCGTCAGACGGGCTGATCAGCGGCTTGTTGGCCGAGATTTCCTTCATCCCGTTATGCCAGAATTCCAGACCCTGGATGCCGCGGCGCTGCATCGCGTTCTTCATGTTCTGGCCGGCCTCGGAGGCCTGGAAGGCGTCGACGGCATCGATGTTCTTGAACATGAAGGGCAGGTCGAACAGGCGGTAGGCCTTGGTGATCGACTCGAAGAGCGACAGCGAAGGCGCGGCCAGTTGCACGTCGCCGCGCAGCATCGCCTCGATCACCTGCTCGTCGGTGTAAAGCGTCGAGTTGGGATAGACCTCCATGCACATCACGCCGTCCATCTCGGCGTTGACGCGGGTCTTCAGCAGCTCGGCAGCGATGCCCTTGGGGTGCTTGTCAGTGTTGGTGACATGGCTGAACTTGACGACGATCTCGCCGGGATCGCATTTCGTCGGATCGGCCTGGGCCACACCGGCAGCCATTACCACGGCAGCCGCAGCGGCCAGCGCAAAATTGAATTTCATCGGGGTCTCCTCCCTCAAGACTTTATCGGGTCCACCGCAAGCGGCGCACGACGACCAGTTGTCGAACTGCCTGACTTTGCGGCAAGCACAAAGTCGGTCATCCCGATTGAGGGGGTTTTTCCAATTAGTTTCTGATAGTTGACGACATGCCGCAGAAATAGTCACCATGCGGCAGCGCAGCAACGAGCGGATTTTCACACAGCCGTTTCCGCTAACAGTGCGGGAATCCACACACCGCACTCACGACTCCGTCATCGGTGCGGCACCGCGCGCTGCCGTCAACCGGGCGATCAGCGGTGCGACGCGTGCGGCCCGCTCTTCGGCGCCGGCAGGCGGCTTGAACTCGGCCAGCACCCGCTGCCAGATCGCGGTCGCCCGAGTCTCGGCGGTCTGGGCGCCTGCCTGTATCCAGTTGCCATGATTTGACAGGTCAGCCACCAGCGGCGCGTAGAAGGCCTTGTCGAAACGCTCCATCGTGTGCGGGCTGGCAAAGAAATGGCCACCCGGCGGCACCCCCGCGATGGCCTCGTAGGCGCGCGCGGCCTCATCCTCCTCGGGACGGGTGCAAAGCTCTGCCACTGTCTGCAATGCCTCCAGATCGGTGATCATCTTTTCAAAGCCGAAGGTCAGCCCACCTTCCAGCCAGCCGGCGGCGTGGATCACCAGCGTGGCACCGCCCATCACGGCCCCCCATAGACCCATGATATTTTCATGCGCGCCCTGCGCATCGGCGGCATTCGATGCCGATCCCGCGGCCGAACGCCACGGCAGACCGATATGGCGTGCCAACTGGCCCGCGCCCAGCTGCATCTTCATGTGCTCGGGCGTGCCGAAGGCGGGACTGCCCGATTTCATGTCCACGTTCGAGGAAAAGCCGCCATAACTGACAGGCGCACCGGGGCGGGCCATCTGCGCCAGCGTGATACCGGCCAGCGCCTCGGCATGCTGCAGCACCAACGCGCCCGCCACCGTCACCGGCGCCATCGCGCCGGCAAGGCAGAACGGCGTGATGATGGTCATCTGCCCCTCGCGCGCGAAATCGAGGATGCCTTGCGCCATCGGCCCATCCAGCCTGCGCGGCGAGTTCGAATTGATCACGGTCGACACCCAGAACCCGTCGGTCCAGTCCGTATCCGACAGGTCCAATGCCTCGCGGATCACGTCGAAGCATTGCCGCAATTGCGCGCGTCCGCGGGCATAGACCGTCAGCGGCTTGTCACCCAGTTCCAGCTGCGCCTGCAGGGTGACGAGGTGGCGCAGGTGCAAGGGCACGTCCTGCGGTTCCGGCGCGACGGGCATCTTGTGCAGCACGTCAAAGCTTTGCACCAGCTTGACCGCGTCACGGAAGGTCTCTTCCGAGCCGGGATGACGGCCACGCTCATGATCGAAGACATTGGGACAGCCGCCCGCGGCCGTGAAGATCAAAGAGCCGGGCGCATAATCGACCTCGCGCGCGGGATTTGGCGCGCGCATCCGCATGGCCCCCGGTGCTGTGCGCAGCGCCTCGGCGACGATATCGCGCCCGATGAAAACCATGTCTTCGTCCACCCGCGCGCCGGCACGTGCCAGAACCTCGCGCGCCTCGGGCAGAAGGATCGACAGTCCGAGGTTTTCCAGCACGTCGAGCGCGCTGGAATGCAATGCTGCCACGGCGTCGGCCGAAAAAACCTCCTGCGGGCGGAACGGATTGGCAAGGCGCCGGTAATCGGCCTGCCGTGCGGTTGGCGCCGACTGGCGCGCGGCGCGTCCGCGGCGGACGGGAGCATCGGTCATGGTGTGCGGTAGCTTTCTGGCTTGATGTTGTGGCGGGCAAGCTTGTCGTAGAAGGTCTTGCGCGGCAACTTCAGCGCCAGCGCCGTTTCTCCTGCGCGCCCACCGTGGCGCCTGAGTGCCCCGATCAGCAACGAGCGTTCGACCCGCGCCATCTGTTCGGCCAACCCCAGCCCCTCGGATTGGTCAGCCTCGCCCAGACCCAGAGCAAAGCGCATCGCGGCATTCATCAGCGCCCGGGCATTGCCGGGCCAGTCCTGCGCCATCAGCCGAGCGATAACCTCGGGGCCAATCTCTGGCTCGGCGATGTTGGCCTGTTCGCAGGCCTGGGCAACGTAGTGGCGGAAGAGAACCGGAATATCCTCGGTCCGCTCGCGCAAAGACGGAATGCGCACCCGCATCAGGTCCAGCCGATAGAAGAGTTCGGCAGAGAACCTCCCGGCCGCGACCTCTGCGTCGATGTTCTGCGTGCTGCCGGCCAGAACCCGCACGGCCATGCCGCTTTCCAGCCGGTCCAGCAGGGCGAACTGCACCGCTGCGGGCAGCGTGCCGACCTCGTCGATGTAAAGCGTGCCGTCCTTGACATCTGCAAGCGCGGCCTCCAGCGCCTCGGGGGTCAGGCCGGCAGCCGCACGTTTCACGAAGGGGCGGCGTGCTGCGGCCGACAGCAGGTGGATGACTTCGGCCACCTTGGGCGTGCCCGACCCCGCTTCGCCAAGGATCAGCACCTCGGCCCCTGCGCGGGCCACCGCACGAACCTGGTCGCGCAGGCTGGCCGCCAGCCGCGACTGGCCGAAAAGCATCCGCGCTGCCGCATCGCCGGTTTCCACCTCCTGCCGCAGGCGGCGGTTTTCCAGCACCAGCGCGCGGGCCTTGAGTGCCTTTTCTACCACCGCAACCAGATCGGAGGGTGCGCAGGGCTTTTCGAGGAAACCATGCGCGCCCGCCCCCATCGCCCGCACGGCCATCGGGATGTCACCTTCGCCGGTCAGCAGAATGACGGGCAGATCGGGGTCGATCTCGCGGACATGGTCGAGCAGAAAGAAACCGTCGCGCCCGGGCATACGGATATCGCTCAGCACGACGCCATCGAAACGTGCATCGATCAGGTCCTTGGCCTCGATGAAGGACCCCGCCAGCACCGGGTCGAGATCGGCGAGTTCCAGCGTCTGGCCCAGCGCCTCGCGCACCTCGCGGTCATCATCGACAAGCAGCACACGCCGGGTCATCGCGCGACCCGGACGCGGCGGGGGCGAGGGCGCGCGGACCTGAAGGCCCGCGCCGCGCAGCGGCGGACGCGCCGCAGGGCGGCGCGAGGGGGGCTGTCTGCCCCCCCGGCCCCGTGCCGGGGCCTCCCCCCCGAGGATACTTGCAAGGCAAAGGCGCGGGCGGTCGGGGTCATGCGGCTTTCC
The DNA here is from genome assembly GCF_016125575.1 of Limimaricola sp. Classification (GTDB taxonomy): domain Bacteria; phylum Pseudomonadota; class Alphaproteobacteria; order Rhodobacterales; family Rhodobacteraceae; genus WGLM01. The sequence goes on from NZ_WGLM01000005.1 coordinate 648,922, forward strand.
TCTCGGGGGCGGCGTCAAGCTCGACCGTGAAGATCGCCCCGCCGCCCGGCGCATTGCGACCGCGGATCGCACCGCCGAAGCTTTGCACAAGGCCATAGGAGATCGACAGGCCCAGCCCCATGCCCTCGGCGGCGCCGACCTCCTTGGTGGTATAGAACGGGTCAAAGATCTTCTCGGGTTCGGCGATACCCGGACCGGTATCGCGCACCGACAATTCAACGCGGGGGCCGGACTGGGCGATGGCGATGCTGACCTCACGCCGCGTGGCGCCTTCCATCGCGTCGATCGCGTTGGAAACGAGATTCAGCACGACCTGCCCCAGCCGCACCTCGCCACCACGTACCATCACTGGCGCGTCGGGCGGCGTCCAGTGGACGGTCACCTGCGACTGACGCGCCTTGGAGGCGGCCATCTCGACAGCGGCCTCCACCGCCGCGACAAGATCGACATCCGACAGCGGTTCGCTTTCCTGCCGGGCGAAGGCGCGCAGGTTGCGGATAATCCGCCCCATCCGCCGCGCCAGTTCTGAGATGCGGGCAAGGTTGCCCGCCGCCGCATCGGCCCGGCCACGGGCCAGAAACGCCTCGGCATTTTCGGCAAAGGACCGGATCGCCATCAGCGGCTGGTTCAACTCGTGGCTGATGCCTGCCGACATCTGGCCCAGCGCCGAAAGCTTGCCCGCCTGCACCAGATCGGCCTGTGCCTTGGTCAGCGCCGCTTGCGCAGCGGTCCGTTCGGCAACCTCGCGGCGCAGATCGGCATTGGCGCGGCTGAGCGCGGCGGTGCGATCTGCGACGTGGCGTTCAAGTTGGGCATTGGCCTGCGCCAGCGTGCGCCGCCGTGCCAACGCAAGAAAGAGGGCGGCGCCGAAGACAAGACAAAGCGCCGCCGTCAACGCGGCCTGAAGCTGCGCAAGGCGCTGCGCAGGCGCGACGTCAATCAGCGCCTCGGCCGTCATCCCGATGACCGGCAGATCGCGCGTCAGGTGCAGCGCACGGGTCGGCAGGTAGGGCCCACCCGCGACATCCCAGATTTCGTGCCCCGCCACCACCGCATCGCGATGGGCGACGAACGGGGTCAGCCGGTCGGGGGGCACTTCGCGCAGCGCCTCGGCCAGTGCGGGGCCCGCCGCACGGCTGCGGTAAAGCAGTTCCGACCGATTCGACAGGAACACCACCCCCGCGGCGTCGGTGAAGAAGATCGCCGGACGATCACCGCGCGACACTGCCTCGACCCCCTCGGCATCGACAGACACCACGACGGCACCCGAAACGGGCCCAGCCTCTGAAAAGACGGGCGCGGCAAAGCGGAAGGTCCGGCGACCATAGCCTGCATCAAAGCCGTGCCCCACCCCCAGCGCGCCGTCCATTGCCCGGCGAACTTCGGGAGCGTCGGCAAGACTGCCGGCGACAGGGCCGCGCGCGGCGGCCAGCGGCGTGCCATCTGCTGCCACCAATACGATGTCGAGCGAGCCCGTCATGTCCGCCACCCTGACCAGAAGGTCGCTTGCCGCGCCCCTGTCGGTCCCACCCTCGACCAGCGGGCGCAGCGCCGGGTGATCGGCCATCAGCACCGCCAGTTCGCGGTAGCGCTGCAATTCACTGGTCAACCGGTCCGAGGCCAGAGCAAGGTCGGAATCGCCCCGCCGTACCAATTGCTCCAACGCCGCGACATAGCCAAAGCGCCCCACGCCGCCGGCTAGCAGCGCCACGAAGGCGAGATAGCCGAAGATGGCCAGGGCCGGATGGGCAAGCACGCGTCTCATGGCGGCAATCTAGCAAGGCACGGCTTGCAAATACCAGCGCCCAGACGGCATGGTCGCGGCCATGCTGACGCTCTCTCAATCACCGACCGATCCGGCCTTCGTGCAAGACCCCTATCCGTTCTACGACCGGGCCCGTGCCGGCGGTGACCTGTTCTTCTGGGACGATTACGGCATGCCTTGCGCCACGTCGCACCGAGCCGTCAGCGCGCTCTTGCGGGACCGTCGGCTGGGGCGGGAGGCGCCGCCGGACATCGTGCCCGCGATCCCGCCGCACCTCGCCCCGTTTTATGCGGTCGAGGCGCATTCGATGCTGGAACTGGAACCGCCCCGCCATACCCGGCTGCGCGCGCTGGTGCTGCGCGCCTTCACCTCGCGCCGAATCGTGGCACTTGGCCCCGAGATTACCCGGCTAGCCCATGATCTGATTGACCGTTTCCCGCAAGGCGGCCCGTTCGACCTGCTCGATGCCTTCGCCCGGCCGCTGCCGGTCATCATCATCTGCCGCCTTCTGGGCGTGCCGGAGGACCGCGCTGACGACCTACTGGCATGGTCGAATGCGATGGTCGGGATGTATCAGGCCCGTCGCACCCGCGCCGAGGAAGAGGCCGCCGTCGCCGCGACGCAAGCCTTCACCGCCTTCATCACCGGCTACATCGCCGAGAAGCGTCGCGCGCCGGGCGACGACCTGATCACCCAGCTTATCGCCGCCGAAGAGGCCGGCGAAAAGCTGACCACCGACGAGTTGATCACCACCTGCATCCTGCTGTTGAACGCGGGCCACGAGGCCACAGTGCACACGCTGGGTAACGGGGTGGCGACCTTGCTGCGCGAGGGGTTCACCGCCATCGACGAGGCGGTCGTCGAAGAGGTGATCCGCCACGACCCGCCGCTGCACATGTTCACCCGCTGGGTCTACGAGGATGTCACGCTCTTCGGCCATGACTTCAAGCGTGGCGACCAGGTTGCCTGCCTGCTCGCCGCCGCCAACCGCGACCCGGCCGCCTACCCCGATCCTGCTCGCTTCGACCCGGCGCGCAAGGGCCCGCAGAACACCAGCTTCGGTGGCGGTATCCATTTCTGCGTGGGCGCCCCGCTCGCCCGGCTGGAAATCACGCTGGCCCTGCAGGCGCTCTTCGCCCGCTGCCCCGACCTGCAACTGGCCGAGGCGCCACGCTATGCCAATGTCTACCATTTCCATGGCCTCGAGCGCCTGATGGTCACGCGCTAAGCCCTTTCTTCTGGCCGGAAATACTCTCGGGGGGTCGCGGGGGGCAGACAGCCCCCCGCGCGCTAAAGCGGCAGCGCCAGCGTCGACTTGATTTCTTCCATCGACAAAAGCGCCGTGACGTTGTGCACCCGCACCTCCGAGATCAGCGCCTGATAGAAGGCATCATAGGCGCGGGCGTTCTTCACCCGCACCTTCAGGATGTAATCGATATCGCCCGCCAACCGGTGCGCCTCCTGCACCTCGGGGCGATCCTGCAGCGCCTGAAGGAAACGGCGCTGCCATTCCGGCTCGTGTTCGGAGGTGCGGATCAACACGAAAAAACAGGCCTCGAACCCCAGCGCCTCGGCGTCCAGCCGCACCACCTGCGGCCCGATCACCCCGGCCGTGCGCAACTTGCGAATCCGGTTCCAGACCGGCGTCTTGGACGAGCCCACGGCAGCCGCGATCTCGTCCAGAGAGCGGGCTGCATCCTGCTGAAGCTCGGACAGGATTTTCCGATCCATCTCGTCGATACGGACAGCCATTCGTGGATCCTTTCAAAACCGGAATAGGCGTTCCGGCTTCGCGCCAAGCTAGAACATTTGTCCTTTTCTGGCGCATGGAATGGCCAAATACCAGAACAATATTCTATCATGGGGCAGGTTTTCACGGGGATACCGATGCGTCACTTTCCCATCTTCCTGGCCGTCGCGGGGCGGCGCGTCGTCGTGGCCGGCGGTGGCGAGACGGCACTGGCAAAGCTGCGCCTTCTGCTCAAGACCGAGGCGCAGCTGACGGTCTTTGCCCGCGATGCCAGCCCAGACATCCACCGTCTCGCGAAAGAGGGGCGGTTGCGGCTGGTGGCGCGGGCCTTTGGACCGGGTGATGCGCTTTGCGCCGTACTCGCCTATGCCGCCACTGAAGACCCGGCCGAGGACGCCCGCGTGGCCAGCCTTGCGCGCGTGGACGGCGCATTGGTCAACATCGTCGATAATCTTCAGGATAGCGCCTTCATCACCCCCGCCATCGTCGACCGCGACCCGGTTGTCGTGGCGATCGGGACCGAGGGCGCGGCCCCGGTGCTGGCCCGCCAGATCAAGGCTGATCTGGAAGAGCGGCTGCCGGCCAGCCTTGGGGCGCTGGCGCGGATCGGCCGGGGCCTGCGCGCGGCGGCCGCAACGCTGGCCCCCGGTGGGGCAAGGCGTGCCTTCTGGGCCGATTTCTACCTGCGGACCGGCCCCCGGACCATCGCCGAAAACGGGCTCGCGGCAGTGCCGCAGGCCGCCGCGGCGCTGCTGGAGGCCCATCGCACGGCCACGCCCGCGCCGGCCAGCGTCACCTTCGTCGGTGCAGGGCCCGGCGATCCCGATCTGCTGACGCTCAAGGCGCGCAAGGCGCTCGATACCGCCGACGTGGTCCTGCACGATCGCCTCGTGCCGCCGGCGATCCTCGAGCTTGCCCGGCGCGAGGCCGTGCTGATCGACGTCGGCAAGCAGGGGTTTGGCACCTCCACCGCGCAGGACGACATCAACGCGCTGCTGCTGGCCGAGGCGCGACCGGGCCGCGCGGTGGTGCGGCTGAAGGCCGGCGATCCGTCGGTTTTTGCCCGGCTCGACGAAGAAACCGAAGCACTGGCCGCCGCCGGCATCGCCTGGCAGGTCATGCCCGGCGTCACCGCCGCCTCCGCCGCCGCCGCGCAGATCGGCCAAAGCCTGACGCGCCGCGGGCGCAATTCCGGCCTGCGCCTGCTGACCGCGCATGATGCGGCGGGTTTTGCCGAGCAGGACTGGCGCGCGCTGGCCCGGCCCGGCGAGGTGGCGGGCATATACATGGGCAAGCGCGCCGCGCGTTTCCTGCAAGGCCGCCTGATGATGCACGGCGCCGATCCCGCCACGCCCGTCACCGTGGTCGAGAATGCCAGCCTGCCCGAGGCCCGCACCATCGCCACCACGCTGGGCGCGCTTGCCACGGCCCTGGCCGATGCCGCGCCAGCCGGCCCGGCCCTGATCCTTTACGGGCTTGCGCCGCATGCCGCGCAGGCCGCCCTTTCGCCCCCGCTTCTGGAGACCATGCCATGAGCCGCCCCTTCACCCCCCGCGTCGTCACCGCCAACGCCCTGCTGGAGGGCGATACCGTCTGGCTGACACCTGACGACCGCTGGACCCGCGACATGCACGAGGCCGAACTGATCGAGGAGGAGGCCCATGCGCAGCTCCGCCTGCTCGAGGCCACGGCGCAGCGCGACCGCGTCGTCGGCGCCTACCTCGCCGAGGTGCGCCGGGGCCCGCACGGCCCCGAACCGTTGCACCTGCGCGAGGCGTTGCGCCGCGACGGCCCCTCCATCACCGAAACCGGCAAATCCGCAGGGCTGTAAGACATGTATTCCTACAACGACTTCGACACCGCCTTCGTGGCCGATCGCGTGGCCCGCTTCCGCGACCAGGTCGCCCGCCGGATCGACGGCAGCCTGACCGAGGACGAGTTCCGGCCGCTGCGGCTGATGAACGGGCTTTACCTGCAGCTTCACGCCTACATGCTGCGCGTGGCCATTCCCTATGGCACGCTGAACCCCGCGCAGATGCGCCGGCTGGCCGACGTGGCCGAGCGGTGGGACCGTGGCTATGGCCATTTCACCACGCGCCAGAACATCCAGTTCAACTGGCCGCGCCTTGTCGATGTGCCCGACATGCTCGAGGCGCTGGCCGAGGTCGGGCTGCACGCGATCCAGACCTCGGGCAACACCATCCGCAACGTCACCGCCGATCATTTCGCGGGTGCCGCCGCCGACGAGATCGCCGATCCGCGCCCGGTGGCCGAGCTGATCCGGCAATGGTCGACCGACCACCCCGAGTTCCAGTTCTTGCCGCGCAAATTCAAGATCGCCGTGACCGGCAGCCCGCATGACCGCGCCGTGACCCGCGCCCATGACATCGGCCTGCGCATGGTGCGCGACGCCGACGGCGCGCCGGGGTTCGAGGTGGTGGTCGGCGGCGGCCTTGGCCGGACGCCGATGATCGGGCAGGTCCTGCGCGCCTTCCTGCCGCAGGCGCAGCTTCTCCCCTATCTCGAGGCCGTGGTGGGCACGTGGAACCTGCTGGGCCGGCGCGACAACAAGTACAAGGCGCGCATCAAGATCACCGTGCACGAGCTGGGGATCGACACGATCCGCGAGATGGTAGAAGCAGAATTTCTGGATATTCTGCCGCACTTTTCTGGTCCTGAGCCGCAAATTCTTGCACAAATCGAACATTCTTTCCGTGGGCCCATACTCTGCGATCGGCCCGTGCCGCCGCTGGAGGGCAGCCCTGCCTTCCGCGCCTGGGTCGAAACCAACCTCACTGCCCACCGCGACCCGGCGCATGCCATCGTCACCGTCTCGCTGAAGAAACCCGGCGCGGTGCCGGGCGATGCGACGGCGGCGCAGATGCGCGCGCTGGCCGACATCGCCGAACGCTGGGGCCATGGCGAGTTACGCGTCAGCCACGAGCAGAACATCATCCTGCCGCATGTCCACCGTGCCGACCTGCCCGCGCTGTGGCAGGCGCTGCGCACGGCGGATCTGGCCAGTGCCAACGTGGGCCTTGTGTCCGATATCATCGCCTGCCCCGGCATGGATTTCTGCGGGCTGGCGACCGCGCGAAGCATTCCAATAGCGCAGGAAATCGCCAGCCACTTCGAGGAGTTGAAGCTGGAGCACGAGATCGGGCCGCTCAAGATCAAGATCTCGGGCTGCATCAATGCCTGCGGGCATCATCACGTGGGCCATATCGGCATCCTCGGCCTCGACCGGGCTGGCGTCGAGAATTACCAGATCACGCTGGGCGGCGATCATACAGAGGATGCCACGCTGGGCGACAAGACCGGGCCGGGCTTCGGCGCCGACCAGATCGTGCCGGCCATCGAACGGATCGTGCTTGCCTATCTCGACCTGCGGCACGACGCCTCCGAAACCTTCCTGCAAACCTATCGCCGGCTGGGCCTTGCGCCCTTCAAGGCCGCGCTTTACCCCGATCAGGAGCAGGCCGATGCCGCTTGACAGCCCCACCGCCCGCGCCGCCGCGCTCAACACCCGCTATCGCCATCATGGGGCCACGGCCGTGCTGGAACGGGCGCTGTCAGACCCCGATGTCGGGCGCATCGCGCTGGTCTCGTCCTTCGGGGCCGAGTCGGTGGCGTTGCTGCACCTCGTCTCGGTGATGGACCGCGCGACGCCGGTCATCTTCATCGACACCGAGATGCTGTTTGCCGAAACGCTGACCTACCAGATGGAACTGGTCGAGCGGCTGCACCTGAGCGACGTGCGCATCATCCGGGCCGATCGCACGGACCTCTTCGTGCATGACAACGAAGGGCTGTTGCACCTGCACGATCCCGACGCCTGCTGCGCCCTGCGCAAGACCGCGCCGCTGGAACGGGCGCTGGCCGATTTCGATGCCTGGATCACCGGGCGCAAACGCTACCAGGGCGGGCAGCGTGCCGCGCTGGATTTCTTCGATGTCGACGCCGCGGGGCGGATCAAGGTCAACCCGCTGGCGCATTGGGAGGCCCGCGACGTGCAGGACTACATCGCCGAGAACCGCCTGCCCCGGCACCCGCTGGTGGCGCGCGGCTATCCCTCGATCGGCTGCGCGCCCTGCACCACGCGGGTGGGCGACGGCGAGGAGCCGCGCGCGGGCCGCTGGCGCGGCACCGCCAAGCAGGAATGCGGCATTCACATCGTCGACGGGCGGATCGTGCGGCGCGGCGAGGTTTCGGCATGAGCGCGCCCGTCATCGTCACCGACGCGGGCTTTGCGCCCGACGACTTCACCGGGCCGATCGACACGCTGGAAACGCTGTCGCCGGCGTCAACCGCGCTGGACCTGCCGGGCGATGTCGATCCGGCGCGCCTGCCGGCCCTTTCGGGGCTGGCCTTCATCCGGGTGGGCTTTGCCAGTTTCGCCGACGGGCGCGGCTTTACGCTGGCCGCGCGGCTGCGGCGGCTGGGTTTTGCCGGGCGGCTGCGCGCGGCAGGGCCGCTGATCGCCGATCAATACGCGATGGCGCGGCGTGCGGGCTTCGACGAGGTCGAGATTCCGTCCCAGATCGCCGCCCGCCAGCCCGAGGCGCAATGGCGCGCCCGGGCCGACTGGCGCAACCTCGATTACCGGGCGCGGCTGCGCGCCTGAGCGCCCGGGCTTTTCCTGATCCACATCAAGGACTATGACGAAAGGCGGCCCTAAGGACGGGCCGGATCATATATGACAGAGTTGAAATCAGTGACACTTGACCGCGCCCTGAAGGCTCCCGCCCTGCCCGACGCCCAGACCGTGACCAAGGTCACCCATTACACCGACCGGCTGTTCTCCTTCCGCGTCGCGCGCCCGCAAAGCCTGCGGTTCCGCTCGGGCGAGTTCGTGATGATCGGCCTGCTGGACGACAATGGCCGGCCGCTGCTGCGCGCCTATTCCATCGCCTCGCCGTCCTGGGATGAAGAGCTGGAGTTCTATTCCATCAAGGTGCCCGACGGCCCGCTGACCAGCCGGCTGCAGCACATCCAGCCCGGCGACCAGATCATCCTGCGGCCCAAGCCGGTGGGCACGCTGGTGCATGACGCGCTCTTGCCCGGCAAGCGGATCTACTTCTTCGCGACCGGCACCGGGTTTGCGCCCTTCGCCTCGCTTCTGCGCGATCCCGACACGTACGAGCGTTACGACCAGGTCATCATCACCCATACCTGCCGCGACGTGGCCGAGCTGACCTATGGGCGCGAGATCGTCGAAAGCCTGGCCGACGATCCGCTGATCGGCGAATTCGTCGGCGACAAGCTGCGCTACTACCCCACCACGACCCGCGAACAGAGCCCCAAGATGGGCCGCATCACCACGCTGATCGAGAATGGCACGCTGTTTGCCGACCTGGGCGTGCCGCCGCTGAACCCCGAGACCGACCGCGCGATGGTCTGCGGCAGCCTGGCCTTCAACCTCGACATCAAGGCGCTGCTGGAAAAGGCGGGCCTGCGCGAGGGCGCCAATTCCGAGCCAAAGGAATTCGTGATCGAGAAGGCTTTCGTCGGCGACGGCGTCTGAGGCCGGCGCGAAAGAAACATCAGGGCCGCGCCATCACTGGCGCGGCCCTTGTCATTTCAGGCTCTCACAGACCCAGGACAGCCTTGACCTGCTGGATCGCGGCATCGACAAGCGCCGGATTGTCCTTGGCGGCCTTCAGAGCCGCGGTCAGCGTGGACTTCTGCAAGGTCGACAGATTGTCGGCCCCCTGTACGTAGGTAATCAGCTTGTCCGCGTCGAAGGTCGAGGCCGTCAGCAGGCTTGCCGGATCGACCGCTGCCGAATCTGCAGCAGGTGCAGCCGTATCAGCGGCAGGCGCCGCGGCATCTGCAGCAGGCGCAGCGGCATCAGCGGCAGGCGCGGTGGCATCAGCAGCCGGCGCAGCCGCGTCAGCAGCAGGTGCGGCCGCGTCAGCGGGAGGGGCCGCGGCGGCTGCGGCATCGGCGGCAGCCTTCGCGGCAGCATCGGCCAGCGCCTTGGCAGCGGCATCGGCCGCGGCCTGTGCCGCCGCATCGGCGGCAGCCTTGTCAGCGGCGGCCTTGTCCTCGGCAGCCTTGGCGTCCGCCGCGGCCTGTGCGTCAGCAGCAGCCTTGGCATCGGCGGCAGCCTTTGCTTCGGCATCTGCGGCGGCCTTGGCGTCGGCCGAGGCTTTCGCGGCCATCTCGGCAGCGGCACGTTGCTGGCCGTCATACCACGTGTATCCACCCCAGCCGACAAGAGCGACAACGACAATGATGAGAATCGCACGCATGGGTAATCCCTTCCTTTACTCGTAACCGGTCCCCGATGGACCTTCCTACGTTGCTATGTCAGATTGCGGCCTTCGTGAAAAGCGCCCGCGGCCCGCTGCGCTTTCGATGGGCCACGGCTGGCCCATAGTTTGCGGTTGAACCCGCGCCCGCGGGCCTTTAATTTGCCGCCACGTTTCGCGAACTGAAAAGGAACAAGACCATAGGACGCAGACCCCATAACGCACCCCCGGTGCGTGAGACCGGCCCCCGCATCAACGAGCGCATTCGCGCGCCGGAAATCCGGCTGATCGGAGCCGATGGCCAGAACGTTGGCGTTGTCAGCCCCGAGCGCGCGCTGAGCATGGCGGAAGAGGCCGGGCTGGACCTGGTCGAGATCTCGCCCAACGCCACGCCCCCCGTCTGCAAGATCATGGACTACGGCAAGTTCAAGTACGAGACCCAGAAAAAGGAAGCCGAGGCGCGCAAGAAGCAGAAGATCATCGAGATCAAGGAGATCAAGTTCCGCCCGAACACCGATACCCATGATTACGAGGTCAAGATGCGCTCGGTCTTCAAGTTCCTCGAAGAGGGCGACAAGGTGAAGATCACCCTGCGCTTCCGTGGCCGAGAGATGGCGCACCAGGATCTTGGCCGGCAGTTGCTGGAACGTGTGGCAGAGGACACCAAGGAAATTGGCAAGGTGGAATCGATGCCCAAGGTCGAGGGCCGCCAGATGGTGATGATGATCGGTCCCGCCCGCTAAGGCGCGATAAAACGGACTGACAAGGGGCCGCGGCGATGCCGGCGGCCCTTTTTCTTTGTCAAAGGTTCGGGTGCCGCGGCATGTTGTGCGGCGTGACGATCCGCACGTCCGAGGGGGGCGGCAGCGCCTCGCGCGGCAGCAGCCTGTGAAATGCCAGTATTTGCAGGAAGGCGTGACGCATATCGGCGGCAAGATCATGTGCCAGCACGGCCGTCAGGCGCCCCTCTGCCAGCAGCGCGCGGTTATCGCGGTCAAGGTCGTGGCCGATGAAGACCTGCGGATGCTGCCCCGCCCGGTCAAGCTCTGCGAGGATTGCGCGGTTGCCCCCGCCGATGGAATAGACGCCGGCGACCGGCCCGCACGCCGCCAGCCCGGCGGCAAAACGCCGGGCCGTATCGCCATCGAGGCCCGCGCCCCCCGACAGGTCCACCAGCCGCAAGCCCGGCCGCGCCGCGGCCAGTGCCGCGACAAATGCCGATGCCCGCGCGCCCTCGCCCGAAAAGGCCACATCGCTTTGGGTCGTCACCACGGTGCGCGCATCCGCCGCCAGCATCCCGGCCATCAGCCACGCCGCCGTGCGCCCGGCGGCTGCATTATCGAGCCCGGCATAGGCCAAACGCCGGCTGTCCGGCAGATCAGTGACAAGCGTGACCACCGGGATACCCCGTTCGGCCAGCCGGGCGACGGCGGCGTGCACCGGCTCCTCGTCACGGGCCTTCAGGCAGACGCCCTGGCTGCCCCGCCCCGCGATCCGGTCCAGCAGCGCCGCGGTCTGGGCTGCGCCCAGCACCTCGTGCGTGACAAAGCGGGGCCTGACGACTGCCACGCCCAGATGCGGCAGCACCGCTTCGGCTGCCGCGCGCACCTCGCGGGTAAATCGCGCGGGCGCCTCGATCACCACATCGACGAAAACGCGCCGCCCGGCGGCGGCCAGTTGCGCCTCCTGCCCTTCCAGTTCGGCGATCGCGGCGGCCACCCTTGCCCGGGTTTGCGGCGCGACATGGGCGCGCGCGTTCAGCACCCGGTCGACCGTCGCGGTCGACAGGCCCGCCTGCGCGGCGATCTCCTTGACGGGAAAGCGATGGGTCATTGATGGATTATTGATGGATTTGCCCCGTCCCGACAAGGCCACAGCACTGCTAGTCTGTGTTCAGCATGGGAGGATGCAATGAAAGACACGATGGACCATACCCCCGCCTGGTTTCGCGCCGAGGACTGCAATCTTGCCGACCTGCAGGAGCTATGTGCGCAAGATGTAACAGCCGATGACGTGCCCCGCGCGACCGAGGTGCAGAAGAACGTGGCGATTTATGATGCCACTTCGCTGCGGCCATTGCTTGCCGACCGAACCGCACGGGCCGACCTCTTGGCCGAATGGGCCCGGCTGCTGCGCTGGGGCGGCGGGGTGTTCGTGATCCGCGGGGCGTGGGCCGATGCTGCGTCCATCGACGCGGCCAGCGCGATCTACGACCGCATCATCGCGGCCGAGCGGCTGACCGGCACCGGGGCCGACCACTTTGCCGCCAAGGGCGCGAACGACCGGGTCTGGAACTCGCTGCAAAAGCTCTGCGAGGCCGATCCGGTGGTCTTTGCCCGCTATTTCGGCAACGTCTTTCTGCAAGCGGCCAGCGAGGCGTGGCTGGGCCCGAATTACCAGGTCACCGCGCAGGTCAACCTTGTGCGCCCCGGCGGCGCGGCCCAGCAGGCGCATCGCGATTATCACCTTGGCTTCCAGACCGCAGATGTCGCCGCAGCCTACCCGGCGCATGTGCATGACCTCTCGCCGGTGCTGACGCTGCAGGGCGGCATCGCCCATGTCGACATCCCCGTCGAGGCCGGGCCGACCAAGCTTTTGCCGTTCAGTCAGGCCTACCGCGCGGGCTATGCCGCGTGGCGCCTGCCCGCCTTCCGCGCCTATTTCGAGGAGAACTTCGTGCAACTGCCGCTGGTCAAGGGCGACGCGATCTTCTTCAACCCAGCGCTCTTTCACGCGGGCGGGGCCAATCACACCGCCGACGTGCAGCGTCTGGTGAACCTCGTGCAGGTCTCCTCGGCCTTCGGCCGGTCGATCGAGACGGTGGACCGCACGGCGATGTGCCGCCTGCTCTACCCCGTGCTGGCCTCGGGCGCGGCGGGCCTTGCGCCAGACGAGGTGACGGCGGCCATCGCAGCCACCGCCGAGGGCTACCCCTTCCCCACCAACCTCGACAGCGATCCGCCGGTGGGCGGGCTGGCGCCGGAATCGCAGGCCGGGCTGATGACCCGCGCCCTGGCCGAGGGCATGACCCCCGCGGCATTCGAGGCAGCACTTGACGCGCAGGCGGCGCGGCGGCTGGCCTGATAACGCATCGGCCGGGCGGGCACCATGCCCGCCCATTGCCCCCGGCCCGGCTCCGTTCTAACAAGGGACAGCTTGGGGAGGCCGCCATGAACAGACCCGAAAATTTCGCGCCCGCGGGCTTTGGCCCCGACCTTGGCCCCTTTGACTGGGCCGACCCGTTCCGGCTGGAGGACCAGCTGAGCGAGGACGAGCGGATGCTGCGCGACGCCGCGCGCGCCTTTGCCGAATCCACCCTTGCCCCCCGCGTCACCGCCGCCTATCGCGACGAGGCCGCGGACCCGGCCATCTTTGCCCTGATGGGCGAGGCCGGGCTTCTGGGCGCGACGATCCCCGAGGAATACGGCGGGCTGGGCGCGGGCTATGTCACCTACGGCCTGATCGCGCGCGAGGTCGAGCGTGTCGACAGCGGCTATCGCAGCATGATGAGCGTGCAATCCTCGCTGGTGATGTATCCCATCCATGCCTACGGGTCCGAGGCGCAGCGGCAGAAATACCTGCCCGGCCTTGCCGCGGGCAGCCTGATCGGCTGTTTCGGCCTGACCGAACCCGATGCCGGATCGGACCCCGGCGGGATGAAGACCACAGCGAAGAAAACCGCCGATGGCTATGTGCTGAACGGCTCCAAGATGTGGATTTCCAACGCCCCCATCGCCGATGTCTTCGTCGTCTGGGCCAAGTCAGAGGCGCATGGCGGCAAGATCCGCGGCTTTGTCCTTGAAAAAGGCATGGCGGGGCTGAGCGCGCCCAAGATCGGCGGCAAACTGTCGTTGCGCACCTCCGTCACGGGCGAGATCGTGATGAAGGACGTGGAAGTGGGCGAAGACGCGCTGCTGCCCGGCGTCGAGGGGCTGAAGGGCCCGTTCGGCTGTCTCAACCGCGCGCGCTACGGCATCAGCTGGGGCGTGATGGGCGCGGCCGAAGCCTGCTGGCACGCTGCCCGCCAGTATGGCCTCGACCGCAAGCAGTTCGGCCGCCCGCTGGCGCAGACCCAGCTTTTCCAGAAGAAACTCGCCGACATGCAGACCGAGATCACGCTGGGCCTGCAAGGCGCGCTGCGCGTGGGCCGGCTGCTGGAAGAGGGCCATGCCGCCCCCGAGATGATCAGCCTGATGAAACGCAACAACTGCGGCAAGGCGCTGGACATCGCGCGGGCGGCCCGCGACATGCATGGCGGCAACGGCATTTCCGAAGACTTTGGCGTGATCCGCCATATGATTAACCTTGAAACCGTCAATACCTACGAAGGCACGCACGACATTCACGCGCTGATCCTCGGCCGGGCGCAGACCGGGTTGCAGGCGTTTTTCTGAGAGATTTCCCGATCCGGGCACAGGGGCAGCGCAATTTTGCCCGAATGCACGGCCACCTTGCGCCGCAATATCCCGGCGGTCGACATGGACACGGCCGGGCAAAGCCAAGAGGACTGACTGCATGAACGACACCCGCATCGACCTGGACCGTTCATTGGCTGATCTGGACGGCGAAACCTGGATCGCAGCGCTCGATCAACTGGCCGAGGAGCATGGATCGTTCAGTGTCCTCGGGGCCGACCATGTGGCATCCTTCATTGATGCAGGGCCCCGGCTGCTTGTCACGTTCGAGAGCCAGCCGCGCATTCTGGCGCATAACCAGGGCGACGAACCGCTGGGTTTCGAATTCGTGCGCCGCCATGGCTGGTCTCACCTTGCCATCATCGGTCGCGCCGATGGCTGGTTCCGCGACCCGGCGATCTACCAGCATTTCGACCGGCTGATCGACGACGGCTTTTTCGAGGATTTCGAAAGCGTGCTGTTTTACGGTGCCGATGGCGGGGCTTATGCGGCTTGTGCCTATGCGGTGGCCGCGCCGGGATGCCGTGTACTGGCCGTGCGTCCGCAAGCCACGCTCGACCCTGAACTGGCCGGCTGGGATCCACGCTATGCCCGCCACCGGCGGCTGAACTTCACCGATCGCTTCGGATATGCGCCGGACATGCTGGAAGCCGTGCAAAGCGCCCATATCGTCTTTGATCCGGCCGAACAGCTTGACGCGATGCACGCCGCCCTTTTTGCCCAGCCCAACGTGACGCTGCTGCGCTGCCGTCGCCTTGGCCCGCGGCTGGATCAGGCGCTGGCGGGCATGCGCGTTCTTGCGCCGTCCATGCTGGCGGCAATGGAAGGACGGCTTGACCAACTGAGTTTTGCGCGGCTGATGCGGGCCCGGGCGCACTACATGCCTTACGCGCGCCACCTGCTGGCCGTGACCGAGGTGGAAGAGCGTCCGCTTCTGAGTGCTCGGATCTGCCAACACGTCCTGCGTCAGGGCGACAAGCCGTTCTTCGCGCAGAAGCTGGCCAAGCTTAAGGCAGCCGGACATGTACCCCCGGCCGCCCCGCGCCCGGCGCTGCCTGCCGAACCCAGCCTCGCCGACCCGGCGGAATAGACGCTCAGCTCCGCGGGCGTCCGTCGACCGCGGCCTTGGCGGCCGCCACAATCCGCGTCGCGAAATAGCCAAGTACCGTGCCCGCAGCGATCCAGAACGCGCTGCCAGAGGCCAGCAACGTGGCAAGCAGCCCGGCGGCCAACGCCATGAGCATGAAGGCGAATGCGCGCATCTCGCCCGATTCGAGCTTGATCGCGCCCGAAAGCGCCTGCGCCACCGGCCGCGCGACCGGCTCTTCGATATATGGGGTCACGAACCCCGCGATCAGTGCAACGATGAAACCCAGCATAGCCCTCTCCGCCGCGGCGCATCCCGGCCGCTTCCGGTTGCCATGCTGCGCCAAAGCCGGGCCAAAGCCAAGCCTCTGGCAAGCACGCCGCGTTCCATGCTAGGGCGGCGTCATGCCCACCAGAACGCTTACACGCCTGACCCTGCGCCGCCCCGATGACTGGCACCTGCACCTGCGCGACGGGGCCATGCTGCGCGGCGTCTTGCCCGCCACCACCGCCGATTTCGCCCGCGCGCTGATCATGCCCAACCTCGTGCCGCCCGTCGTGACCGCGGCGCAGGCGATTGCCTATCGAGACCGCATCCGCGCCGCCCTGCCGCGTGACGCGGATTTCACGCCGCTGATGACGCTTTACCTGACCGAGGCGACCGAGCCTGCCGACGTCGCCCGCGCCCATGCCGAGGGCATCGCCACGGCCGTCAAGCTTTACCCCGCGGGCGCGACGACGAACTCGAACTCGGGCGTGCGCGATTTCGAAAAGGTGCTGCCGGTGCTCGAAGAGATGGCCGAGATCGGCATGCCTCTTTGTGTTCATGGCGAGGTTACCGACCCCGAAATCGACATCTTCGACCGCGAGGCGGTATTCATTGACCGCGTGCTCAAGCCATTGCGCCGCAAGGTGCCGGAGTTGCGCGTGGTGATGGAGCATGTCACCACGCAGGACGCCGTGGATTACGTGCGCGACAGCCGCAAGGGCATGGCCGCCACGATCACCACGCATCACCTGATCATCAACCGCAATGCGATCCTCGCGGGTGGTATCAGGCCGCATTACTACTGCCTGCCCGTGGCCAAGCGCGAAACCCACCGCCTTGCGCTGGTTCAGGCCGCCGTTTCGGGCGACGAACGCTTCTTTCTGGGCACTGACAGCGCGCCGCATGCGGACCCGGCCAAGCTGCAGCCCTGCGGCTGCGCGGGCATCTTCTCGGCCCCGGTGACGATGGCCTGTCTTGCCGAGGTGTTCGAGGCCGCGGGCGCCCTCGAACGGCTGGAGGATTTCGTTGCCGTCAATGGCGCGCGTTTTTACGGCGTGGCGCCGAACGAGGGTAGGATGACGCTGCAAAAGGGCGAGGCCTGGACCCCGGACGCCACGGTGATGACCGGCGACGGGCCGGTCACGGTGTTCGATCCGGGCTTTGCGCTGCACTGGCGGGCGGCGTGATCCGGGTTTCTGGCGAAACCCGGCGGCCTCCGGCGGGAGTATGTGGGGCAAGATGAAGGGGACAAGAGCATGATTCCATCGGGGTTTCCCCCTGCCGCCGAGATCGCGCGGCTGAGTGCCGGCATGCTGCTGGAGATCGGCGCGGTGCATTTCAACGCGGCCACGCCCTTTACCCATGCCAGCGGCAAGAAGGCACCCACCTATATCGACTGCCGCAAGCTGATCTCTTTCCCGCGGATCCGGTCGGTCTTGATGGATTTTCTGGCCGTCACAGTGATGCGCGAGGCGGGGCTGGAGGCCTTCGACAACATCGCGGGTGGCGAAACCGCCGGCATTCCGTTTGCCGCACTTGTGGCAGAACGGTTGGCCCTGCCGATGACCTATGTGCGCAAGAAGCCAAAGGGCTATGGCCGCAACGCGCGCATCGAGGGTGCGATGCATGAAGGCCAGAGGGTGCTGCTGGTCGAAGACCTGACCACTGATGGCGGCTCGAAACTGTCCTTTGTCGAGGCGATCCGCGAAACCGGTGCAACCTGCGACGCAACCGCCGTCATCTTCTATTACGGCATCTTCGACGGCGTGGAGGACAGGCTGGCTGCTGCCGGGGTAAAGCTGATCCATCTGTGCACTTGGTGGGACGTGCTGGCCGAAGCGCGTGCACGCGCGGCTTTCGACACCAAGACACTCGAAGCCGTCGAAGCCTATCTTCACGATCCCGAGGGCTGGTCGGCGGCACACGTCTGAGCAGATATTGACGCAAGACACGTCATTGTCGCATGATCTGGGGCCTGGTGGCTTGTCCACAGGCAATCCCCAGAAACATACAATTTGTCGCGCGCGCGCGGCTGGCGTATCAGCCGGGTCACCCCGGCGGCATTGACCGGGGACGCGTGGCGGGCGCCGCCAGGCTGACGCGGGGGGCCGGGGATGAACGAGATCACACCATTCGGGCCGGGCGCGGGCAGCGCCGGGGACGGCGGAAACGACGGTGGCGGCGATCCGATGCCGCATTCGATCGAGGCCGAACAGCAGCTTCTGGGCGCGATCCTGACCAACAACGACATCTTCGACCGGGTCGCCGAACTGATCGGGCCACAGCATTTCTACGACCCGGTCCATGCCCGTATTTTCGAGACCGCAGCCGCCCGCATCGCCAAGAACGCGCTGGCCAGTCCGGTTACGCTGAAAGCATTCCTTGAGGACGACGAAGGGCTCAAGGCGCTGGGCGGCCCGGCCTATCTGGTGCGGCTGGCCGGTGCCGCGATTTCGGCCTTCGCGGCGCGCGATTATGCGCAGATGATCCTTGATTTCGCGACCCGCCGCGCGCTGATCCAGGTCGGGCGCGATATTTCGGCGAAGGCCACCAAGGTTGAGGTTGCCTCGGAACCCAAGGAGCAGATCGTCGAGGCCGAGCAGGCGCTTTACCGGCTGGCCGAACAGGGGACGACATCAAGCGGGTTCCAGAGCTTTCTTGCCGCCGTCACCGATGCCGTGAAGGTGGCCAATGCCGCCTACCAGCGTGACGGTGGGCTGGCGGGTGTGGCGACGGGGCTGGCCGATCTCGACACAAGGCTGGGCGGCCTGCACCGATCGGACCTGCTGATCCTCGCCGGGCGCCCCTCGATGGGCAAGACCGCGCTGGCCACCAATATCGCTTTCAACATCGCCAAGGCCTACCGCAAGGGCCGCCTGCCCGACGGGCGCGAAGGCACCGTAAATGGCGGCGTCGTAGGCTTTTTCAGCCTCGAGATGAGCGCAGAACAACTGGCCACGCGAATTCTTTCAGAGGCTTGCCAGGTGCCCTCGGATGACATTCGCCGCGGCAAGCTGAACATGGAGGAATTCCGTCGTTTCGTCGCCGCCGCGAAAGAACTGGAAAGTTGCCCGCTTTACATCGACGACACCGCCGCGCTGCCGATCGCGCAGCTGGCTGCGCGGGCGCGGCGGCTGAAACGCACGCACGGGCTTGACCTGCTGGTCGTCGACTACCTGCAGCTGATCCGCGGCTCGGGCCGGTCCGAGAACCGCGTCAACGAGATTTCCGAGATCTCGATGGGCCTGAAGGCGATCGCCAAGGAACTGGACATTCCGGTACTGGCTCTCTCGCAGCTCAGCCGGCAGGTGGAAAGCCGCGAGGACAAGCGGCCTCAGCTCAGCGACCTGCGCGAATCGGGCTCGATCGAGCAGGACGCCGACGTCGTGATGTTCGTGTTCCGCGAGGAATACTACAAGTCGCGCGAGAAGCCGGGCGACCACGAGACCGAGAAGATGGCCAAGTGGCAGGCCGAGATGGAGCAGCTGCACGGCAAGGCTGAAGTCATCATCGGCAAACAGCGCCACGGCCCGATCGGAACGGTGGATCTGTCTTTCGAAGGCCGCTTCACCAAGTTTGGCAATCTCATCAAGCCCTGGCAGCAGGGCGCCGATACCCGCGGCTTTGACTGAGGTGACCACGGTGCCGCAATGCCCGGCATCAGGGACAAACCTGACTTGCCCGGCCCCGTGGGGTCTGTCAAAAGACCCGCCATGAGCAGTGGAATTCTCAGAACCGATCTGGATGCGATCGTCGCCAACTGGAAGGCGTTGAACCGCCTGTCCGGGCAGGCCGAGGCCGGCGCGGTGGTCAAGGCCAACGGGTATGGCCTGGGCGCGGTGCGCGTGGGCGAGGCGCTGGCCTCGGCCGGCGCGCGCAAGTTCTTCGTGGCGCAGCCCGAGGAAGGCAAGCGCCTGCGCCAGCGGCTTGGCCCCGATCCGGCGATCTATGTCCTGTCCGGCCACATGGACCGCGACGTCAACGTCCTGCGCGAGGCCGATCTGGTGCCGATGATCAACTCGCTCGACCAGTTGACGCGCCAGTTCGAGGCTTTGCCCGGCCTGCCCTTCGGCATCCAGCTTGACACCGGGATGAACCGGCTTGGTCTGGAATGGAGCGAAT
Organism: Limimaricola sp.; assembly: GCF_016125575.1. GTDB lineage: Bacteria > Pseudomonadota > Alphaproteobacteria > Rhodobacterales > Rhodobacteraceae > WGLM01. Next base: position 668,582 of record NZ_WGLM01000005.1, read on the forward strand.
GGGAAGCCGTTTCCGCCGTTGTGCTGGAGCAGAACCCGGTTCTGGTGATGAGCCACCTTGCCTGTGCCGACGAGGCCGATCATCCGATGAACGGCTACCAGCTGGACATGTTCCGCAAGATGACCGACGGCATCACCGCGCCGCGGAGCCTTGCGGCGACGGGCGGCATCCTGCTTGGCCCCGACTATCATTTCGACGTGACCCGGCCCGGTATCGGCCTTTACGGCGGCGCGCCTTTTACCGAGGCGCAGGCGGTGTTCACGCTCGACCTGCCGGTCATCCAGGTTCGCGATCTCGACCAGGGCGAGGTGGTGGGCTACGGCAATACATGGCAGGCCCAACGCCCCTCGCGCATCGCCACGGTCGGCGCTGGCTATGCCGATGGCATCTTCCGCAGTCTGGGCGGGCGGTTGCGGCTGTGGGCCGGTTCGGTGCCCTGCCCGGTCGTGGGCCGTGTCTCGATGGACCTGCTGACCGTCGACGTCACCGATCTGGAAGAAGTGCCCGACGCGCTGGCTCTGGTCGGCTCGCATCAAGGCATCGACGATCTGGCCGCGCAGGCGGGCACCATCGGCTACGAGGTGCTCACGGCCCTCGGCCTGCGCTATCGCCGCAGTTTCGCCGGCGGATGACACGTCTTCTGGCAGGGCTGGGCGCGGCGGCGCTGGGCCTGCTGGCCGCGCTGGGGCGGATCGCCATCTTCGCCGGCCGCACCGCCAGCCATCTTGTCCGCCCGCCATTCTACCCCCGCGAATTCGGCCATGCGCTGATGCAGGTGGGCTATTTCAGCCTGCCGGTCGTGGCGCTCACGGCGTTTTTCACCGGCGGTGCGCTGGCGCTGCAGATCTATGCCGGCGGCGCGCGCTTCTCGGCCGAGGCGGTGGTGCCCCAGATCGTGGCCATAGGCATGGTGCGCGAACTGGGCCCGGTGCTGGTCGGGCTGATGATTGCCGCGCGCGTGACCTCGTCCATCGCCGCCGAGATCGCCACGATGAAGGTGACCGAACAGATCGACGCCCTCGTCACACTGTCGACCGACCCGATGAAATACCTCACCCTGCCGCGCGTATTGGCCGCCCTTGTCGTGATGCCGGTACTTGTGGGCGTGGGTGACGTGATCGGGATTTACGGCGGCTACCTGGTGGGCACGCAAAAGCTGGGCTTCAACGCGGCGACTTACCTGCACAACACCGCTACGTTCCTGCAGGCGACGGATATTGTCTCTAGTCTGGTCAAGGGCGCCGTCTTTGGCGTGATCGCGGCGCTGATGGGCTGTTATTACGGCATGGCGTCCGACCGTGGCGCGATGGGCGTGGGCCGGGCAACCAAGGCCTCTGTCGTGGCGGCGGCGGTGCTGATCCTTGCGGCCAACTTCCTTCTGACACAGGCGTTTTTCGCGGCATGATCGAGATCCGGGGCCTCACCAAGGCGTTCGGCGCCAACCACGTCCTGCGAGGGGTGGACCTCGACGTGGGCCGGGGCCGCTCGATGGTGGTGATCGGCGGGTCCGGCACGGGCAAGTCGGTGCTGATCAAGTGCATTCTCGGCCTTGTCACGCCTGACGGCGGCACCATCACGGTGGACGGCACCGAGGTGACGCGCCAGCCGCGTGATGCCTTCCTTGCCCGCTTCGGCATGCTGTTCCAAGGGGCCGCGCTGTTCGATTCACTCCCGGTCTGGCAGAACGTGGCCTTTCGCCTGCTGCGCGGCGCGGGCGCCCTGCCCCGGCGCGAGGCGCGAGAGGTGGCGCTGGACAAGCTGCGCCGCGTGGGCCTTGGCCCGCAGGTGGCCGATCTCTACCCGGCGGAGCTGTCGGGCGGCATGCAAAAGCGCGTGGGCCTTGCCCGCGCTATCGCCGCCGACCCCGAGATCATCTTTTTCGACGAGCCCACGACCGGGCTGGACCCGATCATGGCCGGGGTGATCAACGACCTGATCCGCGAGATCGTGACCGAGATGGGCGCAACCGCCATCACCATCACCCATGACATGACCAGCGTGCGCGCTATCGCCGACAACGTGGCGATGTTGCATGGGGGCAAGGTGCGCTGGTCCGGCCCGATCACCGATCTGGACCGGTCGGGCGATCCTTATGTCGAGCAGTTCATCCACGGCCGCGCGCAGGGCCCGATCGAGACGTTGCGCTGATGGCGGGGCTGAAGTTCGCCAACCTTGGGTTGCTGCTGCTGATGCCGCTGGCGTGGTTCGCGCCGCTGCTGCGTGCGGGTTACGCGCTGCCGCTTTTCGGGCTGAAGGACATCACCGTCATCTCCGGGCTGCAGAGTCTGTGGGGGACGGACGCGGCCTTTGCCCTTGTTGTCACCGCGATCGCCATCTTCATTCCCTACACCAAGGCGCTGGGCCTGACGCTGGTGCAGTTCCGCCTGCTGTCCGACCGCGCGCTGCCCGCGCTGCACGTGCTGGGCAAGCTCGCTATGGCCGAGGTGTTCCTGCTGGCGCTCTACATCGTGCTGGTCAAGGGCATCGGCCACGTGCGCATCGAAACCGCATGGGGCCTGTGGCTGCTAACCTTCTGCATCCTGGCCAATGCCGCGCTGGGGGCGCTGACGCATCGGGCGTTGCGGTATGGCCCGCCCCGGGAAGCCCGCGCCCCATTGCCACATCGGTCCGGATGGGCCAAAAGGTGAACATGGCCAAGGATCTGTCCTTCACCTGCAGCGAATGCGGCGCCGTCCATTCCAAATGGTCTGGCCGCTGCGATGCCTGCGGTGCGTGGAACACCATTGTGGAGGATCGGCCGCTGGCTGCCGGCCCGGCGGCCAAGTCGCTGGGTGCCCGGCGCGGCGCCGCCGTCCACCTCACCGACCTCGCCACGCAGGAGGCCGAGCCGCCGCGCACGCTGTCAGGCGTCACAGAGCTTGACCGTGTGCTGGGTGGCGGGTTGGTACAGGCCTCGGCCCTGCTGGTGGGCGGCGATCCGGGCATCGGCAAATCCACCCTGCTGTTGCAGGCCGCCGCCCGCTTTGCCCGCAACGGGATCAAGGTGATCTATGTCTCGGGCGAAGAATCTGCAGCACAGGTGCAGATGCGCGCCCGACGGCTGGGGCTGGAGAAAAGCCCGGTGCGGCTCGCCGCCGAAACCAATCTGCGCGACATCCTAACGACGCTGGAGACGGAAAAGCCGGACCTCGCCATCATTGATTCGATCCAGACGATGTGGGCAGACCATGTCGAAGCGGCGCCCGGCTCGGTTGCGCAGGTCCGCGCCTGCGCGCACGAACTGACCCAGTTCGCCAAACGCCGGACGATGGCGGTTGTGATGGTGGGCCACGTCACCAAGGAGGGCACGCTTGCCGGCCCGCGCGTGGTCGAGCACATGGTCGATACCGTCCTCTATTTCGAAGGCGAGCGCGGCCACCAGTTTCGCATCCTGCGCGCGGTCAAGAACCGCTTTGGCCCTGCCGACGAGATCGGCGTGTTCGAGATGACGGGCCGAGGGCTGGCCGAGGTCAAGAATCCTTCGGCCCTGTTCCTGTCGGAACGGGGCAAACCGGCGCCGGGCTCGGTCGTCTTTGCCGGGATCGAGGGCACGCGGCCGATGCTGTGCGAAATTCAGGCGCTGGTTGCGCTGTCGCCGCTGGGCACGCCGCGCCGTTCGGTCGTAGGCTGGGATGGCGGGCGTCTGGCGATGATCCTCGCGGTACTGGAATCACGCTGCGGCGTGGCCTTTACCGGGCTCGATGTCTACCTCAATGTCGCTGGCGGCTTGCGCATCTCTGAGCCGGCCGCCGATCTTGCTGTCGCCGCCGCGCTGGTTTCCGCCCGCGAAGACGCAACAATACCCCCGGATTGCGTCGTTTTCGGCGAGATCAGCCTCTCTGGGGCGCTTCGTCCGGTGGTGCAGGCCGAAAATCGGTTGAAAGAAGCGCAAAAACTTGGTTTCACCACGGCCATCGTGCCGCACCAGCCAAAGCCGGGCGCGGCCTCCGGGCTGACATTGCGCGCGCTGCAGGATTTGCCCGGTTTCGTGAACGAGGTTTTTGGCCCGCGATAAGTCGGGACCGCCGAAAGGGACGCGGATGGATGGTTTCACCCTGGTCGACGGTATCGTCGCCCTCGTCATCATAATATCGGCAATTCTTGCATACAGTCGGGGCCTCACCCGCGAGTTGATGGCGATCGCCGGCTGGGTCGCGGCCACGGTGGTGGGCTTTGTCTTTGCCCGCAGCGCCGAACCGCTGGTTCAGCAGATCCCCGTCTTGGGAAAGTTCATCGGCGACAGTTGCGAACTTTCCATCATCGCGGCCTTCGCGGCAGTTTTTGCCGTGGCGCTGGTGATCTTCTCGATCTTCACACCGCTGCTGTCGACGGTGGTGCAGCGTTCAGTGCTGGGCGGCCTCGATCAGGGGCTTGGCTTTCTCTTCGGCGTGGCGCGCGGCATCCTTTTGGTCGCGGTCGGATTTTACGTCTACGCGACGATCCTCAACACGCAGAAGGTGGCGATGATCGATGACAGCCGCTCTGCCAAGGTGTTCGGCCAGATGACGGCCTCTCTCAGCAATTCCGACCCCGAATCGGCGCTGGGCTGGATCACCGGCCAATACCAGACCCTCGTGGGCAATTGCGGCGCCCCGACCAGTAGCGGCGGCGCGCCGGCAAGCAACGGTGCCACGACGGGCAGCACCGGCAACTGATCGGCGGCCGACAGCCGGCCGCATGCCGGTTGCAACGTGACAGGGATGTAACAAGCGTCTAAGACGGGGCCATTCCCTCCCCCGGATTCGGAGCTGCCCCGCCCGTGCCTGAGCCATCCGCAAAACGCCTCCCCCCTGCCCATCCCTTCGACGACGACAAGTTGCACGAGGAATGCGGCATCTTCGGCGTGATCGGCGTATCGGACGCTGCCAACTTCATCGCCTTGGGTCTGCATGCACTTCAGCATCGCGGGCAAGAGGCCGGCGGCATTGTCACCCATGATCCCGAAACCGGCTTCAACTCGGCCCGGCGCATCGGGCTGGTGCGCGATAACTTCACCTCGCCCGAGGTCATGGCCACCCTGCCCGGCACACTGGGCATTGGCCACGTGCGCTATTCAACCGCCGGATCGAAAGGCCAGACCGCGATCCGCGACGTGCAGCCTTTCTTCGGCGAGTTCGCCATGGGCGGCGCGGCGATCGCGCATAACGGCAATATCACCAATGCGCTCAGCCTCCGGCGGGAATTGATCGAGCGCGGCTCGATCTTCCAGTCCTCGTCGGACAGCGAATGCATCATCCACCTGATGGCGCGCTCGATGGGCCGCACCATCCCCGACCGGATGGAAGAGGCGCTGCGCAAGGTTGAAGGCGCGTTTTCCATCGTCGCAATGACCCGCTCCAAGCTGATCGGCGTGCGCGATCCGCTGGGCGTGCGCCCGCTGGTGCTGGGCAAGCTGGGCGATGGCTGGGCTTTGGCATCGGAAACCTGCGCGCTTGATATCATCGGCGCCGACTTCGTGCGCGAGATCGCGCCGGGCGAGATGGTGGTGATCACCGACAAAGGCGTCGATTCGAACTTTCCCTTCCGCCCCCGACCGGCACGCTTCTGCATCTTCGAACATGTCTATTTCAGCCGTCCCGATTCCATCCTCGGCGGTCGTTCGGTTTATGAAACCCGCGCAGCGATCGGCCGGGAACTGGCACGCGAGGCGCCGGTCGAGGCCGACCTTGTCTGCCCGGTTCCCGACAGTGGCACGCCCGCGGCGATCGGCTACAGCCTCGAAGCGGGCATTCCCTACGCGATGGGGATCATCCGCAACCAGTACATGGGCCGCACCTTCATCGAGCCAACAGAGCAGATCCGCAACATGGGCGTGCGGCTGAAGTTGAACGTCAACCGCGCGCTGATCCGTGGCAAGCGGGTGATCCTTGTCGATGACAGCGTGGTGCGCGGGACGACCAGCCGCAAGATCAAGGAAATGATCCTCGAGGCCGGCGCGGCCGAGGTGCATTTCCGCATCGCGAGCCCCCCCACCGCTTGGCCCTGTTTCTACGGCGTCGACACACCCCAGCGCGAAAAACTGCTGGCCGCCACCATGTCCGAGGACGAGATGCGCGACCATCTGGGCGTCGATTCCCTGCGCTTCATCTCGCTTGACGGGCTTTACCGGGCCGTGGGCGAGGCGATGGGCCGCAACGCGACGCAACCGCAATATTGCGATGCATGCTTCTCGGGCGAGTACCCCGTCGCACCGTCGGACATGATTGAACAGGGCTTCCAGACCAAGACCGCGGCAGAATGAGCGCGGCGGCGGTCGACAGTTACCTCGCCACCCTGCCCGATGCCCAGCGCGCCTGCCTGGCTGACCTGCGCCAACGCCTGCGCGCCCTTTTGCCCGACGCGGACGAGGTCATCAGCTACGCGATGCCGGGCTTCCGACTGCAAGGCAAGATGGTCGCCGGATACGCAGGTTTTGCCCGACATTGCGGCTTTTACCCGCATTCGGGCGGGGTGATCCCGTCTTTCGCGGCTGAACTTGCCGCGGCCGGGTTCCGAACCTCGAAATCAGGCGTCACCTTCACCCCCGACCACCCGCTGCCCGACGCACTGCTTGGCCGGATCCTGGACGCAAGGCTGGCCGAGGCCGGGTTGCCGCCGCGGTCGGCCTGACCTCAGCGCGCCGTCTCCTCGACCCATAGCGCCAGCCATTCGAACAGCGTTGCAGTGGGCAATGGCTGCACCGGGGCGTCATCATTGGCCGGATCGAAGGTGGCCAGCCGCGCGTCGGGGCTGTTGCAATCGACCAGCGTGTAAATGCCGCAGCCCATGTGGCAGATCGGCAAGAGGCCCGGCCCGATCTCGGGCGGGGCAAGCGCCTCGCCCGGCTGCAGGTCTTCGCCGTCATCCTCCTCGCGCAGCCAGAGGTAGGTCTGAACCGCGTTCATTCCGCGATAGGCGCCCCATCCGCCTTCCAGCCCCATCAGGCCATAGCCGGGGCCAAACCCGCCATTGGCAACCTCGCGGTAGATCCGCATCAGCAACGGCGGTGGCGCAAAGCCCAGCGCAGCGCGGCTCGCCGCCTCCTGCGCATCGTTCAGCAATGGTCGCGGATCGGCCGCGCGTCCGTCCGGCGCGGACATCACGTTGCGGCGGGTCTTGAGCGCCGCGATCAGGTCGTCATCGGTCATGACCCAAACGTGAGGGTTTGGCAGCGCCGGATCAACCCCGGACCCGGCAGGTTTCCGCCGCCCGAACGGGCCATTTCCCGCCAGCGTCCGAGCCCGCCCCTTTGCTGCAGCGCAGAAACGTGACATCGGCAACGACTGCACAACAGCCTTGGAACCATCATGGCCAATTCCACAAACCCACCCCGCAGCGTGACCACGCTGGCCACAGATACCGCCATACTGCCGCTCAACGCGATGACTGTCATCGGTCTGCACCTGTCGCCGACCGGTGACACCGCGCTGATGCGGTTGGCCGATGGCTCGATCGTGCGGGTCGGTCCGGGGACGCAGATCGGCGCGGCCGTCCTGACGGCCATCGACGAAGGCGGCGTGACCGTGACCAAAGCGGGCCGGGCCACGCGTTACCCGCTGGGAGAGGCGTGGTAGGCGCTTGACTGTCCCGGGCCGACGGACCAAACGGGCGCCATGACACAAACTGCCCTGATCACCGGTGCTTCGCGCGGCCTTGGCGCCGCCCTTGCCGAGGCGCTTGCCCCCACCCACCACGTCATCGCCGTGGGCCGCACCACCGGCGCGCTGGAAGAGCTGGACGACCGCATTCAGGCGGCTGGCGGCCAAGCCACGCTGGCGCCGATGGACATCACCGTCGATGCCGCCATGCAGCAGCTTTGCCGTGGCATATTTGATCGCTGGGGCAAGTTGGACCTGTGGATTCACACCGCGGTGCAGGCGGCCTCGCTGGGCCCGGTTCCGGGACTTGCGATGAAGGACGTGGAAAAATCGCTGAAGGTCAATGTCAGCGCCACCGCGCGCCTGATCGCCTATGTCGCGCCGCTTTTGGGGCAATCCGGCCGGGCCGTGTTCTTCGACGATCCCCGCGGAGGCGAGGCCTTTTTCGGAAGCTACGGCGCGAGCAAAGCCGCGCAGATCGCGCTTGCGCGTAGCTGGGCCACCGAGACGCAACGCATCGGCCCACGGGTCCTGATCCTGACCCCGCCGCCGATGCCCACGGCGACGCGGGCCCGCTTCTACCCCGGCGAGGAGCGCAGCACCCTGACCCCGGTTGCCGACGTGGCGCGGCAACTGCTGCCCGAGATCCTTGGCTGAAGGCCTGCGGGCTTCCACCCCCGCTTGCCGCCCTGCGCCCCGTCGCTTAGGAAAGGGACGCAGGCAAGGCAAGGACGGCAGATGCGCATCCTCATCACCAATGACGACGGCATCAACGCGCCCGGCCTGAAGGTGCTGGAACGCATTGCGGCAGACATCGCGGGACCGACCGGTGAAGTCTGGACCGTGGCCCCCGCTTTCGAACAATCCGGCGTCGGCCACGCGATCAGCTACACCCACCCGATGATGATTGCCGAACTGGGGCCGCGCCGCTTTGCCGCCGAAGGCTCGCCCGCCGATTGTGTGCTGGCGGGGCTTTACGACGTGATGGCCGCAAACCCGCCCGATCTTGTTCTGTCAGGCGTCAACCGGGGCAACAACGCCGCCGAAAACGTGCTTTATTCCGGAACCATCGGCGCCGCGATCGAGGCCGCGCTGCAGGGCCTGCCCGCGATTGCCCTGTCGCAATTCTTGGGCCCCGCCAATGCTCACCTGCCCGATCCGTTCGAAGCAGCCGCCACTCACGGCACGGCACTGGTTCGCCGCCTGCTTGATCACGGGAACTGGGAGGCGGGCGATTACCGCCTGTTCTATAATGTAAATTTTCCGCCCGTCCCCGCCGACAAGGTGACCGGAACGGAAGTAACGGTGCAGGGCTACCGGCGCGACACGTCGTTTTCGGTCGAGCCGCACCTATCGCCCTCGGGCCGGCGGTTCCTCTGGATCAAGGGCGGAGCCCAGCAGATTGCGACACTGCCAGGTTCGGACGCAGCGGCGAACCTTGCCGGCGCAATCTCGGTCACGCCGATGCGCGCGGACCTGACCGCGCATGACCATGTCGCGGCGCTGGCCCGCCGCCTGCAGGACGCGGCCCCGTGACAGCCGAAGACGAAGCCACCCGCAAGATGCAGTTCCTGTTCGCGCTCCGCTCGCGCGGGGTGACGGATGCACGCGTTCTGGGCGCGATGGAGCGGATTGACCGCGCACAATTCGTCAAGGGCCTCTTCGCTGCACGCGCCTACGAGGACATGCCGCTACCCATCGCCGCGGGCCAGACGATCAGCCAGCCCTCCATCGTGGGCCTGATGACGCAGGCCCTGCGGCTGGAGCCGCGCGACAAGGTGCTGGAGATCGGCACCGGCTCGGGCTACCAGGCCGCGATCCTCAGCCAGCTGGTGCGGCGGGTCTACACCATCGACCGTTTCCGCCGCCTGACCGCCGAGGCGCGCGCCATCTTCGAGGCGCTGGGGCTGACCAATATCACCGCGATCGCTGCCGATGGCTGCTTTGGCCTGCCTGAACAGGCGCCGTTTGATCGCATTCTTGTCACCGCCGCGGCCGAAGACCCGCCCGGCCCCCTCTTGGCCCAGTTGCGGATCGGCGGTATCATGGTTTTGCCCGTCGGACAGTCCGACGCGGTCCAAAGCCTGATTCGTGTCACCCGGACCGAGACCGGCTATGACTATGATGAACTGCGCCCCGTCCGTTTCGTCCCGTTGGTCGAGGGGTTGGGCGACTGACAGGGCAAGGCCCCATAGACAAGGCCCCGGCGACAAGGGGCCAGAAGGCAGACGAGAGGATCGTGCAGATGGCGACGGCAGAACTGGTGAACGGACCGGCCCGCAGGATGGTCCGCATGGCGATGGGATGTGCCGCGCTCGCACTGGTGACGGCCTGCGCCGACATCCCCGATTTCGACCTGCGGGGCATGACCGGGAATACCGCCGGCAGCAGCGCGTCACAGGCCCTTCCCGCGCGGCCCCAGCCTGACAGTCGCGGTGTCATCTCATACCCAAATTACCAGGTGGTCGTTGCACAGCGCGGCGATACGGTAAGCGCGGTCGCTGGGCGTCTGGGCTTGGATGCCACGGCGCTTGGCCAGTATAACGGTATCAACCCGACGACATCGCTTCGCGCGGGCGAGATCATTGCCCTGCCCACCCGTGTCGCCTCGGCCGGCGGGATGCCGCCCGCGTCCAGCGCGCCGATCCTGCCGGGCACCATTGACGTGACAACGCTGGCTTCGGCGGCCATCGACCGTGCCGGCAACCAAGGCGCCGGAAGCACCACCTCGACCGGCAGCGGCGGCATGCCCTCAGCGATGCCGGGCGGTGCCCAACCGATTCGCCACCAGGTTCAGCGCGGCGAAACAGCCTATTCCATCGCGCGGCTCTACAACGTGCCGGTGCGCGTGATCGCAGACTGGAACGGCCTTGGCCCAGACCTGACCGTGCGCGCGGGCCAATACCTGCTGGTGCCCACCACCGCTACGGCAAGCAGCGCTACGAACGAGCCGCTGACGGCGCCCGGCATGGCCAGCCCCACGCCGCCGCCGCCCTCGGCAAGCGATCCGTTGCCGGCAGCCAATGCCCCTGCCTCGCAGCCCACGACAGCCGCGCAGTCCCCCGCCGCTCCGCCGGCCCCGGACCTGACCGTCACGCCCTCGGCACCCACAGCCTCCGCCAAGCCGCTGATCTACCCGGTGCAGGGCTCGATCATCCGGGCCTATTCCAAGGGTCGCAATAATGGCATCGACATTGGTGTTGCCGCCGGTACCGACGTGAAAGCGGCCGCAGCAGGCACCGTGGCCGCGGTCACGACCGACACCAACGGCGTGGCAATCGTGGTGATCAAGCATGCCAACAACATGCTGACGGTCTATACTAACCTCGAAAACCTGAAGGTCGCCAAGAACGACAGCGTCACGCAAGGGCAAGTCATCGGCAAGGTACGCGCCGGCAGCCCAAGCTTCCTGCATTTCGAGGTGCGCCAAGGCCTCGAAAGCGTCGATCCGTCCGATTACCTTCCGTAAGGACGGCTAAAGGCTGACGCCCCGACGCCCGGCCAGATCAGTGAAATACTGCCACGCAACGCGGCCCGACCGGCTGCCGCGCGTGGCCTGCCACTCGATTGCTTCCGCGCGCAGTGTCGCGTCGTCGATCGTTACGCCATAGGCATCGCAATAGCCGCGGATCATCGCAAGGTACTGGTCCTGGTCGCAGGCATGAAAGCCCAGCCAGAGGCCGAACCGATCAGACAAGGACACCTTTTCTTCCACCGCCTCGGCCGGATTGATGGCGCTGGAGCGTTCGTTCTCGATCATGTCGCGGGGCATCAGGTGGCGCCGGTTGGACGTGGCATACAGCACCACGTTGCCCGGTCGTCCCTCGATCCCGCCATCAAGGACGGCCTTCAGGCTCTTGTACTGCGCGTCATCACTGGAAAAAGACAGGTCATCGCAAAAGAGCACAAACCGCTCTGACCGACCGCGCAGCAGGGCCAGGCAGCGGCCGATGCTCGACAGATCCTCGCGCTGGATCTCGACGATCTTCAGATCTTCATGTTCTGCAACAAGAGCGCCATGGACCGCCTTGACCAGGCTGGATTTTCCCATCCCGCGCGCACCCCACAACAGGGCGTTGTTGGCGGGCAAGCCGCGGGCGAACTGCGCGGTATTTGCCATCAAGGTATCACGGGCCCGGTCGACGCCGACCAGCAGGCCCACATCAACACGATTGACGTCGTGCACCGGTACCAGCCGATCCGGCTCGGGGTGCCAGACAAAGGCCGGGGCTGAGAAATCCGGAGCCTCGAAAGGTGGCGGGCTGATCCGTTCCAGCGCCGCCGCGATCCGTTCCAGTGCCGCCTCGCTCACGCGTCGTCGTCTCCGTAAAGGCTTTCGTTCGGGCCTAGCAGGCCCTCGGCCCGCATCTGCGCCTCGCGCTTGCGCTCGTTGCTGGCCACCAGCCAGATCGACACTTCGTAAAGCCCGTAGATGACCGTGAACAAGATAACCTGGCTGACCACATCTGGTGGCGTCGCAATGGCGGCAAGGATCAGGATGCCGACGCTTGCATATTTGCGCACACCACGCAGCCCGCGCGCGCTGACCAGCCCCGCCCGGCCAAGAAGCGTAAGAAGCACAGGCAGCTGGAAGCACAGGCCGAAAGCCACGATGAACTTGATCGTCAGCAGCACGTAGGCCTGGGCCGAGCCTTGAAAGGCGATCCCGGCCACGCCCGTGGCACTATCCGGCCCCGTGGCCAGCGTGCCGGCCTGCTGAAAGCCGAGGAAGAAATTGAACGCCAGCGGCGTGATACCGTAGAAGGCGAAGAGCCCGCCCAGCACGAACATGAAGGGCGAGGCGATCATGAAGGGCAAAAACGCGTTCTTCTCGGACTTGTAGAGGCCCGGCGCAACAAAACGCCACAGCTGGTAGCTGATCACCGGGAAGGACAGCACCAGCCCGCCGAAAAGCGAGATCGAAATGGCGAGAAAGAACCCTTCCTGCACGTTCAGCAGGTAGGTGGTGCATTCCTGCCCGCGCGCGGCCATCACCCGGCAAAGCGGGTGCGTCATGAAGTTGAAGATCGGGTTCCAGATGGTGAAGCAAAACACCATCGCCGCGGTGAAGGCGAAAAGAGAGATGATCAGCCGCCGGCGTAGCTCGGTCAGGTGTTCGATCAACGGCGCAGCGCTGTTGTCGATCTCGTCGGTATCGCTCATACGTCACCCTTGGGGGCAGTCTTGCGCGGTGCGCGCGGTTTCGCGGGTTTGGGCGAAGCAGCCTTGGCGGCAGGAGCCTTCGCGGCTTTCGCCTCGGTCTTCGGCGCGGCCTTTGGCGCTGCTGCCTTGCGCGGTTTGGCCGGGGCCTTGGCGGCAGGTTTGGCGGGCGCCGTCTCGGCGATGATCTCGGCGTCGGCGGCTTTTTCAGCGGCGGTGGCACGCTTGGCGGCGGCCTCTTCTGCCTTCTGCGCCAGCATCCCGTCGATCTTGGCCTTGTTGGCGGCCTGTTCGGCTGCCAGTTTCTCTGTCTCGCCGCCGGGCTTCATCGGCGCCAGCGCCTGATCCTTCAGCCGGTCGAGACCGAACTTGGCCGGGTTCGCCGCAGCCTGAATGGACTTGGTGATGTCGCGCACGCCCGATTCGTCGGCCGCCGCTTCCATTGCCCGGCTGAACTCGCGGGCCATCGCGCGCGCCTTGCCGGTGAACTGGCCCATCGCGCGAAACACGTTGGGCAGATCTTTTGGCCCGATGACGATCAGCGCCACGATGCCGACCAGCACCATCTCGCTCCAGCCCATGCCGAACATGTCAGATCACCCCGGAAATTTCAGCAGGCCCGCGCACCGTTCCGATGCCTCAGGCGTCTTCCTTGGTGGTCGCGCTGTCCTTGACCGACTTCGCCTGATCCTCGATCTCGCGCTTGCCGTCATCGACACCCTGCTTGAACGCAGTGATCCCTTTGCCGACCTCGCCCATGATCGACGAGATCTTGCCGCGGCCGAACATCACCAGCACCACGACCGCGATCAGCAGCAGGCCCGGCAGACCGATATTGTTGAGCATGTCCGTTCTCCTCTCGACGGGACCAGCATCACCGGCCCCCAGTTATCCGACCTGTGATCTAAGCGGCAACGCGGCGGCGCGAAAGCCTTGAAACGCTGCATTCACGCTGCCGCGGACGATTCTTTGTCAAAAACCTGTCAGTTGCCAGTTTTTTGGCAGTATACTGCATGCATTCCAACATCTCTCAGGTCATCGATGCCCCGTACCGACCGCCTTTTCGACCTTATCGGCATTCTTCGCGATGGCCGCCTGCACCGGGCCGAGGATCTGGCACAGCGTCTCGGTGTGTCACTCAGAACTGTCTATCGCGACATGGACACGCTGATCGCCTCGGGCGTGCCGGTGATGGGAGAGCGTGGGCTGGGCTACCGCGCCACCGCCGCCATCACCCTGCCGCCCCTGAACCTAACACTGACCGAGCTTGAGGCGCTGCACCTCGGCATCGCCGTGGTAGGTGAAGGCGCCGACCCCGAACTGCAGGCCGCCGCACGCGCCTTGTCGGCCAAGATCGACGCTGTGCTGCCCGAGGACCGCAAGGGCCCGCCCACCGGCTGGGGCCTTGCCGTCTATCCCTTCAAGGACGCCGCGCGCGGATTTCAGCACATGCCGCTGATCCGCAGTGCAATCCGCGCCCGCCAGAAGCTGCGGCTGGTCACCGCCGGCGCCGACGGCACCCGGACTGAACGGGTCGTCCGGCCGCTGCGGCTGGACTACTGGGGAAGGCTATGGACCGTCACCGTCTGGTGCGAATTGCGCGCCGATTTCCGCGAGCTGCGCACCGACCGGATCGAGGCCGCCACCGCCCTGCCGCAGCTTTTCGTCGATGAGCCGGGCAAGATGCTGGCCGATCTCGCCGCACGGACCGAGGCCGCGCAGGGCGACTGAGCGTCACATCGTCAGGTTCGTCGCGCCCCCGTCGATCAGGATGTTCTGCCCCACGATGAAGCCTGCGTGCTGGCTGCACAGAAACGCGCAGGCCTGCCCGAATTCTTCCGGCGTGCCGTAACGGCCGGCGGGAATGGTGGCCTCGCGCCGCGCGCGCGCTTCGTCCGCGCTGATACCCTCGGCCCGCGCCTTGTTCGCGTCCAGAGCTACCGCGCGATCGGTCGCATGGGTGCCCGGCAGCAGGTTGTTGATGGTCACACCACTGCCTGCGACCTGACGGGCCGTGCCCGCCACAAACCCGGTCAGCCCGGTGCGCGCCGCGTTCGACAGGCCCAGCGTGGCCAGCGGCGCCCGCACCGATTGCGAGGTGATGTTGACGATCCGGCCCCAGCCGCGCGCCATCATCCCCGGCAAGAGCGCCGTCATCAGCGCGATCGGCGTCAGCATGTTGGCATCAAGCGCACGGATATAGTCGTCACGCGTCCAGTCGGACCAGACGCCGGGCGGCGGACCACCAGCGTTGGTCACGAGGATGTCGACCTTGCCGGCGACGTCCAGAACCTCGGCCTGTCCTTCGGGTGTCGTGATGTCGGCGGCGAGTGTGATGACAGTCACGCCGTGGCGCGCGATGATCTGTGCGCCCGCGCGTTCCAACACGTCGGCCCCGCGCGCGTTCAGCACGATATCCACGCCCGCCGCGGCCAGCGCCTCGGCGCAGCCTCGTCCCAGCCCTTTTGAGCCTCCGCAGACCAGCGCCCGCTTTCCCCTGATCCCCAGATCCATGTCCGACCTCCCTTGATCCTGTCCCCGGGGTCGCACATTTGTTCCGAGCGGGCAACAAAAGGCGCAGGTTTGCCCGGACTTGGGCCTCCTTTGGCCGCAATGCGGCGGTATCAAGGACACCCGGAAAGATTGCGACAAGGTGACGAGCGATGACGACCGCGGCCGCGGAGACCGAAAAACAAGACCTCAACGTCCTGCCGGCAGAGAGTTTTCGCGTGACCGAAGGCGTGGCGCAAGGCGACCCGTTGGGGTTTGCCGATGAATTGGAGCCTGACGATATCTATCAGGTCGCGCCCGGCACCACGCCGCAGCGCCTTGTGATCGAGACAACCGCGCAGGGTGGCGTCTTTCGCGTGGCCGGGCCCTCACCGACCGGCACGCCGGGCCACACTGTCCATCTCGACAGCTGTCTGACCCTGATGGACCCGTCGGGTTTCACCTTCGAAGCGCTGGTGCTGGTCGAGGTCGAGGACGACGCGGCCGCGGCCATTTACATGCTGCCGCTGGGCCAGATCGCACCCGATACGGACTATCGCCTTGTCGGCATCGACAGGCACGCCGCCACCGCCCGCTTTGCCGAAGCCGCGATGGTCTCGTTCGGCCGCGGCACGCGCATCGCTTTGGCCTCGGGCCTGCAGGTGCCGGTCGAGGCGCTGAAGGTGGGCGACAAGGTACTGACCCGCGACGACGGCGCACGCCCGATCCGCTGGATCGGCAGCACCACGCTGCGCGCCGTGGGCAGCTTTGCCCCGGTGCTGATCCGCGCGGGCGCCCTGCACAACAGCGCCGACCTTGTTGTCAGCCCCGAACAGCGCCTCTTCGTCTACCAGCGTCACGATGACCTTGGCGCCGGCCGGCCCGAGGTGCTGGTCAAGGCGCGTCACCTCGTCAACGGCACCAGCGTGGTCCGGCAAGAGGGAGGATTCGTCGACTACTTCCAGATCCTGATGGACGAACACCAGATCATCTTCGCCGAAGGCATCGCCACCGAAAGCCTGCTGATCGACCCGCGCACCCGCGCCGCCCTGCCCGACGAGGCCGGCCGCGCGATGGGCCCCGGCGGCCGCCACGCCCGCCGCAAGCACCACGAATACGAGGTGCAGGAAAGCCTGCTCAGCCAGCGCGACGCAGCAGCCCTTCTGCGCCGCGCCTCGGGTCGCTGATTGCCCTTTCGCCGCCGCCCGGCTATAGGCCGCGCATGTCGAACCGCGCCCCCCTTCCGCCCGAAATCGCCCGCCGCCGGACCTTCGCGATCATCTCGCACCCCGACGCCGGCAAGACCACGCTGACAGAGAAATTCCTGCTGTTCGGCGGCGCAATCCAGATGGCCGGTCAGGTCCGCGCCAAGGGCGAGGCGCGGCGTACGCGGTCGGACTTCATGCAGATGGAAAAGGACCGCGGCATCTCGGTCTCGGCCTCGGCGATGTCGTTCGATTTCAAGGAGTTCCGGTTCAACCTTGTCGACACGCCCGGCCACTCGGACTTTTCCGAGGACACGTATCGCACGCTGACTGCGGTCGATTGCGCGGTGATGGTCATTGACGGCGCCAAGGGTGTGGAAAGCCAGACCCAGAAACTGTTCGAGGTTTGCCGGCTGCGCGACCTGCCGATCCTGACCTTCTGCAACAAGATGGACCGCGAAAGCCGCGACACCTTCGAGATCATCGACGAGATCCAGGAAAACCTCGCCATCGACGTCACGCCGGCCAGCTGGCCCATCGGCGTGGGGCGCGATTTCATCGGTTGCTACGACCTCTTGCGCGATCGGCTGGAGCTTATGGACCGCGCCGATCGCAACCGCGTGGCGGAATCCATCGCGATCGAGGGCCTTGACGATCCCAAGCTGCGCGAACACGTCCCCGCGCATTTGCTGGAACAGTTCTTCGAGGAAATCGAGATGGCACGCGAATTGCTGCCAAAGCTCGATCAGGCCGCCGTCCTGAACGGCTCGATGACTCCGATCTGGTTCGGCTCGGCCATCAACTCCTTCGGCGTGCGCGAATTGATGAACGGGATCGGCACCTATGGCCCCGAACCACAGGTGCAGCGAGCCGAGCCCCGAGCGATTGCCCCGGAAGAGCCGACGGTCGCCGGTTTCGTCTTCAAGGTGCAGGCCAACATGGACCCCAAGCACCGCGACCGCGTGGCCTTCGTGCGCCTCGCCTCGGGCCATTTCGCCCGCGGCATGAAGCTGCTGCATGTCCGCTCGAAAAAACAGATGGCAATCACCAACCCCGTTCTCTTCCTTGCCGCCGACCGTGAGCTGGCCGAAGAAGCCTGGGCCGGCGACATCATCGGCATCCCCAACCACGGCCAGTTGCGCATCGGCGACACCCTGACCGAGGGCGAGGCGATCCGCGTCACCGGCATCCCCTCGTTTGCGCCGGAACTGCTGCAGACCGTGCGCGCCGGCGACCCGATGAAGGCCAAGCACCTTGAAAAGGCGCTGATGCAATTTGCCGAGGAAGGGGCCGCCAAGGTCTTCAAGCCTTCTTTCGGGTCTGGCTTCATCGTGGGCGTCGTGGGCGCCCTGCAATTCGAGGTGCTGGCCTCCCGGATCGAGCTGGAATACGGCCTGCCCGTCCGCTTCGAGGCGTCGCAATTCACCTCCGCCCGCTGGGTCGCGGGCGAGAAAATGGCGGTCGAGAAATTCGTCGCCGCCAACAAGCAGCACATCGCCACCGACAATGATGGCGACCTCGTCTATCTCACCCGCCTGCAATGGGACATCGACCGCGTCGGGCGCGACTATCCCGAGATCCGGCTGACCGCGACCAAGGAAATGATGGTGTGACGCGCCAGAACCGCGTCCTCGCCACGGGCGAGATCGTGGCCCACCCCGCGCGCGGCCAATTCATGGGCAACCGGGGTATCCTGCATGACGCGGCGGGTCGGATCACCCGCCGCTGGGCCCACAAGGCGTGGATCTGCTGCCGTCTCGCCTTCAAAGACCGCCACCGCCAGATCATGGCGCCGCACCACTATACCGAGCTGTTCTTTCTTGACGAGGCGGTCGCGCTGGCCGCCGGGCACCGCCCCTGCGCCGAATGCCGCCGAGCCGCCTTC
Source organism: Limimaricola sp. (assembly GCF_016125575.1). Classification (GTDB taxonomy): domain Bacteria; phylum Pseudomonadota; class Alphaproteobacteria; order Rhodobacterales; family Rhodobacteraceae; genus WGLM01. Next base: position 686,899 of record NZ_WGLM01000005.1, read on the forward strand.
ACCGCGTTCCAGGCGGCTTGGGCCACGGCCACAGGCCAGCGGCCCAAGGCCCCCGAAATCGACGCGGCCCTTCATGCCGCCCGCACCGGGCCGCGCGCCACCGCGTCGCTCGCCACCCTGCCCGACGCCACCGTAATCCTTTGGCAGGGCCAGCCCCACCTGGTTCTCGGCCCTCACCTGCGCCCGATCGCACCCGACGGCTACGGCGCGCCTCTCGTTCGCCCGCCGACGGCTACTGTCACGCTTCTCACGCCCCGCCCCATCATCGCCGCGCTGGCCGCAGGCTATCGCCCGGCCCTTCACCCCGGCGCCGCCTGAGCCCTTCTTCTGGCCGCAAATACTCCGGGGGGAGGCCCCGGCACGGGGCCGGGGGGCAGCGCCCCCTCTCTGCCGCATGCCCCACGCGCAACGGTTGCCTTTGCCCGCGCGCCCGGCAATCCTGTGCCTGACAGGCAAACGGTGGAACGATGGCGCGGGCGAAGCGGCTGAGACTGGGCGAGACCGAGACATTTCCGGGCGGGGTCGAAACGCTGATCGCGCAGTGGCAGATCCGCCGCGCCCGGCTGAACCCGGCCCCCGGCGAAGAGCTGCCGCCGCTCGACACCGACCTTTTGCGCCTTGCCGCCACGCCGTTGCCGCCTGCGCCGCCCCCCTTGCCGCCCCGCGCCAGCGTCTACACCCGCAAACGTCACGCGCTGATGATCGAACTGGCAGGCCATTCCGAACTGGCCCTGCTGCACGCGTTGACCATCGCGCACCTGCGCAAACGCCGCCAGCCGGCCCACACCGCCGCTCTTTTCCGCCGGATCTGGGCCGAGCATGAAGTGCATCTGTTGCATTCGCTGCCCACGCGCTGGCTGATCTCGGCCATCGTCACCTTCGCCGATCATGCCAGTACCGCTCCCGACCGCCACCTTGCCCAATCCTTCAACGTGCTCTTTTCGCTGATGAAACTTTACGAGGCCGAACGACAATATTCCGGCCTTGCCCCGGATCAGCCCTTTCCAGCCGACACGCTGCGCGACGGGCCCTTGCCGATGGGCATGCCCGGCTTCGCGCTGCTTGGCGGCGATCTGGAGGCGAACCTGCTGGCCCCGCTCTGGCGCGCTGCCGAAAAGGCGCCCGAGGTCGGCCCACTGGCCCAGCACCTGCTCGACCTGCTGAACCGCGATCCCGGCACGCTCTTTCGCCGTCTGTCGCTGATGCGCGCCGCCAAAAGCACTGGCAGTTAAGTCGCACCCGATATCTGGCCCCATCGCCGCGCCGCGGCACAATCCTTGACCCGCACGGGTTTTTCCGATAGGGCCAGCCTGCCTCACCCGGGGCAATTCGAGACGCCGGGACGCCCGGTTCGTTGCGTCCCTTGAACCCTTGCGGTCCGATACCGCATTATCAGGACGTACATGACCAAATTTTCCGATCTGAACCTTGATCCCAAGGTTCTCAAGGCCGTCGCCGATGCCGGCTACGAAACCCCCACCCCGATCCAGGCAGGTGCCATCCCGCCAGCGCTGCAAGGCCGCGACGTCTTGGGCATCGCCCAGACCGGCACCGGCAAGACAGCCGGATTCGTGTTGCCGATGGTCACCCTCTTGGGACGCGGGCGCGCGCGCGCGCGTATGCCGCGCAGCCTCGTGCTTTGCCCGACGCGCGAACTTGCCGCCCAAGTCGCCGAGAACTTCGATACCTACGCGAAATACACCAAGCTGACAAAGGCGCTGCTGATCGGTGGCGTCAGCTTCAAGGAGCAGGATGCCGCGATCGACCGCGGCGTGGATGTGCTGATTGCCACGCCCGGACGCCTGCTTGACCATTTCGAGCGCGGCAAGCTGCTGCTGACCGGCGTGCAGATCATGGTCGTGGACGAGGCTGACCGGATGCTCGACATGGGCTTCATCCCCGATATCGAGCGCATCTTCAACCTGACCCCGTTCACCCGGCAAACACTGTTCTTCTCGGCCACCATGGCGCCCGAGATCGAACGGATCACCAACATGTTCCTGTCGAACCCGGAAAAGATCGAGGTCGCCCGCGCGGCCACCACTGGCGAAAACATCAGCCAGGGCGTGGTGATGTTCCGCGGGTCCCGCCGCGAGAACGAGGGTACCGAGAAACGCGCGCTGCTGCGCGCGCTGATCGATGCCGAGGGTGACGTCTGCACCAATGCCATCATCTTCTGCAACCGCAAGACCGATGTCGACATCGTTGCCAAGTCGCTGAAAAAGAACGGCTATAACGCCGAGCCGATCCATGGCGACCTAGAACAAAGCCAGCGGATGCGCACGCTTGACGGCTTTCGCGACGGAACAATCAAGTTCCTGATCGCGTCGGATGTGGCCGCGCGGGGTCTGGATATTCCGGCCGTCAGCCACGTCTTCAACTACGACGTGCCGAGCCATGCCGAGGATTATGTCCACCGCATCGGCCGCACCGGCCGGGCCGGGCGCAAGGGTGCGACGGTAATGATCTGCGCACCCCGCGACGAAAAGAACCTCGATGCGATCGAACGGCTGGTGCAGAACACCATTCCGCGGCTGTCCAACCCGCTGGGCGATCGCGCCGCGCCTGCGAATGATGCTGCCGAAACGGACGCACCCGCCCCCGCCGCGCGCAGCAGCCGCAGCCGTGGTGGCCGTGGCAAAACGTCCCGCGCTCCGGCACCGGCCGCCGAGGCCCCTGCTGAAGTGGTCGCCGAAAGTGCCGCTCCGCAGACCGAAGCCGCACCGCCGAAACCGCGCCGCGAGCCGCGCCGGACCGAACGCGCGCCGGACGCCAAACCCGAGCCGAAAGCCGAACGCAAACCGGAACGTGGCCGCGACCGTGCATCGCGCGACGGGAACGTGCAGGGCCTTGGCGAGGACGTCCCCAGCTTCATCGCCTTCAGCTTCGACGAGCGGCGCAAGGGCTGAGCAATTCCCGGCGCAGGGCCAAACTGGGCCTTGCGCACGCCACTGGCGCACCCGAAACTTGGGGCATCATTCCCGCTTCGGAGCGCGCCCATGCCGAACCTTGTCCGCCCCTCGCACCGGTTCGGCACGATCCTCGCCATCGGCGCAAGCGTGGCTCTGGCTGGCTGCGGCGGCGGATCCAGCAGTGGCGGCAACACCGCTGGTGCGGGCAACCTGACGACGATCACGCCAGCCACGGCGCTGGCGACGGCGATCACCGGTGGTGGCCCGATCGGATCCAACCCATTCCCGTGGAACCGCTATTTCGTGACGGCGTTCAATTCCACAGCGGTCGATGCGGTGCGCAACTGGGCTTCGTTCCTCAACAGCACCGTCACCTACCGCATGCAGGTGGCGGGCAGCCCCGTTTATGGCAATTCCGGCCGCAACGTCACCTCGAACGCGCTGCTTGAGGCACATCTCGATTATGCCTTTTCCACCGGCCTTACCGGCGCGGGCGTGACCCTTGGCATGATCGACGATTCGATCGACACGTCGAACCCGCAGCTGGGCAACAAGGTGTTGACGCTCGACAATGCGCCCGCCACCCACCCATCGTCAGAGTTTCACGGCAACGCAGTCGCCTCGGTGATGGTCGGCAGCGGCGCGGACGGCGAGATGATCGGGTTTGCGCCCAATGCAAACCTGTTTCACGGCTACCTGAACTACAGCGCAAACCTGAACTGGAATGCCTTGGGCCAATACATGCTGGACGCGGCCAGCACCGGTGCGATCGCCGTTAACAATTCATGGGGTATTGCGTCCGAAACGGTCGCCAACACCAATGTCAGCAACACCTTCTCCACTGGCGGGCAGGCGACCTATCTGGCCGACCTGCGCAGCTTTGCCGCGACGGGCGTTGTCGTCTTCGCAGCCCAGAACGACTATGCCGCCACCTCGATGAGTGCCATCGCAGGCCTGCCCACCGCGTTTCCCGATCTCGCGCCCAGTTGGATCACGGTCATCAACGCCATCCCGACGATGAACGGCGATGGCCTAAGCGTTGCCTCGGCCGACCGCATCTCGGCACCCTGCGCCGAGACGGCCACTTATTGCATGACGGCAAACGGGCAAACCGTGATCGCCGACACGACCGATCCCAGCGGCTATTCCATCGGCGAGGGCGCCTCGTTCGCCGCACCGCAGGTGACAGGCGCGCTTGGCCTTCTGGCCGAGGCTTTCCCCGACCTCACGCCACAGCAATTGCGCGACCGGCTGTTGGTGACGGCCGATAACGGTTTTTTCACCGCGGACGGCACAACCAACGTCAACGGCATCAACCACGCCTACAGCGATGAATTCGGGATGGGGTTTCTGGACCTTCGCGCAGCACTTCTGCCGATCGGTGATGTCGTGGTGCCCTTGGCCAGTGGCGGACGGCTACCCGCTGGACAGGCGGCCATCGCGGGCGGCAGTGCCAGCGGCAATGCCATCGCCGCCTCGCTAGGCCGCGCGCGTGTCATCTACCTTGACCAGATGGGGGGTGATTTCAGCGCACCCGCCAGCACGCTTGCGGCCGTCTCGCCGGGTAGTACGGCGTCGCTGTTGCAAGGCGCGCGGCTGCAGGATGCCGGGCTTTACGCCGATCAGGTCAGCTACGGCACGGCCCTGTCGCGGCAAGAGGCGCGCGCCGCCCTCGATCATCGCGACGTGTTCGAGACGGCCAGCGGCGCGCTGACCTTCGCGGGCGGCACCGGGCCGGGCGTGGTGATGGGCGCGACACGGATCGAGACGCTGCGGGGCGCGGACGGGGTTAACGGCGTCAACCTCTCGCATGACCTCGACATCGGGCGCGCGGCACTTCGGCTGGGCGTTTCCGCATTCTCGGAAAAGGGCGCGGCCCTTGGCGTGACCGCCCCCGGCGCGACGGCGGCCTTCGGCACCACGGCAGCCGCGCTGAACCTGCAATTCGCGGCCCCCCTCGCCCCCGGCCTTGCCCTGCGCGCCGAGGGTGAGTTCGGCGCGGCCAGCCCCAGCGCGGGGGGCGGCATGGTCAGCGGCGTCAGTGCGCAGGGCTACAACCGTTTCGGCATTGCGCTGGACCGCGCCAACGCGCTGCGCCAAGGCGACGTGCTGACCCTGTTCACCCGCGCGCCGGTGGCGATCACCCGCGGCCAAGCGGACCTGACGCTGCCTGTCGCCTTCTCGGCGAACGGCGCCACCTTTGCCAGCACCGCGGCCGATCTGGCCCCCTCCGCGCGCGAGGTGGACCTGGGGTTCGAATACGGGCGCCCTCTGGCCGGCCCGCTGGCCATGCGCATGGGCCTTGCCGCGCAGATCAACGCGGGCAACGTCGCCGGCCGCCAGGGCGTGGCGGGGTTCCTTGGCATCTCCGTCAGCTTCTGACGGGCCCGTGCGCCTCAGCCCAGGCGGCTGACCACCACGGTAACCTCGGGCTTCTTGCCGATCTCGGCCTGCGCCGTCTGCCGCACGATACGCTTAAGCTCTTTCTCAAGCTTGGTCTCGTCCAGCAGCGTCTTGTCATCGGCGCGGTTGAGGAACTGGCTCAGGTCCTCTTCCAGCACGTCGACCAGCGCGGCATCGGACCGGCCGGTCACCGGCAGGCCCATCACCTCGCACCACGGATCGCCCAGCGGCTCGTCATTCTCGTCGATGATCAGCGTGACCGTCACATGCCCGTTCAGCGCCATGCGGATGCGGTCGCGCACCACGCCGTCCAGCGCGCCGATCTGCACCGTGCCATCAAGGTAGGTGCGCCCGGTCTCGACGTAGTCGACCACGCGCGGCGCATTGCCGGACAGGTCGATCATCATGCCGTTGACGGCCACGACGCCGGCCATGCCCTTGGACTGGGCAATCTTGACATGCTCGCGCAGGTGGCGGTGTTCGCCGTGCATGGGGATCAGAATCTGCGGCTGCACGATGGCGTGCATCGTCTCCAGGTCGGGCCGGTTCGCGTGGCCCGAGACGTGATAGCGCCCGCCCGCGTCATCGACCACGTCCACCCCCAGCTCGCTCAGCTGGTTCATGATGCGGATCACGCCGCGTTCATTGCCGGGGATCGTCTTGGAGGAAAAGAGGAACGTGTCCCCTTCCTTCAACCGCAGGCCAAGGTAGGGCCCCTGCGCCAGCTGCGCGCTGGCCGCGCGGCGCTCACCCTGGCTGCCGGTGACCAGCAATAGCAGGTGATCGCGCGGGATGGTCTGCGCGTCCTCGGGGCTGACCGTGGGCGGGAAATCGGTGAGAATACCCACCTCGACCGCCGCCTCGACCATGCGCCGCATCGCCCGGCCCAGCAGGCAGATAGACCGGCCGGCCTTGCTGGCGGCATAGGCCAGCGTCTTCAGCCGCGCGACGTTGGAGGCGAAGGTTGTGGCCACCACCATTCCCGTCGCCTCGCGCATCAGCGTTTCGACCTCGGGGGCCAGCGTCGCCTCGGACCGGCCGGGCAAGGGCGAAAAGACGTTGGTGGAATCGCAGACCAGCGCCTTGACGCCGTCCTTGGCCACGCCCTCCCACAAGGCCCGGTCGAAGGGGTCGCCCAGCACCGGCGTCGTGTCGATCTTGAAATCGCCGGTATGGATCAGCCGCCCCTCGGGGCTGTCGATTACCAGCGCGGAACTTTCGGGAATGGAATGGCTGACCGGCAGGAAGCCCACGGTGAAGGGACCGGCCTTGATCGTCTCTGGCCAGATGCTCGCCGTGGTCACCACCTTGGGCGGCAGACCATGCTCTTCCAGCTTGCGCCGCGCGATGTTGGCGGTGAAGGCCCGGGCATGAACAGGCGCGCCAAGGCGTTCCCAATAATGGCCGATGGCGCCGACATGGTCCTCGTGCGCGTGGGTGATGAAAATCGCCTCGATCCGGTCACGCCGCTCTTCCAGCCAGGCGATATCGGGCAGGATCAGGTCCACCCCCGGCGTGCCGTCCATGTCCGGGAAGGTCACGCCAAGGTCGACGACGATCAGCCGCTCGCGTTCCGGCGGGCCGAAGCCGTAGACATAGGCGTTCATGCCGATCTCGCCGGCGCCTCCTAGCGGCAGGTAGATCAGGCGGTCATGGCTCATGCGTTTTCCTTGTTGAATTTGTGGATCACGGTCAGGCCGTGCATCGTCAGGTCATCCTCGACCTTGTCGAACAGCACATCGCCCTGCGCGAAGAGGGATGCAAGCCCTCCGGTGCCAATGATTCGCATCGGTCGGTCCCTTTCACCGACGATCCGGTCGCAGACACCGCGAACAAGGCCGACATAGCCCCAGAAGATGCCCGATTGCATGCAGGCGACGGTGTTTGTGCCGATCACCTGCTGCGGCTTGGTGACATCGACATGGGGCAGCGCGGCGGCGGCGCTATGCAGCGCCTCGAGGCTGGTATTGACGCCGGGCGCGATCACGCCGCCCACGTAGGCGCCGTCATCATCCACCACGTCGAAGGTGGTGGCGGTGCCGAAATCCACCACGATCAGGTTGCCGCCATGCCGGTCAAATGCGCCGGCCGTGTTGACCAGCCGGTCGGGGCCGACGGCCGTGCCCGCATCCACCCGCGGGTCGACTGGCAACAGGCAATCGGGCTTGCCCACAACCAATGGACGGCAGTTGAAGTAGCGATCCGAGAGGACGCGCAGGTTGAAGACGACGCGCGGCACGGTGGAGGAGATGATCACCTCGTCGATCGTCACGTCCAGCTTGCGCGCGGCCATCAGCGTGGACAGCCAGACGAAATACTGGTCTGCCGTGCGCTGCCACTCGGTCGAGGTGCGCCAAGTGCCCAGAAACTGCTGCCCGTCCCAGACCGAGAAGACCGTGTTGGTGTTACCGCAATCAATGGCCAGAAGCATTGCCTGCCCTTTCAGAAATACACGTCCGCGGCGGGAATGACATGGCGCGTACCGCCCTCGCGCAGCACCAGCGCGCCGTCATCGTCCACCGTCTCGAAGATCCCGGTAATCTCGTCCCGCGCGGTGCGCGCTGTAATCGTCTCGCCCAGCCGCACCGCGTGGCGCAGCCAGTCGGCGCGGATGCGGGCAAACCCGAAGGTGCGCAGCTTGTCTTCCTGCGTGGCATAGGCACTGGCCAGCGTCGTCAGAAACACCTCCGGCGCCACCGACTCGCCCCCTTCGCCAAGAAGGCTGACCGGGGGAAAATCGCCTTTGGCCGCAACAGGCACAGTGACGAGGTTCACGCCAACACCGATCGACAGCCAGTCGATAAACGGGCCGGTGCCCGCGCTTTCCAGCAGGATTCCCGCCACCTTGCCACCGGACAGCAGCACGTCATTGGGCCATTTAAGCCCCATCAGCCCGCGGTCGACGTAAATCGCCAGCGCCTCGAACAGGGCATTGGCCGCAAGGAAAGACCGCCGAGCGGCCTCGGCCGGGGTGGCATCGGGATGAAAGACCAGCGTCGCGGCAAGGTTGCCCGCTGGATGCGCCCATGACCGGCCCCGTCGCCCGCGCGCGGCCGTCTGGTGGCGCGCCATGATCCAGGTGGGCCGGTCGATCAGGCCGGCGCGGCGCGCCGCCTCGGTCATGGTGCTGTCGACCTCGTCGAGGATGACGAGGTCATAGCCCTCGGGCCAGCCGTCCCGCTCGGCCTCAGTGGACAAGCGTCGCCGCCGCGGCCGCGGCCAGCGGCTCGATGCCAAAGAGGTTGACGACACCGAACACCATGATCGCAGCACTGCCCATCAGTGCAGTCCAGAGGACCGGCGACATCCGCCCGTCCAGCGCCTCGGTCTCGGCGCCGAAATACATGTAGTAGACGATGCGCAGGTAGTAGAACGCGCCGATCACGCTGGCGATCACGCCCGCCACGGCCAGCCAGCCGAGGTTGGCATCATAGGCGGCGCGCAGCACGTAGAACTTCCCGAAGAAACCCACCATCGGCGGCACGCCCGCGAGGCTGAAGAGCAGGACCAGCATCGCCAACGCACGCAGCGGTTCGCGCTTGGAATAAAGGCTTAGCGCCTTGATCTCGACCACCGGGCGGCCATCCTTCTCCATCGCCATGATGAAGGCGAAGGTGCCGATGTTCATCGTGACGTAGATCGCAAGGTAGATCAGCATCGCCTGCACACCGAAGGCAGATCCTGCCGCCAGCCCCATCAGCGCAAAGCCCATATGCGCGATCGAGGAATAGGCCATCAGCCGCTTGATATTCGTCTGGCCGATCGCGGCGATGGCGCCAAGGAACATCGAGACGACCGAGAGAAAGGCCACGATCTGCTGCCATTCACCCACCACGCCACCGAAGGCATCGAAGACCACGCGGGCGAACAGGCCCATCGCGGCAACCTTGGGCGCGGTCGCGAAGAAGGCCGTCACCGGCGTGGGCGAGCCTTCGTAGACGTCCGGCGTCCACATGTGGAAGGGCGCGGCCGATACCTTGAAGGCAAAGCCCGAGATCAGGAAGACGAGGCCGAAGAGCAGGCCCAGCGACACCCCGCCCTGCGTGGCCGCAATGATGCCGGAAAACAGCGTCGTGCCCGCAAACCCGTAGGTCAGCGACGCGCCGTAAAGCAGCAGGCCCGAGGATAGCGCGCCGAGGATGAAGTATTTCAGCCCGGCCTCAGTCGATTTCACGCTGTCGCGCCGCAGGCTGGCCACCACGTAAAGCGCCAGCGATTGCAGCTCCAGCCCCATGTAGAGGGCCATCAGGTCGCCCGCGCTGACCATCACCATCATGCCGACCACGGCAAGTGCCACGAGGATGGGGTATTCAAACCGCAGCAGTCCCCGGCGCTCCATGTAGCCTTGGCTCATCACCAGGACCGCAGCGGCGGAAAGCAGGATCGTCACCTTGGCGAAGCGGGCAAATCCGTCGGCGATGAACATGCCATCGAAGGCCGTCACGCGGTCGCCGCCTGTCGTCCCGATCCAAATCGCCAACAGGACAAACACGCCGCCCGTCAGCCATGTCAGCAGGCTCGCGGTGTCGTCCTTGCCGGTATAGACCGCGCCCAGAAGCGCCAGCATCGCGTAAAGCGCCAGCAGGATCTCCGGCAGGACAATGGTAAGATCGGCGGACATCATCGGCCTTGCTCCTTAATTCGCGGCAACCGCGTTCGACGCGGCGTAGTCGGCCAGCGAGGCCTGGACCTGCGTGCTCAGCCCATGCGTCGCCGGACCGATGATATCGGTGACCAGCGCCGGATAGACACCCAGCAGCAGCGTCATCGCGACCAGCGGGGCGAAGATCAGCTTCTCGCGCGCGTTCATGTCGGTGATCGACTTCAGGCTTTCCTTGATCAGGTCACCGAACACCACCCGGCGATAGAGCCACAGCGCGTAGGAGGCCGACAGGATCACGCCCGAGGTCGCGACCGCGGCCACCCAGGTATTGACCTGGAAGATGCCCATCAGCGTCAGGAACTCACCGATGAAGCCGCTGGTGCCGGGCAGGCCCACGTTGGCCATGGTGAAAAACATGAAGACCAGCGCATAGGCGGGCATCCGGTTCACCAAGCCGCCATAGGCGTCGATCTCGCGCGTGTGCATCCGGTCGTAGATGACGCCGACGCAGAGGAAGAGTGCGCCCGAGACAAAGCCATGGCTGAGCATCTGGAAGATCGCGCCATCAAGGCCCTGCTGGTTCATCGCGAAGATGCCCATCGTGACATAGCCCATGTGCGCGACCGACGAATAGGCGATCAGCTTTTTCATGTCTTCCTGCACCAGCGCGACCAGCGAGGTGTAGACGATGGCGATGGCGCTGAGCCACAGGACCAGCGGCCCCATCACCTCGGACCCCACGGGGAACATCGGCAGGCTGAACCGCAGGAAGCCGTAACCGCCCATCTTCAGCAGGATCGCGGCCAGCACGACCGACCCGGCGGTCGGCGCCTGCACGTGCGCGTCGGGCAGCCAGGTATGGACCGGCCACATCGGCATCTTCACCGCGAAACTTGCGAAGAACGCGAGCCAAAGCAGCGTCTGCATCCCACCATGGAAGTGCAGCCCCAGCAGATTGAAATCGGCGGAGGGGAACTTGTAGGTCATCAGCGTCGGGATGTCGGCGGTCCCGGCCATCGCGATCATCGCGACGATAGCCACCAGCATCAGCACAGAGCCCAGGAAGGTGTAGAGGAAGAACTTGAAGCTCGCGTAGATCCGGTCCTTGCCGCCCCAGATGCCGATGATCAGGAACATCGGGATCAGGCCCGCCTCGAAGAACAGGTAGAACAGCACGAGGTCCAGCGCCATGAAGACGCCGAGCATCAGCGTTTCCAGCACGAGGAAGGCGATCATGTATTCCTTCACGCGCGTTTCCACGTTCCAGCAAGCGCCGATGACCAGCGGCATCAGGAACGTGGTCAGCATCACGAAGAGAACAGAGATGCCATCGACCCCCATCTTGTAATGCAGGCCCAGCAGCCATGTCCGGTCCTCGACGAACTGAAAGCCGGCTTGATTGGGCTCGAACTCGAACAGGATGAAAAGCGAAATCAGGAACACCACAACGGTCGCGGCCAGTGCCACGCGCTTGGCGTTCATCTGCGCCGCGTGGTCGTCGCCGCGCAGGAACAGCGCCAGGATCGCGGCGGCCAGCAGCGGGATGAACGTGGTGATGGAAAGAATGCTGCTCATCACTGCGCCCCCCCAAGCGAGATGACCCCGGTGATCGAGATCCAGGTCAGGATCGCGGTGATGCCCAGCACCATGGCGAAGGCATAGGTGAAGATGTAGCCAGACTGCGCACGTCCTGCCAGGCGGGTCAGATAGGGCACGATGCCAAGGGCCACACCGTTGATGCCGCCGTCGATGATCTTGCCGTCACCCTCTTTCCACAGGAAGCGCCCCAGCGCCTTGACCGGCCGCACGAAGACAAAGTCGTAGATCTCGTCGAAATACCACTTGTTGAGCAGGAAGAGGTAAAGCGGTCGCTGCGCCTCTGCCAGCTTGGCAGGCAGGTCGGGCCGGCGGATATACATCTGGAAGGCCAGCAGGAAACCCGCCAGCATCGCGATGAACGGGCTGATCTTGACCCATGTCGGCGCCTCGTGCGCCGTCTCCAGCACGTGGTTGTCCGGGCCCATGAAGATCGCGCCCTGCAGGGCCGCGGCGGGTGCCTCGGCGGTGGTCTCGGCCGTCGTCTCGGCCTTGGCGCCACCCTCGGCGCTGGCGGCCTCGTGGGTTTCGGGCATCGCGAAGAAGGCGGTCATCTTGGCATGGTCACCGAAGAACGAATTGTACCAGACCATCCCCGAAAACGCCGCGCCAATCGCCAGCACACCCAGCGGGATCAGCATGTTCAGCGGGCTTTCATGCGCATGGTCATGCGTATGGGCGTTGCCCTTTTGCGGACCGTAGAAGGTCATGAACATCAGCCGCCAGCTGTAGAAGGCGGTGAAGGCCGCCGCGATGACCAGCGTCCAGAAGGCAAAGCCCGATCCACTGGCCCAAGCGCTTTCGATGATCGCGTCCTTCGACAGGAACCCGGCAAAGCCGATCGGCAGGCCGAAGATTTCTTTCGAGAACGGGATGCCAACGCCGGTGATCGCCAGCGTGCCGATCATCATCGCCCAGAAGGTGAAGGGGATCTTCTTGCGCAGGCCGCCGTAGTTGCGCATGTCCTGCTCGTGATGCATCGCGTGGATGACCGAGCCTGCACCGAGGAACAACATCGCCTTGAAGAAGGCGTGCGTCAGCAGGTGGAACATCGCCGCGCCATAGACGCCCGCGCCGGCGGCGACGAACATATAGCCCAGCTGCGAGCAGGTCGAATAGGCGATCACGCGCTTGATGTCGTTCTGCACAAGGCCGATGGTGGCCGCGAAGAACGCCGTCGCGCCGCCGATCCACAGGATCATTTCCTTGGCTTGCGGCGCGTATTCCATCAGCGGCGACATCCGGCAGACAAGGAACACGCCAGCCGTCACCATCGTGGCGGCGTGGATCAGCGCGGAAACAGGCGTGGGGCCTTCCATCGCGTCGGGCAGCCATGTGTGCAGGAACAGCTGCGCGGACTTGCCCATCGCGCCGATGAACAGCAGCACGCCCAGCAGGTTCGCGGCGTTCCACGTGGTCCAGAGGAAATGCAGGTCGGTCGTCGCCAGCTTGGGCGCCGCGGCAAAGACATCATCCATGCGGATCGAGTCGGTCAGGTAGAACAGGCCGAAGATGCCCAGCGCAAAGCCGAAATCGCCCACCCGGTTGACGACGAAGGCCTTGATCGCGGCGGCACTGGCCGAGGGCTTGCGATAATAGAAACCGATCAGCAGGTACGAGGCGAGGCCCACGCCCTCCCAGCCGAAGAACATTTGCACCAGGTTGTCGGCTGTCACCAGCATCAGCATCGCGAAGGTAAAGAGCGACAGGTAGGCGAAGAAGCGAGCCTTGTAGGTGCCCTGCTCGCCGAAGTTCTCGTCATGGGCCATGTAGCCGAACGAGTAGAGGTGGACGAGCGCCGAGACGGTGGTCACCACGATCAGCATGATCGCCGTAAGCCGGTCTAGGCGGATCGCCCAGGAGGTATCGAGGCTGCCGGACTGGATCCAGCGCAGGATCTCGATGTGCTGGGTCACACCGTCGAAGGACAGGAAGATGACCCACGACAGCAGGCACGACAGGAACAGAAGGCCCGTCGTCAGCCACTGGGCTGCCGTCTCGCCAATCCATTTCCAGCCGAAACCGGCGATGATGGCCCCGATCAGGGGGGCGAACAGGATGATCGTTGCCATGAAATTCAGCCCTTCATCACGTTGACGTCTTCAACGTCGATGGTTCCGCGCGTGCGGAAGAAGCAGACGAGGATTGCAAGGCCAATCGCGGCCTCCGCGGCGGCGACAGTCAGCACGAACAGGGTAAAGACCTGCCCCGCCAGATCGCCGAGATAGGCCGAGAAGGCCACGAAATTGATGTTCACCGCGAGCAGCATCAACTCGATGCTCATCAGCAGGATGATGATGTTCTTGCGGTTGAGGAACAGCCCGAAGATGCCAATGACGAACAGCGCCGCCGCCACCGTGAGGTAATGTTCAAGTCCGATCATCGGATCGCTTCCTTCCTTCCCGTTTCCCGGGCCACGCGCGTGCCCCGGCCCGGCATCAAAGCCCCTGACCGGGCTTGACGTCTTTCAGTTCCATGGCGAGGGCCGGGTCGCGCATCATCTGCGCGACGGGGCTTTGACGCTTGATGTCCACGCGGTGGCGCAGCGTCAGAACGATCGCCCCGATCATCGCCACCAGCAGGATCAGGCCCGCCAACTGGAACAGGATCAGGTATTTGTCATAAATCAGCATCCCCAGCGCGGCGGTGTTGGTGGCCGTGCCGACGGGCGCCAGAATCCGGCCCTGATAGCCGTCCGAAAAGCCCCACACGCCCAATGCCAGCGCCAGCTGCATCAGGATGATCACCCCGATCAGCAGCGCCAACGGCATGTATTTCGACATCTCGGCCTTCAGCTCGGCGAAATCGACGTCAAGCATCATCACGACGAACAGGAACAACACCGCGACCGCGCCCACGTAGACGATCATCAAAAGCATCGCCACGAATTCCGCACCCAGAAGCACGAACAGCCCCGCCGCCGACAGGAACGACAGGATCAGCCACAGCACCGAATGCACCGGGTTGCGACTGATCACGGTCATCAACCCGCCCAGAAGCGTACTGACGGCAAAGGCATAAAAGGTGAAGAGGACGACTGTCATGCGTCTGATTCCTTGTCGTTTTCTTCGTCAAGCACCTCGGTGGCCAGCGTCATTGCGCGGGTCATCGCCGGGATGCCGCCGAACATGCCCATCTGGGCAATGGTCTCGGCAATCTCCTGGCGCGTCGCGCCGGCCTCGGTCAGATGGCGCACGGTCAGGCGGATCTGCGCCTCGGCCTGTGCGCCCAGCACCGTCAGCCCCGCCAACGTCAGCAAAAGCCGCGTCTTGGCGTCCAGCCCTTGCGGGTTCAGTCCCTTGCCGAAGAACTGCTCCATCATCTCCTTGGGCATAGTCGGCCACAGCGCCTCGAACCCCTTGGGCGTCAGCGCGCCAAGGGCCGGGTTGAGCGCCTTGGCCCAATCCTGCCCCATCCGGGTCATCGCCGCGAAGAAGTCGGGATCGCTCATCGGTAGGGCGCGTCCAGTTCAAGGTTGCGGGCAATCTCGGATTCCCATCTGTCGCCGTTGGCCAGAAGCTTGGCCTTGTCGTAAAACAGCTCTTCGCGGGTCTCGGTCGAGAACTCGAAATTCGGCCCCTCGACGATGGCATCGACCGGGCAGGCCTCCTGGCAGAAGCCGCAATAGATGCATTTCGTCATGTCGATGTCGTAGCGCGTGGTGCGGCGGCTGCCGTCCTCACGCGGTTCGGCGTCGATGGTGATGGCCTGCGCGGGGCAGATCGCCTCGCAAAGCTTGCAGGCGATGCAGCGTTCCTCGCCGTTGGGATAGCGACGCAGGGCGTGTTCGCCCCGGAACCGCGGCGACAACGGGCCCTTCTCGTGCGGGTAGTTCACAGTAGCCTTGGGGGCGAAGAAGTATTTCATCCCCAGCTTGAAGCCGGCCAGAAAGTCCTGCAGCAGGAAGTATTTGGCGGCGCGGGTATAGTCGAACTGGCTCATCTCAGCCTCCCATCGCCCAGCGGGCCCAGAACCCGCCAAGAACTTCGAATTTCGCAAGGAACGCCACAAGCACGACCCAGGCCAGCGACATCGGCAGGAACACCTTCCAGCCCAGCCGCATCAGCTGGTCGTAGCGGTAGCGGGGCGTGATCGCCTTGACCATCGAGAAGATGAAGAAGGCAAAGGCCATCTTCAGCACCATCCACAGCACGCCGTCGGGCAGGCCGGGAATGGGCGACAGCCAGCCGCCAAGGAACAGCAGGCTGACCAGCGCGCACATCAGCACCACCGCCATCAGCTCGCCGATCATGAAGAGAAGGAAGGGCGTGCTGGAATATTCCACCTGGTAGCCCGCCACTAGTTCCGATTCAGCTTCCGGCAGGTCGAAGGGCGGGCGGTTCGTCTCGGCCAGCGCCGAGATGAAGAACAGGAACACCATCGGGAAATGTGGCAGCCAGTACCAGTTGAACAGGCCCCAGTTGCCCTTCTGCGCCGCGACGATATCGCCGAAGTTCATGCTGCCGGTCGAGATGATCACGCCGATGATGATCAGGCCAAGCGACACCTCGTAGGAGATCATCTGCGCTGCGGATCGAAGGCTGCCCAGGAACGGGTATTTCGAGTTCGACGCCCAGCCGCCCATGATCACGCCGTACACTTCCAGCGACGAGACCGCGAAGATGTAAAGAATCGCCACGTTGATATTGGCAACCTGCCAACCCGCGCTGAACGGGATCACTGCCCAGGCGATGACCGCCAGCACGAAGGAAATCATCGGCGCAAGAAAGAACACCGCCTTGTCGGCGCCCGCAGGCACCACGATTTCCTTGACGATGTACTTGAGGAAGTCGGCAAAGCTTTGCAGCAGGCCAAACACGCCCACCACGTTGGGCCCGCGCCGCATCTGCACGGCGGCCCAGATCTTGCGGTCAGCGTACATCAGAAAGGCCAACGCGACCAGCAGCGGGACCAGCACCAGCAGGCACTCGCCCAGTATCATCAGCACGATCCCGAGGTTCGTCTGGGTGAAGAAATGCACCATGGTCGTCCCCTTGGCCTTACACCGTTGGTATGTGCTGCGCGCCGCAATCGGCGACGGTCACTTCGGCGTCTATCGTTCGCGAGCCCTGAGGCAGGGCTGCCGAGATGGTGTAAACAGCATCCGCGCGCCAGATTCCAGCCTCTTCAGACACCTGAGTTCGTACATGTCGGGCAAAACCAAAGCCCCTGATCAACGTGTACTGTGCGGCTGCGCATTCCGCGTATTTCGTCACCGCCCGCGGATCGGAGGTGCCGCGCATCGCTACCTTGAACCGCACCAGATCGCCATCCAGAAGTTCGGTCCGGATGCCCATGTAGTCGGGTGAGCCCGACTGCGGGGTCGTCTGCGCCGGGTCTTGCGGCGCGGCACATCCCGCCAGCGCCAGCGCCAGTGCCACTGAAGCCACGCCACGCACCCCCGCCCTACTCTGCCGCCAGCCTCTGCCCGGCCCGTGCGGCGGCCGCCGCACTCAACTCCGCCATCAGGCGCGATGCGCGCGCGATCGGGTTGGTCAGGTAGAAGTCACGCAAAGCAGTGCGGAAATCAGCCTTGCCCAGCGTCGCCAGCGGCAGCGGCTGCCAGTCATTCTCGGGCACATCGTCGATCCGCGCGAGATGCGGATGCGCCGCGACCAGCGCCCGGCGAAGTTGCGCAAGGCTGTCCCAGGCAAGTGTCGCGCCCAGTTCCGCCGATAGCGCACGCAGAATCGCCCAGTTTTCCTTCGCCTCGCCCGGCGGGAAGCCGGCGCGGAGCGCCAGTTGTGGCCGCCCCTCGGTATTGACGAAAAGGCCGTTTTCTTCGGTATAAGCCGCAGCTGGCAGGATGATGTCGGCCCGGTGCGCCCCGCGGTCGCCGTGGCTGCCTTGATAAATCACGAAGGCCCCCGCGGCCACTTCAACTTCGTCGGCACCAAGGTTGAAAACCACCTCGGCCCCGTCCAGCGCGGCCTCCATGCCGCCCTCGGTCACGGCGCCGACATCCAGTGCCCCGACGCGCGAGGCGGCAATATGCAGGATCAGAAGGCCCGAATTGGAATTCTCGGCCAGCCGCATCGCATGGGCCAGCACCGCTACGCCATCGGCCTCGGTCAGCGCGCCCTGCCCCACGATCACCAGCGATTTCTTCGCCTTGGTCTCGTCGCTGATGCTCTGGTTGGAGAGCGTTTCCAGCGCGGCACGATCCGTGCCGACATGAACGTAGTCATAGGTCAGGTCCACCGCCGGGCCGACCACCCCGATCGTGGCGCCACGGCTCCACGCCTTGCGCAGGCGGGCGTTCAGCACCGGCATTTCGGTCCGCGGGTCGGTGCCGATCAGCTGGATCATCTCGGCGTCGTCGATATCCTCGATCCGCGCCGTGCCAACATAGGCCGAACGGTTACCGGCGGGCAGCTTTGCGCCATCGGTGCGGGATTCCACATGTCCGCCCATGCCTTCGATCAGCGCCTTGAGGCTGAAGGCCGCCTCGACCGGGGCCAGATCACCCACGAGGCCTGCCACCTTCTTGCCCTTCATTGCCGCCGCGGCTGCGGCCAGCGCCTCGCCCCAGCTTGCCTTGCGCAGCTTGCCGGCTTCGCGGATGTAGGGCACGTCAAGGCGCTGGCGCCGCAAGCCATCCCAGACAAACCGCGTCTTGTCGGAAATCCATTCCTCGTTCACGCCGTCATTGTTGCGCGGCAGGATGCGCATGACTTCGCGGCCCTTGGTATCAACACGGATATTGCTGCCCATCGCGTCCATCACGTCGATGGTCTCGGTCTTGGTCAGCTCCCAAGGCCGGGCGGTAAAGGCGTAAGGCTTGGACACAAGCGCGCCCACCGGGCACAGGTCGATGATGTTGCCCTGCAGGTTCGAGGCCAGCGTTTCGCCAAGATAGCTTGTAATCTCACTGTCCTCACCGCGGCCGGTCTGGCCCATCTGGGTGATGCCAGCAACCTCGGTGGTGAATCGCACACAGCGGGTGCAGGAAATGCAGCGCGTCATGTGCGTCTCGACCAGCGGGCCAAGATCCAGATCCTCGGCGGCGCGCTTGGCCTCGCGGAAGCGGCTGAAATCCACGCCGTAGGCCATTGCCTGATCCTGCAGGTCGCACTCGCCACCCTGATCGCAGATCGGACAGTCCAGCGGATGGTTGATCAGCAGGAATTCCATCACGCCCTCGCGGGCTTTTTTGACCATCGGACTGTTGGTCTTGACGACAGGCGGCTGTCCTTCCGGACCGGGCCGCAGGTCCTTGACCTGCATAGCGCAAGAGGCGGTCGGTTTGGGCGGGCCGCCCACGACCTCGACCAGGCACATCCGGCAGTTGCCCGCGATCGACAGCCGCTCGTGATAGCAAAAGCGCGGCACCTCGATCCCCGCGGCCTCGCAGGCCTGAATCAGGGTCATCGCCCCGGGCACTTCCAGTTCGTTGCCGTCGATGATGATTTTCTTCAGATCGGACATGGCCAGCCTATCGTTATCAGCGCCCAGGCGTCCGCGCCTGTTTGCGCAACCGTCGCGGGGTTCTAACGCGGCTCGTCGCGCGATGCCAGCCGTGATCATGCCGCACTGCCGCGAAAATCACGCCTTTTGGGCCCGCCACGCGCCTTAGCGTAACAGCCCGCCCAGCGTGGTGCCCGCCGCCATCTGCGCACGGCCGACCGCGCAATAGCTTTCGGCATCACCGTCGACCGTACCCAGATCGCGCAGCTGTGCGCGGCCCACGTCCTCCAGTCGCGCCTTCTCGGCCTTGTCTTTCACGTAGGCGTTGATCTCGTCGTCAGAATAGCCCAACGCGCGCGCCTGACGCTTGAGATCCTCAAGGTAGAAATAGCCGCGGATCATCCGCACCGAGAGGCTGGGGCACTTGTCCCCGATCTCGATAGCCATGCCTGCGGTGATCAGCCCGTCGCGGATCGCCGGCTGGTCTTTTAGCGGAATATCCGCCCGCGCCGCCGCGCCCATCGCCAGCACCGCCAGCACTGCAAATCCTGCCTGTTTCATCGCCTGCTCCATGGCTTTTCAGCCTTCGACATCGGCGCGCACGTGCTGTTATGCAATAACGCCCGGCTCTGCGGCGCCCGGCCAGCTCCAGTCGAAGGCCGCCGGCCCCGGACCTTCGGCGGAAAGCCGCGCCAGCCGCGCAAGCCCCTCTTCCAGCGTCGGGCGGTGGCCATCGGGCACCCACCACATCACGAAATGGTGTTCGCCCAGAACTTCGAACCATGCCGCACGACGGTCCAGAAAGCGGCGATGCAGGGTGTCGAAGACGAAACGGCGCAAGCTTGGCAGGTCGTCCCACACCGTGAGATTCGCCACGAATCGTGGATCGCCGCCGATCTTGGTCTCGGTATTGCCGGTGCCGGGCTCGCCCGAGCCCTCCATCATCCAGACGAAGCCGGGCATCCGTTTGCCCAGCCCGTTAACCTTGTCCAACGCCGCCATGAACTCGGCCACGCGCGGATCATCCGTGTCGGCCACCAGCCGCCCGATGTTCAACTCGGCAAGGTGCATTTCGGCGCCCTTCTTCTGGCCTCAAATACTCCCGGGGGGAGCGCGCCAGCGCGGGGGGCGGAGCCCCCCTACTCGGCTGCGATGGCCGTGCCGCGCTTGTGCTTGATACGGTCCTCGATCTCGTCGCGGAATTGGCGGATCAGGCCCTGGATCGGCCAGGCCGCGGCATCGCCCAGCGCGCAGATCGTGTGGCCCTCGACCTGCTTGGTCACGTCGAACAGCATGTCGATTTCCTCGATGCTGGCATCACCCGTCACCAGCCGCTCCATCACCCGCATCATCCAGCCGGTGCCTTCGCGGCAAGGCGTGCACTGGCCGCAGCTTTCATGCTTGTAGAACTTCGCCAGCCGCCAGATCGCCTTCACCATGTCGACAGACTGGTCCATCACGATCACCGCCGCGGTGCCAAGGCCTGAGCGCTGCTCGCGCAGCCAGTCGAAATCCATGATCGCGTCGTCCATTTGCTCGGCGCGCAGCACCGGCACCGACGACCCACCCGGGATCACCGCCTTGAGGTTCTTCCAGCCACCGCGGATACCACCGCAATGCTTGTCGATCAGTTCCTTGAACGGGATCGACATTGCCTCTTCCACGACACAAGGATTGTTGACGTGGCCCGAGATGGCGAAAACCTTGGTGCCGGTGTTGTTGGGCCGGCCGAACCCCGCAAACCACGTGGCGCCACGACGCAAGATCGTCGGCACGACAGCAATCGATTCGACGTTGTTGACCGTGGTGGGGCTGCCGTAAAGGCCGGAGCCTGCCGGGAATGGCGGCTTCATCCGCGGCATGCCCTTCTTGCCTTCGAGGCTTTCCAGAAGGGCGGTTTCCTCGCCGCAGATATAGGCGCCCGCGCCGTGGTGCAGGTAAAGGTCGAAATCCCAGCCCGACTTGCAGGCGTTCTTGCCGATCAGGCCGGCGTCATAGGCTTCGTCGATGGCGGCCTGCAGGGCCTCCTTCTCGCGGATGTATTCGCCGCGGATGTAGATGTAGCAGGCATGCGCCCCCATCGCGAAGGACGCGATCAGGCACCCTTCGACCAGCGTATGCGGGTCGTTGCGCATGATCTCGCGGTCCTTGCAGGTGCCCGGCTCGGATTCGTCGGCATTGACCACGAGGTAGGCCGGACGCCCGTCGCTTTCCTTCGGCATGAAAGACCATTTCAGCCCGGTCGGGAAGCCCGCGCCGCCGCGCCCGCGCAGCCCGCTGGCCTTCATCTCGGTGACGATCCAGTCGCGCCCCTTGGCGAGGATTTCCTTCGTGCCGTCCCACTGGCCGCGGGCCAGCGCCCCTTTCAGGCTGCGGTCGTGCATCCCGTAGAGGTTGGTGAAGATACGGTCCTGATCCTTGAGCATCGTCTAGTCCTCGTCGTTCCGGCGTGCGCGCCAGAGCTGATATGTCAACCACAGGGCCCAGATGAACCCCGCAAGCGCAATGAGGTCAAACAGCGCACGCGTCCGGTTGTCCAGCCCCAACCAGCCACCAATCGCCGTTGCGGCGATCCAGAACAGGCCGACCCCGGCCATGACCAAAGCCGCGCGGCGCCCGGCGCGCGCCGTGGATGTGTCCGTCATGCGTCCTTCTCCCGTCGTCCCGCGGGGGCGGAAGCTCTACCTGTCAGTAGACATCGCCCTTCTTCACGCGGCCGGAAAACTCCGTCTCGCCCCCGGAGGCAAGAACCTTGGCCTGATCGACCCAGCGGTCACGGCTGACCCGGCCCTTGAAGCCTTCGAGGTTTTCATCGACCCAAGCTACCTCTGTCGCCGTCCAGCCGGCGATCTGGTCGAAATGCCAAACGCCCATGCCATTGAGCATCTGCGCAAGGCGCGGCCCGATGCCGCGGATCATCTTCAGGTCGTCGCCCGTGGTGCCCTCGCGTGGGCCACTCAGCATCTCGGGCTTGGTCTGCGGCGTGTTCGCGGCAGGGGCAGGCGCAGCGGCAGGGGCAGGTGCCGGTTCGGGTGCCGGTGCAGGCGCTGCAGGCGCTGCCGGTGCAGGCGTGGGGGCCGCTTGTGCCGGGGCCACCACGGCGTCATGCCCGCCAGACTGGCGCGCCTTCACCTCGTTCAATGTCGGCAGCTTGCCGCAGAACATCGCCTTGAACAGCAAACCGCCAAACACCAGCACGAGCAGGCCCACGAAAATGGCCTGCGTCCATGCGAATCCGCCCAGAAGCACCAGCAGGACAACCGCCAGAACACCGGTCAGCCCACTCATCACGAAGCACCCAAGGGTGCAACGCAGATTACCTGTCGTCTGTCCCATCGCGTCTTCCTCCTCAGTCGCGCAAGCGGCGGGCCGCCGGCCGGGCAGACCCCCGTTGCGCCCTTCTTAGAGGATTTCGGACCTGTCGCACAATCATTCTGACACGGTCCGCGCCCGTTGGCCCGAATCGTTGCGCGAGTGTCGCGCGCCGCCTCAGCCCTTGGCGAGGACCGTCGCCTGCGCGATCCAGTCATCCCGGGTGATCCGTCCCTTGAAGGTCAGCCGGGCATCAACCCAGCAGATTTCGGCAGGACCCCAGGATGCGATCTGCTCGTAGTGCCAGATACCAAGGTCGTTCAGCATCTTTTCCAGCTTCGGCCCGACACCCGAGATCTTCTTGAGATCATCCGCCCCGCCCGCGCGAGGGCCTTTCAGCAGCGCGGGCTCGGCCTCGGGCACCTCGGCAATCGCAACGTCGGCGGGTGCGGGTTTCGCAGCCGCTTTCGGAGCCGCCTTGGGTGCCGCCTTGGCAGCGGGCTTCGCGGCCTTCGACGGACCGTCGCGCCACGGCGCGCGCAGCGGCACCTCGGTACCGTCAATGCGCTTGAGCGTGTCACCAACCTCGACCGCCAGCGTCGCGCTGGCATTTAGCGGCGCACGGCCGGCCGCGTGGTCGGCCAACGATGTCAGGCCCGATTTCGGCTCGGACCCGTAGCGCCCGTTCTGCGGACCGGGCACCGGTACCTTGCCCTCGGCCATCTCGTCGATGATCTCGGCCAGACGCGCAACGGTCAGATCCTCGTAGTAATCCTTGCCAATCTGGGCCATCGGCGCGTTGGCGCAGGCGCCAAGGCATTCCACCTCTTCCCAGCTGAACTTGCCATCGGCCGACAGCTGGTGCGCCTTCGGCGCGATCTTTTCCTTGCAAACGCCGATAAGGTCTTCGGCACCACAGATCATGCACGACAGCGTACCGCAGACCTGAATATGCGCCACGCTGCCCACCGGCTGAAGCTGGAACATGAAGTAGAATGTTGCCACCTCCAGCGCGCGGATATGCGCCAGACCCAGCATGTCGGCGACATATTCGATGGCCGGACGGCTCAGCCAGCCTTCCTGCTCCTGCGCGCGCCAGAGCAGCGGGATGATCGCGCTGGCCTGACGGCCCTCTGGATACTTCGCGATCTGCGCCTCGGCCCATGCAAGGTTGGCGGGCGTAAAGGCAAAGGATTCGGGCTGGTCAGGGTGCAGGCGGCGCAGCATCGGTCTAGGCTCCGGGCGTTCAGGGGGGCGCAGGCCCACGGCCCCGCCCCCGATGGTCAGTCTCTTGTTTGGGCTCAGCTACAGCCGTTGCCCACCAGTTTCATCGTGCCGTCCGGTTCAAGCGTCACTTCGCCGGCAGCGTAAAGGGCGGCAACAGCAGCCTTGACCTCTTCGGCGGTCAGGCCGGACGCCTTTTGAACCGCGTCGCCATTCTGCACGGTCACAACACAGCCCGCGTCCACGATCGCGGCACGCAGCTTGTCGGCGGGCGCCTCGTCGGCCCGGGCAAGAACCGGCATCATCGCGCTCAGCACGGCGATGGCGAGGGTCGGGGCAAGTTTCAATTTCATCTCGGTCGTTCCTGTTCTCGTTCGCGCTCCGGTGCAGCGCCGGGGTCTTTCCGGTTGTTCCGCATATGGGTCAAACCGGTTTGATAACCAATATCAACGTCCCCGCGCCGCCCTACTAGCGGTCAATCTCGCCGAACACCACGTCGAGCGAGCCGATGATCGCGGCGACATCGGCCAGCTGATGGCCGGAGGCCACATGGTCCATCGCCTGAAGGTGAAGGTAGCCCGGCGCGCGCAGCTTGGCGCGGTACGGCTTGTTGGTGCCATCGGCCACGAGGTAGACGCCGAACTCGCCTTTTGGCGCTTCGACCGCGGCATAGACTTCGCCCGCGGGCACGTGGAATCCTTCGGTGTACAGCTTGAAGTGATGGATCAGCGCCTCCATCGAGGTTTTCATCTCGCCGCGTGTTGGCGGTGCCATCTTGCCGCGGGCCATCACCTCGCCCTTTTCCACCCGCAGCTTGGCGCAGGCCTGCCGGATGATGTGGGTCGACTGACGCATCTCTTCCATCCGGCACAGGTAGCGATCATAGCAGTCGCCGTTCTTGCCGACCGGAATCTGGAACTCGAACTCGTCATAGCACTCGTAAGGCTGCGCGCGCCGCAGGTCCCAGGCCAGACCCGAACCGCGCACCATCACGCCCGAAAAGCCCCATTCCTGAATCTCGGTCTCATTGACCACGCCGATATCGACGTTGCGCTGCTTGAAGATGCGGTTCTCGGTCAGCAGACCGTCGATGTCGTCCAGCACCTTGGGGAATTCCACCGCCCATTGATCGATATCCTCGACCAATTGATCGGGCAGGTCTTGATGCACACCGCCGGGACGGAAATAGGCCGCGTGCAGGCGCGCGCCGCAGGCCCGTTCATAGAACACCATCAGCTTCTCGCGTTCCTCGAAGCCCCAGAGCGGCGGTGTCAGCGCGCCCACGTCCATGGCTTGCGTGGTGACGTTCAGCAGGTGGTTCAGCACCCGGCCAATCTCGGAGTAAAGCACTCGGATCAGGCTGGCGCGGCGCGGCACCGGCGTGCCGGTCAGCTTCTCGATCGCCAGGCACCAGGCATGTTCCTGGTTCATCGGCGCCACGTAATCGAGCCGGTCGAAATAGGGCAGGTTCTGCAGGTAGGTGCGGCTTTCCATCAGCTTTTCGGTGCCGCGATGCAGCAGGCCGATATGCGGATCGCAGCGTTCCACGATCTCGCCGTCCAGCTCCAGCACAAGGCGCAGCACGCCGTGCGCGGCGGGGTGCTGCGGCCCGAAGTTGATGTTGAAGTTGCGGATCTTCTGCTCGCCCGTCTGCGCGTCGGTCGAGCCGTCGTCGTAAGTGTTGACCCGGATATCGCCGTCCATCATGCGCGTGTCCTCGCTAGGCTGTCCTGCCACTGGGTCGGCAAAGTGCCGACATTCGCGGCGACCCATTCGTATTGCGGCCGCAAGCGGGTGACCGCCAGCGCCGCGAGTTCGTCATCCATCCGTGCCGCGATGCCTTCGTGCACGCGGGCGGCATTGGGCGCGGTGTGCGCGATCCCCAGAAAATCGCAGATCCCGCCCCAGCCCTCCGGGTCGTACATCCGCTCGGTGAAGGCGATCTTCAACGCGCCCTCGGGCACCGCACGGCGCAGCTTCTCGATTGCCGCAACATAATCGCCTCGACTGGCAAGATCGGCATGCCCCGCGCCGCGGCCAAAGGCGCGCAGACGGTTGTTGGCGGCCTCATCGAAACTTTCCGTCTCGCCCGGCGCGCGCTTGACCATCATCCGGATATGCGACCAGAGCCGCGCCAGCGGGTCGCGTACAAGGTAGATCACCTTGGCGACCGGGCGCAGCGCCAGCATTCGGGCGAACAGCCCCTCTTCGACCAGCGCATAACTAGGGGTCATGTCGGCCACCACGCGCGCCTCGCCAGCGCCATTCGACAGCCAGCGCCAATAGGCGGCATCGGACTCGGCCGTGCGGTCGGTGCCAAGCACCCCGATCAGCCCTTCCATCGCCTGCACCTGCCGGTCGAGGTTGGCAGCGCGGGCCGCGTTACCGTTCACCGCCGCGCGCGCGGCGTCACGCGCCAACTCGGCTTGGCGGCGGCGCAGGTTGCGGATCTGTCCCGCCTGCGCGTTCGGCGCGAAGGTGTCCCAGTAATGGGCCTCCTTCACCGCGGGCACATGGGCCTGCGGATGCGCGCGCAGGGCGGCGAAAAGCCAGGTCGTCCCGGCCTTGGTCGCGCCGACGCAGTAAAGAAGGGCGGGATCGGCCACGCCTCAGGCTTTCTTCTCGTCGCCGGGAAGGATGTATTTCGCGCCTTCCCAGGGGCTCATGAAATCGAACTGGCGATATTCCTGCACCAGCTTGACCGGCTCGTAGACCACGCGCTTGAGCGCCTCGTCATAGCGCACCTCGGTATGGCCGGTCGTCGGGAAGTCCTTGCGCAGCGGATGCCCGCGAAAGCCATAGTCGGTCAGGATGCGGCGCAGGTCGGGATGGCCCGAGAACAGGATGCCGAACATGTCGAACACTTCGCGTTCGAACCAGTTGGCGCTGGGATGAACCGAGGTGATCGAGGGCACCATCTCGTCCTCGCGGACGGCCACGCGCAGGCGGATGCGGTGGTTCTGGTACATCGACAGGAAATGGTAGACCACGTCGAAGCGGCGGGCGCGGCCGGGATGATCGACGGCGGTGATGTCGACCAGCGACGAGAACAGACAGGCCGGATCGGCCTGCAGGAACTCGACGAAGTCGACCAGCGCCGAGGGGGCGACATCGACGGTCAGCTCGCCGAAGGCCACGTCCCACGACAGCACGCTGTCCTTGCGCTTGGCTTCCAGCAGCGCGCCCAGATCGGTCAGCGCGGCGGTTTTCGGGTCGGCCATCTGGGTTACCTCACGATCGTGCCGGTGCGGCGGATCTTGCGCTGCAACTGCAGGATTCCATAAAGCAGCGCCTCGGCCGTGGGCGGGCAGCCCGGCACGTAGACATCGACCGGGACGATCCGGTCACAGCCCCGCACCACCGAATAGCTGTAGTGATAATAGCCGCCGCC
This sequence comes from Limimaricola sp., assembly GCF_016125575.1. Classification (GTDB taxonomy): domain Bacteria; phylum Pseudomonadota; class Alphaproteobacteria; order Rhodobacterales; family Rhodobacteraceae; genus WGLM01. The sequence goes on from NZ_WGLM01000005.1 coordinate 713,747, forward strand.
ATTGGCGCAGGAGCCCATCGAGATGACGTAGCGCGGTTCCGGCATCTGGTCGTAGACTTTGCGCAGCGCCGGGGCCATCTTGTTGGTCAGCGTGCCTGCGACGATCATCAGGTCCGACTGCCGCGGAGAGGCGCGCGGCGCGGTGCCGAAACGTTCGAGGTCGTAACGCGGCATCGAGGTATGCATCATCTCGACCGCGCAGCAGGCCAGCCCGAACGTCATCCAGTGAAGCGAGCCGGTGCGCGCCCAGTTGATCATGTCGGCGGTCGAGGTGACGAGGAAGCCCTTGTCCTGCAACTCGGTATTCAACGCGCGGGCGGCCACGTCCATGTCGGCCCCGGCGGTGTTGGTGCCAGCCATTACTGCCATTCCAGCGCCCCCTTCTTCCACTCGTAGGCAAAGCCGATGGTCAGGACCGCAAGGAACACCATCATCGACCAGAAGCCGACCATGCTGACATCCTTGAACGCCACCGCCCAGGGAAACAGGAACGCCACCTCGAGGTCGAAGATGATGAACAGGATCGACACGAGGTAGAACCGCACGTCGAACTTCATCCGTGCGTCGTCGAAGGCGTTGAAGCCGCATTCATAGGCCGAAACCTTTTCCGGATCGGGGTTGCGCACCGCCACGATGGCGGCGGCCAGAACCAGGATCGCGCCCAGCGCGATGGCGAGCCCGAGGAAGATGATGATCGGAAGGTAGTTTGTGCTGATGGCGTGCACGGCGGCTTGTCCTTTCGGCAACACGTATCGCGGCGGCGGCCCGGCTAGGGCCAGTCTGGCCGACATCCGGGGGTTTAGCCCTGCCCTTTGCCGGGGTCAACCGAAGCCATGCCGCACCCGGTGGGTTTCCGGGCCCTGAAAATGCGCAGTGCCTAGCGGTTGCGCGTCTCCCACCAGACGGTCAGCACGGCGGCCAGCATCATCGCGGCAACCGGGCCCCAAAGATTGCGCTCGGGCAAAGACGGGCTGGCGAGATTGGCAACCAGCGTCAGCACCCCGAAGAGCGCCACCACCCAGATGAAACGCGGCGGGGCCAGCGGATGGCGCCCGATGCCCGCGCGCCCTGCCACCACGAGGGCAAACCACAGCAGGATAAAGGCCTGCGCAAAGGCTGCAACGCGCAAATCGGGCGTCAGCACACCCGGCACTGCGCCGCCCATCGTGTAGCTGCCCCATGGCGCGCCAAAAGCCAGCGACAGCTGGAACAGGGCCACCACACCGGCCAGCCCGACATAGACCCAGCCCATCGCCCGCAGCATCAGCGCCCCCAGCCCGGCTTGCGCCGGTCAAAGAAGGCGGCAATCCCCTCGGCCGCCTCGGCGCTTTCCCAGCGCTCCACCAGCGCTGCGATGCTGGCCTCGATCATCGCCTCGTCCACGCGCGGGGCCAGGGCGCGGACCAGCCGCTTGGCCGCCGCCGCCGCGCCCGGCGCGGCCGCCAAATGCGCGGCGACCTCATCTTCCACCGCAGCCTCCAGCCCGTCGGGCGGCAGCGCGCGGGCGACAACACCCAGCCGCACCGCCTCGGCCGCGTCGAAAAGCCGGCCCGACAGCATCACCCGCCGCGCCATCGCCGGGCCGATCCGGGCCAGCACGTAAGGCCCGATGGTCGCCGGGATCAGGCCAAGGCGCACCTCCGTCAGGCCGAACCGCGCAGATTCGGCGGCCAGCGCCACGTCGCAGACGCAGGCAAGCCCCACGCCGCCGCCGAAGGCATCGCCGTGGATCGCCCCGATCAGCGGCTGCGGCAGCGTGTCGAGCGCGCGCAGCATCATCGCCAGCCGCCGCGCCTCGGCCGCGCGGGCAGGCCCGTCCGCCGCCATCTGCGCGCGCATCCAGCCCAGATCGCCCCCGGCGCAGAACGCCGCCCCCTCGGCCGCCAGGACCACCACGCGCACGGCCGGATCGGCGCCGAGTTGCGCTGCCGCCTGCGTGAGTTCGCCGATCATCGCAGCGTCCATCGCGTTGCGCTTCTCGGGCCGCCGCAGCACCAGCCGCGCCACGCCCCGCCCGTCGATGTCGAGTGCCAGGGTATCCATCACGCGGCCCCCGCCCGCGCCGCGGCGCGCAGCGCGCGCGCCATCTCGGCCGCCCGCGCCAGTGCCGCGCGGTCGACCCCGGTGACGTAGCCCAGCGCCTCGACCCGGTCGACCAGCGCCTCGGTCGCCAGGTTGCCCGGCGCGCCGGGAGCGAAGGGGCAGCCGCCAAGCCCCCCCGCCGCGCCGTCGAAGGTGCGCAGGCCCATTTCCAGCGCCACCTCGACATTCTCCAACGCCTTGCCTCCGGTATCGTGGAAATGGCCGGCCAGCTGTTCCGGCGGAGCCACCTCCATCACAGCGCGCAACATCGCGGCCACCGTCTCGGGCCGGCCCTTGCCGATGGTGTCGCCCAGCGACAGCGGCATCGGCGCGACCGCGCGCAGCAGTTCGGCGGCGTGCGCCACGGCGGCGGGCGGCGTCGGGCCGTCATAGGGGCAATCGGTCACGCAGGAAATGTAGCCGCGCAGGGCAAACCCGGCCTCCAGCGCGGCGGCGGCGACGGGCGCCAGCCTTTCCACGCTTTCGGCGATGGAACAGTTGAGGTTGGCACGCGAAAACCCTTCCGAGGCCGAGATGAACACCGCCACCTCGTCGGGCACCTGCGCCAGCGGGGCACAGGCCGCGCGAAACGCCTCCCACCCCACCCTATTGGGGATCAGCACGCCAAGGCGCGCCGGGAAATCATAGCTGATCCCCTCCATCACCCGCGCGGTATCGGCCATCTGCGGCACGCGCCGGGGGCTGACGAAAGAGCCGATCTCGATCGCGGGAAGGCCCGCCGCGCCCAGTGCGTCGATCAGCGCGACCTTGCCTTGCACCGGGATCACGCCCGGTTCGTTTTGCAAGCCGTCACGCGGGCCCACCTCGTAGATATGGACCTGCTCGGTCATGCCCCCGGCTCCAGTTCCACCAGCAGCGCGCCGGCTGTCACCTGCTCGCCCGCGCGGACCACGACGCGGGCGACCGTGCCGTCGCGGGGGGCGCGCAAGACATGTTCCATCTTCATCGCCTCCAGCACGGCGACGCGCTGGCCCAGAACCACGCTGTCGCCCTCGGCGACGGCAACCTCGCGCACAAGGCCGGGCATCGGCGCCAGCACGGCATCGCCGCCTGCCACGTCGACTCCCTGCGCCAGCGGATCGACCAGCGCCACGACATGGCCCGTCGCGGGAAAGGTCACGCGGTCGCCATGCTGCAGGCCGCGCAGGGCGCGCACCCCGTCGAAGCGCCAGCCGTCGCGGCCGCGCCGCGCGGCAACGGTCCGGTCCCCGATGACCAGGTCATGCGCGTCGGGCCCCTGCGCGCGGATTACCACCGTCACCGCCCGCCCCTCCGCCATCACCTCGACCGCGCGGTCAAGCGGCGCCCAGAGGGTGAAGCCGGTCAGCGGGTCGGCGGCCTGGTCCAGCCCGGTCAGCATCAGCACCGCCTGCGCCAGCGCGCCGGGCGTCAGCGGCGGCAGGGCGACAAGGCGGTCCAACCCGCGGCCGATCAGCCCGGTATCGAGGCGGGCGGCGACGAAATCGGCATCTGCTGCCAGCGCGCGCAGGAACGGCAGGTTGGTGACGGTGCCGGCCACTTCCGTTGCGGCCAACCCTTCGGCCAGCCGCGCCAGCGCGGTCTCGCGGTCCGGCCCATGGGCGATCAGCTTGGCGATCATCGGGTCGTACCATGGGCTGATCGTGTCGCCCGGCCCCACCGCGCTGTCGGCACGCAGCCCCGGCGGAAAGGTCAGGTGCGCGAGCCGCCCGGTGGCCGGCAGAAAGCCCGCGGGCACATCCTCGGCGTAAAGCCGCGCCTCGATCGCGTGTCCGTCAAGGCGCACCTCGTCCTGCGTCAGCGGCAGGCCCTCGCCCGCCGCGACGCGCAATTGCCATTCGACAAGGTCTAGTCCGGTCACCGCCTCGGTGACCGGGTGTTCGACCTGAAGCCGCGTGTTCATCTCCATGAACCAAAAGCCGTCGGGCCGCAGGCCATCGCTACCATCGACGATGAACTCGACCGTCCCCGCCCCGGCATAGCCGATCGCCTCGGCGGCGCGGACGGCCGCCTGCCCCATCGCCGCGCGGACCTCGGCCGTCATGCCGGGCGCGGGCGCCTCCTCGATCACCTTCTGGTGGCGGCGTTGCAGCGAGCAGTCGCGTTCATAAAGATGAATGGCCTTCGTGCCGTCGCCGAACACCTGCACCTCGATATGCCGGGGCCGGGTCACGAATTTCTCAACCAGCACGGCCTCGTTGCCGAAGGCGGCGCGTGCCTCGGCCCGGGCGCTGGCCAGCGCCTCGGCGAACTCCCCCGGCCGTTCGACCAGCCGCATCCCCTTGCCGCCGCCGCCCGCCACCGCCTTGATCAGGACGGGATAGCCGATGGCGGCGGCCTCGGACGCCAGCCGCGCAGGGTCCTGATCGGCGCCGTGATAGCCCGGCACCACCGGCACGCCGGCCGCGGCCATCAGCCGTTTCGCCGCGTCCTTCAGCCCCATCGCGCGAATCGCCGTCTCGGACGGGCCGATGAAGATCAGCCCGGCCTCGGCCACCGCCGCGACGAAATCGGGATTCTCGGACAGAAAGCCATAGCCCGGATGGATCGCCTCAGCCCCCGTCTGCAGCGCGGCGGCGATAATGGCCTCGCCGCGAAGGTAGCTTTCCGCGACGGGCGCGGGGCCGATCCGCACGGCGGTGGTCGCGTCCGCGACGTGCAAGGCCTCGGCATCGGCATCGGAATGGACGGCAACCGTCTCGATCCCCAGCCTGTCGCAGGTGTGGATGATCCGGCGCGCGATCTCGCCGCGGTTGGCGATCAGGATGCGGCGGAACATGGGCGCCCTCCCGGAATTGCGGTGGAGGGGGCGCTGCCCCCGCGCGCGTGCCGCGCGCCCCCCGGAGTATTTCGGGCAAGATGAAGCCGCATCGCCGCCCTCACATGCGGAACACGCCGAAGCGCGTCTCGGGGATGGGCGCGTTGCAGGCGGCGGCGAGGCTGAGGGCCAACACCGCGCGGCTGTGGCGCGGGTCGATGATGCCGTCGTCCCAGAGCCGCGCGGAAGCATAAAGCGGGTGGGATTGCTCGGCGAACTGGGCGATGACAGGGGCCTTGATGGCATCCTCCTCGGCGGGCGAGAGGACTTTTCCTGCGCGTTCCAGCGCCTCGCGGCGCACGGTGGCCAGCACGCCCGCGGCCTGTTCTCCGCCCATCACGGCAGTGCGGGAATTCGGCCAAGTCCAGACAAAGTTCGGGCTGTAAGCCCTTCCTGCCATGCCATAGTTCCCGGCCCCGAAGGACCCGCCGACGATTAGCGTGATCTTTGGCACGGCGGTGGTGGCAACCGCGGTGACCATCTTGGCGCCGTGCCGCGCGATGCCCTCGTTCTCGTATTTGCGGCCCACCATGAAGCCGGTGATGTTCTGCAGGAAGACCAGCGGGATGCGGCGCTGGCTGCACAACTCGACGAAATGGGCGCCCTTCTGGGCGGCCTCGGAAAACAGCACGCCGTTATTGGCGATAATGCCGCAAGGCCAGCCGTCGATATGGGCAAAGCCCGTGACCAGCGTCTCGCCGAAGCGGGCCTTGAACTCGTCCAGCCGCGAGCCGTCCACGATCCGCGCGATCACCTCGCGGATGTCGTAGGGCGTGCGCAGGTCAGCAGGGACTATGTCAAGCAGGTCAGCCGGATCGCGGGTGGGCGGTTCCGGCGGTTCCCGCGTGACGCCCGGCGGAGTTTGCGCAGCCAGCGAAGCGATGGCCTGCCGCGCCAGCGCCAGCGCGTGGGCGTCGTCGCGGGCAAGGTAATCGGCCACGCCGGACAGGCGCGTGTGCACGTCGCCGCCGCCCAGATCCTCGGCGCTGACGATCTCGCCGGTGGCGGCCTTCACCAGCGGCGGACCCGCCAGAAAGATCGTGCCCTGGTCCTGAACGATGATCGACACGTCCGCCATCGCCGGGACATAGGCGCCCCCGGCCGTGCAGGAGCCCATGACAACGGCGATCTGGGCGATGCCCTTCGCCGACATCTGCGCCTGGTTGTAGAAGATGCGCCCGAAATGGTCGCGGTCGGGGAACACCTCGTCCTGGTTGGGCAGGTTGGCGCCGCCGCTGTCGACAAGGTAGATGCAGGGAAGTGAACATTGCGCCGCAACCTCTTGCGCACGCAGGTGTTTCTTGACGGTCATCGGATAGTAGGTGCCGCCCTTCACGGTGGCGTCGTTGCACACAACCATCACCTGCCGTCCGTGCACCCGGCCCACGCCACAGATCAGCCCCGCGCCCGGCGCCGCGCCGTCATACATGCCATGCGCCGCCGTCGCGCCGATCTCAAGGAAAGGCGCGCCGGGGTCGAGCAGCGCCGCGACCCTGTCGCGCGGCAGCATTTTGCCACGCGCGACATGCCGGGCGCGCGCGGCCTCGCCGCCGCCGGCGGCGGCGGCTTGCGCGGCCTCAGCGACCTGGTGAAGGGCCTGCAGATGCGCGGAGCGGTTGGCCGTGGTGTCTTCCGGTGGCGGTGTCATGGCCGCTCTCCCCGGTCCTGCGGGGCTGCGACCACAACCTGCCGTCCGCGCGCCGCCAATCCGTTCCAAAGCATGCCGGCCAGCCAGCCGACAGCGACGAGAACCACCACCAGCAGCGCCAGTGTCACGGTGCCAAGCTCGGCACCCGCGGCGGCGTAGACCAGCGCCAACACTGCCGCGGTCAGCCCAACGATCATCAAGATCCCGGCCTTGACGCCGCCGGGATCGGTCGTGCTGGCCTCCAGCCGCAGCGGCGTGCCGCAGCCGGGACAGGCCACCACATCCTGCGGGCCGCGCGGCAAGGGCGCGCCGCCGCGATAGGCCACGTAAAGCGGTTGCAACGCGGCGCAGGACGGGCAGCGGCGTTTGGCCAGACGGGTGATCCAGCCGGTCATTGGCCCGCCTCGCTGCAAGCCATCGCCTTGAGATCCTTGCGGATGATCTTGCCCGTCACCGTCATCGGCAGTGCATCGAGAAATGTGATTTCCCTTGGATAGGAATGCCTTGCAAGGCGTTCCTTCACGAAATCCTGCAACGCGCGGGCAAGGTCGGCATCGGCGGCGACGCCGGCCCGCGGCACGACGTAGGCCTTGACGATCTCGGTGCGCAGCGCGTCGGGCTTGCCCACCACGCCGACGGTGGCGACGGCGGGGTGGCGCAGCAGGCAATCTTCGATTTCCGAGGGGCCGATACGGTAGCCGGCCGAGGTGATCACGTCATCCTCGCGGCCGACGAAGCGCAGGAAATCGCCCTCCCACTGGCCACGATCGCCGGTCAGCATCCAGTCGCCGCGATATTTCTCGGCGGTGGCCTCGGGCCGGTTCCAGTAGCCCAGCATCATCGAGGCCCCGCCGCGCCGCACAGCTATGTCGCCCTCGCCGTCGCAGGGCTGGCCCGCACCGTCCAGCACCGCCAATTCATAGCCCGGCACGGCCTGCCCGATGCAGCCGGGGCGGGCTGGAAACATCGCGGCGCAGGAGGTGGCGACCATGTTGCATTCGGTCTGGCCATAGAACTCGTTGATGGTCAGGCCCAGCGCGTCGCGCCCCCAATCCAGCATCTCGGCCCCCAGCGGCTCGCCCCCCGAGGCGACCGAGCGCAGGCCCGGCAGGCGCGCACCCTCGGCCTTCAGCATGCGCAGCGCGGTTGGCGGGAAAAACACATTCCGGACAGTGCTTTCACGGACGATCCTCAGGCAGTCTTCAACCGTGAAGCGCGGCATGCGCGCGGCCACCACCGGCACGCCGAGCGCCAGCCCCGGCATCAACACGTCGAACAGCCCGCCGATCCAGGCCCAGTCGGCGGGGGTCCAGAGCCGGTCGTCCTGCTGGCCCAGAAAGTCGTGGCTGGCCTCGACCCCCGGTAGGTGGCCGGTGAGTATCTGGTGGCCATGCAGCGCGCCCTTGGGTGCGCCGGTGGTGCCGGAGGTGTAGATCAGCACCGCGGGGTCCTCGGGGCCGGTATCGGCCGTCTGGCACTGGCCCTGCGGCAGCGGCGCCTCTTCCGGCACCAGCACCGGCCCGCCCCAGGCCGCCAGCCCCGGATGCCCCTCGACATCGCCGATAACCAGCGCCGCCCCGGAATCATTCAACCGGGTCAGCAGCGCGTCGGGGCCGAAAAGCTTAAAGAGCGGGATCGAGATCGCGCCCAGCTTCCACACCGCCAGATGCGCCGCCGCCGTCCAGGCCGACTGGCTGCGCAAAACGCCCACACGCGCGCCCCGCGTGATGCCCCGCCCGGCCATCGCCAGCGCCAGCGCGTCGGCCATTGCGCGCAGGCCGGCATTGCTGACATCGCCCAGCACGGGGTCGAGGATGGCCAGCCGATCCGGATCCCGCGCGGCCCAGTCATCGCAGGCCTGCGCGGCCATGTTGAGCCGGGCGGGCAGCGCCCAGTCGAACCCGGCGCGCAAAGCGGCCCATGAGGGGGCGGGCTGCAGCATTACCCCATCGCCCCCATCAACTCGCGCCCGATCAGCATCCGGCGGATCTCGGACGTGCCCGCGCCGATCTCCATCAGCTTGGCGTCGCGGAACAGCCGCGCGACGGGCGCATCGGCCAGGAACCCCGCGCCGCCCAGCGCCTGCACCGCCTGGTGCGCCTGCACCATCGCCTGCTCGCTGGCGAAAAGGCAGCAGGCGGCGGCATCCTGACGGGTCACCGTGCCGCGGTCGCAGGCGCGCGCCACCTCGTAGACATAGGCCCGTGCGGCGTTCATCGCGGTGTACATGTCGGCAATCTTGCCCTGCATCAGCTGGAAACTGCCCACCGGCTGGCCGAACTGGCGGCGAGTGGCGACGTAGGGCATCACCTCGTCCAGACAGGCCGCCATGATGCCCAGTCCGATGCCCGCCAGCACGACGCGTTCGTAATCGAGGCCCGACATCAGGACGCGCACACCGCGCCCCTCCTCGCCCAGCACGTTCTCGAACGGCACCGCGACATCGTCAAAGATCAGCTCGGCGGTGTTCGAGCCGCGCATCCCCAGCTTGTCGAAATGCGGGCTGGTAGAGAAACCGGTCATCGACTTCTCGATCAGGAAGGCGGTGATGCCCTTGGCGCCCGCCTGCGGGTCGGTCTTGGCATAGACGACCAGCGTGTCGGCATCGGGGCCGTTGGTGATCCAGTACTTGCTGCCATTCAGGCGGTAATGATCGTTGCGCCGCTCGGCGCGCAGGGTCATGGACACCACGTCGCTGCCCGCGCCGGCCTCGGACATGGCCAGCGCGCCCACATGGGTGCCCGCAACCAGCCCCGGCAGGTAGCGCCGCTTCTGCGCCTCGGTGCCGTTCAGCGAAATTTGGTTGACGCAAAGGTTCGAATGCGCCCCGTAGGACAGCGAGACCGAGGCCGAGGCGCGCGCCACCTCCTCCACCGCCACGACATGGGCGAGGTATCCCATGCCCGCGCCGCCGTAATCCTCGGGCACGGTGACGCCCAGCAGGCCCAGCGCGCCCATCTCGGGCCAAAGCTCTGGCGGAAAGGCGTTGTTGCGGTCGATCTCGGCGGCCAGTGGCGCGACCCGCTCTTGCGCCCAGGCGTGGACCATGTCGCGCAGCGCGTTCACCTCTTCGCCAAGGTCGAAGCGCATGGATGCTGTGAACATGGGCCTCCCTCCCCGGCGGTTGGCCCGATCCTGTGCCGGGCCGCCGGGAAGGTCAACGCCGCAACGGCCTATTCCGCGGCGGCGCGGGCCTGCCAGACGGCCGACACCTCGGCGCGGATGATCCGGGCGATCAGCGCGCAGTCCTCCTCGGAGAAGGTGAGCGGCAGGCGCATGTCAAGGATGCCGGCCAGCACCCTGTCGGATGCGGGCATGGCGGGGTGCGGCGCATAGCGCCAGCTGTCGTAGCGGCTGGTAAAGCCCACCGGCTCGGCCGCGCCGAACCATTTCAGCTCGACCCCGCGGGCGGCGCAGCGCGCCACCACCTCGGCCACCTGCGACCCGTCCCAATCGAGCAGCAGGAACTGGAACGAGGACGCGACGTAGTCCTCCTCCGCGGGCCGGGTCACCAGCGTCAGGCCGGGCGTATCGCGCAGCCCTGCCTCGACGATGCGGTAGCGCGCGTTCCAGCGGTCGGCCTGGATCGCCAGCGCGCGCAATTGCGGGCGCAGGATGGCGGCGCGCAGGTTGTCCATGCGGCCAGAGATGTTGGGTGTCTCGTAGCGGATCTGGGCGAATGTCTCGGGCGGGGGTGCCGCGCGGTGACGTTCATAAAGCATGTAGCTGCCCGACAGCATGATCGCGCGGGCCATCGCCTCAGCATCGTCGGAAATCAGCAGGCCACCTTCGCCCGAGTTCACATGCTTGTAGGTCTGGGTCGAGAAGGCCCCGAAGCGGCCAAAGCGTCCGGCGGGCGTGCCGCGCCATGACGCGCCCATCGTGTGCGCGCAATCCTCGATCACGGTGATGCCGGCACGGTCGCAGATCGCCATCAGCGCGTCCATGTCGCAGACATGCCCGCGCATGTGGCTGAGCAGCAGGACCTGCGCCTGATCGGCCTTGGCGGCAAGATCATCGAGGTCGATCACCAGCCCCGCGGTGACGCCGACATAGACCGGCACCGCCCCCAGCCCCGCGATGGCGCCCGGCACCGGGGCCAGCGTGAAGGCATTGGTCAGCACCCTGTCGCCCGGCTTTACCCCCACGGCGCGCAGGGCCGTTGCCAGCGCATAGCCGCCCGAGGCGACAGCGAGGCAATAGCGCGCGCCGGTCTGCGCCGCGAATTCCTCTTCCAGAAGGGCGGCCTCGGCCACCTCGCCCGGCGCGGTGTTGTAGCGGTGCAGCCGCCCGTGGCGCAGCACGGCCAGCGCCGCCGCGATCCCTTCTTCGGGGATCGGTTCCTGCTGGGTGAAACTGCCGGTGAAACGTTCGCTCATGGACGGCAGAGTGTTGCCGCGCGGGGCCGCCGTCAATGGCGCGCAGGTGGCGCGTCCACGCGTTTCCATGTCGCGGAAAGGCCGGATCGGGAAAGCCGAAGGGCGCAGGCTGGCCCCATGACACCGCTTGACCTGATCCACGGGCTGCACTGGCCCGACCTGCCCGCCACCGTGCGCGCCCGCGCGCCGCTGCATCTGCTTGACCTGATCGGCGTGGGGGCCGCGGGCACGCGCCAGCGCGTCTCGGGGATCGCGCGCGATTTCGCGGTGGCGCAGTTCGGCGGCGCGCGGCCGCTGATGTTCGACGGACGCGGCAGCAGCCTGCCGGGCGTGGCGCTGGCCGCGGGGCTGACGATCGACGGGCTGGACGCGCATGACGGCTTCAACCCCGCCAAGGGCCATATCGGCTGCCCGCTTTTCGCGGCGATGCTAGGGGTCGCGTCAGAACTTGACGTATCAGGTGAAGAATTCATGACAACCCTCTGCATAGGTTATGAATTCGGCGCCCGCGCCGCGATGGCGCAGCATGGCACGGTGGCCGATTACCATACCTCGGGCAGCTGGGGCGCGGTGACAGCGGCGGCAGCCTGCACGCGGCTGATGCGGCTGGATACCGGGACCACGCGCCACGCCCTTGGCATCGCCGAATACCACGGGCCGCGCAGCCAGATGATGCGCTGCATCGACCATCCGACCATGGTCAAGGACGGCTCTGGCTGGGGCGCGATGGCGGGCGTCTCGGCGGCGCTGCTGGCGCAGGCGGGCTTTACCGGCGCGCCCGCGATCACCGTGGAAGAGGCACCCGGCTACTGGGCTGACCTTGGCCAGCGCTGGTACCTGCTGGAGCAATACGTCAAGCCCTACCCCGTCTGCCGTTGGGCGCAGGCGCCTATCGAGGGCGTGCTGGCGCTGCGCCGGGCGCACGGGCTGACCGCTGACATGGTCGACCGGATCGAGGTGGCGACCTTCCACGAATCGGTGCGCCTGGCCACCCGCCGGCCGACCGAGAGCGATGCCGCGCAATATTCCACCTCCTTCCCCTGCGCGGTGGCGCTGGTGCGGGGCGACGTAACGCCGGCCGACATCGCCGACGACGCACTGGATGACCCGGAGGTCCTGCGCCTGTCGGACAGCATGGTCTTTGCCGAAGATGCCCATGCCAACGCCGTGTTTCCGGGGCAGCGGCTGGCACAGGTCACGCTGCAACTGAAGGATGGCCGCCGCCTGACCTCGGACTGGATGGAGCCGCGCTGGGATGCCACCGCCCCCGCGACCGAGGCCGAGATGCGCGCGAAGTTCCATGCGCTGGCCGACGGTCCCTTGGGCCGCGACCGGGCCGACCGGATCGATGCCGCCATCGACGCGCTGCCGGCCACGCCCTTTGCCGCGCTCGCCGACCTGCTGGTTCAGCCGATCAGCCGCTGAACCACGCCCGGCAATTCGTCGAAATGGCCGATGATCGCGTCGGGGGCGAGTGCTGCCATGTCCTGGCCCGCCGGGCCGAAGCCCACCAGGATCAGGCCCATCCCGGCGGCGCGGGCGGTGTCGCGGTCGGTCACGGTGTCGCCCACCAGCAGCGCGCGCGCGGGCTGCGCCGGGTCTCCGCCCGCCCGCCGCACCGCCTCGCGCAGCGGATCGGGATGCGGTTTGCGCACCGGCAGCGTGTCGGCGCCGATCAGCGCCGCGAAATCCCTGCGCACGCCTAGCCGGTCGAGCAGCAGCGCGGCCAGCCCCTCGGGCTTGTTGGTGCAGATGCCCACGCCGTAGCCCGCATCGCGAAGGGCGCCGACCGCCGCCATCGCGCCGGGGTAAAGCGTGGTGTGCCGGTCAATTTCGCGCCCATAGGCTTCCAGAAGGCGGGGATATTGCCGGTCCACCTCCTCCGCCCCGTGGGTGCCGGTGCGCGCGAAACCCGCCGTCAGCATCGCCCGCCCGCCGCGCAGCGCCACGCCCGCATCGCGCGCGGGGTCCAGCACATCGCCAAGCCCGAGGTCGCGAAAACAGGCATTCGCTGCTGCGATCAGGTCGCGGCTGGTATCGGCAAGCGTTCCATCAAGGTCGAAGATCACCGTGCGCATCGGCCCTCCCGGCGTTCACCCGCCTGTCTGTAACGCATCGAAAGGTGATGTGAACCCCCCGCGCTTGCGATATGGCCCACGCCCTGTAGAACGGCGACGTATGGCGAGGGAAAGAGCATGTCAGTGGCACTGATCATCCTGGCGGCAGGCCAGGGCACGCGGATGAATTCCGACACGCCCAAGGTGCTGCACCGGCTGGCGGGCGCGCCGCTGCTGGTCCACGCGATGAAGGCCGGCGCGGCGCTGGCGCCCGACCGCACCGTCGTGGTTGCTGGCACCGGGGCCGAGGCGGTTGGCGCCGCCGCCCGCGACTGGGACCCGGAGGTGCAGGTCGTCGTGCAGGCCGAACAGCTGGGCACGGCGCATGCCGTGGCGCAGGCCCGCGCGGCGCTGGAGGGGTTTTCCGGCGACATCATCATGCTTTACGGCGACACCCCCTTCGTCACGCCCGAAACGCTGGAACGGATGCAGGCCGCGCGCGCCCACCATGCCGTTGTCGTGCTGGGGTTCGAGGCAGCCGACCCGGCGCGCTATGGCCGGCTGGTGATGGCGGGCGAAGTGCTGGAACGGATCGTCGAGTTCAAGGATGCCGATGCCGCAACCCGCGCGATCACGCTGTGCAACTCGGGCGTGGTCTGCGCCGATGCCGCCACGCTCTGGTCCCTGATCGACGCGGTCGGCAATGATAATGCGGCGGGCGAATACTACCTGACCGACATCGTCGGCATCGCCCGTGCGCAGGGACTGTCGGCCACCGCTGTCACCTGCCCCGAGGCCGAGACGCTGGGCGTCAACACCCGCGCCGATCTGGCCGCAGCCGAGGCCGCCTTTCAGGCCCGCGCCCGTGCGCAGGCGCTGGAGGATGGCGTCACCTTGACCGCGCCCGAAACGGTGTTCTTCGCCCATGACACGGTGATCGGCCGCGATGCGGTGATCGAGCCCAACGTCATCTTCGGCCCCGGCGTAACGGTGGAATCTGGCGCCATCCTGCGCGCCTTCAGCCACCTCGAAGGGTGCCATGTCAGCGCGGGCGCAACTGTCGGCCCTTTCGCGCGTCTGCGTCCCGGCGCCGAGCTGGCCGAGAACGTGCATGTCGGCAACTTCGTCGAGATCAAAAACGCGCAACTGGCCGAGGGGGCCAAGGTCAACCACCTGTCCTATATAGGCGATGCCGATGTGGGCGCGCGCACGAACGTGGGCGCGGGCACGATCACCTGCAACTATGACGGCGTCTTCAAGCATCGCACCACGATCGGCGCGGATGCCTTCATCGGCTCGGACACGATGCTGGTCGCGCCCGTCACCGTGGGCGACCGCGCGATGACCGCGACCGGCGCCGTCATCACCGAGGACGTGCCGGCCGGCGCGATGGCCATCGCCCGTGCAAGGCAGGTGACGAAACCGGGGCTGGCCGAGAAATTCATGAAGCGCCTGAAGGCGCTGAAAGCGAAGGGTCACTAGGCATGTGTGGTATCGTCGGCGTTCTGGGACAGCACGAGGCCGCACCCCTGCTGGTCGAAGCGCTCAAGCGGCTGGAATATCGCGGCTATGACAGCGCGGGGATCGCCACAATCGACGGCACCCGGCTGGACCGGCGCCGCGCGGTGGGCAAGCTGGTGAACCTGTCGGACGAACTGGTGCATCACCCGCTGGCCGGCAAATCGGGCATCGGCCATACCCGCTGGGCCACCCATGGCGCCCCCTCGGTCAGAAATGCCCACCCCCACAGTGCTGGCGGCGTAGCGGTTGTTCATAACGGCATTATCGAGAATTTCCGCGAACTGCGGGCCTTTCTGGCTGAACAGGGAATCGCGTCCGAGACCGAAACCGATACCGAGACGGTGGCCCTGCTCGCCCAATATTACCGCGACCAAGGGCTGACACCAGCCGAAGCGGTGAAGCAAACGCTGACACGGTTGGAAGGCGCCTATGCGCTGTGCTTTCTCTTCGCTGGCGAAGCCGATCTGATGATTGCCGCGCGCAAGGGAAGCCCGCTGGCCATCGGCTATGGCGAGGGTGAAATGTTCGTGGGGTCTGACGCCATCGCGCTGGCGCCGATGACCGACCGCATCACCTATCTTGACGAGGGCGACTGGGCGATCATCACCCGCCAGTCCGTCGAAATCCGGGATGCCGAGGGCCAAGTCGTCGACCGCCCCGTCAACACCATCCATCTGGATGCCGCCCGCGTCGACAAGGGCGGCTACAAGCATTTCATGGCCAAGGAAATTGCCGAGCAACCATCGGTGATCACGGCCGCGCTGGCGCACTATCTTGACGCCGAAGACAACGTGAAGTTGCCCGACGAAGGGATTGATTTTGCCTCCGTTCAACGGCTGACGCTGGTGGCTTGCGGCACGGCGTTCTACGCCTGTGCAGTGGCGAAATACTGGTTTGAACAGGTTGCGGGCCTGCCGGTCGACATCGACGTGGCATCCGAGTTTCGCTACCGCGAACCGCCCATCGGGCCGGGCACGGTGGCGCTATTCGTCAGCCAGTCGGGCGAAACCGCCGACACGCTGGCCGCGCTGCGCTTCTGCCTGGGCAAGGCAGAAAAGATCGTTTCGATCGTCAACGTCGCCCAAAGTTCGATCGCACGGGAAAGCGATCTGGCCCTGCCCATCCTTGCCGGGCCAGAAATCGGGGTCGCCTCGACCAAGGCGTTTACCTGCCAATTGATCGTCTTGGCGCTGCTCGCGCTCAAGGCCGCGCGGGACCGCGCCCGGCTTGATCGCGACGGCATGACAGCGCATGTCGCGGCGTTGCGCGCCCTGCCGGGCCTGATGAACCACGCGCTGACCATCGAGGCCCAGGTTGCCGAGATCGCCCGCAGCCTTGCAGAGGCGCGCGACATCCTGTTTCTGGGCCGTGGTGCGATGTATCCGCTGGCACTGGAAGGCGCGCTTAAACTAAAGGAAATCAGCTATATCCATGCTGAAGCTTATGCATCAGGCGAACTCAAGCACGGGCCTATTGCGCTGATCGACGCGCATGTGCCCGTGATCGTTCTTGCACCGGCCGATCCGCTTTTCGACAAGACGGTCAGCAACATGCACGAAGTGATGGCGCGCGACGGAAAGGTGCTGCTGATTACCGACAGTGCCGGGCAGAAGGCCGCCGGCGCAGGCACATGGGCCAGCATCGTGATGCCAACCGTCTCGCCCTTCCTTGCGCCCATCCTTTATGCTGTGCCAGCGCAGCTTCTGGCCTATCATACCGCCGTCGCAAAAGGCACCGACGTGGACCAGCCGCGCAACCTGGCCAAGTCGGTGACCGTAGAGTGAGGAGCGCCTGAAATGGCAAAGCGATTCGACGCTTTCAGCGATGATCACACCCGCTTCATTGCCGAACAGCACATCTTCTTCGTGGCCTCCGCTGCGCCGGACGGCCGGGTGAACCTGTCGCCAAAGGGTGGCGATGCGCTGCGTGTCACCGGGCCGAACCGCCTTGTCTGGCGCAACCTGACCGGCAGTGGCAACGAGACCGCCGCGCATCTGCTGGAAAGCCCGCGAATGACGGTGATGTGGTGTTCCTTCACCACCCGGCCGCTGATCCTGCGTGCCTATGGCACCGCGCGGGTGCTGCATCGCGATGAAGACGGGTTTGCCGATCTTAACGCTCTCTTCCCCGCCCATCCCGGCGCGCGGCAGGTCTATGACATGACGGTCGACCTCGTGCAGACCTCCTGCGGCTACGCCGTGCCTTTCATGGATTTCGTGGCCGACCGTGACACGCTGGACACCTGGGCCGAGAAAAAGGGCGAGGACGGCATTCGCGCCTACTGGACCGAGAAGAACCTGACCAGCGTCGACGGCAAGCCGACCGGCCTGCCGCAATGACCCCAGCCGCCGCGCTGGACCAGTTGCGCGCGGCGGCCGACCCGGAACGCGCGGCGGGCATGGCCGCCTATCACAAGGCCCCGCGCCCCTATCTTGGCCTGCGCGTGCCGGTGCTGACCGCCCTGGTGCGCGACTGGCGGCGCGATATGGACCTGTCCGCGCAGGTGGCGCTGGCCGATGGCCTCTGGCGGTCGAACATCCACGAGGCACGAATCGCTGCGGCGAAGCTCCTCGACCGCAAGCGGATCGTGCCCGATGACGCAGTCTGGCGCCTGATTGCCTCTTGGGTGCCCGATTTCGATGCCTGGGCGATCGCCGATCATGCCTGCATCGCCGGAATGAAGCGGCTGCTGGCCGACCCGTCGCGCCTGGACGAGGTCGAGCACTGGACCCGCGCGCCCCATATGTGGAGCCGCCGTGCCGCCCTTGTCATCACCCTGCCCTGGACCAAGGACAGCGCGCCCGATGCTATGGCAGTGCGCGAGCGGGTGCTGGGCTGGGCCGCGGGCTATGCCGCCGATCCCGACTGGTTCATCCAGAAGGCCATCGGCTGGTGGCTGCGCTCGCTCTCCGATGCCGACCCTGCCCGCGTTCATGCCTTCCTTGCCGCCCACGGTGCCACGATGAAGCCCTTCGCCCGGCGCGAGGCGCTGCGCCACCTGCAGCCAAAGGCGCGCGAGCGGGCTTGACCGCACCCGCGCGCCCGTCTCATCTTGGCCTACCACAAAGAACGGACAGGCCGATGACCGCCAGCACACCTCACGTCACCCTTCTGAACGGTCCCAACCTCAACTTGCTGGGACAGCGTCAGCCCGAGGTTTATGGCAGCCAGACCCTCGCCGATGTCGAGATGGCCTGTGCAACGCTGGCGACCGAGCTGGGGCTGGGCCTGAGCGCGTACCAGTCAAACTGGGAAGGCCAGATCATCGACTGGATCCATGCCGCGCGCGGCACGTCACAGGGCGTCATCATAAATCCCGGTGCCCTCACCCACACGTCGGTCGCCGTGCTCGATGCGCTCAACACCTTCGAGGGGCCGGTGATCGAGGTGCATATCTCGAACATCCACAAGCGGGAATCGTTCCGCCACCATTCCTATGTCAGTCTGCGCGCCGATGGCGTGATCGCCGGACTGGGGACCGAAGGCTACCTTTTGGCATTGCGGCGGATGGCCGGCCTTCTGACTGGTTGAGGCATATCCTCACCCGCCGGCAATCACCGTCAGTTCGACGATCTCGGTCAGTGGCGCACCCAGCAGCTGCATCGCGGCAAGACTGATCTGGCTACCCGATCCCGCAGCGCCCCCCGAAGGACGCAATTGCACACCAATGGTCTTGCCATGCCAGCGCACGTCGCCCTGCATGGTGGCCGAAACCAGCGGCGTCTTGACCCACAGGCCCTGCTCGCCCGGCGCGCCAAGCGTGGCCAGCGTTGTGCCAAGGGTCTGGCCCGGCGCAGGGGCAGGCGCGGGGGCCGCGGCATCCGGCGCGGCGGCGGGCGGGGCGCTGGCGTCGGGTGCCACAGGGGCGGCGGACGCAGGCGGCGGGTGGCCCATCAGGCGCTGAACAAAAGGTGAAGAGCATCCCGCAAGGGCAAGGCAGAGGAATGGAACAAGGGCTTTCATACCGCCAGACTAGGCCCCGGCCCCGCCGTGCGCAACGCCGCCCTTGTCGCGCCCCCGGCGCAAGCATAGGTTCCGCTCATGGATCAACCTGCCCCGCTCATCGACCCGTTCCAGCGTGCAATCCGCTACCTGCGGGTGTCGGTGACCGACCGCTGCGATTTCCGCTGCGTTTACTGCATGTCCGAAACGATGACCTTCTTGCCGAGGGCAGAACTTCTGACGCTGGAGGAGCTCGACAGGCTGGCGACGGCCTTTATCGGCCTCGGCGTGGAAAAGCTGCGCATCACCGGGGGCGAGCCGCTCGTGCGGCGAGATATCCTGACCTTCTTCCGCGCGATGACACGGCATCTCGACAGCGGTGCCCTGAAAGAGCTGACGCTGACCACCAATGGCAGCCAGCTGGAGAAATACGCGGGCGAACTGGCGGCAGCCGGCGTGCGGCGGGTCAATGTCTCGCTCGACACGCTGAACGAGAGAAAGTTCACCAAGATCACGCGCCGTGGCCGCCTCGACCAGGTGCTACGTGGCCTCGACGCCGCGCAGGCGGCAGGACTGCGGGTCAAGATCAACGTCGTCGCGCTGAAAGGCGTGAATGATGACGAGCTTTTCCCCCTTGTCGATTTCGCCGCCGCCCACGACATGGACCTGACGTTCATCGAGGTGATGCCGATGGGCGACATCGGCAACGAGGACCGGCTGGACCAGTACTGGTCGCTCAAGGACTTGCGCGCGCAACTGGCCGAACGTTTCACCCTGACCGATCTCGCCGAACGCTCGGGCGGGCCTGCGCGTTACGTGCGCGTCGAAGAGACGGGGCAGAAGATCGGCTTCATCACGCCGCTCTCGCACAATTTCTGCGAAAGCTGCAACCGCGTGCGCGTCACCTGCACCGGCGAGATCTATACCTGCCTCGGGCAAGAGGGCCATTCCGACCTGCGTGCGCCCCTGCGCGCGAGCACCGACGACGCCGTTTTGACCGAGGCGATCCGTGCCGCGATCCGGTTGAAACCGAAAGGCCACGACTTCGACTATTCCCGCCAACGCGTTGACGGCCAGATCAGCCGCCACATGAGCCACACGGGCGGCTGACGCCGTTTGCCTCATACGCTAGACTGACCTCCCAACGTTGCCCGAAAGGAGTTTAACATGGCACCCGGAAAGTCCGACGAAGACAAGATCCGCGAGACCGCCTACCAGATATGGGAGGCCGAGGGCCGGCCCCAGGGCCGCGATTACCATCACTGGCTGGCCGCCGAGGCACGGTTCCGCGCCGAAGCTGCAAGCAAGCCCAAAACGGCGGTAAAACTTGACGGCCCGGCCAAGGCCGCCAAACCCCGCGCCGCCAAGGCCACAGCCAAGCCGAAAGCGGCCCCGAAAGCGGCGAAAGAGCCTGCCAAACCTGCCGCAACGCGCCGCCGCAAGGCCGCCGAGAAATAGGCCCTGGGCTTTGCCCTAGAAGGGGTAGTGCTGGTTCGGATCCTCGATCGTGATCCAGCGCAACTCCGTAAAGGCGTCGATGCCCGCGCTGCCACCAAAACGGCCATGGCCCGAGCTTTTCGTGCCACCGAAAGGCATCTGCGCCTCGTCATGCACAGTGGGGCCGTTGATATGACAGATGCCGCTGTCGATCCGCCGTGCCACTGACATCGCCCGGCGAATATCGGCCCCGAACACTGCGGCCGACAGCCCGTATTCGGTATCGTTGGCCAGTTCCACCGCGTGATCGGCATCGCGTGCGCGGACAATGCAGACGACCGGACCAAAGCTTTCCTCGCGAAAAAGCCGCATCTCGGGCGTGACACCATCGACGATGGTCGCGGGCATGATCGTGCCTTCACCAGCGCCGCCCGTCACCAGCCATGCCCCCTTCTCGATCGCGTCCGCGATCAGCGCGTCAACCTTCACAATCGTGTCGCGGTCCACGACCGAGCCCAGAACGACCGGCCCGCGCGGATCGCCATGGGGCAGACCGGCCGCCTTTGCCGAGAACAGGGCCGCGAAATCGTCGGCAATGCCCGCATCGACGATGATCCGTTCCGTCGACATGCAGATTTGCCCCTGATTCATGAACGCACCGAAGGCCGCAGCATTGACGGCGGCGTCCAGATCGGCGTCGTCCAGCACCACCAACGGCGCCTTACCACCCAGTTCCAGCAGCACCGGCTTCAACAATGGGGCTGCCAGTTCCGAAATGATCCGGCCCACGCGGGTGGAGCCGGTAAAATTCACCCGCTTGACCTGCGGATGTTCAACCAGCCGTTTGACGACCGCCGGCGCATCCTCTGCGGCATGAGTCAGCACGTTGAGGACGCCCGCCGGCAGCCCGGCCTCGGTCAGGCATTCGCCGATCATCATGTGCAGGCGCGGGCATTTCTCCGACGCTTTCAGCACGATGGTATTGCCGCAGGCGATGGGCATGGCGATGGCGCGCATCCCGAGGATCACCGGCGCGTTCCACGGAGCCATGCCCACCAACACACCAACCGGCTGGCGCATCGCCATCGAGATGTTGCCGGGCTTGTCCGAAGGCACGACCTCGCCCTTGATCTGCGTGGTCATCGCCGCGGCCTCGCGCAGGATCTGGCCCGCGAACATCACGTTGAACCCGATCCACGGGCCCGTGGCCCCGGTCTCGGCGATGCCGGCCTCGATGAAATCGGGGGTGCGGGCGGCAAGGATGTCGGCCGCCTTCATCAGGATCTCGCGGCGCTTGCCCGGCCCGGTTTCCGACCATGCCGGAAAGGCGGCCGCCGCCGCGGCCACCGCACGGTCGACATCGGCTGGACCTGCAGCAGCGGCGTGGGTTGCGATCTTGCCGGTCACCGGGTCGTGGCGGGTGAAGGTATGGCCCTCGGCGGCGGGTACCATCTCGCCACCGATCAGAAGCTGCGTGTCGCTCATCATGTCCTCCTGCATGGGGCCTTTGCCCCGAAAACTGGCCCGCTCGGCTTAACCCGGTGGTAGTCGCGCCTCGACGATACCCGCAAACCAGCTGCAACCGGCCGGGATCACCTCGTCGTTGAAATTGTATTCGGGGTGGTGGATTTGCGCGCTGTCGCCATTGCCGACGAGGATATAGGCACCGGGCCGCTCTTCCAGCATGTAGGCGAAATCCTCGCCCCCCATGACCAGTGGCGCATCGTCGCAAGCTCCCGAAATATCGCGCGCCACTTCTGCGGCAAAGTCGGTCTGCGTGGCGTGGTTCACCATCGGCGGATAACCGTGCAGCATTTTCACCTCGGCCTGCGCGCCAAAGGCCCCCGCCGTGCCTGTTGCCAGCGCGATCAGCCGCTCTTCGGCCATCTTGCGCATTGCGGGGTCCAGCGTGCGGATCGTGCCGCGCAGCGTGACCCGCGCGGGCAGCACATTGAACGCGGTCGAGGATGTCTGGAACGACGTGACGGAAACAACGACCTGCTCCACCGGATCGGCGTTACGGCTGACAATAGATTGCAAGGCCACCACGATCTGCGCACCGACCAGCGTGGAATCCACCGCATCATGCGGCTTGGCGGCATGGCCGCCCTTGCCGGTCACCGTAATCTCGAACTGGTCGGTCCCGGCAAAGAACGGGCCGGGACGAATGGCAAAACGGCCAAGCGGCAAGCCCGGCCAATTGTGCATGCCATAGACCTCGTCGACCCCGAAACGCTCCATCAACCCGTCGGCGCACATCTCGCGCCCGCCACCGCCCCCCTCTTCGGCCGGCTGGAAGATCACCACGACGGTGCCATCGAAGGCGCGCTGCTCGGCAAGGTATTTCGCAGCACCCAGCAGCATCGCGGTATGGCCGTCATGGCCGCAGGCATGCATCGCGCCCGGCACGGTCGATGCATAGGGCAGCCCCGTAGCCTCGGTGATGGGCAGCGCATCCATGTCGGCGCGCAGGCCGATCACCCGGCCCGATGTCGTGCTGCGCCCCCGGATCACGCCCACCACGCCGGTGCGGCCAATGCCCGTCACCACCTCGTCGCAGCCGAATTCGCGCAGCTTCTCGGCCACCAAAGCGGCGGTGCGATGCGTTTCGAACAGGATCTCGGGATGGGCGTGGATGTCCTGCCGCCACGCGGCGATCTCGGGCAGCATTTCGGCAAAACGGTTCTTGGCGGGCATGACGCTGGGTGCTCTGTGGGGAAGGGTTGCACACATGCTGGCGCAAATCCCCCCAAGGCACAAGACGGGCCCGCCAGTACCCGGAGGCTAAAGCCTGCCGCAGCGCTTGGCCGCGCGCGCCAGTTGTGTCTGGTAGTCGAGCCTGTCGTTATTGGTCACGTTGCCAACGATCTTCATGCAGCGCGCCTGCTTCTGCGCCTCGATCTGGGCGCCCCCGGCGATCGTCGTCTGCACGGCCACCCCAAGGCCGACGATGCCAGCACAAAGTACCACCCACTCCACCGTCACCGCACCGCTCTCGCGCAACATGAAGCGGCGCAGGAAACGTCTGGGCCGCCGCAAGGCACCGGTCTTGATAGAGTATCTCGTCAACCTTGGCTCCGTTGACCAATCCTGGTCGGGGTAGTTCAATCGTCCAGCAGAGCCTAGCCAGACAATATGTCGTCAATTGGGCCACAGAGGGCCGCTTATAGGGTAGGTCCAAGCTCCAGCCGTGACCCGTCGGAAAACCGCGAAAGCCGGAATCGGTGCAGATCGTGCCCCGGATCGTCGCCCGCAACCAATGCCGCGGCCACGCGCCCAACACCCGGCCCAATGCCAAAGCCGTGCCCCGAAAGCCCCGTTGCGATAACAAGGCCGGGCAGCGCCTCGGCCCGGTCAAGGACCGGCACCACGTCGGGCAATGTATCAATCATTCCCGCCCATCCGGTGCGCAGGGCCACCGGCCCCAGCGCTGGATAAAGCTCCTGAAACCGCGCCGCCAGTTCGCGCAGCTTGCGCGCATTGGGCGCGGGATTGAGCACGCGCATCCGCTCGAACGGACTGACCGTATCCTCCGACCATCGCCGCGGCGTCCCCCACGCATCGGGATAGTCCCGCGGCGCGGCCGGGTAATAGCGGGTGCCGAAGGGATCGGCGGCCAGTTGCGGCAGGAACCGGCGCAGCGCGCGAAAGGCATCCGGCCCGATGAACATCTCGTGGAAATCGGCCGGGGCCAGCGTGTAGCCGCCATCGGCACGGCGGCGGAAGGCAAACTCATCATCCACCGCGCCGCCCGCAAAAACCTCGGGCAAGGGGGCCGTCGCCGCTGCAGTGGCCCGCACTGAAAGCTGCGGAATGGCGATGCCGTGCCGCCGCAGCAGAAGCGACGACCACGCCCCGCCTGCAACAACCACGGCGGGTGCCGCGACGCGGCCCTGTTCAGTCACCACGCCGGCCACCCGGCCCGCGGCCACGTCGATGCCCCGCGCCGCGCAATTCTCGACGATCACTACACCGTCGCGGGCTGCCGCGCGCGCCAGCGCGGGCACTGCCAGCCACGGCTCGGCCCGCATGTCCGACGCAGTCCAAAGCCCGCCTTGCCAACGTTTCGTGGCACCCGGCAACAGCGCGGTCACCTCTGCCGCGCCAAGCAGCCGGGTGTCGAGGTCATGCGCGCGGGCGTGTGTCAGCCAATCCTCGTAGGCCGCGATCTGCGCCTGTTTCTCGGCAAGGTAGAGCACGCCTGTCTGGCGCAGCCCGATATCGGTGTCGAGCGTCGGCGCAATCCGGCGCCATTCGGCTGCGGCTTCGATCATGATCGGCAGCTCGGCAGGGTCGCGGCCCTGCTGGCGGATCCAGCCCCAGTTACGCGAGGATTGTTCGCCCGCGATGCGGCCCTTCTCGACCAGCACGGCACGCAAGCCCCGCTGCGCGAGGTTCCAGGCCGTCATCACCCCGGCAATGCCGCCACCGATCACCACCGCGTCGGCGCTGGCGGGCAAGGGGCCGGGATGAGCAACCGGCGTCGCCTCGGAAATGGGAAAAGGCGCATACATGGTCAGGGGCCTGTCGGGCTGGGTCGCATCGTCACGGCGCCCTAGTGGAAATGTCTGCGGATGCGGCGGACCATCAGCCAGACGGCCAGCACGACCACGGGCGTCGCCCCGGCCATGACCCATTCCTTGGGCACTTCCTGCGCCTCGGCCAGCGGCAGCAGAAGGTAGGTGACAAGGTTCAGCGCGTAATAGCTGATCGCCACGACCGACAGCCCCTCGACCGTTTTCTGCAGCTGCAACTGAAGGTCGGCGCGCTTGTCCATGCTGGTCAGCAATTCCTGATTCTGGGCCGAGCGTTGCACGTCCACGCGGGTGCGCAACAGGTCGGCGGCGCGCGCCGCACGGGCCGACATCGCATGAAGCCGGGCCTCGGTCGACTTGACGGTGCGCATCGCCGGGTCGAACCGCCGGGTCATGAATTCGCGAAAGGTCTGCCGTCCTGCAATGCGCTCTTCGCGCAGCACGTCGATGCGCTGATTGACGATTGTCTCGTAGGCGCCCGTGGCCCCGAAACGGAATTGCGACTGTGCCACGATGTTTTCCAACTGGGCCGAGACGGCCAGCAATTCGTGAAGTGTTTCGGCGGGCTGCGCGGTCTCGTCGGCCATATGCGCGATCAGCGCGGACAACTGGCCGTCGATCACACCCATCTGTTCCGACAGCGCCCGTGCCCGGGCAAGACCGAGCATCGCCATCGCCTTGTATGTCTCGATCTCGCACAGACGTTGTACGACCCGGCCAATCCGCCTGTCGCCGGTTTCGGGGTCGGCGAAGACGGCAAAGCGCATGTGGCCAGTAACGTCGATGCGGAAATCTGCGGCAATCACCAGCTGTCCGTCAATCACCCGGCTGACCGCCACGCTTTCTGGCACGAACCAGTCTTCGACCTTGGGCAGGATCGAGGCCTCGTCCGTCAACTCTTCGATCCGGATCAGCGCCGAGGTGACACGGGTTCCGGGTGCCTCGCTCAGCCAGTCATCGGGAAAGACGCCGAACGTCGCGGCATCGAAGGGCCGTTCGGCCACGCCATCGCCAAGGATGGTATATGTCACGAACTCGGTATGGCTTTCCCATTTCAGCCGATGCCGGCCTATCTCGCCAAAGTAATGGGTGGCCCCCGGTTGGGGATGGGGCGCGCCAAAACGGTCCAGAAGGGATATCAGGTGCAGCCGGTCCGCCTCGCGGTCGCGCCCGGCGGCGTTCTGCGCGGGCTTCATCGCAAGATAGGCTGCCCGGCTGGGTGCGCGCAGGTTCGGGAACGGGCGCGCATGCAGCTCGTTGGCCATCGCGTAGCGCAGGGGATGGTCAGGGATCGGCGGCATCGGCGGACCTTGCTGGGCGGGTTCGCCTTCAACCTAGCTAGGCGCGCGGCACTGTAAACAGCAAACCCCGCACGACATGCTCTGCCGCGCGGGGATAGGGCCGTTCAGATGCAAACCACGTCAAGCGGCGGGAAACCGTTGAAGTTCACCGACGAGTAGGTCGAGGTATAGGCGCCGGTATTGCGGATCACCACGCGGTCCCCCGACTTCAACGTCAGCGGCAGCTGCATCGGGCGCTTTTCGTAAAGCACGTCGGCGCTGTCGCAGGACGGGCCCGCAACGATGCAGGGACCGGTCGGGTCTCCGTCGCGCGGCGTCTCGAACTGGTAGCGGATCGCCTCGCCCTCGGTCTCGGCCAGACCCGAAAAGCGGCCGATGGAGAGGTAGACCCAGCGGTGCACGTCGCGGTCGGATTTGCGGCTGACCAGCATCACCTCGGCCACGATCACGCCCGCCTCGGCCACCATGCCACGGCCCGGCTCGGCCATGATGCGGGGCACATCGCCAAAACGTTCCGTCACCAGTTCGATGACGTGGCGCGCGTATTCGGTCGGCGCCTCGATCGCTTCGCCATAGAAGGCCGGAAAACCGCCGCCGATGTTAAGCAGCGTCAGCGCGTGGCCCGCCTCTTTCGCCGCGTTCCACGTCACCGCCAGCGCATCCAGCGCGGGGGCCCACATCTCGGCCTTGCGGGTCTGCGAGCCGACGTGGAAGGAAAAGCCGACCGGGTCGAGGCCCAGTTCCTTGGCGTAATCAAGCAAGCGAACAGCGGTGTCCTTGTCGCAGCCGAACTTGCGCGTCAGCGGCCAGTCGGCCTGGCTGACCTCGACGATCAGGCGGATGTAGACCTGCGCGCCGGGGGCATGCTCGGCGATCTTCTCCAGCTCTTCATCGGCATCGGCGGCAAACAGCGTGATCCCGGCATTCCAGGCAAAAGCAATATCCGACGGCCGCTTGATCGTGTTGCCGAAGGAAATGGTCTCGGGGTCCGCGCCAAGGCTCAGGCAGGTCTCGATCTCGCCACGGCTGGCAGCATCGAAATGGCTGCCCAACCGCACCAGACGCTCGATGATCGGGCGGGCGGGGTTTGCCTTGACGGCATAGTGGATGTCGGCCCGGCCCAGTCCGGCCTTGAGCGCGCCGAACTGCTCTTCAACACGATCGACATCGAGAACCAGCGTTGGCCTGTCGAATTCGGTCTTCTCGACAAAGCTGGTCAGGCGGGACGAGGGGGCATGACGCGACGCTTGCGCGTCGGCGATTTGTGCAGTCATCGGACATCTCCAAAAGACCCGGCCATGTATGGCCGCTCAGTTCCAAGGGAGACGTTACCGTCGCTACGTAAACACGTTCTGCGTTGGACTGCTTGCGGCCAGAGGCGCGTGCGTTGGCGTCTATGCGCGCTTAATTGGACCTGTGGCCCTTCATTGCAAGGAAATTTTCTGCACCCGGCATAATTATTTTTCCGAGCACCGGGTTGACTCGCACATGTCGCGGCAAGGGTGCCCCCCGCCGCGACATGGGGACCGGCGCGTCAGGCGATCTTGGGCAGAAGTTCGTCGATCGACTTCTTCGCGTCGCCGTAGAACATCCGCGTGTTGTCCTTGAAGAACAGCGGATTCTCGATGCCGGAATAGCCCGTGCCCTGCCCGCGTTTACTGACGAAGACCTGCTTGGCCTTCCAGACCTCCAGCACCGGCATCCCGGCGATGGGGCTGTTGGGATCGTCCTGCGCGGCCGGGTTCACGATGTCGTTCGAACCGATGACGATGGCGACATCTGTCGAGGGGAAATCCTCGTTGATCTCGTCCATTTCCAGCACGATGTCGTAGGGCACCTTGGCCTCGGCCAGAAGCACGTTCATGTGCCCCGGCAGACGACCCGCGACGGGGTGGATGCCAAACCGCACCTCTTTGCCTGCCGCGCGCAGCTTGCGCGTCAGTTCCGCGACCGATTGCTGCGCCTGCGCCACCGCCATGCCGTAGCCCGGCACGATGATGATGCTGTCGGCCTCGTTCAGCGCGGCCGCCACGCCATCGGCGTCGATGGCGATCATCTCGCCCTCGATGGCCATCGCGGGGCCCGTGGTGTTGCCGAAGCCGCCAAGGATCACGCTGACGAAGGACCGGTTCATCGCTTTGCACATGATGTAGGACAGGATCGCACCCGACGAGCCCACTAGCGCGCCGGTCACGATCAACAGGTCGTTGCCAAGGCTGAAGCCGATCGCCGCCGCCGCCCAGCCCGAATAGCTGTTCAGCATCGAGACGACGACGGGCATGTCCGCGCCGCCGATCCCCATGATCAGGTGATAGCCGATGAAAAGTGCGGCCAGCGTCATCAGGATCAGCGCCCAGGCCCCTGCCCCGTTCATGAACAGGATCAGCAGGATCACTGACAACGCCGCGGCGCCTGCGTTGAGCATGTGACCGCCCGGCAGCTTTTGCGCCTTCGAGGTCACCTTGCCCGCCAGCTTGCCGAAGGCGATGACCGAGCCGGTGAAGGTCACCGCGCCGATAAAGACGCCGAGGAACAGCTCGACCCGCAGGATTGAAAGCTCTGTCGGGGTCTTGTGCGCGACGATGGCGGCAAAACCTGTCAGGGCGTCGCGCGTCTCTTGCGGCATCCCCGCAATATGTGCGGCGGTGATATAGGCGTTGTAGCCCACGAAGACGGCAGCAAGACCCACCAGCGAATGCATCGCCGCAACAAGTTGCGGCATCTCTGTCATCTGCACCCGCATCGCGATGTAGTAGCCGATGATGCCGCCACCCGCGATCAGGACGATCGACAGCGGCCAGAGGCCAGCGCCCGGCCCGATCAGCGTGGCCGCCACCGCCAGCGCCATGCCGACGATGCCGTACCAGACCGCGCGCTTGGCACTTTCCTGCCCGGAAAGCCCGCCCAGCGAGAGGATGAAAAGTACCGCCGCAACAACGTAGGCGGCCGTAGTGAAACCGTATTCCATCGACGCGGCCCCCTCAGGATTTCTGGAACATGGCGAGCATGCGCCGGGTGACAAGGAAGCCGCCGAAGATGTTGATCCCGGCCATGAAGATCGAAAGTGCCGCCAACAAGATCACGAGGAACGAGCCGGAGCCGATCTGCAACAGCGCGCCAAGGATGATGATCGACGAGATCGCGTTGGTCACCGCCATCAGCGGCGTATGCAGCGAATGGCTGACATTCCAGATCACCTGGAAGCCAATGAAGACCGACAGCACAAAGACGATGAAGTGCTGCATGAAGGCGGCAGGCGCGACAAGGCCCAGTGCCAGCAGCAGAACGCCGCCCACCGTCAGCAGGCCCACCTGGTTGCGGGTCTGCTTACGAAACAGCGCCACTTCCTGCGCACGCTTCTCGGCCGGCGTCAGTTCCTTGGCGGCGGGCTTCTTCGGTGCCGCGGCAATCGCCTGCACCTTTGGCGGCGGCGGCGGGAAGGTGACAGCGCCCTCGAAGGCCACGGTAGCGCCGCGGATCACGTCGTCCTCCATGTTGTGGACGATGGCGCCGTCCTTGCCCGGCGTCAGGTCCGAGATCATGTGGCGAATGTTGTTGCCGTAAAGCGTGCTGGCCTGCGCGGCCATCCGGCTGGGGTAATCGGTATAGCCGATCACCGTCACGCCGTTGTCGCTGACGATCTTCTGGTCGGGCGCCGTCAGGTCGCAGTTGCCCCCCCGCTCGGCGGCAAGGTCGACGACGACCGAGCCGGGTTTCATCGCCTCGACCATGTCCTTCAACCACAGCTTGGGCGCATCGCGGCCTGGGATCAGGGCGGTGGTGATGACGATGTCCATGTCGGGCGCCAGTTCGCGAAACTTCGCCAGTTGCTTCTCGCGGAACTCCGGCGACGAGGGCGCGGCGTAGCCACCGGTCGCGGCACCATCCTGCGCCTCCTCGAATTCGAGGAAGACGAAATTCGCACCCATCGATTCGATCTGCTCTGCCACTTCGGGCCGCACGTCGAAGGCATAGACCACTGCGCCCAGCGAAGTGGCCGTGCCGATCGCGGCAAGGCCCGCCACGCCCGCACCCACGACCAGTACCTTCGCGGGGGGCACCTTGCCCGCGGCCGTCACTTGTCCGGTGAAGAACCGGCCAAAGTTGTTGCCCGCCTCGATCACCGCGCGATAGCCCGCGATATTGGCCATCGACGACAGCGCATCCATCTTCTGCGCGCGGCTGATTCGCGGCACCATGTCCATGGCAATGACATTGGCCCCGGTATCCTTGACCTGCTCCAGCAGGTCCTTGTTCTGCGCGGGATAGAAGAACGAGATCAGCAGCTGATCCTTGCGCAGGCGCTTGGGCTCGGGCCCCTCGGGCGGGCGCACCTTGACGACCACGTCGGCGGCCTTCCACAGCGCTGCGGCGGTCTTGACCACCTCGACCCCGGCCTCGGCATAAAGCGCGTCGGCAAAGCCCGCGGCAAGACCCGCGCCGCTTTCGACCAGGCAGGTATGCCCCAGCTTCTGCAACTCCCGCGCCGAGGCCGGCGTCATCGCCACGCGGGCCTCGCCCTCGTGAATTTCCTTCGGTGCACCGATCTTCAAGGCCCTGGTCCCCCCTCGTCCGCAGATCATCGCTCTTGTTATAGAGCGCGCCCGCATTCGACAAGGCGCGTGCGCGCCCGGCTCAAAGCCAGCGGCGCGTCTTGGTGCAATACCTTGCGAACTCAGCCTTGAACTGGCCGCGCAGGCGGCGTTCCTCGGCGATGATGAAATGCCGTTCGATCCACCAGACGAAGACCGGCACCAGCGGCAGGGCAAGCGGCGCGTCGAAGCGCAGGATCGCCCCCAAGAGCACCAGCGCATCGCCAAGGTAGATCGGGTTGCGCGTGCGCTTGAAGATGCCCGAGGTCACCAGGTGCGCCGCCTCGCGATGAGGGATGACCGTGGTGCGCCACTTGCGCATCTCGATCACGGCCAGCAGCATCAGGATCAGCCCGCCGCCGATGCACAGCCCCGCCGCGAAATCGGCCCAGGCCCCGCCGAAGGACAGCCCCCACGGATCGGCCCGCCCGATGCCCCAGGCAAGGGCAAGCGCGGCAATCAGCCAGGCAGGCGGGATGTCGATCCAGGTCCTCATTGCCTTCTCCTGCCCTGCCGCCCGGCCCCGGTCAAGCGCCGCCGTGCCGGTGCCTTTGCCTTGCAAATATCCCGGGGGGTGAATGCCGCAGGCAGAGGGGGGCAGCGCCCCCCTTTCCGCCGCCGCCGCACCGCGCGCGGCGCCCCCTCTCGACCCCGCCCGCGCCCCGGTCTAGGCTGGCGCGGCGCAGGGGAGGACAGCGATGGAACATCAGGGACGTCACGCGCTGGTCACCGGTGGCGGGACCGGCATCGGGCGGGCCATCGCGCTGGCGCTGGCCAAGGCCGGAGCCGAGGTGACGATCACCGGCCGCAACGGCGCGGCGCTGGCCGCCGTGGCCGCCGAAGGGCCGCGCCTGCATCCCCTGGAAATGGACGTGACCGACGAGGCCGCCGTGCGCAGGGGCATCGCCGCCGCCGCCGCCGCGCGCGGACCCATCGCCATCTGCATCGCCAATGCCGGCATCGCCGAGGGCAAGCCTTTCGCCAAGCTCACGCTGGCCGACTGGCGCCGCACGATGGAGACGAATCTTGATGGCGTGTTCCTGACGCTGCAGGCCGCGCTCGCGACCCTGCCCAAGGACGGCTGGGGCCGGATGATTGCCGTCTCCTCCATCGCGGGCGTGCGGGGCCTGCAGGGCGCGGTGCAGTATTCCGCGTCCAAGCACGGCGTAATAGGCCTGATCCGCGCGCTGTCGGAGGAATACATGGGCGGCCCCGTCACCTTCAACGCGCTTTGCCCCGGCTATGTCGATACGCCCATCGTCACCCGCAACGCCGCCGCCATCGCCGCCCATACCGGCCGCACCCCCGAGGAGGCGACGCAGCTTCTGGCCAAGGCCAACCGTCACCGCCGCCTGCTCGAAGTGGACGAGATCGCCGGTGCCGCGCTATGGCTTTGCTCCGAGGCGGCTCGCAGTGTGAACGGCCAGACCATCCAGATCGCCGGGGGTCAGGTCTCCTGATCCCGCCCGCAGCCCCCAGACGAAGGACCAAGACCATATGACCGATTTTGCCCGGACCAAGGCACTCTTCCATATGCCCGAAGGGGTGATCTACCTTGACGGCAACAGCCTTGGCCCGCTGCCCAAGGCGGCCCCCGCGCGCATGACACAGGCGATGCAGGACGAATGGGGCGAGATGCTGATCACCGGCTGGAACCGGGGCGGGCGCGACGGGGCGGGCTGGATGGCCCAGCCCGTCAGCATGGCCGACCGCATCGGTCGTCTGATCGGGGCGGAACCCGGCCACGTGGTGCTGGGCGACACGCTGTCGATCAAGGTCTACCAGGCCCTTGCCGCTGCGCTGAAGATGGTGCCCGAGCGGCGAGTGATCCTGTCGGACAACGGCAACTTCCCCTCCGACCTCTACATGGCCGAAGGGCTGATCGGGTTTCTCGACAAGGGCTACGAGTTGCGCGTCGTCGCCCCCGAAGAGGTGGAAGAGGCACTGACGGAAGAGGTCGCGGTGATGATGATCACCGAGGTCGATTACCGCACCGGGCGGATGCACGACATGCCGCACTTGATCTCCAAGGCGCATCAGGTGGGCGCGCTGACAGTCTGGGACCTCGCCCATTCGGCGGGCGCGGTCCCGGTCGACCTGTCGGGCAGCAATGCCGATTTCGCGGTGGGCTGCACCTACAAGTATCTCAACGGCGGCCCCGGCTCGCCAGCTTTCATCTACGTGGCCCCCCGCCATGCCGAAACCGCCGCGCCCGCCCTCTCGGGCTGGCTGGGGCACGAGGCGCCCTTTGCCTTCGATCCGTCCTATCGCCCCGGCGCGGGGATCGAGCGGATGCGCGTGGGCACGCCCCCGGTTCTGGCGCTGGCGGCGCTGGAATGCGCGCTCGACATCTGGGACATGACGACGATGGCCGAGATCCGGGCGGCCTCCATCGCCCTCACCGACCGCTTCATCGCGGGCATCGAGGCCGCCTGCCCGATGCTGACGCTGGCCAGCCCGCGCGACGCGGGCCAACGCGGCAGCCAGGTCTCGTTCCGCTTCGCCGACGGCTACGCGGCGATGCAGGCGCTGATCGCGCGCGGCGTCATCGGCGATTTCCGCGCGCCCGACATCATGCGCTTCGGTTTCACGCCGCTTTACATCGACGAGGGCGACGTGGACGCCGCGGTAGCCATCATCGCCGAGGTGATGGCGCAAAAGCTGTGGGACCGGCCCGAATACCGCCGCCGGTCGCGCGTGACATGACCGCTGCCACCATCCGGCCGGTGCGGGCCGACGATGCCCCCGCCGTATGGCAGGTTTTCCAGCGCGCGGTCCACGAAGGCGCGGCAGGGCATTATACTGCCGAGCAGCTGCATGACTGGGCCCCTTCAGCAGAGATTCCAGAGGGTTACGCGCCATGGCTCCTGCGCCATCATACGCTGGTGGCAGACGAGGACGGCCAGATCACCGGGTTCTTCATGCTCGAGGAGTCGGGCTATCTCAACATGGCTTTCGTCCTCCCAGAGCGGCGAGGTAGCGGCCTTGCCGCCCGGCTTTACGAGATGACGCTCGCCCATGCGCGGGCCGAGGGCATGACACACCTCACCGTCTGGGCCAGCCGCATGTTCCACCGCTTCCTGCGCCGCCGCGGTTGGGTTGATGACCCTGCCCCACCACCGCTGGAGGGCCACCCGATCCCCACGACCGATGCAGAACCGATAGACTATCCGCTTAAACTGGACCTGCCATGACAGACCTGCCCGATCCCGAGAAACACGGCGCCCAGATGTCGTTCGACGGGCGCATGTCCTATACCGATTACCTGCGACTGGACGCGATCCTGACGGCACAGCACCCGCTGTCGGACGCGCATGACGAGATGCTGTTCATCGTCCAGCACCAGACCTCGGAGTTGTGGATGCGGCTGGCCATTCACGAGATGGCTGCGGCACGGCGCCTGCTGCTGGCGGGCGACCTGCGCCCCGCTTTCAAGATGTTGGCGCGGGTGGCGCGGATCTTCGAGCAACTCAACAATGCCTGGGACGTGCTGCGCACGATGACACCCAGCGATTACACCACGTTTCGCGCGGCGCTGGGGCAATCCTCGGGCTTTCAGTCGCACCAGTACCGGATGTGCGAATACATGCTGGGCAACCGCAATGCGGCGATGCTGAAGCCACACGCCCACCGCGCGGACCTGACGGCCGCCCTGCGCGCCGAACTTGCGCAACCTTCGCTTTACGACGCGGCGCTGCGGCTGCTGGCGCGCGCCGTGCCCGTGCCGCAGGCGGTGCTGGACCGTGACGTGTCCCAGCCCTATGCCGCTGATCACGGCGTGATGGCGGCGTGGAGCGTGGTCTACAAGGACCCGACCACGCATTGGGAGCTTTACGAACTGGCCGAAAAACTCGTTGATTTCGAAGACTATTTCCGCCGTTGGCGCTTCAACCACGTCACCACGGTAGAGCGCGTGATCGGGTTCAAGCGCGGCACCGGCGGCACTGGCGGCGTCAGCTATTTGCGCCGGATGCTCGAGGTCGAACTTTTCCCTGAACTCTGGCACCTGCGCACCACGCTCTGAGCGCGGCCAATTGTGTCGCCGCCGCGGCGGTGGCTGCAGTTTCGCCACAAACCACGGCGCCCTGCCGCATTTGGCCGGGAAATGCCCCAATCCATCCAACTTGCATCAAATTGCCGCCCCTCCTGAGGACTATCCCCATGCGCAGGTGGAATGTGCACGGCGATATTTGAAGGCCCTGCACGGTGTAACGCGGCCCACGGGTCCGCAAGACAGTCGAGGCAGGGGCAATGGCGAAGGGGCCGTCAGTCACCATCACAGGTGGAGCGAAGGACGACACGCTCTTCGGCAACTACCTCGACAACTACATCTATGGCGGCAACAACACCGACCCCGCGCGGGGCACGGGCAACGACACGCTTTACGGCTTTGCCGGCAACGACGTGCTGTTCGGCGGCATGGACAACGACGTCCTTTACGGCGGCGACGACAACGACACGCTCTATGGCGGCGTCGGCAACGACTGGCTGTCGGGCGATGCCGGCAACGATACCCTCTACGGCGAGGACGGCAACGACACGCTTTTCGGAGGCACCGGCAACGATATCCTCGATGGCGGCACCGGCGATGACACGCTCGATGGCGGCGCTGGAACCGATACGCTGCTAGGCGGCGCGGGAAGCGACATCCTCTATGGCGGCGATGGCGCCGACAGCCTGTCGGGCGGCGACGGGGCCGACCTGCTTTACGGCGGCGCCGGCGACGACACGCTCGACGGCGGTGCGGGCAGTGACACGCTTTATGGCGATGCAGGCAATGACACGCTTTACGGTGGCGGTGGTGCTGACACGCTGATCGGTGGCGGCGGCAACGACGTGATCGACGGGGGTGCCGGCGACGACGTGATCCACGGCGACAACGCTACCGCACCGACGACAGGAACGGAAACCCTCCAGTGGAGCCTTGAGGGCAACTGGACCAACGTGACCAGCGGTTTCACCCAGAACACCGGCGGAATGAACGTCACCTACAGCTATCAGGACGATGGCAACGGGACGGCCGCCTATATCACGAACACCACCGAATATGTCGGCCCGGGCGAGCCGACCGCGACCAATTCGGGCCTGTGGATTCAGGGCTATGGCGGTGGCAATACCTCGACCAGCACGCTGACCTTCGATCCAACTGCCGATTCCGGCCTTGCCAGTACCGTCTCGGGCGTGTCGTTCCGCCTCAACGATATCGACACCGGCACTTTTCAGGACATCGTCACCGTCCGCGCCTACGACGCCGCGGGCAACCTGATTCCCAACGCGGTCACCATGGTGGCCTCGGGCAACGACAGCGTCAGCGGCGGCACCGTGACCGCCGGGCCCGGCGGCGACAACCCCAACGATGCCAACGGGTCCGTTCTGGTCAATGTCGACGGCCCGGTTCACTCGATCCAGATCGATTACGACAACGGCGGTTCCGGCAACCAGTATCTTTACGTTACCGACGTCAGCTTCAACACGCAGGCGGCCGTCGACGGCAATGACAGCATTGACGGCGGCGCTGGCAACGACCTGATCTACGGCGACGGCGGCAACGACACGATTGACGGCGGCGCTGACAACGACACGCTCTACGGCGGCGACGGCAATGACAGCCTGTCGGGCGGCACAGGCAACGACACGCTTTTCGGCGGTGCTGGCGCGGACACGATCGCCGGCAATGCCGGCGACAACATGCTTTATGGTGGGGCCGACAACGATACTTTCGTCGTCGATGCCTCGGCCGAGAACGACACCATCGTCGGCGGTGAGACCGGCATCGACAACGACGTCATCGACTTTTCGACAACCGCGACCGGCGGCGTCAACGTATCCCTGACGGGGAACGAAGCCGGCACCTATGGTTCGACCACCGCCGCAACCAGCGGCAGCTTTTCCCAGATCGAAGGCTTCAACCTCACCAATCAGGCCGATACCTTTGACGGTTCGGCTGCGACGGCCGGCGTTTCGGTCGATGGCGGCGCGGGCGACGACAGCCTGATCGGCGGGTCTGGCGACGACACGCTGCTTGGCGGCACCGGCAATGACACGCTGCAAGGCGGCGCCGGGGCTGACGTGCTCAACGGCGGCCAAGGCATGGACTATGCCGATTACAGCACCTCGGGCGCCGCTGTGAATATCGACCTTGGCGCGGGCACCGCCTCGGGCGGCGACGCGCAGGGCGACACGCTGAACGGCATCGACGGTCTGATCGGCTCGAACTACGACGACACGCTGACCGGTTATGACGGCCAGGGCACCACGGGCGACATCTATACCAACATCTTCTACGGCGGTGGCGGCAACGACACGCTGATGGGCATGGGTGGCAGTGACACCTTGTACGGTGGCACCGGCAACGATGTCATCGACGGCGGCGCAGGCGGCGACCTGTTGTCGGGCGACGCGGGCAACGACAGCATCACCGTGGGCACCGGCGATCAGGCGTTCGGCGGCAGCGGCGACGATACTTTCCTCTGGCAGGGCCCCGATGCCGTCAGCAACACCACGATCGAAGTCTGGGGTGGAGAGACGACGGAAACCGGGGGCGACACGCTGAAACTCGGCGCGCTCGACGGATTCGCTTCGCACATCACCTACACCTCTCCCGACCACGAATCCGGCATCGTCGATCTGGGCAACGGCAATACGCTCGTCTTCCACGAGATCGAGAACATCATCTGCTTCACGCCCGGCACACGGATCGCGACGCCGCAAGGCGCGCGCCCGGTCGAGACGCTGAAGGTGGGCGACCTTGTGGTCACGCGCGATCACGGGCTGCGCCCGGTGCGCTGGGTCGGCGCGCGGACCGTGCCCGCGCTGGACCGTTTCGCGCCGATCCGCCTGCGTCCCGGTGTAGTGTCGGGGCTGGAGACGGACCTGCTGGTCTCGCCCCAGCACCGGATGCTGTTCACCGGCTATCGCGCGGAACTGCTTTTTGGCACGTCCGAGGTGCTGGTCGCGGCCAAGCACCTCGTCGACGGCACCTCCGTCACCGTCGAGGCCGGCGGCAGCGTGACCTATATCCACGTCATGTTCGACGAGCACGAGATCATCTATGCCGAGGGCGCCCCGAGCGAGAGCTTTCATCCCGGCCATATCGGCCTGTCGGCAGTCGGTGACGCCGCGCGCGAGGAATTGTTCACGCTGTTCCCGGCCCTGCGCAGCGCGCCCGAAAGCTATGGCGCCACGGCACGGCGCGCGCTCAAGGCGCGCGAGGCGGGGCTGATCCGCGGCTGACCCCGGCCCGCATCAGCCACAGGCCAAGGATCAGCAGCAGCGTGTCCTGCACCACCGCCACCGGGATCACCGGCCAGCGGCCAAGGTGCAGGCAGAGATCGGTCAGCATGTGCAGCACGATCAGCGGCCAGATCGTGCCGATCCGCAGCCGCAGCGCGCCGTAGCCGATGCCGAAACAAGCCACGCCCACCATCTGCGCAAGGATCGGCGCGACCTGCCCGCGAAACGCGATGTTGACGAGGTGCAGCAGGCCGAAAAGCACCGCCGACACCACCACGGCAAAGCGCGCGCCCCGTGGCCTCAACCGCTCGATCAGCAGGCCGCGGAACAGCGCCTCTTCGACAAAGCCCGTCAGCGCGTAGCCCACGATCATCACGGCAAGGTCGGCCGCGCCGGGCCATCTCACTCCCGCGGCCAGCGGCGCCAGCGCGATCAGCGCGGCCAACCCGACCAGCCCCGCATCGCTCGCGCGCAGGCCATCGGCAAAGCCGCAACGCCGCCAGCCGTCGTCGCGGCCCAGCCAGACCACCAGCACCAGCGCCAGCACGACAAGCGTGACGGTGGAGACACGGGCGTAATCCCAGCCCGGCATGATCGCCGCCACGGCGTAGTAGACCGCCAGCGTCAACCCCGCCCAGCCCGCGACGATCGCCGCCGCCCCAGCTGCGGCCTGCCCCCGCGCGCTCATCCCGGCTCGCCCGAAACCGGTCCACCGCCGAGGCGCGACAGCAGCGCCGGCGGCATGGCAAGGATCCACATCAGCTTGGCCGGGTCGGGCCAGATCAGCGCCACCGGCACCGACAGCGCGAACACTGCCGCCACCGCCAGCGAGGCGAAAAGGCTGGCCCGCCAGCGCCGCGGCGGCAGGTCCGCCCGGGTCAGCCCGGCGGCGCGGGCATAGACCCAGATCGCGGCGATCATCAGCGCCCCCGCGGTCAGCGCCCCGGCGTATAGCGCGGTGGCCAGCGGGCCGGGATTTTCCGCGATCAGCGATGTCGCGAAGGGCATCGCGCCGATCATCAGCAGGAACAACAGGTTCAGCACGATCAGCCGGCCATCGGCGGCAGCGATGGCGGCGAACTTGCGGTGATGGCTGATCCAGAACGACCCGATCACGGCAAAGCTGATCAGGTAGGCGCGAAAGGCCGGGCCAAGGTCCAACAACGCGGCCCAGAGCTGCGTATCAGTCATGTCACCCACGCCCTCGGGCAGCCGGATGTCCAGCACCAGAAGCGTGATCGTAATGGCGACGACGGCGTCGCTGAAATAAACCAGACGTTCGGTCGAAAACCGGTAATCTCCGGTCATGCCCTGTCCCCAGATCGCAGATGCTGACGCCTCTTGCCGATCAGAAGTAGCCCGGCGGAATTGGCCGCGTCAATCGACCCGGCGCGGCGGATCGCGCCAGTCCTGCATCAGCCGGGCCAGCGCCGCCCAGTCGGTATATTCGCGGTCGGCATGGGGGTCTATCGCCTGCCCCTTTTGCGCCGCGATCCAGCGCATCGCCCAGCCGCGCAGCACATCGTAGCGGGTAAAGCGGAATGCGCCGGCGACATGCTCGGTCCGGTCGGGATGCCAGCCGGTCTTTTCCTCGAAGGCCGCGACGCAGGCCCGCAAGCCCGCCCAATCTTCCGGATCGTCACCCGCCGCGCTGAGCGACACCGACAGGAACAGCGTGCGCAGCCGTGCCAGCCCCGGTGCCAGCCTGTGCGCGACCTGCTCCAGCACCGACTGGAACCCCTGCACATGAACCGACCCGGCAAGGATCGCCGCGTCGAATCGGGTCAGGTCGAGGTCGTCCGTCTCCGCCGCGGGCAACAGCTCGACCGTGTCGCCGAGGTCGGCCAGCCTATCGGCGCAGAACCGGGCGATCTTGCGGGTCTGCCCGTCGGTTGTGGCATAGATGACAATGTTCTTCATGGCGCGCCCCCGCTTGGGTTTCGGCGCAAACCGTCTCACGCCGCCGCGTGGCGCGCTTTGACGGCGATCAAGCCGGGGGGGTCAGGCGCTTTTGCGCAGGCCGCGCATGCCGGCTGCCCAGGCCCGCGCGGCCTCGACGAAGGCCTGAAACAGCGGGCGCGAGACGGGATCGTTCGCTGCGTTCCATTCGGGATGCCATTGCACCGACAGCGCAAATCCGGGTGCATCGCGGACATAGATCGCCTCGGGCGTACCGTCAGGCGCATGGCCGTCGATGACGATGCGCGCGCCCGGCTCCTTGATGCCCTGCCCGTGCAAGGTGTTCGTCATCACCTCGCGCGCGCCCAGAAGCCGGTGAAAAACGCCGCCGTCAGTGAAACTGACCATGTGGCGCAGCGCGAATTGCTCTTCCAGCGTGCCATCGGGCGGCATCCGATGATTGTCGCGCCCCGGCAGGTCGCGGATCTCGGGGTAAAGCGAGCCACCCATGGCAACGTTGACCTCCTGAAACCCGCGGCAGATGCCGAAGAAGGGCTGGCCACGCTCCACGCAGGCCCGCACGAGGCCCAGCGCCACCGCATCGCGCGCGCGGTCGAAAGCGCCGTGCGCCTCGGTCTCGGGCTCGCCGTATTCCTCGGGGTGAACGTTCGGCCGCCCGCCGGTCAGCAGGAACCCGTCGCAGGCCTCCAGCAGGTCGCCCAGCCGCACCATCGCTGGATCTGCCGGAATGATCAGCGGCAGACCCTCGGCCACCTCGGCGATGGCCGCGCAATTGATCTGCCCGGCCGCATGGACGGGATAACGTTCATTGAGGATATTACTGTTGCCGACAATGCCAATGACGGGTCGGGACATGCCGCTCTCCCAGCCGATTTTCGCTAAACCTAGAGCGGTTTGACGGCCAAGGAAAGGTGCGGCACCGCACAGGGTGCCTTCACGCGCATCGAATGCCGGATTCTTGGGCGCGTGGCCCGAGGCACCGGCACTTGTGCTGCAAATGCCGGTCGCCTCGTCGCAGTCTTGGTCGCTCTGGCCCCTTCAGTGCAGCTGTAGCCGCGCCTTCAGCTCCAGCCGCCGGCGGTGCAGCACCGGCTCGGTATAGCCCGAGGGCTGTTCGCGCCCCTTGAACACAAGGTCGCAAGCCGCCTGAAAGGCGATCCCGTCAAAATCGGGGGCCATCGGCACATAGGCCGGGTCGCCCGCGTTCTGCCGGTCCACGACCGCGGCCATCTTGCGCATCGCCTCCATCACCTGCGCCTCGCTGACGACGCCGTGGTGCAGCCAGTTGGCCAGCGCCTGGCTGGAGATGCGGCAGGTCGCGCGGTCTTCCATCAGCGCCACGTCGTGGATGTCGGGCACCTTGGAACAGCCCACCCCCTGCTCGATCCAGCGCACGACATAGCCAAGGATGCCTTGAGCGTTGTTCTCGACCTCGGCGATCTTCTGCGCGTCGGTCCAGCGGCGATAGGCGGCCAGCGGAATGTCGAGCAGCGCCGTGACATAGGCGCGCCGCCCGCCGGCCTTCAGCCGCGCCTGCACGGCAAAGACATCTACCTTGTGGTAATGCAGCGCGTGCAGCGTGGCGGCCGTGGGGCTGGGCACCCAGGCGCAGTTGGCGCCGGCGCGCGGGTGGTCGATCTTCTGTTCCAGCATCGCGGCCATCATGTCGGGCATCGCCCACATGCCCTTGCCGATCTGCGCGCGGCCCGAGAACCCGCATTCCAGCCCGATATCGACGTTCTGGTTCTCATAGGCGGTGATCCAGCCCTTGCGCTTGATGAACTCCTTGCGGCTGAACGGGCCGGCCTCCATCGAGGTGTGAATCTCGTCGCCCGTCCGGTCGAGAAAGCCCGTGTTGATGAAGCAGACCCGGTCCCTGGCGGCGCGGATGCATTCCTTGAGGTTGACGGAGGTGCGCCGCTCTTCGTCCATCACGCCCAGCTTCACGGTGTTGCGCGGCAGGCCAAGGAAATCCTCGACGCGGTCGAAGGTTTCAACGGCAAAGGCCACTTCCTCGGGGCCGTGCATCTTGGGCTTGACGACGTAGACAGATCCCTTGCGGCTGTTGCCGTCGCCGCGGGCCAGGTCGTGCATGGCGATCAGCGTGGTGATGGCGGCGTCCATCAGCCCCTCGAACGCCTCGTTGCCGTCCCGGTCGAGGATCGCGGGATTGGTCATCAGGTGGCCAACGTTGCGCACCAGCATCAGCGCGCGGCCCTTCAGCGTGAAGGGCGAACCGTCCGGCGCTGTATAGGTCCGGTCGGGCGACAGCCGGCGCGTCATCGTCCGGCCGCCCTTCTCGAAGGTTTCCTCGAGGTCGCCCCGCATCAGGCCCAGCCAGTTGCCATAGGCCAGCACCTTGTCGGGCGCGTCCACGCAGGCGACCGAATCCTCGCAATCCATGATTGCCGAAATGGCGCTTTCCAGCCGCACGTCGGCCAGCAGCGCGCGATCGCGGCTGCCGATCGGGTGGGCGCGGTCGAAGACCAGTTCGACATGCAGGCCGTTATTGACCAGCAGCACCGCGTCGGGCGCCTTGGGATTGCCCCGGTAGCCCGCGAATTTTTCTGGTTGCATCAGCGGCAGGTCATCGGCCAGCAGCGCGCCGTTCTGCACGTGGTAGCGGCTGACATCGGCATGGCTGGTACCCGCGATGGGGAAGGTCTCGTCGAGGAACACGCGCGAGCGGGCCACCACGCGCGCGCCGCGGCCGCGGTCATAGCCGCCGGCGGGCGGCAGGCTGCCCATCGCATCAGTGCCGTAGAACGAATCGTAAAGGCTGCCCCAGCGGGCATTGGCGGCGTTGAGCGCAAAGCGTGCATTGGTGATCGGCACCACCAGTTGCGGCCCCGGCACGGTTGCGATCTCGGGATCGCAATTCTCGGTCCCGATCTGGAAATCCGGCCCCTCGGGCACGATGTAGCCGATCTCCTGCAGGAAGGCGGCATAGGCGTCGGGATCATGCGGCTGGCCGCGCCGCGCGAT
Source organism: Limimaricola sp. (assembly GCF_016125575.1). GTDB lineage: Bacteria > Pseudomonadota > Alphaproteobacteria > Rhodobacterales > Rhodobacteraceae > WGLM01. The sequence goes on from NZ_WGLM01000005.1 coordinate 756,197, forward strand.
GTGCCAGGCGTCGATCTGCGCCTGAATCGCGTCGCGTTTTTCCAGCAGGGCGCGGTTCTTCGGGCCAAGGTCATGAACCAGCGCCGACAGGCCCGTCCAGAACGCCTCGGGCGCCACACCCGTGCCCGGCAGCGCCCGTCCCTCGATGAAATCCGCAAGCTCTGCCGCTACCTGAAGCCCCTGCCGCTCGACCCGTTCGCGCATCGCGTCCCCTCCCCGGAATACCATTGCACACGGTCGATTAGTGCAGAAGTTTCCGATCGGCAACACGCCAAAACTTAGGCCTGCACCTAAGTTTTTGCTTGCGGGACCGGCCGACTCGCTGTTACTTAGGCACATGGCTAACCAAAGCGGAGACCTCGATACCCTGTTCCAGTCGCTGGCCGATCCGACGCGCCGGGCGATCCTTGCCCGGCTGGCGCACGGGCCCGCCACCGTCACCGACCTTGCCCGCCCCTTCGACATGGCGCTGCCCTCGTTCCTGCAGCATCTGCGCAAGCTTGAGGATGGCGGCCTGATCGAGACGACCAAGACCGGCCGCGTCCGCACCTGCACGCTGATCACCGGCGCGCTGGCCCCCGCACGGGACTGGATGACCGAGCAGCGCCTGCTGTGGGAAGGGCGCCATGACCGCCTCGAAGCCTACCTTGCCACCCTGACCAAAGGAGACGACCGATGACCGACGACACCACCCTTGTCCTGCACCGCATCCTGAAGGCGCCGCGCGCACTGGTCTGGGCGTGCTGGACCGATCCCGACCATATCAAACAATTCTTCGTCCCCCGGCCGCACGAGGTGACCGAGGCCATCATCGAGCCGCGCGCCGGCGGGCGGTTCTTCACGATGATGCGGGTGGACGGCACCGATTACCCCAATGACGGCGCGGTTCTTGAGGCGGTCGAAGGCGAACGGCTTGTCTTTACCGACATGATGGTCGCCGACTGGCAGCCGGTGGAAAACCCCGGCCTCGGCTTTACCGCGACGCTGCTCCTGAAGGATCACCCCGAGGGCACCGACTATACCGCGATTGCCCGCCACCGCACCCGAGAAAGCGCCGAAACCCATGAGAAGATGGGCTTTTCCCAGGGCTGGGGCACCGTCGCCCAACAGCTTGAGGACTATATCCGCGGGAGCCTGATGTGATGGGCCGCACCGCCGCAGCCGCGCCCGATGACCGCACGCTGGTCCTGTCGCGCCACTTCGCCGCCCCGCCCGAACGGGTCTGGGCGGCCTGGACCGATCCCGCGGTGCTGCCGCGGTGGTTCGGCCCCGAGGGGTTTCACTGCGTCACCCACGAGATCGACATTCGCGTGGGCGGCCAGTGGATCTTCGATATGATCGGCCACGGCATGACCTTTCCCAACCGGCACCGCTACCTTGAACTGACCCCGCACAGCCGCATCCATTTCCTGATGGACGGCAATGGCGACTCGGGCGAGCCCAAGGACGTGACGGTCACTCTGACCCCGCGCGACGGCGGCACGGACCTGCGGCAGGTCATGGTGTTCCCCTCCGTCGCGGAAAAGGAAGAGGCCGAAAGCTACCACGCGGTCGAACTGGGCCAGACCACGCTGGCCAAGCTCGCCGCCGCACTGGGCGAATGATCAGCTCTTCTGCCGGCGGCAGCGGTCCGAGCAGTAGCGCACCTTGTCCCAGTCCTTCGCCCAGGCCTTGCGCCAGGCGAAGGGCCTGCCGCATCTTGGGCAGACCTTGGTGGGAAGCTCGGACTTCTTGCGCATCTTCGGCATGGGCCGTCAGGTAGGCGCGCGCGCCGCGCCGTCCAGCCCGCTTGCGGCCCTGCCGCGGGCGGCCTAGGTCTTGCGGGCAGACAGCCAGCGAGGGCCCCCAATGAAAGACGCCACCCCTGAAACCGTCTACCTCAAGGACTACACCCCGCCCGCATGGCTGGTGGACAAGGTCGAGCTGACCTTCAGGCTGGCCCCGCAGGCCACGCGGGTGATCTCGCGCATCGCCTTCCGCCCCAACCCCGCGACCGCCGACCGGGCCTTTGCGCTGGACGGCGAGAATGTGAAACTGCTCTGGGCCAGGATCGACGGCGCGCCGGTAAAGCCGGTTGTCACCGAAACCGGGCTGAGCTGCGCCGTGCCCGATGCGCCCTTCCAGTGGGAAGCCGAGGTCGAGATTGCCCCCGCCGCCAATACCGCGCTGGAGGGGCTTTACATGTCGCGCGGCATGTATTGCACCCAGTGCGAGGCGCAGGGCTTTCGCAAGATCACCTATTACCCCGACCGGCCCGACGTGATGGCGCCCTTCAGCGTCCGCATCGAAAGCGACCTGCCGGTGCTGCTGTCGAACGGCAACCGGCGCGAGGCCGGGCCCGGCTTTGCCGAATGGCACGATCCCTGGCCGAAACCCAGCTACCTGTTCGCGCTGGTGGCGGGCGAGCTAGTGGCGCATCCGGGCAGCTTCCGCACCCGTTCGGGCCGCGAGGTCGAGCTGAACATCTGGGTGCGCCCCGGCGACGAGGACAAGTGCGCCTTCGGCATGGAGGCGCTGAAACGGTCGATGGCGTGGGACGAAAAGGTCTTTGGCTGCGAGTACGACTTAGACATTTTCAACATTGTTGCCGTTGATGACTTCAATATGGGCGCAATGGAGAACAAGGGATTGAACATTTTCAACTCCGCCGCCGTTCTCGCCAATCCCGGTACCGCGACCGACCAGAGCTTTGAGCGCATCGAGGCGATCATCGCGCACGAGTATTTCCACAACTGGACCGGCAACCGCATCACCTGCCGCGACTGGTTCCAGCTGTGCCTGAAAGAGGGCCTGACGGTCTATCGCGACCAGCAATTCACCGGCGACATGCGCAGCCACGCCGTCAAGCGCATCGACGACGTGACGACCCTGCGCGCCCGCCAGTTCCGCGAGGATGCGGGGCCGCTGGCCCACCCGGTGCGCCCCGAAAGCTTTGTCGAGATCAACAATTTTTATACCGCCACCGTCTATGAAAAGGGCGCCGAGATCATCGGCATGCTGCGCCTTCTGGTGGGCGAAGAAGCCTGGCGGCGCGGCATGGACCTCTACTTCGACCGCCATGACGGACAGGCCGTGACGATCGAGGACTGGCTGGCCGTCTTTGCCGAGGTCAGCGGGCGCGATCTGTCGCAGTTCCGCCGCTGGTATTCCGACGCCGGCACGCCGCATCTGCATGTCGCCGAAGACTGGGCGGATGGCACCTACAGCCTGACCCTGCGCCAGCAGACCGCGCCCACCCCCGGCCAGCCCGAAAAGGCGCCCCGCGTCATCCCCGTGGCGGTGGGCCTGCTTGGCCCCAACGGCGACGAGGTGCAACCCACCACCGTGTTGGAACTGACCGAAACCGAACAGACCTTCCGCTTCGAGGGGCTGGGCGCGCGCCCGGTCATGTCGCTCCTGCGCAACTTCTCGGCCCCCGTGATCGTGGAGCGCGCGCAAACGCCGGGCGAACTGGCCTTCCTGCTGGCCCATGACACCGATCCCTTCGCGCGGTGGGAGGCGGGGCGGATGCTGGCGCGCGGCGTGATCCGCGCGATGCTGGAGGGCGCCGCGCCCGATCCGGCCTTCCTGTCGGGCCTTGGCGCGGTGCTGCGCGACGATACGCTGGACCCCGCCTTCCGCGCCCGCGTCCTGGCCCTGCCTTCCGAGGATGACACCGCCCAGGCCCTTTTCACCGCCGGCACCACGCCCGACCCCGACGCGATCCACGCCGCGCACGAGGGCCTGCGCGAGGCGATGGCGCGCCATCTGGCCGCCGATCTGGCCCGCATCCATGCCGCCATGGCGGTGCCCGGCCCCTACCGCCCCGAGGCCGAGGACGCGGGCAAGCGCGCCCTTGGCAATGCCGCGCTGGCGCTCATCACCCGGACCGATGGCGGAAAGGCGGCGCGCGCGGCCTTTGCCGCGGCCGACAACCTGACCCAGCAATCGGCCGCGCTGGCCAGCCTGCTGAGCATCGGCGCGGGCGAGGCGGAACTGACCGCCCTGCACGACCAGTGGCAGCACGAACGCCTGGTGATGGACCGCTGGTTCGGGCTGCAGGTGTCTTGCGCCGCGCCGGACCGGGCCGTTGCCACCGCCCGGAGGCTGACGGAACACCCGCTGTTCGACTGGAAGAACCCCAACCGCTTCCGTGCGGTGATGGGCGCGCTGGCGGGCCACCCGGCCGGCTTTCACGCCAGGGACGGCGCGGGCTACGCCCTGCTTGCCGACTGGCTGATCCGGCTTGACCCCGTCAACCCGCAGACCGCCGCGCGGATGACCACCGCCTTCGAGACGTGGCGCCGCTATGACGCGGGGCGACAGGCGCTGATGCGCGCGGCGCTGGAACGCATCGCCGCCGCGCCCGGCCTGTCACGCGACACCGCCGAGATAGTGGCGCGCATGCTGGGCTGACATCGCGCTGTCATTTTGGCGCGGCAGAATCGGGGAATGAAGGACAGAATCGACCCCCTGATCGCCGAACGCGCGCCGTGGCTTTTCCGCCCGACGCCGATGGCCCGCGCCGCGCGCCCGCTGCTGGACCGGGTGCTGCATTATGACCGCACGGTCGCGCTGGCCGCGCGCGTGGCCGACCTGCCCGCGCCGGGCATCATGGCCGAGGTGCATCGGCTGATCGCGCGGCGCGTCACCGTCAGCGGGTTGCACCACCTGCCCGGCGACGGGCCGGCGCTGGTCGTCGCCAACCATCCGACCGGCATCGCCGACGGGGTGATCCTGCACGGCGCGCTGGCAGAGCGGCGCCCCGATCTCTACTTCCTCGCCAACCGCGACATCCTGCGCGTCCTGCCGCAGATGGCCGAGATGATTGCCCCGGTCGAATGGCGCCCGGCCCTGCGCAGCCCCGCCAAGACGCGGCAAACGCTGCACTTCGTACAAGGTGCGGTGGCGCAGGGGCGGCTTGGGGTCATCTTCCCCTCGGGCCGGCTGGCGCAGCGCCGCGGTCTGCGCCTCTACGAGCGGCCGTGGATGGCCTCGGCGGCGACGCTGGCACGCAGGTTCGACCTGCCGGTCATCCCGGTCCATATCCGTGCGCGCAACTCGGCGCTGTTCTATCTCTTCGACCGCATCCACCCGACGCTGCGCGACATCACCCTCTTCCACGAGACGCTGAACAAGGCCGCTCAGCCCTTTGCCGTGACGGTGGGCGCGCCTATCGCCGCCGCGTCGCTGCCGCAGGGGCCGGACGCCGCCATCGCCATGCTGCGCCGCGCGGTGCTGGATCTGGCCGAGGATCCGACGGGCACGGTGCGGCTGATCCCGGCCGCTCGCCGCCCGCAACTGGCCTGAGCCTCAGCCCGGCATCGCCCCGGCCGCCTGCGCCAGGACGCCTTGCGTGGGCCGCGGCACCGGCCGGATCGAGCTGGGCAGGCCCGGCTCGGGCTTGCAGAAGGGCTGCGCGCGGGTCCAGGCGGCCATTTGCGATGTCATCTGGGGGTTCTGCATCGGGCCCCAGTCGGCGGCGACGCCCCGCCAGCGCCCGTCATTGATCGCGATGGCACGGTCGCGGCGCACCGTCACCGCCATGATCCGCGCCGCACAGCTGAGGTTTTCCCAAGGCGTCAGCAGCGCGCTTCCGCTGCGCGCCCGGCAGCCATAGCGCCGCGCGGTGTCGGGCAGGATCTGCAACAGGCCGTACCACAGGCCGCCGCCACCCACCGCCGTCGGCCGCCACGTGCTTTCATACCGCGCCAAAGCAGACATGAAGCCTACCCAGAAGGCCGCGCGCCGTTCCGGCCCGTTCTGGCTGTAGGCGGGGCACCAATGGGCAATGTCGCGCGGCTCCAGCCGGGTCAGGTCACGCCCCTGCGCGCTAACCGCAGACATCGCCGCGCGGGTCCAGAGAACGCCCCCCGGGTGCAAGGAAAACTGGGTGCGCGGCAGGTAGGCAGGCCGCGCCATCGGATGAGGCTCACCCGGCGGCGGGGGCGGTGCAGGCATCTGCGGGCGCAAGGTCGGGGGCATTTGCGGGCGCAGCACCCCGCGCAACGGGCCCGGCACCGCCTGCATCTGCGCCATCGCGCGGCCGGACGCACCGGCGTCAGCCACGCTGCCCGTTGCGCCCGAGGCGGTGCTGACGGCGCGGGCAATGGCGGCGGGCCGGGGCTCGGGGTGCAGCAGGCCTTGTGGGCCTTGTGCGGAGGCGACCCCGCTCAACGCCAGAACCACGACACCGGCCAACACGCCCCTACGGCCTGCGCCGCGGCGCCCAAAATACGGCCCGAACCTTTGGCCCAAGCGGCGGAAAAGCCTGAAAACTCCGGGATATCGTGGCGCGATGGCTGGCGCCGACAAACAAGACTCCGCACGCCCGAAAGCGCGCGCCGCGGGCCTTCGCCCCGACTTGCCGGTCGCCGTCATCTCCTTGTTTCCCCCCAGAGGAATTGGGCGGAAGTGTGGCGGGCGCGTGGCCCGTCCGTCCAGCCTTGGCCGCCTCGCCTGACGGCGTCGGCGGATTTCCGCCGATTTCGGCCCGCGGTCCTAGCGCCGTGCCGCCCTTGCCCGGCCTGCGCCAAGCGCCTAGAGAAGGATCAATCCGCTCATCGAGACCAACAGGAACATTGCCATGCTCGATCTGACCTTTGCGCCCCCGACACCGAAGGTGATCGCCGGGGCCACCGGCGACTGGGAACTTGTGATCGGCCTCGAGGTGCACGCGCAAGTCGCCACGGCCGCCAAGCTGTTTTCCGGTGCCTCGACCCGTTTCGGGGCCGAGCCCAATTCCAACGTCGCCTTCGTCGATGCCGGGATGCCCGGGATGCTGCCGGTGATCAACGAGGGCTGCGTCGCGCAGGCGGTGCGCACCGGCCTTGGCCTGAAGGCGCAGATCAACCTCTGGTCGGCCTTCGACCGCAAGAATTATTTCTACCCCGACCTGCCGCAGGGCTACCAGATTTCGCAGCTTTACCACCCCATCGTGGGCGAGGGCGAAGTGATCGTCGAAATGGGCCCCGGCATTGCCCGCCGGGTGCGGATCGAACGCATCCACCTTGAACAGGACGCCGGCAAGAGCATTCACGACATGGACCCGGCGATGTCCTTCGTCGATCTCAACCGCACCGGCGTCGCGCTGATGGAAATCGTCAGCCGCCCCGACATCCGCGGACCGGAAGAGGCCGCGGCCTATGTCGGCAAGCTGCGCCAGATCCTGCGCTACCTCGGCACCTGCGACGGCAACATGCAGAACGGCAACCTGCGCGCCGACGTCAACGTCAGCGTCTGCCGCCCCGGCGATTACGAGAAATACCAGGAAACGCAGGATTTCAGCCACCTCGGCACCCGCTGCGAGATCAAGAACATGAACTCGATGCGCTTCATCCAGATGGCCATCGATTTCGAGGCGCGTCGCCAGATCGCGCTGCTGGAGGACGGCAAGGAGGTGGTTCAGGAAACCCGCCTTTACGATCCCGACCGCAACGAGACGCGCAGCATGCGCTCCAAGGAAGAGGCGCATGATTACCGCTACTTCCCCGACCCCGACCTGCTGCCGCTGGAAATCGACGCGGCATGGGTCGATGGCATCGCCGCCAACCTGCCCGAACTGCCCGACGCCAAGAAGGCCCGCTTCATGGACAGCTTCGGCCTGTCGGACTACGACGCCAGCGTGCTGACCGCCGAACTGGCCAATGCCGAGTATTTCGAGCAGGTAGCAGAGGGCCGCGATGGCAAGCTGGCTGCGAACTGGGTCATCAACGAACTGTTCGGGCGCCTGAAAAAGGATGATCGGAGCATCGAGGACAGCCCCGTCTCGCCCGAGCAGCTGGGCAAGATCGTGGGCCTGATCAGCTCGGGTGCGATCAGCGGCAAGATCGCCAAGGACCTGTTCGAAATCGTCTATACCGAGGGCGGCGACCCGGAAGAGATCGTCGATGCCCGCGGCATGACGCAGGTCACCGATACCGGCGCAATCGAGGCCGCGGTGGACGAGATCATCGCCGCCAACCCCGCGCAGGTGGAAAAGGCCCAGCAGAACCCCAAGCTTGCCGGCTGGTTCGTGGGCCAGGTGATGAAGGCCACCGGCGGCAAGGCCAATCCGGCGATGGTCAACGAACTGGTCACGAAGAAGCTGGGGCTTTAGGCCGTCCCACTCTGGCGAAAACCCAAGCCGTGGCTTGGAGTTGTGCCGCGCCCTTGCTATAAGGCGAGGGTTAAAACGGGGGCTGCCATGCCGTCATATGAATACAAGGTTGTCCCGGCGCCGCGGCGTGGGGTCAAGGCCAAGGGCGCCCGCACTGTCGAGGAGCGCTTTGCGCAGGCCCTGCAAGCAACGATGAACACGCTGGGCGCAGAGGGCTGGGAATACCAGCGCTCCGACACCCTGCCCGCCGACGAAAGAAGCGGACTGACCGGGCGAACAACCGTGTTTCACAACATGCTGGTCTTCCGCCGCGCCCTGCCCGCTCAACCCGTGACCGCGCCAGATGACGCGGCCCAGCTTGCGCCGCCCGCCATCGAGTTGACACCGCCATCGCCGCCACCGCTGATCGCGCAATTCCGCGCGGCCGAGACTGATGACGACGAGAGCGATACCGCGTCCGACGACGAAGATGACGACGCGCGCAACAACGACCGCTACGTCGCCCAGTAACGCCTCAACTCGCCTCGATCGCCAGCGCATGGATCCGCCCGATAATCTCGGGGCCCAGCGCGGCATGGACGGCGCGGTGCCGCTCCAGCCTGCTCATCGGGGCCAACGCGGGTGCGGCGATCACAACGCGCCAGTGGCTTTCGCCCGTTCCGTCATCGCCGGAATGGCCTGCATGATGCGCACTTTCATTGATCACCTGCAGCCGAGTCGGCCGGAAGGCGGCGGAAAGCCGCGCCTCGATCTGCCCTGCAAGCCCCATTATTTTCCTCCGGCCCCTTCAAACCTGCGCCGCAACGTCTAAACTCACGCGTCCGAGTCGGAAAGGCGAGACGGCGCATGGCCAAGAACGATCCCTTCGGTTTCGACATTTCAGTGTCGGCCTCGAAAAAGAAGAACCCGCGCGGACGGCGGGGCATGTCGGGCGCGTCGGAAACCTCGACGCGGGTCTGCGACCATCCCGGTTGTCAGGAAGACGGCAAGTACCGTGCGCCCAAGTCGCCCGACGTGCTGGACGACTACTTCTGGTTCTGCCGCGAGCATGTGCGCGAGTATAACCTGAAGTGGAACTTCTTCGACGGCGCCAGCGATCAGGAATACCTTGACCAGGTCGACAAGGACCGCGTCTGGGAACGCCCGACCAAACCATTTGGCAAGCGGTCCGAGGAACAGCGGGCCTGGGCACGGCTGGGGGTGGACGATCCCCATCAGGTGCTGGGCGACAATGCAACCCGCAACCCCGGCAAGGCCGCCTCCGGCAGCCGCCGCCTGCCGCCGACAGAGCGGCGGGCGATCGATATCCTTGACGCGCAGGATAGCTGGAGCAAGACCGAAATCCGCAAGGCCTACAAGGCGTTGATCAAGGTGCTGCACCCTGACATGAACGGCGGCGACCGCAGCCAGGAAGAACAGCTGGCCGAGGTTGTCTGGGCTTGGGACCAGATCAAGATCAGTCGGAACTTTCGCGATAATTGATCAGCGCGCTGCGCCGTCTGGTACGCCAGCCGGGCGCAAGCGCACGAGCACGGTGAACGCTTTCCTGCTCGTGGCGCCAAGTGGCGATCAGCTTGTGCGACAGCCACAGTCCCAAAAGCCAAAGCACCGCCACGATCGGCGAGCCGATCAGCGTCATGGCCAGAGAAAACGGTCCGAACATGGTGCCGTAGCCCGGCAGGATCATCGTGCCGGCGATCAGCGCTGCGATGAAACTGATCGTGATGATTCCGCCCAGCGCCCTCAGCGTTCCGGGCAGCCCGGGATGGCCCAGCCGGTGGGCCGATAGCCGCAAGGCAACCCAGCCCCCGACGGCACCACTTGCGGCACCCCAAAGGGAAAACAGCCCCTCACCGCCCGGTGCAAGGCGGGTGCGGACCAAAACCGCGACCGAAGCGGACGAGATTGCGACCACCGCGCAAGCCAAAGCTGCACGGCGTTCGCCCGCGGTCCGGTCGGCCTGCCAGAGCCAGCGCAGTTTCATAGGGTTATCGGTGCAAGATGTGTCATTATGGATGTGCCTTAGCACGTCCTTGGCCGGGCCGTCGGCCTGCGCGCGGGAAAAACACTGTTTCCCGCGCAGCCGCATCAGGCCGGCTTAAACACCAGCGCGATACCGTTCATGCAGTAGCGCTTGCCGGTGGGCTGCGGCCCGTCATCAAAAACATGGCCCAGATGGCCGCCACAGCGGCGGCAATGCACCTCTGTCCGGCGGGTAAACCATGTATCGTCCGGCATCGTTCCCACGGCATCGGGCAACGGACGGGTGAAGCTGGGCCATCCCGTGCCGCTGTCGAACTTGGCCGCCGAAGAGTAAAGGGGCAGCTCGCAACCGCGGCAAAGATAGACGCCGGGCGCATAGTTCTTGTCGAGCGGGCTGGAATGGGCGGCTTCGGTCTTGTGCTGACGCATCACGGCGAAGGCATCGGGGCCGAGGATGCTGCGCCATTCAGCCTCGGTATGGGTGACCTCGAAGGTCTCGGCCCGCAGCGTGGCGGGCATCAGGGCCGCAATGGCCCCGGTCATGATGAAGTTTCTGCGGTTCATGGCGGTTCTCCTTTCATGGGTAACAGCCGGGGGGTGCGCCGCGCCCCGGGTCGACTGACGGGGGCGCGGCGCGTCTTGGAATGCGCGCGTCAGGCGCGCGGGGAGGTTACATCTTCGGCAGAAGCACCTTGTCGATGACATGGATGACGCCGTTCGATTGCTTGACGTCGGCGATCGTCACGTGGGCCACGTTACCATTTTCGTCGGTCACGGTCAGCGTGTCGCCGTCCATCGCGAGCGTCAGCTTGCAGCCGCCAAGCGTGGTCACTTCATGGCTGCCGCCATCGGCTTTGATCATCGCGGCAACGTCCGAGGACATCGCATCGGCGCCCAGCACGTGGCAGGTCAGCACCTTGACCAGCATGTCCTTGTTTTCCGGCTTCAGCAGGTTGTCGACAGTACCGGCCGGCAAGGCGGCGAAGGCGTCGTCGGTCGGCGCGAAGACGGTGAAGGGGCCCGGGCCCTGCAGCGTGTCCACCAGGCCCGCGGCCTTCACGGCGGCAACAAGCGTGGTGTTGATGGGCGAGTTGACCGCGTTCTCGATGATGTTCTTGTTGGCATACATCGGCGCGCCGCCGACGGCCGGGTTGCTCATGTCATCGGCGAAGGACGCGGTGGCGGTGGCGGCGACAAGCGCGGTCGCGGCAAGAAGACGATTGAGTTTCATGGGTCTCTCCTGGTTTGTTTTCGAACCGGTGCTGATTGCCCCGATCACTTGAACCCACGAGAGGAAGCGGGGGCGAGTTTCACCGCCCCCGAAAAAATCACATCACAGAGCCGTGACCTTGCCCGTGGCCAGCACGGCGCCGGTGGGCAGCCCGGTAGGAGAGCCGCCCGGCGGCTCTTCGCTGATGGCCAGCGTGCCGTCCTTGACGGCGGCCTGCAGGGCCTGCGGCACGGTGATATCGGTCTTGGCAGTGTCGGGCAGCACGCCCAGCGATTGCGGCGGCTGATCGCCCGCAATGACCCAAAGCTGCAGCACCCGACCGCTCGGCGCGGCACCGGCCTGCCGATCAATGCGCAAGGCACCGCTGGCAGGGTCAAAGGCCGCAGCGACAATCAGGCTTCGGTCGGCGGCAGCCACTTCGGCCCGGTATCCGGGAACAAAGGATGGCGCCTGCGGCCCAAGGATATTGAGGTTCAGCACGACGAGGACCGCAACCGCCGCAGCCAATCCCGCTGCCATCGCAGGCAGCAGACCCAGCCGTTGCAGCCAGCCCTGCCGCGCCGGTGCGGCCGCAGGGAACAGATCGGCCTCGATCCGGGCCTGCAGGTCGCGCGGTGGCGCCACCTCCGGCACGGTTTCGGCAAGGCTCGCGAAATCCTCGGTCCAGCGGGCATAGGCCTCGCGAAAGGACGGGTCGACGGCAAGCAGGTCCTCAAAGGCCCTCGCCTCGGGCGGGGTCAACAGCCCCAGCGCGTATTCCGCGGCCAGCGCCTCGGCCTCTTCCGGGCCTGTAAGATCAGTGGGGTCCGTCATGACGACAAACACTCTCTCAGTTTGATCAGACTGCGGCGAAGCCAAGTCCGAATGGTGTTGAGCGGCACCCGGTAACGGGTGGCCAACTCGTCATATGTATCCCCCTCCAGATAGGCGCGGCGCACGGCATCGGCCCTGTCGGGCTCCAGCTGCGACAGGCAATCGTCGATCCGCCCTTTTTCAGAGGCGGCGATGGCCTGGGCTTCGGGGCCCGGCGCGGCATCCGCTAGATCGGCGGCTTCCTCCATATCGCCCGTTGCGGCCTTTCGGGCACGCACCCGGTCGATACAGTGATTCCGCGTCACCGTGATCAACCACGTCATCGGGCTGAGACCGTTAACCTGATAGCGGGAAGCATTGCGCCATATCTTGACGAAAACTTCCTGCAAGGCGTCCTCGGCTTCGGCCCGATTGTTCAAGACACGCAGGCAGAGTCCAAAAAGTTTCGCCGAAGTGGCGGCATAAAGCGAAGAAAACGCAGCGCGGTCTCCCAGCGCCATGCGTGCAATCATCGCTTCGATATCGGCCGTTGTCGTCATTTGCCCGGATTCACCCATCCTGTTTGCACTTACGATGGACGATTCCCGGCCAAACGCAACACCCAAGCCGGCAAGCGTGACCGGTTCGCAAGCCCTTCCCCTTGCAGCGCCACGCGATATGTTGCATCCCCAAGCGCGCGCGCCCGACGGCATCCGCGCGTCAAGTCACATGCGAAGACAAAGGCAGATCCGATGGCCGACGGCACCCCCTCCACGAACGCGAAACCGACCGAAGAGATTTCGGTCCGCGATGTCTTCGGCATCGACAGCGACATGAAGATCAAGGGCTTTGCCGAGCGGACGGACCGGGTCCCCGACATCGACCCGACCTACAAGTTCGACCCGGACACGACCTTGGCCATCCTCGCGGGCTTTGGCTATAACCGCCGGGTGATGATCCAGGGCTATCACGGCACCGGGAAATCCACCCATATCGAACAGGTCGGCGCGCGGCTGAACTGGCCCACCGTTCGGGTCAACCTCGACAGTCACATCAGCCGGATCGACCTGATCGGCAAGGACGCGATCAAGCTGCGCGACGGCAAGCAGGTGACCGAGTTCCATGAAGGCATCCTGCCCTGGGCGCTGCGCAACCCCGTCGCCATCGTGTTCGACGAATACGACGCCGGCCGCGCCGACGTTATGTTCGTGATCCAGCGCGTGCTGGAGCATGACGGCAAGCTGACGCTGATGGATCAGAACGAGATCATCACGCCCAACCCCTATTTCCGCCTGTTTGCCACTGCCAACACCGTGGGCCTTGGCGACACGACGGGCCTTTACCACGGCACCCAGCAGATCAACCAGGCGCAGATGGACCGCTGGTCCCTCGTCGCCACGCTGAACTATCTCAGCCATGACGCGGAAAGCGCGATCGTGCTGGCAAAGGTGCCGCATTACAACACCGACAAGGGCCGCAAGACGATTTCCCAGATGGTGACCGTCGCCGACCTGACGCGCACCGCCTTCATGAACGGCGACCTGTCCACCGTCATGAGCCCGCGCACCGTCATCACCTGGGCGCAGAACGCCGAGATCTTCCGCTCGGTCGGCTATGCGTTCCGCCTGTCGTTCCTCAACAAGTGCGACGAGCTGGAGCGGCAGACGGTGGCCGAGTTCTACCAGCGCTGCTTTGACGAGGAACTGCCCGAAAGCGCCGCCAGCATGGCGATGAAGTGATCGGCCGGGTCGAGATCGCCACCGCCCAGGCGCGCATCGCGCCGCATATCCGCCGCACGCCCGTCCTGCGGCTGGAAACCGGCGCGCTAGGGGTGGATGGCGGCCTGACCCTGAAACTTGAACATCTGCAGGTCACCGGCAGTTTCAAGGTGCGTGGCGCCTTCACCAGCCTCACCGGCGTCACCCTGCCCGCCGCGGGGGTCGTCGCCATTTCGGGCGGCAATCACGGTGCGGCGGTCGCCTATGCGGCCACGCAGCTGGGCGCGAAGGCCACCGTCTTTGTCCCCGGCCAGATTGCCGACAAGGTCAAGATCGCCCGGATGGAAGGCTTCGGCGCGACCGTCATCATCGCGCCGGGCACCGTGGATGACGCGGTGCGCGCCTATGCCGCCTTCGCCGAGGAGACCGGCGCGCTGGCGGTTCACCCCTATGACGCGCCCGGCACCATCACCGGGCAGGGCACCGCGGCGATGGAATTCGAAGAGGACGCGCCCGACCTCGATACCGTGCTTGTCGCGGTGGGCGGCGGCGGCCTGATCGGCGGCGTCGCGGCATGGTATGGCGGGCGCACCAAGGTTGTCGCGGTCGAGACCGAGGGCACGGCCTGCCTCGACCTGACGCTGAAGGGCACGCTGCCGGCCAATTTCCGCGCCACCGGCCTGTCGGCCAGCGGGCTGGGCGCCTCGTCCATCGGCGTGCTGCCGATGGAAATCATCCGTGCGCATGTCGCAGAAAACGTAGTTGTCAGCGATGCCGACGTGATCGAGGCGCAGCGGCGCCTCTGGGCGGCGGCGCGTGTCGTTGCCGAACCCGGCGGCGTTACGGCGCTGGCCGCGCTCACCTCTGGTGCCTACACCCCCGCGCCGGACGAGAAGGTGGGCGTCGTGGTCTGTGGTGGCAACGCTGCGCCGGATTGGTTCCTCGCATAGAAAAAGGGCAGCGGGCGCATGGCCCCCTGCCCTTCGTGTCAGCCTGTCGGCCGAAATCAGGCGGCTTCGGATTGCGCGTCCGCGTCGCGGGCGGCCATCGTGGCGCGGGCCCACCATGCCACGTCATCCAGCAGCGACTTGGCCGGACCGGTCAGATTGGCCTCGATCTGCGTGATGTCGCCGTTGCCACCGCCCATCGGGTGAACCTTGAACATGTCGACGCCGCCGATATGGACCGCGCTGCGCACCGGGACCATCTGCAGTTCAACAGCGATGGCGCGCAGGTGTTCCAGCGCCCGGGCACCGCCCATCGAGCCATAGGCGATCGCGCCCATCGGCTTGCGCACCCATTCCTTGTAAGCTTGGTCGAGCGCGTTCTTCAGCGCGCCGGTGATCGAGTGGTTATACTCGGCCACGACAAAGATGTAGCCGTCGAACTCGGCCATCTTGTTCTGCCAGGCCACCGCGCGGGGGTCGGCGCTGGGCACCCAGGCGTTCGAGGCCATCTCGTCAAAAAGCGGCAGGTCGAAATCGCGAAGGTCGACCAGTTCGACCTCGATATCGGTGCGGGCCTGGGCCTGCTTGAGCATCCATTGCGCGGGCTGATCAGCGAATCGGGTCTTGCGGGTCGAGCCGATGATGAGGGCGATTTTCGGTGTCTTGGTCATGGTAATCTCCGGTATTGGGGATGGCGGGTTCGTTGGTACTTAAAATGGAGTCTGTGCGCTCACGCGGCAATGGGCACCCGGGCGCAAGGGTTGTGCGCCTGTGCGCAGAGACAGGGGCCCTTGCCGGGGGGCGCTGGCGGTGCTTTATCTCGGGCATGACGACGAGTGTCCAAACCCCTGCCACGCCAGCCGCCACCTCCCTGCCGCGGGCGGCCGCGCCGGCGCAGATGCGCTTTGCGCGCCCCACCGCGCGGCTTGGCGCGGTGGTCGCTTTTTACCGCGACGCGCTTGGCATGACTGTGCTGGGCGGCTTTGCCGACCATGACGGGTTCGACGGCGTGATGCTGGGCCATCCCGGCCTGCCGTGGCATCTTGAATTCACGGCGGCAGCGGCCCATCCCGCGCCTTCGGGGCCGCCGCATGACGATGCGCTGCTGGTCTTCTACCACCCGCGCCGGGCCGACTGGCAGGCCGCGGTCGACCGGATCGAGGCATTGGGCCACCGCCCAGTTGCCTCGGCAAACCCCTACTGGGACCGCGCCGGGCGGACCTATCAAGATCCCGACGGCTATCGCGTCGTGGTGCAGAATGCGGAATGGCAGGCATGAGCAAACCCTCCGACAACCCCGCCGATCCGTTCAAGAAGGCGTTGGCCGAAGCCACCAAGGTGATGGCCGACGATCCCGAACTGACGGTCAGCTACTCGGTCGACCCACCGGGCCAGACCGCCGATTCCGTGCGCCTGCCCCAGGTCAGCCGCCGGATGAGCCGCGACGAGGTGCTGCTGGCGCGCGGCACGGCGGATGCCTTCGCACTGCGCCACCGCTTCCACGACGCGGCCATCGAGGCGCGCTATATGCCGCAGGGGCAGATGGCGCGCGACCTGTACGACGCGATGGAGACGGCCCGGATCGAGGCGGTCGGCGCGCGCTACATGCCCGGCACCGCGGGCAATATCGACGCCAAGATCGGCGGCGAGGCGCGGCGCAAGGGCTATGACCAGATCACCAAGGCTTCGGACGCACCACTGGCGGTCGCCGCGGGCTATCTGATCCGTCACCTCGCCACCGGGCGGCCCTTGCCGCAGGGGGCCGATAACGTGATGGAGCTTTGGCGCGGTTTCATCGAGGCGCAGGCGGGTGGACGGCTGGAAGGGCTGGAAGCAGCCCTTGGCGATCAGAAATCCTTCGCCCGCTTTGCCCGTGGCATCATTTCCGACCTCGGCTATGGCGACCAGCTGGGCGACGATCCGGATTCGGACGAGGATGAAGAGGACGCCGCCGACGACGGCAGCGAAGAGCCCGACGAGCAGGAAAGCGAGGGCGAAGAGGACAGCGAAAGCGACGAGGCCGAAGCGAGCCCCGAGCAAAGCCAGGATGCCCAACAGGACGAAAGCCAGGCCCAGGTCTCGATGGACGAGCAGACCGATGCCGAGCTTTCGGAAGAAACCGAGATGCCCGAGGGCGAGGCGCCGATGGAGATGCCGCCGCCGGCCCCCTTCTCGGATGCCGATCCGAATTACACCGCCTTTCGCACCGATTTCGACGAAGAGATCGGTGCCGAGGATCTGGCCGAGCCGGCAGAACTGGAGCGGTTGCGCGCTTATCTCGACCAGCAACTTGAGCCACTCAAAGGTGCGGTCGGGCGGCTTGCCAACAAGCTGCAGCGACGGCTGCAGGCGCAACAGAACCGCAGCTGGGAGTTTGACCGCGAGGAAGGCATCCTTGACGCGGGCCGGCTGGCGCGCGTCGTGGCCAACCCCACCACGCCGCTGTCGTTCAAGGTGGAAAAGGATACCGAGTTTCGCGATACCTGCGTGACGCTGCTGCTGGACAACTCGGGCTCGATGCGCGGACGGCCAATTTCCATCGCCGCGATCTGTGCCGACGTGCTGGCCCGTACGCTGGAGCGTTGCGCGGTCAAGGTCGAGATCCTCGGCTTTACCACGCGCGCATGGAAAGGCGGGATGAGCCGCGAAAAATGGCTGGCCGAGGGCCGCCCGCAGCAGCCCGGCCGCCTCAATGACCTGCGCCACATCATCTACAAGAGTGGCGACGCCCCTTGGCGGCGCACCCGCACCAACCTTGGCCTGATGATGAAGGAAGGGTTGCTGAAGGAAAACATCGACGGCGAGGCGCTGGAATGGGCGCACCGGCGCATGCTGGCGCGGCGCGAGCAACGCAAGATCCTGATGGTGATCTCCGATGGCGCGCCGGTCGATGACAGCACGCTGTCGGTCAATCCGGCCAACTACCTTGAAAAGCACCTGCGCGACGTGATCGCGATGGTCGAGCGGCGGCGCGCGGTGGAGCTTCTGGCCATCGGCATCGGCCATGACGTGACCCGCTACTATGACAGGGCGGTCACGATCACCGATGTCGACCAACTGGCAGGCGCCATGACCGAGCAACTGGCGGGCCTCTTCGAGGCCGATCCGCGAAAGCGGGCCCGGGTGCTGGGGATGCGCAAGGCAGGCTAGATTTCGGATTTCCGCGGAAATCCGAAGGCCTCCGGCGGGAGTATTTCAGGCAAGATGAAGGGGCCGGCAATGTTCCAGACATTCGAGGTGACGTCCGATCCGGGACAGGGCCCGGCGCGGCTGGCGGCGCTGCGGGCGGCGATGGCGGCGGAAGGGCTTGATGCCTTCATCGTGCCGCGCGCCGATGCCTACCAGGGCGAATACGTTGCGCCTTGCGATGCGCGGCTGGCCTGGCTCACGGGCTTTACCGGTTCTGCCGGGTTCTGCGCGGTCACCGCGTCGGAAGCGGGTGTTTTCGTTGATGGGCGCTACCGGTTGCAAGTGAAGGATCAGGTCGCGCCCGGTGTCTTCACCCCGGTCGATTGGCCCGAGGTAAAGCTGGCTGACTGGCTGGCAGCGCGGCTGCAAAAGGGCGCGGTGGTGGGGATCGACCCGTGGCTGCACACGCTGGACGAGGTAGCGGCGCTGGCGAAAGTGCTGACGCCGGCAGGCATCAACCTGCGCGAGGTCGGGAACCTTGTCGACCCGCTTTGGACCGACAGGCCGACATCCGGCACCGCGCCTTTCACCGCCTATCCGCTGGAACTGGCGGGCGAGACGGCCACCGCAAAGCGCGCGCGACTGGCAGAGGATCTGAAGGCGGCCGGACATCGCGCCGCAGTGTTGACCCTGCCCGATTCCATCGCATGGCTCTTGAACATCCGTGGCCATGACCTGCCGCACAACCCTGTGCCGCAGAGCTTTGCCATCCTGCACGATGACGGGCGCTGCGCCCTTTTCGCGCCGCCGGAAAAGGCCGCGGGGCTGGCCGCTCACCTCGGCCCCGAGGTGACGCTGCACGGTCAAGACGGGTTTCTAAAGGCCGTGGCAGCGCTGGAGGGCCCGGTCCGAGTTGACCCCAAGAGCGCGCCGCAGATCCTGTCCGGTATTCTGGGCGATAGGCTGGTGAAGGGCGAAGATCCCTGCGTTATGCCCAAAGCGCTGAAGAACCCCACCGAGATCGCCGGCGCCCGCGCGGCGCATCTGCGCGACGGCGCAGCGATGGTCCGCTTCCTCGCCTGGCTTGATGCCGAGGCGCCGAAAGGCGGGCTGACAGAGATCGCGGTCGTGACCGAACTGGAACGGTTTCGCAGGGCCACCAATGCGCTGCAGGACATCAGCTTTGAAACCATTTGCGGCGCGGGTCCGCATGGCGCCATCGTGCATTACCGCGTCAGCACCGCCACCGACCGGCCGGTGAAGCCCGGTGAGCTGCTGCTTGTCGATTCCGGCGGCCAGTACCTTGACGGGACGACCGACATCACCCGCACCGTCATCGTCGGCGATGCCGCGCCCGACCACATCGCCTGCTATACCCGCGTTTTGCAGGGGATGATCGCGGTCAGCCGGGCAAGGTTTCCGCGCGGCGTGGGTGGCCAGCATCTTGACGCGCTGGCGCGGTTCCCGCTCTGGACGGCAGGATTGGATTACGATCACGGCACCGGCCACGGCATCGGCGCATATCTTTCGGTTCACGAAGGCCCGCAGCGGATCAGCCGGACTTCGGATGTGGCGCTGCAGGCGGGCATGATGTTGTCGAACGAGCCGGGCTATTACCGCGCCGGGGCCTTCGGCATCCGCATCGAGAACCTGCTGGTCGTGCGCGACGCCCCGGCCCTGCCCGGCGGCGACGATCGCAAGATGCTGGATTTCGAGACGCTGACATTCGTGCCGCTGGACCGGCGCCTGATCGACAAGGCCGTGCTGGCGCGTGCCGAACGGGACTGGATAGACGCCTATCACGCGGCTACACTGGCTGCGATCGGCCCGCTGGTTGACGGTGCCGCGAAGGATTGGCTGATCGCCGCCTGCGCGCCGCTGTAGACTTCCTGGCGGGACCGTCGACCGTCACCACGTTGTCGCAGACCGCGATCAAGGCTTGTGCGCCCGATGCTGCACAAGTGTCACCCGATGCCGAAAGGACCTGTCATGACCGACCATATCAAGATCGCCCCCGCGACTGGCACCTGGGTGGTGCGGGCCGGCGGCGCGGTAATTGGCGAAAGCTCCGGCGCACTGGAACTGACCGAAGGCGATTACCCGCCGGTCATCTATTTCCCGCGCGACGACATCGCGATGGCGTTCCTCGATTTGTCCGATACCACCTCGACCTGCCCCTACAAGGGCCAGGCGAGCTATTACACGATCGTCGCGAAAAGCGGGCCGATCCGCGACGCGGCGTGGAGCTATGAGACGCCCAAGGCCGGGATGGAGGCGATCGCCGGCCACCTTGCCTTCTATACCAGCAAGGTCACGGTCGAGCAGGTCTGAGGCCTATTCGCTGAAATCTTTCAGGACGGTTGCGGCCAGCGCATCCTCGGTCAGAACGCCGATGATGTGATCGGGACGGAGCGACTTGCCCTCGGGCAGGACGACGGCGACGGAGCGGTGGCGGTTGGACATGTGGGTCATCGCGGTCTGCAAAAGACTGCGTTCGCGCACCACCGCGAAGGGTCCGGGAATCAACCGGCCAATGCTGCGGGCGGTATCCTCGGGATCAACCTCGACAACGCCGTGCAGGCGACCGGACTTGACGACGACGGCAAAGCGCCGCGGCCCGGCATGGCGGATTTGCACGGGTTCCGGCGCGGCCAACGCGTCGGCCTCCAGCCGGGCGGCGACGGGGTGCATCACCTCGGCCACCGCGCGGATCGGGAACATGTGAGACCGACGATCACGCGGAATCGGGTGACCACGGCGGATCAGCTTGGACGTATAGATGTCCCCGGGCGACAGCACCGTGCGTACGCCCACCGCCACGACCACGGTGACGATGGCGGCCACGGTGATGGAGTAATCGCCCGTCATCTCGAAGATCATCATGATCGAGGTCATCGTCGCGCCGGTGGAGCCGCCGACCATCGCCGCCATGCCGACAAGTGCAAAGGTGATCGGGCTGAACCCGAGATAGGGGAAAGCCAGATTCAACACCGCGCCGAAGGCCGCGCCAAGCGTCGCACCCAGAAAGAGCGAGGGCGAGAACACCCCGCCAGAGGCCCCACCTGCAAGGCTGAGCGTGGTCGCGGCCAGCTTCAGCACGAAAAGCAGAAGCAGAAAGCCCGGCGCGGTGATCTGCCCGGTCAGCACCGCCTGGATCGTGTCATATCCCACGCCCGCCGTATGGTAGGACCCGGTCGTCAGCATCAGCAGGTACATCATTACGCCGAGCGAGGTCATCGCGGCGATGTTCTTGAGGTAGGGATTGAGCTTCCAGTTGTCGAAGACGTCCTCAAGCCCGTAGAGCGCGCGCACGAAAACCGCCGCCCCGACGCCCGCCAGCAACCCGAAGATGATGTAGAGCGGCAGCATGTCGAGCGAGAGCGGCACAAAGGTTTCCGGCCGCTCGTAGGCGCCGACGAGGAACGCAGGCTCGATCCCGAAGGCAAGGCGGCCCACGTAGGTCGCCGTGCCGGTCGCCAGCACAACGGGCAGCAGCGTGCGCGCCGAGAACTCGGGCAACATCAACTCGATCGCGAAAAGCACCGCGCCCAGCGGCGTGTTGAACGTGGCGGCGATCCCCGCCCCCGCGCCCGCGCCCACCAGCGTAATGACCTGCCAGCGGCGCAGGTGGAACATCTGGCCCAGCACCGATCCCATGCCACTGCCGATCTGGATGATCGGTCCCTCGCGCCCCACCGAAGCGCCCGAACCGATCGACAGCGCGGAGGCCAGCGACTTGATGATCACCACGGCGGGGCGAATGCGCCCGCCACCATAATAGATTGCGTCCATCACTTCGGGCACACCGTGGCCCTTGGCCTCGGGCGCAAAGCGGCGCACGAGGTAGAGCACGACCAGACCACCGATCACCGGTGCCAGAATGACCAAAGGACCAAACGGGCTGGGCGCAGTCGGCTGGTTGGCGTCGTAGAAGATCGAGACCTGCCCGAGGAAAAGCGCGTTGTGCACCAGACCGATCAGGAAGCGCAGGATGATCGCACCAAGGCCAGCGACGACACCAATCGCAACGGACAGCACCGACAGATAGACAAGAGACACCTGTCGGTTCTCGGTGCGGCTGATCGCTTTCATCGCTCGTCCGGTCGGTCAGGGCCGCGCCGCGTTTCAATCGTCTTCCGTCGAAATACGCAACGCGACGGTTGCCTTGGGCGTAACCTTTTGCAAAGCACGATGCAAACACCTATTGCATTGATGTAATTGATCGCTTCGCGAAAAGGACCGCTGATGCCGTTCCTGCCCTCAGCCCGTCACCACGCCGCGCGCCGTCGCATCGCGCTGAAGCGGCTGATGCGCGGGGCGGCCATCGCCGTGGCATTGACGGTGGTCTATCTGGGGTTTCTCGCGGCGCAGAACCACGAGGCGCGGCTTTATTTCGAGAAGCTGCGCCAGGATGACCCGGCCCGCTACCTTGACGACGTGCGCAAGCGCGAGGGGTTTGCAAGCTACCTCGACAAACTGCGCCTGCTGGAAGGCTACGAACATTTCCAGACCAAGGCGCCGGCGTTTCTTCTGGGGCGCTGGACGCTGCGCAAGCAACCGGAACGGATCACGCCTGGCTATGTGTTTCCCGACTGCGCCAATCCCATCGCGTTTCAGGACGGACAGGTCGATATCGGCTCTGGCGACAAGCGGCAGGAGATCACCACGCTCTACTCGATCTCAGGCCATGACATCTGGCTGAGCACGGTGGGTTATGGTCTCGTCAAGGTGGGTATCGTCGCCTATGCCGCCGGCATCGACCATCTTGAACTGGTGCCGCCAGGACAGGGCACGCGGGCCTACGCCTATCTTTGCGGGAACTGACACCATGGGCAGCCTGACACCCGAGCTTGCCGCGGAACTTTCGGCCATGTTCGGCCCCCGATTTTCGGCCGCGGCGGCCCCGCGAGAGGCGCATGGCCGGTCCGAGACGCATTTCCCGCTGACCCCGCCCGAGGCGGTGATCTGGCCAGAGACGACCGCCGAGGTCGCTGCACTGGTGCGGGCCTGCGCCGCGGCGCGCTGCCCCGTGGTGGGCTGGGGCGCCGGCACCTCGCTGGAAGGGCACGCGCTGGCCGTGCGGGGCGGTGTCTGCGTCGACTTCACCCGGATGGACCGGGTTCTGGCGGTCAACGCCGAGGACATGGACGCGCAGGTGCAGCCGGGCATCACGCGCGAGGCGCTCAATACCGAGTTGCGGGCGACGGGCCTGTTTTTCCCGGTCGATCCCGGCGCCAATGCCAGCATCGGCGGCATGGCCGCGACGCGGGCCAGCGGCACCACGGCGGTGCGCTACGGCACGATGCGCGACGCGGTGATGGGACTGGAGGTGGTGCTGGCCGACGGGCGCGTCATCCGCACCGGCAGCCGCGCGCGTAAATCATCGGCGGGCTACGACCTGACCGGGCTCTTCGTCGGCTCGGAAGGCACGCTGGGGCTGATCACGGAGCTGACGCTGCGCCTGCGCGGCCAGCCGCCCGCGGTCTCGGCCGCGGTCTGCGCCTTCGAAAGTATCGACGGCGCGGTGGCCGCGGTGATCGAGACGATCCAGATGGGCGTGCCGATGGCGCGGATCGAGTTCGTCGACGCCGCGACCGCGATGGCCGTCAATGCCCGTTCCGGCGCGGATTTCCCGCCCCTGCCCCACCTCCTGCTGGAGTTTCACGGGACCGAGGCGGGCGTGGCTGAACAGGCCGAGATGGCCGGCGCGATCATGGCCGAGCATGGCGCGCAGGGCTTTCGCTGGTCGGCGCGGGCCGAAGACCGGGCGAAGCTGTGGAAGATGCGGCACGAAGCCTACTGGGCGATCGTCGGCTCGCGCCCCGGCGCGCAGGCCATCGTCACCGATGTCTGCGTGCCCCTGTCGCGGCTGGCCGAGGCGGTGGCCGAAACCCAGGCCGACATCGCCGCGGGACCGATCCCCGGCCCGATCCTGGGCCATGTCGGCGACGGCAATTTCCACGCGGTGCTGCTGATCGACCCGGAGAGCTCGGCCGAGCGCGAGGCGGCCAAGGCGCTGGCAGGCCGGATGGCCGAGCGTGCGCTGCGGCTGGGCGGCACGGTGACGGGGGAACACGGCGTGGGGATGGGCAAGCTGGACCACATGGCCGCCGAGCATGGCGCGGGCTGGGACGTGATGGGGCAGATCAAGGCCGCACTTGACCCCGACAACCTCTTCAACCCCGGCAAGGTGGTCCGGCAGGGCTGAGCGCCCGGCCCACGCGGCGGCGGTGGCTGGGGGCTGTCTGCCCCCCGGGCGGCCCGTGCCGGGCCACCTCCCCCCGAGAGTATTTTGGGCCAGAAGAAGGGGTCAGGCGCGCATCAGCGCACGGGCGGCTTCGCGGGCGGCGTCGGTGATGGTGTCGCCCGAGAGCATCCGCGCGATCTCGTCCACCCGCGCGGGCGGATCGAGCGGGACGACTGTGGAGGTAGTGACCGTGTGGTCCTGGCGTTTCTCGACCCGCCAGTGATGCCCGCCCCGCGCCGCGACCTGCGGCGAATGGGTGACGACAAGGACCTGCCCCGACGCGGCCAGTGCGGCGAGCCTGCGGCCCACGGCATCGGCGGTGGCCCCGCCCACGCCGCGGTCGATCTCGTCGAAGATCAGCGTCAGCCCTTCGGCGCCCTGCGTCAGGCAGACCTTGAGCGCGAGCAGGAACCGGCTGAGTTCGCCGCCTGAAGCGATCTTGTCGAGCGGGCCGGGCGGCGCGCCGGGATTGGTGGCGACAGTGAAGGTGACGGCATCGGCCCCTTCGGGCCCGGCATCGCCCGGCGCGACTTGGGTGGTAAAGACCGCGCGCTCCATCTTCAGTGGCGCCAGCTCTGCGGCCATCGCGGTATCCAGCGCTCGGGCCGCCTTGGCGCGGGCCGCCGAGAGGGCCTTGGCCGCTGCATCAAAGGCAGTTTCAGCGGCAACGACCGCGTCACGCAGCGCCTTGATATCGCGGGCGCCGCCATCCAGCGCCGCAAGACGCGCACGCAACTCGTCGGCAAAGCCGCCCAAATCGTCCGGGGCGATGCCGTGCTTTCGTGCCAGTGCACGAATGGCGAAAAGCCGCTCTTCAGTCTCTTCCAATGCGGCAGGATCAAAGCGCAGGGCGTCGAGGCAGTCCGCGACGCCCGTCTGGGCCTCGGCCAGTTCGATCAGCGCCCGCTCGATCGCAGAAAGCGGCGCGTCAAGCCGCCCTTCGGCCTGCGCGGCCGCGCCTTCCAGCCAGCGACTGGCATCCAGCAACATCCGCTCGGCCCCGGCGCCTTCGCCCAGTGCCTCGGCGGCGCGGGCGATGTCAGTGCCGATCTTCTCAGCCGCCTGCATCAGCCGGCGCTCGGAATCGAGGCGCGCCTCCTCGCCCGGTTCGGGGGCCAGTCGGTCCAGCTCGGCCACGGCATGGCGCAGGTAGTCTTCCTCGCTGCGCAGCGCATCGAGCGCGGCCTCGGCTGCTGTCAGATCCTTGCGTGCCGCGGCCAGTGCCCGCCACGCCGCGCGCGTCGCCTCGATCAACGGAGCGGTCCCGGCAAAGGCATCAAGCAACTGGCGGTGCCCGCGCGGGTTCAAGAGACCGCGGTCGTCATTCTGGCCATGCAATTCCACCAGCGTATCGGACAGCGCGCGCACCACTTCGCCCGAGACGCGGCGATCGTTGACAAAGCTGGTCTTGCGCCCGTCGGCAGTGTTGACGCGGCGCAGGATCAACTCGTCCTCGGCCACCAGCCCGGCCTCGTCGAGCACGGCACGCGCCGGGTGGCCGGAGGGCAGATCGAAGACCGCTGTGACCTCACCCTGCGCGGCGCCCGCGCGCACCAGATCGGCCCGACCGCGCCAGCCAAGGACAAAACCAAGCGCATCAAGCAGGATCGACTTGCCCGCGCCGGTCTCGCCCGTCAGCACGTTCAGGCCCGGCTGGAAGGTCAGCGTCAGCCGGTCGATGATCAGCATGTCGGAAATGTCGAGGCCGCGCAGCATCGGTCCGTTGCACCCTGTCCTTGCCCGCTGGAGGAGCGCGCCGGTTATCGCATTCCCGAGGCGGGCAATCCAGCATCAATTACGGCAAGAGGTGACGCCAGACACGAGCCTTGGTGGCCCGCACGCCCCCCATCACAATATCTGCGCTAGAGCCAGGCCCCACGCACGGTTTGACGGTAGATTGCCGAAAGCCAGTTATTGCCAAGCGACCGCGCCTGCAACCCGTGGCCAGTCAGCAGCGCATAGGCATCGTCATACCAAGAGGTCGATTGGAAATTGTGGCCCAGAATCGCGCCCGCGGTCTGTGCCTCGTCGGTCAAGCCAAGCGCCATATACGCCTCGACCAACCGGTAAAGCGCCTCGGGCGTCTGGCTCGTGGTCGGGAACTGTTCCACCACAATGCGGAACCGCGCGGCGGCAGCGCCATAGATGCTGCGCTTGAGGTAATAGCGGCCCACCTCCATCTCCTTGGCGGCGAGATGGTCCATCGCAAGATCGAACTTCAATGTGGCAGCGCGGGCATATTCGCTGTCGGGGTAAGTCTCGATCAGTTTGGTGAAGGCCTTGAGTGCGTCCCTCGTCAACGCCTGGTCACGACCAACCTCGTCAATCTGGTCGTAATAGCTCAGCGCCAGCAGATACTGCGCATAGGCCGCGTCCTTGCCGGTGGGATAGTTGTCGAGATAGCGCTGCGCGGCGGCGCGCGTGTTATCGTAATCGGCCGCCTTGTGATAGGCGAACGCCTCCATGATCAGACCGCGCTCGGCCCAAGAGGAATAAGGATAAAGCCGTTCGATTTCAGAGAAGTAGAACGCCGCATCCTTGGCCTTGCCGTGCTGAAGCTCGTATTCGCCGCGGGTGTAGATATCGGAGGCCGAATAATTGTCGAGCGCACCGGGCGCCTTGGGGTCGAAGTTGCTGCAACCACCCAGCACGGTTGCCGCAAGAAACGCCGCGGCCAATGCCTGTCGCGTTGCCAAACCCGATTTCCACCCTGCCATAACTCGCGTCCCCGCCTCGTGCCGATCGTCCGACAGGGCACGCGCGGCCCCGGTTGCCTGCCGGTCTAGCATAGAAAAACGAGGGGCAAAATGTTCTTTTCCCACCCGGTGAAGGTGGCCGCGACGCGGCCCTCAGGCCACCGCGGCAAGGTCTGCGGCATGCAGGCTCGCCCCGGGCAGAAGCCGCTCCATGTCCGGCGTGCAGGTATCCCAGGTCCAGGTCTCGGGACGCTCCATCACCGCGCGCAGAAGTGCGTTGGTCAGGGCATGGCCGGCACGGTGGCCCGTGTAGCGGCCAATGATCGGCGCGCCGGCAGTTGCCAGATCGCCCATCGCGTCCAGCATCTTGTGGCGCACGGCCTCGTCCTTCTGACGCAGGCCACCCGGGCTGAGCACCTGGTCACCGTCGACCACCACCGCGTTTTCCAACGTGCCACCCAGCGCCAGCCCCTTCGCGCGCATCGCGTCGACATCGGCCTGCCGGCAGAACGTCCGGCTGGAGCAAAGTTCGCGCACGAAGGCACCGTTTGCCATGTCGAGCGCCAGTTCCTGCTGCCCGATCGCGGCATCGGCAAAGTCGATTCGGAAATCGATGCGCAGGCGGTCGGCCGGCTCCAGACGCGCGACGGCGGCACCGCGGCGGACTTCGACCGCCTGCAGCATCCGCATGACGCGCAGCGGCGCTGCCAGCCTTTGCACGCCAGCAGCAAGGATCGCGCGGACGAACGGCGCTGCACTGCCGTCAAGGATCGGCACTTCGGGGCCATCGATCTCGACAAGGACGTTGTGCAGACCGCAGCCCGCAAGCGCCGCCATCAGGTGTTCGACCGTCGCAACGCTGACGCCATCGGCGTTACGCAGCCGGGTGTTGAGCGGCGTCTGCTCGACCATGTCCCAGCGCGCGGGCAGCAACGCGCCACGCGCGGCGGCGTCAACCCGGCAAAAGACGATCCCGTGATCGGCAGGTGCGGGGCGCAGCACAAGGCGCGCAGGGCGGCCACGATGAAGGCCCACCCCGGCAAAGCGCACTACCTGTCTGATCGTCGTCTGCAAACCTGCCCCCTGCACCCCGGCGGAAACTCTTGTGGATATCGGGTAAACGGACGTTCTCACCGCCTCAACTCACAGATTGCAACAGACTGAAACAGGCCCCCGCACCAGCCCGCGTTCAACGGCGGCATCGGCGGAATCTCGCCATTTTGAGCTAAATCTGTTACCAAAGACGCGAAAGGCCGCCCGAAGGCGGCCTTTGCGATAAGTCCGATCGACAAGGTCAGTTGGCCTGACGACGCAGGAATGCAGGTATCTCGATCCGCTCCTGCTCGGGGTCGGGCTCGGCCGTTTCGCGCTGCGCACTGACCTGCGGCTGCTGCCGCGCGGGCTGGGCCGCCTCGGCATGGTGGCCCGTCATGCGCCCGATCAACGAGTTGATGCCAAAGCCCTTTTTCTCGCCCTCGGGCGCGCGGGCCGGGGCAGCTGCCGCAGGGCGCGGTGCGGCCGGCTGTGCCGCGGCAGGCTGCTGGGCGGGGCGCTGCGCCGCGGCGCCGGGGCCACGGTTGATCGCTGCCTGCAGCCGGGCCAACGCCTCGGGCGTCGGCGTGCCGGGCGCGGGCGCACGCGGGGCAACAAAGGCCTCGGGCTCGGGCGTGCTTACCGGCTGGGCGCGCGGCGCGTAGGCCGGCGGCGGAAGCTCGTCGTCATCGTCGGTCTCGAAGTCGTCAAAGATGTCCTCTGCCTGCTCGAAGGCCGTCTCGCGCTCCTCGTCAAAGAGCGTGGGCTCGGGTTCGGCCGCGGGTGCTTCGGTGCGCGCAGCAGCGGCAACGGGCGCGGAGGCCGCCGCGGGTTTCTCACGCGGGGTTTCTGCACTGACGCTTTGTTTCAACGGCTGCGCCATCGAACGGCGCGGGCCCGGAACCGCCTCGCTGCGGCTGACCGCGTCGATGCCAGTCGCCACGACCGAAACGCGCATCCGGCCTTCCATCGAGGAATCGAGCGTCGAACCAACGATGATGTTGGCGTCGGCATCGACCTTTTCACGGATCTTGTTGGCAGCCTCGTCCAGTTCGAACAGGGTCAGGTCATGCCCGCCGGTGATGTTGATCAGCACGCCACGCGCGCCTTCAAGGCTGATCTCGTCGAGCAGCGGGTTGGCGATGGCCTTTTCGGCGGCCTCGATGGCGCGGTTTTCGCCCTCGGCCTCGCCCGTGCCCATCATCGCCTTGCCCATCTCGTCCATCACCGCACGCACGTCGGCAAAGTCGAGGTTGATCAGGCCGGGCCGCACCATCAGGTCGGTCACACCCTTGACGCCCTGGTAGAGCACGTCGTCGGCCATCGCGAAGGCTTCGGTGAAGGTCGTGCGCTCGTTGGCAAGGCGGAAAAGGTTCTGGTTGGGAATGATGATGAGGGTATCGACAACCTTCTGAAGCGCCTCGACCCCCTCCTCGGCCTGACGCATCCGCTTGGCGCCCTCAAACTGAAATGGCTTGGTCACAACGCCAACGGTCAGTACGCCCAGCTCGCGCGCCGCCTGCGCGATGATCGGGGCCGCGCCGGTACCAGTGCCGCCGCCCATGCCCGCAGTGATGAAGCACATGTGCGCGCCGGCCAGATGGTCGACGATCTGTTCGATCGATTCTTCGGCGGCAGCCGATCCAACACTGGGACGGGCGCCCGCGCCGAGGCCCTCGGTTACCTTCACACCCATCTGGATGCGCGCCTGCGAGCGCGACTGCTGAAGCGCCTGCGCGTCGGTATTGGCGACGACAAACTCGACTCCATCGAGTTGCTTGTCGATCATGTTGTTAACCGCGTTGCCACCAGCGCCGCCCACGCCGAAGACGGTGATCCGGGGCTTGAGCTCGTCCTGCCCGGGCAAGGAGAGATTGAGTGTCATGCTCTGTCCGCCTGTCTGTTACGGGCCCGTCCCACCGGGGCCTCTTCCCTAAATTGATCGAATGCTACCGGTATCTACAGCCGAGGTCACGGAAAAAACGTCCTTTGACCACAAAATCTGGCTGGATTCCGCTGATTTCCCGCTCGATTTCGACGGAAGCGCCAAATCTTGCGGATCACCAGTTGTCCTTGAACCATTTGACGGCCCTCCTCAGCGACCGGCCCCCGTTCCTTTCGGCCGGAATATCGAAATCCCAGCATTCGTCCTGCGGGTGCGCCGCGAAGAGGGCAAGGCCCACCGCGGCGGAAAAGGCCGGGCCGGTCGCCGCCTGCGGCAGGCCCTGCACCCGCAACGGACGGCCCATGCGCACCTGCTGGCCAAGGATACGCGAGGCCAGGCCATCAAGGCCGGGTATCTGGCTGCCGCCGCCGGTCAGCACGATCTGCCGACTGGGCAAATGGTCGAACCCGGCCGCATCAAGGCGCGCGCGCACCTCTTCGAGGATCTCCTCGACCCGCGGACGCATGATGCCGATCAGTTCGGCCCGGCTGACGGTCCTGCGGTCGCGCTCCCAGTCGCCGGAATTGCCGCCGGTCTCGATCATCTCGCGGTCGTCCATGCCGGTGGCGACCACACCGCCATGGACGGTCTTGATCCGCTCGGCATTGTTCATCGGCACCTGCAGGCCCATCGAGATGTCGGCGGTTACGTGATCGCCGCCCATCCGCACGGTGTCGGCATAGATCATGTGTTTCTTGATGAAGACCGACAGGCTGGTTGCGCCGCCGCCCATGTCGATGCAGGCGGCACCCAGTTCCTGCTCGTCCTCGACTAGGCTGGAAATGCCCGCGACATAGGCCGACGAGGCCAGCCCCGCGACCTCCAGATCGCAGCGCCCGATACAGTGCAGCATGTTGCGGATCGCGGTCTGGTCGACGGTCAGGACGTGCAGGTCGGTGGTCAGCATGTTGCCGATCTGGCCACGCGGATCGGCCAGCCCGCTGCGGTGATCAAGCGCGAAGTTCACCGGCTGGGCGTGCAGCACCTCGCGGCCCGCGCCGAAATCGGGGGCGTCGCAGGCAGCCAGCACGCGGCCGATATCGGCATCGCCCACCGTCTGCCCCTCGACCTCGACCTGCCCTTCCAGCCCGTAGGACCGCGGATTGGCCCCCGAGAGACAGGCGATGACGTGATCGACGCGCAGGTTGGCCATCTTCTGCGCGGCCTTCACCGCGGTGCGGATCGCCAGTTCGGTTTCCTGCATCGCGTCGATCTCGCCAAACCGCACGCCGCGTGAACGGGTGGTGGCTGCCCCGATCACCCGAAAGGCCGATTGCCCGGCCATCGCGCCTACGCCGTCCTGCGGTCGGAACCTGTCGGGCCCGTCGAACCGCAGCACGAGGCAGGCGATCTTGGAGGTGCCAATGTCGAGGATCGCGACAACGCCGCGCTGCATCGCCGCCTTGCGCATGTTCCGCATCGCGCGCTGGCTCTGGTAGAGGTTCTGCATCACTGTCCCGTCCCTGTTATACTTGCCTTGATCTCTGGCGCCGCATCGGGGGCCGCCTTGCTCAACCGGATTGTCGGCCGGTCCTCGTTACGCAGATCGAGCGCCACGATGGCCCGGTCGAAAACGCCTTGTGCCTGCTGCATTGCGACTGCCCGCTCGAACGCGCGCGGGGCTCCGTCGGCAGGCAGCAGGATGCGCTGGTCATGGTCGAGCACGACGTCCCAGCGGCGCTCGCCCATCCGCACCAGACCGCGAATGCGCGGGCCCAGCGGACCGGCAGCGGCATAGATCTGAAGCGCCTCGGCCATCGCGTCGCTTGCGCCGTCGCCCGCGATCAGCGGCAGATCGAGCCGGTCTGTCCGCGCGGCCAGCGGCGCCACAAGCTCGCCCTCGGCATCGATCAGTTGCAGTCCGTCATCACCGCGCCAGATCGCCACAGGCACCCGCGGTACGATGGCCACCTGTAGCGTGCCACCCGGCCCGATCCCCAGCGTCGCATCGCGCACGGCCGGGATCGCCTCGACGGCATGGCGCATCGCGGTCAGGTCCAGATCAAAAGACGAGACAGGCAGCGACAGGTGCAGCACCGCCCTGACCGCCGCGGTGGTTTCGGGAGAGGCGCCGGTGATGTCGAGCGTGGCCACACGGAATTCGGGGCGGTTATGCAGGTTCTGGATCGCCTGAGCGTAAGAATGCATGACCAGCGCACGGTTCTCTGGCCGATCAAGCCAGACCGAGACGATGATGGCGATCAATGCCATCGGCACACCCACCCGCAAAAGCGCGCGGAATGACGGTGTCAGCATCATGCGCTGCATCCGGTAATCCAGCCGCGAAGGGGCGGGATCGCGCCGGGTCGCGCCGCGGAAGAAACTCAACGATTGCATGAGGCATCCTCCACCAGCCAACGACAGAGATCCGGGAAGGGCACACCTGCCAGTGCCGCCTGCTCGGGGGCCAGCGATGTGGGGGTCATTCCCGGCTGGGTGTTGGTTTCCAGCAGGATCAGGCCGTCAAGGCCACGGCTTTCGTCCCAGCGGAAATCAGTCCGGCTGAGGCCGCGGCAGCCCAGCGCCCGATGGGCGCGCAGCGCGTAATCAAGGCAAGCATCGGCGATCTCGGCCGGCACCTCGGCAGGCACGATGTGGCGCGACCCGCCGGGGGCGTATTTCGCGTGGTAGTCGTACCAGCCGTCAGTCACGATATCGGTGACGCCGAGCGGCCGGTCGCCCATCACCGCAACGGTCAGATCGCGACCCGGCGCGAAGGCTTCGACCAGCACTGTGTCGGGCATCGTGTCGTCCAGCTGCGGCGGGCTGTTGGCGGCCTCGCGCACGATGTAGACGCCCACGCTGGAGCCTTCGTTATTGGGCTTCGCCACGTAGGGCGGCGGCATCACGTGGCGCGCGCGCACCTCGTCGCGTGGGGCCAGCAGGCTGTCCATCGCGGGCAGGCCAGCCGCGCGGTAAACCTCCTTGGTGCGGGTCTTGTTCATGGCCAGCGCCGAGGCCAGCACGCCGGAATGCGTGTAGGGGATGCGCAACCATTCCAGCAGGCCCTGAACGCAGCCATCCTCGCCCCAGCGGCCATGAAGTGCGTTGAAGACGACATCGGGGGCGGTCTCGGCCAGCCGCGCGGGCAGGTCGGGGCCGGCATCGACCTCGATCACCTCGCATCCTGCAACCCGCAACGCGGCAGCGCATTCGCGGCCCGAACTGAGCGACACGTCACGCTCGGCCGAAGGGCCACCCATCAACACCACGACGCGGGGGTTTGTCCTGCTCGACATTCCCGCTGCCTCTGAACGCGGACCTTGGCTGGCCCGTCGTATTCGTCATTCGGCCCTTGCCCTGGACCTGCCCCGTTTCGGGGTCAATTCTCAGGCGGGATCGCCGACCCGCATGATTTCCCACTCTAGCGTGATCGCACTGTTTTCGTAAACCTTTTTTCGGACCTCTTCGCCCAGCATTTCAAGGTCAGCCGCGGTTGCGCCGCCCGCATTGGTCAGGAAATTGGCGTGCATCGGGTTCATCTGTGCGCCGCCCAGCCGGGCACCGCGCAGCCCGGCCGCGTCGATCAGGCTCCACGCTTTCATTTCGTGGGTATCGGAGGCGAGCCCGGTCGAGGAAAACCCCGCCGGATTGCGGAAGGTCGAGCCCGCGGTGCGGTCCTTGGTGGGCTGGCTGGCATCGCGGCGGGCGATCTGGTCATCCATCCGCGCGGCAAGGGCTGCGGGATCGCCCGGGGGTGCGGCGAAGGTCGCGGCGGTGATGACGGCGCCGTCGGGCAGGCTGCTCTGCCGGTAGGCCAGTTGCAGGCGGGCGGCGGGCCAGTCCGCGACGGTGCCATCGCGCAGGACAAGGCGGACCGATTGCAGCAGCTCGGCCACGTAGCTGCCGTAGCAGCCCGCGTTCATCCGCACGGCGCCGCCGATCGTGCCCGGGATGGTGCGCAGGAAGGTCAGGTCGCGCCCCGCCTCCGCCGCGCGGCGCGCGACATGGGCATCCAGCGCGGCAGCCCCTGCGGTGACGGTCTCGGCCGCCGCGATGGCGTTGAAGCCACGCCCGAGGCGGATGACGACGCCCCGAATGCCGCCATCCCGCACGATCAGGTTGGACCCCACCCCCATCGGAAAGACCGGCACGGCAGGGTCGAGCGCGGCAAGGAAAGCCGCCAGATCCTCCTCGTCGGCGGGCTGGAACAACCAGTCCGCCGGCCCGCCGACGCGCAGCCATGTCAGGTCCGCCAGCGGGCGGTGGGGCGTGAGGGTGCCACGGGGGGTAGGAAGCTCTGTCATGCCGGCTGGTTTCGCCGAGCGTGGGCCGCTTGGCAAGGGCCCGAAAAGCGGGGATTTCGGGGCGTCCCCATGGGGACAGCTTTTAGTGATTTGATTTTATGATATAATTTTTTGGACGGGTTCTGCCGCCCGGAATCTCATAGGGCACCTGCCCGCCGTGCGGACGGGCGGAAGGCCTGTCGGGCCGCTCACCGGGCTACGCCCTCAGGGCGCGTTCGGCGGCTTGGCGTTTGCGCGGGTTTTGGCATGATGGCGGCCGATCAGGCCGCCGATTGCCAGTCCGACGGCGGCGGGAAGGACGATGAAGAGGGCGGCGATGAAGTAGCCCAGCCCGTCCCAGCCATGTGTCGCGCGGGCCAGAAACCAAAGCCAACCGACGCATGCCAGCATCAACCCGACGGGCCCCCAGACCGCCCATGCCCGTCCGGTCCTGCCAAGGCCATACCCGAGGGCTGCGCCAACCACCCCACTGCCAACTGGCAGGACGGTCAGGATGACGGGTTCGCCCATGGCGCTCTCCTCGGTCTGGCGGCAGTGGTGCGGCCCTTAGCGGGCAGCCTGCCGCCGCGCCCAGCGCCAGAGAAAGATCAGCGGCCAGCGCAGGATGCTTGCTCCGGCGGCAAAAAGCAGCAGGCCCACAAGCGGGCCATTCTGCCATGTTGCATACCCCAGAAGCGGGATACCGGTGGCGATCAGGCCGTAGGCGCGCGTCCAGTGGTTGTCGCGACTGGGGATCAGGGCCAGCACGTTGGCGACCAGCATCCAGACCAGGCAGAGTGTGAGCGAGAAGGTCATCGGCGCAACTCCGCAGGAAGTTCGGGCGTCTGGCCACGCGCGCGCGCCCACAGGTAACGCAGCGGGTTGCGGAACATCGAGGCGAAGGCCGCCAGACCCAGCGCCGCCAGCCACCAGCCATAGATGATCCCCAGCCAGACAATCAGCAGAGGTGCCGCGATCAACAGTGCCAGCCCCGGCACCATCTGCCGGCGCATCGGCAGGAAGGCGGTGACGGTCGCGGCGACCACCCAAAGAAACGCGAAAGGCAGGGGTCCGTGCATCATGCCTTGCCCTCCAGCCGCGCGGGCAGCGCATTGGCCCATGTGCTGATCGTGCCGGCGCCAAGGCAGACCACCATGTCCCCGGGCCGCGCCTGTTCGCGCACCAGACGCTCCAGATCGGCCTCGTCGATGACGGCACGGGCGTGGCGGTGGCCATGCCGGATCAGGCCCGCGACAAGGTCATCGCGGCTGGCGCCGGGGATCGGGTCTTCGCCAGCGGCGTAAACCTCGGCGATGCCCACGACGTCGGCATTGTTGAAACAACTGCAGAACTCGTCAAAGAGGCTGTGCAGCCGTGTGTAGCGATGCGGCTGGTGCACGGCGATGACCCGCGCGCCGGGAGTATCGGCCACGGCCTGCCGCGCGGCCTTGAGAACCGCGGCAATCTCGACGGGGTGATGACCGTAATCGTCGATGATGGTGATGCCGCCGACCTCGCCGACCTTGGTAAAGCGGCGGTTGACGCCGCCGAACGCCGCCAGCGCGGCGCGGATCGCATCCGGCGCCATGCCAAGGTGACGGGCGACCGCGACTGCGGCCAGTGCGTTCGACACGTTATGGTCACCCGGCATCGGCAGGGTGCAACCCTCTATCACGTCATCCTCGGGCTGCAATGCGATGTCGAAATGTGCAACGCCTGCCTTGTAGGTCAGGTTCGTGGCGCGCACGTCGGCCTGCGCATTGAAGCCGAAGGTGGTGACGCGGCGGTCGGTGATCTTGCCAACCAGCGCCTGCACCTCGGGGTGGTCGGTGCAGCAGACGGCAAGGCCGTAGAACGGGATGTTCGAGACGAAATCGGTAAATCCCTGCCGCAGGTTCTCGATCGTGCCCCAATGCTCCATGTGCTCGGGGTCGATATTGGTGACGATGGCGATGGTGGCAGGCAGCCGGTTGAAGGTGCCGTCGCTCTCATCCGCCTCGACCACCATCCACTCGCCCTGCCCCATCCGGGCGTTCGAGCCATAGGCATGGATGATGCCGCCATTGACCACCGTGGGGTCGAACCCGCCCGCGTCCAGCAAGGTGGCGACGAGCGTCGTCGTCGTGGTCTTGCCATGGGTGCCGGCCACGGCAACGTTGGATTTCAGCCGCATCAGCTCGGCGAGCATTTCGGCCCGGCGCACGACGGGCAAGCCACGCCGCCGCGCCTCGTCCAGTTCAGGATTGCCACGCTTGATGGCCGAGGAAATCACCACCACGTCGGCGCCTTCAAGGTTCTCGGCGCGCTGGCCTTCGAAGATGGTGGCGCCCATGGCCTTGAGCCGCTCTGTGATCTTCGAGCCCTTCAGGTCCGAGCCCTGCACGCTGTAGCCGAGGTTCACCAGCACCTCGGCAATGCCGGACATGCCGATGCCGCCGATGCCGACGAAATGGATCGGGCCGACGTCGAGGGGGAGCTTGGTGACTGCGGTCATGAGCGGGCTTCCATCCATCATTTCTCCCCTTGTGCCAGAGTTTCGACCTCGGCCGCCAGCCGTTCCGCCGCGTCTGGCAGACCGCAGGCAAGCGCCGCGGCGGCCATCGCAGCGGCTCCTTCGGGGTCGGACAGGATTTTCGTGACAACATCCGTCAGCGGCGCGACTTCAAGATCGGCCTCTGCAATCACCACCGCGCCGCCGCTTTCGGCCAGTTGGCGGGCATTGGCGGTCTGGTGGTCGGCGGTGGCGGCGGCATAGGGGATCAGGATCGCCGGACGGCCGATCACCGACAGGTCAGCAATGGACGAGGCCCCGGCGCGGCTGATGACAAGCTGTGCTTCGGCCATCCGCTCGGGCACGTCATCAAAGAAAGGGCGCACCTCGGCGGCAATCATCTGTTCGTCATAGAAGGCGGCGACGCGGTCCGCGTCCTCGGCCCTGGCCTGATGGCTGACGCGGATGTTGCGGCGCAGTGCCTCGGGAAGGGCCGCCAGCGCGGGCGGCACGATGTCAGACAATACCCGTGCGCCCTGGCTGCCGCCGATCACCAGCACGGCCATCGGGTAATCGCCGGGGGCAATGTAGGGCGCGGCGGCGCGGGCAAGGATCGCGCCGCGCACCGGGTTGCCGGTATGCACGGCGCTGGTGCCCTCGGGCAGTGCCGTGGGCCAGGTGCCGCAGGCGACACGCCCGACATGGCGCGCGAAGACGCGATTGACGCGGCCCAGCACGCCGTTTTGTTCATGGATCAGACGCGGAATGCGCAGCGCCCAGGCCGCCGCCATGGCCGGGATCGCCGGGTAGCCGCCAAAACCTGCCACCACCGATGGCCGGTCGCGCAGCATGGCCAGCGCCGCACCGATCACGCCACCGGCGATGCGAAACGGCACCATCAGGCGGGCCAGCACGCCGCCACGGGCAAAGGTGGCGCTGGCCGTCTGGACCACCTCGACGGCCTGCGGAAAGCCCCCCGCGTAGCGCGCGCCGCGCGCGTCGGTCGACAGCTTCACCCGCCAGCCGCGGGCCAGCATCGTCTCGGCCAGTGCCTGCGCGGGAAACATGTGCCCGCCGGTGCCACCTGCCGCGATGACCAGAAGCGGGTCTGCCATCACTCGCCCCGGCTCGACAGGAAATCACCGATGGCATTTTGCGGCCGCTGGCGGGTCAGCGCCAGAAGCATGCCCACCGCGATGCCGCCCGCGATCAGTGACGACCCGCCATAGGAAACGAAAGGCAGAGTCATGCCCTTGGCCGGCAGCAGCCGCACCGCGACGCCCATGTTGATCATCGCCTGCACGCCAAAGGCGCAGGCGAGGCCCGTGCCGGCCAGCCGGATGAACGGATCACGCTCGCGCTTGAGGCGGCTGAGCGAGCGGACCACGACGACGGTGTAAAGCGCGATGATCAGGATCACGAGGATCATGCCGTATTCCTCGGCCGCCACCGCGATGATGAAATCGGTATGCGCGTCGGGCAACGACCATTTGACCTGCCCCTCGCCCAGACCGACGCCAAAGAACCCGCCCTCGCGGATCGCGTCGGTGGCATAGCCGATCTGGGTGCGCGGATCGACATCGGCCGACAGAAACCCGTCGATCCGGCGGGCGAAATGCTCGGAATGGCTGTAGGCGAAGGTGCCGGCCACCGCGACGCTGGCCGCGATCCCGCTGAGCAGCGTCATCGGCGCGCCCGAGACGAAATACATCACGCCCCAAGCGAAAAGGATCAGGCTGGCCTGACCGAAATCGGGCTGTAGCGCGAGGATCAGCACGATGACAATCATCAGCCCGAAGGAGAAAAGCCGCCCCGGCGGCCCGCCCGGCTCGTAACTGGCGGCCATGAACCACGCCGCGACGACCACAAAGGCGGGCTTGAGGAATTCGGAGGGTTGGAAACTGGCAAATCCCAGCGAATACCAGCGGATCGCGCCCTTGCCGAAATCTGTGCCGAGGACCGGCAGCATGGCCAGCGCGGCAAAGGCCAGTGCGAAGCCCAGCACGCCCAAGCGCCGCACCATCGTGGGCGACAGCATCGAGACCAGCATCATCACGCCCATCGCCATGAGCCCGAAAACGGCCTGACGCGAGACGTAGTAGAAGGGCGGCAGATGGTTGCGCGCGGCCAGCGGCGGCGACGAGGCAAGCCCCAGAAGCAGGCCGATCGCAAAAAGGATCAGCACGCAGGAGAGGGTGATCTTGTCGATCGTGCGCCACCAGCGCGGGATGATCGGATCGCCGGCGGGAACCGGGATCGACCCATGCACCATTTCCGTCATGGTCTGCTGTCTGCCTCTGCCTGCCCGGTTTTCCGGGTCTGTCCGACAGCCTACCCCGGAACCGGCGCGGTTTCCAGAAAAATTGGGGGATATCGCCTGCCTCTTGCACAACGATGGCCCTTTGCCCCAAGTGGCGGCGATGGACGTGAAGACCCTGATCCTTGGCGCCGGCGCGGCCGGCCTGTTCTGCGCCGCCCATGCCGGGGCGGGCACGCTGGTGATCGACCATGCAGCCAACCCCGGCGAGAAGATCCGCATCTCGGGCGGGGGGCGGTGCAACTTCACCAATCTCGGCGCGGGGCCCGGCAACTTCCTGTCGGCCAACCGCCATTTCGCCAAGTCGGCGCTGAGCCGCTACACCCCGCGCGATTTCGTGACGCTGGTCGACCGGCACGGCATCGCCTGGCACGAAAAGACGCTGGGCCAGCTTTTCTGTGACGGCTCGGCCAGGCAGATCGTGTCGATGCTGCTGGAAGAGGTGGCGCGCGCGGGGGCGGACCTGTGGCTGTCGACGACCCTGCGCGAGGTGGCCCATGATGGCAGCGTGTTCCGCGTTGTGCTGGAGCGCGAGGGCGCGCGGCGCGAGGTGCGCGCGCGGCACCTGGTGCTGGCGACGGGGGGCAAGTCGATCCCGAAGATGGGCGCGACGGGGCTGGCGCTGGAGATCGCCGCGCAATTCGGGCTGGGCCTGACCGAAACACGCCCCGGCCTTGTGCCCTTCACCTTTCCCGAGGGGCGCTTTGCCGCGCTGGCGGGCGTCGCAGTGCCGGCGCGGGTGGCGGCGGGCAAGGCCGCGTTCGACGAGGCGCTGCTTTTCACCCATCGCGGGCTGTCGGGGCCGGCGGTGCTGCAGGCCTCATCCTACTGGCGCGAAGGCGGCGAGGTGGCGGTGAACCTGCTGCCCGGGCAAGACGCGCTGGCCGGTCTGAAGGCGGCGCGCAGCACGGCGGGCAAGCGCAGCGTCAGCGCGGTGCTGGCGGGCCTTCTGCCCGCGCGGCTGGCCGAGGCGATTGCCGCCGAAACCGGCCCGCAGGGCAACATCGCCGACCAGTCCGACCGGGCGCTGGCCAGCCTTGCCGCCCGTTTGACCGACTGGCGCCTGCGGCCCGGCGGAACCGAAGGCTACCGCACTGCCGAGGTGATGGTGGGCGGCGTCGATACCCGCGGCCTTGACGGCGCCAGCATGGAGGCGCGGGCGGTGCCGGGCCTGTTCGTGATCGGCGAGGCGGTGGACGTGACCGGCTGGCTGGGCGGCTACAACTTTCAATGGGCCTGGGCCTCGGCCCATGCCGCGGGACGGGCGATTGCCGCGCGGCCTTGATTCCCCGCCACGCTTGAGGTCAGGTGCGGGCGCCCCAGCCAACAGGAAGTGCCATGTCCCTGCTTTTCTCGCCCTTTACCTTGCGTGACCTGACCCTGCGCAACCGCGCCGTCGTTTCGCCGATGTGCCAGTATTCCTGCATCGACGGCATGGCGAACGACTGGCACCTCGTGCACCTTGGCCGCTTCGGCATCGGCGGTTTCGGCCTTGTCATTGCCGAGGCGACGGCGGTCAGCCCCGAGGGGCGGATCAGCTATGGCGACCTGGGCCTGTGGGAGGACGCGCAGATCGCGCCACTGGCCCGCGCGGTGGATTTCCTGCACGGCCAGGGTGCGGCCGCCGGCATCCAGCTGGCCCATGCCGGGCGCAAGGCTTCGGCCCCGGTGCCCTACCGCCCCACCCTGCCCGACGACCCGGCGGCGCGCGCCGCCATCGGCTATGCCGACTGGCAGCCCGTCGCGCCCAGCGCCGCGGCCCATTCCACCGCCTACAAGACCCCCGCCGAACTGGACGCGGCCGGGATGGCGCGGATCCGCGAGGCCTTCGTCGCTGCCGCGCGCCGGGCCGATGCGGCGGGGTTCGACATGGTCGAGGTTCATGCCGCGCATGGCTATCTTCTGAACGAATTCCTCTCGCCCGTGGCCAACACGCGCAGTGATGCCTATGGCGGCAGCCGCGCCAACCGGATGCGCTTTCCGCTGGAGGTGGTCGCGGCGGTGCGCGCGGCTTGGCCCGCGGGCAAGCCGCTGACGGTGCGGATCTCAGCCACCGACTGGATCGAGGGCGGCTGGACGCTCGAAGATTCGGTGGCCTTCGCTGCGGAACTGAAGGCGCTGGGCGTCGACATGGTCACCGCCTCGTCGGGCGGGTTCGACGGGGCGATGGTGGGCGCGGGCAAGCCCGGCTACCAGGTGCCCTTTGCCGCCGCGATCCGCGCCGCGGGAATGCCCAGCATGGCGGTCGGCCTGATCACCGACCCTGCCCAGGCCGAGGCGATATTGGCCGCGGGCGAGGCCGACCTTGTGGCGCTGGCAAGGCCCGCGCTGGACGATCCGAACTGGGCCACCCATGCCGCGCTGAGGCTTGATGGCGAGGCAGGATACGCGGCGCTGGCCCCGCAGGCGGGCTATGCCGTCAAGGCGATGGACAGGGTGCTGGGGCGGCGCAGCTTCGGCGGGTAGTCGCGGTCAGAGCCGGGCCCGGACCTGCGCCGCGAAATCCTCGCCGCGCTTTTCGAAATTGTCGTACTGGTCAAAGCTGGCCGCGGCGGGCGCGAGCAGCACCACCTCGCCCGGCTGCGCCTCGGCCATCGCGCGCTCGACCGCGCGGGACATGGTGGTGCAGACCTCAGCCTCGACACCCGTCAGCTGGCGGGCGAAGGCATCAGCCTCGCGCCCGATGACGTAGGCCTTGGCGACCGCGCCCAGGTAGGGCAGCAGGCCGCCCAGCCCCCCCTCCTTCTCCAGCCCGCCGCAGATCCAGCGGATGCGCGAAAATGCCTGCAAGGCCTGCGCGGCACTGTCGACATTGGTGGCCTTGCTGTCGTTGACGAAGATCACCCCGTCCTTCTCGGCAATGCGCTGGCTGCGATGCGGCAGGCCCGGATAGGTCGCCAGCGCCGCCTCGATCGTCTTGGGGCCAAGGCCAAGGCTGCGGACGGCGGCATAGGCCGAGCAGGCGTTCTGGTGGTTGTGCCGGCCCGGCAGGCCGGGCACGGCGCGCAGGTCGATGCTGGCCACCTGCTGGCCATGACGCCATTCGGCGAGAAAGCCCTTCGACGCAAAGACGGACCACGCCGCCTGGGCCAGTTTGCGCGTGACAGAGACCGCGATCACCCTGTCATCTCCCGGCCCTTCGGCCATCTGGTTGGCAAGGTATCGCCCCTCGGCCTCGTCCACCCCGATCACCGCGCGATCGGGGCCACCTTCCGCGAACAGCCGCCGCTTGGCCGCGAAATAGCCGCCTAACCCACCGTGCCGGTCCAGATGATCGGGCGACAGGTTGGTGAAGACGGCGATGTCGGGGGTCAGCGCGCGGGCAAGATCGGTCTGGTAGGACGACAGCTCCAGTACCACGACCTCGCCATCACGCGCGGGCTCGATGTCAAGCACGCCGCGGCCGATATTGCCGGCCAGCTGCGTGGGCCGCCCGGCTTCGACAAGGATGTGGTGGATCAGCGCCGCCGTGGTCGATTTGCCGTTCGAGCCGGTGACGGCGATCACCCGCGGGGTCTGGTCGAAGTTGTCCCAGGCATCAGTCGCGAAAGAACGGAAAAACAGGCCGATGTCGTTGTCGACCGGCACGCCAGCCGCCCAGGCCGCGGCGATGGCCGGATGGGCAGCAGGATAAAGGTGAGGGATCCCGGGGGAGGTGACCAGCGCCGCCACCCCCTTCAGCGCCCCCTCACGGGACAGATCACGCAACGACAGCCCATCGGCCTCGGCCGCATCGCGCGCAGGCGCGCTGTCGTCCCACGCGATCACCTGCGCCCCGCCCGCCTGCAAGGCGCGCGCCGTCGCCCGGCCCGAGCGGCCCAAGCCCAGGACCGCCACCGTCTCACCGTCGTAGCCGCGTACCGGAATCATCAAAGCACCTCTGCCATTACCGCGCGAGGTTGACCGCAACCGC
Source organism: Limimaricola sp. (assembly GCF_016125575.1). GTDB lineage: Bacteria > Pseudomonadota > Alphaproteobacteria > Rhodobacterales > Rhodobacteraceae > WGLM01. The sequence continues at coordinate 798,941 of NZ_WGLM01000005.1, forward strand.
ACAGCTTGCGCAAGCGCCCGAGGCGAGCTTGGGGGGCGCTGCCCCCCGTCCGCTGGCGCGGCCTCCCCCCGGGATATTTGCAAGGCAAAGGCGGGCCGGGCCTGGCCCCCTTGGTTAACGAACGGTTAACGGCTGCCTTTGCCTGCCAAGTATCCTCGGGGGTGAGCGCCGCAAGGCGCGAGGGGGCAGACAGCCCCCTGCCCCGGCGGCTGCCGAGCCCCGCCGTTCCTCAGCGGACCTTCAGCGTGGCCAGCCCGATCATCGCGAGGATCAGCGAGATGATCCAGAAGCGGATCACGATCTGCGGCTCGGCCCAGCCCTTCTTTTCGTAATGATGATGGATCGGCGCCATCAGGAACACCCGCCGCCCGGTCCGCTTGAAGTAGAGAACCTGAATGATCACGCTCAGCGCCTCGACAACGAAGAGGCCGCCAACGATGGCCAGCACGATCTCATGCTTGGTGGCAACAGCGATCGCCCCCAGCGCACCGCCCAGTGCGAGGCTGCCGGTATCGCCCATGAACACGGCGGCCGGCGGTGCGTTGTACCACAGGAACCCCAGCCCGCCGCCCACAAGGCCCGCGCAAAAGATCAGCAATTCACCGGTATCGGGCACGTAATGCAGATCGAGATAGTCGGAGAAGTCGACCCGCCCCACGAAATAGGCGATCACCCCGAACGTGCCGGCCGCGATCATCACCGGCATGATCGCCAGCCCGTCAAGCCCGTCGGTCAGGTTCACCGCATTGGCCGCGCCCACGATTACGACCATGGCGAAAGGCACGTAAAAGAGGCCGAGATTGACCAGCAGCCGCTTGAAAACCGGGAAGGCCAGATCACCGGACAGGTCCGCGGGATGCAGCCGCATGACGGCATAGCCCGCCAGCCCGGCAATCACGAGGCCCAGCAGCATCCGCACCCGGCCTGATACACCGGCCGAGGTCTGCTTGCGCACTTTGGCATAGTCGTCGGCAAAACCCAACGCGGCAAAGCTCAGCGTCACCAGCAACACCAGCCAGACGAAGGCATTGTCGAGCCGCGCCCACAGCAGGGTCGAGGTGGTCAGCGCCCCCACGATCAGCAGCCCGCCCATCGTTGGCGTGCCGGCCTTTGACAAATGGCCCTCGGGACCGTCCAGCCGGATCGGCTGGCCCTTGCCCTGTTTGCGCCGCAGCACGTTGATCAGCGGCTTTCCGAAGATGAAGCCGAAGACCAGCGCCGTCAGGAACGCGCCACCAGCCCGAAAGGTGATGTAGCGGAAGAGGTTGAAGAGGTCGCCGCCGTCGGACAGATGTGTCAGCCAGTAAAGCATGGGCGTCAGGCCTCCATGTCGGGAACGGGCCCGCGATGCCTCAGTTTGCGGATGGCGTCAACGACAAGGCTGACACGGCTGCCCTTGGAGCCCTTGACCAGCACAACATCGCCGGCGTCGAGCAGGCGCGCGACCCGCGGCGTCAGGTCCTCGGCCCGGTCGGCCAGGACCCCACGCTTGTCCCGGGGCAGCGCGGCGTGCAAGGCGCGCATGCGCGGGCCGACGCAGTGCACGGTGCTGATGTCGGCCATCGCGGGCAAGCGGGCCAGATCGGCGTGCATCTCGGCCTCGGTCGGGCCCAGTTCCAGCATGTCGCCGAGGATCGCCACGCGGCGGCCCTGCGAGATGCGTCCCACGCCGTTGCGCGGCTGGGCCGCGGCCAGCACCTCCAGCGCGGCGGCCATCGACGCGGGATTGGCGTTGAAGGCGTCGTCGATCAGGTCGATCGTCTCGTTCTCGCGCGCAACGTCGAGGAGCACCGTCTCGCGCGTGCCACGCCCTGCGGGCGGGCTCCATCCCGCAAGGCCGCAGAGGCTGCGCGCGCGGTCGGCGCCAAGGGATGTCGCCAGCGCGAGCACGCCCAAAGCATTCAGCGCGAAGTGCCGCCCCTCGCTGGCGACATTCAGCAGGATCGGCGTGCGCCATGCCCGCCCTTCGGCCACGGTATGACCGTCGCCGACGCGAATGCGGGTCAGGCGGTGATGATCATGCGGCTGCATCCCGAAGAGCACCACATGCGCGCCCGCCCGCCGGGCGGTATCGACGAGGATGTCGGTCTGGGGCAGGTCCCCGTGCAGGACCGCGGTCCCGTTCGGCTCCAGCCCCTCGCAAATGCTGGCCTTTTCCATGGCAATACCTTCGAGGCTGCCGAACGCCTCGAAATGGGCGGCAGCGACGGTGGTGATCATCACCGCATGGGGGCGGGCCTGGCGGGCCAGCGGTGCGATCTCGCCGGGGTGGTTCATGCCGATCTCGATCACCGCGAAATCGGCATCGGGCGGCATCCGGGCCAGCGTCAGTGGCACGCCCCAGTGGTTGTTGTAGCTCGCCTCGGCGGCATGGACGCGCCCCTGCCCGTCGAGGGCGGCGCGCAGCATCTCCTTGGCCGAGGTCTTGCCAACTGATCCGGTGATGGCCGCAACGCGGGCACGGCTGCGGGCGCGTCCGGCGCGGCCGAGGTCCTCGAGCGCCGCCTGCACGTCGGGCACGATCAGCAGGGGCGCATCGGCGGGCACGTCGGCGGGGTGGTGGGTGACAAGGGCAGCCGCAGCGCCGCCCGCCAGTGCCTGTGCCACGAAATCATGCCCGTCGCGCGTGGCCTTGAGCGCCACGAACAGGTCACCCGGCTCAAGTGTGCGGGTGTCGATGCTGACGCCGTTGGCGACGAAAGGCGCGGTGGCGGTACCGCCCGTTGCGGCGGCGGCCTCGGCTGCGGTCCAGAGCGTCATCCGCCCCTCCCGTCCAGTGCGGCCACGGCAATGCTGGCCTGTTCGGCATCGTCGAAAGGCAGCACATCCTGACCGACGACCTGCCCCGTCTCGTGCCCTTTGCCGCAGATCAGCAGCGCGTCGCCCGGTCCCAAGGCATCAATGCCATGCAGGATGGCGGTGGCGCGGTCGCCCACCTCGGCCACGTCGGTGCCCGCCTCGATGCCGGCCAGCACCGCGGCGCGGATCGCGGCCGGATCTTCGCTGCGGGGGTTGTCGTCGGTCACGATGACATGATCGGCATGGCGCGCGGCGGCGGCCCCCATCAGCGGGCGCTTGCCCGCGTCGCGGTCGCCGCCGGCCCCGATGATGGCGACGATCCGGCCCATGACATGCGGGCGCAGCGCGGCCAGCGCGGTTTCGATCGCGTCGGGCGTATGGGCATAGTCGACAAAGACCACGGCCCCGTTGTCGCGGGTCGCGGCCAGCTGCATCCGCCCGCGCACGGTGGACAGCTGCGGCAGCGCGCGGAACACCTCGTCCGGATCACCGCCTGCGGCGATCACGAGGCCCGCGGCAACCAGCGCGTTCTCGGCCTGAAACCCGCCGATCAGCCGCAGCCGGACAAGGTGCGGGCGGCCCTGCCATTCAAAGCGCAGCTCTTGCCCTGTCGCGTCAAAGCGTTCGGTGACGAGCCGCAGGCGCGCATCCTTGCTTCGCCCGACGCCGATCACCTCTTGCCCGCGGTCACGGGCAATCTCTGCCACTTCCGGTCCCTTGGGATCGTCGAGGTTGACGACCGCAACGCCCTCTTCAGGCAAGATGCGGGTGAAAAGGCCCATCTTGGCGGCGAAATATGCCTCGAACGTCTTATGGTAGTCGAGGTGGTCCTGGCTGAAATTGGTGAAGCCCGCAGCGGCCAGCAGCACGCCATCAAGCCGCCTTTGGTCAAGCCCGTGGCTGGACGCCTCCATCGCGCAATGGCTGATGCCCGCGCCCGCGGCCTCGGCCAGAACGCGGTGCAGCATGACGGGGTCGGGCGTGGTGTGGCGCAGCGGGTGGGTCCATGCGCCTTCGACGCCGGTCGTGCCCAGGTTGATCGCGGCCAGCCCCATCTCGGCCCAGATCTGGCGGCAGAAGGTGGCGACGGAGGTCTTGCCGTTCGTGCCCGTCACCGCGACCATCGTCGCCGGCTGCGGCCCGAACCACAGTGCTGCAGCACGGGCCAGCGTGGCGCGCGCATCCTCGGCCACGACAAGGGCCGCGCCGGTGCCCGGCAGCGCGGGGCGGGCGATTTCGGCCCCGGCGGCATCGGTCAGTATCGCGACCGCGCCTTGCCGCAAGGCGGTATCAATGAAGGTGGCACCGTGGGCCCGGCTGCCCGGAAGTGCGGCAAAAAGCATGCCGGGGCGCACCTCTCGGCTGTCAGAGGTCAATCCGGCCACGCGCGCCTCTCGCCCGCCCGCGGCATGCAGCCCCAGATCGGCAAGCGACATCGTGCGTCCGCCCGTTTCCGCCCCGCTGCCTTGCCCTGCGGTCATATTTCTCCGTCGCTTTCGCCTGCCTCAGTTGGAGGACAGTTGTATACCCGCCGCGTCGGGGGTTTCAATCTGCGGCCGCAGGCCCAAGAGCGGCCCGACCCGGCGGATCATCTCGGCAGCGACCGGCACGGCCGTCCAGCCCGCGGTACGCTTGGGGGCGCCGCCGGTTGTCTCGGAAGGTTCGTCCAGCGTTACCACGAGGACATATCGCGGATCGTTGGCCGGAAAGGCCGAGGCGAAGGTGGCCACCACCTTGTCGTTGTAATAGCCGCCCTGCGGGTCGGGCTTGTCGGCGGTGCCGGTCTTGCCCGCAACCTGATAGCCCGGCACATCGCCGAACGAGGCCGTGCCGCGGGTGACGACGGCGCGCAACATCTGGCGCATCTGTTCGGACACGGCCTCGCTGACGATCCGGGGGCCGGCCTGCGGATGGTCCTGTTTCAGAAGCGTCGGGCGCACCAGCGTGCCGCCGTTGAGGATCGAGGCATAGGCCGCGGCGAGGTGCAGCGGGGAATCGGCGATGCCGTGGCCATAGGCGATGGTCATCGTCGACAGTTCCGACCAGTGCGGCGGCACCAGCGGCCTGCCCCCCGGCGCCTCGGCCAGTTCGACCGGGGTCGCGTCAAGCAGGCCCAGCGAGCCGAGGAAGGCACGCTGCCGGTCAGTGCCGATCTGCTGGGCGATCCGTGCCGCGCCGATGTTGGAGCTTTCGACGATCACGTCGGTGACGCTCAGGTGCGATCCGTAGTCGTGAAAGTCATTGATACGGAACTTGCCCCAGACCAGCGGGCCGCGGGTATCGATCATGGTATCGGGCGTGATCAGGCCAAGTTGCAGCGCTTGCGCGACGGCAAAGACCTTGAACGTCGAGCCCAGTTCATAAACCCCCTGGACCGCACGGTTGAAGAGCGGGCTGTCGGACGCATCGCCCGTAGTCAACGGGCGCGGCCGGTTGTTGGGGTCAAAGTCGGGCAGCGAGGCAAGGGCCAGAATCTCGCCCGTATGCACATCCATCAAGACAGCTGCCGCGCCCTTGGCGTTCATCAGGCTCATGCCGCCGGCCAGCACCTGTTCGGTCGCGGCCTGCACCGAAAGGTCGATCGACAGCTTGAGCGGTGCGCCGTTGTTGGCCGGGTCACGCAGGAAGCTGTCGAACTGGCGCGCCACGCCTGCCACGCCCACGATTTCCGCAGCATTGACCCCCTCGCGGCCATAGGTGGCACCGCCAAGGATGTGACTGGCCACCGGGCCATTGGGATAAATGCGCATCTCGCGCGGGCCGAAAAGGATGCCCGGATCGCCGATGTCATGAACCTGCTGCATCTGCTCGGGGCTGATCTGGCGGCGGATCCAGACAAACTTGCGGCTGCCGGTAAAGTCGCGGATCAACTGATCAGCGTTCAACTCGGGGAAGATCGCGGCGAGTTTGCGCGCGGTGCCAACAGGATCAATCATCTGCGGCGGCTGGGCATAGACCGAGTTGGTTTCGAGGTTCGTGGCAAGGATGTTGCCATTGCGGTCGAGGATGTCGGCGCGCAGCCCGATGATGGGGTTGTTGCTGACCGAGGCGCGCGGCTCTTCCGGGGCGGAGCCGGCCAGCGTGGCCATGCGATAGCCGATCGAGGCGAAGGCAAAGACGAACAAGAGGCCCATCACCGTCAGCCGGGTTTCGGCGCGGGCGCGGGCGCGATCTTGGACTTGCGCCGCGCGTTTCAGCCGGGCCTCGCGCTCGATCCGGGCGGGGTTCTCGCCATTCTCGCGGGCGCGCAGGATGCGGGCGAGTGGTCTGAGGGGCGCACGGATCACAGCGGTTCTCCCTTGCCCAGCGGCGCCGCGGTGGCGACCGGGTTGGTGATGGGGCCGGTCACGGCCCCGTTGGTGGGCGGTGTTTCGGGTGCGGCGGCCAGCGGAAGGCGCGGGACCGCGTCGACCGTGCCGAAGGATTCGGGCACCATCGGCAAGAGGCCCAGCCGGGCAAAGTTCATGTCGGCCAGTTCGCGCAGCCGGTCGGGACGGTTCTCATAGGCCCATTCAGCGCGCAGCATCGCCAGCCGCTCATGCGCATTGGCGATCTTGTCGTGCAGATCGCGCACCTCGTGCATCACCTGCTGGGTGCGGTAATTCTCGCGGTAGGCCCAGAAGCCCAGTCCCATGACGGCGATGGCCAGCAACACGTTCGTGAGCCCCCGCATCTTCAGCGTTCCCCTTTGCGCAGCGGCATGCCCAGCGCGGCACGGCTGACCGGCGCAGGCGGCGCAGCGGTGCGCCGGGCCACACGCAGCCGCGCCGAGCGGGCGCGCGGATTTGCGGCAAGCTCGGTGGCGTCAGGCTCCACGGCCTTGCGCGTGACGATTTCAAAGGCCGCCTCGGGCTGGGCCATTTCGGGCTGGTAGCGGTTGGCGTTGGCGGCCTTGCCCGCGCGGATCTGGACGAAACGCTTGACCATCCTGTCCTCGACCGAATGGAAGGTGACCACGGCCAGCTTGCCGCCCGGTTTCAATGCGCGTTCGGCGGCCTGCAACCCCTCGGCCAGTTCGCCGTATTCGTCGTTGACCGCAATGCGCAGCGCCTGAAAGCTGCGGGTGGCGGGATGGCTTTGCCCCGGTTTGGGCCGCGGCAGGCAGGACTGCACGATGCTGGCCAGTTGCCCGGTCGTGGTGACCGGGCGAGCCGCCACGATCGCCCGTGCGATCCGGCGCGACGCGCGTTCCTCGCCATAAAGATAAAGGATATCGGCCAGTTCGCCCTCGTCGAGGCTGTTGGCAAGATCCGAAGCTGTCGGCCCTTCATCGCTCATGCGCATGTCAAGCGGGCCGTCGCGCATGAAGGAAAAGCCGCGCTCGGGCTGGTCAAGCTGCATCGAGGAAACCCCGAGGTCGAGCACGACGCCGTCAAGGTCATGCCCATACTGGTCAAGCTGCGAAAATCGCCCCTCGACCAGCCGCAGACGGTCGCCATAGGCCGGAGCCCAACTTTCCGCCATCGCCAGAACGCTGGGGTCGCGATCAACACCGATCACCTGGTCGGCGCCGGCCTCCAGCAGGCCGCGCGCGTAGCCGCCCGCGCCAAATGTGCCGTCCAGCCAGATGCCCGAGACCGGGGCGACCGCCGCCAGAAGTGGGCGCAGCAGGACGGGAATGTGGGGTGTTTCGGGCATCGCGGCAGCGGGGGACATGATCTTACGTTCCGTCGATCAAGCCGAGCGGGTCGAAATCCTCGCCCTGCTCGTCCAACCAATCCTGCAGGCCGGCGCCGACGCTGTTCTCGAAGGTTTCGGCCTTCCAGATTTCGAAATGGTCGCCCACGCCGCGCACGTAAAGCTCGCCCTCGCCCATGCCGAGTTTCTGGCGCTGCTTGATGGGCAGCACGACGCGCCCGTCCTTGTCCACCTCCAGCCGGATCGACTGGCCGATGATGAGGTGCGACAGGCGCCGCTTGTTGGGGTTGGAGGCGGGCATCGCATAGATGCTGGCCACGATGCGGCCGAATTCCTCGACGGTATAGACGTGAAGGGTGTCGCGCAGGTGGTCGCCGTAAAGCAGCATCAGCTTGGGCGAGAGGCCTTCGGTCCAGTCCGGATCGCCACGTTCAAGCACGCGACGAAAGTCGGCCGGGATCGACATGCGCCCCTTGCCGTCCACTTTCGGCTGATGCTCGCCTGTGAAGCTCAGAACCACTGCCCCGCGGCCCTTCCGTTGTTCCGCCCCAGGCCTGTCCTGAAACTGAAAACGGCGGATTGAGCTGCTGCCACTGCCCAATCCGCCGCCCTCGACCCGTCTCCGGGTTGTCCGACTGCGCGCGCCACCTGGGGGGATGTCTGCTCGCTCGCGCGCCGGATCTCGATGTCTGGAAGGGCGGGGCCTGTATGAAACCTGCTCAGGTTCGGTTGCCGTGTGGGGTTCTTTTGATGCCCCTTGATCGTCTGCCCGTCTTCCGTGGTCAGAAGGTGGCATGGGATTTCATGGTAATCAACAAGAAAGTTGTGCAGATGGGTACCACATCTGGGATTTGGTGGGCCCACCAGACAAGGTGTTGGGCCAAAATTGCAGAATGCACCCCACCAATTGTCTAATTTGTGCAATCGAATACTATATATGGATAGCTCTAGGATAGCCTATGAATTCCCAGAAAATCCCGGAAGTTTCCCAGAAGCATTCTCATACACCGGTTTATCCACAGGAGAAACGGTGAAAGCGGCGGGGAATCCTGCCAAATACGGGCGAATCACGGCCCGTCGCGCCGCCGTGATTCGACGCGCGCGCCCTCAAACGGCGTCAAAGGCCGTCTTGTCCCGGAAAATCCCGTGCGTGGGCGCTCAGCCCATGCCGCCGTCGATCAGGCGACGCGCAAGGCGGCCAAAGGCTTCGGCCATCGGCCCCTCGCCCGCGGCGACAGGTGTGCCGGCGTCACCCGAAAGCCGGGTTGGCAGGTCAAGCGGCAACTCGCCCAGGAATGGCACACCGATGCGCTGCGCCTCTGCCGCCACGCCACCATGGCCAAAGATATGTTCCTCATGCCCGCAATTGGGACAGATGTAAGTCGACATGTTCTCGATGAGGCCGAGGATCGGCGTCTTGAGCGTATTGAACATGTCGATTGCCTTGCGCGCATCCAGCAGCGCCACGTCCTGTGGCGTGCTGACGACGATGGCGCCGGTCAGCTGCGTGCGCTGGCACAGTGTCAGCTGCACGTCGCCCGTGCCCGGCGGCAAGTCCACCAGCAGCACGTCAAGCTTGCCCCACGCCACCTGCCCCAGCATCTGCTGCAGCGCGCCCATCAGCATCGGGCCGCGCCAGATCACCGCCTTGGCGGGGTCGAGCATCAGGCCGATCGACATCATCGTCACGCCATGCGCCTGCAGCGGGATGATGGTCTTGCCGTCGGGGCTGGCCGGGCGATCGCTGACGCCCATCATGCGCGGCTGCGAGGGGCCATAGATGTCCGCGTCCAGCAGGCCCACCTTGCGGCCCGCCCGCGCCAGCGCCACGGCAAGGTTGGCCGAGACGGTGGATTTGCCCACGCCGCCCTTGCCCGACGCGATGGCGATGATCCGGTCGACGCCGGCCACCGGCTCGGGGCCGGCCTGCGGCGTGGGGTGGCGGCCGATGGACAGATTTGGCGGGGCTGACGGGCGGGGTGCAGCGGCCTTTGCGGGGCCATGGGCCGTCAACACCGCCGAGACAGAGGTGACACCCGGCAATGCCGCAACTGCCGCCTCGGCCGCCTGCCGGGCGCCTTCCAGCGCGCGGGCCTGTTCGGGGCTGGGTGCCTCGATCACGAAGCGGACGGTGCCGTTGTCGTAAGACAGTGCACGGACAAGATCGCGCCCGACCAGATCGCCGCCATCCGGCAGTTCGATTCGCTTCAGCGCCGCCAGCACCTGTTCCTGCGTCACAGCCATGTCTCACCCTCCACACTTCGCAATCTGCCTGCGTTCGCGGCAACACTTGTCAGGTTTTCGGCAAAGGACAAGGGCAGGCCGGACGCCAGCACAGTTATATGACGATTGCTTGAAAATAGGTCAGCATTGCGTATGCAATTGCTGCATGGCAGCGTTGCGGCCTCGACTATTGTGCAGGTGCAGCATTCGCCTATCTTGGTTCCCGAGAGCGCTAACACGAACAAGCGCCAGATGCCGAGAGCAGAGAAAGTAGAGAGACCAAGATGGCTTATGCAACTGATATTCGCAGCGCCGGTCGCAGCTTCGGGGCCACGATCCTCGAGCGTGTCGCCGCGCTTCGCGCCGCCTGGAACGACCGCGCCGCCAAGGCGAAGGTTTACCGCACCACGATCGCCGAACTGGCCAGCCTGAATGACCGCGACCTTGCCGATCTGGGGATTTCCCGGATCCAGATCGCGGACATCGCCCGGCAGGCCGCCTACGGCGAGAACTGACGGATTTCGGCCGCCCCTCCTCCTCCCTCGGGGCGCGCCGATGACGACGATCTGCGGAAACCTCCTCCCTTCCGCGGGTCGCAAGACAAGGCGGCGGCACCGATCCTCCTCCCCGGTGCCGCCTGCCTGAAACGGAATACGGGCCTTCCTCCTCCTCCCTGAGGGTCCGTGAAGACAGGCAGTACGGCCTACCTCCTCCCGGGCCACGCTGCTTGACGATGTGACGGCCGACCTCCTCCCCGGTCCGTCGCGGAACGGATCGGCGGCACCCACCTCCTCCCGGGTGCCGCCGTCCACCCGAATAGAATACGGGCCTTCGACCTCCTCCCCGAGGGTCCGGCAAGACAGGCAGCAAGGCTCACCTCCTCCCGGGCCGATCTGCCTGAGCATGTGACGGTCGACCTCCTCCCCGGCCGGACACAACAATAAGCGGCGGCGCCCACCTCCTCCCGGGCGTTGCCGTCTTATTTTCAGACGCAAGTTTTCAGGGTCAGGGCTGCGCGCAGGTGCAGGCATCGACCCGGGCACGGGTCAGGGACGCCTCCATCGCCGCCAGATGCTGGTCGAGCCGGTCATACCGGCCGCGCATGCCGGTGAAATAGGCGGCCGCCTCCATCCATGCGGTGGCCTCGTCCGCCTGATCGGCAAGTTCAGAAATGACGGCAAGGTCATATGCCGCTTCCAGCATCACGACGGTGCCCATCACGGCACCGACCGCGTTGGCCCGCGCCGCAAGCGCCTCACCCGCCACAGCACCATGCGTCAGGCTGGTCAGCACGTTCAGCATACCCCCCACGAAGGTCGAGCCGGCAAGACTGGCCACTTCTGCCTGCGGATCGGTCGGCGGCGGCAGATCCAGCGCATCGAGCCCCTGCCGCACCGCTTGACCCCAGTAGAAAGCCGCGCTGTCGGCTTGGGCGGCAAGCCTGCCCAGCGTGGCACCACGGCGGGCCAGCGTGGCCCGCGCGGCCCGGATCGCGGCGATATCCTCGTCAAAGGCGCTGCCGGGACGGCAACTGGCATGTACCGCCAGCATGGGAAGTGCGACGCGCACCGCGGCAAGACTGCCGATGCCCGTCTCCTCGCCGCGCATCCACGCGTCGGTGCCCTGCCCTGCGATGACCGCCTGCAACTGCTCGCGCACCGTCGCCAGTGGCAAATAGCCGTTGGCGGTGTCGGGGCGAAGTGCCGCCTGATCCAAACTGCGCGCCGTGACAGCCGGCGACAGCGGTTCGCCCGGCAGAGCCGCGATGCGATCGGTCAGGCGGGCCAGTTCCTCGCGCGCCTGCATCAGCGTGCCGGCCATGCCGTCAAGCCGGTTGACCCCCTGACGCAAGGCCTCGCGGCAGCGGCGGAACCGCAATGTCCAGCGGTCGTCGACTTGAAGCGCGGGACGATCGGGCAGGTCGACGACAAGGCGCGCGGCAATATCGGCGGTCAGCGCCTCGTCCGCGTCCCAGCCGCGGCTGGGCGGACCGACCAACAGCACCACCTCGGCCGTCCCGTCCTGAAGGGCTACCTCGCAAGTCAGGGCCGGGCTACCGGAACAGCCGGACGTGTCACTTCGCAGCGCTAGGTCGGACACGAAGGTAAGCGTTGCATGATCAGCCTGCGCCGCGCCTACGTTGCTCGCGCGGAAGATCACGCGAGTCAGGGCCTGTGCCGCGGGCGTGTCCGGCAACGGCACCGGGAGCGGTCCCATCTCGGGCTGCCACGCGGCCTGATGCGTCAGGGTGAAAGCGGCGTTGGGCCGGGACGGTTCCAGAAACCGGCGAGAGACCAGCTCCGGCAGGCGTGCGACACCCTCAAGGCCCTGCGGATAATAGGGGATCGCGGCATCGTGCAGGATCTCCATAATGGCGTCATGAGTCTCGATCAGATCGGCAAGCTGGCTGATTGTGTCAGGAGCCGGGGTGCCCGGCGCGGCCTCGGCCCGGCGAAGTTCCGCACGAAGGCGCAACAAAGCGGCATGATGATGGTCGAAAAAACCGCTGGCATCGGGCAGGTCCAGTGGTACCTGCGGTGGACAGGGCGCCGCACCGGCAAGGTCCATGCAGATGTCGCGCACCGGAACGAAGTGCGTCATCTCGTCGTAAAGGCGACGCTGCGCCGACCCCGGCGCAAAGGCGGCAATGAATGCATCGGGCACAAGGATGTCTGACCAGCCGGGCGGAATGCCGGGCATCGCACCGCTTGACAGCATCTCGGTCATCATGGCCACGTCGGTGGCAAGGCTGCCGGTTTCGGACAAGAGTAGGTCGTCGGCCCGCGCCGGAGCGAGAGAAAGCCAGAAAAGGCAAACCGCTAGGAAATGACGCATTGGCCGCTCATCCGGCTATAATGAGCAGGACCATAAACCAGTTTCGCCATTTCGCCAAACGGCCGCTTCAGGTCAGCCGCGCTGGTCCTTGGAGGTTCCCATCACCATGTGGCTGGTGATCGCACGGACATGCGGCACGGTGCCCAGGATATCGGTGTGAAATGCCTTGTAGGCGGCGAGATCCGTCACTTCGACGCGCAGCAGGTATTCGAAAGCACCGGCGATGTTATGACATTCGGCCACTTCATCGGCCCGGGCCATTGCGCGTTCAAAGCCTTCCTGCGCGGCCTTGGTATGTTCGGCCAGCCCCACCATCACATAAACGACAAAGGCGCGCCCGGTCTGGCCCGGGTCAAGCCGTGCGCGGTATCCGCGGATGACTCCGCGGCGTTCCAACTCCTGCACCCGGCGCAGGCAGGCCGAGGGCGAGAGGCCCACCTTCTCGGCCAGCGCAAGGTTGCTGATCCGTCCGTCGCGGGTGAGCTCACGCAATATCCTGCGGCTGATGTCGTCGATCATGGTCATGGATTGCAGCAATAGCGCGTTCAGGCGCAACTTGGCAATTTCATTGCGCCCGCCGCGGTGGATGATTGCGCACCATGACACCACAAATTCTCTATGCCCTCGCCGGCTTTTGCTTCGTTTCGTCGATCACGCCGGGGCCCAATAACATGATGCTTCTGGCCTCGGGGGCGAATTTCGGCCTGCGCCGCAGCCTGCCGCACATGCTGGGCGTCGCGCTGGGATTTACCCTGATGATCGTGCTGGTCGGGCTTGGGCTGATGCAGGTCTTCGTGGCCTTTCCGCTGGCGCATGACCTGTTGAAGGCGGCCAGCGTCGTCTACCTGCTATGGCTGGCGTGGAAGATCGGCAGCGCCGCGCCCGCCCCACCAGAGGCCGCCGAGACCGGGCGCCGCCCGATGAGTTTCCTGCAGGCCGTGGCGTTTCAATGGGTCAACCCCAAGGCCTGGGCGATGGCGCTGACCGCGCTGTCGGCCTACGTGCCCGCGGAAACGCTGCTGCTGGTGGCGATGGTCGCGGGGCTTTTCGGGGCCATCAACCTGCCCTGCATCGCCAGCTGGACCATCCTTGGCCAGCAGATGCGCCGGTTTCTGACCTCGCCCGCCCGGCTGCGCGCCTTCAACATCACCATGGCGCTGGGGCTGGTGGCGACACTGGCACCGATCCTCAGCCACTGAGGCGACGGCCCTTCATCTTGGCAGCAAATACCTCCGCCGGAGGCATCCGGGGCCGGCACGGCCCCGGGCCACTCAGAACGGAATATCATCAGCCAGATTGGCTGGGGTCACGAAGCGCGCGACGACATGCTTGGTGCCGGCCTTGTCGAAGGCGATCTGCAGCTTGTCGCCCTCGATCCCCTCGATCAGGCCGTAGCCGAATTTCTGGTGAAACACCCGCTCACCCACCGAAAAGGCCGACACCGCCTCGGCATCAATCGTGATGTGGCGGGCTTCGGACGGTTGCGCCATGCCGCGTGCCCCGGCCCCGCGCGCCTGCAATCTGCGCCAGCCGGGGGAATTGTAGACGTCGGCCTTGGCGACACGCTCGTTCAACTCCGAGGCGCGCGCCATGCCCATGCTGGGCGAGGCGCTGGCGGCCATTCCCGCCGCGCCATAGCCACCACCATAAAGGCCCGGCGGCGTCAGCACCTCGACGTGATCCTCCGGCAGTTCGTCGATAAACCGCGAAGGTAGCTGGCTTTGCCACTGGCCATAAACCCGGCGGTTGGCGGCGAAGCTGATCGTGCAGATTTCCTCGGCGCGGGTGATGCCGACATAGGCCAGCCGCCGTTCCTCTTCGAGGCCCTTCAGGCCGCTTTCGTCCATGCTGCGCTGGCTGGGAAACAGGCCATCCTCCCAGCCGGGCAGGAACACGGCGGGAAACTCCAGCCCCTTGGCGGCGTGTAGCGTCATGACACTGACCTTAGGCTCGTCCGCCTCGGCCTCGTTATCCATGATCAGCGCGACGTGTTCGAGGAACCCTTGCAGGTTGTCGAAGTTCTCCAGCGCCTTGACCAGTTCCTTGAGGTTTTCCAGCCGGCCCGGCGCCTCGGGCGTCTTGTCGGCCTGCCACATGCCGGTATAGCCGCTCTCGTCCAGAATCATCTCGGCCAGTTCGACATGGGTGTCGGCCTCGGCCAGCACCTGCGCGTGCCAGCGGTCGATCCCGTCGACCAGCTCGGCCAACGCCGCCAGGCCCTTGCCGCCTAATAGCCGCCCCTCCACGACCAGTCGCGCGCCCTCGTGCAGCGACACGCCGTTGTCGCGCGCCGTGCGCTGGATTGTCTGCACCGCCTTGTCGCCCAGCCCGCGCTTGGGCGTGTTGACGATACGCTCGAACGCCAGATCGTCGGTGGGGCTGACCGCGAGGCGGAAATAGGCCATCGCGTCGCGCACTTCGAGGCGTTCGTAAAAGCGCGGGCCGCCGATGACGCGATAGGGCAGACCGATAGTCAGGAACCTATCCTCGAAGGCGCGCATCTGGTGGCTGGCGCGCACGAGGATCGCCATTCCGTCAAGCGACATGGGCGCCATCCCCCGCGTGCCGCGCTGCATCGCCTCGATCTCTTCGCCGATCCAGCGCGCCTCTTCCTCGCCGTCCCAATGACCGATCAGGCGGACCTTTTCGCCCTCTTCCAGATCGGTAAACAGCGTCTTGCCCAGCCGCCCCTTGTTGGCGGCAATCACGCCAGAGGCGGCAGCAAGGATATGCGGGGTAGAGCGGTAGTTCTGTTCCAGCCGCACCACGACCGCGCCGGGAAAATCCTTTTCGAACCGGAGGATGTTGCCCACCTCGGCGCCGCGCCAGCCATAAATCGACTGGTCGTCGTCGCCAACGCAACAGATGTTCTTGTGCCCACCGGCCAGCAAGCGCAGCCACAGGTATTGGGCGACGTTGGTATCCTGGTATTCGTCGACGAGGATATAGCGGAACCAGCGGCGGTATTGCGCCAGCACGTCGTCATGTTTCTGGAAGATCGTGACCATGTGCAGCAGCAGGTCACCGAAATCGACCGCGTTGAGGTCCAAGAGACGGCGCTGGTATTCCCTGGCAATTTTGATGAAGGACACAAAGTCTTTGTATTCTGGGAGCTTGGCGCCAGTTTGGATTGCGTGTCGCATTTCCGCATCTGACCACAACACACCCAATTCGATGTCCTCAGATTTCGGCGCATCGAATGGAGAGCGGGCCCTATTTTTCCACCCATCGACGACACCGATAAGCATCCGGGGCGGCCAACGTTTTTGGTCGATGTTGTATATTTCCAAATGTTGTTTGAGCAGGCGGATCTGGTCGTCGGTGTCCAGAATCGTGAAGTTGGACTTCAGCCCGGCCAGTTCGGCATGGCGGCGCAACAGCTTCACGCAGATCGCGTGAAAGGTGCCCAGCCACGGCATCCCCTCCACAGCCTCGCCCATCAGGCGACCGACGCGGGTCTTCATCTCACGCGCGGCCTTGTTGGTGAAGGTCACCGCCAGGATCTCGTTCGGGCGCGCCTTGCCGCTGGCCAGAAGGTGGACGATGCGGGTTGTCAGCGCCTTGGTCTTGCCGGTGCCCGCGCCCGCCAGCATCAGCACCGGGCCATCCAGCGCCTCGACCGCCTGCCGCTGCGCGGGGTTGAGATCGGCAAGGTAGGGCGCGGCGCGGCCCGCCATCGCGCGGGCCGACAGAGGCACGGCGGCCTCGAAGGCGTCTTCTTCGGAAAAACTGCTCATGCCCGCCAATCTAGCGCCGATGCGCCCGGCGCGAAAGGTTGTTCGTGCAATGTTCCGTCCGCCTGTTTCAATCGCCCACGTTTTCGTGGGGTGGCTGGCCGGGACGTGCAACGGCTCTACCTTTCCTGCCAGCGGCTTGGCCATTCCGGCCCGGCCCATCAGTCATGACCCAGGGAGATTGCCAATGCTGACCCGTCTCACCCTTGCCGCCGCGATCGCGATGTCGTTCGCGCAGGCCGCTTCGGCCGAAATGATGAACTGGAGCGCGACGCTCGACCAAGCTCAGGAAACCTCTGTCGACACCGCCGTGATGGACGCCAAGGGCTCGGCCACGGGCACGCTCGACACCGATACCGGCGTAATGACCTGGAACATCACCTTCGAGGGCCTCTCGGGCGATGCCACGGGCATGCATTTCCACGGCCCCGCCGCCAAGGGCGCCGATGCCGGCGTCGCCGTGAACATCGGCGACATTTCCGGCCTGACCAGCCCCTCGGCCGGGCAGGCAACGCTGACCGCCGACCAGATGAAGCAGGTCGAGGACGGGATGTGGTACATCAACATCCACACCTCCGCCAACGTGAAAGGCGAGATCCGCGGCCAGGTTATGCCCGCGATGTAATCGCCCCGGCGCGCGCCGGAACCCGGCCCGGCGCGCGCACCCCGTTTCCCGCCCCCGACCACGTGCGAGGGCCGGAAAACCTGCCCCTTTTACCGTTGCCGCCGTCACGGAATCTTCATACCGTTGCTGCAACTGCGAAAAGGGGCTTCTTCGATGACCGAGTTCCGCAAGATCCTCGTCGCCAATCGCGGCGAGATTGCGATCCGCGTGATGCGCGCGGCCAACGAGATGGGCAAGAAAACCGTCGCCGTCTTCGCCGAGGAGGACAAGCTGGGCCTGCACCGCTTCAAGGCGGACGAGGCCTACCGGATCGGCGAAGGGCTGGGCCCCGTGGCGGCCTATCTCAGCATCCCCGAGATCATCCGCGTGGCCAAGATGGCAGGCGCGGATGCGATCCATCCCGGCTACGGCCTCTTGTCGGAAAATCCTGATTTCGTTGATGCCTGCACCGCCGCGGGCATCGCCTTCATCGGCCCCAAGGCGCAAACGATGCGCGAACTTGGCGACAAGGCCAGCGCCCGGCGCGTGGCGATCGAGGCCGGCGTGCCGGTCATCCCCGCCACCGAGGTGCTGGGCGAGGATATGGACCTGATCCGCAAACAGGCGGCCGAGGTGGGTTATCCCCTCATGCTCAAGGCTAGTTGGGGCGGCGGCGGGCGCGGGATGCGCCCGATCCTGAACGAAGACGAATTGTCCGAGAAGGTCCGCGAGGGCCGGCGCGAGGCCGAGGCCGCCTTCGGCAACGGCGAGGGTTACCTTGAAAAGATGATCCAGCGCGCGCGCCATGTCGAGGTGCAGATCCTGGGCGACAAGCAAGGCAACATCTACCACCTGTGGGAGCGGGACTGTTCCGTCCAGCGACGCAACCAGAAGGTGGTGGAACGCGCGCCCGCGCCCTACCTCTCGCCCGCACAGCGCGAGCAGTTGTGCAACCTCGGCCGCAAGATCTGCGCGCATGTGAATTACGAATGCGCCGGCACGGTCGAGTTCCTGATGGACATGGATTCTGGCAATTTCTACTTCATCGAGGTGAACCCCCGCGTGCAGGTCGAACATACCGTCACAGAAGAGGTGACCGGTATCGACATCGTGCGCGCGCAGATCCTGATCGCCGAGGGCAAGAGCCTGATGGAGGCGACCGGCTGTGCCAGCCAGTATGACGTGAAACTCGACGGTCACGCCCTGCAATGCCGGGTGACGACCGAAGATCCGCTGAACAACTTCATCCCCGATTACGGCCGCATCCAGATGTATCGCTCGGCCACCGGACCGGGCATCCGGCTGGACGGCGGCACGGCCTATTCCGGCGCGGTGATCACCCGGTTCTATGACAGTCTGCTGACCAAGGTGACGGCACGCGCGCCGACGCCGGAAATGGCGATTGCCCGGATGGACCGTGCGCTGCGCGAATTCCGCATCCGCGGCGTCAGCACGAATATCGACTTCGTCATCAACCTGCTGAAACACCCTACGTTTCTGAACAACCAGTACACGACGAAGTTCATCGACACGACGCCGGAGCTGTTCGTCTTCAAGAAGCGGCGCGACCGGGCCACGAAGATCCTGACCTACATCGCCGACATCACCGTGAACGGGCATCCGGAGGTGCAGGGCCGCCCGCGCCCGGCCGCCGACGTGCGGATGCCGCGCCCGCCGGTCAAGCCGACGACGGAGGTGCGCGACGGCACCCGCCAGATCCTTGACGAACAAGGGCCGGCCGCCGTGGCCAACTGGATGCGGTCGCAAAAGCGGTTGCTGATCACCGACACCACGATGCGCGACGGGCATCAAAGCCTGTTGGCCACCCGGATGCGCTCGATCGACATGATCGGCGCGGCGCCGGCCTATGCCACGATGATGTCCGATCTCTTCTCGGTCGAATGCTGGGGCGGCGCGACCTTCGACGTGGCCTACCGTTTCCTGCAGGAATGCCCGTGGCAGCGTCTGCGCGACATCCGCGCGGTGATGCCCAACATCATGACGCAGATGCTGCTGCGCGCCTCCAACGGCGTCGGCTACACCAATTACCCCGACAACGTGGTGGCGGCCTTCGTCAAGCAGGCCGCGGCCAGCGGCGTCGACGTCTTCCGCGTTTTCGACAGCCTAAACTGGGTTGAGAACATGCGCGTCGCGATGGACGCGGTGGTTGAGGCCAACAAGGTTTGCGAGGCGGCAATCTGCTATACCGGCGACATGCTGGACCCGGCCCGGTCCAAGTATGACCTGAAATACTATGTCGCGATGGCGAAAGAGCTGGAAAAGGCCGGCGCGCATGTTCTGGGGCTGAAGGACATGGCCGGGCTGATGAAGCCCGCCACGGCAACGGCCCTGATCGGCGCCTTGAAGGACGAGATCGGCCTGCCGATCCATTTCCACACGCATGACACCTCGGGTGCGGCGATTGCCACAGTGATGGCCGCCGCCGCGGCCGGGGTCGATGCCGTGGACGCCGCGATGGACGCGCTGTCGGGCAATACCAGCCAGCCGACGCTGGGCTCGATCGTCGAGGCCCTGAAGGGGACAGAGCGCGATACCGGGCTGGACATCGGGGCAATCCGCACGATTTCCAACTATTGGGAAAGCGTGCGCGCGCATTACCTGCCGTTCGAAAGCGGGCTGCAAGCCCCGGCCTCGGAAGTGTATCTGCACGAGATGCCGGGCGGGCAGTTCACCAACCTCAAGGCGCAGGCGCGCAGCCTCGGCCTTGAAGAGCGCTGGCACGAGGTGGCGCAAGCCTATGCCGACGTGAACATGATGTTCGGCGATATCGTGAAGGTCACGCCCTCGTCCAAGGTGGTGGGCGACATGGCGCTGATGATGGTCAGTCAGGGCCTGACCCGCGCGCAGGTCGAAGACCCGAAGGTGGACGTCGTCTTCCCGGATTCGGTCGTCGAGATGATGAAGGGCAGCCTCGGCCAGCCGCCCGGCGGTTGGCCCGCGGCGATCCAGAAGAAAATTCTGAAGGGCGAAAAGCCGATCACAGACCGCCCCGGCCAGCATCTGGCCCCGGTCGATCTGGAGGCCGCGCGCGAAGACCTGGCAAAGCAGCTGGAAGGCAAGACCGTCGATGACGAGGACCTGAACGGCTACCTGATGTATCCCAAGGTGTTTCTCGACTACATGGGCCGGCACCGCGCCTATGGCCCGGTCCGCACCCTGCCGACCAAGACGTTCTTTTACGGCATGCAGCCGGGCGAAGAGATTGCCGCCGAGATCGACCCCGGCAAGACGCTGGAGATTCGCCTGCAAGCGGTGGGCGAGACCACCGAAGAAGGCGAAGTGCGGGTGTTTTTCGAGCTGAACGGCCAGCCGCGTAC
This sequence comes from Limimaricola sp., assembly GCF_016125575.1. GTDB lineage: Bacteria > Pseudomonadota > Alphaproteobacteria > Rhodobacterales > Rhodobacteraceae > WGLM01. The sequence goes on from NZ_WGLM01000005.1 coordinate 819,112, forward strand.
CGTGCGCGTACCGAACCGCGCAGTGACCGCCAAGGCCGCCAAGCGGCCCAAGGCCGAGGCCGGCAACCCCAATCACATCGGCGCACCGATGCCGGGTGTGGTGGCGACTGTGGCGGCCCAACCGGGCAAGCCGGTGAAAGCGGGCGACCTGCTGCTGACGATTGAGGCCATGAAGATGGAGACCGGCATCCACGCCGACCGCGACGCGGTGGTCAAGGCGGTGCACGTCCACGCAGGCGGCCAGATCGACGCGAAGGATCTGTTGGTGGAATTGGAATAAGGGGTCAGTCGGCCATGCCGTCCTTGAGTCAGGAGCGCCGCGCCCGAACCGAGGGGTGGGCGAGAAGCGCCCGCCCCGTGGGGGCGGTTCGGGCGCTGCCCAAGCGGAGCTTGGGCAAGACAGGTCAGTTATCCGGGGGCTGACCGGTGGGTGGCTGGTCAGGCGTTGCAGTCACGCCCGCCACCGTGCCACATCTGGCACATGAAACTTTCCGCCCTCTCCCTTCTCGTGCCCGACCACGACGCGGCCATCGCCTTCTTCACCGGTGCCCTCGGGTTCGACCTGCTGGAAGACACCGACATGGGCGGCGGCAAGCGCTGGGTGCGCGTCGCGCCGAAGGGCGCGGAAACGGCGTTCCTGCTGGCCCGCGCGGTGGGCGATCAGGCGGCCTACATCGGCCAACAGGGCGGCGGGCGCGTCTGGCTCTTCCTCGAAACCGACGATTTCGCGCGCGATCATGCCGCGATGCAGGCCGCCGGCGTGACCTTCGAGGAAGCGCCGCGTCATGAAACCTACGGCATTGTCGCTGTATTCCGCGACCCGTGGGGCAACCGCTGGGACCTCATCGAACGGCGCGAAGGATAGGCCATGGACAAGATCCTCGTCCTGACGGACGTGCATGTGGTGCCCGAGGGCGAGACGATCATCGGGCTTGACCCCGGTGCGCGGCTGACGGCGGCGCTGGAGCATGCACTGGCCCGCCATGCCGATGCCGCGGCGCTGGTCATCATGGGCGACCTGACCCATCACGGCACCGGCGCGGAATACCACCGGCTGAAGGGCCTGCTGGCCGACCTGCCGCTGCCGGTGATCCCGATGATCGGCAACCACGACCGGCGCGCGCCGTTCCAGGCGGCCTTTCCGCAGGCGCCGCGCACGGCCGAGGGCCATGTGCAGGGCATCCTCGACCTTGCCCATCACCGGATCATCACGCTCGACACGCTTGACGGCCCGCCCTACCCGCGCGGGCACCATGCCGGGCGGCTTTGCGCCCACCGGATGGCATGGCTCGAGGCCGCGCTAGCAGGGGCCGGCGGGCGGACCTGCCTCGTCTTCGCCCATCACCCGCCCTTCCCGGTGGGGATTCCGGGGATGGACGCGATTCCATTGGCGGAGGGGGACAAACTGCTGGCGCTGCTGGCGGCGCACCGCCCGGTTCACCTCTTCTGCGGCCATGTTCACCGCACCATCTCGGGCACCACCGGCGGCGTCGGCTGGACCATGTTCAAGTCCACCTGCCATCAAGGACCGCTGGACTTGGCGACGCCTGACAGCTCGCTCTCGATCGACGAACCGGGGGCCTATGGCGTGCTGCTGCTGCCGCCCGGCGGCGTGATCGCGCACAGCGAGGACGTGCTGGCAACGCCGGCCGCAATCTCGGAACGCGCGTCGCGGCAGGGGTGACGGGCGGGTGCAATATTTGGGCCGGCAGGCGGAATTTTCCTCTTGCGGCGGCCCGCGTCTCTTTATAGATCACGCGGCACGGAAACGGAGTGCGGGCGTAGCTCAGGGGTAGAGCATAACCTTGCCAAGGTTAGGGTCGTGAGTTCGAATCTCATCGCCCGCTCCAGTTTCCAACTTCCCTCGGATTGATGGCATCACCAACGCGGTCGCGCGGGTTGGCCTGTCTGCGCGTCCAGCCGCGCGGCAGCGATGCGGTGCGTGTCCCTGCCCCCTCAGCCCTGCATATGCTGCCGCAAGTGGGCCGCGGCGGCGCGGAGAGACTGGGCGCCCTCGGGGATGCCGTCATACCATTCGAAGACGTGCCACATCTCCTCATGCACCTGCAGGTCCACCGCCACGCCGGCCCTGCGCAGGACGCCGGCCAGCCGCACCGACTGGCTGAGAAGCAGGTCTCGGGTGCCGCTCGAGATCAGGCAGGGCGGAAAGCCCGCGTCGAAGGCGCCGTGAAGCGGCGACAGCGCGGGATCGGTCAGCGCACGGCCCGCCGCGTAATGCGCCGCGGCCTGGATGCCCGCCGCCCGTGTCAGTGTCGGGTCGCGCCCCTCGTTGAAGGTCAGGCTGTCGCCCCCGCCGGATATGTCGCACCAGGGCGAGAACAGAACGGCCGCCCCCGGCAAAGGCAGCCCGGCCGCCCGCGCGCGCTGCATCACCGCAAGAACCAAGTTGCCGCCCGCGGATTCGCCCGCCATGGCCAGGGGCCGTCCCGACAGGGCGCGGTAGACGGCCATGCCATCGTCGATCGCGGCGGGATGCGGGTGTTCGGGCGCCAGACGGTAAGCCGGGGCGATCACCGGCGCGCCGGTCAGCACGGCCAGTTTCACGATCATCGGCAGATCTTCCAGCGGGCTGCCCTGCACAAAGCCGCCGCCGAACGCGTAGAACAGCGTCCAGTCTGCACAGTCGCCCGGCGGGGTGGCGCGCAGGCAGGGCACGCCGCCCAGCACCATCTCGTCCAGCGTCACGCCGGTGCCGGCAAGGATCTGCGCCTGTTGCGCCAGCGCGGCGGCCCGGCCTGCGGCGCGCAAGGCAGGCAGGTTCGCGGCACTTCGGTCGGGCGCGGCGGGAACCGTCCGGGCGATGAAACGCCGCGCCGCAGCGCTCGGCCAGTCCATAAATCCCCTCCCCGCGCCGAGCTCATGACCGGCCCGAGACTGCCGCAGGCCCGGGCCGTTTCACAAGGGGCTTTCCTGCAGCGGCCGGATGGGACTAACTGCGCCGACGAGACCGCGGGAGGATCGACGATGGACAAGGCCGACGAGGGTGCGGCACTGCTGGCGCCACAGGACTGGAGCTTTCCGGTGCCCATCGCCTATGGCCCGGGGCGGCTCTCCGAGATCGGCGCACGTTGTAAGGCGATGGGCCTGACGAACCCGCTGATCGTGACCGACCGGGGCAGCCGCGCCCTGCCCTTCATCGCTACCCTGCACGAAAACCTGCGGGCCGCGGGGCTACGTACCGACCTTTTCGCAGAAATCTCGCCCAACCCCCGCTCGGACGAGATCGGGGCGGGCGCCGATACCCTGCGCGCGGGCGCACATGACGCGATCATCGCCATCGGCGGCGGCAGCGCGATGGACGGGGGCAAGGCCATCGGGCTGACCGCGCGGTCCGACTACAGGTTGCAGGATTTCGACTATGCCGCGCCGGTGCCCGAGGTCGCGGGCACGGGGAGCTTTCCTACGCTGATCACCATTCCCACGACCGCGGGCACCGGGGCCGAGACCGAAAGCACCGCCATGGTCACCGATGTCGAGCGGGGGATGAAGTTCTGCGCATGGCACCCGCTTTACAAGCCCGCGTTGGCCCTGCTCGATCCGGCCCTGACGGTCGGGCTGCCACCGACGCTGACGGCATGGACCGGGGCCGACGCGCTGACCCATGCGATCGAGGCGTATATGGTGCCCGGCTTTCACCCGCTCTGCGATGCGATGGCGCTGGAGGCGCTGGCGCTGATCGCGCGCTGGCTGCCGGTGGTGGTGGACGAACCGGCCAACATGGCCGCGCGCGGCGGCATGCTGACCGGCTCTTGCCTTGCCGGCATCGCGTTCCTGAAGGGGCTGGGACTGGTTCACGCGATCTCGCACATGGTGGGGGCCGAGTTCGACACGCAGCACGGGCTGACCAACGCTGTAATCCTGCCGGTGGTGCTGCGGTTCAACCTGCCCGGGCAAGAGGCCAAGGTGCGCCGGATGGCCGAGGCGATGGCGCTACCGGATACCTCGGTTGACGGATTCATCCGGGCGATCGACGCGCTGCTGGACCGGATCGGCATCCCCCGGTCGCTGGCCGAGATCGGTGTGCCAGCCGATTGCGCAGAAAGGATCGCCGCCAAGGCAATGCAGGATGGCGCGTCGCGCTCCAATCCGCGGCCGGCGCGGCTTGGCGAGGTGCGCGCGCTGGTAGAAACGGCGATTGCTGGCGCACGGCCCGGCTGAGCGACCCGGCAAGCTGCCCAAAGTTCCAACAAAGCCGCCGGTACCGCCGCGGCATGCTTGATCCAAGGTCCGAATCCCCCTAGCCCTTGGAAAAGCACCGGGGAGACGGCGCATGGGAATCCTGCTTCGGGGGGCAATCGCCCTTGTTGCGCTGGCTACCGCAGCGCCGCTATGGGCGGAAACTGCCCTGCCGGTCGAGATCGTGACCGCAACCACGACCAGCCAAAGCGCCAGTTACCAGCTTGCCGGCACGATCGAGGCGCCCGACACCGTGAGCGCGGCGTTTCGGGATGGTGGCCGGGTGATCTCGGTCGCGGTTTCGGCGGGCGACAGCGTTGCGCAGGGCGACGAACTGGCCCGGGTCGATGCCAGCCAGGCCGAGGCCGCGCGCGACAGCGCCGCCGCCGCCCTTTCGGGGGCCGAAGCCGCATTGACCGAGGCGAAAACTGCGCAGGCGCGGATGCAGGCGCGGCTTGAGGGTGGCGTGGCCACGCGGGCGGAACTCGACAACGCCAACCAAGGGTTGGCGGCAGCCCAGGCCGCCCGCGATCAGGCGCAGGCGACGCTGGCCAAGGCGCAGCGCGCGGTGGATGACACCGTGCTGCGCGCGCCGCAGGATGCCATCGTCACCGCCCGCAGCCTTGAGGTGGGACAGGTAGTGGGGCCGGGCCAGGGCGTGCTGACGCTGGCCTCGCGCGACAGGCGGGTGGGTGTGTTTTACGCGCCCGACACGGTGGACGTGGACGCCTTCATCGGCGAGACGATCCGCCTCAGCCTGATCAACAAGCCCGACGTCCACCTTAGCGCCCGGGTCAGCGAGGTCTCACCGCTGGTCGATCCCAAGACCGGTACGGTCCGCGTGCGCGCAAAGATCGCCGATCCGCCAAGCGACCAGCCATTGCTGGGCGTGCCGGTGCTGGCCGAGCTGGACTACAGTCGCCCGCCCGCAATCCATCTGCCATGGGACGCCTTGACCGCCACCGCGGATGGCCCGGCAGTCTGGACCGTGGACCCCGCAACGATGCGCGCCAAGCTGACCTCCATTACCGTCGAGAGCTACAGCGAGGGTGAAATTGCCGTCGCCAGCGGCCTGTCCGATGGCGCGCTGGTGGTCGGCGCAGGCTCGCAACTGCTTTACCCGGGGCGGCTGGTGACGGCCGCGGGGGGTGCGCAATGAGCCCGCTTCGTTTCGCCGCGCTGGCGCTCTGTGCCGCCCTCTCGGCCCTGCCGGCAGTGGCCGATACGCCGCCGCGCCCGGTCGTGTCAGAAATCGTGGCGCCTGACCAGTTGCCGGTGCGCAGCTTCACCGGCGTGATCGAGGCCGAGAAAGAGGCGGTGCTGGCGTTCCAGACTGCCGGACGCGTGGCCGATCTGCCGGTCCAGACCGGCGACAGCGTGGCAGATGGCGCGGTGCTGGCCACGCTCGATCAGGTCACCTTGCAGGAAGATGTGGATGCCGCGCAGGCCGGCGTTACCTCGGCCGAGGCCAGCGCCAAGGCCGCCGCCGACAATCTCGCCCGCGTCAGCGAACTGGCCAAGCGTGGCGTGGCCAGTCAGCAGGTGCTCGACAGCGCACAGCAGGCCAATGATACGGCTGCCGCGCAGGCCCGCGCGGCGCGGGCAGATCTTGCGCGCGCGCAGAACGCGCTGGGCTTTGGCACGCTGCACGCGCCAAGCGATGGCGTGGTGCTGCAGATCGCGGTAAAGCCCGGCACGGTCGTAGGGGCAGGCTCGCCCGTTCTGACGATGGCGCTGGGCCCCGCGCGCGAGGCGGTGCTGGACGTACCGGCCGATTACCTCTCGCTGCTGCAGCCCGGGAGGAGCTTTACCGTGACCAGCCGGGTGCAGGGCGCGGCGCCGATCACCGGAACGCTGCGGCTGGTGGAACCGGTCTCTGATGCCACCACGCGCAGCCGGCGCATCCGCGTCAGCCTGCCCGGCGCAACGGCGGAATGGAAGATCGGCGCGCTGGTGCGTGCATCGCTGTCAGGCGACGCCGCGCCGGTTCTCACCCTGCCGCAAAGCGCCATCGCGGGCAGTCCCGATGCGCCATCAGTCTGGATCGTGGCGGAGGGCCGCAAGGCGCATGAGGTGCCGGTAACGCTGGGGCCCGCACTGGGCGGCCGGGTGGTGATTGCCACCGGCATAACGGTGGGCGACGAGGTGGTCGTGAAGGGCGTGCATTCGCTGACCGAGGGCCAGGCGCTGGGAGGGCGGGTGCAATGAAGGGCTTCAACCTGTCCGACTGGGCGCTGCGCCACCGCTCGATGGTGTGGTACCTGATCCTCGTCTCGCTGCTGGCGGGCACGCTGGCCTACATAGGCCTTGGCCGCGAGGAAGACCCGCCTTTTACCATCAAGACCATGGTCGTCACCGCCGCCCTGCCCGGCGCCACCGCCGAAGAGACGGTGACGCAGGTCACCGACCGGATCGAGAAGAAGCTCGAAGAGCTGCCCTCGCTCGATCATACCCGCTCTGTCACGTTTCCGGGCCGGACGCTGGTTTACGTCGATCTGCGCGACACCACGCCGGCGCCGGAGGTACGCGCGACATGGACCCGCGTCCGCCAGATGATGTCCGACATCCGGGGGCAAATGCCCTCGGAATTCGCCGGCTTCGGCTTTAACGACGATTTCGGCGATGTCTTCGGCAATATCTACGCCTTCACCTCGGACGGCTTCACCCCGCGCGAGGTGCAGGACCGGGTCGAGGATATCCGCGCGGCGGTGCTGCAACTGAAAGATGCCGGCAAGGTGGACCTGATCGGCACGCAGGACCAGCAGGTGCATATCGAGTTCTCGGTGCGCAAGCTGGCAGCCCTTGGTCTGAGCGAGCGGCAGGTGCTGGACACGCTGGCCAAGCAGAATGCCATCGTGCCGTCTGGCGTGGTGCGCACGGGAGAAGAGCAGATCCTTGTCCGCGTGACGGGCCAGTTCACCTCGCCCGCAGCACTGGCCGACACCAACCTGCGTGTGGGCGACACCTATTTCGCCCTGTCTGACGTGGCCGACGTGACGCCGGGCTACGCCGACCCGCCCAGCAGCCTTGTGCGGTTCGATGGCAAGCCGGCCTTGTCGTTGGCCATTGGCATGAGGCCGGGCGGCAATATCCTGGACTTCGGCGAAAAGCTGGACACGCTGATGACCGGAATCGCGGCCAAGCTGCCGATCGGGCTGGAGATGCACAAGGTTGCCGATCAGCCCAAGGTGGTGGCCGATTCGGTCGATCACTTCCTCAAGGCGCTGGTCGAGGCAGTGGTGATCGTGCTGGCGGTATCCTTCATTTCGCTGGGCATGCGCGCGGGCCTTGTCGTGACAATGACGATCCCGCTGGTGCTCGCGCTGACCTTTGTCTTCATGCAGATGATGGATATCGCGTTGCAGCGCATCTCGCTGGGCGCGCTGATCATCGCGCTGGGGCTGCTGGTGGATGACGCGATGATCACCATCGAAACGATGATCTCGCGGCTGGAGGCGGGCGACGGGCTGAAGAAGGCCGCAAGCCACGCCTGGACCTCCATTGCCTTCCCGATGCTGACCGGCACGCTGGTGACGGTGGCAGGCTTCATCCCGATCGGCTTCAACGGGTCGAAAGCCGGGGAATATACCAATTCGCTGTTCTGGGTGATCGCCTCGTCACTGGTGCTGAGCTGGATCGTCGCGGTCCTCTTCGCGCCGATCCTCGGCACCACGTTCCTGCCGCGGCAACTGGCCCATGCCCATGCCGGGCCGGGCCGTTTGCGCCGGGCGTTCCGCCGCGTGCTGGCCGGCGCGATGCGTGCGAAATGGCTGACCATCGCGGTGACGCTGGTGGCTTTCGGCGGCGCGGTCTTCGGCATGAAGTTCGTGGAACAACAGTTCTTTCCGACATCCGACCGACCCGAGCTGATCCTTGACGTGACACTGCGCCAGAATGCCTCGATCGCGGCGACCGATGCCGTGATGACGAAACTGGACACCTTCCTTGCCAGCCGGTCCGAGGCGGCATCATGGGCCACCTACGTCGGCCGGTCGGCGCCGCGTTTCGTCCTCGCGCTGGATCTGGGCACGCCGGGGCCCAATGCCGGGCAGATCGTCATCGTGACGCCCAGCCTGAAGGACCGCGACGCACTGAAGGCCGCGGTGGAAGACTTCTCCAAGGGGCTGACCGGGGTCGAGGTCTTCGCCAAGTATCTCGAGCTTGGCCCGCCGGTGGGCAAGCCGGTGCAGTACCGCATTTCCGGCCCCGATCCGGCGGTGCTGCGCGACCATGCGCGCGATCTGGCCGCGCTGGTGGCGGGTGATGCGCGGCTGAAAGACGTGACGCTGGACTGGAACGAACCGGCGCGGGTGGCGCGCGTGGTGCTTGACCAGGACAAGCTGCGGCAATTGGGCCTGACGCAGACGGACGTGGCCCGCGCGCTCAACGGGCTTTACGACGGGCTGAACGTGACGGAACTGCGCGATGGGCGGGTCCTGATCGACGTGCTGGCGCGCGGCGCGGGCGCCGACCGGGCCTCGCTGGCCGGGTTGCAGAGCCTGCAACTGGGCAATGCCGCGGGCGTGCCGATTCCGCTGACCAGCTTTGCCAGCCTTGAATGGACGACCGAACAGCCCGAGATCCAGCAACGCGACCGGGTGCCGACGATCACCGTCAAGGCGGCGATTTCTACCGATGCCCAGCCCGATACCATCGCCAAGGCGCTGGCCCCGAAAATTGCAGATTTCGCGGCCGCCCTGCCCGCAGGCTACAAGCTGGTGACGGGCGGCACCGTGGAAAGCTCGGCACAAAGCCAGGCACCGATCATCGCGGTGGTGCCGCTGATGCTGCTGGTCATGCTGACGCTGGTAATGGTTCAGGTGCAGGGGTTCCGGCGCATGTTCGTGGTGCTGGCCGTGGCACCGCTGGGCCTGATCGGGGTCGTGGCGGCGCTGGTGCCCTCCGGCGCGCCGCTGGGCTTTGTCGCGATTCTTGGCGTGTTGGCGCTGGTCGGCATCCTGATCCGCAACGCGATCATCCTGGTCCACGAGATCGAGGTGCTGCGCGAGGGCGGCATGGGCGCGTGGGACGCGGTGCTGGGCGCCTCGGACAGCCGCGCGCGGCCGATCCTGCTGACCGCCGCGGCTGCGAGCCTTGCCCTGATCCCGATCTCGCAAGAGGTGTTCTGGGGGCCGATGGCCTATGCGATGATGGGCGGCATCATCGCCGGCACGCTGATTACCCTGCTCTTCGCGCCGGCGCTTTATTGTGCGGTGTTCCGCGTCAGACCGGAACCGCCAGGCGAGGCCGACAGCCCCGCCTGACCGGCCCCGATCAGAGAAACGGGATCTCGCAAAGCGTGCCGCCCATCGGGCCGTCCTCGCGCAGCACCGTCACCCGGTCGCCCGGTTGCAGCGCGACCGAGACAAGGGCGAAGCCGATGTTCTGCTCCAGCCGCCACGACCAGGCGCAGTTGGTCAGGTCGCCCGCCTTGATGCCGTCGACCACGATGTCGTTCCAGCGGAAGGCGGGCGCGGCGGGCGCCCCGCCGTCAAGGCGAATGCCCAGCGAATGGCGTTTCGGCCCCTCGGCGGCGATCCGGCGCAGGGCCTGAATGCCGATGGTGTCGTCGGGCACGTGCAGGTCCACGTATTTGCCCATCCGCACCTCGAAGGGGTTGGTCTGCCCGTCGGTATCGCCGCCGTAAGAGACCAGGCCGCTTTCGATCCGCTCCACCCAGTTGGGGTTGCCGGGGCCGATGCCGTAGGGCTGGCCCGCCTCCTTCACGATGGCCCACAGTTCGGCCCCGCGGCTGGCCTCCTTGAGGTAGATCTCGAACCCGCCCTGTTTCGACCAGCCGGACCGCTGCACCGCCACGGGAATGCCGGCGATCTCGGTCTCCCTGAACCAGAAATATTTCAGGTCGCGCACCCAGTCGCCGCAGATGCTGGCCACCACGTCCTCGGCCCGCGGCCCCTGCACGGCCAGCGGCGACACGTCAGGCTCGCTGACCTCCACCCGCAGGCCGCGTTCGGCGGCGATGGCGCGGGCCCAGAACCAGATGTTGCTGTCGGCGATGGACAGCCAGTAGCGGTCCTCGTCCAGCTTCAGCAGGATCGGGTCGTTGATCAGCACGCCGTCATGGTTGCACAGCGCCACGTACTTGCCCTGCCCGACCTTGCATTTCGACAGGTCGCGGGTGGCGAGGATCTGCGCCAGCCGCCCCGCATCGGGGCCGGCAAGCTGCACTTGCCGCTCGCAGGACACGTCCCACATCGAGACGCCGTTGATCAGCCGCCAGTATTCCTCTTCCGGGTGGCCGTAGGAGGTGGGCATCAGCATGTGGTTGTAGGTGGTCATCGCCGTCACGCCTTCGGCCACCGTCGCCTCGAAGAAGGGCGAGGGGCGCAGGCGCGCGGAGGGGGAAATCTGGAACGTCGCCGGGCGCGGCAGCGCGGTGACGAGCGGTTCGGCGGGGGCGATCTGGACCATGGTGGCGACCTTCGTGAAAGCGGTGGTGGCGCGATCCTTGTGCCAAGGTGGCCCGCGCGACAAACGACACATTCGATGCCAATGACCCCGTTTTCGTTATGGCTCGGTCATGCTAACCTGCCGCGCATGGCACAGCTTCCCCCGCTGCCCTGGCTGCGCGCCTTCGAGGCCGCGGCGCGGCATCTCAGCTTTACCCATGCGGCCGCCGAACTGCACCTGACGCAGGCGGCGGTCAGCAAGCAGGTGCGCCTGCTGGAACAGGCGCTGGGTGCGCCACTGTTCGAACGCGGGCCGCGAAGCCTGACGCTGACCAAGGTGGGCGCGGCCTATGTGCCCAAGCTGCGCGATGCCTTCGCACGGCTGGCCGAGGGCACCGAGGAGGTGTTTGGCACCCGGCGCGCGCGCGTTCTGACGGTGCGGGTGGCCACCAGTTTCGCCGTGACATGGCTGGCCCCGCGCCTGCCGCGCTGGCGCGACGCGCATCCGGGCCGGGCGCTGAGGCTGGTCTCCAGCGTCTGGAACGAGGGCAGCGACAAGGACCGCTACGACCTCGACATCCGCTATGGCACCGGCCCCTGGCCCGGCTTTCGCAGCGACCGGCTGACCTGGGAGGTGCTGGAGCCGCTTTGCCTGCCCGATCTCGTAACCACGCCCGAGGACATCGCGGGCCAATGCCTGCTGCACGTGCTGGGCTACGAAGAGGGCTGGGGGCGCTGGCTGGCCACGGCGGGGGTGTCGGCGCAGGGGCCGGGGCTGCAAGTGGATACCTCGCTGATGGCCTTCGCACTGGCCGAGGCGGGGGTGGGCGTGGCGCTGGGCCGCTCGTCGATGACGACGGGCGCGCTGGCGGGCGGACGGCTGGTGCGCCCGCTCGACCTTGGGGTGCCGGTGGCCGAGGCGTTTCACCTGCTTTTGCCCGAGGCGGGCGGCGCCCACCCCGACGCGGGCGCCTTCCGCGCATGGCTTTTGTCCGAGGCCGAGGCCGACCCAGTGAACGTGGTCAACCGCGGCGGCTAAAGCGTGACGGCCTGCCCGGTGCGGGCCGATTCCTGCGCCGCAAGGCCTATGGCTACCGCCATCGCGCCGTCATGCAGCGTGACCTCCGGCGTGCCCTCGCCCCGCACGACGGCCGCGAATTTCTGGTGCTGGTAGAAGGTCGAGCCGTTGTGGTCGCCCGCGGCGAGCAGCGCCGGATCCACCGGGATCTCGCGCATTTCGGGGCCCTTCGGGTGACGCGGGCTGACGATCAACTGCGCGGTGGGCGGCTCGCCAAGGTGCGGCGGCCAGAACCGCCCCGGTCCGGGCACCAGCGCCTCGATCTTGCCGGTGGGGCCGACCGCGCTGATTTCCTCCTGATAGCGCGAGCCTTCGGCGAACATGCACAGCTCCAGCATGGCCCGCGCGCCGTTGGCGAAATCGACGATGACATAGGCATTGTCCCAGATGTCAGGGGTCCGGTCGTCGTAGGTCTCGTCAAGGTGGTTCACAGCCTGTCCGGCGCTGGCCATCACGCGCACCGGGTCCGACCGCAGCACCAGCCGCATCAGGTCGAAGAAATGGCAGCATTTCTCCACCAGCGTGCCGCCGGTATTGGCGTTGAAGCGGTTCCAGTCGCCGATCTTGGGCAGGAAGGGAAAGCGATGTTCGCGGATCGTGAACATCCGGATGCCGCCCGTCGCGGCCTCGGCCTGCGCGATCAGCGCGGCGACGGGGGGCATGTAGCGGTATTCCATCGCCACCCAGACCGGCGCCGGATAGGTTTTCGCGAATTCGGCGACCCAGGCCGCCTGCGCGGGATCGGTATAAAGTGGCTTTTCCACCAGCACCGGGCGCGGAGCGCTGGCCGCGATCTGCTGCAATTGCGGGACATGCAGGAAGTTGGGGCTGGCGATGACCAGCGCATCCAGATCGTCGCGCGCCAGCAGCGCCTCGAACGAGGCCATCACCTCGGCGCCACCCGCCAGCGCGGCGGCCTGCCGTGCCAGGTCATCGACCGGGTCAAAGACGGCGGCGACGCGCGCCTCCGGCAGCAGCGCAATGTTGCGGACGTGCTCTTGCGCCATCATCCCGCAGCCGATCAGGCCATAGTTGATCTTCTTCAATTTAGTCAGCCCCTTCCCATGCGGTTTACATAGACCGCCTTTTCAGAATCGAACCATGTGCGCGAATATTCCGCGCGTGCCCCGGTCTGGGCCCAGGCCAGCCGGGTGATGAAGCCTGCCGTCGCGCCGGCCGGCAACGGCGCGGCGGGCGGCGTCCAGTCCGGCATCGGCGCGGCACCGACCCGGTCTTCGGCGCGGGTGATCACGAGGCCCAGCGCGCGGCGGTAGTAGAGATACAGTGATTCGACCAGTTCGCCCGCCGCGATTGCCTGGGCATGACTCGCGTCGAGCCAGATTTCCTCCAGCGCCACGGTCTCGCCGTCCAGACGCCGCAGGCGCCTGATTCGGTGCGCCAGCGTCGAAGGTCCGAAATCGGGCGCATCGGACGGTTTGCCCATCAGGTCGAGCGAGAGGACCTCGGCCGTGGGCAGCCCCCCGCCCTCGACCCGCTCCAGCCGGAAAAACGCATAAAGGCTGGCCACTTCCGGCCGGGTGCGAATGTAGTTGCCCGACCCCTGCACCCGGTGCAGCAGGCCCTTTTCATCGAGATCGGCCAGCGCCTTGCGCAACGTGCCCACGGCGATGCCAAGGCCCTGCGCCATCTCGCGCTCGGGCGGCAGGCGCGTGCCATCGGCCAGTTGCCCAGCGGCGATCCGGCGAATCAGCATCTCGCTGATCTGGATGTATTTCGGCAGCGATCCCCGTCCCGGATCGCCTCTGCCCGCCTGCACACTCATGTTGCGTCCCGAATTGATACACTATTGATGCATTCGTTTTGGGATGCTACGCAAGTGCAAATCGAGGGGAGAGGAACAGAGTCGATGGCAGCGTCCCAACAGGTTGTCCCGGTTACCAGCGCCGATCTGGATGGCGCGGAAGTGTCATGGTTCTCGGCCCTTTGCTCGGATGACTACGAATATCTCGGCGTCCCCGACGGCGAGCTGCGGTCCAGCTTCGAGCATTGCCGCGACATCGTGCTGGAGGCCGAAAAGCAGGGCTTTCGCAACATCCTGGCCCCCTCGTCCTATCAGGTCGGGCAGGATACGCTCAGCTTCGTAGCCGGCATGGCGCCGCTGACCAGCAGCATCAACTTCCTTGCCGCCATCCGCTGCGGCGAGATGCATCCGATCATGCTGGCGCGCACGGTCGCCACGCTGGACCACATGCTCAAGGGCCGGCTGACGCTGAACGTGATCAGTTCGGATTTTCCGGGCGAGAAGGCCGACAGCGCCTTCCGCTACCGCCGCAGCCACGAAGTGGTGCAGATCCTGCGGCAGGCCTGGACGCAGGACACGATCGAGCATCAGGGCGAGATCTACCAGTTTTCGGGTCTGACGACCGATCCGGCCAAGCCCTACCAGCAGAACGGCGGCCCGCTTCTCTATTTCGGGGGCTATTCGCCCGACGCGCTGGAGCTGTGCGGCGCGCAGTGCGACGTCTACCTGATGTGGCCCGAGACCAAGGACATGCTGGCCGAGCGGATGCGCGCGGTCCATGCACGCGCCGAGGCGCATGGCCGCACGCTCGATTACGGGCTGCGGGTGCACATGATCGTCCGCGATACCGAGGCCGAGGCGAAGGAATATGCCGAGCATCTCGTCAGCAAGCTGGACGACGAATACGGCAAGCTGATCCGCGACCGGGCGCATGATTCGATCAGCCTGGGCGTGTCGCACCAGTCCCGTGCGCGCGAGCTGGCCGACCAGTTCGGCTATGTCGAGCCGAACCTGTGGACCGGCGTGGGCCGCGCGCGGTCGGGCTGCGGCGCGGCGCTGGTAGGCTCCACCGACCAGGTGCTGAGCGCGCTGGAGGACTACCGCAAGATGGGCATCCGCGCCTTCATCCTGTCGGGCTATCCGCATATCGACGAGGCGCGCCATTTCGGCACCCGCGTCCTGCCGGAGTTGACAACGGTATCGCTCCCCCATGTCTATGGTCGGGTGCCGGCCGAAACGCCGGCGACACCGCTGGGCTGTGGGGTGCGCCGCTGATGGAACGGGTGCGTTTCGACAAGAACCTGACGCTCAGCCGAATCGTCTACGGCATGTGGCGGCTGGACGACGATGCCGATACCTCGCCCGCCCATGTGCGCGCCAAGATCGAGGCCTGCCTTGAGCAGGGCATCACCACGATGGACCAGGCCGATATCTATGGCGGCTACATGGCCGAAGAGATTCTGGGCCATGCGCTGAAGGGCAGCGGCCTGCGTGACAAGATCGAGCTTGTCACGAAATGCGGCATCGTCGCCCCGGCGGGCCGGCACGCAGATGCGCGGGTGAAGTATTATGACACCGGGCGGTCGCATATCACGGCCTCGGTCGATGCCTCGCTACGGCTGATGAACACCGATTACATCGACCTTCTGCTGATCCACCGCCCCGACCCGATGATGAACCATGCCGTCACCGGCGCCGCGCTGGACGAGCTTGTGCAGTCGGGCAAGGTGCGGGCCGTTGGCGTGTCCAATTTCCGCCCGTGGGACTGGGAGTTGCTGCAATCGGCGATGAAGACGCCGCTGCTGACCAACCAGATCGAACTCAGCCTGCTGGCACATCAGGGTTTCACCAACGGCGACGTGGCGTTTCACCAGCGCCACGGAACCCCGCTGATGGCGTGGTCGCCGCTGGGCGGCGGTGCGCTGGTCGGCGGACAGCCGGGCAACGTCGTGTTGCAGGGCAAGATGGCCGAGGTCGCAGCGCGTCATGGCGTGGATGCCAGTGCCGTGGCGGTGGCGTGGCTGCTTGCGCATCCGGCACGTATCCTGCCCGTGATGGGCACCAACAATCTGGGGCGAATTGCACGCCTTTCCGACGCGTTGCGCGTCAGGATGGACCGGCAGACCTGGTACGAACTTTACACGGCCGCGCTTGGCCAAGAGGTAGCCTGACATGGACGCCGGCCCCGCCATCCTGAACAACAGCTTCTCGCCCGTCGAGGATTCGCAGTCCTTTCGCGGGGCTCTTGGCGCCTACACGACGGGCGTGACGGTGATCACTACGATCACCGAAGAGGGGCCGATGGGCATCACTGCCAACAGCTTTGCCAGCGTCTCGCTCGACCCGCCGCTGGTGCTGTGGTCGCCTTCGCGCCATTCGCGCCGGTTCGAGCATTTCGCCCGCGCGCCGCGCTTTGCCATCCATGTACTGGCCGCGGATCAAAAGCATGTCTGCGACGCCTTCACCCGCTCCAAGACCGCTTTTGACGGCCTGGACTGGACGCCCAACAATGCCGGTGTGCCGCTGCTCTCGGGTGTGCTGGCGATCTTCGAGTGCAATTTCGAGGCCGCGCATCATGCCGGCGATCATGACATCGTGGTGGGCCGGGTGATCCGCGCCCATCATGCGCCCGGCGTGCCGCTGGTATTTCATGGCGGCAGTTACGGGCATTTCGGACGCGGGGCCTAGCAAGACCCCGCGAAAAGAAACCGGCCCCGGGGAGGGGGCCGCGATCAGGGAGGGTGCCGCATGGCGCTGTTGTTCGGGGTCCTTTGGCCCCTCGAACGGCTCAACACGGTAATTCTTGCCGTGGGCCGTATTCTGGCGGTGATCGCCTTGTCGGTGATGGTGTGCCTGATCCTGGGTCAGGTGTTCTTCCGCTACGTCCTTAACGACGCGCCGGCCTGGACAGAGGAAGGCGCGCGCTTCGGTATGCTCTGGATGACCGGGCTGATGGCGCCGCTGGCCTACCGGCAGGGCGGCTTCGTCTCGATCGACATGCTGGGCCGCGCCCTGCCCCGGACCATTTCGGCGATCTTGTCGCTGATCCTGCTGGCCATCTCGCTGGGCGTGCTGGTGATCATGTTCCAGAAGGGCGTCTGGAGCCATGTCTTCAGCCTGACCGGGCGCGGCACCAGCCCGTCGCTGCGGCTGCCGTTCGACCTTTTCGGCGGTCAGCAGATCCGGTTCCGCAATTCATGGGCCTATGCCTCGCTCGCGCTGGGCATGGGGATGCTGATCCTTATCAATGTCGAGCTGATCCTGCGTCAGGTCATCACCCTCTTCGGGGCCGGTGACCGCCTGACGCAGCTGGCCGACCCCGATGTGGCGAGGGCCGACTGATGCTGATCTGGTTTCTTCCCGTCTTTCTCGTCCTGATCATGGTCGGCCTGCCGGTGGTCTTTGCCCTGCTGGCCGCCCCCGGCGCGCTGCTGATGCTCAACGGCCAGGGCCGCGACCTCGCCGTGCTTTACCGCAACGTCTATTCCGGCATGGACAGCTTCCCGCTGATGGCGCTGCCGTTCTTCATGCTGGCAGGCGAGATCATGAACCGCGGCGGCATCACTACGCGGCTGGTCGATTTCAGCCAGGCCTTCATGGGCCACCTGCGTGGCGGCCTTGCCCACGTCAACATCCTGTCCTCGATCCTCTTCGCGGGCATGTCGGGGTCGGCCGTGGCCGATGTCAGCGCACTGGGCTCCACCCTGATCCCGGCGATGGAAAAGAACGGCTATACCCGTCGTTTCGCCGCGGCATTGACGGCGGCAAGTTCGGTCATCGGGCCGATCATCCCGCCCTCGGGCATCATGATCATCTATGCCTACGTGATGGGCGAAAGCGTCGCGGCGCTGTTTCTGGCCGGGATCGTGCCGGGCCTGCTGGTGGGCCTTGGCCTGATGCTGGTCGTGGTGCTGATGGCCGACCGCTACGACCTGCCCAAGGCCGAGCGGATCGTGCATGCCAACCAGACCATTACCGGGCTGGAATACTGGGTCAGCTTCGTGCTGCTGCGGGTGAATTTCGCGGCCATCATCTGGGGCATCTACAGCCTTGCGCGCTGGGCGATTGGTTTTGATGCCGCCGGTGCGATCCCCGGTTGGGCGGTCTTCGTGGTGGGCCTGCCGCTGGCGCATCTTTTCCTGCTTTGGATGCGGCGGCGCGCCAGCCATGACTTCCGGCTGATCTGCAAGAAGGCCGTCGCACCGTTGCAAACGCCGATCATCATTCTCGGCGGCATCCTTCTGGGGGTCTCGACCCCGACAGAGGCAAGTGCCGTTGCCGTGGCCTATGCGCTGGTCATCAGCTTCTTCATCCTTCATTCGATGACGCTGAAGGATCTTGCAGGCGTCCTGTCGCGGTCGGCGCTGGGCACCTCGGCCGTGCTGCTGCTAGTCGGCGCGGCGGTGGCGTTCAAAACCGTCGTGAGCCTGTCACACGCGCCCGAGATCCTGACCCACAGCATCCTTGGCCTGTCGAGCAATCCGTTGATCCTGCTCTTTCTCATCAACATCCTGCTGTTCGTGGTAGGCATGTTCCTTGATGCAGGGCCGGCGATCATCATCCTCGGGCCGATCCTTGCCCCGATCTTCATCGGCCTCGGCGTCAGCCCGGTGCACTTCGCCATCATCATGTCGGTGAACCTGACCGTGGGCCTTGCCACACCGCCGATGGGGCTGGTGCTGTTCGTCGCGTCATCCGTCAGCGGCGAACGAGTAGAGACCATCGTCAAGGCGATCATGCCGTTCCTGCTGGTGGAAATTCTGGTGATCTTCCTGATTACCTATTTCCCCTTCATTTCGATGACGATCCCGCGTCTTGCGGGCTTCGCCCAATGACCGACCATAGCAAATAGGGAGGAAACCAATGCTTAAGGGTCTGACAAGAGTGCTGCTGACCGCAGCGCTGATCGGCGGGGGGGCGGTGAGTGCTTTCGCGCAGCAATACACCATTCGCGCCACCGCCAACTCGAACGAACAGGACGAGGACTATGACGGTCTGACCGTGTTCAAGAACTACGTCGAGAACGCCTCGAACGGGGCGATCAAGGTCGAGATCTTCATGGGCACGCAGCTGTGTGCCACCGGCGAGGAATGCCTTCAGGCCGTCGCCGACGGCTCAATCGACGTCTACATCTCCACTTCGGGCGGTGCTGCGTCGATCTTCCCGTTCGTGCAGGTCCTCGACCTGCCTTACCTGATGAACGACGACCGCGTGGCCGAAGCCGTGCTGTCGGGCCCGTTCGTCGAAACGATGCGCAAGGCCGCGCTTGACGCCTCTGGCGGCAAGATCCGGCTGATGACCATCGGCAACACCGGCGGCTGGCGTTCGTTCGCCAATACCGAGCACACCATCCACACGCCCGCCGACATGGCCGGCCTGAAGATGCGTACCGTGCCGGCCGACCTGCCGCAGGAGCTGACCCGTGCGCTTGGCGCCAGCCCGACGCCGATTCCATGGCCGGAACTCTTCACCTCGCTGCAGACCGGCGTGGTTGAAGGCACCGCCAACGGCATCACCGACATCATGAACATGAAGTTCCCCGATGCCGGCCTGAAGTACCTGACGCTGGACAACCACAGCTACATGGGCGCCTTCTGGTGGATGTCGAACGACAAGTTCATGGCGATGCCCGAAGACATGCGCAAGATCGTCGATGACGGCTTCTACGCGCTGCAGCAGGCCACTTTCGCCAGCCCCAAGCGCAAGTCGATCCCGGCCTATGACGCGTTCAAGGCTGCCGGTGGCGAGGTCTACGTGCCCACCGCCGACGAGAAGGCCCAGTTCGCCAAGGCGGCCGAGCCGGTCTACACCTGGTTCGAGAACAACGTCGACGGCGGCAAGGAAATGCTGGCCGCGCTGCGCTCGGCTGTGGCCGACGTCAATGCGCAACTTGCCGCGCAGTACAAGACCGACCTGAACTGAGGGTCATGATCTGAAAACGGGGGGCGCGGTCCTGAAGGGGGCCGCGCCCTTTCGCGTTTCAGGGCCGGATCAGCACGCCGAGGTCGGCCACGTTGGTCCCGGTGCCCCCGGTCATCAGCAGATCGCCCGCGGCGGCCAGCGCGGTATAGCTGTCGTTCGTGGCAAGGATCCGGTCCAGGTCCAGCCCCGCCGCCGCGATCCGCCCCAGCGTGCCGTCATCCACCAGCCCGCCCGCCGCGTCCGTCGGCCCGTCGCGACCGTCGCTTCCGCCCTGCAGGCAGGCCCAGGGCGCGGGCCAGCCGCGCCGCGCGGCCTCGGCCGCGATGCGCAAGCTCAGTTCCTGGTTGCGCCCGCCGCGCCCCTGCCCGCGCAGCACCACCGTCGTCTCGCCACCCCAAAGGGTCACGCCCGGCCCCGCGGCATCGCAGATGGCGCGCGCCGCGGCGGCCACGTCGCCCTCGATGGGCCGAGAGATAACCCGCGCGCCGGGGCTGGCCGCGGCCATCGCGGCCAGGCTCTGCGCGTTCGAGCCGATCAACTGGTTCTCGACCGGCGGCAGCGGCCCGGCGGGGGCCGCCTGCCCCAGGTGGGTGCGCACCGGGGCGGGCACCCTGTCCCAGATCCCGAACCGCACCAGCGCCGCGCGCGCCTCTGCCGGGCCACCCAGGGGTGCCACCGTCGGCCCGCTGGCGATGGTCGAAAGATCATCCCCCACCACGTCCGACAGGATCAGCGCGGTGACGGGATGGGGCGCGGCCAGCCGGGCAAGACCCCCACCCTTCAGCCGCGACAGGTTCTGCCGGACAAGGTTCATCGCCCGGATATCGGCACCCGACGCCAACAACAGCCGGCTGACCTCGGCCTTGTCCTGCAGGCTAACCCCCGCCACTGGCGCAGGCAGCAGGGCAGATCCGCCCCCCGAGACCAGTACCAGAAGCGGCCCGGTCAGCGCCTGCACCGCGCGGATCACTGTCTCGGCCGCCGCGGCGCCGCGTGCATCGGGCACCGGGTGGCCGCTGGCCAGCACCTGCGCGCCCGGCAAGGCGCGCGCATTCTCGTCATTGGTCACGACAAGGCAGGGCGTGCCGGGAAACCGGGCCAGCGCCGCCTCGGCCATCCGCCGGGCGGCCTTGCCCACCGCCAAGATCAGCGCAGGGCTTTGCGCGCGGTCGGCCAGCGTGCGCGCCACCGCGTCGAACGGATCGGCGGCCGCCACACCCGCCATGAAGATCGCGCGCGCCTCTTCCCTGATGTCCCGCATCCCAGCCCCCGGCTTCATCTTGCCGCAAATACTCCCGCCGGAGGCGCCGGTTTTCCAGCGGAAAACCGGCCTAGAGGTAGCGGTTGACGAGGTTTTCCAGCCGTTCCTGCCGGCCCGAGCGCGGGCTGGGGTTGATGCTCTCGTCGAGCACCCGCTGCGCGATCGCGTCCAGGTCGCTCGTCAACATGGCCTTGGCGGCGGGTGCCTCCCAGCCGGCATAGCGGGCGTCGCGCGCCGCTTCCAGCTTGCCATCCTCCAGCATCGCCGCCGCCGCCTTCAGTCCCGCCGCGCAGGCATCCATGCCGCCGACATGGGCCAGGATCAGGTCCTCGGGATCAAGGCTCTGGCGGCGCAGCTTGGCGTCGAAGTTCGTGCCGCCAGTGGTGAATCCGCCCGCGCGCAGCACCTCGTAATAGGCCAGCGTCATTTCCGGCACGTTGTTCGGGAACTGGTCGGTATCCCAGCCCGACTGGTAGTCATTGCGGTTCATGTCGATCGAGCCGAAAATGCCCAGCTCGCGCGCCAGCGCCAGTTCATGCTCGAACGTGTGACCGGCGAGGATCGCATGGCCCTGCTCGATGTTCACCTTCACCTCGCCTTCCAGCCCGAACTCCTTGAGGAAGCCGTAAACGGTGGCGACATCATAGTCGTACTGGTGCTTGGAGGGTTCCTGCGGCTTGGGCTCGATCAGGATCGTGCCCTTGAAGCCAATCTTGTGCTTGTAGTCGACGACCATCTGCAGGAAGCGGCCGGCATGGGCGCGCTCCTTGCCCATGTCGGTATTGAGCAGCGTCTCATAGCCCTCGCGCCCGCCCCAGAGGACGTAGTTCTCGCCGCCGAGCTTCAGCGTGGCGTCCATGCAGGTCTTAACGGTGGCCGCCGAGAAGGCAAAGACATCCGGGTCGGGGTTGGTCGCGGCGCCGGCCATGAAGCGGCGGTGGGTAAAGAGGTTGGCCGTGCCCCACAGCAGCTTGACGCCCGTCGTCGCCATCTTTTCCCCGAAATAGTCGACGATTTCCTCCAGGTTGCGCGTGTTCTCGGCAAAATCCGCGCCTTCGGGCCGCACGTCGGCATCGTGAAAGCAGAAATAGGGTGCGCCAAGGATCTGGAACATCTCGAAGGCCACGTCGGCCTTCAGCTTGGCCTTGGCCATGCCGTCCCCGAACCAGGGCCGCTCGAACGTCTGTCCGCCGAAGGGGTCGCCGCCCTGCCACGCAAAGCTGTGCCAGTAGGCGACGGCAAAGCGTAGGTGGTCCTTCAGCGTCTTGCCCATCACCACCTTGTCGGGGTTGTAGTGACGGAAGGCGAAGTCGTTGGCGCTTTGCGGGCCCTCGTAGCGGATGGGCGCGATGCCCTTGAAGAAATCGGTCATGACTAGTCCTCAGTTCAGGCCCTTCAGGGCAGCATAAGCGGCGCGGTAGCGGGCATGGGCCGTGGCAAAGGCGGGCACCAGCGCGCGATCGGGTTCGATCACCCGGGCAATCTGCGGCAGCGTGGCCACCTCGGCCCCTGCCCCGGTCGCGGCCATCAGCGCAAGGCGCGCCGCGCCGAAGGCACCGCCGAAATCGCCCGCGATCGGCAAGCCGATAGGCAGGTCCAGCGCCGTGGCAATCGCTTGCACCCAGTAGTCGGATTTCGACCCGCCGCCGACCGCGATCAGCCGTTCGATCTTCGTCCCGGTGGCGGTCAGCGCGTCGAAACTGTCGCGGAAGGCGTGTGCCACGCCCTCCATCACCGTGCGCACCATCTGCGCGCGGTCGGTCGCGTGGTCCAAATGCAGGAAGGCGCCGCGAATGCGGGCGTCGTTGTGCGGGGTCCGTTCGCCCCCCAGGTAGGGCAGGAACAGGCCGTGGCCCGGCGCCTGCAACGGGCCTAGGTCGGCCGTCAGCGCCGACGAAGGGCTGCCCAGCACATGCGCGAACCAGTTCAGCGCATCGGCCGCGGCAAGGATCACGCCCATCTGGTGCCACGTGCCCGGCAGCGCGTGGCAGAAGGTGTGAACGGCGGTTTCCGGCGCCGGCTGATAGGCCGCCGAGGCCGCGAAAAGAACGCCCGAGGTGCCGATGCTGACGAAACCGTCGCCGGCGTTGACCACGCCCACGCCGACGCCGCTGGCGGCATTGTCGCCGCCGCCACCCGCCACCACCACGCCCCGCGGCAGGCCCCAGCGCGCGGCCAGATCGTCGCGCACGGTGCCGGACACGGCACTGCCCTCGACAAGGCGCGGCATATGCCCACGGCCCAGATCGGTGGCGGCCAGCAGGTCGTCCGACCAGTCCCGTTTCCCGGTATCAAGCCAGCTTGTCCCGGCGGCATCGGACATCTCGCCCACCGCCTCGCCGGTCAGCCACAGCCGCAGGTAATCCTTGGGCAGCAGCACCTTGGCGATGCGCGCCCAGACCTTCGGCTCGTTGGCCTTCACCCACATCAGCTTGGGCGCGGTGAAACCGGGAAAGACGATGTTGCCGGTGATCGCGCGAAACCGCGGGTCTGCGTCAAGCGCGGCCGCCTCGGCCGCGGCGCGGGTATCGTTCCACAGGATGCAGGGGCGCAGCACCGCGTCGGCCTTGTCCAGCAGGGTGGCGCCATGCATCTGCCCCGACAGGCCGATGCCCAGCACGCCCGACAGGTCGGCCTGCGCGGCCAGTGCGGCCAGCACGGCCTCGGCCGCGGCGATCCAGTCGGCCGGGTCCTGTTCGGACCAGCCATCCTGCGGGCGGCTGACCTCCAGCGGCGCATGCGCCTCGGCCACCAGCCGCTGATCCGGGGCGATCAGGACCCCCTTGAGCCCCGATGTCCCGAGGTCCAGCCCGATGAACATCGCTTAGCCTGCCTGATGGTCGGGCGACTTGCCGAGGATGATCATGCCGAGGATGTCCTCGTCGGTCACCTCGTCCACGTTCACCGTGCCGACAAGCTGGCCGTTCTTCATCACGCTGGCCCGGTCGCACAACTCCATGACGTTGTGGATGTCGTGCTCGATCAGGAAGATACCGAGGCCCTGCGCCTTCAATTCCTGAATCAGTTCCGACACCATCTTGGTTTCCTGCGGCCCGAGCGCGGCGGTGGGTTCGTCCATGATCAGGATCTTGGCGTTGAAATAGACCGCCCGCGCGATGGCGACCGACTGACGCTGACCGCCCGACAGCGCACTGACCGGGTCCTTGAACTTGCGGAAGTTGGGGTTGAGCCGCGACATGATCTTGCGCGTCTCGGCCTCCATCCGGGCATCGTCGACAAAGCCCAGCGGCGTCACCAGCTCGCGTCCCAGAAACAGGTTGGACGTGGCATCAAGGTTATCGGCCAGCGCCAGCGTCTGGTAGATCGTCTCGATGTTGAGATGGCGCGCATCGCGCGGGTTGTTGATGCTGACCTTCTTTCCGTTGATCAGGATCTCGCCGCTATCCATGTGATAGGCGCCCGAGAGGCATTTGATCAGCGTCGACTTGCCAGCACCATTATGGCCCAGAAGTCCGACGACCTCGCCGGGATGCAGGTCGACCGAAACATGGTCGACCGCCTTGATACCGCCGAAAGAGATCGAGATATCGCGCAGTTCGACCAGCGGTGTGCCGCTGCGGTTCACTTTGCCCTGCACGTTCATTTCTTCACCCCCAGGCGCTTGCGATAAACGATGTCGATAAAGACGGCGAAGACCAGCACGAGGCCCACGACGATGTTCTGGAAGGGCGAGTCGACGTTGACCATCGCCATACCCGATTGCAGCGACTGCATGATCAGCGCGCCAAGGATGGCGCCGTAAATCGTGCCGATGCCGCCCGCCAGTGCCGTGCCGCCGATGACCGCCGCAGCGATCACGCGCAACTCGTCCAGCGTGCCGATGTCGTTGGAATGGAAGGTCAGGCGGGCCGAGGCGACCACGGCGGACAGCCCGGCGAGAAAGCCCATCAACGCAAAGACCTTCACCGTCAGCAGCCGGGTGTTGATGCCCGAAAGCTCTGCCGCGTCAGGGTTGCCACCGGTTGCGAAGATGTAGCGGCCGAACCGCGTCTTCAGCGCCACCACCGTCATCGCCACCGCAACGAGAATGAGCACAAGCACCGAGATCGGCAACCCATAGCCCGCGGTATAGCCCTCGGGCATCGTCTGCCCGGCGGCGGCGAACATCTGTTTCAGCCGGTTGAAGGGAATGTCATAGGCGTTGAGCACGGCCACGAAACCAAGGATCGCGGCGACGACGATCACGCCCATCACGAATTCGGCCCACATCGGTTTGACCGGGAATTCGTGGCGGATCTTGTTGCGCCGGGCTGAAACCAGCGCCAGCACTGCCGCGATGGCGGCAAGGACGCCCACAACCCAAGATGCGGTTTCGCCCAGCGTCCCGTTGGTGCCGCCGAAAAGCTGGAACGTCGGGTCAAGCGGGCCAATGGTCTGGCCGTTGGTCAGGTACCAGCCGACGTTGCGCCAAACCAGCAGGCCGCCCAGCGTCACGATGAACGAGGGGATTGCGAGATAGCCCACCAGCCAGCCCTGTACCGCGCCGATCAGCGCGCCGGTCAGCAGGCCGGCCACGATCGCCACCGGGGCGATCACGAGACTGCCCAGCGGCACACCCATGAATTGCGGCAGGATGACCGTCTGGGTCATCGCCATCACCGCCGAACAGGTCGCCAGAAGCGAGCCCACCGACAGGTCGATGTTGCGGGTGACGATCACAAAGACCATGCCCGTCGCCATGATGGCAACAGAGACGGTCTGGATCGTCAGGTTGAAGATGTTGCGGGGGGTCAGGAAGTTGCCCCCGGTGAACAGGTGAAAGCCTAGGCACAGCAGAACGAAGGCGCCGATCATTCCGATCAGCCGCATATCGAGTTCAAGCTGTTGGGCGAGGCTTTTGCGGGAGGTCGAAGCGGACGGGTCGGCAGTTGCGGTCATGTCCGGTATCCTGCTGATTTCATGAAGGTCAGGCGCAGGCGCATGCGCCCGCGAATTGGCCGCCCCGGGGGAATGCCCAG